>CAWHDS010000001.1:0-526430 GCA_963828135.1 uncultured Solirubrobacterales bacterium
GTCGGCCAGCTTGATCAGGATGACGCGCACGTCGATCGCCATCGCGACGATCATCTTGCGGTAGTTCTCCGCCTGGGCCTCGTCGCGCGAGGAGAAGGTGATCCCGGTCAGCTTGGTGACACCATCGACGAGGCTTGCGACTTCCTCGCCGAAAAGCTCGTGAACCTCCTCCAGCGACGCGGTCGTGTCCTCCACCGTGTCGTGCAGGAGCGCCGCACACAGCGTCTCGGTATCCAGGCGCATGCTGGCGCAGATCCGCGCGACGCCGACCGGATGGACGATGAACTCCTCGCCGAGCGCCGGCGCTGGTCGGCATGGTGCTCGCAAGCGAACACGAACGCCGCCGCAACGGCGTCGCGGTCGATCGCGACGAGCGAATCCTCGGCGTGCTCTTCAACGATCGCGAAGAGGTCACCGAGCAGTCTCCGCTCGCGCTCGTCGAGCAGGCTGAGATCCGGCGCCGGGACGGAGAGCGCCTCCGGTGCGAGGTCCGTGGGCAAGTCGCTGGGCGAGGTGGGCGGAGTCGGGTGCGAGAGCCGTGGGACCCGGCGCGAGGTCGGTGGGTCCCCCCCCAAATTTTCTCGGTCCCGCCCGACGTCTCCGGGGCGCGGCGACGGACTCCTGCGCGGTGCCGTCGCCACGCTGGCCTGCTTTACGCCGCCGCCTGCCGATCTGTCGTGGTTGCGAGGTATCTCAGGCCGTCCTGTCGAGTTCGTTCCTAGTCTCGGTAGGCGGGCGACTCTTCGAGCGTCGCGCGCCGCCGCTGCGTGACGGTGACCGCGAGTCCTCTCGGTCGAGATCGACGAGACCTGCTAAGGACCGCCAGCAGGCGACCCCGCGCCCTCGGGCGACGGCGCCGCCTCACGCAGGACGGCCTCGAGCTCCCGGCCGGCCGCGCCGCCGCGGTCGCGGAGCGTCCGGTAACAGGCGGCCAAGCGAGTCGCGGAGACCGTACCCTGCTCGTGTATGTGTGCAGCAAAGCGTAGCTCAGCCGGTCCCCAGGTCAGAAACAACCGCTGCGCGCCAGGCGCGGTGTGCAGAGCGGCGCCCGCGCGCGCCCGCGCCGCCGGGCTGGCCGGCGGATCGAGCGCGACGACGTGCGGGAAGGGAGCCGCGAGGCCGCCGTCGCGCTCGAGTGCAGCGTGCGACGCCAGCGCGAACCCGCCGAGGCGCGGGCCGAGGTGGCGAAGGCGCGCCGGCGCGTCGGCCGCCAGCACCAGGACCCGCTCGCCGGTCGCTAGCAACAGCGTGATAAGCGCTGCGACGCCACCGCCGCGGTGGTCACACTCGATGCGTGCCGGCCCGCACGGCGGCGAGGGCTGTCCGCCGGGCGGGCGGTCGAACTGCGCCAGCGCCCGCGTGAGAAAGTCGCCATCCTCGCCGAGCAGCTCGATCGCCGGCGGATCACACGCGGTGGCGGTGCGCAGCAGCAGCCGCGGCTGGACGACGCCGTGCCATTCGTCGCGCTCGAGCGAGAAGGTGGCATCAACCGGAGCCCCGAGCTCGACCCCGACTCGCGACCCCGACCCGAAGCGCACGGCGCGTGCGCGTCCGGCGCCGGAGTTGACGGTGAAGCGCAGATGGTCGTCGCGCTGCTCACCGCCGAACCCCACGGGGTCGCTGAAGGTCGCCGCCGGGAGCAGCAGCGACACCAGCGGATTGCCGGCGCCGAACGGGGCCAGTCGCGCCAGCTCCTCGACGAGTGCGAGGCCGATCTCCTCGCCCGAGGCGATCGCGTCGACGCGCTCACAGACGACCATGTCCGCCGGCGTCAGCGTCGCGCGGGCGTGCGCGACGAAGGCCTCCCGGAACGCATCCAGGCGTGCCGGGTCGATCGTCAGTCCGGCCGCGGCGCGGTGGCCCCCGAAGCGCACGAGATACTCGCCGGCGGCGGCGAGACCGCTCAACAGGTCGAAGGCGGGAATCGAACGGCCGGAGCCGCTGCCCAGGGCGCCGGCCCCTTCCGGCAGCGCGACGAGCACGACCGGGCGATGGTGACGTTCGGCGACCCGCGCTGCGACGATCCCGATCACCCCCGGATGCCAGCCGGGACTCGCAAGCACGTAGGCCGCCGCCTCCGGATCGTCGGCCGCGACGAGCGCCTCCGCCTCGAAGCGGATGCGCGTCTCGATCGTGCGGCGCTCGGCATTGCAGTGGTCGAGCTCGGCGGCCAGCTCCGCTGCCCGCGCGACGTCGTCTGTCAGCAACAGCTCGAGCGCGGCGTCGGCGCGGTAGAGACGGCCGGCGGCGTTGATCCGCGGCGCCAGACGGAACGCCAGGGCACGCTCGTCGAGCGCCAGCGGCGCGATCTGCGCGACGCTCATCAACGCCCGCAGCCCGGGCCGAACCGTGCTCGCCAGCGCGCGCAGGCCGGCGCGCACGAGGCGGCGGTTCTCGCCGCGCAACGCCACCACGTCGGCGACCGTGGCGATCGCGACCAGCTCGAGATCCGACTCGCGCTCTCCCCCGGGCAGCCCGGCCCGCTCACGCAGCGCCTGCGCGAACTTCGCCGCCACCGCCGTGGCGCAGAGCTCCGGAGCGGGATAGCCGCAGAGCGTGGGATGGATGTAGGGGGCGTCGGGTAGCACACCGTCCGCACGCGGGCTGTGGTGGTCGGTGATCAACACGTCCATCCCGCCGGCGCGCGCAGCGGCCACCTCCGCGACCGCCGTGATCGCGCAGTCTGCGGTGATCAGCAGGCCTGTGCCGCGATCGATCAGGCGCTGAACGGTGGCGCCCGCCAGCCCGTAACCCTCGGCCTGGCGGTCCGGCATATGCCAGTCCACCTCGGCGCCCAGCTCGCGCAGCGCGGCGATGAGGATCGCGGTGGAGCAGACCCCGTCGCAGTCGTAATCGCCGTGGACCGTGATCGTCGAGTTGCGTTCGATGTGCGCGAGCACGAGATCGACCGCCGCGCCGATCCCGCGAAACGCGCCGGGCCGGTGCGCCTCGGAGGCGGCCAGGAAAGCCGTCGCGGCAGCCGGGTCGCCCAGGCCGCGCGCAACGAGCACCTGTGCCAGTACGCGGCTGGCGCCGAGCTCGCGCTCGAGCGTCTCGAGCGCCTCCAGGGCGAGCGACGGAATCTGCAGTCGGACCGCCGGCTCGAGGGTCTTGGCCATCAGGCACGAGCCTACGCGGCGGCTGCGACGGAACGCCCGGCGTGTGCGCGCGGCCGGGACGGGCCGGGCCGGGCGATGCCGGAACGCCCCGCGTGCGCTTCGAACGGGACCCGGCGCCGCGAGCGCCGCGCCGGGCGCTCGCCGCCTACCCGCCGAACGGCCCGCTGGCGAGCCGCGTGGACCCGCGCTCGCGGGCCGCGCCGACCGCATAGATCAGCGCCATGCCGGCGAGCGCTCCGGGGATCGCGTACAGCACGGTCGAGAGGTGGGTGGCGTGGCGACCGGGGATCGCGACGCCGTGCAGCGCGAGGCTGATCACGATGCCGGTGACGATCGCCCCCGCGATCGACGCCAGGAAGGCGCCCACGATCCCACCCCAGAAGCGGTCGGGCAGCCAGATCGTGTAGTGCCAGAGCGCGAGTCCCATGATGACCCAGGCGAGCATTCCCATCAGCGTGGCCTCCCCCGCCGCCGGTTGCGCGACTTCGACGCGCCGCGCCGGCGAGCCGCCGCATCGTCAGCTGGCATCACGACATCCTCGGGCCTGGCGTCGGCGGCGGGGTCGCGCCGGGGCTCGGGTCTCGGCTCGGGCGCCGTCTGCACCGCGGGACGCGTCACGGGATCGGCGTGCATCTCGCGCACGAGCTCACGGAACTCGCCGGTCTTGACCTCCGGGCGCGGCGGCTCCGTCAGGCGCCGGCGGGGGCGCTTGGCGGCCGCCTCGATGTCGACCTCACGCGCCGCGGCACCGATCGTGGCGTAGGCCGGCACGATGCCGCCGTGATCGGCTGCGATCCGCGCACGCCGGCGGCGGTAGACCGGCTCGCGCTCCTTCCAGTGCGTCAGCACCGGCGAGGCGATGAAGATCGACGAGTAGGCGCCCGATGCGACGCCGATCAGCAGCGCGAACGCGAAGTCCTTCAGCGTCGTGCCGCCGAACAGGAGCAGCGCGAGGATCGGCAGCAGCGTGCACGAGCGTCGTCGCCAGCGATCGCGTCAGCACCTCGGACATCGAGCGGTTGACGATCTGCGAGAACGCGGCGCTCGGCATCCGCGGGACGTTCTCGCGCACGCGGTCGAACACGATGATCGTGTCGTACATCGAGTAGCCCAGGATCGTCAGCAGCGCCGCGACCGTGTCGGTCGTCACCGCCTCCCGGTGAGCGCGTAGACGCCGCTCGTGATCAGCAGGTCGTGCATCAGCGCGATCAGCACCGGCACCGCGAACTTCCAGTCGAAGCGCAGCGCGACGTAGGCCGAGATCGACGAGCAGCGAGGCGATGATCGCGATCACCGCGCTGTCGGCGACGGTCTTGCCGAACTCGGCCCGACAGAGTTGTGGCTCTGTTGACCAAGCCGTAAGCTGGTCGAGCGGCCGAGCACGGAGCGCGGCTGCCCGGCGCCGCCGATCTCCTGCCGTTCAGCGTCTTGGTCGCGATCTGGAAGCTGTAGGTCGGCTTCTTGGCTTGGTCGTGCTCAGACCTGCTGCACGACCGGTTGGCCGATCGCGGCGCCCGCGCTCTTCAGATGCAGCGACTCGATCGCCTTCGTCACGTCGCTCACGCTCGCCGGGTGCGCGAGCGTCGCCTGGATCTGGGTGCCGGAGACGAAGTCGATGCCGAAGTTGACGCCGCGGGCGCCGATCGCGATCGCTCCGATCAGCAGGATCGTCCCCGACAGGCTGAAGAACCAGCTCGACGTCCCCATGAAGTCGAACGTCCACTGGCGCCGGCGCTTGCTGGCCCCGAGCGCGCTCGGGGCGCGGATGAACGCGTGTGCGGCCCATCGTGCCGAGGATCGCCCGCGTCGCCGCGACGGCGGTGAACAGCGAGACCAGCACGCCCATGCCGAGCGTAAGCGCGAATCCCTGCACATCCGACGGTGCGAGAGGATGAAGAGGATGAACGCGGCCATGAAGGTGACGACGTTCGCGTCGACGATCGCGCTGAAACCCGCCGGTAGCCGGCGGTGATCGCGTTCGCGGCGAGCGCCCGGCGCGGGACTCCTCCTTGACGCGTTCGAAGATGACCACGTTCGCGTCCGCGGCGACGCCGATCGTGAGGATCAGGCCGGCGATGCCCGGCAGCGTCAGGGTGACCGGAACGAGCTTGATCAGCGCGTACAGGTAGAGCGCGTAGATTGCCAGCGCGCTGACCGCGATCACGCCGAGCACGCGGTAGAAGAACAGCAGGAACAGCGCGACGAGGGCCAGGCCGACAAGTCCGGCGACGAGGCCCTGGTTGAGCGCCTGGTGACCGAGCGTCGCCGAGATCAGCTCCGAGGAGATCTCCTCGAGCTTGACCGGCAGCGCGCCGCTGGCCATGACGTTGGCGAGCGCGTCGCCGTGGCGTACGTGAAGTTGCCGGTGATCTCCGAGCCGTTCGAGGCGTCGATCCCATACGGGTACGAGCGGAAGTCGATCGACGGCACCGTCACGAGCGCGCCGTCCAGCGTCACGGCGAAGTGCTGGAGGTTCGGGTTCGACGGGTCGATCGAGCTGACCAGGCCTCGGTGTGCGAGTGTCGCCGTCACCTTTGTGAACACGCTCGCGCCGCTGCCCTTGAAGCCGAAGCTGACCGCGATCCCCTGTGTCGGATCGGTCGTGACCTGCGGGTTCGGACCTCCTTGCCGGTCAGTTGCACGTCGTCGCGGAGCACGTAGAAGTCGTTCGGCACCAGCACCTCGGGCGCGCTGGTGGCCTGCGCGAGAACGGTGCCCGGCTGCACCGCCACGATCTTCGCTGCCGCCGGCAGCTTGACGTGCTTCTGGGCGATGTCGGCGTCGAGCAGCGCCTTCGTCGGCTCCGGTCCGTCCGGCGCGTAGACGGTCTGCGTCTTGGCGTCGACGTAGTAGTAGACGGTGACCGGCGAGGATTCGGTCGCGAAGCAGTTGGCCCCCTTCGCGGCGTGGGCCGGGCAGACTGGGATCGCGGGCTCCTTGGAGGCCCTGATCACGGCGGCGTACCAGGTGAGCCCGCAGGCGGCACCGCCCGGCAGCTCCGACGACCCATCGCAGGTCGCGTTCGGATCGTTCGCGCCGGCGACCTTGCCGTTGGCACCGATCACGCTGTTCTCCCAGTCGTAGAAGTACAGCTGGCCGGTGACCCCGACCACCTTCGCGGCCTGTGTCGGGTTCTGGATGTTCGGCAGATCGACGGTGATCTCGTTCTTGCCGTACGGCCGGATGTCGACGCCGCTCACGCCGAGCGTGTCGCTGCGCGAGCGCATGATGTTGATCGTGTCGGTCAGCGTCGTCGAGTCGACCGGCGTGCCGTTGGTGTTGTGCGCCAGGTAGATCAGCTCGGTGCCGCCCTGCAGGTCGAGCCCGAGATGGGTCTTCGAGGCCTTGACGACACCGGGGATGCCGACGACGATCACGAGCGACACGAGCACGAGCGCCGTGACGACGGCGATCACGAAAGCGTGGCGGAGGCGTTCGCTCATCGCAGCATCATCGGCCGCTCAGCGGGACGGCGTGAGCACGAGCAGCAGCCCGCCATCGTCGTCGTACGCCGGGAAGAGATCCGCCGTCGCGCTGGCCGAGAGGTCGGAGTCGGTGCGCAGCGTCGCGGGCTTGCCGAGCGCGCGCACCCCCCATTCGAGCACCGTGCCGATGTGGTCGACGCCGTTCTCGAAGCTGAGGCCGAGCGCCTGTGTCAGCGGCTGGCCGACGACCTCCTCCTCCTCGTAGCCGGTCAGCTCGAACGAGCCGCGACCGCAACCGATCACGCGCCCCTCGCGGTCGGCGACGAAGAAGGCCGCATCGGGTGCCGGGTAGTAATCGTCCAGCAGCTCGAAGAGGAACGAGAAGCCGCAGTTAGCGCAGCCCCGATCCTCGCGGCGAAACGCCTCGTAGCGGTCGGAGGCGAGCGAGCGCTCGCCGCAGTTGGGACAGATGAAAGGGTGCGCCATGGACGATGGACAGCCTACAGGCGTGGCACCGGCGAGCGGTCTGCTGGCCGCGCCGGCGCCCGCGCGCGATCCGCACCGCGCCTTTCCGACACCCACGTGCGTCCCGCTGCCGGCCGGGGGTTTCAAAACAGGGCCGGAGCGACCGACGGAAGCGCGATGTCGAGGTGCGTGTAGGCATGCTCGGTCGCGATCCGGCCGCGCGCCGTCCGCTTCAGCATGCCGAGTTGCAGCAGGTAGGGCTCGTAGACATCCTCGATCGTGTCGCGCTCCTCCCCGACCGCCACCGACAGCGTGGAGAGCCCGACGGGCCCGCCGGCGAACTTCTCGCAGATCGTCCGCAGGATCGCGCGGTCCAGGCGGTCGAGCCCGAGCTCGTCGACCTCGAGCAGCTCCAGGGCGGCGTGGGCGATGCTCGCGGTCACGGTTCCCGCGCCGCGCACCTCGGCGTAGTCGCGCGTGCGCTTGAGCAGCCGGTTGGCGACCCGCGGCGTGCCACGGCTGCGGCTCGCGATTGCGAGCGCGCCGCCGTCGTCCAGCTCCACCTCGAGGATCCGTGCCGCGCGCACGACGATCGCCGCCAGCTCCTCAGTGGAGTAGGGCTCGAGGCGCGCCGGGATGCCAAAGCGGTCGCGCAGCGGCGTCGTCAGAAGGCCGGCTCGGGTGGTGGCGCCGATCAGCGTGAACGGCGGCAGCTCCAGTGTCACGACCCGCGCACCGGCTCCCTGCCCGACGGTGATCGGCAGGCGGCGGTCCTCCATCGCCGGGTAGAAGGTCTCCTCCAGCGCCCGCGGCAGCCGGTGGATCTCATCGACGAAGAAGACGCTGCGAGGCTCGAGCGAGGTGAGGAACGACGCGATGTCCCCCTTGCGTTCGAGCGCCGGCCCGGCGGTGGCCACGAACGCTACGCCCAGCTCAGCGGCGACGATCTGGGCGAGTGACGTCTTGCCGAGCCCCGGCGGTCCCGCCAGCAGCACATGGTCGAGCGCGTCGCCGCGCGCCTTGGCCGCCTCGATCGCGACCGACAGCTGCTCCTTGAGCTGCGCCTGGCCGACGAACTCCTCCAGCCGCCGCGGCCGCAACGTCCGCTCGAACTCGTCCTCCGCGGCCAGGTAGGGCGTCTGGATGCGCTCGGGCTCGCTCATCGCTGCTGCGCTCCGCGGCGGGTCGCCCGCAGCGCTTCCGCCAGCAGCTCCTCGGTGCTCTCGCCGGTCGCCTGCGCCAACAGCCGGTCGGCTTCGGGCGGCGCGAAGCCGAGCTCCAGCAACCCCTCGCGGGCCAGCTCGCGCGGCGCGTCCTGCGCCGACGCGCGCCGCACCACGATCCCCTCGCCGAGCGCCGCGCCGACCTTGTCGCGCAGCTCGACGATGATCCGCTCGGCGGTGCGCTTGCCGACGCCCGGGACCGACTGGAAGAAGCGCGCGTCACCTGAAGCAATCGCGCCCACGACGGCGCTGAGCGGCCCCGCTCCGAGCACGGCGAGCGCCAGCTTCGGGCCGACCGCCTGCACTCCAAGCAGCGCGAGGAAGAGGTCGCGCTCGGTCTCCGCGGCGAAACCGACCAGCACGAGCGCGTCGTCGCGCACGATCAGGTGTGTGTGCAGCGTCGCCTCGCGGCCGATTGGCCCGAGCGCGGCGAGCGTCGGCGCCGACACAGCCAGCCGGTATCCCACGCCGCCGCACATCAGCGTCACGTGGTCGGCCGCCGCGCTCGACCACCTCGCCACGCAGCATCGCGATCATCGCGCGCTCGACCGCCTCCGCCGCGGCGACGGATTGCGCGAACGGCGCGTGGTTGGCGTGGGCGATCGCCACCGCCAGCGCGTCGCTCGCGTGATCGGAGAAGGGCGTGTCGGCCAACCCGAGCAACGCGGCGACCATCCGCGCGACCTGCTCCTTTGGTGCGCGCCCGTTTCCGCAGACGGCCCCCTTGACCTGCTGGGGGGTGTAGGCGAAGCACTCAACGTGGTGCTGTCCGGCGCACAGCATCGCCACGCCGCGCGCCTGCCCGACGGCGAACGCGGTGCGCACGTTCTGGCCGAAGTAGAGCGTCTCGAGTGCCACGGCCGTGGGGGTGTGCTCGAGCAGCAGCGCGCTCAGCGCCTCGTGCAGTTCACCCAGCCGCTGCTCCGTGCTGGCCGCCGCGGCGGTGCGCACGACGCCGCCGTCGAGCGCCACAGCCGCCCGTCGCGGCGCACGACGACACCGTAGCCGGTGTTCGCGAGCCCCGGGTCGATTCCAAGCACGATCATCTGTTCGGTTCTGATTCTCCGCGGCGGACCGGACGCCTGCCTGCAACGCGCCGCGCGGCCGTCGTGCTCGCACCCGCCCTCGCCGCCGCCCGGCAGCCTCGCGCCGCCTCCTGCGCCACCCGGTCCGCGATCTCGCCCGTCGCGAGCTACCTACCGGCCGTCTCGCCTCAGCCGACGACCTTCCGTCTCGCCTCAGCCCGACGACCTTCTCGAGGATCGCGTCGGAGACCTCGAAGTTCGCGTGGACCGCGCCGACGTCGTCGTTGTCCTCGAGCGCGTCGATCAGCCTGAACAGCTTGACGGCGCTGGCCTCGTCGAGCTCGACGCGCATCGTCGGCCGCTGCACCACCTCGGCGCTCTCGATCTCGATCCCCGCGCCCTCGATCGCCGCGCGCACGGCGGACAGCTCGCTCGGCGCGGCGATCACCTCGAGCACGTCGTCGTCCGCCACGATGTCCTCGGCGCCCGCCTCGACGGCGACCAGCAGGTCGTCCTCGCCGTAGCGCGCCGCGTCCACCAGCACGACGCCGCGTTTCTCGAACAGGTAGGACACGCTGCCCGGCTCGCCGAGGTTGCCGCCGTTCTTCGACAGCAGGTGGCGCACGTCGGCGCCCGTGCGGTTGCGGTTCTCGGTGTAGGCCTCGATCAGCAGTGCGACGCCCCCGGGCCGTAGCCCTCGTAGAGCACCGTCTCGATCGCGTCGGCGTCCGCGCCGGCTCCCGTGCCCTTGGCGATCGCACGCTCGATGTTGTCCTTGGGCATCGACGCGTCCTTCGCCTTCTGGACCGCGTTGTATAGCCCCGCGTTGGACTCGGGGTCGCCGCCGCCCTCGCGAGCCGCGACGCTGATCGCGCGCGCGAGCTTCGTGAACTGCGCCCCCCGGCGTGCGTCGACGATCGCCTTCTTGTGCTTGATCCCCGCCCACTTCGAATGTCCGCTCATTCCGACGATTCTACGAGCCCGGCCGGGCGGCCACCCTCCAGCGTCCAATCTCACGCGCGAGCGCCGCGGCGCATAGCATGCGGCGCGATGGCGCTCGACCCCGACATCTTCAAGGCCTACGACATCCGCGGCCTCTACGGCTCGCAGATCGACGGCGAGCTGGCCGAGCAGATCGGGCGGGCCTTCGCGCGCGTGCTCGCAGGCCTGACCGGCAAGCCGACCGCCGGGCTGCGGGTCGCGCTCGGCCACGACATGCGCCTGACGGCGCCCGAGCTGCACGCCCGCTACCGGGCCGGGCTGGTCGCCGAGGGGGCGCACGTGCTGGATGCGGGACAGGTCGCGACCGAGGTCGTCTACTTCCTGATCGGCTCCCGCGAGCTCGACGGCGGGCTGATCTGCACCGCCTCGCACAATCCGAAGGCCTACACCGGCGCGAAGTTGATCCGCGAGGGCGCGATGGCACTGTCCGGCGACACCGGCATCGGCGATGTCCGCGCGCTGATCGAGGCCGGCCTGCCGCCGGCGCCGGGCGGCGGCAGCGTCGAGAGCGTCGAGTGGGGCGAGCAGTTCCGCGCCGCCGCGACCGCCTTCATCGACCCCGCTGCGATCAGCGGCCTGAAGGTCGTGCTCGACGGCGGCAACGGCATGGCCGGCCCGACGGTCGGTCCGATCCTCGAGCGCCTCGACCTCGAGCTGGTCCCGACCTACTGGACCCCGGACGGCAACTTCCCCGGGCATGAGCCGAACCCGCTGCTGCCCGAGAACCGCGAGCTGGTGATCGCCGCCGTGCGCGACAGCGGCGCCGATCTCGCGATCGCCTTCGACGGCGACGCCGACCGCTGCTTCTTCATCGACGAGACCGGCGAGTTCATCGCCGGCGACTTCATCACCGCGCTGCTCGCCGCCTCGCTGCTGCGCACCCACCCGGGCGCCGCGATCCTCTATGACCTGCGCGCCAGCCGCGCGGTCGCCGACACCGTGGCGGCCGCGGGTGGGCGGGCCTACCGCAACCGCGTCGGTCACGCCTTCTTCAAACGGCGCATGCGCGACGAGGGGTCGCTGTTCGGCGGCGAGGTCTCCGGCCACTACTACTTCCACGACTTCTACTGCGCCGACTCGGGCACGATCCCCGCCCTGCTGATGCTCGAGCTCTGCGCGCGCGAGCGCCGTCCCCTCTCGCAGCTGCTGGCTCCCTTCCGCGAGCGCTACTTCATCTCCGGCGAGATCAACAGCGAGGTCGCCGATCCCGAGGGCCGGATGGCGGCGATCAGCGAGCACTACGCCGACGCCCGTCAGGACACCCTCGACGGGATCTCGATCGACTACGACGACTGGCACTTCAACGTGCGCCCGTCGAACACCGAGCCGCTGCTGCGCCTGTGCCTGGAGTCGCTCGTCTCGCACGCGGACATGGAGCGCCGCCGCGACGAGGTGCTCGCGCTGATCAGGGCCTGAAACTGCCTTTTTATGCGACCGCTACCGCGGTCGATCGTGAACCTCGTCCAGTTCGCCGACGCGGTCGATGTTGGCGCGGTCGCTGTCCTCCGAGCTGCGCTCCGTCGCGAACCAGGCGTCGAGGATCTCGCCGAGCACCCCCTCGCCGACGGCGCGCAGGCTCAGCGCGAGGACGTTCGCGTCGTTCCAGCGGCGCGCGCCGGCCGCCGTGACGGCATCGGCGCACAGCGCCGCCCGGATGCCGGCGACCTTGTTGGCGGCGATCGCCGCGCCGGTGCCGGTCCAGCAGCAGACGATCCCTTGGTCGGCCCGCCCTTCGGCGACGTCGCGCGCCGCCGCCACCGAGCTCCACGCCCAGTCCGGTCGCTCCCCGTCGGCCAGCGCGCCGTGCACGAGCGCCTCGTGGCCGCGCTCGCTCAGCTCTTCGAGCAGGAACTGCGCTAGCGCGCAACGCTCGTCAGCGGCGACCGCGATCCGCATCGGCGCAGTATCACAGCTGCTCCAGCAGCCAGCGGTGCAGGCGGGTCTCGCCGGACAGCTCGGGGTGAAAGGCGACCGCGACGATCCGCCCGGCGCGGACCGCGATCGGGTGGCCGTCGACCACGCCGAGGATCTCGACCTCGGCGGCGTGCTCGGCCACCCACGGCGCCCTGATGAAGACGGCGTGAAACGGCGCCCCGAAGCCGTCCAGTTCGACGTTGCCCTCGAAGCTGCGCACCTGGCGCCCGAACGCGTTGCGCTCGCAGCGCATGTCGAGCACGCCTAGATGGTCGCGGTCGAGCATGATCATCCCGGCGCAGGTGGCGAGCACGGGCACGCGGGCGCACAGCTCGCGCAGCGGCGCCGCGAGGCGCTCGCGCTCGATCCCGAGGCTCATCGTCGTCGACTCCCCGCCCGGCAGCACGAGCGCGTCCAGCCCTTCGAGCTCGCTCGCGACGCGCACCTCGCGCACCTCCGCGCCCAGCGCGGCCAGCACCGTGGCGTGCGCCTCGAAGTCACCCTGCAGGGCGAGCACGCCGACCTCGCCCGCCATGCTCCTACCAGCCGCGATGGGAGAGCAGCTGCTCGTCAGGCAGCTTGCGCGCCTCGAGGCTCGACATCGCGCCGCCCAGCCCTTCGGAGGCCGCGGCGACGCGCTCGGCATCGGCGAAGTTGGTCGTCGCGTCGACGATCGCGGCGGCTCGGGCGGCCGGGTCCTCGGATTTGAAGATGCCCGAGCCGACGAACACACCCTCCGCGCCGAGCTGCATCACCAGCGACGCGTCCGCCGGCGTCGCGATGCCACCGGCGCAGAACATGACGACCGGGAGGTGCCCCGCCCCGGCCACCGAGCGCACCAGCTCGAGCGGCGCCGCGAGCTCCTTCGCCGCGCCCGCCAGCTCCTCCTCGCGCAGGCCCGCGAGGCGCCGGATCTCGCCGCCGATCGCGCGCAGATGGCGCACCGCCTCGACGATGTCGCCGGTCCCCGCCTCGCCCTTCGAGCGAATCATCGCCGCGCCCTCGGCGATCCGCCGCAGCGCCTCGCCGAGGTTGGTCGCGCCGCAGACGAACGGCACCTTGAAGCGCCACTTGTCGATGTGGTTGGCCTCGTCGGCGGGTGTCAGCACCTCCGACTCGTCGATGTAGTCGACCTCGAGCGCCTCGAGCACCTGGGCTTCGGCAAAGTGCCCGATGCGAGCCTTCGCCATGACCGGAATCGACACCGCCTGCTGGATCGCGCGGATCATCGCCGGGTCGGACATCCGTGCGACGCCGCCGTCACGGCGGATGTCGGCCGGAACGCGCTCGAGCGCCATCACCGCACAGGCTCCGGCCTCCTCGGCGATGCGCGCCTGCTCGGGCGTGACGACGTCCATGATCACGCCGCCCTTGAGCATCTCGGCCAGGCCGGCCTTGACGCGAAACGTGGCTTCGTCGTGCATTCACGATGAAGTCTACGCGGCGGCGACCGCGCGAGCGCCCGACTCGGTGCTGCGCGCGCTACTTCAGCCGAAACGCCTTGATCCGGTCGGCGTACTGCTCCTCGTCGCGCGAGTACACGCCGTAGGCGATCGCCTGCAGCATGCTCAGCAGCGCCGTGTGCGAGCGCACGTAGGCCGGGCTGTTCGATGAGTAGTAGAGCTTGATCTGGGCGAGCTTGGCGACCTCCGAGAGCGTCGCGTCGGTGATCGCCATCGTCAGCGCCTTGCGGTGGCGCGCCAGCTTCATCGCGCGCACGACCAGTGCGTGCGGGCGCCCGGCGGAGAGCGCGATCACGAGCGTGTCGCTGTCGATGCGCCCGAGCCGGCTGAGCGCCTCCTGCGACGGGCTGGCAACGAGCTCGGCTCGCAGGTCCAGCAGCATCAGCAGATGCCGCAGGTAGCTGGCGAAGAAGGCCATCTGGTCGGTGCCCGCGATCACGATCCGGTCGGCCGACGCGATCGCGGCGATCGCCCGTTCGACCGTGGCGCGGCTCGCCTTGCGCGCACTCTCCTCGACGTTCGCGTAGTCGGCCGCGATCGAGGTCTCGAACTCCGTGCGCTCGATCGAAAACAGCGGCGACGACGCCTCGGCCGGCGCCCCGTGCGCCCGCTTGTACTCCTCCCGAGCGGCGCGCTGCAACTCGGGGAAGCCCTCGAAGCCGAGCGCCTGCGAGAAGCGCACGACCGTCGAGCTGGATGTGTTGGCCCGGCGGGCCAACTCCTCGGCCGTCTGGAAGGCGGCCTCGTCGAGGTGGTCGATGATGTACTGGGCGACGTCCTTCTGCGAGCGCGAGCACTCGTCGAAGCGCGACTGGATGTAGCTCGACAGCGTCTGCGGCTCGGCGCCGCCAACGGCCGGTGCGTCGATCTCTCCTGCTGGTCTCTTCATCAGTGTCGTTGTCATTCGACGGTCCGTTTCCCACTTCCTCCAACGGTGGCCTTGATCCGTGGTCATGACAACCACGTAACTACGCTTCGAGACGATGGTTCGCCGCGCCGGCCCACTCCCCTCCTTGGCGCTCCCCTCGACGGCGTCCACACCCGCCGCGTGAGGATCGCGATCGTCGGCGGCGGCGTGTCGGGACTGGTCGCCGCGCACCTCCTGCACGCACGTCACGAGATCACAGTGTTCGAGGCGCAGCCGCAGCTCGGCGGGCACACGAACACGATCACCGTGGAGCGCGCCAGCGGCACCTGGCACATCGACACGGGTTTCATCGTCCTCAACGACCGCAACTACCCGAATTTTCGGGCGCTGCTGGACGCCGCCGGCGTCGCGGTCCAGCCAACTCACATGGGCTTCTCGGTGAAGGGCGAGGACGAGGACTTCGAGTTCGCCGGCACGCCGCGCGGGCTCTTCTGCCAGCCCGCCAACCTCGGCCGCCGCGCGTTCTGGCGGATGCTCGCCGATCTGCGGCGCTTCAACGGCGCCCTGCGCGCGGTCCTCGCGAGCCCGGACAGCGAGCGCCGCTCACTGGCGCAGTTCGTTGAGGACGGCGGCTACTCACGCTGGTTCATCGACCGGCTGATCGTGCCGCAGGCCTCGGCGGTCTGGTCCGCGAACCCGGCGGCGATGTGGAGCTTCCCGGTCGCGTTCCTGGCCGAGTTCTTCGACAACCACGGGATGCTCGGGTTTCGCGACCGGCCGCGCTGGCAGACCGTCGTCGGCGGAGCGCACCACTACGTGCAGGCGCTCAGCCGGCCCTTCGCCGAGCGCATCCGGCTCGCCTGCCCGGTTGCCGCGCTGCGGCGCGATTCCGATTCAGTCATGCTGCAGATGAGCGACGGGAACAGCGAGCGCTTTGACGAGGTGATCGTCGCCTGCCACGCCGACCAGGCGCTCGCCCTGCTCGAGGACCCCACGACCGCTGAGCGCGAGATCCTCGCGTCCTTCCCCTACCAGCCCAACGAGGCGGTGCTGCACACGGACAGCTCGCTGCTGCCTCGCCGAGCAGCCGCCCGCCAGGCCTGGAACTACCACCTGTTCGCGCAACCGCGACCGCTGAGCACCGTCACCTACTACTGCAACCACCTGCAGCGCCTGGACGCCCCGGAGGACTTCTGTGTCTCGCTCAACATGACCGACCGGATCGACCCCGCGCGGATCATCGCCGCCTTCGCCTACGCGCACCCGGTCTTCACGCGCGCCGGCGTCGCGGCGCAGGCGCGCTGGAGCGAGATCTCGGGCGACCGGCGCACGCGTTACTGTGGCGCCTACTGGGGCTGGGGCTTCCATGAGGACGGCGTGGTTTCTGCGCTGCGAGCGGTCGAGGGGTTGTGATGGGCGCGAGCTGCGTCTATGAGGGTTGGGTCCGCCACCGCCGGCTCGGTGCGCCCGCCCACGAGCTGCGCGCGAAGCTCTTCATGCTCTACCTCGACCTCGGCGAGCTGCCGGAGCTGTTCGACTCCTACCGCCTCGCTTCGGCTCGCGGACGCGCGCTCGCCGAGTTCCGCCGCGGCGACCATCTCGGCGATCCGCGCCGGTCGTTGGCGGCGGAGATCCGCGAGCTCGTCGTGGCGCGCACCGGCGAGCCGCCGCCGGGACCGATCCGGCTGCTCACAAACCTGCGCTACCTCGGGCATTGCTTCAACCCGGTCAGTTTCTACTACTGCTTCGATCAGGCCGGCTCGCGCGTGCAGGCGATCGTCGCGGAGGTCACCAACACGCCGTGGGGCGAGCGCCACGCGTACGTGCTTTCACCGACGGAAACGCGTCCAGGCTCATCGATCATGCGCGGACGCTTTGCAAAAGAGTTCCATGTCTCCCCGTTCATGGGTATGGATCACACCTATGTGTGGCGCATGACGGCGCCCGCAGAGAGCCTGATCGTGCACATCGACAGCGAGCAGGGGGACCGGGTCGTGTTCGACGCGACGCTCTCCCTGGCGCGGCGCGAGCTCACGCCGGCGCGGCTGCGCGCGCTGCTGATCCGCTATCCGCTGTTGACGCTGCGAATCGTCCGGCGGATCTACGCGAACGGCCTGCGCCTGCACCTGAAGGGTGCGCGCTACTTCCCCAATCCGAGCGGGGCGCCCCTGCTGCGGGCGCGCCGCGCACGTGCCGGCGGCTCCCGCGAGGGGACGGTCCGGTGACCCGCCTCGGGCGCACGCGTCAGCGGGCCACCACAGCTCACGTTTATCGAACCCCCACGCTTGCTGGGCTTTTCGTTGCAGCGAGCAGGAGACGTCGTACATTCGTCGACGGTGGTTACAATCCTGCCCCGATGGCACCACGGCTGGGGCACGGAGTGGCGCGACGACGGATCGCGGGCGGTGCGATCGCGATGGCGCTGCTTGTCGTCCCGGCCACCGCCACCGCGGCCGGCGCGGGAAGTGTTGCTCACAGCGCCTCGAAGACGGCGACGAGCATCCTGCACACGACCGTGCCAAGGAAGGGCAACTACCTGCTCGTAGTCGAGGTGCGCGCGCGCGGCAAGCATTCGCGGCTGGTCGACGTGTATGTCGCCGGCAAGCCGATGCGAACGGTCACGGCCAACCCTTGGTGGGGGGCGGCCGTCTACTACACGCTGACGCTTTCGCAGACGAAGCTGGTCGTCCGTACGGTCAACGCCCCGCCGGCCGTGCAGGTGCGGGCGAAGCTGAGCCTGAGCACGGCGACGAAACCCAATGTCCCCTCGACGACGAGCAACGGTGTGCCGCCATCCTCGTCGTCGTCTTCGTCCTCGACGACGATCACCACCGCGACTACACCTCCGCCGGTGACGACGCCGACCCCCACACCCTATCCGAGCCCCTACACGAACCCGGTTTTCTCCGACGACTTCCAGGCCGACTACACCGCCGGCGGCAGCCTGCCCAACCAGCTTCCGACCAGCAAGTACTGGAACCTGGACAACTGGGGCGGCTGCGGCGAGACCCCGGTGCCCACGATCTCCACGAGCAACACGAACGACCCCGGCATCGGCCAGGACCTGGACGGCGTCAACGCCGACCAGAACGCCTACCTGACGCCGCAGGGACTGGCGATCACCGCGGTGCGCAGTCCGAGTGCGGTCGCCAACTCTTACGCCGCCAACACGTACACCTCGGCGCAGGTAGACAGCGTTGGCCACTGGTCCGCCGAGTACGGCGAGGTCGAGGCGAGCATCGAGATGCCGACGGCGCAGGGCCTCTGCCCCGCCTTCTGGATGCTGGGCGACAACGACATCCTTGGATCCTCGCCAGCGATCCCGGGCGAGATCGACGTCGTCGAAGCGCCGACGTTCGGCACGGGAATCGACGACTTCGCAGATCTGCACGGAACGAGCGTAAACGGCCAGAACGGTGCGACCACGCAGCAGTACGAGATCTCCACTCCGGCTCCGTCCGCCGGCTTTCACACCTACGCCATCATATGGACGCCCACCTCGATCACGTGGACGCTCGACGGCATCGCGTACGCTACCGCCACCCAGAGCGCGCTGGTCGCCGGATCGTCGTGGGCGAACGACTACTCCTACGGCCCGTTCCACCTGATCTTCGACCTGGCGGTCGGCGGGTGGGCCTGCGACAACGGCACCTGCACCCCCGCCACCGCTCAGGGCGCTCCGAGCTACACGATGTACGTCCAGTGGGTGAAGTGGCTCCAGTAGCCGTCGTCGCGGCCTCCGCAGCGCGCTCGTCGCGGGCGACGCGGCGCGCGCGATCAGCCTGACCGACTGAACCGGCGGCGAGGGATCTGCGTAGCAGTGGATGTGATTAAGCAGATCGACGCAGCGCGGATCGCCGGCCGGGCGGGCAGCCGGCGGCGCCGTATCACGTTGTCCGGCCCGACCCTCAACGTGCCCGCGCGGGCGATCGTGCGCGCACTGCTGCGCCGCACCAGGCATGGCACGCTGACGATCCTCGAGGACGGGCGCAGCCGCACATTCGGCGAGGGCGACGAGGGCGGGCCGGCGGTGATCCTGCTCGTCCACGACCGCCGGTTCTATCGCGCGCTGCTGCGCGGCTCGCTCGGCGTCAGCGAGGCCTACACCGAACGCTGGTTCGACTGCAGCGAACTACCTGAGCTCGCGCGCCTCGCCGCGCTCAACATGCCGGCCCTGGATCGCTGGCGCCGCGCCTTTCGCCCGCTCGTCGCCGCTCCTCAGGCGGCGGCCAGTTGGTGCGCGAGAAACACGCCAAAACGCTCGCGCCGGCGAATCGCCGCGCACTACGACATCGGCAACGACCTCTTCAGCTTGATGCTCGATGAGACGATGACTTATTCGTGCGCTATTTTCGAGGAGCCAGCAGCTTCGCTGCACCAAGCACAGCTCGCCAAGCTCGATCGCATCTGCCGCAAGCTCGAGCTGGGACCGCACGATCACGTGCTCGAGATCGGAAGCGGCTGGGGCGGCTTTGCAATCCATGCCGCCTCGCACTATGGCTGCCGCGTCACGACGACGACGATCTCGGCAGAGCAGCGCAGGCTGGTCGACGAGCGCGTTGCCGCCGCTGGCCTGGACGATCGCGTCACGGTGCTGCTCCAGGACTACCGCGATCTGCAGGGCACATTCGACAAGCTCGTCTCGATCGAGATGATCGAGGCCGTCGGCTGGCAGTACTTCGACACCTTCTTCGAACGCTGCGCCGCGCTGCTCGCACCCGACGGGGCGATGCTGCTCCAGGCGATCACGATCGACGAACGCGCGTACAACGTCGAGAAGTCCAAGCGGAGCTTCGCCAACACGCACGTCTTCCCCGGCGGCTGCCTGCCGTCGCTCGCGGTGATCTCGCGCTCGGTGGCGCGCGTGACCGACATGCGGCCGATCCAGCTCGAGGACATAACGACGCACTATGTGCGCACACTGCGCTGCTGGCGCGAGAACTTCCTCGCCCAGCTCGAGCGGGTGCGCTCGCTCGGCTACGACGGACGCTTCCAGCGGATGTGGGAGCTCTATCTCGCCTACTGCGAAGGCGGATTTGGCGGCGGGCGGATCGGGAACGTGCAGCTGCTGCTGGCCAAGCCTCAGTTTCGCCCCGCGACGACGGAGCCGGCGAGCACCGGCGGCGCCGCCGCGGCCGGTCCGTAGACCGCCGCCTGCAAAAACGCTTGCAGCGCGGGGATCGCGACGACCCGGCCCCCACCGAGGTGCTGACGTGGATGCTCCGCGGGCGCGACCCACTGCGGCAGGCTGACGCACCGTCGACGGGCGGCGCGCCGCGCGGGGAAGACCCGGGTCACTGATGGCGCCCGCCGCTCGATTCGCCTTCACGCGCCGGCTCGCCGCGGCCGTCGCCCTCGTCGCGCTGTCAGTCGCAGCGTCGGTGCTGGCGCCCGAGGCGCGGAGCGCGACCACCCCGACGGCCTCGATGACGATGGTCAAGCATGTCCCGCGTCCCGGCGCATACGCCGTCGTAGTGTCCGTGGCTGCTCCCGCGAGTGCCGAGTCGGTCAGCGTGTTCGTCGGCTCCCAGGCAGTTCGCGACCTCGAGCTTTCGCAGGGGACCGGCATCACCCTGGCGTTCGAGCTGCGTCTGCGTAAGAAGCGCTTCACCGTACGCACGGTGAGCACCGGCACGGTGGCCGGTTTCAACGTCACCGCCGCCAGGCAGCGAGCAACTCCAACGCCGCGTGTCGTTAGCACCGGCTCGCTCGGCGCAACCGGTCAGAGCGGAGGCACCGGCGCGACCGGGAGCACCGGCGCGACCGGGAGCACCGGCACAGCCGACACCACGATCATCAGCCCGGCGACCGGGCCCTACAAGCGCCTTGTCTGGTCCGACGAGTTCAACGGCCCCGCCGGCACACCCCCGAACCCCGCCAACTGGACCGAGGACACCTTTGGGGGCTGCGGCGACGGCACGCTCTCGACGAACACGCAGAGCACCGCGAACGCGGCGCTCGACGGTAACGGCAACCTCGCGATCACCGCGGACGGCGGTCCCAGCTACGACTCCGCCCAGATCGACAGCGCAGGCCACTTCTCATTCGAGTACGGGGAGCTCGAGGCGCGAATCCGGGTGCCCAGCGCCGCGAGCGGACTGTGCTCGGCGTTCTGGCTGCTGGGCGATTCGAATCCTCCGGGCGCGTGCTGGCCGGGGTGTGGCGAGATCGACGTGATGGAGGCCATCTCGCCCGACCCCGGCTTGGTGTTCGCGACCCTGCACGGCCCCGTCAGCGGCTCGCCCAACTTCCAGGCGTGGGAGACCACGCTGGCGTCGACGGAGCCCTTCACCGGCACCTTTCACACCTACGGCGTGGTCTGGCGACCAGGGCGCATCACGTGGACCTTCGACGGGGCGGCCTACGCGACGGCGACTCCGAGCGAACTGCCGGCGAGCGCCCAGTGGGTCTTCGACGGCCACCCGTTCCACATCGTGCTCGACCTCGCGGTCGGCGGCTGGCCCGGATCGCCGGCCGCCGGAGCGTCCTTCCCGGAGACGCTCGACGTCGACTGGGTGCGCCTGTACAACTGAGCCGAGTCCCGACAGCGCCCGCGCCTCGAGTTCAGAGCGCTGCGAAGCGGGGATGCCGCAGCGCCCGCGCCTCGACGTCTTCAGCGCGCCGCGAAGCGGGGATGCCGCAGCGCCGGCGCCTCGACTGGTGCGCTCGGCTCGAGCGCGGCGTTCGGCGCGGCTTGGTCGGAGCGTTCCATCTGACGCGCCGCCTGTGCCAGCAGCTTCACGCGCATGCCGCGTGGCAGGCCGGGAGCGCGGACAACCTCGGCTGTGACGAGGTCGTCGCCCTCCGCGACGACCTGGTAGACGGCCTCGCTGTCGAGCAGCTCCTGGTGCAGGAAACATGGGCGATCGAGCTGCATGAATGGCATACGGTCCGTATCGGCGTCCAAGGCGCCAAACGCGAGCCTGCTCGACGCTCGTAGCGCTATAGCGGCTGCTTCTGGACGTTCGTTCTAGTCGCAACCCCGCGCAGCCCGGCACGGCCGCCCGGCGACACTGATTGAATGCGGTCAACGCGAGACTGCCCGCACTCGCGCAGATCAATGGCCGTCGAACAGGACAAGAACGCGGCCATCCGCCGCCAGGTCGCGTTCGGCACCGCGGCCAACTACGCGGGGCGGCTGATCAATCTCGGCGTCTGGTTCGTGCTGACGCCGATTATCGTGAGCCGCCTCGGGTCAACGAACTACGGCCTCTGGGCGCTCGTCGCCTCGTTCGTCGCGTACGGCAGCCTGGCGGACCTCGGGATCGCCTCGGCGGTCACGAAATACGTCGCCGAACATCGTGCGCGCGGCGACAACGAAACCGCGGCGGAGCTGATCTCGACGGCGCTGTGGCTCTACTGCGCTCTCGCCGTGACGGTCGTCGCGCTCGCCGCGCTGCTCGCGCCACTGGTCCCGCACATCATCAACGTGCCGTCCGACGAGCACGCAACGACATCGTGGCTGGTCGTGATCACCGCCGTCGGCGTCGCGGTCCAGCTCCCGTCCAACTGCGCGATCGCGGTTCTCCGTGGCCTGAATCGCTACGACCTCATCAACGCCGTCGCGTCGCTGGCAATGCTGAGCCTCGGGGCCGGGATCGTCGTGACACTCGTGCTCGGCGGCAAGGTGCTGGCGATCACCGCCCTCACGGTGCCCGTGACACTGCTCTGGCTGGCCCCCACGATCTGGCTGATTCACCGCACGGCGCCGGAGCTGCGCTTCGGCTTCCGCGGCGCGCAGCGGCGCCACGCCCGGCGCGTCCTGCTCTTCAGCTCAGCGCTCTTCGGCATCCAGGTCGCGCAGGTGGTGAAGCTGCAGAGCGACGAGTTCGTGATCGGCGCGTCGCTGCCGGTGCGGGCCGTCTCTCCCTACTCGATCGCACGCAAGCTGAGCGGCCTCCCGGGGCAGCTCACGAGCCAGTTCGTGTTCGTGTTGCTACCGCTCGCCAGCGCCGCGCACGCCGAGGGCGATGCCGGGATGCTGCGCGAGATCTACCTATCGGGCCTGCGCTTGACGGTCGCGCTCTTCTCGATCGTCGGCGGGGCGCTGATCATCTTCGCGCGACCGTTCCTTCTTGCGTGGGTGCCACAGGCTGCCTCGAGCGCCGACATCGTTGTGCTGCTGACGCTCGCGGCGGCGCTCGAAGCTCTGATAGCGCCCGTCTCGCAGGCTCTGCAGGGCATCAACCGCCATCGACCCTTGGTCGTCTTCGCGCTGGGATCGGCCGTGCTCAACCTCGCACTCTCGATCGCGCTGATCGGACCGCTCGGCGTCCGCGGCGTCGCGATCGGCACGCTCGTCGCCACCTTCGTCGAGGCAGCGATCGTGCTGCCGTTCGGCGCGCGCGTGCTGCACGTGGCCGCCGAGGAGATCGGCGCACGCGTGATCGTGCCCGGCATCATCCCGTTGATCCCGACGATCGCTTTTCTGCTTCTGATCCGCGCGACGCTCGCACCGGCCACGATCCCGGCGGTCGCGCTGAGCGGGCTTGCGGGTGCCATCGTCTACAGCGTCGGCTATCTCGCGCTGCCCGCGACCGCGAGCGAGCGAGCGCTCGTGCGCCGGCTGGTCGCGATCGGCCGCGAGGCGCTCTCGCGCTGATGTGCGCCGGCGGTTGTGCGTCAGCAGCGCGCGACGCTGATGTCCCAGTCCCGCAGCACCGCGCTGCGGTAGCTGATGGACGGGTTCGCCGTCGTGCTCACCGACGCGTTCACCAGCGGCCGCCGGAGGACCAACGGGATCACGCGGCTCCAGCTCGCACCCGGCGCCAGCGTGATCGGGCCGAATTGCTGCGGCAACTTCCTCGCCACGCTCACCGACACCTCGTAGGTGGTGTCATGCAGCTGCTCGTTGATCACGCCGACGCAGACCGCGTTGCGGCCATGCGGAGCCGGCACGAGCCAGAGCACGCTGGTCCCCTGGGTGCCCTTCGGCGCCGCCAGGGGCGTGAAGCCGAGCACGGCGGCGCCGGCGAGCAGCGCCAATGCAACGGCAAGCGCTCCGGCCTGCGCGCGACTGATGGACGGGCCCCGCAGCGCCAGTGAGCGAGCGTGCCCGCGCGCGTTCCCCCACCACGCCGCCGCGAACGTGAACACCGTCAGCAGAGCCATCCACGGAGCCGTTGTCAGCCGCACGCGGAACAGCTCCAGCAGCAGTCCTGCGATCATCGTCGCCGCGATCGAGAATGCGACCGACAGCGTCACGTGTTCCGCGCTGCGCAGCTCGAGCGGCTGAAAGGCGGCGGTGACCAGGGCGTACCCGGGCAGCGCCAACACGAGCGGCAGACACAACGCCACGCGCAGCACCACCAGGCTCGAGGGGATCAGTGCCGCGAACAGGCAGGCAGCAAGCGCCAACCACATCACGAGCGCGAGGTCGGTGCGGGGCCTCACCACAGGCCGCGAACCCCGAAAATCATCAGATCGCCGCCGTCGTAGAGCACGTTGGCGCCGGGAGCATCGAACTTGCGAGCGGGCACCGCCGCCGTGAGCGACGGCGGCCCGACGTCAAAGAAGAAGCCGAACAGGTTGTCGCTGCTGATCGCTCGACGATCGCTCACTACCAGCGTCACGCCGTAGCCACGAAGCATGCTGCGTATCGCCGGCGTCAGCGTCTGCGCGTTCAGCAGATAGTCCACGTCCGGTGCGAAGTCCCCGGTGAAGGACGGCTGGAGGGCGTCCGTGAGGAAGTAGCGCGCGTCGGCGTCCTGGGCGAACACCCGCTGGGCCGCTCCGAGCGTTCGACCGCTCCATTGCGCCGCCACGACCGCCGGCGGGTCGAGCGTGCGACCGTCGGCCGTTACGCGGCGCGGCTGGGCCAGGCGTTCGTTCGCCGGCCATCCGGCGATCACCCCGGAGGCGAAGACGATCGTGATCGCGGCGGCGAACGCCAGCCGCCGCCAGAGCGGCCGGCGGTTGGGTCCACGTTCGAGCACCCAGACAACGCCGAGCGCCACGGTCAGGCCGACGCCGACGAACAGGAAGTCCCCGGCCCGGCTCACCGTCTCCCACGCGGCGGGCACGAACCGGAGCGGCAGCGTGCCGACATAGACGAACCCGCACAGCACGAGCAGCACCATCAGCGGGTTTCGCCAGCGCTGCTGCCAGACGAGTCGCACACCGACCAGCAGCCCCAGCCCGAGCAGGATGATCCCGCCCATCGCGGTGATGATCTCGGCAAACGGGGTTACCTCGCCGCCCTGGTTTGCGAACAGCGTGCGCGTCGGCGTCTCGCGGGCCAGCGTCTGGATCACCTGCTTCAGTGCGTTTGTCAGCACCGGACTCAGGTAGCCGACGGTGCCACCGGCGGCGAGCGCGAGCCAGATGATCGTCAGCACGGCGCCCGCCGCGGCCAGCAGCCACGGCGCTCCCGCCCGCCCATGCAACCGCCAGTGGATCAGGCAGATCGCAAACAGGAAGGCGACCAGTACGTAGGACGAGACGTGGTGCGTGACGACGATAGCCGCGGCTACGATCGCGAAGGCAAGCTCCCACGGCCACCGCATCCCCGGCCGGCGCTCCTGCGCCCAGCGGATCGTGACGAACAGCGCCACCACTGCGAGCGGCAGCGCCAGCGACTCATAGGCGAACTGAGCCGACCAGAAGAGGAAGTTGGGCGTCGCCGCGTAGAGCAGCGCCCCCACCCCCGCCGCCCGCTCTGAGCCGCTCAGGCGGGCGTAGAGGACGTACAGCGCGAGCATGATCAACAGCCGCCCGGCGGCGACCGTCGTCACGCCCGCGGCGAACGGCGACATCCCGCTGACGCGAGCGATCAGCGCCGCAACCATTTCGAGACCTGGGTAGCGCGGCGTGATCGGCAGGATCGGGTTGGCGCCGAACAGCCGGCCGCTCGTGAGGATCGACTGCAGGTTGTGGAGGTGCGCGAACTCGTCGCCATAGGTGAAGCCGAACGGGTCGCGCAGGACCTTGACCGCGTACAGCCCCATGCCGACGACGACGACCGTGGCGATTCGCTCCCCGGGCCGCGCGCGCGCGCCGCAGAGGCGGAAGGCGGCCGGGAAGAGCATCAGCGCCAGCGCCAGCCAGAACAGGGGCGAGCCACCGTTGTGCCCGGTGCGCGACAGTGCGTCCGCGCCGCTGGCCGCCATCAGCCCAGCGGCGACCGCGAGGAAGGTCCATGGTAGCCACCCGAGTGCCGAGGACTGCTCTGCAGCCTGCGCCGACTGCGCCGGCGGCGTGACGGGAACGGTCATTGCGACTGCCCTCAACGAACGGTGAGGGTCATCCTCCGGGTCGCGAGCGCGCGCTCGTAGGCAGCCTCGTAGCGCGGGATGATGGCCGTCGCGCTGAAGGCTTCGACACGGGCCAGCGCGCCGGCGCCCAGCCGCTCGCGCAGCGCCCGGTCGCCGATCAGCCGGTCGAGCGCGCCGGCCAGCTCGGCGGCGTCCCCCGGAGCCACGAGCAGCCCGCTCTCGCCGTCCGTGACGGCCTCGGGCACGCCGCCGATGCGCGAGGCCACGACCGGAGCGCCCGCAGCCATCGCTTCGAGCACAACGATCGCAAACGGCTCCGGCCAGATCGACGGGACGACGCCAACCGCGCACCGCCCCCAGGCGGCGAGCAGCGCGTCGTGCGGCAGGAGACCGAGGCTGATGACGTTGTCGCGCACGGGGATGAGGTGCGCATCGACGGGTCGTCCGGCCAGCACGAGCGTGGCCGCGGCGGTCATGCGGGCGTGGGCGTCGAGCAGGATGCCGACCCCCTTATCGGCCGTGATGTCCCCGGCGAAGAGGATGAACGGCTCGGCCGGGAGTCGCGCAAGTCAGCGCCGGATCGAACGCCGCCGGCGGCCCGGCGGCAACGCGGAAGTTCGGCACCACCTCATAGGCCAGGCGGGATGTCGTGAGGCCGCAGCCGCTGGCGACAGCGTTGCTGACCGGCAGGAAGAGATCGGCGGCGCGCCGCTGCGCGCGGCTGGAGAGCATCGTCAGCAGCGCAACCGGCGTCCCCACCGCAGCGCCGTAGTGGTCGCTCGCGCAGGCCACGCACTTGCGCAGGCCGGGACCGCTGCAGGGCGCGCCCTGGCGCATCAGGCGCTTGGTTGCACACAGCAGGCTGTAGTCGTGCAGGCTGAGGACATAGGCGGCGGGGGCCTTGCGGCGCAGCGGCAGGTAGGCGTGCGCGAGCCAGTTGTGGGCGTGCACGACGTCCGGTCGCTCACGCGCGATCACGCGTCGAAGCGCAAGGGTGGTCACGGGGTCGGGAGCCGGCGGCGCGTGTCGGCGGCCCGTGTCGCTGAACAGGCGGCCCACCCGCTGGGCGAGTCCGGGCAGCCGGTACACGGCGATCCCGTCGAGTTTCTCGTAGGCGCGCATCCCGGGCTGGCGCAAGGTCGCGACCGCGACGTGGTGGCCGCGCTGCGCGAGGGCCCGCGCGAGCGCCTGGGTCATGTGCTCCTCACCGCCGACGATCGGGGCGTAGAACTGGGCGAGCATGAGGATCCTCATCGAGGCCTGCCGGAGGCGCGGCGGTAGAGCGCCAGAAGTCCCGCGGCGCACTCGTCCCAGGTCGGCAACGCGACCGGCGGGCGCTCGAGCGGGTCGTGCAGCTCGCGCATGATCGCCGCCGCGGCCTGCTCGGGTGCAAGGCCCGGGTCGATCGCGCGCGCCAGGCCGCGCCGCGCGAGCTCACCGAGCCCCGACCCGGAGGCGACGAGCAGCGGGCGTCCGAGCGAGATCGTCTCGAGCGCCGCGATCGGGTTGGTCTCGAAGTCGCTGAGCAGGACCACGAGATCGACCTGGGAGAGACGTCGCGCCATCCCGGCGCGGTCATCGGCGGCGACGGCGCTGATCTCCACCGCGTCGGCGATGCCGAGGTCCGCGGCCTGGCGCCGGAGGGCCGCCTCGTAGGGGCCGGAGCCGGCGATCCAAAGCCGCGCCCCCGGCTCGGCCTCGCGCACAAGCGCGAAGGCGGCGATCACGCGATGGTGGCCCTTGTAGCGCTCGAGCCGGCCGACGGAGGCGATCAGCGGGTGAGCGAGCACCAGCCTTCCGTTGCGGGCGTCCGCCGCCGCGAGTGCCGGCAGGTCCACGCCGTTGGGGATCAGCACGAACCGCTCGCGCGCGATTCGCAGCTCCGCCGAGTAGGTGTCGATCTCGAACGGAGCGAGCGCGACGAGCGCGGCGGCACGCACGAGCAGCGGACGCAGCAGCGCACGCTGCCCCCGCCGGGCCTCGTTGCGGATCCGCTGCGAGTGCCCTCCGCCGTGGAACGTGACGATGTAGGGAACGCGTCGGCGGCCTGCTGCAGCCATCGCGAGCGGGGCGACTAGGGTGTGGTAGGACTGCACGTGCACGACGTCCCAGCCGCCGTCCGCAATCACGGGCACGATCGTGGGCGCAAACATCCAGTCGCGCCCACGCGGGTGGGCCGCGACGCGTCGGACCTCGACGTCCCCGTCGCGATCGAAGCTCTCGCGACGTCCGTCGCGGACCGTCGTCAGAACGGTCACCGCCGCCTCGCCGCTCGCCGCGATTCGCGTAGCCACCTCATGGACGTGGCGCTCCACCCCACCGATCTCCGGCAGGTAGCGCGGCGTCACCATCAGGACCCTCAGGCCACGGTTGTCGAGCCGCTCGTGCGCTCGATCCCCCGCTGAGCTTTCGGTCATGGTCCCTCCCGCCCCGAAGCCAACGGAGCAGCCGGCGTAGCTGACGGAGCGTCGTCGGGCGGCGTGCCCGGCTCGCCGGATGACGATCGGCCGGCGCGCGTAGCCGTGCACTCGCGAACCGCCGCCGCGCAGCGGCTGCAGCCGTATGCGCCAGCGGTGATCGCAAGCCCCGCCACGATCGCCGACGCGCGCGCCAGGCCGTCGCGGCGGCCCCGCGCCGCGGACGCCAGCTCCCGCCGCAGTGCGCGCGGCAAGACGGAGCGAACGTAGGCACGCTCGGAGCGCAGCGCGTCCGCGCCGCCCGCGATCCGCGTCAACACCCCCTTCGCGGTGCCTTCGACGACGCAGCGGCGAACGAAGTAACCCCAGCTGCCGCGCTGGGCCGGCACGGCGTGCATGACGTGCGCACGCGGCTCGTAGATCCAGTAGTGGCCCGGGTGCAGGCGTGCGGCGCGAATGCACAGCTCGGTCTCCTCGGCGCTGCCGGAGAGCGCTCTCGGCCCCGCTGCGCGACCGAGCCTGGAGTCGAACGCACCGACATGCGCGAGCACCGCGGCGCGCACCGACATGTTCGCGCCGATCACGTTGCGGACTCGCTCGGCGCTCACGGGCATGCCCGGATAGGTGCAGCCCACAACCCAGTTGAACTCTGGCGGGAACCAGCGTGGCGGCGGCTGCTCCCAGGCCGGCTCGATCGAGCCGCCGACGCCGAGCACCATCGAGTCGCGGTACACCGCCGCAAGCCGCTCGAGCCAGTCCGGGTCGGCGACCGCGTCGTCGTCGAGGAAGGCGAGAATCGAACCGCGAGCGCGCTCGGCGCCGCTCTGCCGTGCCCCCGACAGGCCGGGCTTGTGACTGTTTCGCACGACCTCGACACCGTCTAGCTGCGAGCGCGCGCGGCGTTCGAGCTCCTCGTCGCCGTCGATCACGACGATCGTCTGCACTGGCGCAACCGTCTGTGCGTGGACGGACTCGACAGCTGCGTGCAGGTTCTGCAAGCGGTCAAGCGTATGGCTGCAGACGATCACCGTGACCGTGACCGGCTCCAAGCTTGACTCGGACATGATCGACACAGTACCCGCTGGCCTGGCGGAGCCGACGCGGCCGCCGGCGAGCTTCAGGCGGCTGCCGATCGGCGGTTTTTCTCACCCAGCGTGCGTGCGAGCGCGTCGTCCAGAGCGTCGTGGATGTAGATCTGCGACCAGGCCGAGCGGAAGACGTGCTCGGCTGTCGGAACGCGCTCCAGGTGCAGGTTCGGCCACTCGTCGAGGCGTTCGAGCAGCCCGAAGGAGACGAAGTCGTCATAGAGCGGCTCGCCCAGCGACAGCAGTAACAGCGTTTCGACATTGCGGTCGCGCAGCTGCTCGAGCGCACCGACGATGTCCGCGACCGGCCGCTCGCCCCCGCCCGCGTTTCGGCCGGCCCGCGCGCGGCGAACCAACACGCGCGCCATTCTTACCGTCCGCCACCGATCGGTCGCGACGATCCGGGCGATCGTGGCGAGATCGTGTTCGCGCAGCAAGGCGCGGGTGCGCCGCGCGTCGCGCGCCGCACCGAAATCGTCGCTCCAGAAGAACGCCAGCAGATTCACGAGCAGCAGACCGCGGATGCGGTCATCGGCGAACGCGGCATGCAGACCCCAGTAGGCCCCGGAGCACAGGCCGCCGACGATGAACTGGGCAGGAAGCCCGCGCCGTTCGAGCTCGTCGCACGCTGCGATCACCTGCGCGGCGAACTCGTGGCGCTGGAAGGACGTGCGCGCCGCATACCGTCCCTCCACGCCGTCGGAGTCGCCCACGCCGACCACGTCCAGTCGCAGCGTCGGCACGCCGCGAGCCGCCCAGCGACGTGCCACCTCGACCCACATGCGATGGTGGCCGATACGTCGCAGCGCGCCGGCGTTGAGCAGGATCGCGCAGAGTGCCGGCTCGCCGGCCGGCGTCGACACCGGCTCGGTCAGCACGCCGCTCAGCTGCTCTTCGTGGAAGTCGAACTCGAACGGCGTCTCGCGGATCAGCGCATCGCCGACGCTCAACTCGATCTCGGTGCTGCGCGGTGGAGCGCTCGCCGGTGCCGTGAAGGCGGGCGCTTCGGCGGCGCCCTGCGCGATCCAGCTCGCCGTGTACGCGAAGGTCTCCCACGGCGGCTTGGAGAACTGGGGATCGACCATCATCGTGCCGTAGCCGGGGCCGTCCGCGACCGTCACCTGGGCGCCGCTTTGCTCGTAGTGCTCGATCAGGTTGCGGTCGACCTCGCTCGTGTCGCGCCGCAGCAACAGGATGCGCCGTCGCTGCGCGTCGGGGACCACCAGCTCGCGCAGGTCGAGCGCCTCGATTTCGGCAACCGTCTCCGCCGTCAGCAGGAAGCCCGATGCGTTCACCGCGCCTTCCCCGAGCACCTCGCTGTCCTCGGGCGCGGGCGGCGTTTCCTTGACCGCGCTGGCGTTGACGGCCGCGGCGTCGAGAATCCGCGCGAATGCCTGAAGCTCGCGCAGGAAGACGCGGCCACGCGACTGGACTCCCCACAGCACCAGATCGTCGATCGGTGCCCCGTGCGCAAGCGCGTTTGCGGCGACGAATCCGCCCAATCCGATACCGATCGCGACGATCCGCTCGCATCCCTCCGTCACTCTCATCGAAACCGCGGCCGCGTCCACCGCCGCCGTCCAGGCCTCCAGCCGCTGGTGTTCACGCGGCGAGCCGCCGCTGTCGCCGCTTCCGGGAAGATCGAACCGCAGCACCGGATGACCAGCCTCCGCGAGTTCCCCGGCCCAGCAGCGGAGGCCGCGGTGAGCGCTGAGCTCGTCCCAGCCGAATGGCGAACAGAGGATGACACCCGTCTCCGAGCGTGCCGTCTCCTCGGGCGCGTGCAGCATCGCGAAGACGGGGTCGGGCGCCGTGGCGAGATAGAAGGGATGCCCTCTTCGCGCGGCAAGTGGTCCCTCGCGCAGGGCGTGCGGAGCAAGTTCGGTCATCAGGCCTCACTTACATGATCGGCACGCGGCCGGCGAGGTTGAGCGCTGTGAGAGCCCCGTCGCCGCCCGCTTGCCCTCCGGGGACGCGTGTCAGCGCGATTCGGCGCTCGCCGCCGGGCTCGATCGAGAACGCGTCGTCAGCCGCCTGGAAGCCGGGAACATGCACCCGCACACCGTAGACGAAGCATTGTGCGCGGATTTGCAGCTCGGCCCGCTCGTCGCCGGACGGTGTGAACGTCGCCGTCAGCCCAAGCCGCGTCGCAGGCTCGCGGGCGAGCGGGCGGCCGGCCGGTAGCCTGAAGCACTGCGAGAGGAGCTCGACGCCCTGCCCGCCGTCGCGCTCGAGGCTGCAGACGACGACATCCTGTGCCGGTGGACCGAAGCGGTACGCCCAGGACACGTCCACGAAGCGGCCGAGCATCTCCTCGAGGTCGTGCATGTCGTAGCCGTGCGGCGCCAGCTCGAGTTCCCGCGCGGCCTCCTCGACGCGCACCCCGAGGTCGCTGTAGAGCGCCACCCGCAGCCGCACGCGCGCGGGCTCGGGGCCGTCGTTGGCAACATGGACGGCGATCCCGCGCAACCCCTCGTCGGTGCACCACACGGCCAGCGGCGCCAGCACGCGTCGCAGGTGGTGGTAGGCGACCTTCGGCTCGCCGCGATGGTCCAGGATCCCCCAGCCGGCACCAGGGTAGAGGTCACGCAGCCAGAGAACGAGTCCGCCGCCGCATGGCGAGCCGCCGCGGCGCCATTCGCCGAACACCTCGGACATCACCTCGCCGCTGAGCGCACGCGACAGCTCGAGGTAACGGTCGTGGTCGCTTCGCCGCAGCTCGGCCGGATCGACCTCGAACAACGACGCCAGATAGTGGTCACGGACGTCGTCGAAGTCCCATCCGCTCCCGGCGTCGCGCGGAACGCCGGCCTTCCAGCGCGGATCGTGCACCGCCACGCCCGCCGGCTGACCTTCCGCGAGCGCGTCGAGCACCGGCTGATCCGGCACGTTTGCGAAGGCGAGGCACTCCGCCGCGAAGCGGACCTCCGAACGGCGGACGTCGTCGAGCCCGCGCCGGTAACCGCCGACCCCGTAGTAGTTGGCCACGCCGCGATCGGGGCGGAACGGCAGTGCCCCGCCCCACGGCGCGGAGGGCACCCAAACGGCGTCGATCGCGGCGTCGTGTAGGAGCCCCGGCAGAAGCTCGCCGTAAAGCGGGCCGTTGGCGAGCGCGGGATCGAGCCCGAGCATCGCGACCTGCTGGGCGACCTCGCTCGAGCCGCAGATCACCGCCAGGCTGGGGCGCCCGGCGAGGTCCTCGAGCAGTTGGCGCCCCTCACGCGCAACGGCGTCGAGAAAAGCCGCGTCGGACTCGGGATAGTCGAGGTTCGCGAACATGAAGTCCTGCCAGACGAGAATCCCCATCTCGTCACAGAGGTCGTGGAAGGCGACGGACTCATACGCCGCGGTTCCGGGGATCCGCACCATGTTCATCCCGGCGGCGCGCATCGTCTCGAGCAGCGATCTCAGCTGAGCGCTGGAGGGCGGCGGCCCGCTCGCCTCGAGCGGCGTCCACACCGCGCCGCGCACGAACACACCCACACCGTTGACGGTCAGCTGCAGGCCGTCCTGCTCCAACTGCTCGCCGCCGCCAAGCTCGCGAAAGCCGACGCGGCCGCAGTCGATGCTCAGCGTTTCCTCGCCTGCCTGCACATGAAGCGTGAGCCGGTAGAGGCTGGGAGCGCCGTGCGTGTGCGGCCACCAGCGCGCGACGTCCGCGACGGCCAGCTCGCCGAACGCCTCCAGATGCTCGGCTCCGGCGACCAGCTCGAGCTCGCCCCGCCGCGCACCACCCGGGCCCTGCAGCTCGACGACGACCCGTTCGGGCGCCGGCGCCGACAGCGCGCTGATTCGCACGCGAATCGCGAGGACGCCTTCATCGCCGGCGATGCGCGGTCGCAGCCTGAGTTCCGTGAGCGCGAGCCGCCGGCGCCGCTCGAGCGCGATCGGGCGCCATGGTCCGACGACCGGAGGGCCTGACGCGAATCCGGGTGCGCGTCCGAGCAGCATCGTCCGAAAGAAGCGCAGGCCGCCCTCGGCGACGAGCCTCGTCCGCCAGCGCGCCCGCGGACGGCGGCTCACCGCCAGCAGTGGCGTCAGCGCGCGGCAACAGATCGCCAGCTCGTTCTCCGCGCGCAGCAGCTCCGTGACGTCGACCGCCGAGCGCGCAAACATCGATTCGCTGGCGAGAATGCGGGCGCCGTTCAGGTAGACCTCGGCGACCGTCGCAAGCCCTTCGAACACGAGCACCAGCTGCTCGCCCGGAGCGCCCGGCGCCGCCGTGAGACGGCGGCGAAACCACCAGTCGCGCTCGTCCAATGGCGCGGCGGCGATCTGGGGCGCGGGCACGCCGGCGGCGCGGAGCACGTCGGCGGCTCCTCCGGGCACAAGCGCCGGGCGCCAGGCGAGCTGATCGAGCGCGCGCGCATCGGCACACGACCCCGGCTCGGACTCCGCCGCCTCCCAGCCATCGCTCAGCTCGGCGCGTTCGTGCCCCTCGACAACGCCCCGCGCTGTGTACGCCAACGTGTCGGCTTCGTCGTGCCCCGGGGTTATCCGACGACCTCCTCGAGCGCCGCGATCGCCTGTTTCCAGGCAACACTCAGCGACTCGACGATCGGCGCCGGATCGAACTGGCGCCGGCGCGCGAGGCGAAAACCGAGCACCTTGCAGCCCTCGACGATCGCGCGCATCGGTGTCGCTGCCGCGGATGCCTCGGCGCCGAGCAGCCACTGCGCCTGGGTTGCGGCCAGCTCGAACGCCGCGCCCACCATGCGCACCGTTGCGAACGCGTAGGCGTGGTAGGCCTCCGGGCCTGCCTCCAACAGAACCGGCAGGTCACGAACGAGCGCTTGCGCGAAGCGCTCGAACGGATCGCTCTGCGGCCGGTGGCCGAGGTGGCGTTGTAGCGAGGCGCGGGCGGCCGCCTGCAGTTCGCCGCCCCGCAGCCGCGGCCCGGCATCGAAGCGCACCAGCTCGGTGTAGGGCGGAAGGATCTCCGGCGACGGCTCGCCCTCGAGCCGGAAGATGCCGGTGTAGTCGTCGCCGTCAAGCTCGTAGAGGCTGGCGCCGTGGAAGTAGCGCAGCCAGCCGCGCTCGAGGTCGATCGCCTCGGCGACGACGGAGCTCTTGACGTGCTCACGGTGGTAGCTCGTGGCCGCCGTGTCGGGAAGATGCCACGAGTCGAGCTCGACGATGATCGTGCGGCCGCTGTCGATCTGCTCGGCGATCTGCAGCGGCAGCGGGCGATACGGCTGCATCTCGTGGATGTCGATGCCGAAGAGCGCCTCGAGATCCTCCGGCGGCGGCTTGAAGAAGGTCCACTGATCGCCCTCGAAGTCCGTCCGCACTAGACAGCCGAGCGCCGCGAGCGGCTCGTCGCCGCGCCCGTGAAGGAGCTCGATGATGATGTCGGTGTAACAGTTGGTCTCCATGTAGGTGCGGCCGCTGTCGTGCACCGCGTGCGGCTGGTAGCTGCCGGCGTCGAGCTCGAACAGGCTGCGGTAGGTGCCGGTCCGCGTCGCGCTCATGATCTCCACAGCTCCCGTCGCACCTCCGCGGGCCACGACGCCGGCTCCACGCCGTGGGTGTGCAGCAACGCGAGCACGATCCGTTCCTGGCCGAAACCGAGGCACGCGGTGTGCGCGACGTCCCGATCCGCCAGCATGAGCCCGTACTTCGCGGCGAAATGCTCCTGGTGGTAGTTGAACGACGCAACAGCCGTCGGCTCCTCGCCCGCGATCCCCACCAGCAGTTCCAGCTTGAGTTCCTGGCTGCGCTGATTTGCCGCAAGCATCCGCCCACCGCGGCCGAAAAACGGATCGGTGGCACGATCGCGCTGCGCGTCGAGGCCGAGCGAGCGAAGCAGCGCGAGCCCCCGCTCGCTCCAGCCGTCGCGCCAGGCGCGGACCTCCTCCGGCGCGCCGAGCCGAACGATCTCGCGCTGGTGAAACATCTGCAGGCGAGCCGGGTCGTCGGAGGGCTCATGGCGAAACACCCATGCCCCGCCGGCGTCGACGACGGTCCCACCCGCCGGCAGCGGGCCGCGCGCGGCGACCGCCGGATAGACCGGGTAGCAGGCCGCCGGCACCAGCGCGAGCTCCGTCATCCGCTGGAACTCGCTCCAGTCCTCGTGGCGATCGGCGCGCTCGCCCTGCAGCAGCGCCTCGTCCTCGCCCCCCTCGAAGGCGAACACCGATCCGGCGAGGTGCGGAAACGAGTGCAGGTAGCCGATCGCCTCGATCTGGCGCCGCGGCAAGAGCGGCGGGAAACGCATCGACTCCGGGGCATCGGCCTGCGCCGCCGCCGTGATCAGGGCGTCCACGCGCGAACGGATGTCCTCGAACGTGGCGCCTGTGCCGTAGAGCCCGGGGACGCCGCTGGCGATGAACAGGCCGCGCGTGATCAGCTCGTCGCGGAAGGCCGCCTGGTCCGCGGTGGCCTGACGAACCTCGGGCATCAGGGCTCCTTGGCGATCAACAGCAGCGCGGCGTCGGTGGCGTGTAGGCGCTCGTTTGCGACCATCAGGCGAGCTGACAGCGCGTCACGCAGATGCCGCCCGACGCTGTACGGCGTGTCGTTGCGGTAGCCGACGATGCCGACCACCTCGAGCGCCCCGGCGCACACGCCCGGAGCGTGCTCGGAGGCTGCGAGCTTGAGGTTGTTGAAGCGCAGCACGCTCGCCATCGTCATCAGGCGCGCGCGGTCGTCGACGTCGTCGAGCTGGAAGTCGTGCAGCGCCTGCGAGACCTCGCCTCGCAGCAGCGTCAGCTCCGCCATCACATGCGAGAGGCGCTGCGCTGCCGGCAGCGGCTCGCCGGGGCGTCGGCGCGCGCTCGCGCGCAGGAACGCGCGGGCGCGTTCGAACGCGTCGGTCGCGATCCCAAGCCAGACGTGCGACCAGAGGATGTGCGAAAGCGGCACCATCGATTGGTTCATGACCTCGGCGAACGGCGCCGCCAGCACCTGCTCGGGGGCGAATCGCGCGCGCACGACGAACCCCGGTGAGCAGGTTCCGCGCATTCCCAGCGTGTCCCAGGCGCCAGCCGGCTCGAGCTCGGCCTGACCTGACTTCGTCAGCACGAGGACCTGGTCGCCCGGCTCCGACTCGGGCGTGCGGCGCACCGTCGTGAAGAGGTCGTCGGCATGCCCGCCGTAGCTGACCGTCGGCGCCTGCTTCTCGAAACTGAGCTCGCCATCCTGTTCAGGCGTCGCCGCGGCGATCGAACGGCTCATGTCGCCGCCGGTCCCGACCTCCGAGGTCGCCGACGCGACAAGGCGCTGCTCCTGGTGAAGGTCGCGCAGGTAGCCCTCGAACCACTGCGCCCCGTCGAGGTGGCGCGCGATCGTCAGCACCTGTATCTGGTGCATCGCGAAAACCATCGCCGTCGAGCTGCAGCGACGGCCCAGCTCGAAGCAGCAGCGCGCGATCGTCTGGAGCGTTGCGTCGCCGCCCCCCAGGGCCTCGGGGACCGCCGCGGACAGCGCACGGGCGCTGCGCAGAGCGTCGATCGCCTCGATCGGGAAGCGGGCCTCGCGGTCAACGTCATCCGCAGCGGCGGCCGCCACCTCGTCGGCGATCCGGCGCACCGCGTCTATCAGCGCCTTCTCGGAATCCACCGGCACGCTCATCGAGCGGCGCTTGAGGTCACGCCCCACCACCCGTGGTCGACGGCTCGCCGTCCGCGGAGAGCTCGGCGATCGCGGCTGCGATCGCCGACACGCTGTCAAACACCCCACGCGTGAGCATCCGGTCGGGGAACTCGATGTCGAAGGCGTCCTCGAGCGCGAGCATCAGGTTCACGCTCGCGTGCGACGTCATGCCGGCGGCGAAGAGGTCGGCGTCGTCACCGAGCGTGTCGATGTCGACGGGCAGACGAGCGTGCTCGCGAAGCACGCTGCGGATCACGGTGCGGGTGTCGGCGCTCAACGCTCGTCACGCACCTGGGCGACGACAACCGCGGCGGCAAACGGGCCCTCGTGCGTGAGGCTCACGTCCAGCGCCTCGAGGCCGCGGCGGCGCGCGAGCTCCCTGGCGGCGCCGGTGAGTTCGATCGCAGGCCGCCCGAAACGGTCGGCGCACACGCCGATTGTCTGCCAGGGTAGCGGCTCGTCGCCGGCGCGCAGCACCTTCATTGCCGCCTCCTTCGCCGCGAAACGAGCGGCGAGCCGTCGGGCATCGGCCACTCCGCCCGACGTCGCGCAGTCGCGCAGCTCGCGGCTCGTGTACACGCGCCTAAGATAGCGCCCGGCGTGGACGCGGATTGACTCTTCGACCGCCTCGACGGACATCAGGTCGATCCCGACCCGCAGGCCGCCACGGCGCGACCCGATGCCGGCGTCGAGGAGCGGGCGACGGCGGATCACGTGTGAGCCCCGTCGCGCTGCGAACGCGTCGCGGCGTAGTGGAGCTCGTGCCAGTTGGGCGCCGACGCCCCCGCAGTCACCGGCTCGCCGTCCAGTCTCAGGCATTCGCGCAGCTCGAACCCGTGCCGGGCCAGCTGGCGCGCCTGGGCGTCGCGCGTGATGTGGTAGTGGAGCACCGAGAAGTCATGCGGGGAATCGTTGAGGATCGCGTGGTCGGAGGCGACCTGCTGCCACGGCAGCAGCCGCCGTCGGTTGCGGGCGCTGCGTGGGAGCCGTAGCAGCTGGCTGAGCAAGCTCACAGGGTTGGTGGCGTTGATGCTGCGGATCGGGCCCCGCAGCAGCGGCGCGTAGGCAAGGTTGTGCGACGAGAAGATCAGCAGGCCCGCCGGTCGCAGGAGGTCGTGCGCCTGCGCGAGGAACGCCTGACGCTCGTCGTCGCTGAGCACGTCGATCACGGCAAAGCCGGCCACGATCGCGTCCCAGCTCTCGCCCGCGAACTGCGCCAGGTCGCGCACGTCGCCCTGGCGGACCGTCGCCTGCGGATACGCCCGCCGGCAATGCTCGACCATGTCGAGGGCGATGTCGACGGCGGTCACCGAGCTCGCGCGTTCAAGCAGATGCCCGGTCAAGCGCCCGCCGCCGCAGCCGAGCTCAAGCACGGCGCCCGACAGGGACGCGGCGTAGCGGTCGAACAGGACGCTCTCCGCAGGCCGCAGCTTGCGGCCGCCGTAGCGGCGCACGAGACCGCCCGAGCCCCACAGGCGCTGGTTCGCGTCACGCTGGACCTGGTCGGGCGTGGCGGCGCCGCCCGCGGCACCGGTGCTCGCCTGGGCGGCCGTCAACCGAGCGCCGTCGGAACGAACTGTTCGCATCGCGCCGTGGCTGTTACGCAGGGCCCAGAAACCGGCGAGACGTGGGCAACGCGCTCGGCGGCGCCACCGATGAGCAGGGCCGCGCTTGCCGCTATCGAGCGGCCGTGGCCAACGGCGACCGGCGGCAGCTCGCGGAACGTCGGCCGCCATCCGTCTGGATGCCTGGCGGCAGGCTCGCCGCGAAGACGTTCCCGCAGGATCATGCGCAGGATGCGCTGGCCGTCTCGCACGGCACTGAGCTTACTCTCGCCGTGCATGCGCTCGTGCTCGACGGATGCAACCTCGGCGACCGCAAGCCCCGCGCGGGCGACGCGAACATGGATCAGCGTCTCGACCTCGAAGCCGTCGCAGGTGACGTGCATGTGCGGCAGGCAGTGGCGCCAGAACGCGTTGTAGCCGTAGCACAGATCGGTGTAGCGAGTGCGAAACAGCACGTTGACGGCGAGTCCGAGCATGCGGTTGCCAAACGCTCTGATCGGCGTGATGTCGGTGCTCGCTCCGCCCGCTGCGAAGCGCGAGCCCTTCGCGAAGTCGTTGCCGTCGAGCAGAGCCTGTACGAAGCGCGGGATCTCGGCCGGGTCGTTGGAGGCGTCGGCGTCGAGCATCACGATGATGTCGCCGGACGCGGCGGCGAAGCCGCAGGCCAGGGCGTTTCCCTTGCCGCGGCCATCCTGGAGCACGACGCGCACGTCGGGTCGGATCGTACGGGCAACGTCGATCGTGCCGTCCTTCGAGTGGCCGTCGACGAGCACCACCTCGTCGACCATCTCAGGGATATGGGCCAGCACGTGCGGCAGGTTCGCCGCCTCGTTGAGTGTGGGGATCACCACACTGACCGAAGCCGCCGGTCTCGCGGCCGTCACGCGACTCGCTCGGCCGCCCCTGGAGAAGAGTGCCGCCGTCCCTGCCGTCGTATCCCTGACGCTCATCCCGGTGCTACCTCCGCGGCCATGGAGCCTGATCTAGTGTTGGCGCTGATGCCGCAGTTCCCCCGCCCCGGCCCTAAGTCGGCTCGGGACAGGTGTGCATCGCCGTGCATTGTGGTGCTGCGCATGGCAATGTAACGGCTGCGGCGGCCACGTATTGCCGGTTGGGGAGAAATAGCACCAGTTTCGGGCGATGGGTGATGGCCGTGCTCGACCCGGCCAGTCGCCCCACTCGCCGATCGAGCGGCGCCTGCGCCGGGTCTCCGAGGCGCCCGAGTCGGTGACGGTTCGCCCGCGCGGACGCCATCGAACGTTTGTCCGGACGCTCACCCGGCGTTCGCCGTCGCGATCGAACAGACGTTGACCCAGGCGGCGGTTCCGTCGCCCAGCTCGGATCGCCACCCGATCGAAGAAAGGTGCCGAAGAATCGCGCCAAGGCGTCCATTTTCGTGCTCGTCGCCGTCCTCGCCTCAGCCCTCCCGGCCGGCGCGTCCGCCTTCCCGGTTGGACCTGTAACCCCGGCGCCGGCGCCGACCGCCGCCGCGCCGGTCGCTACCGCGCTGCGCGAACAGATTCGCTCCACCGGCGAGTACGACCTCAGCATCACCGTCACGACCGGCTCCGTCACCGGGCGCTTCGTCGATGTCCAGGTAGGTCCGCTCGCGCGCCGTGCGCAGGTCGACGAGCAGGCGCACAGCGCGAGTCTGCGCCTAAAACTCGCGATCAACCGGCTTTCCTTCACCGTCCGTGTCACGCCCGCGCTCGCCAGGGCGCACGTCAGTGTGCTGCTGCGGAGAATCGGCGCCGTGACCAGCGGAACCACGGCGCAGAGCATCGCCGTCGCAGCCGCGCCGGCGAGCCATGGCAAGACCCGGGCGAGCGGCGTGGTCAGCAAGCCGGCGAAGGCGACGGCCGCCTCCTCGGTGGCCGGTGCAACCGGCCCGACAGGCGCGACGGGCGCAGGCGGCCCGACCAGTTCGACGGGTTCCACGCCGCCGGCGACACCGCCCGCTGAGCCCGCTCCACTGGTCGCGACCTATGGCCCGAACGGGAATCCGATCCTCACCCTGCCGAGCGGCTTTGCGACCGTCGTGAACTACAGCAACCCGGTCAAGGACTACGAATTCGACGGCTCGAGCCTGCCCGGAGACTGGTCGGCGGGGATCTGGAACTACGGCTTCTCGTCGACGCTCTTCCAGCCGTCGCAGGTGAGCCTAACCGGCTCGTCGGCGGCATTGACGGCGATCGACCAGCCGAGCGGCGGCTACCCCTACCAGTCAGGGTGGATTTCCACCGAAGGCAGCTTCTCGATGACCCACGGCATGGTGGATTTCCGCGCGAAGATGCCAGCCGGCCAGGGCCTGTGGTCGGGGCTGTGGCTGGACCAGCCGAACGGTAGCAACCCGTGGGGTGAGATCGATGTCCAGGAGATGCTGCTCGGCGACACCCACACCGTCTACGGCAGCCTGCACAACTGGGCGCCCGATCCCTACTGGGCTGAGTCGCAGAGCGCGACGATGGCCGCCGACGCCTCACAGGGCTTTCACGACTACCAGGTGGTCTGGCAGCCCGGGCTTGTCACGTGGGCGGTCGACGGCGTCGCCTACGCGCAGTACAGCGAGACGCAGGCGACCGCGGCCGGGCAGTTCTGGCCGTTCGACGACGGCACCGGCTTCTACCTGATCGCCGACCTCGCGGTCGGCGGACCGTCTGACTGGGGCGGCGCACCCAACGCCTCGACCGCCTTTCCTGCCACGATGCAGGTCCAGTCCGTCAAGGTCTGGGAATAGCCGCCCCGGCGCTCGATCGCGCCCCCGATACACTCGACCCGGTGGCTCACGACGAGGCACCCCACGCGCTCCCTGCGCCAGCGCTGCCTGACCGGGCGCCGACGCGACGGTGAGCGAGGCGGACATCACGGCGCCCGCCCAGCCGCACCCGCCGGTGCGCTCGGTGTGGATCGCGCTCGTCGTCGTCTACATCGCCTGGGGCTCGACCTACCTCGGGATCCGCGTGATGGACCGCACGATCCCGCCGTTCCTCGGCGCCGGCGTGCGCTACATCGCCGCCGGCGTGCTGCTGCTCGCTGCGCTCGCCGCCTGGCACGGGCGCCCGCCGCGCATCGCCGCGCGCGAGCTCGCGTCACTCGTGCTGATCAGCGTGCTGCTGCTCGTCGCGGGCAACGGCCTTGTGACCTATGCGGAGCGTCACGTACCGTCCGGCCTCGCCGCGCTGCTGGTCGCGTCGACGCCGCTGTGGATCCTCGTCATTCGCACGCTCGCCCGCGATCGTCCACAACGCGCGACGCTGGCCGGACTCGCGATCGGCTTCGTCGGCGTCGGCCTGCTGGTGCTCCGCGGCGGCGCGCAGCAGGGCGTCAGCGTGGGACAGATGCTGCTGGTCGTCGGCGCCGCGGCGTGCTGGGCGCTCGGCTCGTGGCTGTCGGGGCGTCTGCCGATACCCGCCGACGCGAGCGCGGGTACGGCGTACGAGATGCTGATCGGCGGCGCCGTGCTGATGGGGATCGCCCCGCTGAGCGGCGAGCACTACAGCGCGCTGACCGAGCACGCCTCCGCCGACTCGCTGATCGCCGTCGCCTACCTCGCGCTGTTCGGCTCGATCCTCGCCTTCACGGCCTACGTCTGGCTGCTCCAGCACGCGCCGATCTCGCAGGTCTCGACGTACGCCTACGTCAACCCGGTCGTCGCCGTGGCCCTCGGGGCGATCGTGCTCGGCGAGCGGATCACCGCGATCACGCTGCTCGGCGGGGCGATCATCGTGCTCGCCGTCGCCGTCGTGATCCGCTCGGAGCGGGCCGGGTCGCCCGGGCGGTGAGACGCGCGCTCAGCGCGGACGTCCCTCCTGGTGACGCTCCAGACCGTCGTCGGGGATCGGCTCCCACGGCGCAGCGTAGGCGACAAAGGCCCGCCAGCGCGGGCGCACGCCGGGATCCTCGTCGAACGCCCCCATGCGGACCGACATCTGCGTGAGCTCGTCGGGGTTGCGGCTGAATAGATGCGCGCCGCAGCGTACGCAGAAGCACTTCTCGAAGCCGCCGTCGGGGTGCCGCCAGACCCCGAGCGACTCCTCGCCGCCGACCAGCCGGAAGCTGCGGCCATCGACCCGAGCCTGCGGCGACGCGGCGGTGCCGGTGCGACGCTGGCAGCGCGTGCAGTGGCAGTAGCCGGCGTCCGTCGGGCGCTCGTCGAGCTCGAAGCGCACGGCGCCACACAGGCAGCCGCCGCGCAGCGGCAGATCGACGGCGTGCTGCTCGCTCGCGGGGACCATTGCGCAATTATCACGCCTGATCCGGCGGACGCTACGCTGCGCACATGTCGCCGACGATGACCCGCCGCTGAGGAGTCAGCCGATGCTGCTCTACGACTCGAGCGTCTCCGGCAACTGTTACAAGGTGCGCCAGGTCCTGGCGCACCTCGGGCTGCCCTACGAGCGCCGGGAGCTGAGCGTCGTGGACCGCTCGAACCGCCCGGAGGTCCTCGGCGAGCTCAACCCGGCGCTGCGCGTGCCAACGCTGATCCTCGACGACGGACGCGCACTGGCCGAGTCGCACGCGATCACATGGTATTTCGCGGAGGGCACGCCGCTCTTGCCCGAGGACCGCTTCGAGCGGGCGAAGGTCCTGCAGTGGCTTTGCTTCGAGCAGTACGACCTCGAGCCGACGATCGCGGTGGTCCGCTTCTGGGTCGCCTTCTCTGCCTCTCCGCCGCCGGCCGCGGAGATCGAGACCAGGCGAGCCGCCGGCTACCGCGCGCTCGACGCGCTCGAGCACGGCCTGAGCGGCGGCGTGCCATTCCTCGTTGGCGGGCGCTACACGCTCGCCGACATCGCGCTCTACGCCTATACGCACGTCGCCCCGGAGGGCGGCTTCGACCTCGCCGGCTACCCGGCTATACGCGGCTGGATCGAACGTGTCGCGGCCCAGCCGGGGCACGTGCTGATCACCGACTGATGGCTGCCGCTACGCGTCGCGGCGGCTGAACACGGCGAGCGTGCCGGCCGCGATCAGCACGACGTAGACGGCGACCGTGATCAGCGAGTGGTGGTAGGAGGAGTCGCTCGTGCCGCCGTGCGCGACTGCGCTGAGCAGCTGGCCGGGCAGCCAGCGGTCGCCGTTTGACCAGATCGCGCCGACGACGATTCCCTCGATCGCGACGACGTAGGCGACGGCTGCGCCGATCGCCACGCCCGGCGAGCGCAGCAACACGCCAGCCGCGGCGCCGAGCATGCCGTAGCCGACCGAGGCCAGGAACACGTGGAGCGTGGCCTGCAGCAGGTCGTTGACGCCGGTGCTGGAGGTCCACGCGGTGGTCGTGATGCCCCGGCCCGGGGCGAGGATGAAGGCGACCGCGCAGGCAAGCACGATCTCGAGCACCACGGCGAGGCCGATGAAGGTCACGAGCGCGAGGAACTTGCCGCTCAGGAGCTGCACCCGCCGGGGCTCGCGCACGAGCAGGTTGCGCATCGTGCCCTGGCTGTACTCGGTGGCGAAAGCGCCGGCGAACAGGCATAGTGCGACGATCCCGATCAGCGTGCTGATGTCGGTGACGCCGTGCACCAGGCCGGTCGGCTGCTCGAGCTCGTAGAAGCTGATGCGGCCGCGGCGCAGCGGGAACAGGGTCGGGTTCTTCACCGCCCGCTCGATCGTGAAGATGGTGGCGATCAGGGCGAAGAAGAGGCCGCCGCCGAGGCCCCACAGCAGCATCGCCCGCCGGCGCAGCTTGACCCACTCGCTGGAGTACGCGCCCAGCATCAGGTGTCGTCACCGCTCGTTTCGTGCTCGCCGTCGGTGATCGCGAAGAACGCCTCCTCGAGCGAAGCGCGACGCACGGTCAGGGCGCGCAGCGTGATCCCGGCGGCCATCGCCCGGCGGTTCAACTCCGGCGCCCACTCCTCAGGCGCCTGGACGTGCACCTCGTCGCGCTCGACCCTCGCCGGCTTGCCGGCGGCGACACAGAGCGCGGCCAACGCGACAGCATCGCCGGGATGCTCGGGGGTCGCGATGATGTCGGACTGCTGCGCGTCGATCAGCCCCTCGACGCCGCCCTGGAAGACGATCCGGCCCTTGTCGATCATCACCAGGTGGTCGCAGACCGCCTCGATCTCGGCCAGCAGGTGGCTCGAGACGAACACCGAGATCCCCCGGTCGGCGAGCCCGCGGATGACCGCACGCATCTCCCTGATGCCCGCCGGGTCAAGACCGTTGGTCGGCTCGTCGAGGATGCACAGCTCGGGGTCCGGCAGCAGCGCCGCGGCGACGCCGAGGCGCTGTTTCATCCCGAGCGAGTAGGCGCGCACGAAGTCGTCGGCGCGGTCGCTGAGCTCGACCATCTCGAGCACCTCCGAGATCCGTCCCGAATCGATGCGGCCGAGTCGCGTCAGCACCTCGAGATTTCGTCGACCCGAAAGGGTCGGATAAAAAGAGGGCGCCTCGATCAGCGCCCCGACACGGCCGAGGTAGGACGCCGGATCGGTGATCGGCCGTCCGAGCACCTGAGCCGTGCCGGCGGTTGGGCGGCAGAGGCCCAGCAGCAGCTGGATCGTCGTCGTCTTGCCGGCGCCGTTGGGGCCGACGAATCCGCTGACCACCCCGGAGGGGAGATCGATGTCGACGGCATCGACGGCGAGACGCGGACCGAAGCGCTTGGTGAGCCCGCTGGTGACGACGCTTGAGGTCAACTCCGGCGAACGCTACCGGGGATTCCTAATGAGTGGATTAGCGTTGGGTGATCGCGGGCGACGCCGTGTGCGCTGCGCGCTACTGCCAGATCTTGACGTACTGCAGCTGCATCGAGGCCGGCAGGACCGTCGATGCGTTCGGCGGTCCGCCCCACTCGCTGGGTCCGGCAACCGCGAGATCGGCGATCAGGTACATCGAATCGGTGTTGAAGGGCCAGGTCTGGCCGGCGGCTTCTGCCTGCGCCTGCGAGTACTGAGCGTAGGCCACACCGTCGATCGCCCAGGTGAGCAGTCCCGGCTGCCAGATCAACTGGTATTCGTGCCAGCCGGTCGCGTCGGAGCTGAGGGACCCGGTCTGCGTCTCTCCCCAAAGCTGCGTATTCCCGCTCCAGGCGTGCGCGCTGCCGTAGACGGTGCGGAGGTTGCCGAGAAGCTGCTCGGAGACGTCGATCTCGCCGGTCGTCGGATAGCCGGGGTTGATCATCCAGAGGCCCGACCACAGGCCCTGGCCGGCCGGCATCCTGGCGCGATAGTCGACCAGGCCGTACTGGAACGAGTAGCCGGCCGAGGTCGAAATCCAGCCCGACTCATAGGGGGAGCCGTCGGGGCCGGCGTGTTGCATCGCCGTCAGCGCCGCCGACGAGCCGGTCGTGCTGACCTGCGAGGACATCCACTCCGTCGCCGCGAAGCCCCAATTGAACTGGTTGCCGGCCGTCCAGCCCACCGGCAAGCCTGAGCCGTCGAACTCGAAGTCCTTGGCCAGGGTGGTGTAGGTCTTCACTGGTGTGAATCCGCTGGGAAGGCTCACTGCCGGTGGGCCGGTCGAGCCCGAGGAGCCGGTCGAGCCCGACGAGGAGCCGGTCGAGCCGGACGAGCCGGTCGAGCCGGTCGAGCCGGAGGAGCCTGGGGAGCCGGAGGAGCCTGGGGAGCCGCCGGAGCCTGGGGAGCCGGAGGAGCCTGTCGAGCCGGAGGAGCCTGGGGAGCCGGTCGCGCTACCGGAGCCCTTCGAACCCGACGAACCGCTCGAGCCGGAGGTGACACCCGAGCTCGAGCCTGCGCTTGCGGCACCGACGGTGGGGAGACCGGTCAAGCCCCCCCAGCTGCCGAGGGTGCTGGGCTTCTGGGGCGGGATCCGCAAGAGCGTGACGCTGAAGTTCGGCATCGCGCGCTCGGCGAACGCCCGAATCACCAGCGAGCGTCCGCGAATCGGCACCCGAACACGCACCACCGTGCGATGACCGGGCGTGACCTTCGCGGCGCGGCGTGCTGCCGAACCGAACTGCAGATCGACGACACCCGAAGCCTTGGCAGCGGACTCGATCCGAACCGAAACGTTGAACAGCCCGGCTGAACTGACCCGCTCGTGCAGCAGCACCGAAGAGGGCGACCTCGACTGGACGGCGCCGGCGCCCTCGGACGGGGCCCCGAGCGCTGCCGCGCCGACCGGCAGTGCCACCCCGGTGAAGATCAGCGTTCCCAGAATTGCGAGTGTGGATCTCCGCGATTGCACACCATTCGCATCGGTCCCATCCTTGAGCGCTGCAATGAATGCTGCAAACGCTGGACCCGTGTACTAGCGCGCGGATGGAGCGAGCGACCCGGCGATCGAGTGCGGGTCCGCGAGGGTGGACGGCAGGTCGGCATGGACCCGCGCCGGGCTCGGGGACCGCCATGGGGCCTTCGGTCCCTGGGGCAATTTGACCCCCACCGGGGAACGTTTCAACCGGCGGCGTTGCGGGCTTTCGCCCTGCAGCTGAACGCAACGACCGGGAAGTTCGAGTTCATCCGCGACTCCTCGGACAGCACGAACGCCGCCGAGGCGCAGGCCAACTCGGGGGTCGCGCCGGTCGCAGGCACCTGGTTCCACCTCGTCGGGGTGGACAACACATCCACCGGTCAGATCGAGATCTACGTCGACGGGAGCGAGGACGTCACCGGGGCCTACACGGGCAACTGGCACGCCACCGGCAAGACGGTGATAGGACGTGCCACGTCCGCCGGCCAGCCCGCCAACTTCGTCAACGGCTCGGTCTCCGACGTGCAGATCTACCAGGCCGCGCTGACGACCGCTCAGGTCGACGCGCTCAACGGAGCTCCCGTCGCGCGCGACACCGCCGGCAGCCGTGAAGGTGCGCCTTCTGAACGGAGCGATCAAGCTGAGCGGGTAGCGACGCCGGGCGTCGGTGGAGGGCCCGGCGCGCAATCGCCCTCGGCTCGCCGGGGGAAGGCGCAGCGGCTGGCTGTGGCCGCCGCAAGGCGCGTGAGCGCGGTCAGTGCTTCTTCGGTTTGGGTATCGGCGCGAGGTTTGCGATCTGCAGGCCGGCGCTTGTCTGGAAGGCGATGAAGCCACCACCCTTCGCGTTCATCGCGAGAGCGGCGGTGCCGCTGTAGCCGGCGCCGATCTTCGCGACGCTGCTCGCGCCGCTGAACTTCGCGCCACCGTCCTTTGAGGTCCACAGCCGCATCACCGTCCCGCCGGCGCCGAACTTGGGCCACACCACGCCGAGTTCGCCGGTCTTGGCGTTCTCGTTGATCGTGCCGCCGGCGTTCGACGACGTGTTGTTCTGGCGGTCGACGACGAGCGCGGTGGGAGCCTCGAACTGGCCTGTGGTCTTGTCGTAGGGCAGCACGCGCAGCACGGAGGGCCTGCCGATCAGGCCCTCGGTGACGTAGCCGTAGTAGGCGAGGAAGAGTCCCTTCGGTCCGCCGGCAAGCGCCGGGAGGTAGCCGGGTCCGACGAGCGTCGCCGAGCTCGCCCAGGCGTCGTACAGCGCCGCGACCGAGCCGGCAGCGACCGTTTGGCGGAAGTAGTAGACGGTGTCCGGGCTCCCCAGCGCTCCGGTGCCGAGGGTGGAGTAGGCCTCGACCGGGTAGCCATCGGGCTGCTCGCCGAGGGCGGCGGTGCCGACGGGCGGCGTGGCTGGGAGCGCGAACGAGAACGACGTCGCCTCGCCGCCGGGCGCGAGGTTGGTGGGCAGGAGTGAGTAGCCGAGCCCGGGGTTGGTCGAGGCGATGTCGAAGGTCGCGACCGGCGGGGTGGCGGTGAGCGAGGGCTCCGCCGGGTCCAGCAGGATGTCGGCAACGGTCGTGCCGCCGGCGAAGTCGCCCGCAACGCTGACGTCGACCGGCGCGCCGAAGCTCTGTCCGCCGTTCGTCGAGAGCCAGTAGACGATGTCCCCGAGAGCTGCGCGGGGCGCGACGACCCAGACCTGATTGGTGGCCCCAAGCACCGCGAACGGCTGGTCGGGCTGCCCGTTGCTCAGGTTGGCTGCCGGCAGCGGCAGATTGATGGCGTTGGCGCAGCGACCGTTCGCCGGGATCTTGCAGAACATCACGAGATCCGGCGTGCCATGGCGCAGCCAGGCGATGTATCCGTTGCCGGCTGCATCGACGACGATCTGGCCGCCCGAGTCGGCGTTGGCGTCGAGGGTGGAGAGGTTCTTCGCCTGGGCGGGCACGGCGGCGAGCAGGCAGCCGAGCGTGGCTGTCGCGGCAGCGGCGAGGGCGACAGCGCGCCGCCGCTTCGATCCGCCGCTCGATCGCGCGCGGTCCTGGATGATCTGTGCTCGCATGGCGCCTCCCCCTCGACCTTGGCAGTCGACGCGGGCGCGGTTGGGCCGGGCCCGACGCCGGCCACAGAGTAGCGAAGTGGATCGTGGTGTGAGGGGTGCGGCCGGCAAACACCGGGCGCTGCGCATGTGGGTGCGGTGGCGGCGGAGCGGCGCGTGGGGCGCCGCCAATCTGCGATGGGCCGGCCAGGACTCGAACCTGGGCGCTGCGGATTATGAGTCCGCTGCTCTAACCAACTGAGCTACCGGCCCGCGCCGCGGACAGCCTAACCGGCCGCCGGCGTACGCAGGCAGCCGGCACGCCGGCACGCGCCTCGCCAACACGTTCGCGCGGACGCGTCAGGTCTGGACGCGAATCGACTCCCCCGCTAGGCTGCTCGCGAAAACCTGGCCGGCAGGGACGCCGTCGCGTCTGGTGCGGGCCCCAGACCGAACGGGGACGACCGCATGCACAATGATCGCCGGCCACTTCGACTCCTCAACCCAGCGGCGCTGCTGGCGAGCGTCGTTCTGCTCGCCCTCCCCGCCGTGAGCGCCGCCGCGCTGTTCACGATCGGCGCGCTCGGCAGATCCGCGAGGGTTTCGTTCCCGCGGCCGGTCGACACCGCGTTCTGGCTGACGGCGCGAAAGGGTGGCGCGGCTGCCCGGATTCCCCGGGCCGGTCTCGTGCGCGTGATCCGCCTGCGTGGCTGTGCGAGGCCCGGGCAACAGGGCCAGGCCCCGCTCACGCAGATCCACTTCCAGGAGCTGCTGCCGGGCGCCGGCAGCACCGTGACCGTGCAGAGCACGAGCGGCCCGCTGAACGTCCCGGTCTGTGGCCGAGGCGCCTCGGCCTCCACCGTCACGGCGTTCGTCCCGGGTAACCTGTGCGCCGTCAAGGGCGGCTACGTGGCGTTCAACGTCGAGGGCGGGGCCGGGCCGGGCTTTCCGGATGGCGTTCGCTACGAGATGTTCGGTGCGGCCGCAGGCGCGGTCACCGACGCCTACACGATGGCGAACGGGACCAACAACGGCGACACCCTGACCGGCACCGCTCATACCGGCATCCGGCTGCTGATGCAGATCGTCGTCGGCACCGGCCGCGACGCCGGCGTCTGCGGCTGACGCCACGCGACGCACGCGGCCGCAGCTCCGGGGGTGGGACTCGAACCCACAACCTCTCGATTAACAGTCGAGCGCGTCTGCCAATTGAGCTACCCCGGAATGGGCCACCCGGGGAGGTCGGCAACGCCCGCCTCCACGTCGGCGCGACAATTAGACCACACAAGCACGCGCCTGCGCGAGTCGAGGCAAGCGCCGGGCGGACCTCGGCGCCCCTCCCCGCCCGGCGCCGGATCGCGTCGTCGCGGTCAGCCGCGAGGGCTGTCCGTCTGTTCGAGCGCCTCCGCGAGCCAGCGCTCCAGCTCGTGCCTGAGCGTCTCGCGCTCGCGCTGGAGCGCGGTTACGCCGCCCCGCCCGGCACCGCGCGCGCCGGCGCTCGCACGTGCGACCCGCGCCAGCTCGAGCTGGCAGCGCTCGACCTCCAGCTCGGCGGGAACCGGCGAAAGCACCGCCGCCCGCACCGACAGTTCCGCGAGCAGCACGGCGAGCTCACCGTCGTCCACATCGGCGGCGGGGGACTCGAGGTGTGTTCGCAGGTGCGCCGCGGCAGCGCGCACCAGCGGACTGGCGAAGAGCGCCTCGAGATCGAGTGCGGCGAGCAGTTCGCGCCCGCGCTGCGGCAGTGCGATGCAGAGCTCGAGGAAGGCGCGTTCGGTGCGCTCCGTGGAGTCCAGCTGGGCCTGCGGCCGCGGCAGCTCGCCGTCGCGCGCGGCGACGGCGCCGTCGCCGGCGTGGCCGGCCAGCAGGCGCTCCACGAGCTTCTCCGACACGCTCAGGCGGCCCGCCACTTCGCGCTGCAGCTCCTCGCGCATCGCGCCGGGACCGAGCGGCGAGAAGACGGGCCGCAGCTCTTCCAGGATGCGGTCGCGCCCCTCCGGCGTCTCGCGGTCCCCACCGCCCAGAATCCGCTCGACGCGGAAACGCACGAACGGCAGCGAGCTGCCGAGCAGTGCCCGTACGGCGTCGGCCCCGTCGCGTTCGAGCACGTCCGCCGGGTCGCTCCCCGGCGGCAGCGCCGCGACCCGCAGCTCGAAGCGCTGCTTGGCTGCAAGCCCCGCGGCCTTCATCATCGCCTGCTGCCCAGCGCCGTCGGCGTCCAGCGCCAGCACGACCGTGGGCGCCAGGCGGGCGAGCGCCGACACCTGATCCTCGGTCAGCGCGGTGCCCATCAGGCCGACGCAGTTGCGGACCCCCGACTGGTGCGCCGCGATCACGTCCGTGTAGCCCTCGCAGAGCACGATCGAGCCGGCCTTGGCGGCATGCGAGCGCGCCAGGTGCGTGCCGAACAGGTGTCGCCCCTTGTGGTAGACGACACCGTCGGCGCTGTTGACGTACTTCGGCTGCTGCTCGGAGCTCATCGCGCGCGCGCCGAAGCCGAGCACATGCCCGCGCTGATCGCACAGCGGGAAGGTGATCCGCCGGCGGAAGCGGTCATAGACGCTGCCCGGGCGCTCGCGCGAGCGCTGCACGACACCCGCGGCGAGCAGCTCGGTCTCGCTGAAGCCGCTGCGGCGCGAGCCGAGCAGCACGCGATCCCAGGGGCTCGGCGCAAAGCCGACGCGAAACTCGCGCAGCGTCGCCTCCGCCAGGCCACGCCCGGCCAGGTATTCGCGGGCGGGCGCGCCCTCCGCGTGCTCCCACAGCACGCGCTCGTAGTAGGCGCAGGTGCGGTCGAGCAGCTCGAGCAGCCGCGCCATCCGCCGCCGCTCGCCGGCCTCGCGAGGGTCCTCCGCCGCCGGCTCCAGCGTCACGCCGTAGCGGTCGGCGAGGTACTCCATTGCGCCGACGAACTCGAGGCCCTCCGTCTCCATCACGAAGTTGAAGGCGTCTCCCGCCGCCTGGCAGCCGAAGCAGTAGTAGACCTTGCCCGACGGCCGGACGCTGAACGATGGCGTGCGCTCGTCGTGGAACGGGCACAGGCCAATGTAGGCGTCGGCGCCGGAGCGTCGCAGCTCCGTCCGGGCCCCGACCAGATCGACCATGTCGACGGCCTCCCGAACCCGCTCCTTGGAGTCCGCGGTGTAGCGGGCCATCAGAGGCCGAACGCCCGCGGAACGGCGAGCTCCTCGAACACGCGGATGCAGTAACGGTCGGTCATCCCCGCGATGTAGTCGGTCACGCGGGTCGCCAGCCCCTCGTCGCTTGGCGGCAGCAGCTCCGGGCTGGCGCAGTAATGCTCGAACAGGGTGCGGATCACGGTCTCGATCTTGGAGTGTTCGCGGCGCGCCGTCGGCCCGAGGTAGACGTGCTCGAACATGAAGTCGCGCAACGTCGACATCGCGTGCGCCGCCCGCTCACCCTGCACGATCTCGCCGGCGAGCGCGGAGTGCTCGACGAGATCGTGAACGAGCGCATCGATGCGGGCCGAGCCGCTGTCGCCCAGCACGGCGATTGCCTCCGCCGGCAGCGCCGCGGCGTCCAGCAGGCCGGCGCGCACCGCGTCGTCGATGTCGTGGTTCAGATAGGCGAAGCGGTCGGTGATGCGAACGATCGAGCCCTCGAGCGTGGCCGGTGCCGACGCGCGCCCCGAGTGCGAAACGATGCCGTCGCGCACCTGCTCGGTCAGGTTCAGGCCGCGCCCGTCACGTTCAAGCGAGTCCACGACGCGCAGCGACTGCTCCCAGTGGTGGAAGGCGCCGTCGAAGCGCTCATGCAGGCAGCGGTCGAGCACGTCCTCGCCGATGTGCCCGAACGGCGGGTGGCCGAGGTCGTGTCCGAGACCGATCGCCTCGGTCAGATCCTCGTTCAGCAACAGCGCGCGAGCGACCGTGCGCGAGATCCCGGTGACCTCCAGGGTGTGCGTCAGGCGGGTGCGGTAATGGTCGCCCTCGGGCGCCACGAACACCTGCGTCTTGTGTTTGAGCCGGCGAAACGCTTTCGAGTGGACGATCCGGTCGCGATCGCGCTGGAACGGCGTGCGCAGGCCGCAGTCCGGCTCGGCGACCGCGCGGCGCGCGGGATATGAAGGCGTCGCCAGCGGCGAGAGCTCGCGCGCTTCGCGGGCCTGCATGCGCTCCTGAAACACTGCCTCCACGCTCATCGCAGCGCCGCCGGCCGCAGCCGCAGGTGGGCGTGGTGCTCGAGCGTCTCACCGATCGCCCGCTCGGCTTCGCGCAGCGCCCGCGCCGAGGCGGGCGGGGTCTGCGCGAGCGAGCTGGCCAGAGCGCCGGTCATGAACTCGTGTGTCTCGCGCGCGATCGGGAACGCGGCCGCCTCGCACGCGTTGCAGACGACCCCACCGGCCTGCGGCGAATACCCGACGAGGTGCTCCGGCGATCCGCATGACGCGCAGGCGCCAAGCGACGGCGCGAGGCCCGCGGTGACGAGCAGCTTCAGGCGGAACGCGAGCGCGTTCGCGTGGCTCGCCTTCGTCGCATCGGTGGCGAGCAGCGCCAGCTCGTTGGCCAGCAGGTTGTAAACCGCCGGGTGGGGCTCCTCGGTTTCGAACACGCGCGCAACCGCGTCGCAGGCGCGGGCCGCGCTGTCGAGCGTGGCCGCCTGGTCACGCAGCCGGGCGTGCGCGTCGAGCGTCTCGACCGAGGTGACGGTGAGCAGTTCGCCGCGACCCTCATGACAGATCAGCCGCACCCGCGTGTAGGGCTCGAGCCTGCCGCCGAAGCGGCTGCGTGTGCGCCGCACTCCCTTGGCGATCGCGGCGACGCGGCCGCGCCCGGGGGTATAGAGGTGCAGGATCCGGTCGGCCTCGCCGTAGCGCAGCGAGCGCAGCACGATCGCGTCGGTCTTCAGCGGTCCACTCATGCTATACTTTGTGAAGTAATGAACAAGGTCACCCTCTATACGACTGAGCCGTGCGCATTTTGCCGCCAGGCGAAGGCGCTGCTGGGCAAGCGTGGGCTCACCTATGACGAGGTCAACCTGGCGAAGGACGCCAACGGCCGTGCCGAGCTTGCGCAGCGCACAGGGATGATGACGTTCCCGCAGGTCATGATCGGCGATCAGCTGATCGGCGGCTTCACCGAGCTCGCGATCGCCGACCACTCAGGACGGCTGCGCGAGCTGCTCGCGGCCTGAGCGCGCGACTGCGCCCCGCGCGGCGTGCGGGCAAAGCATGATTCTTAGGAGGCGGGCTACCGCCCGCCCGGTGATCGCCGCGCGCGTGGCACCGCCTGGCAGTGGACACAGACGTAGGTTCCACGCCCTCCCACGACCAGCTTACGGATCGTCGTGCCGCAGGCCGGGCATGGCTCCCCCGCGCGGCGGTGCACGAGGAAGCGGTCCTGGAAGCTGCCGCGCGCGCCGTCGAGGTGGCGGAAGTCGTCGATCGACGCGCCGCGAGCGTCGATGCCGAGGCTCAGCACCTCGCGCACCGCGTCGCGCAGCCGCGCGTACTGCGCCGGTTTCAGCGCCCCGGCCGCCCGCAGCGGGTGCACGCCGGTACGGAAAAGGGCCTCGTCCGCGTAGATGTTGCCGATCCCCGCGACGATGTGCTGGTCGAGCAGGAAGGACTTGATCGGACCGCGGCGCCCGCGGGCGAGCTCGCGGAGCAACGCTGGCGTGAACGCCTCGTCGAACGGCTCGACGCCCAGGCGCTCGGCGAAAAACGCCGCGAGCGCATCGTCGCCGGCCACGAGCTGCCCCGTGCCGAAGCGGCGCGGGTCCACGAAGAGCAGCCGCCGGGCGCCGTCGAGCGTGACCACGACCCGCGTGTGCCGGGACTCGCCGGCGGGATCGAGCAGCAGCGTCCCGGTCATCCGCAGATGCATCAGCAGGTGGATCTCCCCGTCGAGCACCCAGTCGAGGTATTTCCCGCGTCGCCGCAGCGCATGCACGCGACGGCCGACGAGCACGTCGCCGAGCTCGGCGGGCGCGAGCGGCGCGCACCAGCGGGCGTCGGTGATGGCCAGCGCCGTGATCGTCGAACCCACCAGTTCGGGCGCCAGCTGGCGACGCACGGTTTCGACTTCCGGCAGCTCAGGCATCGGCGATGAACGAGCGCCCGGGCAGCGCCGCCTCCCCCCCGGTCAGCCAATCGAGCACCGACGCGCCGACGTCGGCCAGAACGCCGTCGTGGCGGCGTCCGCGGTCGCCTTCGAAGCGCGCGAGCAGCGGCGCGTACTCGCGCGTGTGGTCGGAGTGCGCGGAGGCCGGATCGCAGCCATGGTCGGCGGTAATGATCAGGAGGTCATTCTCACCGGTCGACTTGATCCAGCGTGCGAGCGCCGCATCGATCTCCTGCAGCGCCCGGTGAAAGCCGGCGGCGTCCTTGCGGTGGCCGTAGACCTGGTCGGTCTCGATCAGGTTGGCGAAGACGAAGCCGCTGTCGAGCTCGCCGATCAGACGCTCCACGCTGGCGATCGCCTCGCCGTTGGTCGCCCCCGGGTGCTGCGCGCTGAAACCCACCCCGGCGAACAGCGCCGGCGCCTTGCCGACACCATGAACGTCGACGCCCGCGGCCGCGAGCAGCTCCAGCTGGCTGGGTGACGGCGGCGCCAGCGTGTAGTCGCGCCGACCGGTGGTGCGGGCGAAGGCGCCCGGCACGCCGTCGAACGGCCGCGCGATCACGCGCCGCACGGCGTCCGGGCCCACCAGCGCGGCGCGCAGCGCCGCGCACATCGCGTACAGCTGCTCGGTGCTGATCACGGCCGTGTGCGCGGCGAGCTGGATCACCGAGTCCTGCGACGTGTAGAGGATCGGCCGCCCACCGGCGAGGTGCTCGGCGCCGAAGTCCTCGATCGCGGCGATCCCGTTGCGGGCGCCGTTGCAGATCACCGGCCGGCCGATCGTCCTCTCCACCTGGGCGCGCAACCCGGCCGGCAGGCCGTCGGGATAGCTGGGTGGCGCCGCCTGCACGACCACCCCCATCAGCTCCCAGTGCCCGCTGCTCGAATCCTTGCCCGGACCGAGCGGGGCGAGGCGACCGTGCAGCACCGGCGCGCGTGACGGCGCGACGCCCGGGAGATCGAGGATGTTGCCGAGCCCCAGCTCACGCAGAGCGGGAAGCTCGAGTCCGCCGACTGCCGTCGCCACGTGCCCCAGCGTGTTCGCCCCGGCGTCGCCGTAGCTCGCGGCGTCGGGCAGCTCGCCCACACCGCAGGCGTCGATCACGACAACGAAGGCACGCCGCTGCATCGCTCGGGGCGCGACTCTAGCGGGACGGCGGCGAGGCCTCGCTCATTCGTGGGCGCGCGGGTGCGCGTCGAAGTACACGTCGCGCAGGCGCTCGGTCGAGAGATGCGTGTACAGCTGGGTGGTCGCGATGTCCGCGTGGCCGAGCATCTCCTGCAGCGTGCGCAGATCGCAACCGCCGGCTAGCAGGTGCGTGGCAAAGGTGTGGCGGAGCGTGTGCGGGCTCATGCGGTCGTCCAGCCCGACGGCGCGGGCGTGGCCCTGGACGATCTTGTAGAGCCCCTGACGGCTGAGCCCGCCGCCGCGGCGATTGACGAAGACGTGGCGCTCGGGCCGCAGGCCGACGAGCACCGGCCGCGACCGCGTGAGATAGGCACGCAAAGCACTCACCGCCTCGCGGCCGATCGGGACCAGCCGCTCCTTCGAACCCTTCCCGCGTGCGCGTAGGAACGCGTCGTCGAGACTGATGTCCTCGAGCGCCAGCCCCACGGCCTCGGAGGCTCGCAGGCCACATGCATACAGGGTCTCGAGCAGCGCCCGGTCGCGCAGCGCCGACGGCGAGACGCCCTGCGGCGCACGCAGCAGCCGGTTGACCTCGTCGCGGCTGAGCACCTCCGGCAGCCTCTGGGTCTTGCGCGGCCCGCGCAGCTCGGCGGTCGGGTCGTGCGTGATCGTGCCCTCGCGGCGCAGGTGGCGGTAGAACGAGCGCAGGCACGCCGACTTGCGCTGCAAGGTCGCCGCCGCGACCGGCGGGCGCTCGGCGGAGCCGCGCGCGAGCATCGTCAGGAACCCGGCGAGCTCGGCGTGGCCGACCGTCAGCGCGTCATCGCCACGCGCCTCCAGGTAGGCGCCGAACTGGAGCAGATCCGCACGGTAGGCCTCGAGCGTGTTGCGCGACAGCCCGCGTTCGAACTCGAGGTACGCGAGGAAGTCGAGCACGAGTTGCTCGAATGCGCGTGGGGGTGCCACAACGGCTGCCATGGCGCAACGTTCGCGCCGCGGTGAGGGTCCCCTCTAGTCGCGCTGCGCCCGCAACTGTGCGACCAGATCGCGCAGCGCGGCAAGATCGCGCTCGAGCGCCTCGACGCGCGGCTCCAGCTCGGCCGCAGGCGGCGACCCGCCGTCGCCATCCGCCGCGGGCGGCGGTTGTCCGGTCTCCGCCGAAAGCTCATGCGCGCCAGGACTGGACACCGCGCCAGAGCCGGACACCGCGCCACCGCCGAACTCGGCTCCGAGGCTCCAGCGCGCCTCCTTCTGCCCGGGACGGCGGTCGAAGCGGACGATCAGACGGCGTTGCGCGAGCGCTTCGAGCAGCGCGTCGAGCTGCTCGAGGGCGGCGAAGTGGTACAGGCGCTCCGTTCGCTGGCGCAGCTCGCCCGGCGTCTGTGCGCCGCGCAGCATCAGCAGCGCAAGCACTGCAAGCTCCGCGGGACCGAGCGACAGCGCCTCGTCGAGGAGGTGGCGGTACTTGGTCGTGCGGCTCCCGGGCCCACTCGCCAGACGGGCCCAGCCACGGCGAACGAGACGCGCAACCGCGTCGCGGATCGTGTCCTCGTCATAGTCGACGACGGGCTCGCGGCCCGTCGACTGGTTGCACGCGAGTCGCAGCGCGTTAAGCGACAGCGGGTAGGCATCGGGGGTCGTGCGCTGCTTCTCGATCAGCGCGCCAAGCACGCGCAGCTCGGCGGCGTCAGGCTCGATCACGCCCGGAGCCTACGACACGTCTGTGGCGAGCGCGAGCCCGGGCTCAAACGCGCTACTAATAGGTGCGTGAGCGCCGGGATCGACCGACGGCGTCTTGCGTTTGTGTACCACCCCTTCTCGTTCGCGACGATGGCGGTGGTGAACGCGGCGCAGGGCGTGTGCGAGCTGATCTGGGTGATCGACGGCTCGGTGGCGGAGACCGGGTTGATGTCGCAGCTGCTGCGCCGCCTGGGGGTCGTCGTCGACGTGGCCGGCCTGTCGCCCGCAGACGCGGCGGCGGCGGTGGCCGACGCCCGGCCCGACGGCGTGCTCGCACTGGCGGACAGCCAGCTGCTGTGGACGGCGCAGCTCGCCGAGCGGCTCGAGCTTCCATTCCTCACGCCGCAGGCGGCTGGGCGCGCGACCGACAAGTACCTCCAGCGCGCGGCACTGGGGGCCGGCGGCGTGCCGGTTCCCGGCCATTGGCTGCTTCCGCCGGCCAACGACACCAAAGCATGGGCCGCGCTCGCGTCGGAGGCCCGCTTCCCGGCGATGCTCAAGCCCCGTCACGGCTCGGGCAGTCGCGGCGTCGTCGAGGTGCGAACGTTCGAGCAGCTGCGCGCGAACGTCGAACGCCGGGACGTGCACGAGCCGGCGTTGATGCTCGAGGAGTACCTGCGCGATCGCGACCCCGACCAGGACTTTGCCGGCTACGTCTCGGTGGAGAGCACGGTCAGCGACGGACTGGTCAGCCACCTGGCCATCACCGGCCGGCTTCCCCCCGCCGAACCGTTTCGCGAGACCGGCTTCTTCATTCCCGCCGCGCTCGCGGGCGACGACCGCGCCGCAGTGCTCGACAGCGCGGGCGCGGCGATCACGGCGCTCGGCGTGACGATCGGCTGCCTGCACACCGAGATCAAGCTGACGCCCGACGGACCGCGCGTGATCGAGCTGAACGCGCGGATCGGCGGGAGCGTCTCGAAGATGATGCCGATCGCCACCGGCATCAACCCGCTCACGCTCGCGCTGCGCCTCGCGCTGGGCGAGCGGGTCGTGTTCGACGAGATGCCGCCCTCGACGCAGGTCACCTTCATGCTGTACGCGCAGGCGCCGGCGTCGATGCGGCGCATCGTCGCGGTGGAGGGCATCGACCGGTTGCGCGCCGATCCCGCGGTGGCGGAGCTGATCCTCAAGCGCGGGCCTGGCCAGAGCGTCGACTGGCGGGAGGGGAACCACGGACACGTCTTCTCGGTGCTGGGAGTCGTGGCCGATCACGACCAGCTCAGGGCGCTCGTTCGGCGGATCGAGGCCGAGACCGCGATCGTCGGCGAGTAGCGTTCCCGCCGTCGTGCGTGGTGCACGACGAGCGGTCCCTCGGCGCGGTCGCGCTAGCCCCCGGCGCGCTCCACCAGCGCGAACGCCACATCCAGGACAGCTTCGAGCGCGGTAGTGGAAACGCGCTCGCCCGGCTCGTGGTTGCGCTCCGTGCCGTTTGCGAGGTTGAGCACGGCGAGGCCGCGCGCGCGCAGCGCGTTCGCGTCGCTGCCGCCGCCGCTCGTGGTCGGCACGGGCTCGTAGCCGCAGTCGCGCAGCGCGTCGAACGCGAGCGCAACCTCTGGGCTCGAGGGACGCACGCGGTAGCCGTCGAACTGGCGCTCGACGGTGACGTCGAGATCGCATTCGCACTCCGGGTCGTTCGCCGCGTCGGTGAGGCACTCGACGAGCTCGCTGGCGAGCTGCTCGGCGCGCGAACCCTCGAGGCTGCGCGCCTCGCCGACAACACGGCAGCGGTCGGGCACGACGTTCCCGGCGCTGCCACCCGAGATCAGGCCGATGTTCGTGGTGCTGTGTGCGTCGACCCGGCCGAGGCGCATGTTCGCGATCGCGCGCGCCGCAGCAAGGATCGCGCTGCGGCCGTTCTCCGGGCGCACGCCGGCGTGCGCGGCAACGCCGCGGAGCTCGGCGGCGATGCGGTAGTGGGTGGGCGAGGCGACCACGACGCCGCCGACCGGCGAGGCGCTGTCGAAGGCGTAGCCGAGGCTGCTGCGCAGCACGCCGGTCTCGAACTCCTTCGCGCCGGCGAGCGATAGTTCCTCGCCGACCGTGAACAGCAGCTCCACGCCGGCGGCCGCCGGCGAGACGGCCAGCCGCCTGGCGAGCGCCAGCATCACCGCCACCGCGACCTTGTTGTCGGCCCCGATGATCGCGTCGTGTGCGTTCTGCCACGCGCCGTCGCGTACGACCGGCTCGAGCGCCGCGGCAACCGGCACCGTGTCGAGGTGGGCGCAGAAGAGGATCCAGCGATCCCCGCTGCCGGGAATGCGCGCGAGCAGGTTGCCGCAGTCACCCCCCACCGCAGCGCCGGCGGCGTCCTCCTCGACGCTCAGCTGCAGGCCGCGAAGCTCGGCACTTACCGCCTCGGCGCAGGCGCGCTCGTGTCCCGACGGACTGGCGATGCGGCAGAGCGCCGCGAAGGTCTCGTGCAGCCGGCGGCGTTCCGCCTCGCTGGCCGCCGTCACGAGCCGACGGCGGACTGCGCGCGCGAGCGCACGAGCGCGGCGCCGACGAACTCGCGAAACAGCGGCGCCGGACGCTCGGGGCGCGACTTGAACTCGGGGTGGAACTGCGAGGCGATGAAGAACGGGTGCTCGGGCAGCTCGACGATCTCGACGAGGCGCTCGTCAGGGGTCGTTCCCGACATCACCAGGCCGGCTGCCTCGAGACGCCGGCGTAGCATGTTGTTGACCTCGTAGCGATGGCGGTGTCGCTCGTAGATGACGGCTTCGTCATAGAGCTCGCGCGCACGCGTGCCCTCGTGCAGCTTGATCGGCGTCGCGCCCAGGCGCATCGTGCCGCCAAGGTCGACGATCTCCTTCTGCTCGGGCAGCAGGTCGATCACCGGGTAGGGGGTCTCCGGGTCGCATTCGGTCGAGTTGGCGCCCTCCATCCCGGCCTGGTGGCGCGCGAACTCGCAGACCACGACGTGCATGCCGAAGCAGATCCCCAGATAGGGAACGCCGTTCTCGCGCGCGAACCGCGCCGCCTCGATCTTGCCCTCGAAACCGCGACTGCCAAAGCCGCCGGGAATCAGGATTCCGTCCGCCGCGCCCAGGCGCTCCGCCACGGCCCCCCCGGTCAGCGCCTCCGAGTCAACCCAGTCGATCTCGATCCCGCAGCCGTCGCGGAAGCCGGCGTGACGAAGCGCCTCGGCGACGGACAGGTAGGCGTCCTCCAGCTCGACGTACTTGCCGACGATTGCGATCCGCACGACGTCGACGGCCTCGCGCGCCCGCTCGGTGAGCGCCCGCCAGCAATCCAGGTCGGGCGGCGGGGCGGTCAGTCCGAAGTGATCGAGCACGAACTCGTCGACCCCCTCGCCCTGGAAGTTCAGCGGGCACTCGTAGATGTTGGGGACGTCGTAGGCGGACACGACAGCTTCGATCGGAAGGCTGGCGAACAGCGCGATCTTCTTGCGGATCTCGCTCGACAGCGGCGACTCCGAGCGGCACACGACCATGTCGGGCTGGATGCCGATTCGCCGCAGCTCGTTGACCGAGTGCTGCGTGGGTTTCGTCTTCAGCTCGCCGGCGTGGTTGATGAAGGGAACGAGCGTCAGATGGATGAACATGCAGCGCCGCCGGCCGACGTCGACCGGGAACTGACGGATCGCTTCGAGGAACGGTAGGGACTCGATGTCGCCGACGGTGCCGCCGATCTCAGTGATGACGACATCAACGTCGGTCGACTCCGCGATCAGCGAGATCCGCTGCTTGATCTCGTCGGTGATGTGAGGTACCACCTGCACGGTCGCGCCGAGGTAGTCGCCACGGCGCTCGCGACGGATCACGGCGTTGTAGATGCCGCCGGCGGTCACGTTCGACGCCCGCGTCGTGTTGGCGTCCGTGAACCGCTCGTAATGGCCGAGGTCGAGATCGGTTTCGGCACCGTCTTCGGTCACGAAGACCTCGCCGTGCTGATAGGGCGACATCGTGCCCGGGTCGACGTTGATGTAGGGGTCGAACTTCTGCAGCGCCACGGTCAGACCGCGCGCGACGAGGAGCTTGCCGATCGACGCGGCCGCGATGCCCTTGCCAAGTGATGAGACGACGCCGCCGGTGACGAAGATGAAGCGGGGTCGGTGCTGACGATCAGGCGTCTGTGGCATCAGGGGAACTCGATCCTCAGTCTAGCCCGCGAGGTGGCTCGGCGCGCGCGCTGAAAACGGAGTTTGGACGGAAGCCAGGCTGCGCGGTGCCCGCAGAGGCGCGCCTGCGCAAGCGGCGGCGGCGGATCGTCGAGGGGCGGCAGGGCAGGCAAGATCGCACCGTAACCGGCGGGCCGGTCGGAACTCGCGGCACCTCCGCGGGCGGCCGCCCGGCCGCGCCCGATCGTCAACGCCGCGCCGTGGTCGCCGCGGCGTCGCGCAGGCGAAGGTAGTAGAGCGACGCGCCGATCGCGACGAACGGAAGCGTGACGACACGGACGAGCATGAGCACGACCACCACCACCGCGTAGGAGTTCGCCGAGCGGGCGATCGGCGTGAACGCGTACTGGAGCAGCAGCTGTGGCACGTATGCGGCGAGCAGGAACGCGATCCCAGTGATCGCGCTCTGCCACCAGTGGCCGCGGACGAGCGCCGCGCTGCGGCTCACCGGTGCAAGGCCGCGGTCCCCTTCGATCACGACCGCCTGCACGACGAAGTACCAGCTGACGAACACGTAGATGCCGGGAACGATCAGCGTGAGCGTCCCCAGCACCGATACGGCCAGCCAGATGACGATCACGAGCAGCACCGCGGGAAAGGCCTCGAGCGCGTTTGCTACGAGATCGGTGGCGCTGACACGCTCGCCGCGGCGCGTCAAGTAGACCCAGCGGGCGAGGATCGCCGTGATCAGCGGGGCCGTCACGAGCTCGCTGGCGAGCGCGTCGATCCAGAAGTCGCGGACCGGCGGAGCCGGCGTGATGCGTGCGCCGAACTCGCCGAGCCCGACCGCCGTCAGCGCGGTGACGATCACCACGATCGGCACCGTCACCGTGAGCACGAGCCGGACGTTGCGGCGGTAGAGATCGAGGGCGGAGCGGAGCAGCTCACCCACGCTGATCGCTGTCACGGGAGGGCGCCGGCGTTTGTCAGGTGGCTCGTCATCAGCCGCGAGCCTAGCGGGCGCCCGCGCCGTAGACTGGGCGCGGTGGCTGAGAACACGTCAAGAGCGCCGGGAATCGCCGCCCTGGGCACCTGGAGCGGCGGGCGCTTCATGCACTTCGGGGAGCCGCTCGAAGACGAGCGCCTGATTGCTCTGCTGCGTCCCGACGCCGAGATCGACACCGTCATCACTGCGGATGTCTATGGCGCCGGCGAGGCGGACCGCATGCTCGGCATGGCGCTGCAGGGCCTCCCGCGCGACAGCGTCTGCGTCGTCGGCGCCGTCGGTCACGACTTCTACACCGGCGTGCGCGCGGGCGCGAAGGGCTATCCGCGCTTCACCGACCCGGCGCTTCGCGACCCAGGCGGCTACCGGGACTACCTGCGGATGGCTACCGAACGCAGTCTCGAGCGCTGCGGCGTCGAGTCCTTCGACCTGTTGCTCCTGCACAACCCGGACCGCATCGGCTACACGAGCGAACGGGTGTGGGGAGCGATGGCGGCGCTCCGTGCGGAGGGCCTGACGCACCGGCTCGGCGTCGCTCCGGGCCCAGCGAACGGCTTCACGCTCGATCTGATCGACTGCCTGGAGCGTTTCGGGTCGCTGATCGATTGGGCGATGCTGATCCTCAACCCACTCGAGCCGTGGCCGGGCGAGCTCGCTCTCGGCGCCGCGGCGGCCGCCGGCGCGAGCGTGATCGCGCGCGTTGTCGATTACGGCGGCGTGTTCCACGACGACGTCGCCGCAGGACACGCGTTCAGGTCCGGCGATCATCGCTGCTTCCGGCCGGCCGGCTGGGTCGAGCAGGCCCGCGAGCGGATCGAGCTGATGCGGCCGATCGCCCAGCGCAACGGGCTGACGATGCTGCAGCTGGCGTGCGCCTGGGATCTGGCGCACGAGCCGGTCGCCTGTGTCGCGCCGACGCTGATCCAGGAGTCGGGCCCCACCGCGCGTGCCGTCGAGGACAAGCGCGCCGAGCTGGCGGCGCTGGGGCGCACGCGCCCCCTGGGCGACGCCGACGTGGCCCTGATCCGCTCGCTCGGCGACAACACGGGGTGCATGGCGCTCAAGGGCGCCGCGCCCGATCACGATGGCGACGATCTGCCGGACCGCTGGTCGCTGCGCGAGGAGCACCGTGCCGCGGCGGCCCGCTGGAAGATCGACCCCGAGCGGGACCTGCTCGCGACCCACTGACGAGGCACGCGCGCACCTCTCGCGCCCCTGTGATCGCCTCCGTGCCGCGGTGACCGCCTCGCTCGCGTCAGCCCCTGAACGCTGGGCTTCTCGAAGGTCGCGCGACTAGACGCGCTCCACTCCATAGCCGGCGGCGATCATCGCGGCGATGATCGACTCGGCGTGCTCCGCGCCGCGCGTCTCGAGCGTCAGCTCCACGCCGGTCTGGCGCACCTGCAGGTCGACCGCCTCACGCACGTGCTCGACGGCGAGCAGGTTCCCGCCCGCCGCGGCGACGCACAGGAGCAGTGCGGCGAGGCCGCCGGGTCGGTCGGACACGCGAGTGAAGACGCGCAGCCGTCTCCCCACGGCGGTCTCGTGGCGGCGCGCCACGAGCGCGAGCAGCCCCGCGTCGACGTTGCCTCCGGAGAGCACGATCACGGTCGCGCCGTCAACGGAGGGTTTGACGAGCTCTGCGAGCAGCGCCGCCACTCCCACCGCCCCGGCGCCCTCCACCACCAGCTTCGCGCGCTCCATCAGGATCACCATTGCCTCGGCCGTGTCCTCCTCGCTGACCACGACCACCTCGTCGACCCAGCGCGCGACGAGCGGCAGTGTCAGCTCCCCGGGCCGCTTGACGGCGATCCCGTCGGCGATCGTCGAGGCCGCGTTGACGGCGACGGGGGCGCCGGCCGCGAGCGCGGCCGGATAGGGCGCGCACGCGGCCACCTGCACGCCCACGACGCGCACGTGGGGGTGCTCGCGCTTGACGACGCCGGCGACCCCGGAGATCAGGCCGCCGCCGCCGAGCGGGACGACCACGGTTGCGAGGTCCGGAACCTGATCGAGAAGCTCCAACCCGAGCGTCGACTGGCCGACGATCACGTGCGCATCGTCGAAGGGGTGAACGAAGACCGCGCCCGTCAGCTCGGCGCGCTCGCGCGCGGCGGCGACGCAATCGTCGACGCTTTCGCCGCCAAGCGTGACCGAGCCGCCGTACGCCTGAACCGCGGCGACCTTGGCCACCGGCGCCTGCTCCGGCATGAAAACCTCGCAGGACACACCGCGCGCACTCGCCGCATAGGCCAGGGCCTGCGCGTGGTTGCCGGCGCTGCCTGCGACGACTCCGCTGCCGGCCGGCAGGCTGGCAACCCGGTTGAGCGCGCCGCGCAGCTTGAACGAGCCTGTTCGCTGGAGATTCTCGGCCTTCAGCAGCACGCGACCGCCGAAACGCTCGGTCAGTGTCCCCGACGCCAGCACCGGCGTCTCCCGGGCCAGCGCGCTGACCAGCACGCGCGCGGCTCGTGGGGCGTCCCCCGACAAGAGCTCGACGACATCGTCCGCGTCGGGAGCCGTCACGCTGCCCGCAGCAGCTCCCTCGCGTGCCGGCGTGCGCCTGCATCCTGCGCGTCGGCGCCGAGCATCCGGACGAGCTCTCCGAGCACCTGCTCGTCGGCCAGCCTCGTTACGGTCGCGCGAGTCGGCTCGCCTGCCATGTCCTTCGCGATCGTGAAGTGCCGCGCGGCGAAGGACGCCACCTGGGGCAGGTGGGTGATCGCGAGGATCTGGCGACCCTGCGCGAGCGCTCGGAGCTGCTCGCCGACGGCGCGCGCCGTGTGTCCGCCGATGCCGGCGTCGATCTCGTCGAAGACCAGCGTCGTGGAGCCTCCGCCGTGCGCCGCCGACAACAGCGCGAGCATCACGCGCGAAAGCTCACCACCAGAGGCGATCTCGCGCAGCGGCGCCGCTGGTACGCCCGGGTTCGGTGCGATCTCGAACTGGGCCTGCTCAGCGCCGTTGCGCCCTGCTTCGCACGGTACCAGCGCAACCTCGAAGCTGGCCTCCGCCATCGCCAGCTCCGCCAGCCGAGCGCGCACCTCGCGCGCGAGGGCCGGGGCACCGCGGGCGCGAGCGCGGCCGAGCTCCGCAATTGCCGCGCCATGTTCGCGCAGCGCCTGCTCGAGCCGAGCCTGCGCCGCCTCCATTGCGACCTCGGCGCCGGTGAGCTGCTCGCGCTGCTCGCGGCAGAGCGCGGCGTGCTCGAGCACCGTCGACACGCTCCCGCCGTACTTGCGCTCGAGCCGCGCGATCGCGGCGAGCCGCTCCTCGACGACGTCAAGGCGGCCGGGCTGGGTCTCGAGACCCTCCCCGTAGCGACCGATCTCGCTGAGCAGATCCTGAGCCTCGATCGCGAGCGCGCGTGCCCGAACCGCGAGCTTCCCGAGCGGGCGGTCGAGCGCAGCCGCCGAGTCGAGGTTCGACTCGCAGCTGAGCAATGCGCGCAGACCGCCGCTCTCTTCATCGGCGAGCGCCTGCTGTGCCCCCCACGCGGCGCTGCGCAGCCCTTCGATGTTGCGCAGGCGGTCGCGTTCGGTGACCAGCATCGCACGCTCGTCCGCGCCCGGGTCGACGGCTTCGATTTCGCCCAGCTCGAACTCGATCAAATCCAGTTGGCGTTCGCGTGCGCCGGCGAGCTCCGCCAAGCGCTCAAGCTCGCCCCGCGCCTCGCTCACGGCTGCCCAGGCCGTGGCCGTCGCGGCACGCCGGAGCGTCTGCTGCGGGCCGCACGAGGCGTCGAGGATCTCCAGCTGAGCCGCACCAAGCATCAGCCGGCGATGTTCGTGCTGGCCGTAGAACGACAGCAGCTCGCCGGCCAGCTCGCGCAGCTCGCCAACCCCGATCGAGCGCCCGCCGAGGTAGGCACGCGTGCGTCCATCGACGCCCACCCGCCGCGCCAGGACCAGCTCCGAGGCGTCTGCCGCGAGATGTTCGCAGCACAGTCCCTCGGGCAGCTCGAAGACACCCTCCACATACGCCTCGGCCGCGCCGGGGCGCACGATCCCCGGGCGCGCACGGCCGCCGAGCAGCAGATCCAGGGCGTGCGCCAGCACCGTCTTGCCGGCACCGGTCTCGCCCGTGATCACGTTCAGGCCGGCCACGAGCTCCAGTCGCGCCTCCTCGATCAGCAGCAGGTCCTGGACGGACAATTCGAGCAGCATGCGACAGGGTCTACCAGCGCGCGGGGACAGAACGCGACCGGGCGCACCGCCCTGCTCCGCGTTTGCAGTCCTTCCGGCACGGCCGCCGCGCGGCGGCTAGCGTGACAGGCGCCCGAACTTCTCCCGCAACCGGCGATAGAAGCTCGATCCCTCCATCTGCGCCAGCGTCGCCACATCGTGCGCGAAACGCGCGCGCACGACCTGCGCCGGCGCGATCTCGCCGACCGGGCGCCCGTCGACCGACACCGCCAGTGACTCGCGCGAACTGTTGTGCAGCATCAGGACATCGTCGGGCGCGACCACCAGTGCACGAGCGCTGAGCGAGTGGGGCGCGATGAACGACACGGCCATGCCCGCCACGCCCCAGGCCATCACCGGTCCGCCGTTGGCCAGGTTGTATCCGGTCGACCCGGCCGGCGTGGCGACCACCAGGCCGTCACAGCGCACGCTGCCGATCTCCTCGCCGGCGATCGCGTACGCGAGCTCCGCGACGCGCCCGCCGACTTTGCGATGCAGCGAGAGGTCGTTGAGCGCGACATGGCTCCCGGCTGGGCCCTCGACCTCGATCGCCGGCAGCGAGAGCACGTCGAGCGTGCCGGCGAGAGCGCGCTCGAAGCCCTCGCGCAACCGCTCCGGCTCCACCGTCGAAAGGAACCCCACCTCGCCGTAGTTGACGGCGAAGACCGGCACCGAGGTGCGCGCGTAGGCGCGCAGCGCCCGCAGGATCGTGCCGTCACCGCCGAGCGCGACGCACAGCTCGGCGTCGAGCGCGAGCGGGGTGTCGAGCACGAGCCCGGCCACGCCGGCGGCGAGCGGGTGCTTGGCAGTCTCGTCGGCGTCGAGCGTCAGCACAGCCCCTGCGGCTGCGGCGATCTCCGCCAGCTCCCTCAGCGCTGCGGACGTCTCGTGCGGTCGCCCGTGGGTCAGGACGGTGATCGTGCGCGTGCTCATCCGGGGTCGGCCGCCAGCGCCAGCGCATCCAGGTCGCGCAGCGTTCCTCGCGCGCGCTCGGCGAGCGCGATGAAGGTTTCGATGTTGCCTTTCGGTCCTGGCAGCCCCGACGGGAAGAATCCCCGCACCGAAACGCCGAGCTCCGTCGCCGCTGCCGCCACGTCGAGCAGCGCGCGGCGTCGCAGCGCACCGTCGCGCACGACGCCCCCGCGCCCGACCAGCGTGCGTCCCACCTCGAACTGCGGCTTGACCAGGCACAGCGCGTCAAAGCGCGGTGCCGTGCAGGCGAGCAGTGGCGCCAGCACGGTGCGCAGCGAGATGAACGCAAGGTCGGCCACGATCACATCGGGAGCGTAGGGCAGCGCGTCGGCGCGCAGCTCGCGGGCATTGAAGCGCTCGATCACGATCACGCGCGGATCGCCGCGCAGCTTCCAGCTCAGCTCGCCGTAGGCGACGTCGACGGCGATCACCGCGGCCGCACCGGCCGCGAGCAGGCAGTCGGTGAAGCCGCCGGTCGAGGCACCCACGTCCAGGCAGCGACGGCCGCTGACGTCGAGGCCGCTCGCAGCGAGCGCGTTGGCGAGCTTGACGCCGCCCCTCGACACGAACCGCGGTACCTCGTCGACCGCCAGCTCGACATCGGCGGCCACGAGCGTCCCGGGCTTGGTGGCGCGCATCCCGTTGGTGCCGATGCGGACCTCCCCGGCCAGGACCGACGCCGCGGCGCGACTGCGCGTCTCGAACAGGCCGCGCTCCGTCAGCAGCGCGTCGAGGCGAACCTTCGCCGCCATCTCAACACTCCGCCCGGGCGTCCGCGTGGCGCGCGACGGCCACGAGCCCCGCGGACCGCGCGACGGCCGCCCGCTGGAACGGTCGCATCGGGCCCCTACCGTTCGGCGAACGTCGGGCGGTCAATCGCCGCGCGCACGCGCTCGGCGATCCGCTCGGGTGTGAAGCCGATCTCGTCGTACAAGAGCGCCGGTGCGCCGTGCGTCACGTAGCGGTCTGGGATGCCGACGCGGACGATCCTGGTCTGCGCGCCGCCGGCTTCGTTGAGCGTCTCCCAGACGGCGCTGCCGAAGCCCCCGCCCAGCACGCCCTCCTCGACGGTCACGAGCAGCTCGTGCTCGGCGGCCAGCTGCGCGATCAGGCCGCTGTCGAGCGGCTTGGCGAAGCGCGCGTCGGCGACGGTTGCGGCGATCCCGTCGACCTCGAGCAGCGCGGCCGCCGCCAGCGCCTTGCCGACGCCGGTCCCGTAGCCGAGCAGCGCGACCCGGTGGCCATGGTCGCCGCCGTCGGGCGCCTCGCGGAGGATCTCGCCCGTCCCGATCGGGATCACGGCCGGTTCCGCCGGCAGCTTCACACCAACGCCCTCGCCACGCGGGTAGCGCAGCGCGGAGGGGCCGTTGTGCGCCAGCGCCGTGTGCAGCATGTGAACAAGCATCGCCTCGTCGCGCGGCGCCATCAGCACCATGTTCGGCAGGCAGCGCAGGTAGGCGATGTCGAACACGCCATGGTGGGTCGGGCCGTCGTCGCCGACCAGCCCGGCGCGGTCCATCGCGAACACCACGGGAAGCCGCTGCAGGCAGACGTCGTGCACGATCTGGTCGTAGGCGCGCTGCAAGAACGTCGAGTAGATCGCGACGACCGGCCTCGCCCCCTCGAGCGCCAGGCCGGCTGCGAACAGGACCGCCTGCTGCTCGGCGATCCCAACGTCGAAGTAGCGCTCCGGCATCGCGGCCTGAAGGATGTTGAGGCCCGTGCCGGAGTTCATCGCCGCGGTGATGCCGATCACGCGGGCGTCGCGCCGGCACTCCTGAAGCAGAGCCTCGCCGAAGACGGTCGTGTACGGCGGCGGCGGCGGCACCTCGGCTGGCGTGCTCGAGCGGACCACCTCGCCGCCCACGATCGAGCGGGGCTTCGCCGCGTGCCAGCGCTCCATGCCCTCGAGCCCTCCGTTCTCGGCGGGTCCGAAGCCCTTGCCCTTGACGGTCGCGATGTGCACGACGACCGGCCGTTGCGCGGCGAGCGCGTCGCGCACGGCGATCCGCAGTGCGCGCACGTCGTGCCCGTCGATGACGCCCACGTACGCCCAGTCGAGCTCCTCCCAGAACAGGCCCGGTGCGGCAAAGGCCTTGATCGATTCCTTGAGGTTCGGGCCGAAGCGCTCGAACGCCGCGCCGATGCCGCCCGGCAGCTTGGTCAGGCCTCCCTCGATCCCGCCGCGCGCGTGCCACAGGCGCGGATTCAGCCGAACGCGGTTGAAGTAGCGCGACAGCGCGCCGACGTTCGGGGCGATCGACATTCCGTTGTCGTTGAGCACGACGACGATCGGCGTGCCGAGCCCGCCGGCCTGGTGAATTGCCTCGAACGCCACACCGCCCGTCATCGCGCCGTCGCCGATGACTGCCACCACACGCCCGGCGTCCCGGTCGCCGCGCACGCGCATCGCCTCCTTGAGCCCGACGGCGTAGCCAATCGAGGTCGAGGCGTGACCGGCGCCCATGATGTCGTGCTCCGATTCGGCGATCGAGCAGAACGGCGCCAGGCCCCCGTAGCGGCGGATCGTCGCGAGCTGGTCGCGGCGACCGGTGAGGACCTTGTGCGGATAGGCCTGGTGACCGACGTCCCAGACGATCTTGTCGCGCGGCGAGTCGAGCAGAGAGTGCAGCGCGACGGCCAGCTCGCACGTGCCGAGGTTGGCGCCGAAATGCCCGCCGATCTCCCCGACCGTGGCAATTATGTGCTCGCGCACCTCCTGCGCGACGCGCGCCAGCTCGTCCTCGCTGAGGCCGTGCAGGTCCTGCGGGCGGTCGATCCGGTCGAGAAGTCGCTCTGGCTGCGGTGGGGAAGGGTTCACGAGGTTCGCGTGTAGATGAAGTCGGTGATCTGCTCGAGTTCGGCGGCTCCGCGGGGCGCCGCGCCGGCCAGGGCCGCGCGCGCCGCCGCGTGCGACACGTTGGCAAGCTCCCGCGCTCGCTCCAGCCCGTGCTCGGACACGTAGGTCCGCTTGCCGTGGCGCGCATCGCTCCCGCTCGGCTTGCCCAGCGCCGCGTCCGTACCCGTCACGTCGAGTATGTCGTCAACGATTTGAAATAGCACTCCGAGTTCCGAGGCGAACTGTTCAAAGTGGATTCTCTCAGGTTCGCCCGCTGGGACAAGCTCGAGCACGCATTCGACGGACGCGGCAATCAGCCGTCCGGTCTTGAGCGCATGCAGCCGACGCAGCCCCTCGGGTCCGGCGGGAGCGAGCTCCGTGACGTCCAGGTACTGCCCGCCGACCATGCCGTCGACGCCCGTCGCTGCCGCCAGGCGACCGATTGCGCGCAGCAGATCCCCGGGTTCCGCGCGCTGGTGCGTGACGATATGGCTGAGCGCCTCGGCGTAGAGCGCGTCGCCGGCAAGGATCGCCACGTTCTCGCCGAACGCGACATGACAGGTCGCGCGGCCGCGCCGCAGGTCGTCGTCATCCATTGCGGGCAGGTCGTCGTGGATCAGCGAGTAGGTGTGAATCAATTCGATGGCCGCGGCCAGCGGCATCACGTCCTGCGGATCGCGATCGAGCGCGAGCGCGGTCGCCAGCGCCAATACCGGCCGGATCCGCTTGCCCGGGGCGAGCAGCGAGTAGCGCATCGCCTCCGCGAGCCCGGCGAGATCGGCGCCGTGCGCGAACCGCACGTCGGCGAGGTAGGCATCGACCTGCGTGCGCAGGTGATCCGGGTAGCCCACTACAGCAGGCTGCCCTGAGCGCCGGAGGACTCCTCGACCCGCGCGCGGCGCTCGAGCTCGGCGCTCGCCTCGCCGGCAAGCGACGCGCATTCCTCGACAAGCGTCGCCGCGGCGTCGGCCGAGAGCTCCCCGGAGCGCAGCTGCTCCCCCGCACGCTCGAGGCGCGCGATCAGCGCATCGAGCTGGCTCTCAGGAGTGCTCATGCGGAGCATTCTCGCGCACCTCGCGGAGGATCGCGTCGAGGATGCCGTTGACAAAGCCGGGCGCGTCTGCGCCGCAGAAGGTCTTTGCGCTCTGCACCGCCTCATCGATCGCGCCCTCCGGCGAGATCGGCTCGTCGGCCGGAACGACGTCGCCGTGGAGCATCTCAACCAGCGCCACCCGCAGGATGTTTCGCTCCAGGGGTGCGATCCGCTCGATCGTCCAGCCGTGTGCGTGGCCGCCGATCAGCTCATCGAACTCCGGCGCGCGCTCGACGGCCGCGGCGGCGAGCGCCCGGGTGAACGGCGCGGCGTCGCGCCCCAGCGCCTCCTCGAGCGGTTGCCCGGTGAGGTCGTGCTGGTAGGCCGCAATCACCGCCGCGCGCCGTTGCTCGCTGCGGCGCACGGTCTACTTCACGCGCGCGACACGTAGTCGCCGCTGCGTGTGTCGACACGGATCCGGTCCCCGATGTTGACGAACAGCGGCACGTTGACCTCGGCGCCCGTCTCGAGCACCGCAGGCTTGGTGCCGCCGCCCGAGGCCGTGTCACCGCGAACCCCCGGCTCGGTGTCACGAACCTCGAGGTCCACCGCGCTGGGCAGTTGCAGGTCAACCGGCTGCTCGTCGATGAACAGCACGTCCACCTCGTCGTTCGGCCGCGTCCATCGCAACGCGTCCGCGAGCGCGCTCTCGGCGATCTCGAGCTGCTCGTAGGAGCTGAGATCCATGAAGTGCGCCTGGCCGCGCTCGGCGTAGAGGAACTGCATCCGGCGCGTCTCGGTGCGTACGGCGCGGAACTTCTCGCCGGCCCGGAAGGTGCGGTCGATCACGGCCCCGTCAGAGGTGCGGCGCAGCCTCGTTCGCACGAATGCGCCGCCCTTGCCGGGCTTCACGTGCTGGAACTCGAGGATCTTGAAGACAACGCCATCGACGTCGATGTGGTTGCCGTTCTTGAACTGGTTGGTGTTGATCACGCTCGCAGTCTACGCGCGAGACGTCACGCAACTTATGCCAACGCCGGTCGCGATCGGCGTACAGTCGCGCCATCCAACCCAAGGAGAAACGATGGCTGTTGGCATTCGCCTCAAGCTCGAAGGCGGGATGGCCGAGCAGATCGACCGCCTGAACGCCGAGATCGACCCGGACGGCAATCCCCCGGACGGGCTTATCTTCCATGCGTCCGGTCCCGTCGAGGGCGGCTGGGGCGTGCTCGACTTCTGGGAGTCTCGCGCCCACTTCGACCGCTTCGCCGCGGAGCGCATCGGACCGGCGATGGCCGCGATCGGCCTCGCCGGCGGCGGTCCGCCGGAGGTCCACGAATTCCCGGTGCACGAGCACTTCCCCCGTTAGCCGGCCTCGCTCAGGCGACCCCCGTGGTATGAGCGGGGTCGCCTGGGCGCGGCGCTCGACCTCAGCCGCCCGAAACGGGATCGAGGCGAAACGTCGGGTGGTCGGCCGGGTCGGGCAGGCGCTGCCAATACGTCTCGACGGTGCGGCCGGCCTTGGCGCGGTAGGCCGCGATCACCGGGGCACGCTCGGACACCGGTAGCTCGACCGCCGCGAAGGTTCCGCTCGCCCCGCGCTCGCGCAGCTCGATCCGGCCGGACAGCCGGGCGTTGCGGACCCACTCCGACTCGCCGCGCGTCGAGACGACGTAGCGGGCGCCGTCGTGATCGACCGCGATCACCGGGATCTGCTGCACGGCGCCGGTCACGCGGCCGCGCACCGCGAGCGTCACCGAACCGCCGATGCCAAGGCGCATTGCGAGCGGGTTGAACAGCTTGCGCGTCACTGCCGACGGCTTCAGGTAGGCCATCTGGTCTCCTCGATCAGGGCGATTGGCGAGGCCTTCGCGGCCTGCACGCGCCGTGGGACGGGTTGGTCTCGATCATCGTGCCATGCTCGCACACCACCCCGGCCCCTTGACGGGGCGATCGTGGACCGCTCCGGGGGCGCGCCAAGGCCACCTCGACAGGGTGCGCGCTCGGCTCGCAGGCGCCCGGAGCCTGGCCGCCAGCCGACACGGCGGGCGATGCGCGCCAGACGCGGCATCGCACTGACTCACACCCGCCCGCGACGCCGGGCTACGATCGCGCTGCCCTCGAGGATCAGCAGCGTCAGCGCAATCGGCACCGTTGCCGGCAGCTCGTTGACCGCGAGGAACAACAGGTCGAAGGCAAGGGCGATGACCGCCGCGATCACCGCCCCCCGGCGGGCGAGCCGCAGCTCGGTCGCCAGCAGCGCACCAAGCAACGCCGCGACGAAGATGTCGCCGTATCCCATCGCCGCCGAGCCGAACACGACCCGCTGCAGCTGCGGCAGGTGCGCGACGGGAGCCGCGGCGTTTAGCGCACCGTTGGGAGCCGCCAGCAGGTCGCTGATCACGAGCCAGGTGTCCGCCACCGCCATCGCCACGATCCCCAGCTTGATCAGCACGCGCGGGCACACCGCGACCAGCAGCACGGCCAGCGTCACGCATGAGAGCGCGTCGAGTGCCATCGCGGCCGTCTCCCCTGCCAGCCCCTGCCGATCGGCCCACGCCAGGGCGAACAGCAGCGCGGCGCCGGGCGCTAGCCAGGGCCGGCTGCGCCGCATAGCCCAGCCCATAGCGAGGGCCGCGAGCGGCGGCACCGCGATCAGGGCGAGATATGTGAGACCGTCGGCTAATCCCCCCAGTGCCCGCTCGCCGAACACGAAACCGACTACCGACGCCGCCGGAATGGCCGCCCACCAGCCGCTGCGGAAGCGCTCCAGCGCCGGGATCTCGCGCCGCGCGGGCCACACGACGAGCCCGGCCTGGACCAGCGACAACACACAGATCGAGATCGCGAAGGACGGCACGGGCTCAGGATGGAGCACCGCGCCACTCGCCGCACGCCAGCGCGGCGGCATCAGCCGCGCGACACACCTCCGCAGCAGGCCGGCGCACCTCAAGCGCCCCCGCTATCGCACCGATAACAAGAGGGTGACCCGGCTGCGTGTGCGCGACCACGGACCCGCGCTCGCGTTCGCGGCGCTGGGCGTCTGGGCGATGTCGTTCCTCACGCTGTACGGGTTCGGCTGGAACGACTACGGGTCGGAGGTCGCGCCGGCCTACGACGCGCTGCGCTCCGGACACGTGTGGCAGTTCTTGCAGCTCGCCCCCGGCTACGGCGGCGCGCTCGAGCTGCGGGCCCCGTTCGCACTGATCCCCGGGCTGTGGGGCGGCGGCGAGATCGCCGTTTACCAGGCCGTTTCGATTCCCTGCCTGATCGCCGCGGCGCTGCTGGCGGTCTGGCTGGTCGCACAGATGCGGGCATTCGGCCACGGCCGCCTGGCCCGCGGCACCGCCCTGGCGCTGTGCGTCTGCAACCCGGTGACGCTTTATGCGCTGCAGGACGGGCACGCCGAGGAGGTGCTCGGCGCCGTCCTCTGCGTCGCCGCGGTGCTCGCCGCACAGCGCGACCACGCGAGCTGGTCCGGTGTCCTGCTCGGCCTGGCGATCGCCAACAAGCAGTGGGCGTTGCTGGCGGTCGGGCCGGTCCTCGTCGCGCTGCCCGACCATCGCCGGCGCGCGATGGCCATCGCCGGCTTCGTCGCCGCCTGCTTCTACGCGCCGCTTTGGCTCGCCGCATATCTCGGGAACGGATCGGGCTCTGGCTCCGCCGGAGCGCTTGCGGGCGCCGGCGGCGGCGACATCTTCCAGCCGTGGCAGCTGTGGTGGTTCCTCGGATCCCACGGGCACACCGTGCGCGGCTCGTTCGGCGCGATCAAGATCGGTTACCGAACGCCGCCGGCCTGGGTCCAGAGCATCGATCATCCGCTGATCGTCGCGCTCTCCGTGCCCGTGACGGCGCTGGCGATCCTCCGCCGGCGCACCGACGCGATGCTCCTGCTCGCCTTCGTGCTGGCGATCCGCTTCGCGTTCGACACCTGGGACACGGTCTACTATCCGCTCCCGTTCATCTTTGCCCTGCTGGCCTGGGAGAGCCTGAGCCGGCGACGTCCGCCGATCCTTTCGCTCACCGCCAGCGTCGCCGTCTGGCTGGTCTTCATCGTCGCGCCGGGGCACATCTCGGCCGACGCGCAGGCGGCGTTGTTCTCGGTCGTCGCGTTGCCGACACTGCTCGCGCTCGCGCTCGCGCTGTTCGCCCCCGGCGTGTGGCCGCGCCGGGTTCCGAGCAGCCAGCGCCCGCGACGCTCAAGCGCCCAAACGCACGCGCCGATATCCACGGTGTGAGCGCGCGCCATCGCGATCAGCTGCCCGTGGCCGCAGCGATCTCGCGTCGCGAGGTCATGCTCTGGAGCGCGCTCGCCGTGGGGGCCTCGCTGGCAATGCTGTGGGGCTGGCGGTGGAACGTCGCGCTGAACGACTACGGCAGCGAAGCGGCGCCGAGCCTGACTGCTCTGCTGCACGGCCACATCACCGCGTTTCTCCAGAGCGCTCCGTCCTACGGGGCTTCGCTGCTGCTGCGGGCGCCCTTCGCGCTCCCCGGCAGCCTGGCCGGCGGCAGCGCCCTGCTCATCTACCGGCTCGGCGCGCTGCCGTGCCTGCTCGCGATCGGCGCACTCGGCGTCTGGCTCGCGGTGGGGCTGCGCCGGGCAGGCGGCAGCGTGGCCGGCGCCGCCCTGACCGTGCTCCTGTGCGCCGCCAATCCGATCACCTACCGAGCGCTCGCGACCGGTCACCCGGAGGAACTGCTTGGCGCGGCGCTCTGTGTGGTGGCGGTCCTGCTGGCGCAGCGCGGACACGCGAACCTGGCCGCCCTGGCGCTCGGTCTCGCAATCGCCAACAAGCAATGGGCGCTACTGGCCATCGGCCCCGTCCTGCTCGCACTGCCGGCGCACCGCTGGCGGACCCTGCTCGTAGCGGGCGCCATTGCCGTCGCGCTGGTCGCGCCGATCATGCTCTCATCGCCCAGCGTCAGCTCGGGCTCCAACCGCCTGATCGTCGCCGACACGGGCGGGATCTTCCACCCGTGGCAGATCTTCTGGTTCTTCGGACCACGCGGGCACTGGCTGCCGGCGATGCTCGGCTCAATTCCGCGAGGCTTCCGCCTCGCTCCGGCGTGGCTCGGCGGGCGCGCGCACATGCTGATCGTCTGGCTCGGCCTGCCGCTGACGCTTCTGGCGATGCGGCGACGCACGCGCCCGGCGGACGCGCTGCTCCTGTTCGCACTGCTGATGCTGATGCGCTGCTGGCTGGATCCGTGGGATCTCGTGTACTACCCGCTGCCGTTCGTCTTCGGCCTCCTCGCTTGGGAGACCACGGTCGCGCGCCGCCTGCCTATCTGCGCTGCCGCGGGGATCGCTGCGACGTGGCTGATCTTCTGGTTCCTTCCCGCCCACATCAGCCCGGACGCCCAGGCCATCGCGTTCCTCATCCCGGCCACGCTCGCGCTCGGCGTCCTGGCCGCGGTGCTCTACAGGCCCCGCCCGCTGCGCCGGGCGGCGCGTACGGCCGCGCTGCTCAGTCGAGCACCAGCAGTTCCTTTGTGAAGCTGCTGAGGACCTGCGCCCCGTCGGCGCGGACGACGGCGAGATCCTCGATCCGCACGCCCAGCTCACCGGGCAGGTATATCCCGGGCTCGACCGTGACGACGTTGCCCGCGAGCAGTTCCTGATCGAGACTGGTGCGCGCGAGCCGCGGCGCCTCGTGGATCTCGAGCCCCACGCCGTGACCGAGACCGTGCCCGAAGTATTCGCCGTAGCCGGCCTGCTCGATCACGGAGCGCGCCCGGGCATCGGCATCGCGCCCACTGATCGACGGAACGATCGCCTCGAGCCCGGCGAGCTGCGCCTCGAGCACGACCTCGTAGACCTCGCGGGCCTGCGCCGACGGCTCGCCGACGGCCACCGTGCGCGTGCAGTCGGAGCAGTATCCGCCGACCAGCGCACCCAGGTCAAAGGTCACGAGCGCGCCGCGTTCGATCATTACGTCGCGCGGCTGTGCGTGCGGGAGCGCGGCGTGTGCGCCGCCGGCGACGATCGAGGCGAAGCTCGGCGCAGTCGCTCCCCGCAACCGCATCTCGTGTTCGAGCGAGATCGCCAGCTCGCGCTCGGTCCGCCCGCCGAGGCCGCTGGCGAACAGCCATCCGAGCAGTTCGTCGACCAGCGTCGCCGCAGCCGCGATCGACTCGATCTCGCTCTCGTCCTTGACCGCGCGCAGCCGCTCGGGAAGTCCCGCTACGGCGACCAGCTCGACAGTCGCCGCAACGAGCTCACCGAGCCGCGCCCGCCGGCGAACCGTCGTCAGCGTGTCGTCGAAGCCGACGCGGCCGCCCTCGAGCGAGCCTGCCAGCGCGTCGAGCAGCTCGCCGGTCACGATCTCGCAAGCGAAGGCTTCGTCCAGCTCCTCCGCCACCTGCGAGGCGTAGCGGAAATCGGTGTAGAAGCGATTGACGCCATCCGCGCAGACGAGCGCGAGCCCGTTGGAGCCGGTGTAGCCGGTGAGGTAGCGCAGGTTTGCGGCGCCCTCGACGATCAGTGCGTCGATCTCCGCGTCGGCGATGAGCCCGCCGAGGCGCTCGGCCCGCCCGCGCCTCATCCGTCGAGCTCCTTGCTGAGACGAACGAGCGCCTCGCGGTAGCCCTCGACGCCGGCTCCGCTGACGCAGGCGAGGACGAGATCGCGTATCACCGACACGCTGCGCCACGGCTCGCGCTCGTCGATGTTCGAGAGGTGCACCTCGACCGCCGGCAGTCCTGCGATTTCCAGAGCGTCGTGGATTGCCCAGGAGTAATGCGTCCATGCGCCGGGATTGAGCAGCACGCCATCCGCTCGTGCCGGCAGCTCGTGTAGCTGCTTGACGAACTCGGCCTCGGAGTTGGTCTGGGAGCAGTGGACCTCGAGCTCCAGCTCGCGGGCGAACTCGGTCACGCGCCGCTCCAGCTCGTGGAGCGTCAGCGTCCCGTACTGCGCCGGGTCCCGCCGCCCGAGCATGTTCAGGTTGACCCCGTGCAGGACTGCCACGCGATTGCGCACCGGGCTCACGCGCCAGACCCCCGCACCGGGCTCACGCGCCAGACCCCCGCACCGGGCTCACGCGCCAGACCCCCGCCCCCGCGCTCACGCGCACAGCTCCGCGAGCGCGCTCACGCGCACAGCTCCGCGAGCGCGGCGTCGAGCTGCGCGGGCGCAACCGGGGCGCCGTGACGCACCTCCCCGGGGGCGTCGACGAGCACGAAGGGAACGTCGTCGCGCAGCCGCTTCTTGTCACGCTGGGTCGCTTCCGCCACCGCTGCGGCGTCGACGCCGTCGGCGTGCGTGGGCAGTCCGTGCGCGGCCAGCAGCTCCGCGACCATGGCGCGGAGGTCATCTCGCCCGGACAGCGACAGCGCGGCCAGCAGGCCGAGGCCCACGGCCTCGCCGTGGCGGTATCGCCGGTACTCGGTCACCGTTTCGATCGCGTGACCGACCGTGTGTCCGAGGTTGAGCGCCTGGCGGCGTCCCGCGTCGCGCTCGTCGGCGGCCACGATCGACAGCTTGCAGCGCGCGCAGTCGAAGATCACGCCGTCGTCGATCGGCCGATCGGCGGCGATCCGATCCCAAAGTGTTCCTCCAGCGATCAGTGCGGTCTTGATCACCTCAGCGTATCCGGCGCTGCGCTCCTGCGCCGGCAGCGTCTCGAGCGTCGCCGGGTCCACGAGGACGCCGGCTGGATGGTGGTAGACGCCGACGTAGTTCTTGCCCTCCGGCAGATCGATCCCCGTCTTGCCGCCGTAGGCGGAGTCCACCTGGGCGGCCAGCGTCGTCGGCACCTGAACGACGGGCACACCGCGCTGGTAGGTCGCCGCGCAGAACCCGGCGAGGTCCCCGACGACACCGCCACCGAGTGCCACGAGGTGATCGGCGCGTGTCATTCCGCGCTGCGCCAGCTCGCGCCAGATCCGCCGAGCCTCCTCGACCGACTTGCTCGGCTCCCCGGCGGGCACGACGATCACCCCGTCCAGCTCACCGGCCGCGTCCAGCCACAGCCGCGCGACGTGCTCGTCAGTGACGCAGAAGCGCCGTGCCGGCGGGCGCTCGAGCGGCCACAAGCCGGACCCGAGCAGACCACGCCCGATCCAGACCGGGTACTCGGCCGACTCGCTGAACGCCCACAGCAGCCGCGTCCCGGCCGGCGCGGCGCGCAACCGCTCGACCGCGTCGTGCAGACGCCCGAAGCTCAGGCGTACGTTCGCGGGCGCGACGGCGTCGGCGACCAGGGCATAGAGCTCGAGCCGCGCTTCGTGCAGCGCGTCGAAGGACGCGCGGTCGCTCGCCAGCGGCCGGTCGGAGTCGGCGGCTCGGCGCCATGCGAGCGCCGGGTCCACGTCGAGCCAGACGACGAGATGGTGGGCGAGCGCTGCGCGTACTCGCTCGGATGTGACTGCGCCGCCGCTCAACGACACGATCTCGCCCTGGCGGGCGCCGGCCAGCAGCTCGCAGACGAGCTCCTCCTCGAGCGCGCGGAATGCATCCTCGCCGTCGCGCGCGAACAGCTCCGCGATTGTGGCGCCGCCGCGCGTCTCGATCAGGCGGTCGACGTCGGTAACACGCAGGTCACGCTCCGCGGCGACGCGCTGCGCGGCGGTCGTCTTGCCGGCCCCCATGAAGCCGACGAGCACGATCGCGCCGGATGCGCTCACCGGATCCGCGCTCGATACGCCGCCACGGCGCCGCGCACGTCCTCGATGTGATCGCCGCCGAACTTGCGGCGGTATGCATCGGCCAGGACGAACGCGACCATCGCCTCCCCGACCACGCCCGCGGCAGGGACGGTGCACGAATCGGTTCGCTCACGCAGCGCCTGGGCCGGTTCCAGCGTGGCGATGTCCACGGAGCGCAGCGGTTTCGTAAGGGTCGGCAGCGGCTTCATCGCGGCCCCCACGATCAGCGGCTCGCCGTTGGTCATGCCGCCCTCGAGCCCGCCGGCGTGGTTCGTCTCGCGGTAGAAGCCGCGTTGCGGCGAGTGGAAGATCTCGTCGTGGGCGAGCGAGCCAGGCTTGCCGGCGAGTTCGAAGCCCTCCCCCAGGTTCACGCCCTTGACAGCCTGGATCGAGCACAGCGCTCCGGCCAAGCGGCCGTCGAGGCGTTCCTCCCAGGAGACGTGCGAGCCGAGACCGGTGACGAGGCCGTAGGCCCGCACCTCGAACACGCCACCGAGCGACTCGTTGGCCTTGCGCTGGGCGTCGATGTGTTCGACCATCGCGCGCGAGGCGTCGGCGTCCAGGCAGCGCACCGGCGAGGAGTCGACCTCGGCGAAGGCTTCGAACTCGAGCGGCTCGGGGTAGTCGGGGGCGAACACGGCGCCGATCTGGCGCACGTGGGAGACGACCTCGACGTCAAGTGCGCGCAGAAACGCCTTGCAGAGAGCACCGCCGGCCACGCGGGCGGCGGTCTCGCGGGCGGAGGCGCGCTCCAGGACGTCGCGCACGTCGCTGAAGCCGTACTTCGTCACGCCGGCGAGATCCGCGTGCCCGGGCCGGGGCAGATGCACCTCCTCGAGCGCCGCCGCGACGGGCCACGGGCTCATCCGCTCCTCCCAGTTGGCGTAGTCGCGGTTGACGACGCTCAAGGCGACCGGCGAGCCCAGCGTGTGTCCGTGGCGCACGCCGGCGGTGGGCTCCGCCGTGTCCTGTTCGATCTTCATCCGCCCACCGCGGCCGTGGCCCAGCTGCCGCCGAGCCATGTCGCGGTTGATCGCCTCGCGGTCGAGCTCGAGGCCGGCCGGCAGCCCTTCGAGCACGCACGTGAGGCCGGGACCGTGGGACTCGCCGGCGGTGATCATGCGCAGCAGCGCCATCGGCCGCTGAGTTTAGTGCCGCCGCAGGTTAGTGGCCGGCGGGGCTGACCGCGAACGCGACGCCGAGCTGCTCGCTGTCGGTGCCCGTCGCGCCTGTCGCGCCCGTCGCTCCGGTGGCGCCGGACGAGCTCGTCGAGCCGCCCCCTGAGCTCCCGGACCCGGCCTTGTGGTGGACGAGGGCGCCGACCTTGGCACTGAAGGTGAGTGTTGAAAGCTCACTCGAGTTGGAGAGCGGGAGCAGCGTCTGACCGGCCGTTGAGACTGCGTCGCGAGCCTGTGTCGCGGCGGCAGGGGAGGGGTACGTGGTGGCGCCGATCGAGACGAGCTCGAAGCTGAAGGTGGCGATCAGGGCCGAGTTGGCGGTCGGGTACAGGCTGAGGCCCTGTCCGGGTGACAGCTCGACGATCTGGCACGAGCTGTCGCTCGGCAGGCAGGTCATTCCGCTGGCCTCCTTGCTCGAGACGGCGATCGCATTGGTGAACAGGAACGCGGCCTGCTTGCCCCCCTGAACGACGCCGAGATAGATGACCTCCGGCGACTGCGCGGCGGGCAGCGGTGCGAGACGAATCACGTCGCTGAGCGTGTGCACGCCGTTCGCATCCTTGGTGTCGATGTCGACCGTGTAGGCCTGATCGGACTTCAGCGACGCCGGGCCTGTCAGGGGGGTCCCCTGGGCGGTCGGGCCGGAGCTTCCGGTCGAGCCTCCCGCCGCCGGCTTCGTGGTCGACTTGGGTGTGGGTGCGCCAGTGCTCTGGGTCGGCGCCTTCGAGGGCGCCCCGGTGGTCGAGGTCGAACCGCTGGACTTCGAAACCTTGCCCGTCGACTTCGCCCCGCCGGGCAATCCGGCCGCCTTGGTGGCGGTAGAGCCGAGCTCGCGGAACGGGTCGGGCTCGGTGCCGTGACGCAGGACCGAACGTGCTGTCGGTGTCGAGTTCAGGTCCGCGAGCTCGCGCTGCGGCGGCGTGACGCCGGTCGGCGGGTGGATCGGCGGGAGCACGACCGCGCCGGGCGTGGGCGTGCTGACCTTGCCGAGCAGGATCGGCGCGGCGACGGGGATGCCGATGGCGAGCACCAGCAACACCACGACGGCCGGAAAGATCTGGCGTTCGCGCAGGTCCGCCTGGAGGGTCTTGACGAATCTCATCACGAAGCCCCTGTCGCGCCGGTGGCGCCTGTCGCGGGCGTCGGGGTGCTTGGCGCGCCCTGCAGGTAGACCTGCGCGGTCACGGTTGCGCTCTCGACGTTCGCCGGCGCCGCGTTGAGGTTGAGCGGTGCCAGTGAGATCGACGTGACCGTGAACAGCCTGCCGGACGTTCGCACGCTGGTGCCGTTCGTGACCGCCAGGCGATCCAGCGCCGCCAGGAAGCGCTGCAGCCCCTGGTACGTGGTCCAGTAGGTGAAGCTCAGTCCAAGCGATGTCGGGCCGGTCCCGGTCGCCGAGCTCGTGCCGACGTTGATCGCGCGGAAGTCGGGGGTGATCTTCTTGCCGGTCAGCCTGTCGATCGTCGCGACGGCGTCAGCTTCGGCGGGAACCTGCGGCACGGCCCGCATGACCTGGTCGATCTGGTGCAGGTGACCGACGTAGCCGGTGACGGCGCGGCGCGCGCTCACGACCGAGGCCTCGGCGGCGCTGAGCGCGGTGCGCTCGGCCGTCAGCTCGGAGGAGAGCGACGTCACCTGGGCGCGCTCAGGCGACACGAGCGCGACCCACATCCCGCCCGCGATTGCGAGCGCGACGATCACGGCAACGACGAGTCGATCGCGGACCCTCATGACGCCCCGCTCCTGCTGGCGGTCTGCACGATCGTGCTCTTCGCTCCCGAGGAGCTGGAGACCGTCTGCGCACCGGTCGATGAGCCCTGCGGCAGCTTGACCTTCGGCACCGTATAGGACCCGGCATAGTCGAGGTTGACCGTCCACGAGACCTTCGGGCACGTTCCCGACGACGGCTCGTCGCCCTTCAGCGGTCCGCCGCCGTTCAGCGTGGTCCGGAGCCCGTGGAACTTGATCGCGGAGTTGTTCTGGGTGGTGACGAGTGCAACGTCGGTCACGCCGGGGACTGAGGCGAGGTCGGTCAGCAGGCTGGGAATCTCGCCCTGCGAGTTCGCGCAGCCGCTCAGGTCGAAGGCCTGCCCGCTCGAGGCGGGGACTCCGGCGGCGGCGCTGCCCGCGCCGCCGGGGCTGGCGGTCAGGGCCGTGAAGGAGTCGTCGTTCGGCAGCGCCAGCGCGAGCTGAGCCATCGCGGTCGGCCAGTTGAATCGCTCCAAGGCCAGCGCCGCGACCTGCTGAACCTTCTCTGCGCTGATCGCGGCGACCGCGACGTATGGCTGCAGCGCCTGGCTCTCGGCGTCGACGGCGGCGACCTGCGCCGTCACCGCCGCGAGCTCGCCCTTGTCCTTCGCGACGGAATGCACGGCGAAGGCGTAGATGACGCCGAGCGCGACGAGCAGCGCCAGACCACCCGTGAGGACGTAGACGACACCGCCGGAGCGTCCGGCGAGTCCGCCGGCGCCGCGGCGCTCCTCGGCCGGGATCAGGTTGACGGCTCTCATTGCGCTCCCTCCACGAGCGACAGCCCTGCCGCGACGGCAAGCCGGCTCATCGGCACGTGGCCCGCGGCTTCCGGCGACGCCAGTGCGACGGCTCCGCGTGCGAGCGGCAGATCGAGTTCGCGCGAGAGCGCAAGGTCGAAGCCCGGCAGGTCGAGCGCCGGACCGGTCAGGATGGCCCGCGCGACCGGCTGCTCGCCGCGCGAGGCGCGATGGAAGTCAAGCGAGTTACGCACCTCTGCGGCGATCCGTCGAATCCCGTCGGACAGCCCTGTGCGCGCGATCTCGAGCTGCTGGCTGGTGGGGGCGTGGTGGAGCAAAGGCGCAACCGACAGCCCTGTCCCCGCCGCCTCTCCGGCCGCCACGGATCCGACCAGACGCCGGGCCTCGGCGAGCGGCACACCCGCGCCGGCCGCAACCTCGGCGACGATCTGCTCTACCCCGGTGGTGATCACGCGGGTGAACTGGCACGTCGATCCGCTCGCGATCGCGAGGTTCGTGAGCCCGCCGATCGAGAGATAGAGAACCTGCTCGCCGTCCGCCGCGTCGAGCGGCCGCAGCGCGCGGATCATGCCGAAGGCGGCGAGGTCGACGCCCTCGGGCCGGAGCCCCGCGTGACGCGCCCCCAGCAGCATGCGCTCCACCATGTCGCGGCGGGCGGCGACCAGCAGCACCTGCATCCGTGGCCCGGATTCGGTCTCGGCGATGCCGAGCGAGTGATAGTCCAGCACGACGCTTTCGATCGGCATCGGGATCTCGTCCTGCGCCTGGAAGTGGACCGCGCTGTCGAGCTCCTTCGGATCGGTGATCGCGGGCAGCTCGATCTGGCGCATCACGATGCGCTGGTTGGCGATCCCGATCCGCACCCGGCGGTCGAGGCCGCTGCCGTCGAACAGATCGGCGAGCGCCTCGCTGAGCGCTGCAACGTCGCTCACCTCGCCGTCGCGAACCAGGTTCGGCGGGATCGGGCGCCCGGCGGCGCGCTCGACGACGACGCGGCCGCCTTCCAGCCGGCTCTGCGCGGCGATCAGCTGGCCGGGCTCGATCTCGAGGCCGACCAGGCTGTGTGTGCGGCGTCCGTGGTGAACGCCCCGCCGGGGTCGCGAATGCTTGGCAGGCGCCGGCGTGGCCGCCGTCGCCGTCTCCGCCGTCCCCGGCGTCTGCGCCAACTCCGGCGCCACCGCCGTCACCGGCTCGACCGGGGGTGTCGCGGACGGGCGTCGCTTGAAGGAAATCGGCTTGTTGAGAAGTTCGAGCATGATTCTGAGCGTCGGGCGTCAGTGGTTGTCTCCGCCAAGCCCAGTGAACTCATCGACCATCTGGCCAGTCGGCATTAGGAGATTCAGCCCAGGAGCTGCAGATACGCAGCGATAATTGCGTGGCCCGCGAAGACGGCCACCAGGCCGCCGAACGCGAGCGCCGGTCCGAACGGCACGCCGACACCCTGGCGCGTGCCCGGCTCGCGCCGCGCCAGCACGACGGCGCCGGCCGCGATGCCCGCGATCAGCGCGATCAGCAGCGCCGGCGCGACCGCGTCGCCCAGCAGCAGCCCCATCACGCCGGCGAGCTTGACGTCCCCCATCCCCATCCCGCGCGGAGAGATGTAGGCCGCGAGGCCGAAGAAGCCACCCGCGGCGGCGCCCGCGATCAGGCGCGCCGGCTCCCCCGACGGATCCAGCGCGCTGCCGAGCACGATCGCGAGAATCGCCACCGGTCCGGTGATGCGGTTGGGAATCAGGTGGCAGTCGAGGTCGATCAGCGCCACCGGCACGAGTGCGAGCACCGCCAGCACGCCGAGCGCGATTCCGCCGGCACTCGAGCGCGTCAGCACGACGGCGACGCAGAGCGCCGCGGTCGCGGCCTCGACGAGCGGATAACGCGGCGAGATCGCGGCGCGACAGGCGCGGCAGCGCCCGTGCAGCCACATCCACGCCAGCACCGGAATGTTGTCGTACGCCTTCACCGACGCGCTGCACGAGGGGCAGCGCGACCCCGGCGAAACCAGCGACTCCCCGCGCGGCAGCCGGTAGACGACGACGTTGAGGAAGGAGCCGAGCACGGCCCCGAACAGCGCGGCGAGGATCACTTCGGCGGCGAGCATGCTCACTGAACAGTTATCGGCAGCCGCCGGGCACACGTTGACCGGGGAACGAAAAAGAACGGGGCGGCCGATTCGGCCGCCCCGTCCCAGGGATCGATCGTCGTGAAGCTGTGTGTTACCAGGTGCCACCCGACGCACTACCGACGCAACCGCCGTCGATCACACCGGCACCGACGGTCACACCACCCGGCCCGAGGCAGGTACGCGTGAGCGTACCGTTGGCCAGGCGGTTGATCTGGAACTCGTCACCGCTGGTCGACTGGGTCGTGATCGTGTAAGTGTTCGCCGACAGGTTGGTGAGCGAGAGCACGAACGCGTTGTTGTTGCCCGCGCTCGTCTGGATCGTCGCCTCATACTGCGCGAGAGCCGTCAAGGTGGCACCGGCATAGCTCCCGTTGTTGTCGGTGGCGAGCGTCTCAATCGCGACCTGCGCGGTATGCGCGAGCTCCTTGGCCGCTGCGTCGGTCGCCTTGCTCTTCTGGTTGAGGAACGACGGGATCGCGATCGCGGCGAGAATGCCGATGATCAGGATCACGACGAGTAGTTCGATGAGGGTGAACCCTCGTTCATCCTTTGCGCGCTGGCGCAGCTTGAACAGCATTGAATCCTCCTGGATCCGAGTGTTTATTCGGCGCCAGCGCCACACACGACGACAGTCACCCTTCGGTGCTGGCCTTCCTTACCCCACGTATCGGCCCCCCACTCTGGAAGCTTGAGAGCGTGGGCGCGAGCCCTCAGCCTTTCGCTGAACGGGACGGACGCCGTTGCGGCCAGGCCGGCGCCCGCTCAGGCGCGCTCAACGTTCGTCTGACGGCTGCGGGGCGCGCCAGTGCGCCTGCGCGTCATGGCCGGGAAGCACGACGCCGCCGCCGTCACACCACGGACAGGCGAGCTGATGCGGCTCGCCACCCAGGTTCGAGATCACCGAACCGGTGCCGCGGCAGGCGGTGCAGCTCTCGGGTGCGGTCGACTCGCCGGCCTGCTCGCTCACGTCCGCGAGCCTAGTGGTTGACGCGCCCAGAGCGCGTTCCGAGGGGTGGGATGCGATCATCGCGATCCTCGTGGCCTTGGCAGCAACAGCAGCGCCGCTGCGCACCCGGGAGCGCCGGGTGGAGCTGGTGGCGATCGCGCTGGTCACCGCCCTGGCCGGCGCGCTGCGGCTGTGGTCGCTCGCGAAGGTGCCGTCGGACCCGTTCTACGACGCCTCGGTCGCCAGCATGCCGCTCTCGTTGCACAACTTCCTGCTCGGTGCCTACGAGCCGGGCGGAAGCCTGGCGATCGACAAGCCGCCGCTGGACCTGTGGCTGCAGGTGCTCAGCACACAGCTGTTCGGCTTCGGCTCATTCACGCTGAAGCTGCCCTCGGCGTTGGCCGGGACGGCCGCCGCGGCGGTGCTCTACGACGCCATCCGCAGGGTGTTCGGGGCGAGCGCCGGCGTTGCGGCGGCACTGGCGCTCGCGACCCTGCCGATCGCGCTGCTGACGGCCCGCAGCGACACGGTCGACTCTGCCGCGATGGCGCTCAGCGTGGTCGCGCTGTGGCTGCTCGTGCGCTTCGCGCACGACGGCCGCTCGCGCTGGTGCTACCTCGCGGCCGCAGCGATGGGTCTGGCGTTCAACGTCAAGCTCTTTGAGGGGATCGTGGGCCTTCCGGCCCTGATCCTGTTTGGATTTCTGGTCTGTCGCGAACGCCGCGCGGTACGGCTCGCGATCGGTGGCGCGGTGTTCGTCGCGGTGTCGCTGTCGTGGCTGACGATGACGCTCTTCTTCCCGGCCTCGGATCGCCCGTTCGCGATCGGATCGACGAACGGCAGCGCCTGGAACGCGACGTTCGTGTTCAACGGCTGGGACCGCATCGCGGGCGCGGAGACCCAGTCCGCGCTCAACGCGCAACTGCCGGCGAGCGCGCTTCACCCGGTCAACAACAGCGAGGTCGCACGCTCCGCGGTGCCGATCGGCGCACCAGCGCTGCTGCGGCTGTTCGATCATGACGGTCCGCTCTCCGGTCTGCGGCTCGGTTTCGTCCTGCTGGCGGCGCTCGCGCTCGGCGTCCCCGCGCTCCTCTTCACGCTCGCGCGCGCGCGAGGGCCCGACGGCGGCGTCGAGCGCGCGCTGTGCGTCTCGCTGCTGTTGTGGCTGGCGCTCGGCGTGGTCCTCTTCAGCGCGATGGCGAGGCTGCACCCGCGCTACACGGAGGGGTTCACCCCGGCGGTCGCGGCGGTCGCCGGGATCGGCGTCGCCTGGGCGCTGCGCGACGGGTTGTGGCAGCGCCTGTTCACGATCGTCGCAGCGCTTGCGCTGACGCTCTATGCGCGCTACCTGCTGGGCGCCTCGGCCAGCGCCTGGCAGCTCACCGCGATCGGGGCGATCGCCGCCGCCGGAGCGCTGCTCGTGCGCCGCGAGCGCGTGCGTGTGGCGCTGCTCGCCGCCGGTCTCGGCCTCGCCGCGCTGGCGCTGCCGCTGCAGGTCGACGCGAGCCTGATCCACAACCACGAGTTCGACAGCGGGCGGACCGGCGCCATGGGGGCAAGCGACGTGCGCGCGATCAGCACCTACATCAACTCCCGCTCCGCCGGCACGCGCTACGAGTTCGCGGCGGCCGACCCGACCGAGGTCGCGGCGTTGATCCTCTATGACCGCCGTCCGATCCTCTCGCTGACCTCCTACGACAACCACGAGCTGCTCCCGATCGGCAGGCTGAGCGCGCTGGTGGCGAGCGGGCGGCTGCGCTTCGCCGTGCTCGACGGCGGCTGCGACCTTGCGACCGGCGCGCAGAGTCCCGCCTGCTCGGCGGGCGCCAACTGGGTGCGCACGCACGGCAGGGACGTTTCGCGGCGGGCCGGTCTCCCCCACAGCCACGTGCTCTACGAGCTGGGAACGCGCTAGCTTCACGCAGATGAATGCCCAGGGCGCCTCAGCCAGCCTGTCGATCCTGGTCGTCGACGACGAGAGCTCGCTGCGCGAGACGCTGACGCACTCCTTCGAGCGCGAGGGCCATCGCGTGGCGGCGGTCGCCGACGGCAACGCGGCGATCGCGCTGGCCGGCGAGTCGCACTTCGACGTCGTGCTGCTGGACGTCGCGCTCGGGCCTGGCCCCAACGGCTACGACGTCTGCCGCACGCTTCGCGCGCGGCGCAACGTCGTGCCGATCATCATGCTGACGGCGCTCGACAGCGAGGCGGACGCCGTGCAGGGTCTCGAGGCCGGCGCCGACGACTACGTCACCAAGCCGTTCGGTCTCGCCGAGCTGCGCAGCCGCATCCGTGCCGTGCTGCGCCGCTCGGCCCCGCGCGCGCTCGGCGGCGACAGGCTCACCGCCGGGCCCGTGACGCTCGACCGCGCGCAGCGTGAGGTGACGCTCGCGGGCGAGCCGGTGCGGCTCACCTTTTCAGAGTTCGAGCTGCTCGGCTGCTTGATGGCCGAGCCCGGCCGGCTGTTCAACCGCCAGGAGCTCCTGCGCGCGATCTGGGGCGACTCCGCCTACCGCGATCCACGCGCGATCGACGTGCACATCCGCCACCTGCGCGAGAAGCTCGAGAGCACGCCCGAGGAGCCGCGCCTGATCGTCACCGTCCGCGGAGCCGGATACCGCTTTGCGGAGGCCTAGAGACCCGGCCGACCCTCGCCCGCGAGTCCGCCTCGGCCTGCGGCCACGCCTGCTCGGTGCGCTCGTACTGACCGCCGTGGTGACGCTGGCCACGGCGGCCTTCACGCTGCTGGCGCCGCTCGAATCGCAGCTCCGGCAGAACAGCCTCAACCTGACCGAGGCCGTGCTCGCCGGCGCGAAGACGCAGCTCGGCGTGATCCCGCTCGTCGAAGCCAATGGCCGGTCGTACCGGCAGAACGTCGACTCGACGGCGGACGGGATTGACGATCGCAACGCGCTCGCCACCCTGATCGTCTGGCGCCACGACAGCCGCGGCCGCGTCGTGCAGTTCGTCGCGACCGACCGCCGCCGCGACGCGCGCATCTCCAACAGCCTCGCGGTCCGCGCCTTTGCTCAGGCTGCGAAGAACTCGCCGTTGCACGCGGAGGTCAAGGGCGTGCTCGAGGTTGCCGGCCGCTACCGCGCCCAGGGACCCACGAGCTCGAAGGTGAAGGGCAAGTACTACGTGCTCGAGCTGTTCAGGTCCGTCGACTACGTCGACACCGCCGACAGCGTCGTGCGCTCCGCGTTCCTCGACGCCGCGCTGGTCGGGCTGGCAGTCGCCTTGCTGCTCGGGATCACGTTCTCTTCGCGGCTGCTGCGGCGCCTGCGCCTGCTGCAGGATGCGAGCCGGAGCCTCGACGAGCGCGACCTCGGCACCCTGGTCGTGCCGCACGAGATGGTGACCGACGAGATCGGGGAACTGGCGCGCGCCTTCGCGACGATGCACGCGCGACTGCGCCAGCAGGAGGACGCCCGGCGCGCGTTCGTCGCCACGGCATCGCACGAGCTGCGCACGCCGCTGACCTCGCTCGACGGGATGCTCGAGCTGCTCGCCGACGACCTCGCCAGTGAGCCGATCGATCTCGTCGATGCGCGCGAGCGGGTCGCTCGGGCGCAGCAGCAGTCGCGGCGGCTCGGTGGACTGGCCTCGGACCTGCTCGACCTCAGCCGGCTCGACGCGGCGCTCGAGCTGCGCAGCGAGCCGGTCGAGCTGGGCGAGACGGCGCGAGCCGTGGCGGCTGAGTTCGACGCACGCGCCCGCGAGCGCGGGGTGGCGCTCGCGCTCGACGAGGTCAGCGGCCAGGCGTGGGCTCAGGCCGACCCTGGTAGCGTCGCCCGGATCGTGCGGATCCTGCTCGACAACGCGCTGCGCGTCGCCCCGCCGCGATCGACGATCCGGCTCCGCGTCGGCGCCGTCGGCACGCCGACGATCGAGGTCTCGGACGAGGGGCCGGGCGTGCCCGCCGATGAGCGCGAGCTGATCTTCGAACGCTTCCAGCGCGGGCGCCGGCGCAGCGACGAGGGCGGCTTCGGGCTCGGCCTGGCGATCGGCTCGGAGCTCGCGCAGCGGATGGGAGGCACGCTGGTGCTGACCGACGACAGCGAGCCGGGAGCGACCTTCCGGCTGACCCTGCGCCGGGCGCAAGACTGATGCCCCTGAGCGCGTTCTGGCAGCGCGCGCGTGGCGCGCAGCGAGTCGGGATCGACACCGAGTTCGTCGGTGAGGGCCGTTACCGCACGCTGCTGTGCGTGATCCAGGCCGTCGTCGCCGACGACGAGGGCCTCGAGGTGGTCGTGCTCGACGCACTCGACGAGCAGACCGAGCTTGCGCCGCTCGCGCAGCTGCTCGCCGACCCTGACGTCGAGGTCGTGGTGCACGCCGGCCGTCAGGACATCGCGCTGCTGCGGCGCTGCGCGCAGACCGAGGTGACGCGCATCTTCGACACGCAGATCGCGGCCGGCTTCGCCGCGCTGTCAGCCCAGGCCGGCTACGACACGCTGCTGCGCGAGGTGCTCGGCGTGCGCGTTCAGAAGACCGCCAGCTACACGCGCTGGGACCGCCGCCCGCTCGACGCCGAGCAGCTCGCCTACGCGCGCGAGGACGTGCTGCACCTGCTGGACCTCGCCGCCGAGCTGCGCCGCCGGCTGGCGGCCGGCGAGCGGCTCGGCTGGGCGTTGGAGGAGTGCCGCTACCTCGAGGGTGTCAGCGACGCCCGCGACGTCGAGACCGTGTTCGCCCGCCTGCCGCGAATCAACTCGCTCACCCCCGCCGCCCGGGCTATCGCCCACGAGCTCGTCGACTGGCGCGAGCAGCTCGCGGAGCGCCAGGACAGGCCGGTTTCGACGGTGCTCAACGACGCGGCGCTGGTCGAGCTCGCCAAGCGTGCGCCGGTGAGCGCCGAGCAGCTCGAGCAGGTGCGCGGCGTCAACCCCGGCAGCCTGCGCCGTCGCGGGTCCGAGCTGCTCGCGGCGATCGCCCGCGGCAGCGCGCGCGAGCCGATCCCGGTGGAGGCCGAGCGACGCGACCCCTCGAGCGTCCTCGACGGGCCGCAGATCGCTCTCGCCGAGGCGTTCGTGCGGGCCCGCGCGCTCGAGGCGGGCCTTGCCTACGAGCTGATCGCGGCACGCGCCGACCTCTCCGCGATCGTCGGCTGCGCCCGCACCGGCCACAGCGAGCCCGATGTCCGCACCCTGACCGGCTGGCGCCGTGAGCTGGTCGGCGAAGAGCTGCTAGCGCTGCTCAGAGGCGAACGCACGATCGCGGTAAGCCCAGACGGCCACCTGTCGATCGTCGGGCAGGACGCGGGCGCCGCAAACCAATGAGGCCGTCGCGCCAACCGGACGAGATCCAGCCAGGAGCAGACCGGCGAAAGCCGGCAGCTCCTCCTTACTGAACCTGGTTGTAAACCTTGAACAGCGGCAGGTACATCGCGATCACGATGAAACCGACCATGCCGCCGATGAAGACGATCATCACCGGTTCGATGATCGACGTCAGCGCCTTGACCGACGCCGCGACCCGCTCCTCGTAGAAGTCGGCGATCTTCGAAAGCATCCAGTCGAGCTCACCGGTCGATTCGCCGACGGCCACCATGTGGCTGACCATCGTCGGGAAGACGTTGCTCTCCCTCAGCGGCTCGGAGATCGTGCCGCCGCGCTTGACGGAGTCGATCACGTCGCCCATCACGCGAGCGACGACCGCGTTGCCGGCGCTGCGACCGGTGATGTCGAGCGCCTCGAGCAGCGGCACGCCGGCTGACGTGAGCGCGGAGAAGGTGCGCGCCCAGCGGGCGATCGAGATCTTCTGCACGATGTCGCCGATCTTGAACGGGATCTTCAGGCGCAGCGCGTCCCACTGCGGGCGCCCGGTCTCGGAGCGCTTCCAGTGCCGGAAGCTGAAGCCGAGCAGCGCCGCGCTGCCGATGAAGGCGTACCAGTAGCCGGTGATCGCGTGGGAGACGTCGACGGTGATCTGGGTCATCGCCGGAAGCTGCTGACCGGCTGCCGAAGTTCCGAACTGCTGGAGCACACCGGCGAACACGGGCACGATGTAGACGACCAGCACGATCATCACGACCAGCGCCACGGTGAGCACCACGGAGGGGTAGACCATCGCGGAGCGGACCTGGCGCCGCAGCGCATCCTCCTTCTCCAGCTGGTCGGCGATTCGCACGAGCGAGTCCTCGAGCACACCGCCGATCTCGCCGGCGCGAACCATCGCGACGAACAGCGGACTGAAGACCTTCGGGTGGCGGGCCAGCGCCACGCTGAATGCCAGCCCCGCCTCGACGTCCTTGCGCACGGAGACGATCACGGCCTTGAGCTTCTTGACCTCGGTCTGCTCCTCCAGCACGAACAGGGCGCGCAGGATCGTCATGCCGGAGGACACCATCGTCGCGAGCTGGCGCGAGAAGATCGCCAGATCGCTCAGCGTGATCCGCTCGAACAGTGTGACGTTGATCTCGCGCGAGGAGTGCTTCTCGGCGATCTCGAGGATCACCAGGCCGCGCGCACGCAGCTGGTCCGAAACGGCCTGCTTGCTCTCAGCGTCGACCTGGCCGCGCAACGGCGCGCCGGCGACGTCCATCGCCTTGAAGATGTAGGTGCTCACGCGACCAGCGCGACGCCGCCGAGCAGACGGCGAAGCTCATCGGGGGCGGAGGACCGCGACTGGGCGAGGTCCTGGGTGATGCGTCCCGCTCGCACGAGCGTCGCCAGCGCGGAGTCCATCGACTGCATGCCCTGCGCGGCGCCGGTCTGAATCACCGACGGAATCTGGTGGATCTTGCCTTCGCGGATCAGGTTGCGGACAGCGGACGTCGGCACCAGCACCTCGCACGCGGCGCAGCGTCCGGCGCCGTCCGCGGTCGGCAGCAGCTGCTGCGTGATGACGCCCTGAAGGGTCACCGACAGCTGCACCCTGATCTGCGACTGCTGCTCCGCCGGGAAGACGTCGATCACGCGGTCGATCGTCTGCGGCGCGTCCTGGGTGTGCAGCGTGGCGAACACCAGATGTCCGGTCTCGGCAGCGGTCAGCGCGGTGCTGATCGTGTCGAGGTCGCGCATCTCGCCGACCAGGATCACGTCCGGGTCCTGGCGCAGCGCGGCCTTCAGGGCCGCGGCGAAGCTGGTCGCGTCGTTGCCCAGCTCGCGCTGGTTGATCACGCAGCGCTTGTGCGCGTGGACGAACTCGATCGGGTCCTCGATCGTGATGATGTGCTCCTCGCGCGTCTGGTTGATCTCGTCGATCATCGCGGCGAGCGACGTCGACTTGCCGGAGCCGGTCGGCCCGGTCACGAGGACGAGGCCGCGAGGCCGGCGCGTCAGCTCGTGCACGATCGGCGGCAGGCCGAGCGCGTCGATCGGGACGATCTGCGAGGGGATCAGGCGGAAGGCCGCCGCCACCGCGCTGCGCTGGAAATACGCGTTGACGCGGAAGCGCGCGCGGCCGGGAACGACATAGGCGAAGTCGAGCTGGAGATCGGTCTCGAGGCGGCGCCGCTGCTCGGTCGTGAGGATCGAGTAGATGAACTCCCGCGTGTCCTCCGGCGTGAGCTTGGGGTAGTTGTCGAGTGCGAGCAGGCGACCGCGCTGGCGCAGCATCGGCGGTGCGCCGGCTGTCAGGTGGAGGTCGGACGCCTTGCGGTCGACGACCTCGAGCAGTATTTCTGAGTACTCGATTGACACGGGTTCTCTCAGGCTCCTATCGGCAGTAGCGCTTCTGGACTGAACCAACACAACGTCTCTGTCGCGGCCGCGGCAGGCGTTGGCGCATCGAGACGGCTCCTCAATCCGCGTCGTTGCCGGCGTTGACGACACGAGCGATCTCGGCCATCGACGTGCGACCCTGCTTGACCCTGTCGAGGCCGTCGTCCTTCAGCCGGTGCATTCCCTGCAGGACCGCCATTTCGAGAATCTCATCGGCAGAGCGGCGCTCGAGCGCGAGCGCGCGAATCTCGGGACTGATCGTCATCACCTCGTAGATCCCGGTGCGCCCGCGATAGCCCAGCCCGCCACAGTGCTTGCAGCCGACCGGCTCGTAGCCCTCGACGTCGAACCCGGCCGCGTAGCCGTACTCCCTCAGCGTCGCCATCGGCAGGATCACCCGGCGCTTGCAATGGGGACACAGCACCCGCACCAGGCGCTGGGCGACCACGCAGTCCAGCGCTGAGGCCACCAGGAAGGGCTCGATCCCCATCTCGATCAGGCGTGTGATCGAGGTGGCGGCGTCGTTGGTGTGCAGCGTCGAGAGCACCAGATGCCCGGTCAGCGCAGCCTCGATCGCGATCTGCGCGGTCTCGCGGTCGCGAATCTCGCCGACCATGATCACGTCCGGGTCGGCCCGCACGATCGCCCTAAGCCCCGTCGAGAACTGAAGCCCGGCGCGGGCGTTGACCTGAATCTGGGTGATTCCGTCGATCTGGTATTCGACCGGGTCCTCGATCGTGATGATGTGCTTGTCGGGCGTGTTGACGTCCTCGAGCGCCGCATACAGCGTCGTCGACTTGCCCGAGCCGGTCGGACCGGTCACCAGCACGGCGCCGTGCGACTGCGTGTAGGCGCGGTGAAAGCGCGCCAGCTCGGCTTCGGCCATGCCCAGCTCGCCCAGGTCCATGACGACGGCTTCCTTGTCGAGGATGCGCATCACGACGCCCTCGCCGCGGACCGTCGGCACCGTCACGACGCGCAGATCGACTCGATGTCCATCGACGGTCAGGCCGACGCGGCCGTCCTGCGGCACGCGGCGCTCGGCGATGTCCAGCTCCGCCATGATCTTCATCCGCGAGACGACGCCGGCGGCGAGCCGCCGCGGCACGGTGGCGACGTCGCGCAGCACGCCGTCGACGCGGAAGCGCACGCGCAGGTCCTCGCCGTCGGGCGTGAGGTGCAGGTCGGAGGCGCCCTGCTCGACGGCCTGGGCGACGAGCTGGTGGACGAGCCGGACGACCGGCGCGTCGTCGGCGGTCTCGTGCAGCTCGACGACCGTCGCCTCCTCGCCGCCGACGCCGGCGTCGTCGTCGTTGTCCTGGACGACGTCGCCCACGCGCGCGAGCCGCGCGACGACATTGGAGATGTCCTCGCTGGTCGTGACCGCCACGCGAATCTGATAGCCGGTGAGGATCGCGATGTCGTCCACGGCGTGGACGTTCGCCGGGTCCGACATCGCCACGAGCAACGCACGGTCGCCGACCATGGCGATCGGAAGCGCGTCGTGGCGCTTGGCCACGTGGCTGGTGACGAGGTGCGCGGCGGCCATGTCGACGTTGAAGACGCTCAGGTCCACGTAATCCAGCCCATGACGCTCCGCCAGGGCGACGGCCACGCCCTCCGGGCTGATCGTGCCGCGATCGAGCAGCACGCGATCGGCGCTCGTGCCGCTTGCCGCGGCGACCTCGATCGCCTCCAGCACCTGCTCACGCGAGCACAGCCCGAGTTCGACGATCACCTCGGTCAGGGACCGCGGCGCGCCGCCGCGACGGCTCGGCGGCCGCACGCCGTTTGCGCCGACGAGGCTCGGCGTCTGCTCGGCGGCGGGTACCGCGCGCAGATGCGCGTTGGAGTCGGCAGGCATGTCAGCCTACGTCGGCAGCTCGGCGCATCACCGTGAGCGGCGCCGGTCGGCCGGTCCAGAGCTCGAACGAAAGGCCGCCCTGAGCGGCGAGGATGTCCAATCCGTCGACGACCGTCGGGACGCCGCGTGCTCGCGCTGCGCTCAACAAGGCTGTCTCGCTCCTCGAATAGGCGAAATCGACGACCTGCTCATACCTACCGAGTACATCGGAATCCAGCGCAAGCGTGCTTAGGACTTCGTCCAGACTCTTACGTTCGTCCATGCCGACCGTCGTGGCGTTGACGAGCAGGTCGGCGACCCGTGGACGCTCGATCGCGCTGACCTCGAGCTCCGCTGCAAGCGCCGTTGCGCGCCCGGTGTGGCGGTTCCAGACGGCAACCGAGGCCCCCGCCTCGCGCAGCGCCCACGCTGCCGCGCGCGCGGTGCCGCCGGCGCCGAGCACGACGGCGCTGGCGCCGTCGACTTCGCGCCCGATCGCCGCGAGAAGGCCCGGCGCGTCGGTGTTCTCGGCGGCAATCGTCCCGTCGGACAGGAAGCTCAACGTGTTCGCCGCGCCAATCGCGCGGGCCGTCGGCGTGGCGACGTCCGCGAGCGCGAGCGCCGCCGGCTTGTGCGGCAGCGTCACGTTCGCGCCAACGAACCCCGCCGGCCCCAGCGCACGGACGATCTCGGCGAACAGCTCGGGCGGCGACGGCAGCCGCTGGTAGCTCCAGCCCCACAGCCCGAGCTGCGCGAACGCGGCGCGGTGCATCTGGGGCGAGCGGCTGTGGGAGACCGGCCAGCCGAGCACGCCCAACCGCCCCGGCTCGCGCGCCGGCGCGATGTTCACGGACATTTCGTCGGCGCGCGGCCCCCCGCCGCGTTGCGCGCCGCGTCGTACGCCGCCACGTCGGCCTCGAACTGCGCGTAGCTGGTGGCGAACGCCAGCTCGCCGCAGGTGTTCGGCTTGTCGACGTAGTAGAGGTAGGAGACCGCCGCCGGGTGAGTCGCCGCGACCATCGACGCGAGCCCCGGGTTGCTGATCGGCGTCGGTGGCAGGCCGCGGTGCAGCCGCGTGTTGTAGGGCGTGTCGAGCGCCAGCTGGGAGGCGGTCAGCGGCTTGTTGTAGTCGTTCAGCGCGTAACGCAGCGTGGCGTCGATGCCGAGGGTCATGCCGGCCGCGAGGCGGTTGTAGATCACCGCGGCGACGAGCGGGCGGTCCGACGGCACCTGGGCCTCGCGCTCGATCATCGACGCGATGATCAGCACGTCGTAGCGCGTCAGGTGCGCGGCCGTGGCCCTGACGAAGCTGAGCCGGTCGAAGTTCTGATGGAACGCCGCAATCTGCTGCGCGACGAGGTGCGTCACGCTCTCGTGCGCGAAGCTGAAGTAGGTCGCAGGGAAGAGGAAGCCCTCGAGCGTGTGCACGCCGGCGGGCGCGCCATAGTCGCGCGGGTCCAGTCGGGCGTTCGCCGGGCGCGAGGCGACCAGGTAGCTGCCGCTCAGGCGGTCGGCGGCGGCGATTGCGGCGATCTGGCGCCGGGTCAGGCCCTCCGGGATCCTGACCTCGAGCTGCGTGACGGCGGGTGCCGTGGTCAGGACCGACAGCGCAGCGGCATAGCTCATCCCGTGGCGGAGCGTCACGACGCCGTGTCGCAGCTTCGGGCCGTCGCCGTCGAGTCTTGCGCGCAGGCTGAAGAAGAACGACGAGGAGACCACCCCGCGGGCGGCGAGCTCGTCGCCGATCTGGCTCGCGTCCGCCCCGGTCGGGATGTCGACCGTGACGATGCCCGTCCCCGGCCCGGCGAATGGCTGGAACAGCTCGACTGCGAACCACACGGCGAACCCCGCGAGGGCGAGTCCGAGCAGCAGGATGGCGCGCCTTCGCCGGTAGCGCGCCGCTGGGTGCCGGCGCCGCGGCTGCGAGCGTCGCGCGTCGCCGACGTGACCCGCGTCGCTCGCATGGCTCGCGTGGCCGGCGTCCTGGCTCCCATCGCCCACGCCGCCGGTGGCGCCGGTGGCGCCCGCGTGGCCCGCGCCGCCGCCGCCGTTTCCCGCGTCGCCGCCGCCGTTTCCCGCGTCGCGGCCGCGCAGCTCGCGGTCGTCGCGTTCGTCACTCATTGCGCGGGCGCGCCGGAGGGGCCGCGTCGTCGCGGCGGCGCGCGAGCCAGTCCTCGAGCAGGTGCGCAGCGGCGCGCGAGTCCTCGCTCGCGCGTGTCGACAGGTCGCGCTGCGCAAGCCGCGTCGTCAGGCGTTCGTCGTGCAGCACCACCGGAACGTCCGCGCCGAGGCGTCCGGCGAGACGTTCCGCGAAGGCCCGAGCCTCGGCCGTCTGGGATGTCTCGCCCCCGCTCAGCGAGAGCGGCAGGCCGACCACGACGGCGGCCACGCCGCGCTCCGCGACGAGTGCCGCCAGCGCTCCGATCCCCGCCCTCGTGCCGGCGCGCAGCACGGGCTCAACGGGCGTCACGATCGTCTCAGTCGGATCGCACACGGCCACACCGGTGCGCGCGCTGCCGTAGTCGAGCCCGAGCACACGCAAGCCGTCGTCACCGCCCGAGGGCGGCGACGATCGCGGTGCGGGCCGCGTCAAGCGCCGCCTCGACGTTCTCGACCTGCCCGCCGCCGGCCTGGGCGAGCGTGTCGCGCCCGCCGCCACCACCACCGAGCAGCGCCGCCGCGACCTTCGCGATCTCGCCGGCGCGCACGCCGCGCGCCACGACCGCCGGCGCGACGCTCACCACGACGTTGGCCCGCTCGTCGGCGACGCTGACGAGCACGATCACCCCATCTCCGTCGAGCCTGCCCCTGACGCGGTCAACGACGTCGGGGAGCGCCTTGGCGTCAGCCACCGCAACCGTGGCGAGGACCGTTGGCACGTCGCCGATCAGTTCAGCGGATCCGGCGAGCGCGCCGGCGTCGACCGCCTCGTCGGGTGCGGCGGCCCGCACCGCCTTCTCGAGCGCGCGCCGTTCCGCCTCGCGTGCGGTCACCACGACAGCCGCCTCATCCGGCGTCGTCCGCAGCACGCCTGCGATCTGCTCGAGCGCGTCGTCGCGGCTGCGCAGGATCGCGATCGCCGCCGGCCCGCTGAGGGCCTCGATCCGACGTACGTTCGCCGCGCTGGAGGTCTCGCCGAGCAGACGCACGACACCGATCTCCGCGGTCGAGCGCACGTGCGTTCCGCCGCAGAGCTCCCGCGAGAAGTCGCCGTCGCCGATCTCGACCATGCGCACGATTTCGCCGTACTTCTCGCCGAACAGCGCCATCGCTCCCAGGGCGCGCGCCTCCTCGAGCGTCGTGGTGATCGGTCGCACCGGGTGGTTCTCGACGATCCACGCGTTGATCTGATCCTCGACGTCACGCAACTGCGCAGCCGACATCGCCTGCCCGTGACTGAAGTCGAAGCGCAGCTTGTCAGGGCCGACGTAGGAGCCGGCCTGGCGCACGTGGCTGCCGAGCCGTTCGCGCAGCGCCGCATGCAGCAGGTGCGTCGCCGTGTGGTTGCACTCGGTGGCGTGGCGCGTCAAGCGGTCGACCCGCGCGTGAACACGCTCGCCCTCGTGCAGCTCCCCCTCGTCCAGCACCGCGTAGATCGCCTGATCGTCGCCCAGCCGCACGACCTCGGCGACGCGCGCGCGGCAGTCGCCGTCGGCGCACTCGATCATGCCCACATCCGAGATCTGGCCGCCGCCGGCGGCGTAGAACGGGGAGTCCGCGAGCTTCACCAGGACGCGGCCGTCGCTGCGCTCGAGCGCTCCGACCGTCGTCGCCTGCTCGGTCGTCTCGTAGCCGACGAAGCGCGTCGTGAAGCCCGCCGCCCCGGCGAAAGCGCTTGCCCGCTCACGTCCGGCGAGCGTCTGCTCGCCGCCCCCCTCGCCGATCCGGCTGCGCTCGCGCTGATCGGACATCAGAGCGTCGAACCCTGGCTGATCGACGCTCAGCCCGTCCTGCGCGACGAGTTCGAGCGTCAGCTCGATCGGGAAGCCGAAGGTGTCGTGCAGGCGGAAGGCGTCCTCGCCGTTCACCACGCCGTCGCCCTCGCGGGCGCGATCGATCAGCTCGTGCAGGACCACGAGACCCTGTTCGAGCGTGTGCCCGAAGTGCTCCTCCTCCGCGGCCAGCCAGAAGTCGATCTGCTCGCGGTGCTCGTGCAGCTCGGGGTAGGCGGCGCCCATCAGCTCGCGCACGAGCTCGCCGTAGCGCACGAGGAACCCCGGCTCGAAGCCGAGTGAGCGGCCGTGCATCACGGCGCGCCGCATCACGCGGCGCAGTACATAGCCGCGCTCCGTGTTCGAGGGCACGACGCCGTCGGCGACCAGGAAGGCCATCCCTCGCGCGTGGTCGGCCAGCACGCGAAGGCTGCGATCGACCTTCTCGTCGCTGCCGTAGCCACGACCCGAGAGCGTCTCGCCCAGTTCGATCAGCGGGCTGAACTGGTCGGTCTCGAAGACCGACGGGACGTCCTGGAGGATCGCCGCCATACGGTTGAGCCCAAGCCCCGTGTCGATGTTGCGCGCCGGCAGCGGCGTGAGCGTGTCCGGCGGCTGCTGGTCGTACTGCATGAAGACGAGATTCCAGTATTCGAGGAAGCGCGCGTTCTCGCCGCCGGGAAGGTCGTCGGCGCTGCCGAACGCCGGCCCGCGATCGAGATAGAGCTCCGAGCAGGGGCCACACGGCCCGGTCGGCCCGGCCTGCCAGAAGTTCTCGCTGCGCGGGCAGGCGACGATCCGCTCACGCGGCACGCCGACGGCCAGCCAGGCCTCGATCGCCTCCTCGTCCGGGCCGAGCCCGAGCGCCTCGTCGCCTTCGAAGACCGTGATCCAGATGTCCTCGGCGGCGAAGCCGTAGCCGTCGCGTGAGAGCTCCCACGCGAACTCGACCGCCTCGGTCTTGAAGTAGTCGCCGAGCGAGAAGTTGCCGAGCATCTCGAAGAAGGTCAGATGCCGGGCGGTAGTGCCGACGACATCGAGATCGACCGTCCGGAAAACCTTCTGGCAACTCGTCAGGCGAGGCGACGGCGGGCGTTCCTGACCGAGGAAGTACGGCTTGAGCGGGTGCATGCCGGCTACCGTGAAGAGCGCCGAGGGGTCATTCGAAGCGGGCACCAGCGACGCGCTCGGCACGCGCAGGTGCCCGCGCTCGGCGAAGAACGCCAGGTAGCGCTCGCGAATCTCGTCCGACGTCATGAACCCGAGATTACCGGGGCCGCGGCTGTTCATTCGGGTCGCTGGGGGCGTGCGCAGTCGTCCGCGTCGCCGGTCGCGCGATCGTCGCGTGGCCGACGATCAGGTCGCCGTCCATCAGGCAGGCGAGCTGCCCGGGCGCGACCCCGTAGGCCGGCGCCGCGAGCGCGAGCTCCAGTCCGCCGCCGTCGCTTTGCCGCGACGTGCAGGCCAGCGGGAGCTGGCGGTAGCGCAACCGCACGCGATCGAAGCGGGGCCGGTACAGCACGGCGTCGCGGAGCGTCACCGTATGGGTCGCGAGCTGCTCCCTGGTGCCCACCGTCACGCTGCCCGCCTCGACGTCGGTCGCGAGCACGTAGAGCGGCGTGCCGCCGCCGATGCCGAGGCCGCGACGCTGCCCGACGGTGAAGCGGTCGACGCCACGATGGGAGCCGATCCGCCGCCCGCCGGCGTCGACGACCGCCCCGGGCCGCTCGCCGAGCGCGCCGTGGCGGGCGAGGAACGCCTCGCGGCCCGTTCCGGCGAGGAAGCACAGGTCCTGTGAGTCGGGCTTCTCGGCCACCGGCAACGCGGCCTTGCGCGCGAGCGCCCGCACCTGGGGCTTGCGAAGCTCGCCGAGCGGGAAGCGCATCCGTCGCAGCGCCGCCGGAGCCAGCGCGGCGAGCATGTAGCTCTGGTCCTTGTCCGCGTCGGCCGCGACCCGCAGCAGTCCGCCGCCGGTGCGCGCGTAATGGCCGGTCGCCAGCGCGTCGGCACCGAGGCGCCCGGCGAGGTCGAGCATCGCATCGAGCCGCACCTCGCCGTTGCAGCGAACGCACGGGTTCGGCGTCGCGCCCGCGGCGTGCTGCGCCAGCCACGGCTCGACGACGCCGGCGCGGAACTCCGCCCGCAGATCGAGCGAGAGATGCGGCAGGCCAAGCCGGTGGGCCAGCGCACGCGCGCTCCGAACCGCCTGCGGCGAGCAGCAGCTGCGTTCGCCGTCGTTCTCGGGGTCGGTCCACAGCTCGAGCGTGACGCCAACGGCGCGCGAGCCGGCGAGCACCGCCGCGACGGCGCTGTCAACACCGCCGCTCATTGCGACGAGCAGCCGCCCGGGCGCCGGCGCCAGCGCGGCCTGCGCACGTGCCGCGGCGCCGAGCGCGCGGTGCAGCGCGTCCGCCGCCAGTTCGGCGGCGTGGCGCTTCGCCGGCGACAGCCCGCCGAGCTCGCGCGCGATCTGATCGGCTCCGACACGCGCCGCGTCCAGCAGGGGCCGGCCCTCCACCAATGCCGCGGCGGCGCTTGCGGCGCCGATCGCGCTACCGCAGCCGCGTGCATCAAACCCGGCTGCCGCGACCGTTTCGCGCGCGAGCGCCACCGAGATGCGCACCAGATCGCCGCACGTCGCGCCGCCGGCGGCTCCGGTGTACCCTCCCTCGGGCAGCAAGCCGCGTCCGTGCGGGCGCTCCAAGTGCTCGCGCAGGGCCATTTCTAACGAGTATGGCGACGTTTTCCCCTTGCGTCGCCCTCGCTGAGCCGTATCTTAGAGCGATGCGGCCGCAATCGACCGACCGGCCGAACCGCGTTCTGCGCGGTTTTCGGCGCACCGCACTCGCGATGCCGCTCGCGCTGTTCGCACTCGCCGTCAGCGCCAGCGCCAGCAGCGCCCCGGCCAGCATCGCGGTCGGCGGGATCCCGCCGCCGGTGCACGCTGCATCTGCCGGCACGGTCGCGCCCTCGACCCGCCTCGCGCTGACCGTCGTGTTCACGCCACGCAACGCGCTCGCCCTCACGGCCCTCGTCGCCGCCGTGAGCAACCCCGCCTCCCCGTCCTATCACCATTACCTCAGCGTCGACGGGTTTGCGACGCGCTTCGGCGCGAGCAGCGCCAGCGTCGCAGCGGTGCGCAGAACCATGCGCGCCGACGGCCTCACCCCCGGAGCGCTGGCGCGGGACCGGCTGTCGATCGCCGTCTCGGGCACCGCCGCGGCAGCTTCCAGGGCGTTTGACGTGAGCCTGCGCCGCTACCGCGTGCGCTCCGGCAAAGAGATGTACGCCAACACCAGCGCGCCCCGCGTCCCGGCGGGCCTCGGTGGCATCGTGGCAGGCGTGCTCGGGCTCGACGACCTGCCCGCCGCGGTGCCGGAGGGCCTCGACGCCATCCACGCGGGCCCGCGTTCGCCCGCGGCGCGGCTGGGGGCAGCTGCGCACGCCGCATCCGGCTCGTTCGTGGGGGCCGGAGGCCCGGTCCCGTGTGCTGCCGCGACCAGCTTCGCCGCCAGCCTGCCCGCAGTGTCCACGATCGATCAGGTGGGCAAGGCCTACGGCTTCAGCGGTCTCTACGCCGCCGGAGACTTCGGCCAGGGTGTGACGGTCGCACTGCTCGAGTTGGAGCCCTACGCGAGCGAGGCGAGCGACCTCAACAGCTTCCAGCAGTGCTTCGGCACCAACGCCCAGGTCACCGACATCCCCGTCGAAGGAGGCTCGCCGCTGACCGTGACGACGGCTGAGTCAGCGGTCGACCTGGAGAACCTGATCGGGCTCGCCCCGGATGCGAAGGTCGAGGTCTACTACGGCCCCAACGCGGGTAACGGGCCATACGACACGCTGGCCACGATCGTCGACGCGCCACCCGGGCAGCACGCCCAGGTGATCAACAACTCGTGGGGCCTGTGCGAGCCCGACTCCAGCGCGACGACGGTCGAGCAGGAGAACATCCTGCTCGAACAGGCCGCCGCACAGGGCGAGACCTTCATCTCGTCATCTGGAGATCGTGGCGCCGAGGGCTGCGCCGAGGAGTGGAACAACAACCTCGACGTCCCCTCCCAGCAGATCGATCCAAACGCCGCCGACCTTGCCGTCGACGACCCTGCCAGTCAGCCCTACGCTACCGCTGTGGGCGGGACGAACCTCAATGCCATCGGCCCGCCCCCCAGCGAAACGGGCTGGGAGCAGCTCTATTGGGGCGCGAGCGGCGGCGGGATCTCGCGGTTCTGGCAGATGCCCACCTGGCAGCTGTACTCGGGTGTTCCCGGCGTCCTCAACAGCTACTCCAGCGGGACGCCCTGCGACGACCCGTCGGGTTACTGCCGCGAAGTGCCCGACGTGTCCGCCGACGGGTCGACCGAGACCGGCTACGCGACCTTTTACGAGGGTGGCTGGTCGGCCTGGGGCGGAACGAGCACCGCGGCCCCGGACTGGGCGGCTCTCGCGGCGCTCGCCGACTCCAGCGCGAACCCCTACCCCGGGTGCAGCACGCCGTTTGGCTTCCTCAATCCGCTGCTCTACGAGATCGCCGCCGGTGACAACCACGCCGACGCCTTCAACGACATCACGATCGGCGACAACAGCGGCTACTTCGAGGGCACCTCTCCCTACGGCCCCTACCCCGCCACTCCCGGCTACGACATGGTGACCGGGCTGGGTACGCCGATCGCGGCCGACGGATCCCAGCAGGGGCTCGTCGCACAGCTGTGCGAGGCGGCCGCCACACCGCTAGGGGCGGCGCCCACGGTCAGCGGGCTCAGCGCGCCCGAGGCGTCCGCCGGAACGACGATCACGATCACGGGGAGTGGATTCACCCCCTTTGCCGCCGTCTGGTTCGGCTCGACCGCAGCCACCGCGGTCACCTATGACAGCCCCACGCAGCTCACCGCGACCGTTCCGCCGGGCAGCGGATCGGTGAACGTGGTGGTCGTGAAGCTCTCGGGTACCAGCCCGACCAGCTCGGCGGATGGGTTCACCTACGCCCCGATCGAGACGATCAGCACACCGGCGCCGGGTGCGACGTACACCCTGGGGCAGCCTGTGACGGCCGCCTACTCCTGCGCCTCATCAACGACGGGCGCACCGAGCTGCGCCGGGACGGTACCGAGTGGCGGCACCGTCGACACCTCCGTGGTCGGCATTCACCAGTTCTCCGTCACGGCCACCGACGCCAACGGCTTCGCCACCACGACGACCGCGACCTACAGCGTGGTCGCCCCGCCGACGATCGCCGTCACCGGCCTCTCATCGGGCGCAACCTACGCGCAGGGTCAGGCACTGAGGGCGCAGGTCACCTGCACGGCAAGCGCGCCGGTCACGATCGCGAGCTGCACGGCGCCGAAAACGGTCGACACGAGCGCGACCGGTCCTCACACCTTCGCCGTGCAGGCCACTGACAGCAACGGCGTCACGATCACCGATGTGATCACCTACACCGTCGCCGCGGTGCCGACGGTGACGATCCACAGACCGGCCAACGGCGCCTTCTACGTTCGCCAACAGGCGGTGTCCGCCGCGTTCGGTTGCGCCGCAGTGGCTCCGGCGAAGGTCGTGTCCTGCTCGGCGAGCGCGGCGAACGGCGCGAGGATCGACACCGCGACGCTCGGGAAGCACACCTTTACGCTGACCGCCACCGACAGCAACGGCGTCAGCTCGACGGCGAACGTGATCTACACCGTGGTCGCCGTGCGGCCTGCTCTGAGTGACGTGCGTCAGGCGGCGTCGACGTGGGTCGAACGTCGCGGCTCAGCCGCGCGGCCGCCCGTCGGAACGGTTTTCTCCTTCACGCTCGACCAGCCGGCGCGCGTCACCTTCGCCTTTGCCCGCACGATCGCGGGCCGTGTCGCGAACGGACGCTGCGTTTCGCCGCAGCTCGCGGCGCAGCAGGCGAAGCCCTGTATGCGCAGCGTCGCAGACGGCACGCTGGCCGTCGCGGCTGAACCCGGCGCCAACACGCTCGACTTCGCCGGCCGCACGTTCTCCGGGCAGCTCCCCGCCGGCACCTACACCGTCGTTCTGCGCGCCACCGGTCTCGGAGGCAAGCCGTCGGCCGCCGTGTCGCTGCACTTCACGATCGCCGCGACGAGACACCAAGCGTAGCGTCGGCTCGATCCGCCGTCGGCCGGCGCGTGAGCGCCGCGCCCCCTGCTACGGGCTGGCGACGTTCGCCGCGGCGTCGCTCTGCGCCTTGCGTTCCGTCTGTGCAACGGCGTTCTGCGCGGCGCGGATGTCGCGCTTGAAGCCCGGCAGAGGCGTCGCCGACGGCTTGATCACGGCCGGCACGCCGCAGCCGCCGACGATCGAGGCGCCGGCCAGGACGAGCCCGACTGCTACGAGCGCTCGCACGTGTGAGCGCCGGTCGAAGGATGCGGTCATCACTTCACCTTTCGGCAGACCACAGGCCGGCATGAGCGGGATCGACAGCAGTTCGACCCCGCAACCGTCTACTCTGTTTCGCACGGCGATGCCTGACGGCGTTCTCCACCTCTCCTCGCTCGCGGGGAGCCCGCTGCTCGACTCCGCCGGTGAGCGGCTCGGCCGTGTGGACGACCTGGTGGCGCGACTCGACCTCGCCGATCCGCTGCCGCCGGTGATCGGGCTGCGCGCAGCGATCGGCGGCCGGCTGCTGTTCGTCCCGGCGAACGCCATCGCGCGCCTGGAGCCCGGCGGCGCCCACACGTCGACGACGAAGCTGAACCTCGCCCAGTTCGAGCGCCGGCCCGGCGAGGTCCTGCTGCGCTCCGACGTGCTCGGGCGCAGCCTGATCAACGTCAACACCGCGCGCCTCGTGCGGGCCGGCGAGGTCGAGCTGACCCATCAGGACGGCGCCTGGCGGGTCGCCGGCATCGACCCCAGCCTGGGCGCGCGCGTGCGCCGGCTGTTGCCGCACCGACTGCGCGAAGACCAGAGTGCCCATCCGGCCTTCGTGCCGTGGCCGCAGCTCGAGCCGTTCGTCGGACACGTGCCGACCGCGCGGCTGCGCCTCGCGCACCGGCGCATCGCATCGCTGCATCCAGCGCAGATCGCCGATCTGGTCGAGGCGGCAAGCCACGAGGAGGGCGAGGAGATCCTGGAGGCGGTCGGGCAGGACAAGGAGCTCGAGGCCGACGTCTTCGAGGAGCTCGACGACGAGCATCAGCTCGAGTTCCTCGACCAGCGCTCGGACCGCGAGGTCGCCGCGGTGCTCGCGCGGATGGCGAGCGACGACGCGGCCGACCTGCTGCTCGAAATCAAGCAGGAGAGACGCCTGCCGGTGCTGGATCTGATGCCGCTCGCCAAGCAGCGCAAGATCAAGGGTCTGCTCGGCTACAACCCTTCGACCGCGGGGGGCGTGATGAGCCCCGACTTCGTCGCCGTGCCCCGCGACGCCACTGTGGCCACGGCGATCACGGCCGCCCGCGCGCACGACGTCGCCGCGGACAGCCTGCACGCGATCCTGCTGACGGACGCGGCGGGGGCTCTCAGCGGCGTTGTGACCACCGGTCAGCTGATCCGCGCCGCGCCGGACCAGACGCTCGATTCGCTCGCCGACGCGAGCGCCCCCTCGGTCGGCGCCGAGGCCGAGATCCCGGAGGTCGCGAGGCTGATGACCGACTACAACCTGATCAGCCTGCCGGTCGTCGACGCCGACGCCCGTCCGATCGGCGTCGTCTCGGTCGACGACATCCTCGAGCTGACCCTGCCCGAGCAGTGGCGGCGCCGCTACGGGCTCGCCCGCGAGTAGACTTTTGCTGCCCGGATCGGGCTTTTGACAGGACCTTCACACCGTGGACGACCCCAGCAGATACGAAGACGGCGAACCCCCGCGAAGTAGCGGTCGCGTGGCGCTGCGCTGCGGCGTCCCCACCTGGAGTCATCACCTGACATCCGGCTGAGGGACCTCCACGGCGCCCGCCCCGCGACCCACGGTGCGGACCCCGAAAGGAGGTGATCAGGATGACCGCAACGCCGGAGCGCGAGCGCGCTGTGCTCGACAGCGCCCATGTCGGCGACATCCAGGGCGCCTTCGGGACGATCGGCCAGCACGACACCGGGGTGCGGCGCAGCTGGCGGGCGCGGGCGCTGGCGCTGTTGGCGATCGTCGGCCCGGGGCTGATCGTGATGGTCGGCGACAACGACGCGGGCGGCGTCGCGACCTACTCGCAGGCCGGCCAGAACTACGGGACGAGCCTGCTGTGGGTGCTGCTCCTGCTGATCCCGGTGCTGATCGTCAACCAGGAGATGGTCGTCCGCCTCGGCGCCGTGACGGGCGTCGGGCACGCGCGCCTGATCAACGAGCGGTTCGGGCGCTTCTGGGGTTGGTTCTCGGTCGGCGACCTGTTCCTTCTGAACTTCCTGACGATCGTCACCGAGTTCATCGGCGTCAGCCTCGCGCTCTCCTACTTCGGGATCTCAGCCTTCGTGTCCGTCCCGATCGCCGCCGTCTTGCTCGTCGCGGTCACCGCCACCGGGAGCTTCCGCCGCTGGGAACGCGTGATGTTCGTGTTCGTGTTCGCCAACCTCCTGGCGATCCCGCTCTTCTTCATGGCACACCCAAGGATCGGCCCGGTCGCACATGACTTCTTCGTCCCCTCGATCGCCGGCGGCGCCAACTCAACGTCGGTCCTACTGATCATCGCGATCGTCGGCACGACCGTCGCTCCGTGGCAGCTGTTCTTCCAGCAGTCCAACGTGATCGACAAGCGGATCACTCCGCGCTGGATCAACTACGAGCGGCTCGACACGTGGATCGGCGCGGTCGTCGTGGTGATCGGCGCCGGCGCTCTGATCGCGGTCTCGGCCTTCGCGTTCAAGGGCACCCCGCTCTACGGCCACTTCACCAACGCGCTCGGCACGGCGAACGGGCTCAAGCTCCAGCTCGGATCGGTCGGCGGAGCGTTCTTTGCGCTCGTCCTTTTGAACGCGTCGCTGATCGGCGCCGCCGCGCTGACGCTCTCCACGAGCTACGCCTTCGGCGACATGTTCGGCACGAAGAGCTCATTGCACCGCAGCTTTTCGGATGCCAAGTCCTTCTATCTGATCTTCGCCGGCCTGATCGCGGGCGCCGCCGCGATCGTGCTGATCCCGGGGGCCCCGCTCGGCGTGATCACGACCTCGGTCCAGGCGCTCGCCGGCGTGCTGCTCCCGAGCGCGACGGTCTTCCTGCTGCTGCTGTGCAACGACCGCGCGGTGCTCGGACCCTGGCGCAACCCGACCTGGCTGAACGTCCTGGCGGCCGTGATCGTCGCGGTGCTCGTGCTGCTGTCGCTCATCCTGATGGCGACCACGGTCTTTCCCTCGGTCAATGTGACGCAGTTCGCAGCGATCGGTGGCGGCGCCTTCGCGGTCGCGCTGCTGGCGTCCGGCGCGTGGGCACTTCGCAGCGGCCGCGAGGGCGGCGAGGTGACGGTGATCGACGACGGCCCGATCGTTCCCAAAGCGCAGTGGACGATGCCGCAACTGACGTTCCTCGAGCCCGCCGTCTGGTCGACCGGGCGCAAGGCCGCGATGCTCGGGCTGCGCGGCTATCTCGTTGTCTCGGTGGTGCTGCTCGTCGTCAAGGCGGCGCAGCTCGGCGGCGCGTGAGGCCGTCCGGCCGGGGCGAGCGAGCCCGCGCCTTCGCCAGTGCCCGCGCCGTCGACCTCGCCCGTGACCTCGCCCGCGTCCTCTACACCGTCCTCAGGCCCAGCTCGCGCAGCGTGCGCGCGTCAACCGGCGCCGGGGCGCCGGTGAGTGGATCGGATCCGCTGGCCGTCTTGGGGAAGGCGATCACGTCGCGGATCGACTCGCGGCCCGCGATCATCGCGACGATCCGGTCGATCCCGAGGGCGATGCCGCCGTGCGGCGGCGCGCCGTAGCGGAGCGCGTCAAGCAGGAAGCCGAAGCGCTCCTGCGCCTCCTCGTCGGACAGGCCGATCGCCTCGAACACGCGTTGCTGGATCTCGGGCGTGTGCGTGCGAATCGAGCCGCCGCCCAGCTCGGCGCCGTCGACGACCAGGTCGTAGGCGCGCGAGCGCAGCGTGCCGGGCTGCGCGAAGTCCAGCTCGGTCGAGCCCTCGGCCGGCGCCGGCGCGGTGAAGGGGTGATGCATGGCGCTCCAGCGCCCCGCGTCCTCGTCGAACTCGAACATCGGGAACTGCACGACCCACAACACGTCGTGGCGAGCGTCGTCGATCAGGCCGAAGCGCTCGGCCAGCTCGAGCCGCAGCGCGCCGAGCGCCTGGGCGGCGACCGCCGGCCGGTCGGCGACGAACAGCAGCAGGTCGCCGTCGGTCGCTCCGAGCCTCGCGTTGACGGCGCCGATCTGGTCTGCGCTGAAGAACTTCGCGAGGTTGCCGCGCCAGCCGCCGTCGCCGACGCTGATCGGGGCGACCGCCCTGGCACCGTAGCGCTGGACGAACTCGTTCAGGCCGTCCTGTTCGGCGCGCGAGAGCTCGCGTGCCCCGGCGTTGAGCGCGCGCACCACTCCCCCGCTTTCGAGCACGCCGGAGAAGACCTTGAACTCGCATCCGCGCACGATCTCCGAGACATCGCGCAGCTCGAGGCCGAAGCGGGTGTCGGGACGGTCGGAGCCAAACCGACCGACCGCCTCGTCGTAACACATCCGTGGCCACGGCGGTGGCGCGAGCGCGAACCCGCCGGCCTCGAAGACCGCGCTCATCACCTCCTCGGTGATGCGCAGCACGTCCTCTTCGTTGACGAACGACATCTCGATGTCGAGTTGCGTGAACTCGAGCTGGCGATCGGCGCGCTGGTCCTCGTCGCGGAAGCAGCGGGCGATCTGGTAGTAGCGCTCGAGACCGCCCATCATCAGCAGCTGCTTGAAGATCTGTGGCGACTGCGGCAGCGCGTAGAAGGAGCCGCGCTGCAGGCGCGAGGGCACGAGGAAGTCGCGCGCCCCCTCCGGCGTGGCGGCCGTCAGGATCGGCGTCTCGACCTCGAGGAAGTCGTGGCGCTCCAGCACCTCGCGCATCGTGTGCGTCACCCGGTGGCGCAGGACGATCGCGTCGCGCATCGGCTCGCGGCGCAGGTCGAGCGCGCGGTGACGCAGCCGCAGCGTCTCGTCCACGCCGACGTCCTCGTCCAGCGGGAAGGGCGGCGTCGGCGAGGTCGCGAGCACATCCAACTCGCGGACCGCAAGCTCGATCTCGCCGGTCGCGAGCGACGGGTTGACCGTCCCGGCGCCGCGCAGCACGAGCCCGCCGGCGACGCTCAGCACAGCCTCGCTGCGCAGGTCGTGAGCGGCGGTGTGGGCGGCCGGTGCGCTGTCGGGATGAAAGACGAGCTGCAACAGGCCCGAGCGGTCGCGCAGGTCGATGAAGATCAGCCCGCCGTGGTCGCGGCGGCGATGGACCCAGCCGGCCACGCGAACGTCGCTGCCGGCGTCGGCGGCGCGCAGCTCACCGCACCAGTGATCGCGGTACTCGTTTGGCGGCGGTTCGCGCATCACGTGCCCGCCACGCGATCGACGAGGTCACGGCGATCGACCGTCTCCTCGGTGCCGGCCCGCTGATCGCGCAGGCGCACCGACTCGCCCTCGACGAGCGCGAAGAAGCGCGCGCCGAGACGGTCGGCCTGTTTGAGCTGACCCTTCAGCGACCGTCCGCCAAGCTCCATCTGGGCCGCCAGCCCCGCCTGGCGCAGCGCCGTCAGCGTCGCGAAGGCATCGGTGCGGCCGGTCTCGAAGGCGACATAGACGTCGACCGGGGACACGGACGCGGGATGGTGACCGGAGGCCAGCATGATCCGCTCGATCCCGGCCGCCCAGCCGATGCCCGGCGTCGGCGGCCCGCCGAGCTGCTCGACCAGGCCGTCGTAGCGTCCTCCCCCCGCCACCCCTGACTGCGCGCCCAGGGCGTCGCTGGTGAACTCGAACAGCGTGCGCGTGTAGTAGTCGAGCCCGCGCACGAGCGTGGGGTCGATCTCGTGGGCCACGCCGGCGCGCGCCAAGAGCTCGCGGACCGCCGCGAAGTGCTCGGCATCCTCTCGCTCCAGTCGGTCGAGCAGCCGCGGCGCGCCCGCCATCACCTCGCGCGTGCCGGGATCGTCGGAGTCGAACGCCCGCAGCGGGTTCTGATCGATGCGTTCGCGCACCGCCGGTGCGAGCCGCTGCGCGTTGGCGCGCAGATAGGTGCCGAGGTCCTCGGAGTAGGCCGCGCGCGTCGCGGGGCTGCCCAGGCTGGAGATCCGCAGCCGGACCCCGGTGACCCCGAGCCGGGTGAGGATCGTTGCGAGCAACACGATCGTCTCGGCGTCGACCGCCGGATCCTCGGAGCCCAGCGCCTCGATCCCGAGCTGCCAGAACTGGCGGTAGCGGCCTGCCTGTGGGCGTTCGGCGCGAAAGAAGCTCGAGAGGTAGTAGAGGCGAACGGGGGCCGGCAGCTTGTGCATGCCGTGCTGCACATAGGCGCGGCAGACCGGTGCGGTGCCCTCCGGGCGCAGCGTGAGCGAGCGCCCGCTTCCGTCGTCGAAGCTGTACATCTCCTTGCGCACGATGTCGGTCGCTTCGCCGACGCCGCGCGCGAACAGCTCCGTCGTCTCGAAGCTCGGCGTCTCGATCCTGCCGTAGCCGGCCCGCTCGAGCAATGCGCCGGCCGTGCGCTCGAGCTCGGCGCGCACGCGCGCCTGCTCGGGCAGGATGTCGAACGTCCCACGCGGGGCTGTGAGCTTGCTCACCGGGCGGCGAGCTCGGTCAGAAACGGGTTGCTGCGGCGCTCCTCCTCGAGCGAGGTCTGCGGACCGTGGCCCGGTAGCACGAGCGTCTGTGGCGGGTACGCGTCGAACAGGCTCGCGATCGAGTCAAGCAGCGCCGCCCCGTCTCCACCCGGCAGATCCACCCTTCCGACCGAGCCGCGGAAGAGGACGTCGCCGACGGCGAGCGTCTCGTGTTCCGGCAACGCATAGGTCAGATGACCGGGACTGTGGCCCGGGGTGAAGATGACGTCGATGCCCAGGCCCGCCGGCTCGAGGTGCTCGCCGCCGCCGAGCAGCTCGTCGGCGTCGTAGCTCTCGAATCCGCTCAGTCCCAACCAGCCGACCGAGCCGTCGATGTCGGCGAGGATCGCGCGCTCGAGCGTTGGGCAGTAGACCGGCGCGCCCGTGGCGCGGGCGAGCGCGGCGACGGCGCCGACGTGGTCGACATGCGTGTGCGTGAGGAGGATCGCTTCGACCGTCACGCCCAGCACGCGGACCTGTTCGATCAGCCGCTCGGCCTCGTCTCCCGGGTCCACCACCACGGCCTCGGCAGCGCCCGCCCGCCGCAGCACGTAGCAGTTCTCGCGGAACGGCCCGACCGTGAGGCTGACGACGTCGAGCGAGCCCATCAGCGCGCGGCCTTCCTGCGCTGCTGGCGGCGGTACATGAATTGGTCGGTGTAGTAGATGATCGGCATGTAGAGCGCGAGCACGACCGGAACGATCAGCAGGTTCTTGGTCGGCGTGGTGTGCTTGAGCAGCAGGGTCGAGACCGCGTACACGACGGCGGCAGCGATCGCCGCGCGCCACAGCGAGCCCTTCCAGGTCGGCGGCGAGTCGTAGCGGTTCTTGCGCGGCTCGCGGGCGCCGCGTGCGCGGCCACCGGAGCTGCCCTTCTCCGCGGCGCTCGGCTTGCGCCCGGTGCGGCCGCGCGACTCGATCATCCCGGCTGCGTTGCCGCGGTGCTTGGTCTTTCGGGTGCGGGGGGCGCGGGGCATCTGTCGGCTATCAATCTAGATGGTTCTCGATGATCTGGCGGGCGGGGTCGAAGCCGCGGAGCTCGAGCTCCACCGGCAACCCCGCCAGCGCGGCGCGTGGCGTGAGCCCCACGATTTCCGCGGCGGCGATGTCGGCATGGCGCGAAACCGCGTCCACGATCGCCGCCAGCGGCAGCGCGAGCGGATCCTCCACGTTCATCGAGACCTGCGCGATGCGTCCGCGCGATACCAGCTCGATCGCGATCGCGCGCAACCCGGGCAGCCCCTCCCGTCCCCCCTCGCGGATGCTCTCCGCGATCTCGCGGGCGGTGCCGAGGTGGGCGGGCGACGCGAGCTCGAGATTGAACGCCACGAGCGGCGCCCGCGCGCAGACGAGTACCGCGCCCGCGCTCGGATGCAGGCGGCGCGGGCCGTAGTCGGGGGTCAGCTCCTCGTCGGCGATGCGGGCCGCCAGGTTCGCGATCCCGCCGCGACGGAGCTCGGCACGGGTGCGGCCACCGGCGAGCGCGCCGTAGAGGAAGACCGGCAGGCACAGCTCGCCGCCCAGCAGATCCGCCGTGAGCAGGGCCTCCGCGCATGCCGCGCCGCGCTCAGCCTCGCTGACGTGAACGAGCGGCACGACGTCGATCGCGCCGATGTGCGGATGCTGGCCGCGCGGAGTGCGGAGGTCGATCCGCGCCACCGCCTCCCGCGCCCCGGCCACCAGCCCCTGCGAGAGCGTTCCGGGCGCGCCGGCGAGCGAGAACACCGCGCGATGGTGGTCGGCGTCCGCGTGGCGGTCGAGCACGCGCGCACCGGTCGCGAAGGCGTCGGCGATCGCGTCGAGCACGTCGGGATCACGGCCCTCGGAGACGTTCGGCACGGCCAGCAGGACGACCACGACCGAGACGATACGCACACCGCAACCGCGGGCGCCCGGATCGAGCGCTGCCGCGGTGCGAGGCGCCCCGCTCGGTAGAGTGCCGATCCCCGCCGGAGTAGCTCAGTCGGTTAGAGCAGCGGAATCATAATCCGCGTGTCGGGGGTTCGAGTCCCTCCTCCGGCATCGAAAATCCCCGCAAAAGGTCCCGTTTGTGCAGCACTCTAAACGCGGAATACCTTCTGCGATGTCGTCTTGCTCGATCGTAGCGCTCGACCGCGATCTATGGACGGCGACGATCGAGACTCGGCTCGTTGTGCCGTACGCACCTGACAGTTGTTGGCACTTTGTTTGCACTCGCAGCCCGTAGTTCGCCCGCCGGAGCGACCCCTGGTTGACCGAACCGTACGCTGTACGTACACTGAATCTATGCGTGCCCAACGCTTGGAACTCCGCCTCACCGACGACGAGCGTTCTCTCGACGCCGCGGCAGCATCTGCCGTCGGCGAGACCCTCAGCGACTTCTTCCGGCGCGCAGCGCGTGCGCGCGCCGAGGAGGTGCTCGCCGATCAGCGAGACATCGTTCTCACGGAGGAAGAAGCGACCCGGTTCCTCGACGCGCTCGAGACGCCTGATCCGGACACGGTCGCACGCCTGCGCGAGCTGCGCGACCGCGCGTGAGCGCGCAGTTCGCAGGCACTCAGCGTTTCGACCCAGTTCGCCACCACGCCGCGGCCTTCGACTGTGGCAACGAGCTGCTCAACCGCTGGCTCACCCGCTACGCCGGCCAAAGCGATCGCCGCGACGCCGCCCGCACATTCGTGATCGCGGACGCGCATGGCTCCGTGCGCGGCTACTACGCGCTCGTTGCCGGCCAGCTCCAGCACGAGCGTGCCACCACGGCGGTGCGCAAGGGCCAGTCTCGCCATTTCCCGATTCCTGTCGCCCTGCTGGCCAGGCTCGCGGTTGACGTCGCGCACCAGGGCCACGGACTAGGAGCAGCCTTGCTCCGCGACGCGCTCTCGCGCGTCCAGGTGGCCTCCGCCGAGGTCGCGGTGCGCGCAGTCGTGGTGCATGCGATCGACGACCCCGCCGCCGCCTTCTACCAGCGCTTCGGCTTCCGCGCACTCGCCCCCACCCCCCGGACGCTGATGGTCACGCTCAGCGAGCTCCGCGCCGCGGGCTACTGACAAGCCCACCGCGAACCCGGGCCCGACCGCAACCGACGGCCACAAACCGCCCCGCACCGCCCCCTCCCCGTGCGGCATGAGAACCTCCGGAGAATCTACGGTTCATGTGGCAGACGCAACGCGGGATACCCTCCGCCACGGCGTCACAGTCCCGTGACAATCGTTGCGCGATTGTTCGCACATTTGTCTGCATCCCGAGGCAGCAAAATCCTCGGAATAGTCGTTCAGTGCCTTGTTTTCAGGTGAGTAGGGGCACGGGGTCGCCGCGGTTGTGGGCGGTGATGGCGTCGGCGAGGTAGGTGTGTAGCGGCCGGTGCTGGAGTCGGCAGGTGGTGTGGGCTGAGAGCAGGGCGCGACGCGCTGCTCGCCGGCCGGGGATTGGCTGCCGAGGCTGAGCTTGCGGTAGATCACGGCGCTTCGGAGCGCGCGTTCGGCGTGGTTGTTGGTCGGCTCGACACCGGGGTGGCGGAGGAATGTCCAGAGTGCGGGCCAGGCTTTGAGCAGGTTGCGCGCCATGCCGCGGCAGTACTTGAGCGCGGGCTTTTGCCGGCGTAGCGGCGGATGATCGGTTTGAACTCGCGCTGGAGCTGGCGGACCTGGAGCTGGAGTTCGCGGCGGTCGCGGTTGTGCTGGTAGATTTCCCAGATCCAGAAGATCCGGTCGCACAAGCGCTGGCCGTGCTCGCCGAACTCTTTCTGGAGCTCATGCCTTCGGCGCGCGCTTTGAAGTCACGCGCGAGGTGAGCCCAACAGATCTGGCGGCGAGCGAGCGGGAGACGGCGATAGGCCGACCAGCGGTCTGAGGTCACGATCGCCTTCGTATCAGCGAGCAGCTGTTGGCGGGTCGACTGACGGTCGGTCGCGACGTGCAGGTAGGCGTGACGCTGATCGAAGATGCCGCCAGCGCGCGGCGCTCACCAGCGGTCCGCCAGCCGGTCTCGTCCATATGCACCGCCCTGCCGTTTCGCAGCCGGTCCAACAGGTCATGGCAGGGCTCGCTGAGCGCGTCGGCGGTGCGGGCCAGGATCGCGTCGACCGTGCCGCTGCTGATCCGTGACCCGTACAGCTGCTCGCACAACTCGACGACGTCGCGGCGCGAGATCCGGTTGCGCACCGATAGCGTCGCGACCGCTGCCTGCAACCGCGGACCAAATGCGCTGGCTGAGATCTCCTTGGGAAGCTCTGCTCGCCGCCGGCGCCCGCACCCGGGGCAGCGCACCCGCTGGCAGCGATGCTCGGTCAGCGTGACCGTGATCGCCGGTAGCTCCTCAACCTGATGGCGCACCGGCTCACCAACCGCGACGTGCTCGCCCGGGTCGAACTCGTGGCCGCAATCGCAGCGATCGGGCCAATGATCAACGACCACATCGACCGCCCACGCCGGCAGCAACGGGCGGCCCTTGCCCTCATGCCCCGGCTGGCCACCCTGACGGCGACCCGACGCATCCTTCCCGCGCCTTGGCGGCGAGCCCGGCGGATCGACGCTCGGCGGCTGAGAACTGTTGCGCGAGCTGCGGTTCAGCCGCCGCTCGAGCTGCGCGATCCGCTCATCCTGACGAGCAACCCTCGCGGTCAGAACCTCGACCTGCGCCTGCAACCGCTCGTTCTGCGCCGACAGCGCCAACAGAACATCGACAACCGCGTCACGGCCCTGCTCGTAGATGGCCTCCGCCTCGGCGCGCTCCACAACGCCTAATTCGACGCGCCAAAGTTATGTCGCTCGGAATACGGGCTTTGCAGGCAGTTTCGCGACTCTCCTCGTGGGAATCCACGATTCTGGCGCACCGCCACTGCTCTTCGACCGCTCCGAGTCGATCGTGGTCGGCGCTACTGCGCGGCGAACGTCGGCTTCCTGGAAGGGTGAGTGAGTGCGAGCCGGCTGCGCGCGTTCTCCATCATCGTCGCCGATGGCGGGGCGGTGACCAGCGCCGCGAGCAGCGCATCGCCCGCAATCCGCTCGCAGTCGCAGCTGGTGAGCGCGGTCACCGTCGCCGTCCGAGGAATGTGCTCGAGCACGCCGATCTCGCCGAAGTAGGTGGGAGCCGACATTCGACGCAGGACGCGTGGCGGACCGTCTCCCTCGCCGCGCGCGCTCACCTCGACCTCTCCGGACACCAGCACGTAGAGCGCGTCCGCCGGCTCGCCTTCTCGGATGATCGTCGCGCTCGGCGCGAACGTCGCAGCCTCGGCGGCCGCGGCGAGGCTCTCGAGAACGGCTCTGCTTGCCGACTGGAAGAGGCCGAGCCCTTCGAGCACGGTAATGCGGGGTCCCAGCGCCGCGGTGCGCGCGGCGGTGTCGCGGTCGATGGCGAGCAGCGAGCGAACACCGAGCAGCGCAGCGCCACAGGGAGCTAACGCCATGACGAGGAGCCCGGCGTCGAGCCCGCCGGCGCTCACGATCACCGGCGTGATGACCGTCCCAAGCGAGATCGCCGCCAGCACAAAAGCGAAGAACACCCCAAACACGCGCGCGAGCTGCTCGGGGGCAACGGCACGCTGCAACGCCGTGATCGCCAGGACGTCGACCACCAACGTCGAACCGCCCCGAACGATCTCCAGGGCGAACGCGAGGCCAGGGTCACGTATCACCGTCAGCAGCGCGGTGGGCAGCGTATAGCCGGCCACGCCCGCGAGGATGATCGGCGCGAGCCGGCGCGAGCTTGCGAGCCGGTTCACCGCTGTGGCCATCAGGACGCCGCCGACGCCGAGCCCGGCGAGGAGGTAGCCGAAACCCTCGGAGCCGGTGTGCAGTCGATGCTCGGAGACGCCGACGAAGAGCACGGTGTCGGTGCCGTAGACGAAGCTGACGAGCGCGCAGAAGGCCACGAGCGTGCGCGCCGCCGGCAGTGCGACGATCGCGCGCACGCCGACCGCCATCTGCTCGAGCGGCCCGGCGGTCCCTTCGTCCGTGACATCGACCGGGCGGCTGCGGGCCCGGATCCTCGAAACGAGCGCCGCCGACAGCACGAAGCTCCCGGCATTCGCGGCGAACGCGACGGCGGGCGAGCCGATCGCCAGCAGCCCGGCGCCCACCGCCGGTCCCAGGATGACGACCAGGTTATCGATCGTGCCGTTCAACGCGTTGGCGGAAACGAGATCGTCCTCGTCGACGATCGACGGAATCGTCGCCGCCACCGCGGGGCTGTAGACGATGTTGGTCGCGGCAGTGAGCGCCGCAAGGGCGAGCCCGAGCGCGACCGGTGCGCCGGTGGCCGCGACGACCGCCAGTCCGCCCTGCCACAGCGCGCAGATGAGGTCCGCCCCCAGCATCAGGCGCACCCGCTCGGTGCGCTCGGCGATCACACCGCCGTAGGCGCTCAGGAGGAGGGCGGGGAGAAACCGGAAGAGCCCCGCCGCACCCACCCAGGCGAGCGAGTGCGTGCGGTCGAACACGAAGGCGAGCAGCGCAACGTTGTAAGCCCAGCTGCCCGTCGCGGAAACGGCGAGACCGCCGAACAGAAACCGCAGGTCGCGCGACGCGAGCGCGCTGCGATAGCCGCTGAACCATCCGGCCACGCGCCCGCCTCCCATGCGTCATTACCCTACTGCCGCGGTACAGACGAGGCGTCGTGATGCGGTTGGTTTGCCCCTCCCCGCGCCTATACTCCGGGGCTCGATGTACCCGCCCGCTTCTCACTCGCAGGGGGACGGCGAACCTCCGGCGCGCATCGCCGAACCAGGGCGAGCGACCAAGCGAGACGGCGCGAGCGGGTCTGTGAACTCCGTGGCCTCCGGTGGCGCGGAGCGCATTTCGCGCGAGCAACGCGCGGCGCGGCCAACCTCGCGTCGCCCGGGCGACCCGTTACCCGAGGCGCTCGAGGACGCGGCGCTCGTTCCGCGCTGTCGCAGCGGCGACCAGGAGGCCTGGCGAGCGCTCGTGCAGCGACACGCCCCGCTCGTCCACGGCGTCGTTCGCGGCGCCTTCCGACTACAGGGTCATGACGCCGAGGACGTCTTTCAGGAGGTATTCGCCCGCGTGTACCTCCGCCTGGGCGACGTACGCGACGCCACAGCGCTGCGCGCCTGGATCGCGCAGATCGCCCGAAACGCGTCGCTCGACTGGCTCCGGCGCGACGTCGGGGCCCGTCAGCGCCGGGAGACCGACGACCTGGCGTTCGAGGAGCCGCTCGGGGTCCTCGAGGACGCCCTCATCGTGCGCGCCGCGCTCGGCCGTCTGCCCCCCCCTCAGCAGGAGATCCTCGATCGCTTCTTCGCCCGCGACGAGAGTTACCAGACGATCAGCGCGGCGCTCGATCTGCCCGCCGGAACGATCGCCAGCCGCATCTCGCGGGCCCTCGCCTCGCTGCGCGCTCAGCTCGGCGACGAGCTGGGAAGATGACAGCGCTTTACGGCGTCCTCCCTAACATGGACGACGATCCGCTGGCGACCGACCTCGCCGTGGCGCAGGCGCTGCGGATGACCGCGATGCCGCCGCAGGCCTGGATCGAGGCCGCCGCGATGCTGCCCTCGACGCTTGGGGACCTCGATTCGATCGAGCGGCTGATCGCGCTGCCCTCGTTCCGCGAGGCCTTCGACCGCGACCCCGAGAGAGCGCTCGCTCGAGCCGGCCTCCCCGCCTCCCAGCCGGTCGTGGCGGCACTTCGCGAGCGCCTGGCCGGCTGACGAGGCCTGGGCCGGCGCCTGTCCGGCTGAGAATCTCCCGGCGACGGCGTCGCCCGCCACCCGGGGCGTCTGCGCCATCCAGGCGCCCGCCACCCGAGGCATCGGCACGGCCCTGCCCCCGCGCGTCCGCGCCATCCAGGCGCCCGCCCGGCCGGGGCACGCACACTCAGGCGCCGGCGGCCGCACTGCGACGCACGGCGGCGTCCGCGCTCGCCACGGCGGACCGCGCCCGCGCGCGCCGCGCGTCGTCGGGCAGGAGTGCGAGGTTTATCTCGACCAGCGACGCGGCCGAACGCGCCGCCGCGGCCGCGAGCTCGGCGGCGCCGGCGACGTCGGCGCGCATCGCCGCATCGCAGTCGCGGGCGATCGCCGCTGCGAGCGTGGCGCAGTCGGAGGCGATCGTGGCGATCGCCAGCGGGGCCTCCGCGGCGCGCACGAGGGCGGCACGCAGCAGCGCGTCGCGGCCACTGCCGCCGGGCTGGGACCGTCGCGCCAGCGCGGCGTTGGCGGCGCTGTAGGCAACGGCGTTTTCGCAGGCTGCGGCGCACGCCCGGCGGCGCAGCTCGGCCGCCTGCACGGCAGCCCCGCGAGCTTCGTCCCAGGTCTCCAGCGAGGCCCGGGAGACCGCCTCGCACAGACCCGCAGCGAGTGCGACCACGCCGCCGGTCAGGACACCTACCCCGGAGCTCGGGGAGGTCGCCGCAATCTCCTCGGCCACGGCCGCGAGTGCCTGCGCCGAGTCGCTCATGCGATTGTCCTCGCCGGGACGGCTCCGGGCGCGCTCGCCATCACAACAAACCGACGGTCGCCCAACGCCGACGGTGGCGGCGCGCAGCCGCCGCCACCGCTATGGCGATTACGACGACGTGGCAGGCCTGCCGCGTTCGAATCCCCTCAGAACGCCTTCTTCTTGGCGATGTCGGCGCCGGATGTCCTCGCCCGGTTGTCGGGGTCGTAGGCCCTGCCCACGTGCATACGGTGACCCTCGACGTCGGGACCCTCGTCGCTCTCCTGCGCAGCCGGCTCCAGACCTTCCGGGGCCTCTTCGTCCTGATGCTGCTCGTCACGTTCGCTCATGGCTGATCCTCGCGTGTCGGCACCGCCGTTTGGCGGCGGTTGATGTGTGTTGGTAGACGAGGCCGATGCGCGAAATCTTCCCTCCAACCGGCAGTAGCATTGCCGGAGTGGGCGAGAGCGCGCAAGCCGACCAGCTGCCGGCATGGTCGATCGACCGCGAGGCGGTCGCCTCGCGACCACTGCGCTCGGCCTGGGCTCTCGGTGACGCGCGTGACTGGGCTTGGGGCGGATCGACAGGCGCCGGCGTGCGCGTCGCGATCGTCGACAGCGGCGTGGACGCCAGTCACCCCGGGGTGCGCACGCTGGAGGGCGCGGTCGCCGTGACCGAGGGAGCCGACGGCACACTGGCGGTCAGCGCCGACCAGGAGGGTGATCTCTTCGGACACGGCACCGCGTGTGCCGGCATCGTCCGCAAGCTGGCGCCCGCCTGCGAGATCCATTCGGTGCGGGTGCTGGGCGGCTCGCTGACCGCCACCGGCCCGGTACTCGCGGCTGGCCTGCGATGGGCGATCGAGCAGCGCTTCGAGGTCATCAACCTCAGCCTCTCGACCACCAAGAGCAAATTCGCGGCCGAACTGCGCGAGCTCACCGACCTCGCGTACTTCCGCGGCTGCGTGGTGGTCGCCTCCGCACACAACATGCCGGTCGAGTCGTTTCCGTGGCGGTTCCCGGCCGTCGTCTCCGTCGGCAGCCACGCTGGAGTCGACCCGCTCGAGTACTACGCCAATCCCGCGCCGCCGGTCGAGTTCGCGGCTCCCGGAGTCGACCTCGAGCTGGCTTGGCTGGGGGAGCGACGATCCGGGCCACCGGTAACTCGTTCGCGACCCCGCACATGGCGGCAATCGCCGCCCTGATCCTCGCGAAACATCCCGGCATGAGGCCCTACGAGCTGAAGACGGCGCTGCGAGCCGCGGGGGCGAACGTCAGGAGCGCCGCATAGCCGCCGACGAGACCGGACCGGCGGCCGCGGCGGTGCTCGGCGACGAGGCGGGGCGGCGCGCCTTGCTGCAGTCGATCGTCGAGCTGACGCTCGCCGTGTTCGGCGCGGCCGCGTGCTCGATCATGCGCTTCGATGCGCCCGCACGCGAGCTGGTGTTCGAGGCGGTGGCCGGCGAGGGGGCTCGGACGCTGGTCGGCCGGCGGATACCCTCCGGGACCGGCATCGCCGGCTGGTCGCTGGCGTCCGAGGAGCCCATCTCGATCGAGGACGTGGTGAGCGATCCGCGTTTCGACCGGGCCGTGGCCGAGTCCACCGGATACGTGCCGCGCAGGCTCACCGTCTACCCGCTGTTGCACGGCGAACGCTCGCTTGGCGTGCTCAACGTGCTCGACCCCGGCGCGATCGGGCAGGTCGGGCTGGCCGACATGGCGGTGCTCGGGCGGTTCGCGAGTCACGCCGCGATGACCCTCGCCGCCGTCGAAGCCGCGCGCCGGATACAGGCCGTGCAGAAGGACGGGCGCGATCACGACGCGCCGCTCGCGCGGCTCGCGCGTGCAGTGGACGCGCTCGAGGGTGCGCGCCGGGACGCGGCCCTGGCGCTGTTGGCTGCGTTCGAGCGAGTGTTGGACGCGTCCTCTGAGCCAGGCGTGTAGGAGGGGGCTGAGGGTGGGCGGCCGTAGAACCCGCGCCCGACGAGCGTTGGTGGCGTCGTCGAGCGGCGCAGGTTGAAGGGCCGTTGGCGGGCGCACGCGGTGTGCCGGCGAGGGGCGGCGCGCGTTCGGCCGCGTCCGCGTCTGTTCATGCTCCACCCCGGGCGGCCGATACAAGAGTTGTTACGTATTGGACGCCTTGCGACCCGATCAGGCTTCGAACAGCGTCTTCGGTGCGGAGATGGAGCCGCTGTGCGTCAGGAACCTGCTCGCCTGCGGCGACGAGCGGATCTGCTTCAAGGACCGTGAGGGTCGGTACCTCATGGTCAGCGCCGGCTGGCTTGCCAGCACGACGCGGCGCCGCCTGCACGCGCAGGGCCTGCACGAGCAGGTGATCGGCAGGACGGAGCTCGAGGTTTTCGGCGCCGCCGCCGCGGCGCAGTCGCGCCTCGAGGAGCTGCGCGTGATGGAGACCGGCGAGCCGGTCCTCGCCAAGCTCGAGCGCGAGACGTTCGAGGATGGCCCGGACGCCTGGACGCAGACGACGAAGATGCCTCTTCGCGACGAGCACGGCGAGATCGTCGGCACATGGGGCGTCAGCCGCGACGTGACGGCGAGCATCGAGGCCGAGCGCGCCCTGAGCGCGAGCCGCGAGCAGCTGGCGGCGAGCGAGCACATGCAGCGGGTGCTCTTCGAGCACAATCCGCAGCCGATGTGGGTGCGCGACCAGGGCACGCTGAGCGTGGTCGCGGTCAACCAGGCGGCGCTCGCGATGTACGGCTACTCGCACGACGAGTTCCTCGCCCTGACCGTCACGGACCTGGTGCCGCCGGAGGACGCGGAATCCTTCCTGGCCGCCCTCCAACAGGCGGAGGGCGAGTCCGGACTCGGCCGGCCCGTGGTGGTGCCGTGGCGCCACCGCTGCAAGGGCGGCGCGGTGCTCGACGTCGAGCTGACGAGCACCGACGTGATCTTTGGCGGGCGAGCGTGCCGCATCGCCTCCAGCAAGGATGTGACCGCGCGCAACCGGTCGGCCGCCGAGCTTTCCTCGGCACGTGACGCGGCGGTCGAGGCGTCGAACACGAAGTCGGCGTTTCTCGCCACGATCAGCCACGAGATCCGCACGCCGATGAACGGCGTGCTCGGCATGACCGAGCTGCTGCTCGACAGCGAGCTCGACGACGACCAGCGATCGCTCGCGACGGAGGTGTCGCACTCCGGGGAGCTGATGGTCGAGCTGATCGACGACATCCTCGACATCTCGAAGATCGAGGCCGGCCGGCTCGAGCTGGCGATCGCCGACTTCCCGTTGCGCGAGACGATCGAGCAGACCTGCGCCCCCGTCAGGGTTCGCGCCGAGGCGAAGGGCGTCGAGCTCGACGTCCAGATCGCCGATGACGTCCCGGCGCACGCCTGCGGAGACGGCCGTCGCGTGCGTCAGGTGCTCCTGAACCTCGTCGCCAACGCCGTCAAGTTCACGGCCGCGGGATCGGTGGTCGTGCGCGTCAGCCGGCTGCCGCAGGCGACCGGTGACGGCCTGATCCGGATCGAGGTGACCGACACGGGCATCGGGATCGAACGCTCGATCCTGGAGAACGTGTTCGAGCCGTTCACGCAGGCGGACGCTTCGACGACGCGCATCTACGGCGGCACCGGCCTGGGCCTCACGATCGCCCGCGAACTGGTCGAGCTGATGAGCGGAACGATCGGTGTGGAGAGCAAGCCGGGCACCGGCAGCACCTTCTGGATCGAGTTTCCGCTGACGCTCTCGCTCGCGCGCAGCGACGAGCCCCGCGGTTCCTCCGACGCGAGCGCCGCCGCCGGCCCGCTGTGGCCGACCGCGCCGCTGGTGCTGGTCGCGGAGGACAGTCCCGTGAACCAGATCGTCACCGTTCGCACGCTGGAGCGTTGCGGCTGCAACGTCGATGTGGTGAGCGATGGCCGCCAGGCGCTGGCCGCGCTCGCTAACCGGGACTACGACGCGGTCCTGATGGACTGTCAGATGCTCGAAATGGACGGCTATGACGCGACCGCCGAACTGCGTCGCCGCGAGCAGGGTAGCCGTCACACGCTCGTGATCGCGATGACGGCTCACGCCATGGCCGGCGATCGGGCGCGCTGCCTCGAAGCCGGGATGGACGACTACATCAGCAAGCCGATCCGCCGCGAAGCGCTTATCGACACGCTTCGACGCTGGATCCCGCCGCTCGTGCAGCCGCACTCCTGAGGCAGCCGCGCCGGTCCCGCGACACCCGCCCACTAGCATTGCCATGGTGGGCGAGACCGCAGCAGAGCGCGCCCCGGTGGCGTTGACGACAGACCGCGAAGCGGTCCCCTCAAAAAAGTCATCGCGGGCGTGAACGCCACCTCGGCACCCGGCGCCCGGCGGCGGCAGCCACCCGCGCCCCCGGGACCGAACTACAAGTGGCTCGTGCTCTCGAACACGACGATCGGCGTGCTGCTCGCGACGATCAACTCGTCGATCCTGCTGATCGCGCTGCCGGACATCTTCCGCGGCATCCACGTCAACCCGCTCACGCCGGGCAACACGAACTACCTGCTGTGGATGATTCTGGGTTTCCTCGTCGTGACCGCCGTGCTCGTCGTCAGCTTCGGCCGCCTCGGCGACATGTACGGGCGCGTGCGGATGTACAACCTCGGCTTCGCGGTGTTCACGCTGTTCTCGCTGCTTCTGGCGGCGACCTGGCTGAAGGGGAGCGCCGGCGCGCTGTGGCTGATCGGCATGCGGATCGGGCAGGGGATCGGCGGCGCGATGCTGTTCGCGAATTCGGGGGCGATCATCACCGACGCGTTCCCCGAGAACCAGCGGGGCCTCGCGCTCGGGATCAACGGCGTGGCGGCGATCGCGGGATCGTTCGTCGGGCTGATCCTGGGCGGTCTGCTGGCGCCCGTGGAGTGGCGCCTGGTGTTCCTCGTGTCCGTCCCGTTCGGGGTGTTCGGAACCTTCTGGGCCTACGTCAAGCTGCATGACCTGAGCGAGCGTCAACACGCCCGGATCGACTGGCTCGGCAACATCACCTTCGCCGTCGGCCTGATCGCCGTGATGGTCGGCATCACCTACGGGATCCAGCCGTACGGCACGCACACGATGAGCTGGACGAGCCCGAAGGTGCTCACCGAGCTGATCGGCGGGGTCGCCGTGCTCGCGATCTTCTGCGTGATCGAGATGCGGGTGGCGCAGCCGATGTTCCACCTGCAGCTGTTTCGCATCCGCGCGTTCGCGGCGGGCAACCTGGCGAGCCTGCTGTCGGCGATCGGCCGCGGCGGCCTGCAGTTCGTGCTGATCATCTGGCTGCAGGGGGTCTGGCTGCCGGAGCACGGCTACAGCTTCGCGACCACGCCGCTGTGGGCCGGCATCTACATGGTGCCGCTGACCGCGGGGTTCCTGATCGCCGGCCCGCTGTCGGGCCTGCTCTCGGACCGCTACGGCGCCCGCCCGTTCGCGACCGCCGGGATGCTGGTGGCCGCCGCCTCGTTCCTGCTGCTGGAGCGTCTGCCCGTCAATTTTTCCTATGCCGCTTTCGCGGGGGTTCTTCTGCTGAACGGGATCGGGATGGGACTGTTCGCCTCCCCGAATCGCGCCGGGATCATGAACAGCCTGCCACCCAGCCAGCGCGGCGTCGGCGCCGGGATGGCCGCGACCTTCCAGAATTCGGCGATGGTGCTCTCGATCGGCATCTTCTTCTCGCTGATGATCGTCGGCCTCGCCGCCCGGCTGCCGGCGGCGCTGCGGTCCGGGCTGATGGCCCACGGGCTGCCGGCCGCCGAGGCCGGTCGTATCGCCCACCTGCCGCCCGTGGCCTCACTGTTCGCCGCGTTCCTCGGCTACAACCCGGTCAAGCAGCTGCTTGGCCCCCAGCTGCACCAGCTGACCGCGTCGCAGGCCGCGGCGCTGACCAGCCGGTCGTTCTTCCCCCGCCTGATCAGCGGGCCGTTCTCGAGCGCGCTGGGTGTCGCCTTCACGTTCGCGCTGATCGCATGCCTGATCGCCGCCGCCGCGTCTTGGCTGCGCGGCGGCAAGTACCACTACCGCGAGGATGATCGCGAGAGCGCGCCGGCGCCGGCGCCCGTCGCGGCGGCAGCGGTGGAGCGGGTGGCGCGTTGACCAGCCTCGTCACGATCTCCGGCTCCTATGGCGCCGGTGGCAGCCGGATCGGCCCGGCGCTGGCCGAGCGCCTGGATGTCCCGTTCCTCGACCGGGCGATCCCGGCGGCGGTGGCCGAGGAGCTGGCGGTGCCGTTCGACGACGCCGAGGCGCACGACGAGCAGCTCAGCGCGAGCTGGCTCGAGCGGATGCTGCGCGGCTTCATCGGCCAGGACATCGCGGCTCCCGCCGGCACGCCGGCCGCGCCGGCGACGGCGGCCGACTTCCGCGACGCGACCGAGGAGGTGCTGCTACGCCAGGCGCAGAGCGGACGTGCGGTGATCCTGGGCCGAGCCGCGGCAGTCGTCCTGCGCGACGATCCGCGCGTGCTGCGGGTGCGTTTGGACGGCCCCCCCGAGCGTCGCGTGCGCCAGGCGATGGCGCTCGAGGGCATCGACGAGGCCACGGCGCGCGAGCGCCAGCGCCGCCAGGACCGCGCCCACGCCACCTACACCAGGCACTTCTACGGCGTCGACATCGGCGATCCGTCGCTCTACCACGTGATGCTCGACTCGACGCTGATCGCGATCGACGTCTGCGTCGAGGTGCTCGAGCGCGCCGCGCGATCGGTCGCGGCCGACGCTTCGTAGGAGGCCGGCGCCGGCCGCCGCGCGGGTCGCGATAGCGTCCGCGCCGTGCCGGAGCTCAACTGGGCCGGAAACGTCGTCTACGCCGCGGACCGCGTGCAGCGCCCCGCCAGCGTCGAGGAGCTGGCCGAGATCGTCGCCGCCGCGCCGCGGATCCGGGTGCTCGGGTCGCGGCACTCGTTCAACACGATCGCGGACTGCGAGGCGCTCGTCTCGCTGAGGGGCCTCCCCACCGATCTGGCGATCGATCGTGGCGTGGGGACCGCGTCGTGCGCCGCCGGGGTCACCTACGGGGAGCTCGCGCCGGCACTGGCCGCCGAGGGGCTCGCGCTCGCCAACCTCGGCTCGCTGCCGCACATCTCGATCGGCGGCTCGGTCGCGACGGCGACACACGGTTCCGGCGATCGCCTCGGCAATCTCGCGACCTCGGTCGCCGGCCTCGAGCTCGTCACCTCGAACGGCCGCCTGCTGGCCGCGCGGCGCGGCGACCCCGACTTCGACGGCATGGTGGTCGGGCTCGGCGCGCTCGGCGCGGTCACCCGCCTGACGCTCGACGTCGAGCCCATCTACGAGGTCAGCCAGGTGGTCTACGAGGGCCTCTCCTGGGAGGTGCTCGAAGCGAGCTTCGACGAGCTGACCGCCGCCGGCGACAGCGTCAGCGTGTTCACCCGCTGGGCGGAGGTGGCCGGCCAGTTGTGGGTCAAGCGGCGCGTCGAAGAGGGACAGGAGCCGGCGCCCAGCGAGCTGTTCGGGGCGTGCGCCGCCACCGCCCAGCTTCACCCGATTCGCGGTGGCGACCCGGCCGCCTGCACCGGCCAGCTCGGCCGGCCCGGACCGTGGTACGACCGCCTGCCGCACTTTCGCCTGCAGTTCGAGCCGAGCGCCGGCGAGGAGCTGCAGTCCGAATACCTGCTCGCGCGCACCGATGCCGGTGCGGCGATCGCGACGCTGCGCCGGCTCGCCCCGAGGATCAGGCCGCTGCTGCACATCGGCGAGATCCGCACGGTCGCGGCCGATGGGTTGTGGATGAGCCCGCAGTACCGGCGCGACAGCGTCGCCATCCACTTCACCTGGCTTCGCGAGCAGCGGCGAGTCGAGGAGCTGGCGGCCGAGATCGATGCCGCGCTCGCCCCCTTTTCCCCGCGGCCGCACTGGGGCAAGCTGTTCCTGGCCCGCGCCGACACGCTCGCCGGCCGCTACGAGCGCCTCGCCGACTTCGCACGGCTGCGCGAGCAACTCGACCCGCGCGGCGCGTTCTGCAACGACTGGCTGGCGCAGCGGGTGCTCGGCACCGCAAGCGAATCGCCCTGAGGCGACGCGAGGGCGCGTTCAGCGCGTTCAGCGCGTCCGCGCGCTCAGCCGGGAGGCGGCCGGTGCGGCCGCCGCCTCCTGGGCGACGAACGCGGCGAAGGAGTCAAGCCACGCGAGCTTCGCGGCACGCCAGGAGTCAAGCCCCCGCTCGGCGACGGCGACGGCGGTCTCGGCCTCAGCGTGCGCCGAGCTGCGGGCGAGGTCGTGGTTCAGCTGGTCCATACACCGAGCATCGGCGCGGCGAGCCGCACTGATGAGCGATGCGTCGCCGCCGTTCAACACTGCGGTCTTTCCGAAGCGCGCGGGGCGCTGTGCACGGATGCAAACCTGCGCTAGTCTCGGGCAACCTCAAGGGAGTGGCATTGGCCGAGCTCGACACAGCCGTTCTCGAACCCGACGCGCTCGAGGCGCTGGTTTCGGCTCTGCGCGGGCGTGGCTACCGAGTCCTCGGTCCCAGGCTGCGTGACGGCGCGATCGTCTACGACGACCTCCACTCGGCCGCCGAGCTCCCGATCGGCTACGGGGACGAGCAGGCCCCGGGGCGCTACCGCGTGACGCGCCGCGAGGACGAGGCGCGCTTCGGCTACGCCGTCGGGCCGCACTCGTGGAAGCAGTTCCTGCTGCCCGCGCGCCTGCGCATCTGGCGCGCGCGCCGCGACGGCGACGGCTTCGAGCTCGAGACCGACCAGACCGAGCGCGCACCGCTGGCCCTGGTCGGCGTGCGCGGCTGCGAGCTGAGCGCGATCGCGATCCAGGACCGCGTGCTGATAGGCGGCGAGTACCAGGAGGCCGACTACGCGGTCCGCCGCGACGGCGCCTTCATCGTCGCCGTTGATTGCTTCGAACCGGCCGACACCTGCTTCTGCGTCTCGATGGGTGGGGGCCCGCAGATACGCGGCGACTGCGACCTGGTGCTGAGCGAGATCCTCGACGGGGAGCACCGCTTCCTGGCGCGCGCCGGATCCGACCGCGGCGCCGAGCTGTTGCGGGAGCTGCCGCAGCGCGCCGCCGCGCCGGTGGATCTCGACGCGGCGGCCGCCGCGGTGCAGGGAGCGGCCGCGAAGATGACGCGCACCGTGGAGTCCGGCGACCTGCGCGACCTGCTGGCGCGCAACCTCGAGAATCCACGCTGGGACGAGGTGGCCGAGCGCTGCCTGACGTGCGGCAACTGCACGATGGTCTGCCCCACCTGCTTCTGCACGAGCGTGGAGGACGTCAGCGATCTGGCCGGCACCGAGGCCGAGCGCGTGCGCGTCTGGGAGACCTGCTTCTCGGTCGATCACTCCTTCCTGCACGGCGGTAGCGTCCGGCGCTCCGGGCGCTCGCGCTACCGCCAGTGGCTCACGCACAAGTTCGGCACCTGGTACGACCAATTCGACAGCTCCGGCTGCGTCGGCTGCGGCCGCTGCATCGCGTGGTGCCCGGTCGGCATCGACGTCACCGAGGAGCTGGCTGCAATCCGCGACACCGACGGGGTGGCTGTATGACGACGACGCTTGCCGAGATCCTGGCTGACGCTCCCTTCTTCGCCGGCCTGCGCCCGGACACGATCGACCTGGTCGCCGGATGCGGGTCGAACGTGCAGTTCGAGCCCGGCGCGTTGATCTTCCGCGAGGGCGAGCAGGCCGACGCCTTCTATCTGCTCCGCCACGGCAGCATCGCGATCGAGGCCTACGCCCCCAACAGCGGGCCGCTCGTGATCGAGACGCTCGAGGCCGGTGACGTGCTCGGCTGGTCGTGGCTGTTCGAACCCCACCGCTGGCATTTCGACGCGCACGCCCTGACGGCGGTGCGCGCGACCGCGTTCGACGGCGCCTGCCTGCGCGGCAAGTGCGACGCCGACCCGCAGCTCGGCTACGAGCTCGTCTCGCGCTTCGCCCAGACGCTGATCGAACGCCTGCAATGGACGCGCCTGCGGCTGCTCGACGTCTACGGCCATGTCGGCCAGCGCTGAGCTCGCAGCTCCGGTGGCCGGAGCGATGGTGCCACAGCCGTTCCGCGTCACGCGGCGGCGCCGCGAGACCTCCGACACCTGGACGCTGACGCTTGAGCCGCTCGACGGCGAGGGCATCTCGCCCGGCCCCGGCCAGTTCACGATGCTCTACGCCTTCGGCATCGGCGAGATCCCGATCTCGGTCTCCGGCGCCGACGACGGCCTGCTCGTCCACACCGTCCGCGCCGTCGGCGCCGTCAGCGCTGCGATCTGCGACGCGAAGCCCGGCGCGGTGCTGGGTGTGCGCGGTCCCTTCGGCAACATGTGGCCCGTGCGGGAGGCGGCCGGCCACGACGTCGTCGTGGTTGCCGGCGGCGTTGGTCTCGCGCCGCTGCGCACCGCCGTCCAGGCACTGGAGCGCTCGCGCGAGGACTATCGCGAGGTGACATTGCTCTATGGCGGGCGCACCCCGGGCGACCTTCTGTTCCGCGGCGAGCTCGACTCGCTGCGCCAGCGCGGGAAGCTCAACGTCGATGTGACCGTCGACGCGGCCGCGAGCGGCTGGGAGGGCAAGGTCGGCGTCGTGCCGAAGCTCATCGACGGCGCAACGTTCGACCCGGAGTCGGTGATCGCGCTGGTCTGCGGTCCCGAGGTGATGATGCACTTCAGCGTCGTGGCACTGCGGGAACGCGGTGTCGCGCCCGAGCGCATCTACCTCTCGATGGAGCGCAACATGCGCTGCGCCATCGGTCACTGCGGGCACTGCCAGCTCGGGTCGACGCTCGTCTGCCGCGACGGCGCGGTCTACAGCTACGACAAGCTCGAGACGCTGATGGGGGTGCGTGAGCTGTGAGTACCGCGACGCGCCGCAAGCCAAAGCTCGCGGTCTGGAAGTTCTCCTCCTGCGACGGCTGCCAGCTCTCGCTGCTCGATTGCGAGGACGAGCTGCTGGCGCTCGCCGGCGAGGTCGAGATCGCCTACTTCCCGGAGGCCACGAGCGCCACGGTCCGTGGTCCCTACGACCTCTCGCTGGTCGAGGGCTCGATCACCACCGAGGAGGATTGCGAGCGCATCCAGAAGGTTCGCAGCGCCTCGCGCCGCCTCGTCACGATCGGGGCGTGCGCCACCGCGGGCGGGATCCAGGCGCTGCGCAACTTCGCCGACGTCGACGAGTTCGTCGCGCTCGTCTACGCCCAGCCCGAGCACATCTCGACGCTCGCCACCTCCACGCCGATCTCCGAGCACGTCGCCGTCGACTTCGAGCTGCGCGGCTGCCCGATCGACAAGCACCAGCTGCTCGAGGTGATCGGCGCCCAGCTTGCCGGCCGGCGCCCGCAGATCGCCACGACCAGCGTCTGCACCGAGTGCAAGCGGCGCGGCACGGTGTGCGTGACCGTCGCCCACGGCACGCCCTGTCTCGGCCCGGTCACGCACGCCGGCTGCGGCGCGATCTGCCCGTCCTACAACCGCGGCTGCTACGGCTGCTTCGGGCCGATGGAGACGCCGAACGTCCCGGCGCTGACGCGCCAGATGCGCGACCTCGACGCGACCGAGACCGTGATCGACCACCTCTTCCACACCTTCAACGCGAGCGCCGAGCCGTTCGCGGGCGCGGGATCGCGCGGTGCCTGACAAGCGCACCAAGACGATCCGGACGGCGACGCTCGCGCGGGTCGAGGGCGAGGGCGCGATGCGCGTGCGAATCGAGGCCGGCCAGGTCACCGAGGTCGCGCTCGACATCTACGAGCCGCCACGCTTCTTCGAGGCCTTCCTGCGGGGCCGCGACTTCGCCGAGGCGGTCGACATCACCTCGCGGATCTGCGGCATCTGCCCGGTCGCCTACCAGATGAGCGCGGTGACGGCGATGGAGAGCCTGTGCGGCGTGGAGGTCGGCGGACAGCTTCGGGCGCTGCGCCGGCTGCTCTACTGCGGCGAGTGGATCGAGAGCCACGCGCTGCACATCTTCATGCTCCACGCCCCCGACTTCCTCGGCTACGCGGGCGCCGTCGAGATGGCGCGCGACCACCCGGAGATCGTCGCCGACGCATTGAAGCTCAAGAAGGCCGGCAACGAGGTGATGCGCGTCGTCGGCGGCCGCGAGGTGCACCCGATCAACCTGCGCGTCGGCGGCCTGCACCGCGTGCCGCGCAAGGCCGAGCTGGCGACGCTCGTCGAGGGTCTCGAGCGCGCCCGCGAGATCGCGCTCGGCGCCGTCACGCTGACCGCCACGCTCGACTTCCCCGACTACGAACAGGACTTCGAGCTGGTCGCGCTTGCGCGCCCCGGCGAATACCCGATCGACCGTGGCCGTGTGGTTTCCGATCACGGCCTCGACATCGCCCCGGCCGACTACATGACGCACTTCGTCGAGTCCCATGTGCCGTGGTCGCACGCCCTGCACTCGCAGCGCACCGACGGCAGCACCTACGTGGTCGGGCCGCTCGCACGTTTCGCGACCAGCTACGACGAGCTGACGCCGCTGGCACGCGAGGCGGCCGCGGGCGTCGGCCTGCGCCCACCGGAGCGCAACCCGTTCCGCAGCATCGTCGTGCGCTCGGTCGAGCTCGTGCACGCGGTCGACGAGGCGCTCGCGCTGATCGCGGCCTACGAGGAGCCGGACGCCCCGGCGCTGGAGGTGATTCCCCGCGCGGGGATCGGTCACGGCGTCAGCGAGGCACCGCGCGGGCTGCTCTACCACCGCTACGAGATCGACGCGGACGGCACGATCCTCGACGCGGTGATCGTCCCGCCGACCTCGCAGAACCAGACCGCGATCGAGGCTGACCTGCGCGGTGTCGTCGAACGCTCGCTCGATCTGCCCGACGCCGAGCTGAGCGTGCGCTGCGAGCAGACGATCCGCAACTACGACCCCTGCATCTCCTGCGCGACGCACTTCCTGAAGCTGGACATCGAGCGCGTCTGAGGCTGATCGGCATCGGCAACCGCTGGCGTGGCGACGACGCGGCGGGACTCGCCGTGGCGGCGTCCGTGGGCGCGCGATGCCCACCCGGTGTCGAGGTCCTGGAACACGAGGGCGAGCCGATCACGCTGATCGAGGCCTGCGAGGGCGCGCCGGCGCTGTGGATCGTCGACGCCGTCCGCTCGGGTGCCCAGTCGGGCACGCTGCACCGGCTCGACGCCGCGCAGCAACCACTCCCGGCGGAGCTGTTCGGCGTCTCGACGCACCGCCTCGGACTCGCCGACGCGCTCGAGCTGGCACGCGCGCTCGGCCGCCTGCCGCCGCAGGTGATCGTCTACGGGATCGAGGCGAGCGAATTCGAGCCGGGCAGCCCCCTGTCGCCCTCGGTCGCTCGCGCCGTGGATCGGCTTGCGGATCTTCTCGTCGAGGAGCTCGCGCAGGCCGCCGGCACGGACTGAGCGGGCCGGTTGGCGGGAGCGCTCCTGCGGGAAACACGATCGCCGTCCGCCTCTCACCGCCGGCACGGGAGCTTCGCCACCGCAGCCCGCACGACGTTCATGTCGGCGCGGTTGAAGTCGGCGTGGGTCTGGCCGCGGAAGCTGGGCACCAGCTCGCGGTAGTAGGGACTCGAGAGGCTCTCGTTGTGGCCGATCACGTTGGCGACCGGGATGTGCTTGGTGCAGCGCAGCCAGCGCGTCAGCTCGAGCGCGGAGTGGTACTGCGCGGCGTCGCCCATCACCTGCTGGTCCGAGAAGCCAACGTTCTCGATCCCGATCGCCGTGTAGTTGAGACCCACGACCTGCCGGCACATGATGTCCAGCGGCACGAGTTGGTAGATCGTGCCGTTGGTGTCGATCACGAAGTGCGCGCAGACCTGCGGCAGCTCGTGGTAGGTGACGTCCGGCACGTCGTCGGCGAAGGTGTTCCAGACGCTCTGGAACGTCGCGCTGTCGGTGTAGTGCCAGATGATCAGGTGCGGATCGACCAGCTTGTACGAGTCGATTCCGTAGTGCTGCAGAGCATAGGCGCGCATCTGCTGCTCGCGTGCGGGCCCGAATGGAATGGGGTCCCTGACGATCCGCGGCGGCGGCAGCAGCGCCGGCTGGGCGCCACTCGCGAGCCCGCCGGGCAGGCCGAGCACGAGCACGAGTGAGAGCGCGAGCGCGAGCGCGGCCACGGCGCCGCGCGCGCGCCGCCGGAGCGCCCCGCCGCTGGTCGATCGCTCACGCATGTCCACCCGACTGCACGGCCGCTGCCTCCTGACCGCGTTGTTCGGCGACCGCCCTCTCGGCATCGAGCACCTGCGTCCAGAAGCGGTCGAAGTAGGCGCGGAGCGCTCCCACCCCCATCGGGTCGAGGCTGTAGATGCGGCGGTTGGCGTCGCGGCGGTCGCTCACGAGGCCCGCCTGCTTGAGCACCCTGAGGTGCTGCGAAACGGCTGGGCGGCTGACCGGGAGAACCCGCGCGAGCTCTCCGACCGCGATCGGACCGTCGCCGAGTCGTTCGAAGATCGCCCGCCTTGTCGGGTCGCCGAGCGCCTGAATCGCCTCTGCGTAAGCAGCCACTTACCGTAAGTCTATGCTTACGCTCTCGTCGTGTCAACCCCTCCCCCTCCCGCCAGCAGCGAGACCACCTCCTCGTCGGACACCGGAGCGAAGTCGGCATACCAGTGGCCGACTGCGAGCAGCCGTGTCGGGATCGTGTGGCAGACCACCTGGTCGGCCTCCGCGGCGACCAGTTCGACCGAGTCGCCCGCGCCGACGGGTACCGCGACCACGATTCGCGAGGCACCGAAGGCGCGCAGCGCGCGAACCGCGGCCACCGCGGTCAGACCGGTCGCGAGGCCGTCGTCGACCACGATCGCCGTGCGTCCATGCAGGTCGATCCGCGCGCGGCCCTCGCGGTAACGCTCAACGCGACGCAGCAGTTCCCGGCCTTCGCGTCGCACCGTGTCGTCGAGGGCCGCCTGGGACATGCCGACGCGAGCGGCGGCCGCGCGATCGAACACGGCGGCCCCGCCCTCGGCGATCGCCCCCACTCCCAGCTCAGGGTTTTGCGGCGCTCCGAGCTTGCGGACGACCAGCACGTCGAGCGGCGCGGCGAGCACGCGGGCCAACTCGAAGCCGACCGGGACCCCGCCCCGCGGTAGCGCGACGACCACCGGCTGCTCGGCCGCCAGGTCACGGAGCCGCTCTGCGAGTTGGCGTCCGGCGTCGTGACGGTCGGCGAACACTCCCTGTCACCTGGCTCGCGCCGGCGCGCCGCGGCGCCCGACCCGTCAGGCCTCGCGTGCTTCCGGCATGCCCTCGCCGGTCGCGAGCGCTTCCATCTCGTCCTGTGCAAGTTGACCGGCTGCCGGGTCCGTGTCGGGCCGGCGGCGTGTCTGCGCTCGGCGCCTGCCGGTCGCGATCGCCGCGACCAGCGCGGCGCAGCCTGCCGCGGCTAGCGGGGCGATGCTGCGCAGCGAGCGTTTCGCCGTGGGCATCTCGGTCATGCGCTGCCTTCACGCTACCAACTCGATCGGCGCCCGCGTGGGGCGGCCCCGTTTGGTGGTCGTCGCCACGGGCCCGCGAAACGAACGCCCGCCACGGGACCGATGACCCTCGTCCGCTAGGTTTCTCGTGTGGAGTACCGCACACTAGGTCGCACAGGGGTGAAGGTCAGTCCGCTCTGCCTCGGCGCGATGATGTTCGGCAGCTGGGGCAACGCCGACCACGACGAGTCGATCGCGATCATCCACAGGGCGCTCGACGCGGGGATCAACTTCATCGACACCGCCGACGTCTATTCGCGTGGCGAGTCGGAGGAGATCGTCGGCAAGGCTCTCGCCGGTGGCAGGCGCGACGACGTGGTGCTGGCCACGAAGGTCCACGGCGACATGGGCGAGCGACCCAACCAGAGGGGCAACTCGCGCCGTTGGATCGTCCGCGAGGTCGAGGACTCCCTGCGGCGCCTGGGGACCGACTGGATCGACCTCTATCAGATCCATCGTCCCGAGCAGGACACGGACATCGAGGAGACGCTTTCCGCACTGACGGATCTCGTGCGTGCGGGCAAGGTCCGCTATGTCGGCTCATCGACGTTCCCGGCGTCGCAGATCGTCGAGGCGCAGTGGGTTTCGCGCGAGCGCCGCCTGGATCGCTTCGCCAGCGAGCAGCCGCCGTACTCGATTCTGGCGCGCGGAGTCGAGAGCGACGTGCTGCCGACCTGCCTGCGTCACGGCATCGGCGTGATCCCCTGGAGCCCGCTCGCCGGCGGATGGCTCTCCGGCCGCTACCGCAAGGGCGCCGAGGCCCCGGCGTCGAGCCGCTCCGGTCGTCTCCCCCACCGCTTCGATCTGGCGCTGGCGGCGAACCAGCGCAAGCTCGAGGCCGCCGACTCGCTCGCGACGCTCGCGGATGAGGCCGGTATCTCGCTGATCGAACTGGCGATCGCCTGGGTCATCAAGCATCCCGCCGTGACCGCGGCGATCATCGGACCGCGGACGATCGAGCACCTCGAATCACAGCTTCCGGCGGTCGAGACCTCGCTCGACGCCGCGCTGCTCGACCGCATCGACGAGATCGTGCCGCCGGGAGTGACGATCAACCCGGCCGACGACGGATTCGCGAACCCGTCGCTGCAGCCGCCTGCGCGGCGGCGCTGAGAGATGGACGCGCCCGCCACCGGCGAACCCCCGGCGCCCGCCGGCGAGCCGGACGTGACCGCCGAGTCCGCGGGCCCGACCTACGCGCTCTACGCCAGCTTCGCCTCCGATCCCGTGCGACCGCTGGTGTCGCAGCAGCGCGCGACCGCAGCCATCCATGCGCAGCAGACGCTCGACTCGGCCGAGGCGACCCTGCGCGGCGCCTACACCGTCACCGGCTACCGTGCCGACGCCGACCTCTTGCTGTGGCTCGTCGGCCACAGTGCCGACGCCGTGCAGGACGCCCTGATCGCGTTTCGCCAGACCATGCTTGGACAGGCGCTGCGCCCCGTCTGGTCGGCGATCGGCGTGCATCGCGAGGCCGAGTTCGCAAAATCCCACACCCCCGCGTTCATGCGTGGCGAGGAGCCGCGCAAGTACGTGTCCGTGTACCCCTACGTCCGCTCGCTCGAGTGGTACCTGCTGCCCGAGGAGGATCGAGCCGAGATGCTGCGCGAGCACGGCATGATGGGACGAAGCCGCCCGGAGGTGCGCGCGAACACGGTCAGCGCGTTCGCCCTCGGCGACTACGAGTGGCTGCTCGCCTTCGAATGCGACGAGCTCGAGCCGATCGTCGACCTGATGCGCCATCTGCGAGGCGCGCAGGCCCGGCGCCACACGCGCGAGGAGCTGCCGTTCCACACCGGCCGCCGCCGGTCGCTGATGGACATCGTGGCCGACCTTCCGTAGCGGGTCGCCCGGATCACGTGGCCGATCGGCGGCGGGTGAGCGCAACCCCGGCCAGGCACAGCGCGCCGCCCCCCATCGCGACCACGCCGGGCACCTCGCCGAGCGTGAGCCAGCTGAGCGCGATCACGAGCGGTGGCACGAGGTACGTGGTGGCTCCCTGCCGCGCCATCGTGCTGCGCGAGAGCGCGTAGGCCCATGTCGTGAAGGCGGTCGCCGTGGGCCCGACGCCCAGATAGACGACGAGCAGGGTGCTCGACGCCGGCGCCGCGCGCAGATCGGACAGCAGCCCGGGCAGGAATGGCAGGCAGGCGACCGCCCCGGCGAGACACGCGGCCCACGTCACGGCGATCGGCGAGACGCGCGCCAGCACCGGCTTCTCCACGATCACGGCCACGGTGTAGACGGCCGCCGCCAGCACGCACAGCAGCACACCGCCCAGCCCGCCGTGATGGTGCGCGGAGCTGACGGCGATCACCGCGGCTCCCGCGAAGGCGACGGCCAGCCCGCCGAGCAGCCACGGAGACAGACGTTCGCGCAGCACCCAGGTGGCGAGCACGGCAATCATGATCGGCGCCACGTTGACGAGCATCGCCGCGGTGCCGGCATCGACCAGTCGCTCACCCTGGTTGAGCGCCACGTTGTAGACGCCGAACCAGAGCACGCCGCAGACGACGATCGCCGGCAGCTCGCGTCGCGGCGGCAGCGAGATCCGCCGGCGGCCCATCAGCGCGCTGAGCGCCACGCCGCCGACCAAGAGGCGGCCGAGCGCGAGCGGGGCGGGAGCGAAGTGCGTGCGGGCCGTGCGAATCGCCACGAACGCGGACGCCCACAGCAACGTCGTGACGACGATCGCGAGCGCCACCTTGGGATCCTCGAAGCGCCGCAGCCCTTCGCCGCTCGCGGCCGCGCTCGTCGTCGTCATCGCGGTGCCCGTGCGCGTGTGGTCTGCCTCCACGCCACGGACCATAGTGCCGCGTGAGCGGATCGGTTCATGTGGTCCAAACGTCGGGTGAGGCGAATCCGTGAGGCCGACGCCCAGCACGCACCGCCGGCCTCGCCGATGCTGCGAGACTTCAGGGATCCCCCGATCGCCCGGTGATGCGCAGGATCGCAGCCGCGCCGCGGACGCCTCTGCGGCAACGCACGAGCATGCCCCAAGCGGCGAAGCAGCGATACAGCGCCCCGACCGCTTCCTGAGCCTCAGCGGCGAGGAGATCCGCGCGCTCTATACGGAGGCCGACCTTCCCGAGCTCGGGCTGATTGGCCTGCCCGGCGAGTACCCGTTCACGCGCGGCGTCTATCCATCGATGTACCGCGGGCGGCTCTGGACGGTCCGCCAGTTCGCGGGCTTCGGCACGGCCGTCGAGACGAACGAGCGCTTCCGCTACCTGCTTGATCGCGGCCAGAGCGCCCTGTCCACCGCGTTCGACATGCCGTCGTTGATGGGTCACGACTCGGACTCGCCGCTCAGCCGCGGCGAGGTCGGACGCGAGGGCGTCGCGATCGACACGATCGACGACATGGCTGATCTCTTCGCCGGCATTGACCTGCGTGAGGTCAGCGTGTCGATGACGATCAACGGCCCTGCGGCGATCATGCTCGCGTTCTTCGTCGCCGCCGCGCAGGAGCGCGGCGGCGCGGCGGCGGATCTCGCCGGTACGATCCAGGCCGACATTCTCAAGGAGTACATCGCCCAGAAGGAGTGGTGCTTCCCGATCGAGCCCGCGGTTCGCCTGCAGGGCGACATGATCGAATGGTGCACCGCCAACATGCCCCGCTGGCACCCGGTTTCGATCTCCGGTTACCACATCCGCGAGGCCGGCGCGACCGCGGCGCAGGAGCTCGCCTTCACACTCAAGAACGGCTTCACCTACGTGGAGGAGCAGATCGCGCGCGGGCAGGACGTCGACAGCTTCGCGCCGCGCCTGTCGTTCTTCTTCAACGCGCAGATCGACTTCTTCGAGGAGATCGCCAAGTTCCGCGCTGCGCGCCGGATCTGGGCGCGCGAACTGCGCGAGCACTACGGCGCACGCAACCCCCGTTCGTGGCTGATGCGCTTCCACACCCAGACCGCCGGCGTTTCGTTGACCGCTCAACAGCCGCTCAACAACATCACCCGCACGGCGATCGAGGCGCTCGCGGGAGTGCTCGGCGGAACGCAGTCGCTACACACCAACAGCTACGACGAGGCGCTGGCACTGCCGACCGAGGAGGCCGTCCAGGTCGCGGTGCGCACCCAGCAGGTGATCGCGCATGAGACGGGTGTGACGAACACCGTCGACCCGCTCGGCGGCAGTTACTTCGTCGAGGCACTGACCGACCGCACCGAGCAGCAGGCCTACGTCTACTTCCGCCGCATCGACGAGCTCGGCGGGATGATCGAAGCGGTCAAGCGCAACTACCCGCAGCGCGAGATCGCCGACGCCGCCTTCGAGTTGCAGCGGCGCATCGACAGCGGCGAACGGGTCGTCGTCGGCGTCAACAGCTTCACGGCGGGGGACGACCGCCGGATCCCGACCCTGAGGATCGACCCGACGCTCGAACGCAGGCAGATCGACCGCCTCGCGGCCGTGCGCGCGAGCCGTGACGATGCTGCCGTAAAGGCCAGCCTCGCGGCGCTGCGCGAAGCGGCGCAGACGCCGCACAATCTGATGCAACCGCTGCTGGACGCCGCGCGTGCCCGCGCGAGCGAGGGCGAGGTCGTGCAGGCTCTCCAGGACGTCTGGGGCCACTTCACCGAGACACCGGTGTTCTGAGACTGTGTCCGCGACACGAGCCGCGCTCCGTCGCCGCCCGCGCGTCACCCCGCGCGCCGTCCGGCGTGCGATGGCTGCGCTCCCGCGTGAACGGCGAGCGGCTACTCGACGATGTCGGCCTCCGGCGCTGAGGTTGCGCCGTCGGCGTCGTCTCCGGCGGCCGCCTCGCCGCTCAGGCGCGCCTGCAGCTCGCGGATGTGAGCGACGCCGGCGGCCAGGTCGCCATGCGAGATCTCGCCGCGGTCGACCAACCCGAATGCCGTCTTGCCGAGGTCGGCGTACGCCTGACCCAGCTCACGCTTTGTGGCAACGGTTTGCGCCTGCTTCTGAGCTGTGCTGGCCGCCTGCTCAGCGCCGGCCTTAACCTTGTCGAATAGGCCCATCTTCGTTCGCCTCCATCGTGTGGGGTTTGATCGAAACTCTAGCTTCGCACCTCTGGCCGCCGTCCGGGGTGTCGTCGACGCAGCGCTCACACGCCCCGTGCAGGATCACCTCGTGCTCGGCGATCTTCAGCGCGACATCCTCGCTGACCCGGCGCAACTCCCGTTCGAGACGCTCGTCCACGAACGGATACAGCCGCCCGCAGTGGTCGCAGACCATGTGGTGGTGGTGCCCGCGACCGTGACGGATCGGCTCGTAGCGGACGATGCCCTGGCCGACTTCGATCCGCATCACCAACTCCGCCTGTTCCAGCTCCTCGAGGATCCTGTAGACGCTGGCGCGCGATACCGCACGGTCAGCGCCTTCGAGCGCCGCGCCGATCTCGCCGGCCGACAGCGCGCACCGCTGCTCCCCGAGCAGCGCGATGACCGCTCGACGCGCACCGCCACGGCGGTAGCCGTCGGCGACCAGGCGCTCATTCGCGCGCGCCGCCCAGTCGTCTGCTTCGCTCATCGCATCCATCGTAGAACTCCCGCGAGCCGGCGCGGCGAGGCCGCGGAGGCGAGCGCGTAAAACACGCCGGCGACCAGCACGATCGCGCTGCTCGGCGGCAGCGCGGCGATCCGGTAGCTGAGCGCGATCCCGATCCACACCGACGCGAGCGCCAATCCCGCCGACAGCGCCATGCCCAGGTACGGGTTCGCGGTCAGGCGGTGCGCCGCGCCGGCTGGTGCGGCCAGCAGGCCTAGCAGCAGCAGCGCGCCGACGGCCTGCGTCGCCTCGGCAGCGTCCGCGCCGACGAGCACGAGGAAGACGCTGCCGAGGACGCGCGCTGGAACGCCACGAGCGATCGCGACGGCAGGGTCGAGCGACACGAACAGCAGCGGTCGCGCGACCGCCAGCGTCGCGGCGATCAGCGCCAGCGCGATCGCTGCCGCGAGTGTCGCCTCGCCCCCGCTCAGTCCGAAGATCGAGCCGAACAGCGCACGCGCGCCGACGATCCCGCTACCCCCGGAGCTGCTCGCGTTGAAGAGGTCCAGGAACAGCACCCCGAGGCCGAGGATCCACGCGAAGGCGACGCCCACGGTCACATCGTCGGCGCGCGCCCGCTCACCGAGCGCGGCGAACAGCAGCGCCATCAGCACGGTCGCGGCGAACAGGCCGATGCGGAGGTCAATGCCGGCGGCCGCGGCGGCCAGCGCGCCCGTGAAGGCGACGTGGCTGAGCGCATCTCCGGCGAAGACCTGGGCGCGCAGGACGATGAAGTACCCGAGCAGACCGCTTGCGATCGCGATCAGCGAGCCCGCGAGCAGCGCGTTGCGGACGAACGGCAGCGCGAACATCAGCGACTTACCCCCCTGTAAAGGCGCGCCGCGGCGTAGAGCACGAGCGCGATCGTCGTGACGCAGAACCCGAGCGCCTCGTTGGTGAAGTAGGAGAGCGTCAGCGCGACCCAGGTCTCGAGCACGGCGAGCACGACCGACAGCGCGAGGCTCCAACGCAGACGCGTGGTCAGCAGTTGGGCGGTCGCCGCAGGAGCCACGAGCAGGGCAAAGGTCAGGAGCACCCCCACGATCTGCGCGATCGCCGCGACGGCGAGTCCGAGCAGCACGAGAAAGACGATTGAGAGCGCGCGCACGGGCACGCCGTCGGCTGTCGCGGCCTGCTCGTCGACCGAGGCGTAGAAGAGCGGGCGCCCAACGGCAGCGAGCACCGCCGCGGCGAGCAGCGCCACCACCAGCAGGGTCTCCACCTGACCGCGGCTGATGCCGACGAACGAGCCGAACAGCAGCGTCTCGATGCTCTCCAGGATGCCGCCGTAGAGCGACAGGAAGAGAAAGCCGAGTCCCAGCGCAACCGCGCCCACCGTGCCGACGACGGCGGACTCCTGGGTCGCACTGCGGCGCCCGCTGACACGCGAGCCGAACGCGATCGCGAGGGCCCCGCCGACGGCGAAGACGAAGTACCCGGACGCCAGCGGCAGCCCGGCGAGCGCGGCGCCGCTCGCGCCCGGGAAGGACATCACCGACAGTGTGTGACAGACGAAGCTCTCGCGGCGCAGCACGACGAACCAGCCGACCAGCGCCGCGATCACGGCCACGATCGTGCCGGCCTGCAGCGCGTTGACCATGAACGGGTACTGCAGGAGCTGATCGAGATCCGTCAGGGGATTGGCGGAGAACGCCGGGTTCATCAGTGATCGTGTGAGTGGTGAGCAGGCATGTCGGGCTGGCCGACGACGACCAGGCGTCCGTCCGAGCGCTTGAGAACCTCGACGCCGGCGCCGTAGAGAGCGCTGAGCGTCTCGGTCGTGATCACCTCGGCCGGCGTGCCCGTCACCGCCCGCCCGCGGGCGAAGTAGACGACGCGGTCGAGGTAGGAGAGCAGCGGATTGACGTCGTGGGCCACCAGCGCGACGGTGATCCCCTCCGCGCGGCAGAGCCGCTGCACGAGTGCCGACACGGAAGCCTGATTGGGCAGGTCGAGGCTGTCGAGCGGCTCGTCGAGCAGCAGCAGTTCGGGCCTGCGCACCAGCGCCTGCGCGATCAGCAGACGCTGCTGTTCCCCGCCGGAGCACTCCCCGATCGGCCTGTGCGCGTAGGCGCCGGCGCCGACCTCGGCGATCACGGCCTCGATTCGCGCGCGAGCCGCGGCTCGCCGCCGGCCGAAGGCGACGGGCAGCGGCGTGCCCCAGCGGGCGCCGTCGAGGCCGAGCGCGACGAGGTCTCGCCCGCGTACCCGCACGCTCTCGTCGAAGCTGCGCCGCTGCGGCAGGTATCCGATTCGCTCGCGTCGCTCGCCCGGCGGCGCCCCGAGCACGAGGGCGTGGCCCTTGCGCAGGCTCTGGAGGCCGAGCAGAACCTCGAGGAAGGTCGACTTTCCGGCGCCGTTGGGCCCCAGGATGCCGACGAACTCGCCCGCCACCAGCTTGACATCCACGCCGCTCCAGACGGTTGCGTCGCCGTGCGCCACCGTCGCGTCGCACAGGACCGCGACCGCACTCATCGCGCACGCTCCAGTGCCCGCAGCAGCCCCTCGAGCTCGCTGACCTGCCACTGCTGGAAGCTGTCGCCGGCGGGCGAGAGCGTCTCGGTGACGGTCGCGATCGGAATCCCGGCTGCGCGCGCGAGCTGGTTTACGCGTTGAACGTCCGGCGTCACGTTCTGGCTGTTGAACACCCAGACCTTGATCAGGTGCTGTTCGGCCTGGCGGTCGACCGTCTGCTTGTCCGCTGCGGTCACGTCGGCTCCTTCGGCGATCGCCTTGGTGAAGCTGTACGGCGTCAGCAGGCGCAGGCCGAGCGCCTCGCCGAGTGGCTGGAAGATGCTCTCGCTGTAGCCGACGGCGACGCCCTTGTAGCGCTCGCGGATCTCCGCGATCAGCGCGTGGTAGCGGGCGAGACCGGTCGTCTCGAAGGCTCGCTCGCGGGCGCGGAAGTAGGCGCCGTCCGCGGGCGCTAGCCGGGTGAGGTCAGCGACGATCGCGGCTGCGACGCGTTCCACGTTGCTCGGCGAATACCACTGGTGTGGGTTGTCGCCGGCCACCAGCCCGAGCAGGTCGCCGACGTTCAGCGTGATCCGTCCCGCGAGCGGGTTGGCGGCGAGCAGCCGTGGCGCCCAGTCGTCGTAGCCGATGCCGTTGACGATCGCGAGCTTGGCGACCGCCATCTTCCGGGCGTCGGCCGGCGTCGGGTCGTAGCTGTGCGGATCGGTGCTCGGGTTGACGATGATGCTCGTCACGGTCGCGTTCGAACCGGCCAGCTGCTCCGCGATCGAGCCCCAGAAGTTCTCCGCCGCGACGATGCGCAGGCCGGAGCCGGGAGCTGCTCCGGCTCCGCAACCGGCGAGCGCCAGGGCGCCGGCGACGACCAGTGCTGCGACTGCTTGCGGGCGATGCTTCGACATCTCGGCTCCTCGATGTGGTTCGCGCGCACGCGGCGGTGCCCGCCTTGCTGAGATTGGATCTTATATAAGATTCAATCCTGTGCTGCGCCGGCGGGCCGTCGTATGTAACGCTGCACGCACTCCGCCGCGCCGGCGGGTCAAGCCGATGTCCGTACCAACAAACCCCGAACCGATCATGGCCCGCGCGGCCACCGAGAACTTTCCCGTCGCGTCGCGCCTGCTCCCGGCGACGCTCCGCACGCACCTGCTCGCGATCTACGGCTTCGCCAGACTCGTCGACGAACTCGGCGACGAGGCCCCGGGCGACCGGCTGGCTGCACTCGACTGGCTTTCGGCGGAGCTTGACCGGGCATTCGCCGACACCGCCACGCATCCGCTGCTGCGTGCGCTCTCGCCGACGATCGCGGCCTGCGAGCTCTCGCGTGAGCCGTTCGAACGCCTGATCGAGGCCAACCGCGTCGATCAGAGCGTCCACAGCTACGACACCTGGGCCGCCCTGCTCGACTACTGCCATCTCTCCGCGGACCCGGTGGGCGAGCTGGTGCTGTGCGCGTTCGGCGCGGCCAGCCCGGAGCGCGTCACGCTGTCGAACGCCGTGTGCACGGCGCTGCAGCTGACGGAGCACTGGCAGGACGTTCGCGAGGACCTCGCTCGTGGAAGGGTCTACCTCCCACTCGAGGACCTCGCGCGCCACGGCTGCACGATCGAAGACCTGGCGGCCGACCGTGTGGGTGAGCGGCTGCGAGGCGTGCTGGCGCTCGAAGCCGCGCGTACGGCGGCGCTCTTTCGCAAGGGCGACGCGCTCGTGGCGAGCCTGCGTGGCTGGCCACGGCTGGCGGTCGCCGGCTACGCCGGCGGCGGGCGCGCGGCGCTGGAGGCGATCGCGCTGGCCAACTACGAGGTGCTCGCGCACAGTCCGCGACCGACGCGCCGGCGCACGCTTGGGGCGATCGTCCGCCTGCTCGTCCGGGCCGCCGGCGGATGAGCGACGCGGCCGTCCGGCACTGCGCGCAGATCACGCGCCGCCAGGCCGCGAACTTCTACTACGGGATGCGCCTGCTGCCGGCACCCAAGCGGGAGGCGCTGTTCGCGGTCTACGCCTTCGCCAGGCGCGTCGACGACATCGGCGACGGCAGCCTGCCGGCGGACCACAAGCGCGCGCTGCTGGACGCAGCCGCGGCGTCCCTGGTCGATCCGCCCGCGGACGACCTCGTTCTCCTAGGCCTGCGCCGCGCCGAGCGTCGCTTCCCGCTTCCACGCGAGTCGTTTCTCGACCTGATCGAGGGCGTGCGGATGGACGTGGACGGAGTCAGCTACGCGAGCTTCGACGAGCTGGTCCTCTACTGCCGGCGAGTCGCCGGCTCGATCGGGCGCCTGTGCGTTTCCGTCTACGGCAGCGACGATCCCCGCGCCGGCCAGCTCGCCGACGATCTCGGCGTGGCGCTTCAGCTGACGAACATCCTGCGCGACGTGCGCGAGGACGCCGAGCACGGGCGAACCTACCTGCCGGCCGAGGATCTCGCACGCTTCGGCCAGCCGAGTCCTGAGACGATCGGCCCGCTGGTCGCCTTCGAAGCGGGCCGGGCACGCGAGTGGTACGCGCGCGGGCTGGAGCTGACGGCGCTCCTGGACCGCCGCAGCGCCGCCTGCGTGCTCGCGATGAGCGGCATCTACCGCCGTCTGCTCGAGCGGATCGCGGCCGACCCGCAGGCGATCCTGCAACGACGCGTTGCGCTGTCGGCTTCGACCAAGCTCGCAGTGGCGGGCCGTAGCCTGCTCGGAGCGGGCCGATGAACGTCGTGGTCGTCGGCGGCGGAGTCGCCGGCATCGTCGCGGCGCTGGACTGTGCTGCGGCCGGCGCCACCGTCACGCTGGTTGAGGTGCGCCCCCGGCTTGGCGGCGCCGCCTACTCCGTGGCGCGCGACGATCTGTGGCTCGACAACGGCCAGCATGTCTTTCTGCGCTGCTGTGTGGCCTACCGCGCGCTGCTGCAGCGGCTCGGTAGCGACTCGCTGGTCGAGCTTCAGCCGCGACTCGACATCCCTGTGCTCGCACCCGGCCGCCCCACGCTGAGGCTGCGCCGCAGCGGCGCGCGCCCACCACTTCATCTGGCCGGCGCGCTGCTTCGCTACTCACATCTCTCGCTGCGTGAGCGGATCTCCGCGGGACGCGCCGCACTCGCGCTCGGCCGCCAGCCGTTCGACGACTCGCGCACGCTCGGCGAGTGGCTGACCGACCACGGACAGAGTCCGCGCGCGATCGCCGCGCTCTGGGATCTGATCGCGCTGCCGACGCTCAATCTGCCCGCGGCCGAGGCTTCGCTGGCGCTCGGCGCGTTCGTCTTCCAGCAGGGCCTGCTCGGTGACGCCGCGGCGGGTGACGTCGGCCTGCATCGCGCGCCGCTGCAGGCGATCATCGGCGAGCCCGCGGAGCGCACCCTAGCGAGCGCCGGCGTCACCGTTCACCTGCGTTGGCCGGTTGCGCGTGTCACGTCGATCGGCGGCCACTTCGCCGTCGTCGGCCCCGATTCCTGGCTGGGCGCGGACGGCGTGGTGATCGCGGTGCCGCACGACCGCGCTGCCGCGCTCCTGCCGGCGGCGGCGCTGCGTGGCGCAGCCTGGCCCGGAGCGCTGGGGTCATCCCCGATCGTCAACCTCCACGTCGTCTACGACCGCCGCGTCCTCGAGCACCGTTTCGCGGCGGGCGTCGACACGCCCGTGCAGTACGTCTTCGATCGCAGCCCACCGGGATGGAGCGAACGCCAGTATCTCGCCGTGTCGCTGTCGGGCGCACGCGCTGAGATGGGGATGAGCACGACCGCGCTGCGCGAGCGCTACCTCCCGGCGCTGGCCGAGCTGCTGCCGGGCGCCGGCGATGCGCGCGTCGAGAGCTTCAGCGCGACCAAGGAGCACGCCGCCACGTTCCGCGCGTCGCCCGGGACCGCGGCGCTCCGCCCTGCGCCCGCCACCACCGTCGACGGTCTCGTGCTCGCCGGGGCCTGGACCGCCACGGGCTGGCCGGCCACCCTGGAGAGCGCTGCACTGAGTGGTCACGCCGCCGCCGAGGCGCTGCTTGCACAGCTCTGAGCGAAGCCTTCCTACTGCGGGAGGTCAAGCGCGGCGAGCAGCTGCTCCGGGCGCAGCCCGCTGACGCGGACGAGCTTGAGGCGGCCGCGCTCGCCGCGTATCACCTCGACGCGCGAGGGCGCGACGTTCGCCCGCTGCGCGATCAGGCGGCACAGCGCGCGGTTCGCCTCGCCGTCGACCGGCGCCGCGCAGACGCGCGCCGCAAGCACCCCGTCACGGAGCCCGATCAGCTCATCGCGCGAGGCTCGCGGCTGCAGGCGCACCTCGATCCTCGCCTCATCCATCGGCGGAATCTAGCTCCGATGCACCCTCCGTACGACTGATCGGTTAGGCTCGCGCCGTGCTCCACGCCCTGGTCGCAGCCGCCGTCTTCCACGATCGAAGCAAGACGGCGTTCTTCATCGCCGCCGGTCTCCTCGTCGCCTGGGCGGTGTTCGTCTCGGCGATCGGGATTCGCAGCGAGCGCTTTCCCTCATCGGCACGCCAGGGCCGACTGCTGACCGCCGGCACCGCTGCGTTCGTGGCATTCGCGGTGGCGATGGCGGTCGCGACGGCCAAGACACCGCCGGGCGTGCCCCCGTACGAGTCCGATGTGGTGACCAACGGCGTGGCGCCGCAGGTCACGCCGGTCAACGCGGCGCCGACCAACGGACCGCTCCAGCTGTCCGCCAATCCGCAGGGGCAGCTCGCCTACAACACGACGGCGCTCAGTGCGGGCTCGAGTCACGTGACGATCGACTTCACCAACCACTCGCCGCTCGAGCACAACGTCACGATCGCCAGCGCGCAGGGCAAGGTGCTCGGCCACACGCCGACCTTCACGGGTGGCACGAAGGTGCTGACGATCGACCTGCCGCCCGGAACCTACACGTTCTACTGCTCGGTTCCGGGCCACGAGATGGCCGGCATGAAGGGGACGCTCACCGTCCGCTAGCGGGCGTCGGCGGGTCGTGGACCGGATCGAATCCGGCGCACGCGAGCACGGGCAGCGGGGGGTAGCGGCGAAGGACCCCGGTTGCGTGCGCGAACGCTCGCACAGTGAGAACACGGAGCCTCGCGTGTTCGACACGAGCCGCCGATGGGCGCAGCGCTCGCACAATCCTGGGGCTGGTGCCGTGGCCACGCCCATGGCACTATACTTTATGAAGTGAGTACGTTCACCCGCCTGCTCGGGTTCCTGCGCCCCTACCGCCGAGGCGTCATCTGGTCCGGAGCACTCGCAGCCCTGGCGATGGTGGCCACGGTTGCGATCCCGGAGCTCTCCGGCGAGGCAATCGACGCGATCAACGCCCACCACCGCGGCGCGCTGCTGACGATCGCGCTGTGGGTGATAGCGGCCGGACTGATCCGGTTCGGGCTCTCCGCGGCGCGGCGGCTGGTTGCCGGCCGCGTTTCACTGGGCGTCGAGTACGACCTGCGCAATCTCATGTTCCGCCAGCTTCAGTCCTTCGAGCTGGCCTTCTTCGACCGCCAGCAAACCGGCCAGCTGATGTCGCGCGTGACGGTCGACCTGCAGGCGATCCGCTTCTTCCTCGGCTACGGACTCGTGTTCATCGTGCAATCCGGGCTGGCGATCGTGCTTGCCGCGGTCGCGATGTTCCTGATCGAGCCGACCCTCGCCGCGATCGCGCTCGCCCCCGTGCCGTTCGTCGTCTACATCACCAACCGCTACAGCCGGCTCGCGCGACCGGCGCTGCAGGAGGTCCAGCAGCGCATCGGTGAGTTGACCGCGGACGTCCAGGAGAACATCGCCGGCGTGCGCGTGGTCAAGGCGTTCGCGCGTGAGGCGCACCAGCGCGCGCGCTTCGAACGCAGTGTGTCGCGCGTCTTCGACCAGTCGATGGTGGAGGCGCGACTGCAGGCCCGCTACAACCCGCTGATCGGCTTCTTGCCGCAGATCGGGCTGGCGGCGATCCTGCTCGTCGGCGGCCATGCCGTGATCCACCAGCAGCTCAAGATCGGCCAGTTCACGGCCTTCTACATCTACCTGCTGATGCTGCTGAGCCCGATGCGCACGCTCGGCGTCTCGCTCGGCATGGCCCAACGGGCCACCGCCTCCGGCGCGCGCGTGTTCGAGCTGCTCGACCGCTCACCGGAACTGACGTCACCGGCCGGCGCGCCACCGCTACCGCCCGGCAGCGGTCGGGTGCGCTTCGAGGGCGTGACGATGCGCTACGCCGGAGCGCGCAAGCCGGCGCTCCGCGACGTCGACCTCGACATCGCGCCGGGACGAACGGTGGCGCTCGTCGGCGCAACCGGCTCGGGCAAGACGACGCTGGCCGCGCTCGTGGCGCGGCTGTACGACCCGACCGAGGGACGCGTGCTCGTCGACGGAGCCAATCTCGCGCTCGTCGACGTCGGGTCGGTGCGCTCGGCGGTCGCGGTGACCGGCGACGACCCGTTCCTGTTCAGCACCAGCGTTCACGACAACATCGCCTACGCGCGCCCGCACGCCAGTCGCGCCGAGGTCCAGGAGGCAGCACGGCGGGCGCAGGCCGACGAGTTCATCCAGCGGCTGCCGGAGGGCTACGACACACGGGTCGGCGAGCGCGGGCTCTCGCTCTCGGGCGGCCAGCGCCAACGAATCGCGATCGCCAGGGCCCTGCTTGCCGACCCGCGAATCCTGATCCTCGACGACGCCACCTCGTCGGTCGACGCCACGACGGAACGTGAGATCAAGCGAGCGCTCGGCGAGGTGATGGCAGGGCGAACCACGTTGATAATCGCCCACCGCCTCTCGACGATCGCGCTGGCCGACGAGATCATCGTGCTCGAGGACGGGACCGTGCTGGCGCAGGGAACGCATGACGAGCTGATGCGGCGCGCGCCGCTGTACCGCGAGATCGTGGAAAAGGGCCTTCCCGACAGCGTCTTCCTCACCCGCAAACCGCGTGAGCGCCAGGTGGCCGGGCTGTGACGAGCATCCACACCTCCCGCGCCGCCGAACTGCGGCGTCGGCTGCGTGGAACCAGCGGCCGCGGGCGGCGCCTGCGCGGACTCGCAGCGCTGCTCGCCCCCTACCGCCTGCGCGTCGTGGCGATGCTCGTGTCGCTGGTCGTCGGCACAGCCGCGTCGCTGGCCCCGGCGCTGCTCGCGAAGCTGGCGATCGACGACGGAATCGTGCCGCACAACCTTCACCGCCTCGCGGTGATCGTGCTGTGGTTCGTCGTCGCCGCGCTGATCGTCTGGATCGCCACGGCCGCGCAGACGTTCCTGGTCGAATGGGTCGGCCAGCGCGCGCTCGCCGACCTGCGGTTGGCGATCTTTGCCCACCTTCAGCGCCTGCCGGTGAGCTTCTACGAGCGCCGCCCCACCGGCGTGCTGATCTCGCGCATGACCAACGACGTCGAGGCGCTCGACACGCTAGTCACGGACAGCGCGTGACCCTCTTCCAAGGCGGCCTGACGCTGATCGGGACACTCGGAATCCTCATCTACCTCGACGTTCATCTGGCGTTGCTCACGTTCACGATGCTGCCGCTGATCCTGATCGGCTCGCTGGTCTTCCGGATCGCCTCTGCCGACGCCTACAGGCGCACGCGCGAGACGATCGGCCACATCACGGGGTACCTGCAGGAGTCGATCTCCGGCGTGCGCGTCGTGCGCACGTCGGCCAGGAGGCTCGCCACGCAGACGAGTTCGCCGCGCTGAACGAGCTCAACCGCGGCGCGAACATGACGACGGTGAACATGAACGCCGCCTATTTTCCCGTGATCGAGTTCATCTCGGCGATCGCGATCGTCGCGGTACTGCTCTACGGCGGCGGCCAGGTCATCGACGGAGCGATCAAGATCGGCGTGCTGGTCGGCTTCCTCGCCGCCCTGAACAAGTTCTTCGACCCGATCACGCAGCTCTCGCAGCTCTACACGACCTACCAGTCGGGCATGGCGGCGCTGGACAAGATCTTCGAATTGCTCGACGAGCAGCCGGACATGCTCGAGCGCGCCGACGCCACGGCGCTCGGCCCGATTCGCGGCGAGCTGCGCTTCGAGCACGTGAGCTTCGCCTACGCCAAGCCCGACGGCGAGCATGGCCGGCTCGCGCTCGACGACATCGACCTGGCGATCGCGCCGGGGAGACGGTCGCCCTGGTCGGCGCCACAGGCGCCGGCAAGTCGACGTTCGCGAAGCTGGTCGCGCGCTTCTACGACCCACGCTGGGCCGCGTGGTGATCGATGGCCACGACGTACGCGACGTCAGCCTACCAGTCGCTGCGCTCGCAGCTCGGCATCGTCCCCCAGGAGGCCTTCCTGTTCTCGGGCAGCGTCGGCTCGAACATCGCCTTCGGAGCGCCCGGCGCGAGCGACGCGGAGGTCGAAGCCGCGGCCCGGGCGGTCGGTGCCCACGAGTTCATCGAGGGGCTCGAGCACGGCTACCAGACCGAGGTGGGCGAGCGGGGCACCCAGCTGTCGGCCGGGCAGCGCCAGCTCGTCGCGTTTGCGCGCGCGATGATCGCGGACCCGCGCATCCTCGTGCTGGACGAGGCGACGTCGAACGTCGACCTGCACACCGAGAGCCGGATCGAGCACGGTCTGCGCCGGCTGCTGGCCGGTCGCACGGCGATCGTGATCGCCCATCGCCTCTCGACGATCAAGGGCGCGAGCCGGATCGTGGTGCTCGCGGGTGGGCGGATCGTCGAGCAGGGGACCCACGAGGAGCTGCTGGCCGCGGCCGGCGCGTACGCCGAGCTCTACCGCGACTGGTCGCACGCGGCCGCCGCGGCGTGACAGATGTCACGGCGAGATCAGGACGCTCGCCACTTCCGCTCGCGCCGCGACGAGCCTATTGTCTGAGCCAGGATGAACGCGATCGAGGTCAGCGGGCTGGTCAAGCGCTACGACGAACTCGAGGCCGTCCGCGGCGTCTCCTTCGAGGTCGCCGCTGGCGAGGTCTTCTGCCTGCTCGGTCCCAACGGCGCCGGCAAGACCACGATCACCGAGATCCTCGAGGGCTACCGGTCGCGCAGCGCCGGCGAGGCCAGCGTCCTGGGGCTCGATCCGGCCTCCGGCGCGCGCGCGCTGCGTGAGCGGGTCGGCATCGTGCTGCAGTCCTGCGGCGTGCAGGAATATCTGACGGTCGGCGAGTTGGTCGAGATGTACGGGCGCTACCACCGTCACTCCCGCAGCGCCGATGAGCTGATCGAGCTCGTCGAGCTCGACGCCAAGCGCGACACGTGCGCCGCGCAGCTCTCCGGCGGCCAGCGGCGGCGGCTCGATCTCGCGCTGGCACTGGTCGGCGACCCCGACCTGGTCTTCCTCGACGAACCGACGACGGGCTTCGACCCCCAGGCGCGCCGCCAGGCCTGGGCGACGATCCGCGCGCTCTGCGGCCTCGGCAAGACAATCTTCCTGACGACCCACTTCATGGACGAAGCGCAGACGCTGGCCGACCGCGTCGCGGTGATGCGCGCCGGTGAGATCATCGCGATCGGGGCTCCAAACGAGCTCGGGGGCCGCGACGCGCGCCCGGCCGAGATCCGCTTCGAACTGCCCGACGGCTGCGCGCTCGAACAGCTTCCCGACGTGCCGGCGCTGGAGCGGCGCGCCGAGGGCCGGCGGGTGTTGATCCGCACCGAGCAGGCGGTCCGCGCGACCGCGCAGATCACCGCCTGGGCGCTCGACCACGACCTCGAGCTCGCCCAGTTCTCCGTCACGCAGCCATCGCTCGAGGACGTCTACCTCGAGTTGACGGGCGAGCACGTCACGAACGAGCGAGATCAGCTGGAGGCGCTCCGGCGATGAGCGAGATCCCGACGACGAGCAGCCTGCGGCGGGATCTCGGCCTCACCGCTTGGCAGGCGCTCTACGAACAGCGCGCCTTCTGGCGCAATCGCGCCCGCGCCTTCTTCTCCTTCCTGATGCCGATCATGTTCCTGGTGATCTTCGCGTCGATCTTCGGCACAAGCACCATCTCGTCACGCCACGGTCTGCCCTACAACGACTTCTTCGTGCCCGGCATCCTCGCCTACGGGATCATCGCGACGACCTTCTTCAACAACGCCCTCAGCACGGCGATCCTGCGCGACCAGGGCGTGCTGAAGCGGATGCAGGGGACGCCGCTGCCGCGCTGGTCCTACATCGGCGGACGGATCGCATCGTCCAGTGTGACGACGCTGATCATGACCGCGCTGGTGCTCCTGATCGGGAGGCTCGGCTACAACGTCCACGTTCGCAGCGCGACACTCGCGGGCTTCTTCGTCGCGCTCGTGCTCGGCAGCGCCTGCTTCACGACGATCGGGATCGGCGTCGTCCGCTACATCCGCAACGCCGACGCTGCGCCGGCGGTGCTCAACTTCGCGATCCTCCCTTTGACCTTCATCTCGGGGATCTGGTTCGTGACCGACAACGAGCCCGCATGGCTGCGCCACGTCGCCGAGGTTTTCCCCGTCCACGCCCTCGCCGACGCCCTGCAGTATGCGTTCAACCCCGCCACGACCGGCTCGGGGATCAAGGGCAACGACGTGCTCGTGCTCGGGATCTGGCTGATCGTCGGCGTCGTGCTGATGATCCGCTTCCTGCGCCAGCCGCTCGGCGAGGCGTGAGCGAGGCGGCTGCGACCCACCGACCGGCGCGAGGCGCCGATCCTCCCCGCCGCTGGCTCTGAGCGGGCAACCCGGCGATCTATAATCGAGCAGGGTCGCGGCCCACCGAACCGTCGAACGGTGCGGCGGTCGCAGAGCCACGCTTTGCGGGATGGTGTAATCGGCAACACGTCTGCCTCTGGAGCAGAAATTTGGGGTTCGAGTCCCTGTCCCGCAGTTGACGCCGGTCCGCCACGGTCGCCCCGCTCGCGCGCCACGCGCCGGCCGCGGCCAGTGGCGTGAGCGCCACGCCGCTCAGCTCATCAGCATCCAGCAGGCGGCGGTCCAGTAGAAGCGCGTCGTGCCGCCGAGCAGCGGGTGTGGCAGCGCGATCGTCGCGTAGAGGCCGTCGAATGTGACCGGCGCCGTCGCCGCCGCGCGCAGGTCGGCGCGCAGCAGGGCACGGCCGCCGGGCTTGGCCAGCAGACGAGCGCTGCGGGCATCCCAGCGCTGCGCGCAGGTCCTGCCGCCGACGGTCGTCGTCAGCGGCGCGTAGAGCTTGCCGCAGGCGGCGGCCCCGTCGCGGCTGAGCTCCGCCGTGATCACGGTCGACGCGGCGGCGCGCAGGTTCGCCGTCGAACCGACGCTTGTCGCCGAAGCGTTGGCCGACAGCGCGAAGGCGAGCACACCGGCACAACCGAGCAGCTGGAAACCTCGTCGCATCTCCGCGAGGGTACCCGCAACGCGAGCACTCCCCCACCGAAGATCGACGTCTGTTCGATCAGTCCGGTGCGAACACCGGCGTGATCTGGTCCTCGAGGCCAGAGTCGAGCACGAGCAGGACCTGATCGCCGGCTTCGACGACCGTGTCGGCGGTCGGCACGAAGCCGCGCCCGTCGCGCAGCACGGAGATGATCAGGCTGCCCTGCGGCAGCGCGACATCGGCCACGCGCTTGGACGCCGCCGGCGCCGCCTCCTGCACCTCCAGTTCGATGATCTCGAGCCGCTCCTCCTCGAGCGCGAGCAGATGGACGAGGCCGTATCGGGGCACCTCGTGCTCGATCAGGCGCAGGATCAGATCCGTCGCCGAGACCACCGGCTGAATCCCGAGCAGCTTGAAGTGCTGCAGGTTGCGCGGGTTGTTGACGCGGGCGATCACGCGCTCGCAGAGGTACTTCTCCTTCGCCACCTGGCAGACCAGCATGTTGTCCTCGTCGTCGCCGGTCACCGCGACCACCAGGTCGGCGCGCTGGATTCCGGCGCGCTCCAGGACCCACAGCTCGGTCGCGTCGCCGTACTGGACCGCGTGCTCGAGCTCCTCCTCGACGACCAGGTAGCGCCGGCGGTCCGCCTCCAGCAGCGTCACCTCGTGTCCTTTCGCGATCAGCTCGCGACTCAGGTTGAGTCCGACCTTGCCGGACCCGACGACGATCACGTACACCGCTACTGCTCCGCTCCGAGCGCCTGCTCGAACATCTCGATCGCGTGCTGCGTCGGCGAGATCGTGTGCAGGCCCTGCTCGGCATACCAGGCGGCGCGCGCCGGGTCCATCACGCGGCAGAGCACCTTTTCGATGCCGAAGCGGCGCTTGACGATCTGCGCCACCGTCAGGTTGGTGTTGTCGCCGTCGGTGGACGCGATGAACACGTCGGCCCGCTGGACGCCCGCCTCGATCAGCGCGTCGACCTCAAGCGCGGTGCCGACCGTGAAGATGCCGCCGGCGTCCTCCCAGGTCTGACCCTCGACCTCGACAAGCCGCTCGTGCGAGAGCGGGTCCTCGTCCAAGACGGACACCTCGTGGCCCTGCGCAAGGGCACGCTTGGCGACGGCGGATCCCACGCGGCCCGCTCCGACGATCAACACGAACATCGGGCCTGATGCTACTGGTCGGGCGCTCCGGCGCGCACCGGCGCAGGCGTGCGCGCAGGAGCCGTGAGGATAACGCGGCAACGAGCACGGTCGACGACGTAGCGAATCGTCTCCGAAACGGTGCTCTCGCCGACCAGCGTTCGCCCGCCGAGCAGGGACCCTGCGCGGCTGCGGGCCGTCTCATCGGCCGCGAGCACGATCGCCTCAACGCCACGCCGGCGGGCCTCGTCGATGATCGCCTGGCCGAAGCGCCGGGCCCGGACCGTGGCGGTTGCGACCTCGACGCCGCCGTACTCCTCGCCGACGCGCTTCGCGCGCGCGAGCGCCGCCCGCGCCGCCTTCAGCTGCGGCTCGGGCAGCGGCGCATCAAGCGGCAGCGACATCGGCACACGGAAGATCCAGATCGCCTCGATCGTCGCCCGGTCGATCGCCGCTTCGTCGGCGCTCTCCGAGGAGACGAGCAGCGCCGCGGTCTGGACGAGATCGTCGTCGAGCTCGCCGCCGAGCAGCGGCACGAGGATCGAGCCGAAGTCACGCTCGGGCGCGCGGGCACGCAGCACGGCCTCCGGCACGGTGACGCGCGCGCCAACGGCTCGGCCCTCACGCTTGCGGTAGAGGACGAAGAAGACGATGCCGGCGAGCACCCAGGCGAGCCCCACGTAACGGGCGCCTGAGTGCAGCACGATCACGGTGATCCAGCCGGCACCCGAGAGCAGCGCGCCGAGCGCCGCCGGCAGCGGCAGCACGCCGCCCCGCAAGTTGATCCCGCCCGGCATCCGGTACGGCCGCGGCCGGTCGGGCTCGCGGTAGCGAAGCACGCAGATCGAGAGGTGGGCGATCGTGAAGGCGAGCATCGCGCCGAACGCAAAGATCCCGAAGAGGAGGTTGAGGTCGCCCGTGGCCACGAGCGCGCCGGCGACGATCGCAGCCAGGCCGATCAGCACGAACGGCGTCGCGCGCTGCGGATGCAGGCGCCCCAGCGCGCTCGGGATCTGCCGATTGGTCGCGAGCGAGAAGGCGAGGCGCGAAAGGCCGAGCATCGCCGACCGCGCGGCGGCGATCAGGGTCAGAGCGGCTGCCGCTGCCACGGTGTACTTCAGCGCGTCGGCGAGCGCGGGCGGGTGGAAGCGCTCGACGATTCCGATCACCGGCGCGCCGAGGTGGCTCGTGGCGAGCAACGAGTGTCCGCCCACGATCGGCACGGCCGTCACCGCCACGACCGCCATGCCCACGTAGACGACCAGGATCGTGAGGCTGGCGCCCCAGGTGATGCGGCGAATGCCGGTGCGGCTCACCGCAAGCTCGCCGGAGAGGCCGGACGCCGATTCGAGGCTCATGAAGGCGACGGTCGTGATCGCGAGCGCGTAGATCACGCCCGACCACGTCGGCGCGGTGCCCAGGCGGATGTGCCCGGTGATCGTCGGCAGATGGAAGAACAGCACCAGCCCGATCACGATCACGACCAGCTGGATGACCACGTCGAGTGCGACGATCGCGAGGATCCGGCGAGCTCGGCGCAGCGAGGAGAGGCCGAGGATGTTCACGATCGCGACGTAGGCGACGACGGCCAGCGCGAGAGCGACGCGCGGAGCACCGTGGCCGAACGCCGGGATGAACGTGGCCAGGTAGTCCGCGGCCGTGAGCGCGCAGACGGCGATCAGGATCACGTAGTCGAGCAGCACCGCGGCGGCTGCGACGAAGCTGACGAGCTCGTTGAACGCGTAGCGGGCGAAGACCGTCGAGCCGGCACGGTCGGGATGCATCTTGGCGCCCTCGAGGTAGGTCATCGCGGTCAGCGCGAAGAACAGCCCCGCGGCCAGGTAGACGAGCGGCGTGAGACCGAGCGCGTGCCCGGACACGATGCCCAGCGAGAAGTAGATCGAGCTCGCCAGCGACGTCCAGATGATGACCCCAAGCCGCGTCCAGCCGATCGAGCCCGACCCCTGGCCCCAGGAGTCGCTCATCGTCGCCGGCGCTGCTGCGCGACGACCCACAGGCGGCCCGCTCCGGCGGCGACCATGGCGAAACCGAGCACGACGGCGAGCAGCGCGCCGCGCGCGATCAGCAGCACGCCGAGCACGATCATCGCCGCCGACAGGACCCGCGTGACGCCATCGTGGACGGCGCGCCCTCGTCCTTGCGGCGACGGTCGGCGTGTCATCGGCGCTACGTGATCAGGGGGATGATCAGGATCGCAACGATGTTCGCGACCTTGATCATCGGGTTGATCGCAGGCCCGGCCGTGTCCTTGAACGGGTCGCCCACCGTGTCGCCGGTGACGGACGCCGCGTGGGCGTCAGAGCCCTTGCCGCCGTAGGCGCCGTCCTCGATCAGCTTCTTGGCGTTGTCCCACGCGCCGCCGCCGGCCGTCATCAGCACGGCGAAGAAGAAGCCGACGACGATCACGCCGATCAGCATCCCTCCTAGTGCCTGGACGTCGATCAGACCGACGATCAGCGTCAGCACGATCGGCAGCAGCGAGGGCAGGATCATCTCGCGCTGCGCGGTGCGGGTGACGATGTCGACGCAGGTCGCGTAGTCGGGCTGCTCGGTTCCGTCCATGATCCCCGGCTTCTCGCGGAACTGCCGGCGAACCTCCTCGACGACGGCTCCACCGGCGCGCCCGACGGCCTCGATCGACAGCGACGCGAAGAGGCACACCATCATCCCGCCGATGATCAGGCCGATCAGCACGGGCGGAGAGCTGATCGAGAAGGAGTAGACGTGGCCCTTTGCCGCCAGCTCGTCCTTGAAGCCGGCGAACAGCACGACCGCGGCAAGCACCGCCGAACCGATCGCGTAGCCCTTCGTCACGGCTTTCGTGGTGTTGCCGACCGCGTCGAGCGGGTCGGTGACATTGCGGACCTCCTCGGGCAGGTCTGCCATCTCGGCGATCCCGCCGGCATTGTCCGTGATCGGGCCGAACGCGTCGAGCGCCACGATCAGGCCGGTCAGCGACAGCTGACCCATCACGGCGACGCCGATGCCGTAGATGCCGGTCGTCCCACCGCCGGCGAGCTTCCACGACACCAGGATGCCGAGCACCAGCACGATCGCCGGCAGCGCCGTCGCCTGCAGGCCCGAGGCGAAGCCCTGGATGATGTTCGTCGCGTGACCGGTCAGCGAGGCTTTCGAGGTCTTCTTGACGGGCGAGAAGCGCGTCGAGGTGTAGTAGTCGGTCAACACGAACAGGCAGGCCGTCACAACGATGCCCACCAGCGCGCACAGGTAGAGCTTGACCCAGCCGGGAGCGCCGGTGCCGCTCTTGAGCACGACGCCGTGCATCAGCCAGTAGGTGATCGGTGCAAACGCCGCGGCGGCGATCACGGCCGAGGCGATCAGGCCCTTGTAGAGCGCGCGCTCGACGTTGCCGACGCTGGAGCGCACGAAGAAGGTGCCGATGATCGAGGCGACGATCGCGACGCCGCCCAACAGCAGCGGGAAGAGCGCAACGCGCGTGCTCTGGCTGAACGTGAGCACGCCGAGCAGCATCACCGCCACGGCCGTCACCGCGTACGTCTCGAACAGGTCCGCAGCCATGCCGGCGCAGTCGCCGACGTTGTCGCCAACGTTGTCGGCGATCACCGCCGGGTTACGGGGATCGTCCTCCGGGATGCCCGCCTCGACCTTGCCGACGAGGTCGGCGCCGACGTCCGCTGCCTTGGTGAAGATGCCGCCGCCGAGCCGCGCGAACACGGAGATCAGCGAACCGCCGAAGCCGAGACCGATCAGCGCATCGATCGCCGTCTTCGGGCTGTCGTGGAAGATCGCGGTGAGCACGCCGTAGTAGCCCGACACGCCGGTCAGCGCGAGGCCGACGACGAGCAGGCCCGTGACCGCGCCGCCGCGGAACGCCGCGCTCAACGCCGGCGGCACCCCACCACGAGCCGCCTCGGCGACGCGCGCGTTCGCCCGCACCGACACGTTCATGCCGATGTAGCCGGTCGAACCCGAGAGCAGCCCCCCGACCGCGAATCCGGCCGCCACCGCGATGTTCTGCACGAAGATCAGCGCGATGAACAGCACGACACCAACGCCGGCGATCGTCGTGTACTGACGGTTCAGATACGCGCGCGCGCCGGCCTGGACGGCGGCGGAGATGCTCTGCATCCGCTCGTTGCCCGGCGAGAGTGCCAGCAACGCGCGCGCTGTGAGCGCTCCGTAAAGGACTGCGCACGCCGCACACACGAGGGCGACGACGACCCCGTGATTCGTCAGAAAATTACTCAAGGCAGCTCCTCACCATGACGTCTGCACGAGCGTTCGCACCGCCAGACACAACAGGAAAGCCGGACGGGATCACACGCCCGCCCGGCATGTAACAAACAGCGAGCAGTCTATAGCTCGCGGCGGCGCGAGGGCAGGCTCACGAGCCCGGCACCCACAGGCGACCGCTGCGTTGCGCCGGGCCGGCGTCGGGTTTGCCGCCGTCGCCCGGACCGCGCGCCGGCGGCGGCGCCGGCGGTGCGTCAGCGCCCGGACCGCCGGCGTTACCGCCACCCGGACCGCTCGCCGTCGCGGCTGTGGCCGCCACCCCTGCGAGCTTCGCGTACTCGAACTGCAGGGCGGAGATCGCCTCCCGCAGCGGCGCGAGCGTCGGTCCGGCCTCCCCCCGCTCCAGCACCGGCAGCAGCGCCCGCGCGCCGTCGATCGCGTCGCGCACCTGGCCGAGATCGCGCTCGCCCTCGGTGCCCGCCTCCAGTCCCAGCCGGCGCCCCGCGAGGCTGATCAGCGACACCGCGGTCTGCACGATCACGTCGGCCGGGGTGAGCAGGCGCAACTGCTCCTCCCACGCCGCGCGCAACTCCGCCTCGCTGGGCTCGCCGCCGGCGGCGCTGACGTTCGAATCCTGCGGCCCGGCGCTCATGCTGGAACCTCCTCCGAATAGGTCGCGCGCGTTGCGCGCACACAGCTCTCGAAAGCCTCGCGCATCGAGGCGCCCGCCTCGATCATCGCACGCTGGCGCTGCGCCCCGTTGGGCTCGCCGGACGGCTGCTCCAGCTCGAGCCGGTACGCGGCGCGCGCCGGCGCACTCCACGCCAGCAGGCGTTCCACGATCTCCGCCGACGGGTACTCCTCGCCGGTGGCGAAGTCGATCATCCGCCCGTCGAGCCCGTAGCGGATCGCCCGCCACATGTTCTCCTCGATCAGGTACCCGGCGAGCGGCTCGCCGCGGTCACCCTCGTCGAGTTCGAGCAGCGCCTGGGCGACACAGGCCACGATCAGGCCCGCCAGTGCCTCGGATTCGGGTGCCGTGGCCTGAACGTCGCAGATCCGAACCTCGACGGTGCCGTAGGAGAAATGCGGTCGCACCGACCACCACACCTGCGTGAACTCGATGATCGAGTGGGTCGCGATCAGCAGCTCGATGTAGCGCCGAAAGGCCGGCCAGCCGCCGAAGGCGTGCGGAACGCCGCAGCGCGGGAAGCTGCGCGTGAAGGTCTGCGTGCGCGCGGAGTGCAGCCCTGCGAGCCGCCCATCGAGGAACGGCGAGTTCGCGGAAACCGCCAGCAGCAGCGGCAGCAGCGGTCGCATCCGGTCGCAGACGCGCACCGCCCGGTCGATGTCGCGAACGCCCACGTGCACGTGCAGGCTGAACGTGTTGTTGCGCCAGGCGACGTACTGCAGACCGTCTTCGACGCGATGGTAGTGCTCGTCGTCGATGACTGGCTGTTCACGGTAATCCGCCCACGGGTGCGTACCCGTCGCTCCGAGCTCGGCGCCGCGTGAGCCCGCAAGCGCGAACAGCGAGCGTCGACGTTCGCGCTGGCGGCGCAGCGCGTCGGCCAGATCCGCGCCGGCGCCGGAGATGATCTCGATCTCCGACGAGATCAGCTCGCCGGTGATGTGCCTGTGCAGCAGCGGATCGTCATGCGCCGCCGCGTCGCGCAGCTCCGCGAAGCGGGGCGCCAGGTCGAGCGTCTGCGGATCGAGGATCGAGAACTCCTCTTCGATCCCGACGGTCAGGTCGCTGGACGCCGCGAAAATCTCGACGGCGCGGTCGAGGTCGATCGTCGACAAGGGCTCAGGCGAGGTAGAAGTAGAGCGCGTACAGCAGGTCGACGGCCGGGCTCGAGGTGTGGACGGTCGTCTCCGGCGGGACGTCGAGCAGCGCGTCGGAGTAGTTGAAGATGATCTTCACCCCCGCCTCGACGAGGTCGTCCGCGAGTCCCTGCGCGGCGGCTGTCGGCACGGCCAGCACGCCGACGACGATGTCCTGGTCGTCGACGACCGCGCGCAGGTCGTCGTTGTGGCGAACGACGTGCTGGCCGACCTGCTTTCCAACCTTCGCGTGGTCGGAGTCGAAGATCGCCACGACGCGGAAGCCGTGGTCGGCGAAGATCTCCGAGGAGGCGATCGCCGTGCCGAGGTGCCCGGCGCCGAACAGCGCGATGTTGTGCTGACCGGCGGTGCGCAGGATCTTGCGGATCTGCGCCAGCAGCGAGTCGACGTTGTAGCCGACGCCCCGCTTGCCGAACTTGCCGAAACCGGACAGGTCGCGGCGGATCTGCGTCGAGTTCACGTGCGTGTATTCGGCGAGCTCGTGGGAGGAGATTGTCTCGCGGCCCATCTTGCGAGCCTGCGTCAGAACCTGGAGATAGCGCGACAGCCGTGCCGCGACGCCCAGCGACAGACGCTCGGCGCTCGCCGCGAGATCCTCGCCTCCGTGCGGGGAAAGGTCGTCCGTCATTCCCGGGACTCTACTGAGCTTCTGGCGCAGAATCCTTTCGTCGACGGCGAACTCGAACAGCTCCTCGCCGTTCAACGTGATCACGGGGATGCGTTCCAGGTATGCGCGCAAAAGGCCGTCATCACTCTCGATGTCGCGCTCGATGAGTTCGAACGGCTGTTCGGCGCGCACCCCTTCGAGCACCGCCCGGGCCTCATCGCACAGACAGCATCCCGGACGGCCGTACAGAACCACGACGCTCATCGCAGCGGTCCCTCCCCGGTGGCGTAGACGTCGAGCCCGAGGTAGTCCGGGTAGCGAAGCGCCTGGCTGTCGATCGCCGCGGCGGCGATCATCGCCGCGTTGTCCGTGCACAGCTCGGGCGCCGGCAGGAACAGCTCGACACCGAGCGTCTCGAGCCGCGCGCGCAGCGCAGCGTTCGCGGCGACTCCGCCGCCGAGTGCCAGGCGCGTGCGGCCGGAGTGCTCGAGACCGTTGAGCACCCTGCGCACGAGCGCGTCGACGATCGCCCGCTGGTAGGCGGCGGCCAGATTCGCTCGCACCTGCGGATCGTCGACGTCCACCTCACGGGTCTTGTAGAGCAGCGCGGTCTTCAAGCCGGCGAAGGAGAAGTCTGCGCTGCGCCCTGTCGGAAAGTCGTAGCTGCGCGGGTCGCCATCGGCGGCCAGGCGCGAGAGCGCCGGCCCGCCCGGATAGCCGAGGCCGAGCATCCGCGCGCCCTTGTCGAACGCCTCGCCCGCGGCGTCGTCCAGCGTCCGAGCCAGCACCTCGACCCCTCCACCTCGCTCGCGCACGTCGAGCAGCAGCGTGTGTCCGCCGGAGGCGATCAGTGCCAGGAACGGGGGTTCGAACCGTGCCGGCGCGAGGTACGCCGCCGCGATGTGACCCTCGAGATGATCGATCGGCGCAAACGGCAGCTCGCGCGCGGCGGCGAAGCACTTCGCGGCGCAGAAGCCGACGAGCAGCGCGCCGATCAGGCCCGGCCCGCGCGTCGCGGCGACGAGCGAGACCTCCTCGACGCCCACGCCGGCCCGCGCCAGGGCCTCCGCGACGACGCCGTCGATCAGCTCGAGGTGACGGCGCGCAGCGATCTCCGGCACCACGCCGCCGAAGCGGTCGTGGATCTCCTGGGACGAGATGACGTTCGCGAGGATCGTGCCGTCGAGGCCGACAAGCGCGGCGCAGGTGTCGTCGCAGCTGGTTTCGAAGGCGAGGATCACGGGCGGTGGTGGGCGACCGGGTCCGCCGCCGGCACGTCGTCGAGGCGCCCCTCGAGCGTCGCCGGCGTGCGCCACATGATCAGGGCGTCCTCGCCGTTGTCCTGGTAGTAGCGGCGTCGCAGGCCCGCGATGCGGAAGCCGTCGCGCTGGTAGAGCTCGATCGCCGCCAGATTGGACCGGCGCACCTCGAGCGTGAACTGCGCACTCGCGTCGCCCGCCCGCGCATAGAGCTCGGCGAGCAGTGCCGAGGCGATCCCCCGCCGGCGCAGGTCGGGGTCGACGGCGATGTTCATCACGTGCCAGACGGTGTCGTAGCGCGAGCACACGGTGTAGCCGACCAGCTTCGAGTTGAGCGTCGCGGCAAGGCATAGGCCGGTCGACTTCGACATCTCGAGCACGAACATCGCGATCGACCAGGGGGTCGGGAACGCGCGCCGCTCGATCGCGGCGACGGCCGGAAGGTCGCCGTAGGCGAGGGAGCGGATCTCGACTGACGGCTGCTCGGTCATCGTGCACGGGCGTCCAATGCGAGCTCCGCGTCGGCGAGCCGCTGGTAGTCGGGAGCGGCGGTCGTCGCGTGTCCGGTCATGGCGAGCCGGCAGATCGCTGCCGCGCTGACGGCGTGCAGGCGGCTGTCGGGGGGCGCGACGGCGATTCCGCCCGCCTCGACCGCGTCGCGGAAGCGCAGGGCCCCGTCGCCGAGTGCCAGCGTGCCAGGGCCGCCTGCGAGCGCCAGCCCCGGGATTTCCTCCGGCCGGCAGACACGCGGCGCGACGAGTTCCTCGCCGTCTCGGTAGACGGCGATGAAGGCCTCCCCTCTGCGCGCGTCGAGCACGCTGGCCACGCTGCCAGCACCAGCCGGCTCGGCGAGTGCCCGCAGCGTGCCGACACCGACCAGCTCCGCGCCGCGCGCGAGGGCGATGCCGTGCGCACTGGCCAGGCCGATTCGTAGGCCGGTGTAACCGCCGGGGCCGACGCCCACCGCGACGCGTCCGATCTGCCCCCAGCCGATCCCGGCCTCGTCGAGCAGCTCGACAATCAGGCCCAGCAGGCGCCCAGTGTGCGCCGGGCGCTCGCCGGGCGTCACGTCATCACGCACCTCGCGCAGCCAGCCGTCGGCCCGCGCGAGTGCGACGGCGGTCGAGGACGTCGCGGTGTCCAGGCCGAGCACGTTCAACCGCGCACCTCCACCCGCCGGCGGTCGCCCTCCAGGTGCGTGAGCTCGATCGCGATCCGCGGCGGCGTCCCCAACTCGCCGGCGCCCACGGGCGGCCACTCGACGAAGGTGATCCTGTCCTTGCCGACGTAGTCGGCCAATAAATCTGGATCCTCGTGCTCGAGGCCGCCCAGCCGGTAGAGATCCACGTGGGCGACGACCAGTCCCCCCGCGCCGGCGTAGCGGTGGGCGATCGCGAACGTCGGGCTCGTCACCGGCACGCTCACGCCGAGCGCTCGGCAGGCGCCGCGCACGAGTGTCGTCTTGCCCGCTCCAAGTTCGCCGCGCACATGCACGAGATCGCCCGCCGCCAGCCTCGCAGCGAGGCCTGCGCCGACGGCCTCCGTCGCGGCCGGACCGTCCGTCTCATACACCTCCACGCGGTTCAGAACAGCCCCAGCTGCTCGGCTGCGGGCTCGGACGCGGCGAGCACCGGCGACGACGGCTGCGACGGCTCGGGCTCGGACGCGACCGGCACGTGCGCGGGCGAAACCGGCGCCGGCAGGCCCAGCACGCCGGGCAGCGCGTGAAAATCCTCGCGCAGCGATTCCATCGTGCGCGGCGTGTACAGCGCGGCCGCCGGGTGGTAGATCGGGAAAAGGCGCGTCGTGTGCGAGCCGATCGTGTGCACCTCGACCTGCCCGTGAACGCGTGTGATCCCGGCCGGGTCTCCGCGGAGGAGCTTGGTGGCGAAGTTTCCGAGCGTGCAGATCACGCGCGGCGCGACAAGCTCGATCTGGCTGATCAGATAGGGGGTGCAGTTCTCGATCTCGCCCGGCCGCGGGTCGCGGTTACCGGGCGGGCGGCACTTCAGCACGTTGGCGATGAAGACCTCGGCGCGGCTCAGGCCGATCTCGCCGAGCAGCGTCTCGAGCAGCTTGCCCGCGGCGCCAACGAACGGCAGGCCCTGAAGATCCTCGTTGGCGCCGGGCGCCTCGCCCACGAACATCAAATCGGCGTCGGCGTTGCCGGCGCCGAACACGACCGTCGTCCGCGTCGCCGCGAGCTCCGCGCAGCGCGTGCAACCGCGGGCGGTCAGCAGCAGCTCCTTGAGGGTCTCGCGTCGATCGGTGGCGTTCTGCACGGCTTCAAATGTAGTGCGCAACGCGACCCGCCCGTAGCGAGGCGCTAGGCTGTGTGTCGGGCCGTCACCGCAACGGGACGGACCTTTCGCCGTGCAGATCCGAGGTCGCGACCGGTATCCGCCGCATGGAACTGGACCGAGTGATGAATGAACATCCCACGATGGCTCGCACGATCGCCGCGGCTCGCGAGGCCCTGCGCGACGCGCCTCGTCCGATCGGCCTGGTGCCAACGATGGGTGCCCTGCACGAGGGCCACCTCGCGCTGCTAGGCCGGGCGCGCGCGGACTGCGCCACCGTCGTGATGTCGCTGTTCGTCAACCCGACGCAGTTCGCCGAGGACGAGGATCTCGCCGCCTACCCTCGCGACGAGGCGCGTGACGCGGCGCTCGCCGGCGACGCCGGCGTGGATCTTCTGTTCGCGCCGTCGACCGACGAGATGTATCCCGAGGGCTTCGCCACGACGGTCGTGGTCGACGGTCTCAGCGAGCCGCTGGAGGGAGCCTGGCGCGGGCCGCAGCATTTCCACGGCGTGGCGACCGTCGTCGCGAAGCTGCTCAACATCGTCGGAGCGCAGGTCGCCTACCTCGGCCAGAAGGACGCCCAGCAGGCGCTCGTGATCAGGCGGCTCGTGAGCGACCTCAATATTCCGACGACGATCGAGGTGTGCCCGACCGTGCGCGAGCGCGACGGGCTCGCCCGTTCGAGCCGCAATGCCTATCTCAGCGAGGCCGAGCGTCGCCGCGCCGTGGGCCTGTCGATCGCGTTGCGGAGCGCCGCGACGGCGATCGCGGCGGGTGAGCGCGACAGCGCAGCGGCGGCCGCGGCGGCACACCGGGAGCTCGAGCGCTACGAGATCGAACCTGAGTACCTCGCCCTCGTCGATCCCGAGACGCTCGTGCCGGTCGGGCATGTTGACGCCCCCGTGCTGATCGCCGTGGCGGCGCGCGTCGGGCGCGCACGGCTGATCGACAACCTGATCGCAACTCCCGGAGCCTAGACGCGAGATGTTGCGAACCATGCTCAAGTCCAAGATCCACCGCGCGACGGTCACCGACTGCGACCTTCACTACGTCGGCTCGATCACCGTCGACCGGTTGTTGCTCGAGGCGGCGGACATCCTCCCCCACGAGCAGGTCGCCGTCGTCGACATCGACAACGGCGCGCGCTTCGAGACCTACACGATCCCCGGCGAGCCCGGCAGCGGCGAGGTCAAGCTGAACGGCGCCGCCGCCCGCCTGGTGGCGCGCGGCGACACGATCATCGTGATCTCCTACGCGGCGTACACCCGCGAGGAGATCGACCTGCACGCCCCGCGCGTCGTCCATGTCGACGCGCACAACCGGATCGTCGCCGTCGACGAGCACGCCGACGCGCTCGCCTTCTGAGGAGGCCCACGCGATGTCAACCACCGCCAAGACCGATACAACCGCTGAGCCCGGGCGCCTGCCGGTGACGCTGCCCCGGATCGCCGAGCGCAAGGCCCGCGGCGAGGCGATCGTGATGGCGACCGCATACGACTTCCCGAGCGGCCAGATCGTCGATGCGGCCGGGGCCGACATCGTCCTGGTCGGCGACTCCGGTGCCGAGGTCGTGCTCGGCTACGACTCGACCGTCGCGGTCAGCGTCGAGGAGATGCTGATGCTGACCGCCGCGACACGGCGCGGCGTTTCCGCTGCGCTGCTCGTCGCCGATCTCCCGTTCGGTTCCTACGAGGCCTCCGACGAGCAGGCGGTCCGCACCGCGCAGCGCTTCGTCAAGGAGGCTCGCGCCGATGCCGTGAAGCTCGAGGGCGGTGGCGCGGGACCCGTCTCTCGCATCCGGGCGATCGTCGCGGCCGGCATCCCCGTGATGGGTCACATCGGCCTGACGCCGCAGACCGCGACTGCGCTCGGCGGCCGCCGGGCGCAGGGCCGCACGTCGGAGCGCGCACTCGATCTCGCCCGTGAAGCGCTGGCAGTCCAGGACGCGAACGCCTTCGCAGTCGTGTTCGAGGCGATCCCGGCCGCGATCGCCGCGGAGATCACTCTTCTGCTCGAGATTCCGGTGATCGGTATCGGGGCCGGCGTGGCCACCGACGGACAGGTGCTGGTGCTCCACGACATGCTCGGCATCTATCCCGGCCGCGCGCCGCGTTTTGCGAAGCAGTACGCCGACCTGCGCTCGGCGATGGTGAGCGCCGTGAGCGAGTACGCGCAGGAGGTCCGCACGCGGACCTTCCCGACCGCGGAACACACCTTCTCGATCGATCCGCAGGAGCTCGAGGCGTTCCGCGAGGGTTTGGCCGGGCTCGAGCGCTGAGGGGGATCGCCGGCCGCGCCGGTGCTTCGTGAAGGCGTGACGCAGCCCACTTGCGCGCGGCGTGGCGGCACGACCCGGCCTGACCGTCCGCCTTGCCGGGCGGTCCCCTTCGGCGGGCTCCTCAGGCGGCGCTTGCCACCCTGCGCCGCCGCGAGCCGCCCCGCCGCAGCGTCGGCGCGGCGCCCAGCAGTGGCTCCAGGAAGCGGCCGGTGTGCGAGTCTGCGACCGTGGCGACCTCCTCGGGCGTGCCGGTCGCGACGACTCGGCCGCCCTCGTCGCCACCCTCCGGGCCGAGGTCGATCAGCCGGTCGGCGCTCTTGATCACGTCGAGGTTGTGCTCGATCACCACGACCGAGTTGCCGGCGTCCACGAGCCGGTGCAGCACATCGAGCAGGCGCTGGACGTCGGCGAAGTGCAGTCCCGTGGTCGGCTCGTCGAGGATGTAGAGCGTGCGACCGGTCGCGATCTTCGAGAGCTCGCTCGCCAGCTTGATGCGCTGAGCCTCGCCGCCCGACAGCGTGGTCGCCGGCTGGCCGAGCCGGACGTAGCCGAGCCCGACGTCGTTCAGCGTCGCGAGACGCCGGTGGATCGCCGGGATGTGCTTGAAGAACTCGAGCGCCTCCTCGACCGACATGTCGAGCACGTCCGCGATCGTCTTGCCCTTGAAGCGCACCTCGAGCGTCTCGCGGTTGTAGCGGCGCCCATGGCACTGCTCGCACGGCACGTAGACGTCCGGCAGGAAATGCATCTCGATGCGGATCTGTCCGTCGCCACGGCAGACCTCGCAGCGCCCGCCCTTGACGTTGAACGAGAAGCGGCCCGGCTTGTAGCCGCGCGCCCGCGCCTCGGCCGTCTTCGAGAACAGGTCGCGAATCACGTCGAACAGCCCCGTGTAGGTCGCCGGGTTCGAGCGCGGCGTGCGCCCGATCGGCGACTGGTCGACGGCGATGATCTTGTCCAGCGCCTCGATCCCTGAAACCTCGCGATGCGCGCCGGGCCGCTGGCGCGCCCGGTGCAGGCGGTTCGCGACCGCCTTGTACAGGACGTCGTTGACGAGCGTGGACTTGCCCGAGCCCGACACGCCGGTGACACACGTCAGCGCCCCCAGCGGGATGCGCACGTCGATGCCCTGCAGGTTGTGCTGGCGGGCGCCGTGGATCTCGATCGCGCCGCTCGGCGTTCGCCGCCGCCCCGGCACCTCGATCCGCGCGGCACCCGAGAGGAACTGGCCGGTCAGTGACTCCGCGACCAGTTCGACCTCGCTGGCGGTGCCCTGCGCGACGATCCGCCCGCCATGCTCGCCGGCCCCGGGGCCGAGATCGACGAGGTGGTCGGCGGCACGCATCGTCTGCTCGTCGTGTTCGACCACCAGCACGGTGTTGCCGAGGTCGCGCAGGCGCTCGAGTGTCGCAACCAGCTTCGCGTTGTCGCGCTGGTGCAGTCCGATCGACGGCTCGTCGAGCACGTAGAGCACGCCAACCAGCGCCGAGCCGATCTGCGTCGCGAGCCGGATCCGCTGCGCCTCGCCGCCCGACAGCGTCGCGGCCGCGCGGTCCATCGAGAGGTAGCCGATCCCCACGTTCTCCAGGAAGCGCAGGCGCTCGCCGATCTCGCGCACGATCAGTCGCGCGATGTGACGCTCGGTGTCGCTGAGCTCCACGTTCTCGATCCAGGCCAACGCGCCGCGGGCCGAGAGCGCGCAGAACTCGTTGATCGGCGTCCCGGCCACCAGCACCGCGAGCGACTCCGGCCGCAGCCGGGCACCGTGGCAGTCCGGGCACGGCCGGACACTCATGTACTCCTCGATCTTTTCGCGCGCCAGGTCGGAATCGGTCTCGCGATAGCGACGCTCGAGGTTGTGGACGATGCCCTCGAAGCGGGCCGCATAGGCACGCTCGCGCCCGTAGCGGTTGCGGTAGCGCACCTCGATCCGCTCCCCGTCGGTGCCGTAGAGGAAGACCTGGCGCTGGGCTTCGCTGAGCGTGCGCCACGGCGCCTCGAGATCGACGCCGTAGCGCTCCGCCAGCGCGGTCGTCATCTGGTCGTAGTAGCCGGAGCTGCTCCCCGCCCAGGGCGCGAGCGCGCCCTGTCCGATCGAGAGCTCCGGGTCGGGCACGACCAGCTCGGGGTCGATCTCGAGCTGCGAACCGAGGCCGGTGCAGCGCTGGCAGGCGCCCTGGGGCGCGTTGAACGAGAAGATCCGCGGCTCGAGCTCGGGCATCGAGGTGCCGCACTTCAGGCAGGCGAACTTCTCCGAGAAGGTGAGCGTCTCCCCCAGCCCGCCGTCGCGCTCCACCATCGTCACCGACACGATCCCCTCGGCGAGCGCGGCGGCCGTCTCGATCGAGTCGACCAGCCGCTTGCGCACGTCGGGTCGCATCACGAGCCGGTCCACGACCACGGCGATCTCGTGCTTGACCTGTTTCTCCAGCGTGATCTCATCCTCGAGGCCACACAGCTCGCCGTCCACGAGCACGCGGGCAAACCCCTCCGCCCGCAGCTCCTCCAAGAGCTTTCCGTACTCCCCCTTGCGCCCGCGCACGACGGGCGCCAGCACCATGAAGCGCGTGCCCTCCGCCAGCTCGAGCACCTGGTCGGTGATCTGCTCGATCGATTGGCCGGCGATCCGCGCGCCGCAGACGTGGCAGTGGGGCACGCCGATCCGCGCCCACAGCAGCCGCAGATAGTCGTAGATCTCGGTGACCGTCCCGACCGTCGAGCGCGGGTTGCGCGACGTCGTCTTCTGGTCGATCGAGATCGCCGGCGACAGGCCCTCGATCGAATCCACGTCAGGCTTGTCCATCTGGCCGAGGAACTGGCGCGCGTAGGCCGACAGCGACTCGACGTAACGGCGCTGCCCCTCGGCGTAGATCGTGTCGAACGCCAGCGACGACTTTCCCGAGCCCGACAGGCCTGTTATCACCACCAGGGCGTCGCGCGGCAGGCTCAGCGAGACGTTCTTCAGATTGTGCTCGCGGGCCCCTGTGACGACGATCTCATTCGCGGACGGCACTGATCTCCGATTGTACCGAGGCGAACAGACGTTCGTCTCGATGGGGCAGGCAAACCCCCGCCGCTCGGGGCAGATAAACCACATCCAAACTGCGTCGTTCCGCCAGCGCGGCGTCTACACTCAGCGTCCACATCGGCCACCAGCGAGGTGATCACCGTGAGCGAGCAGCACCGTGGCGGCGACGAGCCCTCCGAGGAGCTCCTGCGACGTGCGCTGCTCGACAGTCAGAGCTCGGCGGCCGTGGCGATGCGCGTGGACGGTCTCGCGCTCTGCGACGGGCTGACGATCATCTTCCACGGCCGGCGCGATCTGTCGACGATCCAGACCTACGTCGCGCTGGGCTCGCACTGCACGGGCGACGCGGTCAGCGGCGACGCCCTGCTGCGCGTGCCGTGCGACCTCGACCTCGCCCAGGCCGCTGATCGCGACGAGGCCGAGCAGCTCTATCGCGATCAGGCCACGGCGCTGCGCGACGCGCTCGTCGCCGCCGACACCGTGCTCGCCGTCTGGCGGGAGCCGCTCGCCGAGATCACCGCGGCGCGGATCGAGATCGACCGCGGCGTCGCCAGCCCGGTCGACGCGCCGGCCCCCCGCCTGATCCCGGTCGCCCTGCGCGCCGCCGAGCGCCAGCTCAGCGTCGTCGCGGTCTGCAACGCACGCACGTTGGCCGAGGGTCGCCCGCCGCTCGGCATCGCCTGCATCCAGCACGAGCTCAGCCACGTCTACCCGCTGACCGACGACCCCGAGCACGCGCTGGCCGACTTCCTCGACCGCGCCGCCGATCACGCGCACCAACTGGCCGATCAGCTGGCCCACCAGGAGGCGTCGGTCGAGCGCTTCCTGGAACTCTCGGGCGACTAGCGCCCGCAGAGCGTAGCGCCGCCCTGCTTCTAAGCTGTCGCCTTCTTCGCCTCGGCGAGCGTCCGTCGCAGTTCGCGCAGCTCGTCGCGCAGCCGCGCGGCGTACTCGAAGCGCAGCTCCTGCGCGGCGAGCAGCATCTCCTCCTCGAGCTCCACGGCGAGCTTGTCGAGCTCGTGCGGCGCGAGCTCATCGGTCCGCATCGTGACCCGGCGGCGGCGTTTCGGGGTCTTGGACTCGGCGGTGAGGAAGTCCGAGATATCGCTCACGCCCTTGACGATCGTCGCCGCCGTGATCCCGTGCTCCTCGTTGTAGGCGACCTGGATCGCGCGGCGGCGGTCGGTTTCCTCCAGCGCGTAGCGCATCGAGTCGGTGACCCGGTCGGCGTACATGATCACGGTGCCCTCGATGTTGCGTGCGGCGCGGCCGATCGTCTGGATCAGCGAGGTCGAGCCGCGCAGGAAGCCCTCCTTGTCGGCGTCGAGGATCGCGACGAGCGAGACCTCCGGCAGGTCGAGCCCCTCCCGCAGCAGGTTCACGCCGACCAGCACGTCGTACTCGCCGAGTCGCAGCGCGCGGATGATCTGGATCCGCTCGAGCGTGTCGATGTCGGAGTGCAGGTAGCGCACACGGAACCCCAGCTCGAGCAGGTAGCTCGAGAGGTCCTCGGCCATCTTCTTGGTCAGCGTCGTGACCAGCACCCGCTCGTCGCGCTCGACGCGCACGCGGATCTCGCGCATCAGGTCGTCGATCTGGTTGCGCGTCGCGCGCACCTCCACCTGCGGATCGACGATCCCGGTCGGGCGCACGATCTGCTCGACCACGCACGCCGAGCGGGTGCGCTCGAATTCGCCCGGGGTGGCCGACACGAGCACGATCTGCGGCGTCACGTGCAGGAACTCCTCGAAGGTCTGCGGGCGGTTGTCCAGGGCGCTCGGCAGGCGAAAGCCGTAGTCGACGAGCGTCTGCTTGCGCGAGCGGTCGCCCTCGAACATGCCGCCGATCTGCGGGATCGTCTGGTGGGACTCGTCGATGAAACAGACGAAGTCGCGCGGGGAAGTAGTCGATCAGGCAGTACGGCCGCTCGCCCGGCGCGCGGTCGTCGAGGATCCGCGAGTAGTTCTCGATCCCCGAGCAGAAGCCGACCTCGCGCAGCATCTCCATGTCGTACTGGGTGCGCTGGCGCAGGCGGTGCGCCTCGAGCAGCTTGCCCTCCCCCTCGAGCTCCGCGCAGCGCGCCTCGAGCTCGGCGCCGATCGCGGCGACCGCGCGCTCGGTCTGGCCGTCGGCGACGTTGTAGTGCGTGGCCGGCCAGATCGCGACGTGCTCGAGGTCGTCGGCGATCAGTTCGCCCGTCAGCGGATCGAACTCCGACAGCGCCTCGACGTCGTCGCCGAAGAGCACGGCGCGATAGGCGGTCTCGGCATAGGCCGGGAAGACCTCGAGCGTCTCGCCCTTGACGCGGAAGTTGCCGCGCGCGAGCACGGCGTCGTTGCGGGTGTACTGGATCGCGACGAGCTTGTGCAGCAGCGCGTCGCGATCGATCGTCTCGCCGCGTCGCAGCAGCTGCATGTTGCGCTCGTAGACGTCCGGCGAGCCGAGGCCGTAGATGCACGAGACCGAGGCCACCACGATCACGTCGCGGCGGGCGAACACAGCCGCCGTCGCCGCATGGCGCAGGCGGTCGATCTCGGCGTTGACCGACGAATCCTTCTCGATGTAGAGGTCGCGGCTGGCGACGTACGCCTCCGGCTGGTAGTAGTCGTAGTAGGAGACGAAGTACTCGACGGCGTTGTCGGGGAAGTAGGTCCGAAACTCGTTGCACAGCTGCGCCGCGAGCGTCTTGTTGTGGGCGATCACGAGCGCCGGGCGTTGCACCGCCTCGATCGCGCCGGCCATCGCCATCGTCTTGCCGGTCCCGGTCGCGCCGAGCAGCGTCGTGAAGCGATCGCCCGCCGACAGGCAGGTGGCGATCTGCTCGATTGCGCGCGGCTGGTCGGCGGCGGGCGTGAACGCGGAGTCGAGTCGAAAGGCCGGCACCCCCTCCAGTATTGCCGATCGCACGGCTCGACTCGACGGCTCTCAATTTCTTATGGGCGACCCACTGGGTCGCTGTCGTCCAGCGCTTTCACGCCCGCTGCGGGCGGGCGCTACAGCCCGTACTGCCGGGCGTACGAGCGCTGTGCGTTCTCGACCCGGGTGACGTACGCGCGCGTCTGCGCGAACGCGATCGAGGCGATCGTGAAGCGCACGCCGGCGGTGTGCGCCCTGGCGAGCCAGTCGTCGACGTTGGTCTGGCCGCCGTTGTAGGCGGCGAGCGCAAGCGTCTCGTCGCCGCCGTACTGGTCGAGCAGGTAGCGCAGGTAGTAGGCGCCGTAGCTGATGTTGACCGCTGGTTCGGCGAGGTCCGCGATGCGGAATCCGGTGCCGCCGGAACGGTGCGCGAGGAACTCGGCGGTCGCCGGCTCGATCTGCATCAGTCCCAGCGCGCCGGTCGGTGAGGTGCGGGGGTCGAACTTCGTCTCCGCGTAGATGACGGCTGCGATCAGGGCCGGGTCGAGGTGCTTCTCGCGCGCCTGTTCGCGGATCAGCGAGGCGTACTGGAGCGGCAGCGTGAGGTCGCGCACGATCCGCCTGATCGCGGGCAGCGCGAGCACGACAGCGGTGACCGCGACCACGAGCACGACGGCGACGGCTCTGCGCCGGCGACGCATCAGCGACCGAGCCGATCGAGCACCGCCGACAGCTGTTCGCGCAGCTCCTCGATGGTGCCGTCGTTGACGACGACGTGCGTGGCACGGCGTGCCTTCGCCGCCTGCGAGAGCTGGCGCGCCTCACGCTCGCGCAGCTGCGCCTGGTCGCGCCCGCGCAGACGCCGCGCGCGTATCTCGTCCGCGGCGACGACCGCGATCGTGGCCGTGTAGCGCGACTGCGAGCCGGACTCGAACAGGAGCGGCGCCTCGATCACGACGGCGCGCGGCGCCGGCAGCCGCTGCGACGCCTGCGTGTGGAACTCCTCGGCGCGCCGCCCGACCAGCGGCCATAGCAGCTGCTCCAGCCAGCGGCGGTCGACCTCGTCGGCGAACGCACGTACGGCGAGCGCGCGGCGGTCGACTTCCTCGCCGTCGAAGATCTCGTCGCCGAAGCGCTCGCGCACCGCTCGCGCCACCGCTGGGTCGCCGTACAACTCGTGCACCACGTCGTCGGCCGAGAGCACCGCTGCGCCGAGCAACTCGAGCTGGGCGAGCGCCGTCGACTTGCCGGCGCCGAGACCGCCGGTCAGTCCGACGAACGGCACGGCCATCGGCGAGCCGCTGCTCCGCTACTCGGCGGCGCTCGACGGCGGCTCGGCCGAGCCGTCGGCAGCGTCGGGCACGGCGTCCAGCTGCGGCCCCGTCGGCCGCGGCTCGTCGGCCGCGGTTTGCGCCTCGACTGGGTCGGCCGGCTCGACGGGCTCCTCGACCGCAACCTCGACGGTATCGGCGGGCTCCTCGACGACCTCCTCGACGGTGTCCGCGGGCTGTTCGACGGCCTCCACGGCCTCGGCGGGCTCGGCTGCGACCTCGGCCACGGCCTCCGTCGCCTCCGGGGCCTCGGCGGCGTCGCCCGCGGCCTCGGCGGCCCCGTCGCCGGACGCTGCCGCCTCGCCGTCGCTCTCGGGCTCGATCCGGCGCACCGGCAACACCTGGCCCTCGACGCGCTTGGCGGAGAGCGACAGCCGCCGTCGCTCGGAATCGATCTCGAGGATCTTGACGCGAAGCTCGTCGCCGGGCTGGACGATCTCGCGCGGGTTCTCGACGTGGTGGGCGGCGAGCTCGGAGATGTGCACGAGCCCCTCGACGCCGTCGAGGATCTCGACGAAGGCGCCGAACGTGACGACCTTCGTCACGGTCCCGGCCAGCTCATCGCCGATGTTGTACGTGTTGACGATCCGCTGCCACGGATCCTCCTGGGTCTGCTTGAGGCCGAGCGAGATGCGCTGACGGTCGCGGTCGATGTCGAGCACCTTCACCTGGACGGTGTCGCCGATCTCGAGGATCTCGCTCGGGTGGTTGACGTGCGACCACGAAAGCTCGGAGATGTGGATCAGGCCGTCGATCCCGTCGAGGTCCACGAACGCGCCGAAGTCGACGATGTTGGAGATCTGCCCCTCGACGACGAGCCCCGGGGCGAGGCGGTCGAGGATCTGCTGGCGGACCTCTTTGCGCTCCTCCTCGAGCACTGCGCGACGCGACAGCACGACGTTGTTGCGCGAGCGGTTGAGCTCGATCACCTTGCACTCGATCTGCGTGCCCATGTACTCGTCGAGGTTGGGCACGCGCCGGATGTCGACAAGCGAGGCGGGCAGGAAGCCGCGCACCCCGAGGTCGATGATCAGCCCGCCCTTGACGACCTCGATCACGGTGCCCTCGACCGGCTCGCCGGATTCCGCCGCAGCCTCGATCCGCCGCCACGCCTTCTCGAAGCGGGCGCGCTTCTTCGACATGATCAGGCGGCCGTCCTGGTCCTCCTTGGTGAGGACCAGCGCGTCGACCTCTTCGCCGAGCGTCACCTCGTCGTGCGGGTCGACCGCCTTGCGGATCGACAGCTCGTTGGCCGGGATGACGCCCTCGGACTTGTAGCCGATGTCGACGAGCACCTCGTCGTGGTCGATTCGCACGACGTGCCCTGTGACGACCTCGCCCTCCTCGAAGGGGCGCATCGTCGCGTCGTAGTTCGGGACTATCTGCCCGTCGATCTCGAGCAGAAGCCCATTCGAGCCCTCGACGATCTTGGCTGTGGGGTTCTCCATCAGGGTGCTCACCGCGCGAAAGCGTAGCGCAGCACCGCAGTCGGACCGCGCTCCACACGCGTATGATCGGCGCTGATGCCCACCCGCGCCACCAAGCGCGGCGCGCAGCGCACGCCGCTCGCGCGCGATTGCGACGTGCTGATCTGCGGCGCCAGCTTCGCTGGCCTGACGCTTGCCCGCGAGCTCGAGGACACGGGTGCCAACGTGCTCGTCGTCGATCGCTACGACGTCGGCGAACGTTCCACCTCGGCCTGCGCCGCGCCCACCGAATGGCTCGAGCAGCTCGGCCTGCGCGAGTCGATCCGCCAGAGCTTCGCCGAGCTCGTCGTGCACACCGCGTGGAGCACGGTCCACTGGCCGCTGCCGTTCACCTTCTCGACCTTCGATTACCGCTCGCTGTGCGCTCTGCTGCGCGACGGATCGCCGTCGAGCGAGTTCGAAACCGCGACCGTCGAGCGAATCGACACGGGGCCCGTGCACGTCGTGCACACCGACCGCGGCGAGCTCCGCGCGCCGCTCGTCGTCGACGCGCTCGGCTGGCGGCGCGTGCTCTCCAACGCACCGGCGATCCAGCCGCCGCACGCACGCCTTTCACGCGGGCTCGAGGTGCATCCCGATGGCTCGGGCGACGATCTTGAGATCTGGATCGATCGCCGGTTCGTGCGTGCCGGGTACAGCTGGAGCTTCCCCGCCGCGGGCGAGCTGCGGATCGGCTGCGGATCGTTCGAGCCGCGCGACCACGTCAAGGACTCGACCGTCGCGCTGGCCACGCAACTCGACGTCCCCGCCACCCACTTCCAGGGAAATTGGATCCCACACAAGCTGCGAGCCGCCACCGAGGAGGGCGTGTTCTTCGTCGGCGACTCCGCCGGCCACTGCCTGCCGCTGACCGCGGAGGGCATCCGGCCCGCCTTCTACTTCGCGCTCGCGCTCGGACGCGAGCTGCGCCACACGCTCGCCGGGCGCGCTACGCGCGAGCAGGCGCTCGAACGCTACAGCGCCTTCAGCGCGCAGCACGCCTGGATCTACGCCTGCCTGCTGGCGGCGCAGCACCTCGTCGGCCGGACCACGGCCACGGTCGCCCTGCGCGCGGCCGTTCGCGCCACGGGCCTGCCGGTGATCGGCCGCTGGGCCTTCCAGCACTATCTGGCGATCGCGCCGCCGCAGTTCGCTCAGTGCCGCAGGATCAGCCACGTGCCGGCCACCAGCAGCAGCACGCCGGCGATGCGCGTCGCGTCGAGCGCGTGGTAGCCGAAGCCGAAGATGTTGAAACGGTCGATCACGATTGCCAGCGTCAGCTGACCGGCGACCAGGCCGGCGGTCAGCCCGCCCGTGCCGAGCACGCGGACGGACACCAGGCTGATCGCGACGATCGCGGCGCCCATCGCACCGCCCAACAGCGTCCAGCCGGGCAGGCTTCCGGCCTTCGCGATTGACGACAGGCCGCCCCCGAACGCCAGCGTCAGCAACACGATCACGACCAGGCCGACGCCGAAGCTGATCGTCGCCGCCTGCAGCGTGCCGACGCCGCGGCCGAGCCGGCCGTTGACGTTGGACTGCGTCGCCATCAGCGCCCCGGCACAGACCGTCAGCACGATCGCCAGCGTGCGCCCGATCGTCACTTGGCCTCGAGCCAGTTCTGACCCACGCCGAGATCCACGGCGAGCGGCGGGTCGAGCGCCCAGGCGCCGACCATCTCCGCCTCCACGAGCGCGCGCAGCTCGTCCATCTCCTCCGGCGGGCCCTCGAACAGCAGCTCGTCATGGATCTGCAGGATCAGCTGCGAGCGCAGCTGCGCGATCGCGCGATCCGTGCGCACCATCGCGACCTTGATGATGTCCGCGGCCGTGCCCTGGATCACCGTGTTGACCGCCAGGCGCTCACCTAGCGCGTGCTGCTGGCGGTTGCGCGCCCGCAGCTCCGGGATCTGGCGACGGCGCCCGAGCAGAGTCGTCACGTAGCCCTGCTCGATCGCGGTGGCGATCGTCTTCTCGATGAACTCGCGCACCGCCGGGAAGCGCTCGAAGTAGGTGGCGATGAAGACCGCCGCCTCCTCGCGTGGGATCTGCAGGCGGTCGGCGAGCCCAAAATCGGTCAACCCGTAGACGATTCCGTAGTTCACCATCTTCGCCTTCGAGCGCATGCCGGCGTCGAGCGCGTCGGCGTCGACGCCGAACACCTGGCACGCGGTCGCGGTGTGGACGTCCTCGCCGCGACGGAAGATCTCCTTCAGCACCGGCTCGTCGGCGAGCTGCGCGAGGATCCGCAGTTCGACCTGTGAGTAGTCGGCGGCGAGCAGCACGCAGCCGGGGCCGGCGACGAAGCAACCACGGATCTCGCGCCCGAGCGGCGTGCGGATCGGGACGTTCTGCAGGTTCGGATTGACCGATGAGAGCCGGCCCGTCGCGGCGACCGTCTGGACAAAGGTGGTGTGCAACCGCGAGCGCTCGTCGACGAGGCTGGGCAGCGGCTCGAGGTAGGTCTTGACGAGCGTCGAGAGCTCCCGCCAACGCTCGATCATCGGCACGATCTCGTGTTCGTCGCGGATCGCCGCCAGCACCCGCGCGTCGGTCGAGTAGCCGGTCTTGCCGCGGCGCTTGCGCGAGAGCGCGAGCTTCTCGAACAGGATCGCCCCGAGCTGTTGCGGCGAGCCGATCAGGAACTCCTCGCCGGCAGCCTCGTGAATCGAGCGTTCCAGCTGCGCCACCTCCTCGTTGACGCGGGCCGTGATCGCCGCGAGGCGGTCGAGGTCGAGCGCGATCCCCGCCTGCTCCATCGCGCGCAGCACGCCGACCAACGGCAGCTCGACGTCGTTGAAGAGCGTGATCAGCTCACGCTGCCCGAGCTCCGGGCGTTGCGCCGCGGCGAGCGCCGCCACGGCCGCCGCCTCCCACGCCGCGGGCTCGATCTGCCCGGGGTCGATGCCGCGGTCCTCGCAGAGCTCGCGCAGCGGGTAACCCCGCCGCGCGGGATCGAGCAGGTAGCCGGCGACCATCGTGTCGAACGACAGCCCTTCCGGGACGACGCCGAGCGCCTTGGCGTCGTGGGCGACGATCGAACGTCCCATCAGCGCCTCGATCAGCTCCCCCGGTCCGGCGCAGTCGCCGACGTAGACGAGCTGCGGGCCCCAGGCGACGCCGAAGCGCCACGGGCCGCCGTCGCCGAACAGCGCGCCCTCCGGGATCTCGGGCGGACAGACGGCGACCGCAACCTCGGGGACGTCGCGCAGCATGAACCGCTCCAGCGCGACCTCCTCCACTCTGATCGCGGCGGCGGCCGCTGCGGTCGTCGGCGCCGGCACCCCGCCGAGCGCTTCCTCCAGCCGGCGCAGCGGGTCGCGCAGCTCGTAGCGACGGAAGGTCTCACGCAGCGCGGTGAGGTCCGGCTCGGCGGCGAGAACGTCGCTGAGGGAGAGCTCGAGCGGCAGGTCGCGCTGCATCGTCGCGAGGCGCTTGGAAACGATCGCGTCCTCGCGGTGCGTGACCAGGTTCTCACGCCGCTTGGCGCCGCGGACCTCGTCGGTGCGGTCCAGCAGCGACTCGAGCGTCCCGAAGCTCTGCAGAAGCTCGGCGGCTGTCTTCTCGCCGATGCCGGGGACGCCCGGGATGTTGTCGGAGGTGTCGCCCTTCAGGCCGTAGAAGTCGGGGATCTGCTCGGGCGCGATGCCGTAGCGCTCGATCACCGCAGCGCGGTCGTAGAGCTTGGTCTCGGTGATCCCCCGCGCCGTCGCCATCACGCTCACCAGCCCCTGCTCGTCGATCAGCTGGAAGGCGTCGCGGTCGCCCGTCACGATCGAGACCGCGATCCCCTCGTCGATCGCGCGCTGCGCGATCGTCGCCAGCACGTCGTCGGCTTCGAAACCCTCCAGCCTCGCGTTGCGGTAGCCGAAGGCCTCGACCAGCGGCTCGAACGCCGGCCACTGCTCGCGCAGCAGGTCGGGGCGCGAACGCCGCTGCGCCTTGTACTCGGGGTAGGCCTCCGTGCGCCCGGAGGTGCCGGCGTCCCAGGCCACGATCGTCGGCGTCGCGCCGTACTCGGTGATCAGTTTCACGAGCATCGAGGCGAAGCCGAAGATCGCGTTCGTGGGCTCGCCGGTCGAGGTCGCGATCGACTCGGGCAGGGCGAAGAACGCGCGGTAGACGAGGCTGTTGCCGTCGATCAGGAACAACGCGGGCGCGGGCGCGGGCACTGCGACGTGACTCTAGAGGTCCACTAGGATCAGCTGCGATGCGGGTCACGGTGACTGGCGGCGGCGGGCTGATCGGCACCAGCGTCGTCGCGGCGCTGCGGGCCCGTGGCGACGAGGTGACGGTGCTCAGCCGCTCCGGTTCCGGCGCGACGGTCCGCTGGGATCCGCTCGCGGGACCGGCGCCGGCGGCCGCTCTGGACGGTCGCGACGGCGTGATCCACCTCGCCGGCGAGCCGATCGCGCAGCGCTGGAGTCCCGCCGTGCGCGAGGCGATCCGCGCCAGCCGCACGCGGGGGACGGCGAACCTCCTCGCCGGCATCGAGGGTGCGCCCCAGCGCCCGCGTGTGCTGGTCAGCGCCAGCGCCGTTGGCTTCTACGGCGACCGCGGCGATGAGCGCCTGACCGAGGACTCGTCGCCCGGGGAGGGTTTCGTTGCCGAGGTCTGCGTCGTGTGGGAACAGGCGGCGCTCGCGGCCCGCGACCTCGGCCTGCGGGTCTGCGTGCTGCGCACCGGCGTCGTGCTCGACCGCCACGGCGGCGCGCTGGCGAAGATGCTGCCGCCGTTTCGCATGGGCGTCGGCGGACCCGTGGCCGGCGGCCGCCAGTTCATCTCCTGGATCGGCCTGGGCGATATGGCCCGGCTGTACCTCGCGGCGCTCGACGACGCCCGCTTCGGCGGGCCGCTGAACGCCACCGCGCCGACACCGGTGACCAACGCCGACTTCTCGCGTGCGCTGGGACGCGCGCTGCACCGGCCCGCTGCGCTGCCGGTGCCGGCCGCGGCGCTGAGACTGCTCTACGGCCCGATGGCCGAGATCGTCACCGGCGGCCAGAACGTCGTACCGGCGCGGCTGCTGGAACTGGGTCACACGTTCGAGCGCCCGGAGCTCGATGGCGCCCTCGCCGACGCGCTGGCGCGCTGAACGCGCCGCTCAGCGGATCGCGCGCGCCAGCACGAGCGTGCCCGATCGGCTGACGCGGTAGCCGTCAAAGGCGCTCAGCGAGCTGTCGCCGTCGGCGTTGATCCGGTAGTCGCCGAGCGCGCCGGTGAAGCCGGAGCGCCCAAGCGCGAAGAAGGCGGCGAGCAGGGACGGGCGGTTGGCCGCCTTCGGCCCCGCCTTGGCGATCGCGAGCAGAATGTCACGCATCGCGTCGTAGCCGTAGAGCACGTAGCCGGTCGGGGCGCCGCCGAAGAGGCTGCGGTACTGCGCGAACACGCGCTGCGCGTCCGCCCCGTACTGGCCGGGCTCGAGGATCGGGCTCGTCACGTAGGTCGCGCTCGCGGACGCGCCCAGGCCGGCGAGGAAGGCCGGCGTCGCGAGCGTGCTCGGCGCGAACAGCCTGGCCGCCGGCAGCACCTTGTGCAGCTCGCGCCAGAGCGCCGTGGCGCCCGCGTCGGCGGTGCCGCCGAGCAGCACGGCGTCGGGTCGCGCGCCGGCCAGCGAGTCGGCCACGGTGGCGTAGGAGGCCGGACTCGTCAGTGTCGACGTGTTGACCCCGCCGCGGCTCGCCACGACGGTGATCCCGGCCGACGGCGCGGCTGTAGCGACGAGCCTGGCGATGACGCTGTCGTAGGCGGGGTTCGACGCATCCTCGATCACGGCGAGCCGGCGCACACCGAGAGAGCGCATCCAGTTCACGGTCGCCCGTGCCTCGACCAGATCGGAGGGATCAAGACGCGCGAACGTGCGCCTGATGATCTGCCCTTCCACGGTTTGGCTGCCGTAGGCGTAGAACGCGCCCGGGTCTCCGGTCAGGTCCGCCGGGTTCGCGTCGGTGAAGCCGATGTAGGAGCTGCCGGGGCTGACCTGCAGGACGTCGTTCTGGTTGTTCAGCGGCAGCGAGATCCAGGTCGCGTCCGAGTCGTAGTCGCCGATGTAGGCCACCGTGCTGAGGTCTGAGGAGGCGGTGTGCGCCGACTCGCCGATCTGTGCGTCGAGCGTTCGCAGCGGATCGGGGAGCAGCGGGTCCGACACCGACCCGTCGGGGTAGTCGTTGAGCGATTCGAGACTCACGTGCAGCTTGCCGACGTGGCCACCCTGATCGTAGAGCGCGAGCACCTCACCGTCGACGATGCTCGTCATCTGCGCGCCGTCGGGGCCGAGCAGCGGCAGATCGGAGTACACGGTCAGCGTCGTCGCCGAGTAGGTGTCGTTGCCGCCCTGAACGGTGCCGCTCGTGCCGCATCCCGCGAGCACGGCGGCGAGCGCGAGCGCCAGGCACGCAAACCTCGCGCGGCCCGCCGGCAGGACGCCATTCATGGCAGCCTGATCTCGCGCTTGAGCACGAGCGCACCGGCGGCCGTGACGCGATACCCGTCGAACGTTCGCAGCGACGAGTCCCCGTAACCGTTGATCGTGTAGCTGCCGATCGCGCCGTGGATCACGCCGAGGTGATGGAAGAAGACGCGCAACAGTGCCGCACGGTTGGTGGCCTGCCGGCCAGCCAGCTTGATCGCCTCAAGGACGTCCTCCATCGCGTCGTAGCCGTATAGAGCGTACGCGGTTGCCTTTGTCCTGTAGCGGCGCAGATAGGCGGCGGCCACCGCCCGTGCCGCGGCCGGATACTGGGGCAGCTCGAGGATCGGGCTCGTGACGTAGGTCGCACCCGCCGCCGATCGGCACGTCACGGAGGCGCCCTGGGCGTTCGTGCAGGTTCCGCCCGCGGTGGCGACGCCGGCCAGGAACGCGGGCGTCGCGAGCGTGCTCGGAGCGAACAGCTTGGCTCGCGGCACCATCGTGTGCAGCTCGCGCCACAGCGCCATCGCCCCCACTCCGGGCGTCGCCCCCAGCAGCACCGCATCCGGGCGCCCGGCTGCCACGCCGGTCGCGATCGCCGCGTAGCCCTGCGGCTGGGTGTTGGTCTGCGTGTCGATCGACTGCAGCAGCCCGACGACGGTGATCCCGGCCATCGGCGCGTCGTTGGCGACCAGCTGCGCGATCGCCGCGTCGAACACCGAGACGTCACCGAGCACGTAGAGGCGTGTAACTCCGAGCAGGCGCATGTACTCCACCGTTGCTTCCGCCTCGACGAGGTCGGACGGCACGAGTCGGGCGAAGCTCTGTTCACCGCTCGACGGGTAGTAGCGCGCAGGGTCGCCGGTGCCGTCGGCCGGGTTCGCATCGGTGAAGCCGATGTAAGGGCTCCAGGGGCTGATCTGCAGGATTCCGGTCTGGCTGAGCGCCTGCAGCGAGAGCGCCGTCGCGGCCGAGTCGTAGTCGCCGATGTACGCCACCGTCGTTGGGTCCGATGCGGCGGTCTGCGCGTTTGCCGTCGTCAGGTCGGCGCTGTAGTCGCCGGTCGTCGGGTCGGCGTCGTTGAGCGGCGCGAGGTGGATGTCGTAGCTGCCGCCACGCCCGTGCGGGCCGTAGGTGACCCGCTGGTGCCATTGCTCGAGCGCCAGTCGTGCGCCCCGCTCGATGCCGAGCTCCTGCGCGCTGCGCTGCCGCGAGGTGGCAGGGCCCTCGGTCGGCAGGTCGCTGTAGATCGTCAGCGTCCGCGGCGACGAAGGGTCGCTCGCGGTGTGCACGGCGGCCGCCGTGCCGCAGCCGCCGAGCAGCCCGGCGAGCGCGCACACGAGCCAGGCTGCCGTTCGGTGATTGCGCAAACGAGGTTCCAGACGTCGTCTTTACAGCGGCCCGGGCGTCGGACCACCGCGCCGGAAGGCCGCGATTCTAACGACCCGATGTCCGCGCACTGCCACCGGGGAGGTAGCGCAGCGCGATTCGCCCGGCCGCGCCGAGCAGGATCACGACGAGAGCGAGCAGCCCCGAGTCGAGCCCGCTGTAGCCGAGCGCCCAGAGCACGATCCAGATGACCAGGCCGGCGGTTGTCGCGAGCACGAGTCCCATGCGCGCCGATTCTATGCCACGACGCGCGCAGGCCATTCCCACGGCCCGCGCGCGCAGGCCCCGGTGAGCGACATCGACGCAGCCGCTCAGGTCAGCGCGGCGGCGAACTCACCAACGAGCCGGCCAACGGCCGCAGCCGGATCGGCCTCCTCGCCGGCCGCTCGGACCAGGCGTGAGCCGACGATCACACCGTCCGCCCCCGCCTGCGCGGCCGCGACGGCCTGCGCCGGGGTGGAGATGCCGAAGCCCAGGGCGACCGGAACCGCGGTGTGGGCGTGCGCGCGAGCGAGCAGGGGCTCCAGCGACCTCGCCGCACCGGCGCGCTCGCCGGTCGTCCCGGTGACGGAGACGACGTAGACGAAGCCCTGAGCGCGCGCGCCGATCTGCGCCAGGCGATCGTCGGGAGTCGTCGGTGCGACGAGGGGCACCAGCGCGACCCCCACGGCCTGCGCTGCGTCGGCAATCTCGTCGGCCTCTTCGAGCGGGAGGTCCGGGACGATCAGCCCGCTGACGCCGCGCTGGGCCAGACGCTCGAGGAAGCGCTCGACGCCGGGCGCCATCAGGATGTTGACGTAGGTCATCACGATCACCGGCAAAAGCGGCGTCAGCTGGGCCGCGACCTCCAGCACCGAGGCGACGTCGGCGCCGCCGGCAAGCGCATGGGTTGCCGCATCGTGAATCACGGGGCCATCGGCTAGCGGATCCGAGAAGGGGATGCCCAACTCGAGCATGTCGGCCCCTGCGGCCGCCGCAGCCTCGCCGATCGCTCGCGAGGTTTCGAGGTCGGGGAAGCCGCCCATCAGGTACGGCATCAGCGCGGCGCGCTTGCCCGCGGCCGCGAATGCTGCGGCGATCCGCTGCTCTCCGGCGCCGCTCATTGCAGAGGACGGAGCGCGAGAACCTCCGCGAGGTCCTTGTCGCCGCGGCCCGAGAGGCAGACGAGGTCGAGGTCGCCAGCCGGGTTGGCGAGCACCCAGGCGAGCGCGTGAGAGGACTCCAGCGCCGGGATGATCCCCTCCAGGCGGGCGACCTCGAGGAATGCGTCGAGGGCGTGCTCGTCGGTGACCGCGGCGTAGCGGGCGCGTCCGCTGTCGCGCAGGAAGGCGTGCTCCGGCCCCGATCCCGGGTAGTCGAGTCCCGCCGACACGGAGTGAGCCTCGAGGATCTGGCCGTCCTCGTCGGCGAGCACGGCCGACAGGGAGCCGTGCAACACCCCGGCGCGACCGCCCGCGGTGAGCGGCGCCCCGTGGCGTCCGGTCTCGATCCCAGCGCCCGCCGCCTCGACGCCGATCAGCTCGACGTCCGCGTCCGCCACGAACGGCGTGAATATGCCGATCGAGTTCGAGCCGCCGCCGACACAGGCGATCACGCGCGACGGCAGCCGCCCAGCCTGTTCGAGCACCTGCGCGCGCGCCTCGTCCCCGATCGTGCGCTGCAGCTCGCGAACCAGCTCCGGATAGGGCGCCGGCCCAACCGCGCTGCCGATGATGTAGTGCGTCGTCGCGACGTTCTCGACCCAGTCGCGGATCGCTGCCGAGATCGCCTCCTTCAAGGTGCGCGCGCCGGCGCCGACGGCCGCCACGCGAGCTCCGAGCAGCGCCATCCGCTGGACGTTGGGCCGCTGTCGCCTGATGTCCTCCTCCCCCATGTAGACCACGCACTCGAGACCGAGCAGCGCGCACGCGGTCGCGGCGGCGACGCCATGCTGGCCCGCGCCGGTTTCGGCGATGACCCGCGGCTTGCCCATGCGCTTGGCGAGCAGCGCCTGGCCGAGCGCGTTGTTGAGCTTGTGCGAGCCGGTGTGGTTGAGGTCCTCACGCTTGAGCCAGACGGGGCGTCCGGCGCGCTCGCTCAGACGACGGGCCTCGTACAGCGGTGTCGGACGGCCGGCGAAGTCGCGCAGCAGCAGCGCCAGCTCGGCCCGGAAATCGCTCGCAGCCCGCGCCTCGATCCAGGCCTGCTCCAGCTCGGCGAGCGCCGGCATCAACGTCTCGGGCACGTACTGGCCGCCATAGGGCCCGTAGCGGTGGGCGACCGCGTTGTTCACGCCGCGACCATCTCGGCGGCTTCGAAGAAGGCCCGCATACGTTGGGGATCCTTGATCCCCGGAGCTGTCTCGACGCCGCTCGCGACATCGACGGCAAAGGGATGCGTTGTAGCGATCGCGGCAGCCACACGCTCGGCGTCCAGGCCGCCGCCGACGATCAGCGGCAGCTTCGAGCGCCGCTTGGAGAGCAGCGACCAGTCGAAGCTCTCGCCGGTGCCTCCCCGCAGTCCGGGCGCATAGCCGTCGACGAGGTGAAAATCGGTGTGGAAGCGTTCGAGTCCCCGCACGGTGAACAGGCCCCTGATCGCCACCGCCTTGATCGTTCGCGCGCCGGTCCGCCGCGCGACCTCGGCGCAGAACGCCGGACCCTCATCGCCGTGCAGCTGCACGAGTGTGAGGCCGACACGCTCGCTGACGCGCGTGATCTCATCCAGCGGCGCGTTCACGAACACGCCGGCGAGCTCGACGCGGCGGTGCAGCGCCGCACCGATCATCTCCGCCTCGGCCAGCGGGCAGCAGCGCCGCGAGGCGGGGTGAAACACCATCCCCACCGCCCAGGCCCCCAGCTGGACGGCCAGCTCGGCGTCTTGCAGGCGAGTCAGGCCGCAGATCTTTACCCGCGCGGCGGTCATGCTCACAAAGTAGCGTGTGTCCGCCCTCACGTCCGCTCACCCCAGGGCGTCTGGCGGGCCCGCGAACCGGCGCGCACACCACGCCGAGGAACGCTCAGCCGGAGGCCGGGAGTTCGTCTGGACGAGTTCCGAGCGTGACCTTGACGGTCAGGTGCTCCGACCCGCGCACGATTCCCAGCCTGACGACCTGGCCGGGACGGTCGGCGACGATCGCGTTCTCGAGCGCCGTCGCGCTCGTGATCCGCCGCCCGTCCAGCGAGACGATGATGTCGCCGCCGCTGTAGACCTGTGTGACGCCGTCGGCCAGCGTCACCAGCAGGTTGCCGGCGCGAAGCCCTGCGCGCGCAGCAGGCGAGGGGCTCTGCACGGTCTGGATCAGGGCGCCATAGCTCGCGTGCAGGTGCAGCGGCGCGAATGCCGGGTCGACCGTCGTGGTCGTGATCCCGAGGAAGCCCTGGATCACCTTGCCCGTCTTCTCGATCTGCGGGATCACCGCCTCCGCCGTGTTGATCGGGATCGCGAAGCCGATCCCGACGCTGCCGCTGCCGGAACCGCCGCCAGTCTCGATCTGCGAGTTGATCCCGATCACCTGACCCTGCGCGTTGAGCAGCGGGCCGCCAGAGTTGCCGGGGTTGATCGGCGCGTCGGTCTGGATCACGTTGTCGATCTCGAAGCTGTTCGGCGCCTGGATCTCGCGCTGCAGGGCGGAGACGACACCCGTCGTCAGCGACCGTGGAAGGCCGAAGGGATTGCCGATCGCGGCCGTCGGATCGCCGACCTGGACGGTGTCGGAGTTGCCCAGCGGCAGTGGGACGAGGTGAAGCCCGTCGGGGTTCACCTTCAGCAGCGCGAGGTCGTCGTCCGGATCCTTGCCGATCACCTTGGCGGTGACGGTCTGGTTGTCGGCGAACGCGACGGTGATCTTCACGGCGCCGGCGATCACGTGGTTGTTGGTGAGAATCACGCCGTCGCGGTTGATCACGAACCCCGACCCGGTGTCGGTTCCCTGGGTCGTGCTCGGGAAGAGATCGAACGGCGAGTACGTCTGCTGCACGACGGTCGCGGTGACGTAGACGACGCCGGGCGCGTCGCGCTGGTAGATCGCGCCCCACGGCGGCTGGCCGCTCGTCGTCGCACCGGTGTCCGCGCCGAGCGCCGTCGGCTCGACGACCGTCTGGTTGGTGGTGTTGCCGACGCCGGCGATCAGCATCGCGGCGGCGACTATCGCGCCGCCCACCAGCGCGGCGAAGAACGGTGAGGTGAGGATTCGTCGCATCGGCCGCGCTGCAGTGTGATCCCCGGGGCTCAACTGCTCCTAAAGGGGTTCCGCAGCAGCTGCGCAGCCGGCGAGCAGCGCCCGCAGCGCCGAGGCGGGATCGTCCTCACGCATCAGCCGCTCGCCGATCAGCGCCGCATGCACGCCGCGGTCGCGCAGCCGGGCAAGCTGCTCCACGGACGCGATGCCCGACTCGGCGACGACGATGCTCTGCGGGCCGATCGCGTCGAGCAGCTCGAAGGTGCGTTCGATGTCCACGCTGAAGTCGCGCAGATCGCGGTTGTTGATGCCGATGATCTGCGCGCCCACGTCGAGCGCGACCGCCAGCTCGGCGCGGTCGTGCACCTCGACGAGCACGTCGAGGCCGCGCTCACCTGCCTCGACGTGAAGCGCTTCGAGCGCCGCCGGCTCGAGCGCTGCGACGATCAGCAGCACTGCCGAGGCGCCCGCGGACGAAGCCTCGGCCAGCTGGTATGGGTCGACAATGAAGTCCTTGCGCAGCAGCGGCAGCGTGCACGTGGCATGCGCCTCGCGCAGGTCGTCGAGCGACCCGCCGAAGTGGCGCTCCTCGGTCAGCACCGAGATCGCCGCCGCGCCGCCGCGCTGGTAGGCGCGAGCGATCTCGGCGACGCTGGAACCGGGGCGGATCACCCCCGCCGAGGGCGAGCGGCGCTTGTGCTCGGCGATGATCGCGATCGCGGGCCCGGCGAGCGCGTCGCGAAAGGCGTGCGGCGCCAGGCCGCCGGCGGGCGTCAGGCTGGCTTGCGGCACCGCGCGCCGCCGCCGCGCGAGGTCGGCCCGGGTGCTCTCGAGGATCTCGGCGAGGACGCTCACGGCTCGAGGGTCGCGGCGATGAACCGCTCGAGCGCCCGCTTCGCGCGCCCGTCGTCGACCGTTTCGCGCGCCAGCGCGACGCCGTCGAGGATCGACTCCGTCGCGCCGGCGGCATAGATCGCCGCGCCGGCGTTGATCAGTGCCAGATCGCGGGCGCCGCCGGCCTGGCCGTCCAGCACCGCGCGCGCGAGCGCCGCGTTCTCCGCGGGCGTGCCGCCCGGGGCGAGGTCGCCATCGCTGCCCACCACACCCAGCTCATCGGGCGTGACCGTGTAGGCGACGATCTGCTCGCCGTTGACCTCGACGATCCGCGTCGGCGAGCTGGCCGAGATCTCGTCGAGCCCGTCCTCGGCGGCGACAACCAGCGCGCGGTCCACGCCGAGACGCGCGAGCGCGCCGGCCATCCGCTCGAGGTAGCGCTCGTCCGAGACGCCGATCAGCTGGCGGCTCGCGCCGGCGGGGTTGGTCAGCGGGCCGAGGAAATTGAAGATCGTGCGCACCGCGAGCTCCTGGCGAACCCCCACCACCTGACGTGTCGCACGGTGGTGCGCAGGCGCGAACATGAACCCAAAGCCGGCCTCGTCGATGCAGCGCGCGACCGCGTCGGGGTCGAGATCGATGCGCGCGCCGAGCGCCTCGAGCAGATCCGCCGACCCCGACAGGCTGGTCGCCGAGCGGTTGCCGTGCTTGGCGACGAAGCAGCCGGCACCCGCGGCGATCAGCGCAGCCGTCGTCGACACGTTGAAGCTGCGGCGCCCGCCGCCGGTGCCGGCCGTGTCCAGCAGGTTCTCGGCGCGGGCGTGTACGCGGAGCGCCAGGCCGCGCATCGCGCGGGCCAGCCCGGTCAGCTCGTCGACCGTCTCGCCCTTGGTCCGCAGGGCCATCAGGAAGCCCGCGATCTGCGTTTGCGACACGCCGCCGGCCATGATCTCGCCGAGCACGGCGGCGGTCTGCTCGGCGCTCAGGTCATGGCCCGAGGCGACGGCGTCGAGCGCCGCGGTGACGAGCTCGTTGGGCTGCTCGGTCACCCGCGCTCCAGGAAGTTCGCGAGCAACTTCATGCCCTGCTCGGTCAGCACCGACTCCGGGTGGAACTGGACGCCTTCGGCCGGCAGCTCGCGATGGCGGATCCCCATCACCACGCCCTCGCCGCGGGCGCTGACCTCCATGCATTCGGGAAGCTCCTCGGAGACGATCAGTGAGTGGTAGCGCCCGACGGTCAACGGGTTCGACAGACCGCGATAGATGGTCCGCCCGTCGTGCTCGATCACGCCCGTCTTGCCGTGCACCGGTAGATGACGGATCACCTCGCCGCCGAACGCCTGGGCCAGCGCCTGGTGGCCGAGGCAGACGCCCAGCGTCGGGATCCCCGCCTGCGGAAAGCGGCGCACCACCTCGAGCGTGATCCCGGCGTCGTCGGGCGTGCACGGTCCGGGTGAGACGACGACGCGGTCGGGCGCGCTGCTCAGCAGCGCCTCGACGCTCGCCTGGTCGTTACGCACGACCTCCAGCTCGGCACCCAGCTCGCCGAGGTACTGGACGAGGTTGTAGGTGAAGGAGTCGTAGTTGTCGATCACTAGCACGCGCACGCAACGAGCGTAGCGAGGCGCCACGGCCGCGCGTCGCTTCGCGGACGCGGCGCGCATGGCGGGGCGCCCCTACTCCCAGTCGCTCTGCTGGCCGGCCAGCTCGATCGCCCGCAGCACAGCCTTGGCCTTCGACTCCGATTCGAGGAACTCGCGCTCCGGCAGCGCGTCTGCCACGGTGCCACCGCCGGCCTGCAGGTGGGCGACGCCGTCCTTGACCACCACCGTGCGGATGTGGATCGCCGTGTCGAGCTCGCCGGTGTAGCTGAGGTAGCCGATCGCACCCCCATAGCCGCCGCGCTTGACCGGTTCCAGCTCGTCGATGATCTGCATCGCACGCACCTTCGGCGCACCCGACAGGGTGCCGGCGGGCAGTGTGGCGCGCAGCGCGTCCATCGCTCCGACGCCTTCGCGCAGCCGGCCGGAGACGGCGCTGACGAGGTGCATCACGTGCGAGTACTGCTCGACCGCCATCAGCGTCTGCACCTGCACGCTGCCGTACTCGCAGACCCGGCCGAGGTCGTTGCGCCCGAGGTCGACCAGCATCATGTGCTCGGCGCGCTCCTTCTCGTCGGCGAGCAGCTCCGCCTGCAGGCGCGCGTCCTCGAGCGGGTTGGACCCGCGCGGCCGGGTGCCGGCGATCGGCCGCGTGGTGACCTCGCCGGCGGAGACGGTGATCAGCGGCTCCGGGCTCGCCCCGGCGACCTGGAAGTCGCCGAAGTCGAGGAAGTACATGTACGGGCTCGGGTTGACGGCCCGCAGCCCGCGGTAGATCGAGAAGGCGTCGACCTCGACCGGCGCCGACCAGCGCTGCGAGGGCACGACCTGGAAGGCGTCGCCGGCATGGATGTATTCGACGATCCGCGCGACCATCGACTCGAAGCGCTCGCGCGTCATGTTCGAGCGGAAGTCGGCGGTTGGTCGCGGCGGCCGCGGCGCGACCGGCGGCAGCGGACCGGCCAGCCGCGTGCGGACCTCCTCGATCGTCCGCTGCGCCTTGGCGTAGGCGCCGCGCGGGTCCTCCTCGGCATACACGTTCACGAGGATCGTCACCGTGTGCTTGAGGTTGTCGAACACGACGAGCAGGTCGCTCAGCATCAGCGCCATGTCCGGTAGTCCAAGCTCGTCCGGGCCCGGTTCTCCGAGCGGCTCGACGGTCCGAACGAGGTCGTACCCGAAGAAGCCGACCGCGCCGCCGGAGAACGGCGGCAGGCCCTCGAGCGGCGCCTGGGAGTAGCGCCCGACGGCGGCGGCGGCGATCGCGTACGGGTCGCCGCCGTCCGCGAGCCGCCAGCGGATCACCTCGCGCGGACGGAAGCCGATGAACGAGTAGCGCCCGAACCGCTTGCCCTGTTCGGCCGACTCGAGCAGGAACGCCGGACCTGCTCCGCGCAGCTTCAGGAACGCCGACACAGGCGTCTCGCAGTCGGCGACGAACTCGTGGCGCAGCGGGATCAGGTTGTGGTCGGCGGCGAGCGCGACCACCTCCTCGAGCGTGGGGCTAACGTCGACGTGCATCGAGCGCCCGCTCCACGTCGGCGAGGCGCCGGCCGCGGCTGTGCAGCAGCACGAGCAGGTGGTAGAGCACGTCGGCGGCCTCCTCGTCGACGCGCTCGTCGCTCTCCTCGCGGGCTGCGCGAGCGACCTCCTCCGCCTCCTCCATCACCTTCTCGCCGATCCGCGGAGGGTCCTCGAGCAGTTCGACGGTGTAGGACCCGGCCGGCCGCTCGCTCGCCCGCGCGGTGAGCGTGCGCTCCAGTAGCGGGAGCGTTTCGTGCGGCGCCGGCGGCCCCAGCTCGCCGCGGTGAAAGCAGCTGCGCTCGCCGGTGTGGCAGGCCGGACCTGCCGGCTCCACCAGCGCGAGCACGGCGTCGCCGTCGCAGTCGAGCCGCAGCGCCCGCAGCGCCTGCGTGTTGCCAGAGGTCGCCCCCTTGTGCCAGAGCTCCCCGCGAGAGCGGCTCCAGAGGTGCAGCTCGCCCGTCGCGCGCGTGCGCTCCAGTGCCGCCGCGTTCATGTACGCGAGCGTCAGCACCTCGCCCGTGGCCCAGTCCTGCACCACGCAGGGCACCAGGCCACGCTCGTCGTAGGCGATCTCCGAGTCCATCGTCCGCTGATTGTCTCAGGCGAGGCGCGCAGGACGCGCTCGCGGCGTCGCGCGGCGCCTACTCGATCCCCAGGCGGTCGAGCAGGCCGTCGTCGGCGCGCCAGTGTCGCCGCACGCGCACGACGAGCGAGAGATGCACGTGTCCACCGAGCTCGCGCTCGAGCTCGCGGCGCGCGGCGGTCCCGATCGCCTTGATCATGCGCCCGCCGTGGCCGACGACGATCGCCTTCTGGGACTCGGTCTCGACCCAGATCAGCGCGTCGATGCGCGTCAGCTCGCCGCCTGCGCGCCGTGATTGGGGGTCTGGCTCGTCGGCGGCCAGCTCCTCGATCACGACACCGATCGCGTGCGGCAGCTCCTGGAAGGTTCGCCGCAACACCTGCTCGCGGATCAGCTCGGCGAGCAGCTCCACCTGTGCCATGTCCGAGCGTTGCTCAGCCGCGTACAGGAACGGGCTCTCGGGCAACTGGGCGACGAGGTGCTCGACGAGCGCGGCGACGCCCTGGCCACTGCGGGCCGAGATCGGAAACACCTCGGCCGCGGGCGGCGCGATCTCGGCGGCCGCCAGCAGCGCCTGCGCCTGGCGTTCCTTGCTCAGCCGATCGACTTTGTTGACGGCGACCGTCACCGGCCCCACGGCCTGCGCCAGTGAGGCGGCGATGTAGCGGTCGCCTGGCCCGACCGCCTCCTCGCCGTTGAGCAGCATCAGCGCCGCGTCGGCGTCGGCCAGCTCGAGCGTCACGCGGCGCGCCATCCTCTGGGTGAGCGCGTCGCGCGGCCGCTGCACGCCCGGCAGGTCGATCAGCACGAGCTGCCAGTCCGGACCGGTCGCGACACCGCGCACCGCGCGTCGCGTCGTCTGCGGGCGGTCGGAGACGATCACCACCTTCACCCCGACGATCGCGTTCGTCAGCGTCGACTTGCCCACGTTCGGCCGGCCGGCGAGCGCCACGAAGCCCGCGCGCGTCACCAGCTCAGAAGCTCGCGCTGGAGGGCCAGCATCTCACCCTCGTCGCGCTCGTGGTCCATGCCGAGCAGGTGCAGGACGCCGTGAACGACGGCCTCGCGCAGCTCGACCGTGTGCTCGGGGCAGATGATCACGTCCCCCAGTTCGCGCGGACCGCCCGGGTCACCGGCGGCGCCGTCGATCGGGAACGAGAGCACGTCCGTCGCGGCGTCGTGGGCGCGGTACTCACGGTTGAGCTCGCGGATCCGCGCCGGAGCTACGAACTCGATCGCGAGATGCCCCTCGGAGACTCCCGCGCTGGCCGCCGCGAGCGCCGCGAGGCGCTCGATCTCGGCTGGCGCGAGCGGCGCTTCGCCGACGATGTCCAGCTCGAGCATCAGGCCTTGCGCGCCTGCTTCGCGGACGCGATCTCCGGCGCGGCACGCTGCGCGTGGTCCTCGTAGGCCTCGACGATCCGCTGCACCAGCCGGTGGCGCACGACGTCCTCGCCGCCGAGCCGCACGAACTCGACCCCGTCGACGTCGCCGATGATGTCGGCGACGACGACGAGCCCGGACTGCTGCTCGCGCGGGAGATCGACCTGCGTGACATCGCCGGTGACGACCATCTTCGAACCGAACCCGAGCCGCGTGAGAAACATCTTCATCTGCTCCGGCGTGGTGTTCTGCGCTTCGTCGAGGATCACGAACGAGTCGTTCAGCGTGCGTCCGCGCATGAAGGCGAGCGGAGCGACCTCGATCACACCGCGCTCGAGATGCTGCGAGACCTTCTCGGGGTCGATCATGTCGTGCAGAGCGTCGAAGAGGGGACGCAGGTAGGGGTCGATCTTCGCCATCAGATCGCCGGGCAGGAAGCCGAGCCGCTCGCCGGCCTCGACGGCGGGGCGGGTGAGAATGATCCGATTGACCTCCTTGCGGCTGAGCGCCGCCGCCGCGAGCGCGACGGCTAGAAACGTCTTGCCCGTCCCGGCCGGGCCGATCCCGAAGGTGATCGTGTGCTCACGGATCGAGTCGACGTAGCGCTTCTGCCCGACGGTGCGCGGGGCGACGCGCATCGCACGGTGGCGCCACACGACGTCGTCGAGCACCGCCGTCGGTGCATGGTCGGCGTTCAGCACGCCGATCACCGCCGACAGCGTCGCCTCATCGAGCGGATGCCCGGAGGGGGCGAGCATGCCGAGCTCGGCGATCACGCGGGCGCCGGTCTCGAGCGCGGATGGCTCGCCGTCGAGCGTCAGGAGGTTGCCGCGCAAAAAGACGCGCGCCTGAAGGCGCTCCTCCAGCGCCCGCAGCATCGCGTCATGTTCGCCCGCAAGTCCAGCCGCGAGGTCGTTGGACAGCTCGAACTGCCGTCTCACGCGACCGCGAGCGCCGCTCGCACCTGCTCGGAGACGCGTTTCCCGTCGGCGCGACCGGCGACCTCCGCCATCACGATCCCCATCACGGAGCCGAGATCCTTGACCGAGGTGGCGCCGGAGCGCTCGACCGCGCGGGCAACCATCTCCTGCAGCTGCGCGTCGTCAAGCTCCACCGGGAGGTAGGCGGCGATGATCACCGCCTCGGCGGCCTCGCCGTCGGCGAGCTCGTCGCGGCCTCCGTCGCGAAACGCGCGCTCGGCCTCCAGCCGCCGCTTGCGCTCGCGGCGCAGCACCGCAAGCTCGTCGTCGGAGCCGTCCTTGGCGGCCTTCTGCAGCTCGGACAGGAGCAGCCGCAACGCCGCGACACGCTCGCGCTCGCCCGCTTTCATCGCGACGACGAGGTCGCTCTTGACGGTGTCGACGATGCTCATGTCGGGGTAAGGATACGCTCGCGTGCCGGCGCCTCCAGCAGCAGCGCCGACCACTCCCCGTCGTGGCGGCGCGAGCGCTCACGCATACCTTGGCGCTCCGCGAACGCTGCCGCCACCTCGTCGAGCTGGCCGGTGAGCAATCCGGAGGCGACGAGCAGCTCCGGTGGGCGCTGCAGGCGCATCGCAAGCTCGAGCAGCAGCGGCCGCAGGAGGTTGGCGGCCACAGTCGGAGCGTACGGCAGCTCGTCGTGGCGCAGGTCGAGTTGCGAGCAGCCGACGTCGACCGCGTTCGCCGCCGCGTTCTCGCGCGCCGCCGCGACCGCCTCGGGGTCGTGGTCGACGCCGCTGACCGGGGAGAAGCCGAGCTTGGCGGCCGCGATCGCCAGGACCCCGGAGCCCGTCCCGAGGTCGAGCAGCGCGCCGCGGGCCGCGCCGTCGCGGGCGAGCTCCACCAGCAACTCCAGACACAGCCGCGTCGTCGCGTGCGAGCCGGTGCCGAACGCCTGCCCCGGTTCGATGACGACATCGATCAGGTGGCGGTCGCCGGCCCGGGGACCCCACGGAGGGCGGATGTGGAGCGTGCCGGCGATGTCGACCGGCACATGGAAGGAGCGCCAGCGCGTGGACCAGTCGTCGGCGATCTCGCTGGTCGAGACCTCGACGAGCGCGTCACCGACACTGGCGCTCAGCAGGTGGTGGCTGGGCAGCTCGCCCGGCGCGCCATAGAGCACATATTCGACGGTGCCGTCCTCGCGGTCGACCTCCTCGACGCCGGCCGGGGAGAAGGCGAGCAGTTCGCCGAGCGCGTTCGCGGCATCCGCGCGGGCGACCCGCACAGCGAGACGGATCATCGATGGTGGTGGAGGTGCAGCGAGCGGCGCAGCCTGGCGAACATCGACTCGTCGGCTCGCAGGTTCTCCTCCGTGATCGTGGCGTTCAGCTGCTCGAGCAGGGAGCGCTGTTCGTCGCTCAGGCGGCGTGGGATCTGGACGTTGACGACGACGCGCAGGTCGCCGCGGCCGTGGCGCTGCAGACGCGGCATGCCCTGGCCGCGCAGCGTGATCACCTCGCCCGGCTGGGTTCCGGGCGCGATCTCGACGGTCACGGGCGCAGCGAGCGTCGGCACCTCGAGGCTGGCTCCGAGCGCGGCCAGTGGCGCCGGCACGTCGAGCGCGGTGACCAGGTCGTCGCCTTCGCGCACGAAGCGCTCGTCCTCGCGCACCGCGATCAGGACATAGAGGTCGCCTGGCCGTGCGCCGGGAGCGCCGACTGAGCCACGTCCGCCGATCCGCACCCGCTGGCCGTCCGCGATGCCGGCCGGCACCTCGACGGTGACGGTGCGCACCACCATCACGGCCCCCTGTCCGCGGCAAGTCGCGCACGGCTGCGCCGCTATCCGCCCGTCGCCGCCGCAGTGTTCGCAGACGACGGTGCGCACGACCTGCCCGAAGGGCGTCCGCGTGAGCGCCTGGCGGTGTCCGGCGCCGCCGCACTGCTCGCAGGTCTCGATCGGAGTGCCCGGCTCGGCGCCGTTGCCGTGGCAGTGCTCGCAGCGGTCGACGGCCTCGTAGCTGACCGCGAAGGCGCCGCCGGCCGCGGCCTGCGCGAGGTCGAGCTCGAGCTCGGCGGCGACGTCGCCGCCGGGCGCGGGGCCGCCACGCCCGGTGCCGCCGAAGATGCCGCCGCCGGCGCCGAAAAATGCCTCGAAGAGGTCGCCGAGCGAGCCGAACTGGTCGAAGTTCGGCTGGTAGCCGCCCGACCGCAGCCCCTCGTGCCCGAAGCGGTCGTAGGTGGCGCGACGCTCCGGGTCCGACAGGATCTCGTAGGCCTCGGCCGCCTGCTTGAACTTCTCCTCGGCCTGCGGGTCCTCCGTGTTGACGTCGGGGTGCAGCTCGCGCGCGAGCGAGCGGAACGCCTTCTTGATCTGCGCGTCATCGGCGGCGCGTGACACACCGAGCACCTCGTAGGGGTCGCGCGGGGTTGCCGGGCGCGCCATCAGTAGACGTCCTGAGCGAAGCGGGACAGCTCGCGCGCTCCGGCGCGGACGATGTCGATCGCGGCGGCGTAGTCCATCTGCACCGGCCCGATCAGCGAGATCGTGCCGAGCTTGCGCTGGGCGAGCCCGTAGCCGCTGGCGACGACCGACATCGAGCGCAGCCCGGGGACGTCGTTCTCGGCGCCGATCCGGACGTACACGCCGGGCTGGTGCAGTGCGCGCCGCAGCATCTCGAGGAGTGCCACGCGCTGCTCGAGCAGGGCGAGCAGCTCGCCGGCCTCGGCCGGGGCGACGAAGCGCTGGGCACCCAGCAGGCGCGAGGTTCCGTCGACATAGAGCACGTCCTCGGCGCCGCCCGCCAGGTCGGTGAAGGCGGGTGCGAGCCGGTCGATGAAGGCCTGCTCACGCGCGCTCAGCTCGGGGTCCGCGAGGCGGCCGAGCAGCATCCGCGCGCCGAGCGGCAGGCCGCCGACGCGCTCGTTGAGGTACTCGCCGGCCCAGGCGATCGAGGCCCGAGTCGATCGCCGTCTCGAATGCGCCGACGAACTTGGAGACGGCGCCGGAGGAGGTGATGATCACGACCATCACCACGCTCGGCTGCAGCGTCAGCACCTCGATGTGGCGGATCGTGGCGCTGTCGAGCGCCGGGGCGGTGGCGACTGCGAGCAGGTTGCTGATCTCCGAAAGCGTCTCGGTCGTCACGCGCAGCGCGTCGTCCAGTTCGCGTCGGACGTTGGTCAGATCCAGCACCGCGACGCTGGCGCGCTGCTCCGGCGCCGCGAGCAGGCGGTCGACGAGGTAGCGCTGGCCGGCGTCGGTTGGCAGGCGTCCGGCCGAGGTGTGCGGGTGGGCGAGCAGGCCGCGGGACTCGAGCAGCGACAGCTCGTAGCGGATGGTCGACGGGCCGCAGTCCACGCTCGGGTCGGCGGCGAGCGCCTTTGACGCGACCGGCTGACCGGTCGCGGCGTAGCTCTCGGCCACCTTGCGCAGGATGATCTCTTGGCGCGGGGTGAGCGTCGTCATGATCCGATTCTACGAAGCGGGCGACGGCTCCTAGCCGTCGATCCCGTCCAGCTCGACGATCGCTGCGCGGATCACCGCCTTGCCCTGCTGCGTCGCCGTGGCGGCGATCACCGCGCGATCGCCGTCGCGTTCGCGTACGACCGAGGAGATCACGATCTCCTGTTCGGGCACGGCGATGCCGCGGAACTGGACGGCGATCCGCCGCAGGTGCTCTGGCCCGCCGGCCGCCTCGGTCTGTGCGCGAGCGAGCAGCGCCATCGTGTAAAGGCCGTGCAGGATCCGTCCCGGCAGTCCGACCGACCGTGCGAACTCGTCGTCGAGGTGGATCGGGTTGAGGTCACCCGAGGCGGCGGCGTAGCGGGCGGTGACGTCGCGCTCCGGCGTGACGCACAAAGCCGAAAGCTCGGTGCCGGGCTCGAACGCGTTCACGCGCGCGGCCTCACGATCTGCGTCCAGGTGCCGTTGCAGACCTGTTCGCCACGTTGGTTGCGCGATCGCGACTCGAAGGCGTAGAAGCCCATGCCGACGCGCTCGTGGATGTCGGCGACGGTGACCTGCGTCGTGATCTCGTCGTCGGCGAGTACGAGCGGTCCCCACTCGAACTCCTGCCCGCCGTGCACCAGCATCGCAAAGTCGATCCCGACCCCCGGGTCGCGCAGCGCCTGCTCGATCGCCGAGCAGCAGTAGACGACGGCGAACATCGGCGGCGCGACGAGGTCCGGGTGCCCCGCGGCGCGTGCCGCGTCGAGGTCGAGGTGGATCGGGTTCGTCTCGCCGACGGCGCGCGCGTACTCGCGGATCTTCTCCCGCTCGACGGCGTAGGTGTGCGGCTCGAAGGCGCGGCCCAGCGCCTGCGTGTCGAGCGCCATCGGCGCCGGCCGCTCAGCCGCCAACCGACCAGGTGTCGCCGGCGTTCAACAGCCGCTCGAGGCCGGCGGGACCGAAGCTCGCCCGCGCCGCGAGCAGCTCGTCGGCGAGGCCGGCCGCCGGCGCCTCCCTCGGAGCCGCGCGGAAGATTCCGATCGGCGTCGCACCGCCGTCGAGGTCCGCGAGCCGGCTGAGCGCGAAGGCCAGGCTCGGATCCTCGCGGTGCGCGTCGTGCACCAGCAACGCGTCCTCGCCGACGCTTGCCACGGTGGCGATCTGCAGACCGCCGTCGGCGCCGCGCACAACGCCCAGCTCGCGCTCGGCGCCGAAGCGGATCGGCGCTCCGTGCTCGAGCGCGATCACGTTCGCGTCGCGCGTCTGCTTGTCGCTCAGCGCGTCGAAGGCGCCGTCGTTGAAGACCGGGCAGTTCTGGTAGATCTCGATCAGCGCGGCGCCGGGGTGCGCGGCCGCCGCCCGCAGCATCGCGGGCAGGTGCTGCTTGTCGGTGTCGAGTGTGCGCGCGACGAATGTCGCGCCGGCGCCGAGCGCAAGCGAAACGGGGTTGAACGGCGCGTCGGTGGACCCGAACGGGGTCGACTTCGTGACCTTGCCGAGCTCGCTGGTCGGCGACGCCTGCCCCTTTGTCAACCCGTAGATGCGGTTGTTGAACAGGAGTATCTTGACCTGCACGTCGCGGCGCAGCGCGTGGATCAGATGGTTGCCGCCGATCGACAGCGCGTCGCCGTCGCCGGACACGATCCAGACCGCGAGGTCGGGGCGCGCGGCGGCCAGGCCGGTCGCGAGCGCGGGCGCGCGGCCGTGGATGCCGTGCATCCCGTAGGTGTTCATGTAGTAGGAGAAGCGCCCCGCGCAGCCGATCCCGGAGACGAACACGGTCCGCTCGGGCGCGATCCCCAGCTCGGGCAGGAAACCCTGCACCGCGGCGAGGATGGCGTAGTCGCCGCAACCCGGGCACCAGCGCGTCTCGGCCGCCGACTGGAAGTCGGCCTTGGTCAGTTCATGCGCCCCGTTGGTGGTGCCGACGGCACTCATCCGGCAGCTCCCGGTCCTGTGACGCCGCTGCGCGCGCTCCGTGGCCTCATAGCCGGTTCAGCAGCTCCCGTTCCATCTCCGCAGCCAGCAGAGGACGGCCCTGGGTGACGGCGTAGCTGTCGATCTCGCGCACGAACTCGGCGCGCAGGACCCGCACGAGCTGGCCGTCGTTCATCTCGGCCACGAGCACCCGCTTGAAGCCGGCGAGCACCTCGCCGGTGTTCGACGGCAGCGGGTTGAGGTTGCGGAAGTGGGCGTGGGCGATCGGGTGGCCGGCGTCGCGCAGCCGGCGCACCGCGGCGCGCAGCGTGCCCCAGCTCGAGCCCCAGCCGAGCACCAGCAGCTCCGCGCCCGGGTCGGCGTCGACGGCGAGCGGCGGCACCTCGATACCCGCGATCCGCTCGCGCCGCTGGTCGGTCATGAACTGGTGGTTGCCGGGCTCGTAGGAGATCCCGCCACCCGGCTGTGATTTCTCGATCCCGCCGATCCGGTGCTCGAGGCCCGGCGTCCGGCACCGCCCAGGGCCGGGCCCCGTCGGCGTTGCGCGCATAGGCCTCGAACGGCTGGTCGCTCGGCGCGGCGAACGCCGGGTCGATCGTCGGCAGCGAATCGACCTCGGGGATCCGCCACGGCTCCGAGGAGTTGGCAAGGAAGAGGTCGCTCAGCAGGATCACCGGCGTGCGGTAGCGCACGGCGATCCGCACGGCCTCGATCGCCGCGTCGAAGCACTGTGCCGGCGTGCATGCGCAGACGATCGGCAGCGGCGATTCGCCGTGGCGGCCGTAAAGCGCCATCAGCAGGTCGGACTGCTCGGTCTTGGTCGGCATGCCGGTCGAAGGCCCGGCCCGCTGGACGTCGATGATCACCATCGGCAGCTCGAGCATCACCGCGAGCCCAATCGTCTCGGCCTTCAGATCCATCCCCGGCCCGCTCGTCGCCGTGACGCCGAGCGCGCCCCCGAAGGCGGCCCCGAGCGCCATCCCGGCGGCCGCGATCTCGTCCTCGGCCTGGATCGTGCGCACGCCCGCGTCGCGATGGCGGGCCAGTTCGTGCAGGAGCTCCGACGCCGGTGTGATCGGGTAGGAGGCGAACACCAGTTGCAGGCCGCTGCGCACGCTCGCGGCGACCAGCCCGAGCGACGTGGCGGTGGTGCCGTTGACGGTGCGGTAGGTCCCCGGCGGCATGTCGAGGGCCGCCGGCACGCGGAACTGGACGTCGATCAGCTCGGTCGTCTCGCCGAACGCCCAGCCGGCCCGGAACGCCGCGAGATTCGCCTCAAGCACCGCCTTGCGGCCGGCGAAGCGCTTCTCGATCCAACCCTCGGTGACCGAGGTCGGGCGCTCGTACAGCCACGACACGAGTCCCAGCGCGAAGAGGTTCTTGGCCCGCAGCGCGTCGCGCGCGGAGACGTCGGCCATCCCCTCGACGGCGCGCTGGCTGAGCGTGTTCATCGGGATCCGCCGCACGACGAAATCGCCCAGCGACCCGTCGTCGAGCGGGTTGGACTCGTAGCCCGCCTTCTGCAGGTTGCGCGTGGTGAAGGCGTCCTCGTTGGCGATGATCGTCGCACCGCGCTCGAGATCGCCGATGTTCGCCTTCAGCGCCGCGGGGTTCATCGCGATCAGCACGTTGGGCGTGTCGCCGGGCGTGACGATGTCGCGCGCGGCGAAGTGGATCTGGAAGCTCGAGACGCCGGCGAGCGTGCCGGCCGGGGCGCGGATCTCCGCCGGGAAGTTCGGCAGCGTCGCCAGGTCGTTGCCGAGCGTGGCCGTTGCGTCGGTGAAGCGGCCGCCGACGAGCTGCATGCCGTCGCCGGAATCCCCGGCGAACCGCACGATGACCCGCTCCCGCTCCTCTACACCCTTCGCTACAACAGTCACCTTCGACCTGTCCGTGTCCATGCGGCAGCTGAACTGCCCGGCCCGCCAGTGTGAAACAGGATAACGGTCGCCGCGGCGGTGCGGGGCAGGGAATGCACGGCGGGCTCGAGGCCGCCGGCGCCCCGTGCGTGGGCCGCGCCGCGGGGCGCCGGCAGCGCGCCCGCGGCATCACGGTCCCGATCCTCAAAAGGCGATCGCCTCCTCCGCCTCCTCCGCCGGCTCGGCGGTCTCGCTGACGCCCTGCTCGCCGCGCTGGCGCGCGGCGAGGAACTGCACGCTGTCGGCGGCGATCCCGACGGCCTGGCGCTGCTCGCCCTCCGCGGTCGTCCAGTCGTGCCACTCCAGCCGTCCGTCGACGGCGACCGGCCGCCCCTTCACGAGGAAGCGCGCACACGCCTCTCCGCTCGCGCCGAACACGGACACGTCGAAGTAGTTGGGCCGCTCGTCCAGCTCGCCGGTCTCCTTGTTGCGCCGGGCGGTGCTGCACGCTATGCGCATTCGGCACACGCTCGTGCCGTTTGCCGTCGAACGCAGCTCCGGATCGCGGGTGAGATTGCCTACCAGCACTACCCGGTTAATCGTGGCCATGAGGTCCTCCTGTCGGTGTTGATGGTGCGGGCGGCGACGCTACGGCGCACTTGGGATGGAACTCGTCGAGCAGAACGCCACCGGCTCGCCGGCCCTCGCCGGGGCCGGCGGCAGCGGCAGGACCACGACCCGCTCGCCGGCGCTCTCGTCGCGGATCGCGCGCGCGAGCGCGCGTGCGGCGGACGGCGTCGCGTAATAGACGACGCCTGCGACGAGCCGGCTGCGAGCCCAGCCGCGCACGATCACCGCGAGCCGCGCCGGTGCCTTGACGGTCAGTTCGACCTCGATCGGCACTGGCCGCGCCCCTTCCCAGCAGACGAGGTCCGGGCGGTGCAGGGCAACCGTCCCGTCGTGGGCCAGGCCGACCTCCGCGCTCGCCAGCGGCCTGCCCTCGAGCCGCTCGAAGGCCCGCAGCTCGCGCTCTCCCCCGACCTCGCGACCCTCGTGCTCGAGCGCCACCGCGACCCGCCCGACGGCCAGCAGGTGCGCGAAGCCCGAAACGCTGACGACGACCGGATCGAGCTCGGGGCGGCCGGCGGCGCGCAGCCCGGGGCGGGTCAGCGTGTAGAGCGCCGGCGCCGTGTGCAAGAGGCGCTGCGAGCGTACGGCGCCGGCGTGCTCGAGCGCGCGCAGCCGGGCCGCCGCGACGCGCCCCTTCAGCCGGCAGCCGGCGGCCAGCTGCTCGGCCGAGCCCGCGCCGATCCGCGCGAGCCAGGTCAGGATCGAGGCTGTGGCGGCGTCACCGCCCGCGGCCCCGCCGTGCATCATCGGGCGTCTGTCGCTCATCGCTTGATCTCCTTTCGACCTGAGGGGTGCGTGATTGCTGCGACCGCGCAGCGCCCGGCGCTCGCCACGCTGACCGCGGCGCAGCCACACGCGAGCGTGCGGATCACGTCGGGGTGGATCGTGAACTCGCGCGAGCGGCTGCGCGAGCCGCGGCCGGTCGGGATCGCGTGCTCGAGCTGCTCGGTGGAGCTCCAGGCCGGCCGGGTGCCCGCGATCCGCGCGACCAGCTCCGCGGAGTCGGGAACGCTCTGGCGGTGCGCCACGACGGTCTCGACGTTGCCGAGCACCTGCTCGAGCAGCGCCGGCGCCGCGGAGCGCAGGTCGGCGAGCTCCTGCGTCGCGAGCAGCAGGCTGAAGCCGGCTGCACGCGCACGGCCGAACAGGCGCGCGACCCCGTCCGGCGCGATCGCCGAGAACTCGTCGATCGCCACGAGCGTCGCGACCGGCTCCGCCTGGCAGCTCGCCGCCACGGTCAGCAGGTCCCCGACGATCGCCGCCGCCAGCATCGCCGAGAGCAGCGGCAGCCTGTCGGACTCGAGGCGGAAGTAGCTGACGGACCGCGATCGCACCGCGTTGAGCAGATCGAGCGCCGGAGCGCCATCGACCGGCGCCAGCCAGCGCCCGATCTCCGACTCGGCGAGGATCGCGAGCCGGTCGCGCGTGCCGTTCAGCCCGCTGCGCTGGCGCGCGTCGAGCGTGTCGAGGTAGGCGAACAGCACCCGCGCGTGAGCTTCGTCGGGAACGCTGCGCGCCAGGAGCTCGAGCCGGCGCGGGTCCATCAGCTCCACCAGCCGCGCCGGCGTCGCGTATTCGCCGGCCGCCTCGAGCGCGCGCACGGCGTGCGCGAGGTAGCGCTGCGCCTGGCGCAGGTAGTGCGGCTCGGTGTAGCGCTCGCCGGCGAGCGCCTTGTCCGCGATCTCGCCGGCACTGCCGTGGCCGTACGGGTTGTAGGTGCTCGGCCCCGACGGCGTCCATTCGAGGAAAGCGCGGCCGGCGCGCTCCGCCGCGGCGCGTGCGTGCTCGCGCAGCAGAGGGTCGCCCTTGGGGTCGACGATCACCGCGCCGAGTCCCTGCTCGATTGCGCGGCTGACGATCAGCGTCTCGGTGACGGTCTTGCCCGACCCGGTCGCCCCGACGATCATCGTGTGGCTGCCGCTGGCGCCGCCGAGCGGGATCGCCACCGGGCGCCGGCTCCGGTCGGCGCCGATCACGATCGCCCCGGCGCGAACCGGCGGCCGCGCTCCCCACCGCCATGCCACGACCGAGGCGATCGCGCAGCCGAGGGCGGGCCGGCCCGCGAACGGCAGTACGAGCAGCGCCACACCGAGTCCGGCCGTCCAGCTAACGCGCCCAAGGCGCAGAAACGTCAGCACTGCGAGCCCGCATGCGGGCGCACTCCAGTAGGCGAGCACGATGGCTCCTTTCTTTTCTCTTATGCCGCGGCTCTGCCGCGGGGATGGACGCGGTGGCGCAGAGGCCACCGCCGGTGAAGGTTCAGGCGGGCGCGTCGAGCCGGTAGCCGACGCCCCAGACGGTCACGAGCATCGCGCCGTGAGGACCGAGCCTTCGGCGCAGCCGTGCCGCGTGGCGCTCGAGTACGCGGCTTTGCGGTGAGCGCGAACCGGCGTCCCAACAGCGCGCCAGCAGCTCCGCCTTGGTGAACACGTGACCGGGCGCCGACGCCAGGCAGCGCAGCAGTGCGAGCTCGTGCCGGGACAGCTTAAGCGCCGCGCCATCGAGCACGACCGCGCCGCCGGCGCGGTCGAGCACGAGCGGGCCGACCGTCCAGCCGGCGTCGATCCGCCGCTTCAGCGCGCGGATGCGGGCGTTCAGCTCGGCGGGCCGCAGCCGCCCCGCGAGCGCGATGTCAGCGCCGGCGTCGAGCGCGGAGGCGACCTCGGCCCGCCGCAGGGCGACGATCACGACGCCAGCGCCGGGGTTGGCGGCGCGCAGCGCGGGCAGGCCGCACAGGTCGCGGGTGACGATCACCGGCTCCACCGGCGCCGGCCGTCAGGGCAGCTCTACCTCACGGGGCGCGATGCCGAGTCCTTCCCGCGCGATCAGCGCGAGCGTGTCGCTGTGCACCCACGGGTTGGGCCGGGCGCCCGGACTCGACGGCAGCAGCCCGACGCGCCGGGCGAGCCAGCTCGTCTCGCCGGAGCCGTTGCCGCGGCGGTCACGCTTGACGCGCCCGCAGGACATCGCGATCGCGCTGAGGCTCCTGCCCTGCTCGCGAACCGCGTCGAGCACCGCCTCGCGCAGCCCCCTGTTCAGCACGATCGGGCTGGCCTCGATGCGGCGCAGCTCGACCGCCAGGGCTGACACGGACACGCCGCGGTCGCGGCGGTGGCGTGAAACGGCCGCGCGGGTGATCGCGCAGACAGGCTCGTAGGCCTCGAGCGCACCGACGACGTCGCGGGCGCTCAGCATCAGCGCATCCCCGCCCCCGCCACGGGTTTCGCGGTGCCAGCGCAGCTCTGCCGGCGACCCGCTGGCCCGCAGGAAGTAGCGGCGCCCGGCCGCGTCGGTCAGCACCTGTGGTGGGAACCGCTCGCCGGCCGGCGCGTCGCGGTCGCCCTCGGCGTGCGCGCCGAAGTCGCTTGCCCGCAAACGGCGCGCGCCGCGGCGAGAGTCGGCGAGGAACTCGCGGCAGACGAGCCATGCGTTGGCGTCGGGTTCGTCGCTGGCGAGATGGGCGAGCAGCCGTGCGTCGGCTCCGTCGGCCTCGCGCCGGTCGACCAGCAGGCGTGATCCGTCAGCGCCGTCGAGGATCACCAGCTCCCGTGGCCCGTCTCCGGTCAGGTAGCGGCCGCAGGCGGTGGTCGTCATCTCGCGCTTTCCCTCCAGTCATGTCGACTGCGTTCGTGTTGCCTTGACCGACGGGCGGGGTGAGATCGGACCGAGAGCCGAGGTGGCGGAGGTGCGGGAGTGCGAAGAAGTGCGGAGGTACGGAGATGCGGAAGTGCGGAGAGGTGCGGCGGCGGGGCGTTGACGAAGGACGGTGGAGCGGTGGTGGGCGGGCGGAGAAGACGAGGAGGAGGAAGAGGGAGCGCCTGACGCTAGCGCGCCGCTGCGTCGGCGACGCGCAGACGGCGAGGGCGACTGCGCTCAGCGCCAGGGCGCCTTCGCGGCGCCCGCGGTCGCGTCCGCGGGCAACTGCACGAACGGTCCACGCAACGGCTCGCACTCGCGATCGCCCCGCAACGGCAGCGGCAACGCGGGCACGCGCCAGGCGGTCAGCAGGCCCCGGTGCAGATCCTCCTCGGCGGCGAAATGGATCCCCGCCCGGCCGCCCCGCTGCCACTGCGACGGCGTCACGCCGATCTGCGCGAGCGTGGCCGTCAGCACCGCGTCGGCCGCGTTCACGCGCGCGAGCACCTGCGCGCGGTCCACGCACACGACCACGACGACCGGAGGGCCGCCGGCGCGCCGGTAGCGCTCGACCGACCGCCACCAGCCGGTGAGCAGATGGTCGTAGGCCTCCAGCCACGCCGTGGGTTCGCCGGCGTCCGCCACGACGAGCACGTCGACCGGCGTCTGATGGGGCACCCGCAGGCTGGCGACCGCGCTTGGGCGGACGGCGACGAAGCGCTCGACCGGTGCCCGCGTGCCGTCACGACCGCCGGCGAGAAAGTCGCGGGCGCGGAGCGCGCCGCCGAGCTCGAGCGCCGCCGGCTCGCGCACGCCGGGCGCGATCGCGGCCCGCCCGGGGCCGAGCACCTCGATCAGCGCGTCGCCGGCTCGCGCCTCGAGCGCAAGCAGCCAGCCGACGACGTGCAGGTCGCCACGCAGTCCCCCCAGCGCCTGCTCGCTCAGCTCCGGCGCCCGCCGGGACGTGATCGCGAGCCGCTCGATCGCCTCCGCGGTCACGGCGCAGCAGAGCGGCGTGCCGCCGCCGTCGTCGCCGTGCAGCTGAAAGCGCGCGAGCAGGCCGGCGTCCGCCAGCCGCTTGAGCTGGCGCTGGGTGACCGTCAGCGAGCGCGCCGGATTGAAGCGCCGGTGGATCTGGCTGCTGAGCGCGCAGCGCGCCCCGGCGAGCCAGGCGAGCAGCTCCCGGTCGGCCGGCGAAAGCCGTCGGGCCAGCGCCGGCGCCGTGCCGGTGAGCACCCGCATGCGCGTCGCCCCGTCCATTTGCCGAAGCTCCGCGTAGCTCGCCGGTATCGGCTCCGAGGGCGACTGCACGGGCGCCGGCGCAGCCGCGGGGGGCGACTGCGGCGCGACGCGTGACGGCGGCCGCGCGAACGGACCGGGTGGCGGCGCCGGATCGGCCAGCTCGCGGCCGCCGCGCTCCTGTTGCGCGCGGATGTGCCAGTCGACCCGCTCGGCGTCGAGCGCAAGCGGGATCGTCCTCGCGATGAACGGCCGCTCGCGGCCGCCCGGCGTGGTCCAGCTCGCGAGCGCGGTGTGGCGCGGCAGATGCAGCCTGACGTCCGGCGAGAAGAGCCTTGCCAGCTGCTCGTCGCCGCCGCGGATCTGGTCGGAGAACTCCGACATCAGCAGCGCGGAGGCGTTGCGGGCGTCGCTCGCCGAAGCGGTGGCGAAGAGCACGCGGTGCGCGAACAGCGCATCGAGCTGATCGCGCAGTTCGGGCTCCCACTGCGCATCGGTCTGCCAGCAGGCGAGTGTCTCGAGACCGGCCGAGCGCTTGAGCGCGAGTGTCTGCGCGAACGCGGCGTTGATCGCGAGCGGTGCCTCGTCGACCTTCAAAGCCACGGCGCGGCGCTCGGCGCTCGCGCGGCGGTCCTGCACCCGGCCGAGCGCGGCGTCCAGCATCCCGAGCAGGAGCTGCATCAGCACGGCGACGTTGCCGGCCCCGATCTCGCCGAGCGCGCCACGCACGATCAGGACCTCCCGGTGCTCGATCAGCTGGTCGAAGTCGATCCGCAGCGACTCGTTCAGCAAGACCCGCTTGACGGCCGGCGAGTTGAGCACCCGGGCCAGCTTGTTGGCCGGCGCATCGAGCTTCGCCGTTGTCGCCGAACGCGCGTCCGCGAGTTGCGCCGGCAGCTCGTGCGCGAGGAAGGTCGCGAGCTCCGCATAACGCGGGAGCTCGACGAGGCGCTCGGCGACCTGCGCCCGGAACGCGCCGCCCGCCTCCCCCACCTCGAGCAGGCGCGCGACGTCCCACAGGGTCGCCGTCGGCTCGCATGCGAGCACCGCGATCACCGCGTTGCGCAGATAGCGATCGGAGCTGCCGCGGACCTCGCCGTCGCCGAACAGTCCCCGCAGCGCCGCCACGACCTGGTCGGCGATCGCGTCCGGCGGCGCGTCCACCGCCAGCGGGTTGAAACCGGCGCGCGGCGCCGCCATGTCCAGCACCGTGCAGACGCGCGTGCGAGGCACGACGCTGAGCACCGCCGCGGCGGCGTCGCCCTTCGGGTCGAGCACGATCACGGCGCAGTTCTCGCGCCGCAAATCCTCCCTCGCGCTCGCCACAAGCAGCGAGGTCTTGCCCTGGTCCACCGCGCCGACGACCGCGGTGTGCTGGCGCCGCTGCTCGGTGGCGATGGTGACCGGCCCGTGCTCGTCGCGCAGCAGGCCGGCGCCCTCGCGCGGGCGGCGGATTCCCGGCGGCGCCGGCGCCAGCGGCACCGCCCGGCGCGCGTACGGCAGTGCGCCGAACTCGGGCGGCGGCAGGCACCAGAGGCCGGCCAGGTCCGCCGGACGGTACAGCCGGAGCGGCGAGCGCGGCACGCGCAGGCCGTCGCTCCGCGTGGCGCGCCGCGCGACCAGACGCGGCGTGCCGCCGCAGAGCGCGCTCGCGATCGCGCGGGCCCCGACGGCGTCGCGCGCGAGCACGAGCGGGAGCGCCCACAGCAGCGGCCCGATCTCCCGCTCGCCCGCCGGGTGCAGGCGTTCGATCGCGCTGGACGCCGGCCGCAGGATCAGCCGCAGCGTCGCCGGCGCGCCGGCGGCCGCCATCGCGCGGAGGACCTGCTCGATCCGCGAGGCCGGCTCGAGCGGCGGCTCGTCGGCGCGCGGCGGCGTGCGGCGGCGCAGCGCGAGCGCGACCGGGGGCGGGTCCGGCGTCGAGTGCAGCATGCGCAGGCGGACGTTCGGGTAGCTGCAACGCAGCGCGGCCTGCACCTGGTGCGCGAGCGCCGCGGGGCAGTGCACCGCGAACCAGACCAGCGGCGCGCCGCCCGAGCGGCGGTCGAGGTGGACCTCGAGCGCCAGCGTCCGTCGCGGCCCCAGCAGCGCGTGCAGGGCGGCGTAGGTTGCGGCGAGCGACTCGCCGCCGGCGCGATCGTTGCGGTAGGGCTCGATCAGCAGGCGCACCGTCGCGCGGCGACGGCGGCGTGCGCGAGCGAGCGCCAGCCAGGCAACGACTGCGCCCGCCCCGACAAGCCCCGCCGCCGCTCCCATGCGCGATCCCTCCGGTCTGACGCCTGATCCGACGGGCGCCCAGGAGTGCGACGGCGTCAGGCGCGAGCGGCGGCGGCCTGCGACGGCGTCAGGCGCGAGCGGCGGCGGCGCGAGCGCGGTCGCGATACGCCCGGTACTCGCTGCGGTCGGGGCGCAGACATGCGGCGATCGCCAGCGGCCCGCAGGCCTCGCGGTGGCGTCCGAGCAGTTGCAGCGCGCGGCCGAGGCAGAAGTGCGCGTAGTCGTCGGTCGGCGCGGCCTGCGCGAGCGCGCCGAACTCCTCGGCCGCCTCGTGGTAGCGCTGGCTGCGGAACAGTGCGCGGCCGAGCGCCTCGCGGATCGAGGCCTTGTCGGGCTCGAGCGTGCGTGCGCGTGCCAGCGAAACGGCGGCCGCGGCGAAGTCGCCGCACTCGAGCAGCGCGACGCCCCGCTGGTAGAGCTCGTAGACCTCGCTGGTGCTGTCGGTCTCGGTCACGGCCATTCAAGATACCCAGTCAGGCAGCTCGGCCAGGACGCTGTCACTGTTCCGGGGCGAGCGTCAGCGGACGCCCGAACGCGAGCTGGAACAGATCCGACTGGCGTTCCGCGCCCCAGCGCGCGAGCGCCGCGTCGCCGTCGACCGCGAGCTCGAGCTCGAGCAGGTGCTGGCGCCGGCGCAGCCGCGCGCCGACGACCGCCCCGTCGCGGCCGCGGTCCAGATGCTCGGCGAGCCGCAGCAGCGCGGCCAGGCGCGTCAGCAGCTGCTCGTCGCTGCGCTCGCAGAACGCGGCCAGCTCGCCGAGCTCGGGCGTTCCCTTGCGGTGGTAGCGCACGGTCTGCGCGATCAGCGCGAGTTCGCGCTGACTGAACCCGGGCAGCCCGGCGGCCAGGATCAGGTAGCGCGAGTGCTTGTGGTGGTCGTCGTAGTCGACCGACACCCCTATGTCGTGCAGCATCGCCGATGCCCACAGGAGCTGGACCAGATCCAAATCCCCAGAGGGCGGAAGCCCGCCATTGAAAGAATCGAGCAGCTGGCCGGCGAGCGCGGCGACGTGGGTGCAGTGGACGAGGTCCGGCTGGTATTGCGCGGCGAGGTTCAGCACGCTGGCGACGCGCACGTCCTCGAACAGCGGCGGTTCGGCACCCGCGAGGTAGCTCGCGAAGAACACGCCCTCGCGCAGGCCCGAATGCGTGACCTCGAGTCGTTCGGTCCCGATCGCCTCCATCGCCGCGGCGATCACCACCGCGCCGGCGAGGATCAGCCCGGCGCGGCCCGGCTTGATGCCCGCGATCGCGGCCCGGCGGCTGACCGGCCGCGACGCCAGCTCCTCGATCAGCTCGTCGAGCACGCCGCGTTCGATCACCGCTCCCTGGACGCCGATCGACGGCAGGCCGGCCGCCGCGGCGGCGGCCGCCGCGAGGTTGCGCACGGTGCCGCCGATGCCGACGAGTGATCCCGGCGTCCGCTCCAGCCACGGCGCGCTCGCCAGCTCCTGGAGGACGTGTGCGCGCAGCGCCTCGCGCTGCTTGGCCGTCGCGGAGCGTCGCGGGTCGAAGAAGCGCTCGGTCATTCGCACCGTGCCGAGCGGCCACGACGCGCTCTCGCGTGCCCGCCGGTCCCTCACCCGCACGATCTGGAGGCTGCCGCCGCCGAGGTCGAGCACGACCCCGTCCTCGATGCTGGTCGAGTTGACGGCCGCCAGGTAGCCGAAGTGGGCCTCCTCCTGCGCGCTGAGCACGCGCGCCGGGAAGCCCGTCAGCTCGCGCACGCGGGCCAGCAGTTCGGGCCCGTTCTCGGCGTCACGGATCGCGCTCGTGGCGACCGCCTGCACGTCGGCGGCGTCGATGCCGGTCGCCGTGCAGAAGTGGGCGTAGACCTCCATCGCCTCGATCGCCGTCTCGATCCGATCCGGGGCGAGCAGTCCACTCGCGAGCAGACCCGCGCCGAGGCGCACGGTGTCGTAGATCTCGTCGGTGCGCCGCCACCACCGGCCCGGCTCATAGCTGTACGCGACGAGCCGAAACGAGTTCGAACCCATGTCGATCACCACGGTCCGCCGCGGCGGTTGCGCCTCCATCGCGTCCAGCGTAGTGGCGTGGCCGGCCGCACCGGTGGTGTGCGGCAGATACCTCACCGAGTTGGTGAGCTTTGTATGCTTGAGGTGCGTGGCAAACCTCCTCTCCTTCCCCAACCCGGTCAACGAGAAGGCCGCACGGGTCGTCGCCGGGGTCGTCTTCGTACTGTCGATCGTGACGCTCGCGACCGGCGCTTACTGGATCGCGGCGGTCCTCGCCTACGGCTTCGTCGCCCGCGTGCTGACCGGGCCGAAGCTGAGCCCGCTCGGACAGGCGGCGACGCGGCTCGTCGCGCCACGCCTCGGCCGGGCCAAGCTCGTGCCGGGCCCGCCGAAGCGCTTCGCGCAGGCGATGGGCGCGACGTTCACGATCGCGATCGCGCTGTTCGCGCTGGTCGGAGGCGACCACACGCCCGCCGACGTGCTGCTGGTCGGGATGATCCTGGCGAGCGGCCTCGAATCGATCTTCGCCTTCTGCGTCGGCTGTCAGGTGTTCGCGGTGCTGATGCGCGCCGGGCTGATCCCGGAGTCGGTGTGCCTGGAGTGCGCCGACATCGGGCTTCGCCGCGCCTCGGCTCCGGGCTGATTCCGCGCCTAAGTTGCCGGCTTCGCGGCGGGCGGCGGGCGGCGCTGGGTCCAGACGAACCAGACGATCCCGATCAGCGCGAGGATCGACGCGACGTAGAGGTTCAGGCGCAGCCCGAAGAGGTAGTGCGAAGGGTCGATTCGCAGCGTCTCCTCCCAGATGCGAAAGCCGCTGTAGCCGGCTACGTAGAGCGCGAACAGGCCTGGCGGGCGGATCCTGCCCCTGCGGCCGAGCCAGATCAGGAAGGCCGCCAGCGCGAGGTCGAAGATCATCTCGTAGAGGAAGGTCGGCTGGAAGGTGGTGAAGTTCGCGTACCCAGCGGGCCGGTGCGCCGGCGAGATCTGCAGCGCCCAGGGGAGCTTCGTCGGACCGCCGAACAGTTCCTGGTTGAAGTAGTTGCCGATCCGCCCGATCGCCTGCGCGACGAGCAGGCCGGGCGCGCCGGCGTCCATGAACGCCGTCAGGCTCGCGCCGGCGCGGTGGATCCGCCAGAGCCCGACGATCGTCCCGAGCGCGATGCCGCCCCAGATGCCGAGTCCTCCCTTCCAGATCGCAAACGGCCCCCACCAGTGCGGCGGAACCTCGTTCCAGCTGGTCGCGAGGAAGTAGAGGCGCCCGCCGATCACGCCCGCCGGGAAGCCCCACAGCGCGACGTCGTAGACCAGTTCGCGGTTGCCGCCCTGCGCCTCCCAGCGGCGCCGTGTGAGCATCACCGCCGCGGTCACGGCCACGACATAGGCGAGTCCGTAGGCGTGGATGAAGAGCGGCCCGATGTGGAAGCCGTTGGCCGCCGGGCTGGGGATCGACGCGAACATCGCTGTGCGGGCAGCCTATTGGGAGCCGGCGCCACGGCGGCCCTGCGGCGCACGCCTGTCGGCCCCACGGCGGCCGGCGCCGTGGCGCGGCGCTCAGGGCGTGTCGAACTCCCGCGCCGGCGTGCGGGGCGGCCGCGTGGTCCAGAGCAGCCGCCCGAAGGTCACGATCAGGAACAGCTCGCACAGCCCGGTGAGCAGCCAGTGGCGCCTGATCCCGTCGACGCCGCCGCTGAGCACGACCACGAGGATCAGCAGCGCCACCGCCGTCGATACGACCGCCGCGACGAGCCGCCGGCGACGGCGCCCGGACGGGGGCGGCGGGAACGTGAAGCCGAGGTCGGCGCCCGCGCCGGCGGGCTCCTTCGCATAGAAGGCGATCGCGTCGGCGCCGAGCTTCCTGGTCGCGCGCGCCGACGAGATCGCGCACGACGGGATGCCCACCACCGGCAGCAGGTAGCTCGCCCACTGGCCGACGGTGACGACCGCGTCGATCGGATGCTGGCCGTGCAGGCTCCGCAGCTTCAGTCCGAGCATCCCCGGCAGCTGGCGCAACGACTGTGTGAGCACCCGGCGAAGGGGCGTCCGCGCGCCGCGCGCGGACGGCGCCCGTGCCTCGCGCAGGGCGGCCGCCGCCGCCTCGACCGACGTGGCGCGGCCCTTCAGCACGAGCAGCTCCGCCGCGCGGGCCGGGTCGGCCGGATCGCGACCGTAGAGCGCCGCGATCTGCAGCACGAGCACCGCCTGGTGGCAGAAGATCGAGATCACCGCGGCCGGCATGCCGAGATAGAACGAGCTGCCCGACACGGCGCCGTCGGTGCGCGCGACCGATACGGCCCGGCGCACCATGCGCCTGGCCCGCTGCTCGGGCGTGGCGCCCGCCTGCGCCACCACGCCGTCACGCCACGCGCCGACGTGCGCGACGAACTGCGGCAGCGTGTAGAGCACCGCCAGCTCCGACGCGTGGCCCGGGTCCCGGCGCACCGCCCCCAGAAACGTCGACGGACCTTTCGACGAGGTATCGCGCACGGCGGCAGTTTGCACCACCGCCACGCCGGATCACCTCAGGTGTCGAGCTCCTCGTAGGTGATCTCCGCGTAGGGCGTCACGCGGTCGCGGTTGAACATGTACTTGCCCGAGTGCCCGACCTGCACGCCGTCGTAGAACACGTCGCCGTCGTGCCTGATCGCCCAGCCGGACGCGGGGACGTCCTCGCCCTCGCCGACGCGCGCCAGGAAGGCGGGAGCGGTGAATGTCTGCACACGAAGTTCGCCCACAGCGCGACATCTTCGCGCGTCGCGCGCGATCGCGTCGGCGGACGAGCCAGGTCGCCGTTGGGGCCGCGCTCGCGGGGCGCTCGGCCGCCGCGAAGCAGCGCGCACCCCGGCGTCATACTGGGCCCCCATGTGGGTGCACCGGCGACGCCATCCGCGGGCCGGCGGCGCCTCGACCATCGCCAGGGACGCCGGCCCGGGGGGTGCGCCCGCGCCCGCCGTGGGCCGGCCGGCGCGGAGGTTCATCACCTGGCCCGCGCTGGCGATGATGACCGTCGGATCGGTTGGCTACCTGGGATCCGCGCCGGCGACCGCCGTGCTCGGCCTCGCCTCCGTCTTCCTCTACGTCCTCCCCGCCTTCGTCTTCCTGGTGCCGGTTTCGCTGGTCGCGGCGGAGCTCGCCTCCGGCTGGCCGGACGGCGTCTACAACTGGGTGCGCGAGGGCATCTCGGCCCCGGTCGGACTGCTCGCGGTGTGGTGCCAGTTCGCCCAGACGGTCTTCTACTACCCGGCGCTGCTGGCCTACGTCGGGAGCACGCTCGCCTACGTGATCGATCAACGGCTGGCCGGCAACGGGGTCTACACCGCGGCGATCATCATCGTGCTCTTCTGGGGCGCCGTGCTGGTGGCCTCACGGGGCGCTTCGCTCGTGGCGAAGCTCTCCTCGAGCGGGACCGTGATCGGGACGCTGATCCCGGGAGCCATCCTCGTCGTCCTCGGCGTCATCTACCTGGCGCAGGGCAACCACTCGGCGGCGCCGATCAACACCCATCACATCCTGCCGGCGTGGAGCGGACTGGCGAGCATCGTGCTGATCGTCAACAGCTTCTTCACCTACGCCGGCGTGGAGATCAACGCCGTGCACGTCGACGAGCTTCACGACCCGGGGCGTGACTATCCGAAGTCCATCTTCGTCGCGATGGCGCTCGTGCTGGCGGTCTTCATCTTCCCGACGCTGGCGATCGCGTGGGTGATCCCGGCGAACCACATCAGCTTCACCGCCGGTGTCATGCAGGCCTTCCACAGCTTCATGACGCACTTCGGGATCGGCTTCGCCGTGCCGGTGATCGCGATCGCGCTCGCGGTCGGGGCGCTGGCCGGCATGATGGCGTGGCTCGATGGTCCGTCCGAGGGCCTGGTGCGAATCGGACGTGAGCAGGGCTACCTGCCCCCGTACTTCCAGGAGGTCAACGGTCACGGCATCGAGGTCCACATCCTCGCCGCACAGGCCGTCGTGATCACGGTCATCGCCCTGCTGTACGCGTTGATCCCGACCGTTTCGAGCGCCTACTGGATCTTCACGGCACTGGCCACGCAGGTCTACCTGATCATGTACGTCCTGATGTTCATCGCCGCGGTGCGTCTGCGCCGCGCGCAGCCGGATCACCCACGCGGCTACCGTGCGCCCGCGCTGGGCGTGCTGTGCCTGGTCGGCGGGCTGGCCTCGGTGACCGCGTTCCTGATCGGATTCGTGTCCCCGTCACAGCTCGCCCACACGAGCCCGCTCATCTACGCGGTCCTGATCGCGGCCGGGATCCTCGTCCTCGGGGTCCTCCCCCCACTGCTGCTGCACCGCTTCCGCAAGCCGGCCTGGAAGGCCGCCGCGGCGGAGAACCGCGCCCAACCGTAGCCCGGGAGGGGTCGCAAGCGGACAACGGCGCCGGCGCCGATGTGAAAAGTTCGCGTCCGTTCGAAAACGGAGTAGCCTGAGCGGCGGAGGGCATACATCGTGAGGTCGGCGCCAGGCGCGCTGGCAGCACGCTCTGACTTCCGAGAGTCAGTTGATCCCGGAGGCCGGCGTGCCCGATGCTCTCGTTCCCTGATTCGATCGGTTCCGAGGTTGATCCTCGGGGTGTTGGTGCCCGTCGTTGGTGGGCGCTTGGCGCGTTGGTGCTGGGTAGCCTGATGGTGGGCCTGGACTCGACGATTCTCAGTGTGGCGTTGCCGACGCTGGCGCGGAGCCTGCATGCGTCGGAGTCTGATCTGGAGTGGTTTTCGTCCGGGTATCTGTTGGTGTTGGCGGCGGCGATGTTGCCGCTCGGCCTGTTGGGTGACCGGTTTGGCCGCAAGCAGGTGCTGCTCGCCTCGTTGGCGCTGTTTGCGGTCGGCTCGGCGGCGTGTGCGGCTTCGCCGTCCGCCGGCGCGTTTATCGCCGCGCGGCTGTTGCTCGGGATTGCCGGCGCGGGGCTGGTGGTCATGGGGTTCGCGACGCTGCCGGTGATGTTCAGCGAGGAGGCGCGCCCGCGGGCGGTCGGGATCATGGCGGCGGCGACGTTCGTGTCGTTGCCGCTCGGTCCGATCCTCGGCGGCTGGCTGTTGACGCACGCCTGGTGGGGCTGGGTGTTCCTGATCAACGTGCCGGTCGCCGTGGCCGCGCTGATCGCGACCGTCGCGCTCGTGCCCGCGTCACGCGCGCAGCAGCGTCCCGGGCTGGACGCCGTCGGGGTGGCCCTGTCGATCGTCGGGCTGGTCGCGCTGATTTACGGCCTGATCCAGGCGGGCCAGCACGGCTGGGGCAACCCCGGCACGCTGGTCGAGATGGTCTGCGGTGTCGCGGTGCTCGTTGGCTTCTTCTTCTGGGAGGGCCGGCTCCGCCACAATCCGCAGGGGCAGCCGCTGCTCGACCTAGGACTGTTTCGCTCGCGCTCATACACCTGGGGCGTGATCCTCTCGGCGATCGCGATCTTCGCGATGTTCGGGGTGCTGTTCACGATGCCCCAGTACTTCCAGGGAGTGCTCGGCACAAGCCCGATGGGTTCCGGCCTGCGGCTTTTGCCGATGATCGGCGGACTCGTGCTCGCGGCCCTGCCCGCCGACCGCATCGCGCGCCTGGTCGGCGCAAAGATTGCGGTCGCGGTCGGTTTCGCGATCCTCGCCGCAGCACTTTTGATCGGGACCCGCACCGGCGTCGGCTCGAGCGCTCTGTTCATCGCGGCGTGGACGGCGCTGGTGGGGTTCGGAATGGGTCTCGCGCTGGCAACCTCGATGTCGGCCGCGCTCTCCAAGCTCTCCGCAGAGCGCGCCGGCGTCGGCGCTGCGGCGCTGCAGGCGATCAACAAACTGGGCGCTCCGCTCGGCACCGCGGTCCTCGGCAGCCTGCTCGCCACCGCCTACCTCGCCCACCTCGCCCTCGGCGGGCTCCCCGCCGCCGCTGCGACAGCTGCCCGCCAGAGCATCTTCGGTGCCGTCGCGGTTGCGCAAAACATCCACGCACCGGCCCTGCTCGCGTCCGCCCACACCGCGTTCGTCAACGGAATGGACCTCGCACTCCTGGTCTCCGGCGCCATTGCACTCGCTGGCCTCGCACTGACCCTCGCCTTCCTGCCGCAGACGAGCACCGCCAAGACAGCTGATCAGCCACCCGCCAAGACGGTGGCGCCGGCCTTCGCGGCGTAGAGCGCAGCTGCGATGAGCGAAATGCCCAGCAGCCCGCCCTCTGCGGTCCAGGCGGCGCCAGCAGCAAGGCAAGGCTTTCTCGGTGAGCTGCGGGACGCTCTCGCGCCCGGACGAACGTTCGCCCTCGTGATCGCCGTGCTGCTGATCCAGCTGGGCTTCGTGCTCTCCTACGTCGGAGCCTTCCACCATCCCACCCCCCACGCAGTGCCGATCGCCGTCGTCGCGCCGGCGCAGATCTCCGGCCAACTCGTTGGCCAGCTCAACGCGATCCACGGCCACCCGCTCCAGGCCGCCCCCGTCGCCGATGAGACGACCGGCCGGACTCTCCTGCGGCACGGCTCGACGAGCGGCGTACTGATCGTCAACCCCGCCGGCAGGACCGACACGCTGCTCGTAGCCGGTGGCGGCGGCGCAGCGGTCGCCACAGCCGTGGAGGATGTAATCGCGCAGGCCGAAGCCGCCCAGCACCGCAGCGCGACGGTCACCGACGCCGTACCCGCCCAACCCGGTGACGCCCGGGGCCTAACCGACTTCTACCTCGTCGTCGGCTGGCTGATCGGCGGCTACCTCGTCGCCGCCCTGCTGAGCATCGCCACGCGGCCACGACCCGCCACGACTCGCCGGGCGATCATCCGCCTGATCGTGCTCGTCCCCTACGCCATCGTCTCCGGCCTCGGCGGAGCGGTCATCGTCGGCCCCGTCCTCGGCGCGCTCACCGGCCACCTCCTCGCGATGGCCGCGCTCGGAGCGCTCATCGTCTATTGCGCCGCCGTCGTGACCATGGCGTTCCAAGTCTTCCTCGGCACGATCGGCGTCGGCCTCACGCTGATCCTCTTCGTCATCCTCGGCAACCCCAGCGCCGGCGGCGCCTACCCCGCACCCCTTCTCCCCGGCTTCTGGCGCGCGATCAGCCCCGCCCTCCCCAACGGCGCCGGCGTCGAAGCCCTCCGACGCATCGTCTATTTCGGCTCCTACAACATCACCGACAACCTCCTCATCATCTCCCTCTACATCGTCACCGCCGCAGCGATGGCCCTCACCGGAACAACACTCCTCGCCCGCCGCGCCGCCGCCGGACAGCCAGCAGCCAGCATTTGAGCACTGCTGCGACAAGCAGGTGTCTTTCGATCAAACTCGGGATGGCGCATATCACGCCGCCCCGACCGTGAGCACGGTGGCGCACCACAACAACTCTCGGCCGATTCGCCCGCCGTTGCTGGCCTGGATGAGTACCGCTACCGGGATTCGAACCCGGGTTTCCGCCGTGAGAGGGCGGCGTCCTAGTCCCCTAGACGATAGCGGCGCGCGACGGGGGCCTGAGGCTAGCAGAGCCCCCATCCGCCGCCCGCGGCCGCTCGTGCGCTATCGTCGCCCGCTGCCCGCGGATGTGGCGGAATTGGTAGACGCGCACGGTTCAGGTCCGTGTGGAGGTAACTCTGTGGAGGTTCGAGTCCTCTCATCCGCATCGAGGAGGGCGCGGTCGCCCGCGCAAGCAGTACCGCGCCGGCTTCAGTCGCGGTATACGCGCTCGACGTAGTCACGGAGCATCCGCTGGGCGCTGAACTGCGCGGCCAGCGAGCGCAGCGAGGTGCGCATCATCTCGAGCCAGCCGTGTGGCAGTCCGTCCGCGTCGCGAGTGTAGAAGAGCGGCACGACCTCCTCGCGCAGCAGCCGGCCAAGCTCGGCGCCGTCGCGCGCGTCCTGCGCCTCGATGTCGGTGTCGACCTCGCCTGAAAGTGCCCAGCCGTTCCCGTCCCGGTGCGCCTCCGCCCACCAGCCGTCGAGCACGCTGAGCTGCAGGCCGCCGTTGACCGCGGACTTCATGCCGCTCGTTCCGCTCGCCTCGAGCGGCGGCCGTGGGAGATTCACCCAAACGTCACAGCCCTGCACGAGCAGGGCTGCGGCCGCGAGATCGTAATCGTCGAGGAAGACGACGCGCGCGGCGACCTCGGGCAGCGCCTTCAGCTCGAACAGCTCCGCCAGCATGCGCTTCGCCTCGTCATCGCGCGGGTGCGCCTTGCCGGCGAGCACGATCTGGATCGGATGCCCGCCGCGCAGCAGGTCGCTCGCGGCATCGCGATCGGCGACGAGCAGGCGCAGGCGCTTGTAGGTCGCGAGCCGCCGCGCGAAGCCGACCGTGAGGACGCGGTCGTCGAAGCCGGCCGCCGCCGCCCGCGCGTAGTCGAGCGCGTCACCGCGCCCGAGGCGCTCGGCGACGCTGCGGTCACGCACCTTCGCGACGAGCGCGGCACGCTGCTCGATGCGCGCCGCCCACAGCTCGGCGGCCGGAATCCGCTCGACCGCGTCCCAGACGGCGGTCTCCCCGGAGGCGGCGAGCCAGCCGTCCGGCAGGTACCGGTCGAGCAGGTCGTGCATCGGCTTGCCGAGCCAGGTCGGCACGTGAACGCCGTTGGTGACATGGCCGATCGGCACCTGCTCGACGGGCAGCCCGGGCCAGAGGTCACGCCACATCTCGCGCGCGACCGCGCCATGGCGCCGGCTCACGCCGTTGGCCCGCGACGAGGTTCGCAGCGCGAACTGGGTGATCCCGAAGAGCTCTGCGGCCTGGCCCGGGTGCGAGCGTCCGAGCTGCGCGAGCGCGTCCAGTCCGATCCCAGCTTCATCCGCGAAGCCGCCCGCCACCGCCGCGACCTGTCCGAGCGGGTAGGAGTCGTTGCCCGCCTCCACCGGGGTGTGAGTCGTGAAGGCGAGTCGCGGCCGCACGTCTTCGAGCGCCTGCTCGAGACTTGCGCCCGCATCGAGCCCAGCTCGCGCGAGCTCCAGCGCGGCGAACGCGGCGTGCCCCTCGTTGAGATGCAGCCGGCTCACCTCGACACCCATCGCCGAGAGCGCCCGCACGCCGCCGACCCCGAGCAGCACGTACTGCGCCAGGCGCACCTCGGCGGTGCCGACGTACAGGCGCGAGCTGATCCAGCGGGCGGCACGCGTGTTCTCCGGCCGGTCGCTGTCGAGCAGATAGAGCGGAACGCGCCCGACATCGACCCGCCAGATCTGGGCGCTGACACGCTCGCCGCCGATCGGCACCGCCACCGTCAGCGGCGCGCCGTCGGCGCCGGTGACGAGCACCGCCGGAAGGCGGTCCGGGTCGGTGTCGACCCAGTACTCGTGTTGGAGGCCGTGACCGTCGACACGCTGGCGGAAGTAGCCCTGGCGGTAGAGGAGGCCCATCCCGACGACAGGAAGGGCGTCGTCGGAGGCCTGCTTGAGGAAGTCTCCGGCGAGCGCTCCGAGGCCGCCCGAGTAGATCGGGAGCGAGCCGTGCACGGCGAACTCCGCACAGAAGAACGCCCGCAGGCCGGCGCGCACGCGCGTGTCCGCCATGGGCGCACGCGCAAGGTCGTCGACGAGCTCTGCTTGCGCCCGGGCGATCCGCTCCAGCAGATCGTTGTCGCTGGCAGCCCGCGCGAGCGACTCGGAGCTGACCTCCTGCAAAAGCCGAACCGGGTTCCCGGCGACGCTCCCCCAGCACAGCGGATCGATGCCACGGAAGAGCTGCTCGCCGTCGCGCTGCCACGACCAGCGGTAGTTGTAGGCCAGACGTCCTAGGCCGGCGAGCGACTCCGGCAGGCGGGCCGCGAGGCTCGCGGCGGCGCGCTCACAGTCGCGCTGCCCGTCGAACCCGCGTGAGTTCATCGCGTCGGGCGTCCGAGTGGCGGCGCTGGGCGGGTGCGCGGCGGCGCGAGGACGCGGCCGCACCCCCGAATGGTTGACGCTGTGAGCCCGGCGCAGCGGGCAACCGGACGCACACCCTGAGTCTATCGGCGCGCTCGGGGCCGGCTACCCGGGCGCCCGGGGCGGCGAAACTCAGCTCGCGGCCAGCCGCGGCACGTCTCGCACGATGTCCGACGGAGCAAAGCTCGACGAGTAGATCGTCCTGATCTTGCCGTCCGCGGTGATCCCGTAGATCAGCGCGGTGTGCGCCACGAGCTCCGGATTGCCGGTGTCGCGCCGCGAGCCGACGCCCCACGCGCTCCACACGCGCGCCAGCACGCTCGCGCTTCCGAGCAGGTACTGCATCCTCCCGGTCATCTCGTGGGCCGCGAGGAACTGCGCGACCGACGCCGGGGTGTCGCCGCGCGGATCGACGGAGACGGCGATGATCTCGACCTGTCGGCGCTCGCTCGCCGGCATCTGCGCCAGCGCGGAATGCAGCTTGGACGTGATGATCGGGCACACGTTGGGGCAATGGGTGTAGAGGAACGTGACCAGCACCGCCTTGCCGCGGTAGTCGGCGATGTTGACGGGAACGCCGAGATAGCTCTTCAGGGCCAGCGGCGGCGCCGGCTTGGCCGGATTGAGCTCATAGCCGGCGTAGCTGCTGGTCCTGACGGAGCTAGCACCGAGAGCCGTCGGCGCCGGACGATCGTGGATCAGCATCGCGGCGAGCGCGCCCACGACGACGAGAAAGACGAGTGCCAGCAGCAGGTCGCGCCGACGGAAGGCCGAACCGCTCGGCTCGGGGCTGCTGGCAGCGCTTGTCGGCTCTGAGTCGGTCGCCATGGCGGACCCGGGGCGCGAGTCTAGCTGGTGGCCCGCGTCGGTTCGGACCGCGCTGGCGCACGGCGATCCGCGGCCGCCGCATTCCCGCACCAAGCGAACGCGCGCGGTGCGGATTTTCCGAGGCCACTTGTATTGGTCCGGCGCGCACGGTAAAACGGGCACTGTGAGGGTGAGGGCTCTAGCGGCGGCTGCGACCTTCGCGGTGCTGGTCGGGCTCGTCGTCGTCTACTTCATCTTCTTTCTCGAGTCTGGACCCGCGGCGATTGCCGCGACGCCGGAGAGCGACGGCAGCGTTCACCTCACGCTCCAGACGGTCCCGAGCTACGGCCACCACCCGTTCCCGGATTGGGTCAGCTACATGGCCAAGGACCCGGCCGGAAAGTGGGAGCACACGACGATCTTCAAGGTGCCGGCGCACACGCTGGTCACGGTCACGATCTACCAGTACGACGGCGCGAGCGGCCTGCGCAACGCGTTCCTGTCGGGTGTGACCGGCACGACCGGCGGTATCGAGACGATCAACGGCGTGCCACAACGCGGGATCAACCCCGACAACGCTGCCCATACCTTCACGATTCCCGACATCGACGTCAACGTGCCGCTGCCGGGCGTCAATCCCAACGCCAAGAACCAGTGCGGGACGGCGCCCTGCTCGCTGGCCGAGGCGCACAACACGATCACCTTCAGCTTCCGCGCGCCCGGACCGGGCACCTACCGCTGGCAATGCTTCGTCCCCTGCGGGGCGGGCTTCCTGTTCGGCAACGGTGGGCCGATGCAGACGATCGGCTACATGAGCGGCCTGATCGAGGTCTCGTGAGCGAGGCGGCGGCGGTCGGCGAGGAGCGGGGCGCCGGGCCGCGCCACGGCGTGCGCATCGCGATTCTGTGGCTCGTCATCACCGCGATCGTCGAGCCGCTCGTGCTCTGGGTTGTCGGCCCGCATATCCCGCCGATCAAGGTGAGTTCCTCCACCGGCGCTCAGCATGCAGTCGACGTCGCGATGACGTTAGGGGCGGTGCCGGTCCTGCTGTTCGTCTGGGTCTACTTCGGCTATGCGATCGTGAACTTCCGCAACGAAGGCGGCGCCATCGTCGACGGTCCTCCAATCATGGGCCACGCGCGCGTCCAGATCATCTGGCTCGCGGTTACAGGCTTGCTCGTCATGGCGCTCGCCGTGACCGGCACGTTCGACCTGTACGACAATGCCGGCGCCGGCGGCGGCGAAGGCCCCAACCCAGTCGCAAAGCCCACCGGTGGGCGCAACGCGCTGCAGGTGCAGGTGATCGGACAGCAGTGGCTGTGGACGTTCCGCTATCCGAGCTACGGCGGCGTCGAGACAACCACGCTCGACCTGCCGGTCGATCGCGAGATCGAGTTCCACGTCACCTCGCTCGACGTCGTGCACTCCTTCTGGGCGATCGAGCTCGGCGTGAAGGCCGACGCCGTGCTCGGCGCCGACAACATCGCCTTCACCCGACCGTTGAAGACGCTTTCCTTCCAGGTCCGCTGCGATGAGCTCTGCGGGCTGTGGCACGGCCACATGAACACCACCGGACGGGTCCTGAGTGCCTCGGCCTTCGCCACCTGGATCGCACAGGAGGAGCGCAAGAACGCCGCGCTGACGAAGACGCTGCCTCCCTACGCGCCGATCTACTACCCACAACCCCTACGGAATGCGTCCTGACATGGAATCAGCCAGCGTCTCTGTGAGCGAACGTCGGATCAGCACACCATCGGTCTGGAGCCAGCTGCTCGGCTTCAACGTGATCTGGGCGGTTGCGCTGAGCATCGGCGGTTACATCCTCGGGCACTGGCTCGGGTCGAAGATCGGCATCAACTCGAATGCCCAGACGGAAACCGACCAGGACGACGTGGCGACCTTGATGGGCATGGCCTTCGCGATCCTCGGCTGGCTGATCGGCCTGGGCTTCTTCAACTATCCGCTGTCACGGATAGCGGGCCACCCGGCAACGCTGCGCGAGCGTGAGGAGCACGGACCCTGGCGCTACTTCCGCCTCTGCACCGACCACAAGGTCGTCGCGATCCAGTACCTGGTCGCAGTGCTGTTCTTCTTCTTCGTCGCCGGCCTGAACGCGATGTTCATCCGCACCGAGCTGACCAGCGCCAACGCGACCCTGATACCGGCCGGCAACTACCTGTCGCTGGTCGGGCTGCACGGCACGATGATGCTGATGATGATGTCGGCGGGCGTGCTTGGCCCGCTCGGAAATTATCTCGTGCCGCTGATGATCGGCTCGCGGCGGATGGCCTTTCCCAGGATCGAGTCGCTGACGATGTGGCTGACGGTGCTGGCCGGGTTCGTGCTGCTGTCGGCGACCCTACTCGGCGGCTTCCCGACCGGCTGGACGGGATACGCGCCGCTCGCCGACGAGGCGCGCTCTGGCATCGACGCCTACATCGTCTCGTTCGCGCTAATCGGCATCTCGCTCGCGCTGGTCGGCGTCAACATGATCGTGACCGTGATAACGCTGCGCGCGCCGGGGATGCACTGGAACCGCCTGCCGATCTTCGTCTGGGGCATGGTGACGACGTCGATCCTCGCCGTGCTCGCCGCGCCGGTGCTGCTGGCGGCGCTGATCATGGTCGTCTTCGACCGCACGGTCGACACCACGTTCTTCATCCCGACCTCCGGCGGCAGCCCCTTCCTGTGGGACGAGCTGTTCTGGTTCTTCGGCCATCCAGAGGTCTACATCCTCGCCCTGCCCGGCTTCGGGATCGTGCTCGAGATCCTGCCGGTCTTCGCGCGCAAGCCGCTGTGGGGCTATCGCCTCGCCGTCGCCGGGATGTTCGGCGTCGCGCTGATGAGCTTCATGGTCTGGCAGCACCACCTGTTCATGAGCGGCATCAACTCGGACCTGCGCCCGTTCTACATGTTCACGACCGAGCTGATCTCGATCCCGACCGGCATCATCTTCCTCAACGGGATGGGGACGCTGTGGAAAGCCCGGATCCGGTTCACCGTGCCGATGCTGTTCGCGTGCGCGTTCTTCTTCAACTTCCTGATCGGCGGGCTCTCGGGGGTCTTCCTCTCCGACGTGACGAGCGACGTCGTCACGCACGGCAGCTATTTCGTGATGGCCCACTTCCACTACACGATCATGGGCGGCCTGGTCTTCGCGCTGATGGGCGGCATCTACTTCTGGCTGCCGAAGATCACCGGCTTCAACCTCAACGAGAAGCTGGGCAAGCTGCACTTCTGGACGATGTTCATCTTCTTCAACCTGACCTTCTTCCCGCTCTTCGCGGCGGGCATGCTCGGCATGCCGCGCCGCGTGTCCAACTACAACGCGGACCTGCACACGCTGAACGTGTTCGTCTCGATCGCGGCCTTCTGCCTGGGCGCCTCGATGCTGGTATTCCTCGGCAACCTGGTCTGGTCGGTCGTGTTCCGGCGCGAGCGCGCCGATGCCAACCCGTGGCACTCGAAGTCGCTGGAGTGGCAGCTGCCCTCCCCGGTGCCGGTCTACAACTTCGAGCGCATCCCCACGATCACCTCGCATCCCTACGGCTACGGCTCGCCTGAGGCTCCCGCGGTCGCCGATTTCGGACCGCGCGTGATCGCCGGCGAAGGAGGCCTGGCGTGAGCACGCACGACGGCTTCGTCGCGGACCCCGAGGATCCGGCGGTCCTCGAGCGCAACCTCGCCGTGGGTGCCAGGCTGCTCGCGAGCGCCGTCGTGTTCTTCTTCATGGCGTTTGTGTTCGCGTTCTTCTATCTGCGCGCGCTGAACACGAACCACGACTTCCATCCCGCCCACACCAATCCGCCCACCGGCTGGGGCGTGGCGATCCTGCTGTGCGTGCTCGGCTCGACGGCCGTGTTCGAACTGGCCCGCCGGGCGCTCGACGATGGCAAGGGCAGTCCCTGGCGGATCGGCGCGCTGCTCGCGCTCGTGCTGGGCCTCGCAGCCGTCGTCGTGCAGTTCGTCGAGTACTACAACCTTCCGTTCGGGGCGGGCGACGGTGGACTGGCGAGCGTGTTCCTCGGCTTCACCGTCGTGTTCGGCGTGTTCTGGCTCGGGGCGGTCTACTGGATCGAGACCCTGTGGGCGCAGTCCGTGCGCCAGCCCACCAGCGCAGCCGGCGATGGCGTGACGGCGCCGTCGGCGCAGCTGAGGCCGAGCGCCGACGCCTGCGCGGTGTACCTCTATGTGCTGGTTCTCGTCGAGCTCTTCGCGTTCGTCCTGCTCTACCTCGTCAAGTGATCGCCGCCGCCCTCCAACTCGCCGCCGCCGGCACCACAACCTTCGCGGGCGCACTGACGCTGGTGCTGCCGATTGGCCTGGTGATCGTGGTGCTGGCGATCTGGTGGCTGGGACTGCGGCGTGGACGGACAGCCGCCACCGATCTGACGGGCGGCGCACCGGCGGGCGGCGAGCAGCCGCCCGCGCCGCTCCGCGGGCCGTGAGGCCGAGCCCGCCGGCGTCCGCGGCGCCACGATGTCGGCTGTAGACCTTCCGCTCGCGGTTCTCTCGCTACTCGCGTGCCTGCACCTGCTCGGCGAGCATCGTGCGGTGAGGGTGCTGCGGCGCCCGCGCAGTGGGCGCGAACGCTGGCGCGCAGTCTCGTTCTATGCCGGGTTGCTCGTGGTCCTTGCGGCGCTCGCCTCGCCGATCGACACGCTGGCGGAGAAGGTCTTCTGGGTGCACATGACCCAGCACGTGATGCTGCTCACGATTGCCGCACCGCTGATCGTGCTCGGCGCGCCGTGGGCCTCGATCTGGCGTCCGCTGCCGCTGGGTTTCCGCCGAACCGTCGCCAAGACGATCACCCGTTCGAGCTGGTGCGCTCCGCTTCGGGCTCTGGGACGGCTCCTCTCACGACCGATCCCTGTCTGGATCGCGTTCAACGCGAACCTCGTCGCCTGGCACATCCCAGGGGCCTACGACCTCGCCGTGCGAAACCGCGCCGTCCACGACCTCGAGCACGTGACCTTCCTCGTGTTCGGCGTCCTCCTGTGGGCGCAGGTGCTCGACTCGCCGCCGCTGCGCGCGCGCCTGAGCGCGATCCACCGCGTCTACTACATCGTCGCCTCCGCGATCGTCAGCTGGGTCATCTCGCTCGTGCTGATCTTCGCCTCCTCGCCGCTGTACCCGGCATACGCCCATCTCGCCCACCGCCCCGGCGGAATCTCGGCGCTGACGGACCAGCAGCTGGCCGGAGGCGTGATGCTGGTTCCCGGATCGCTCTCGATGACGCTGTTCGTGTTCGTCCAGCTGTATCTGTGGATGGGAATGGACGAGGACGTGACACGCAGCCGACGCGCTCTACGGCCGCTTTGAGCGCCCGCGCGACTCGCCAAATACGACACACGTCCAATCCATTTGGCAAGGGTCGACCCGTGCCTCAACATGATGTCGTCGGCGCAAACCTCGTGGCCGACTAACCGATCCTCCACCCCACTGCTGGACGTGCGACCCCGCCTAACGGCGGGCCGCAACATCCGAAGACCTCACCACACGGTTCGGTCGCAGTACCGCCAAGAAAGGCACAAGCCGATGTCAACGCGCATGGCCGGACACACGCCCCGCCCCACGCTGCGCCGCCTGCTCCTGAGCGCGGGCGTGCTCGGCGGGCTCGCACTCACCGCGCTGCCGATCGCTTCGGCGCAGGCAGCCACGCTGACCGCCACGACCCCCTGCGGCACCACGGCACTGTCGCAGCCGTTCCTCCCTAAGGACACGGGCTACTACTGGCTGCTTCCGGGCGGCAACTTCGAAGGCAGCCTCACCGGCTGGACGCTCAGCGGCGGCGCCGCCAGGGTCGCCGGCAGCGAGCCATATGCGGCGACGGGCTCGCTCGGGTCGTGGTCGTTGAATCTGCCCGCGGGCGCCAGCGTCCAGACGCCGTTCGTCTGCGTCGACGGCGCTGACACCTACTTCCGCTTCTTCGCCCTCAACAAGGCGGCGTCGTCGACGATCACGGTGTCCGTCGTCTACACGGTCGCCGGCCTCCAGCTCGCGTTCCCGGTGGGCACGGTCTCGGGCGACTCGACGTGGACGGCGCCCGCCGCCATGCACACGGGCGGCAAGATCGCCTCCAAGCTGTCGGCCACCGGCACGGCGCAGATGGCGCTGCGCTTCACCGCCACCGGCGGCGCATCGCAGGTCGATGACATCTTCGTCGATCCGCGGCTGAAGCACTGACCCTCCCCGGCCGGCGTCCTGCCGCGCTGGGCGGCGGGGAGCCTGCCGACCATCGCATCGCTCCCACGGACCGGGCCGGCTCCTCAGCCGGCCCCGTGGTCCGTTTTGAGGAAGTCGCCGCGGCTTGCCGGGGAGTCGTGTCAACCCGGCCGGCCGGGCCCCGAAAGGCTATGAGGCGACGCTCGCCGATCTCCGCCGACCCGACGCGCCACGCGTAAAGATCACCATTGGATCCGTCGATACCAACGACATGCTGGGCCAGCTGAGCCCGGAGCTGCAGGCTGTCATCGCTGACACGCTGCAGCAGCCCGGGGAGCGCATGACCGTTCGCGAACGTCTCGTCGAGGCGTTCGTCGGCGGCGGCTTCATCGTTGCCGTGATCGCCGTGTGGCTGGTGGCCCCACCCCACGGCTTTGGGATCACCGCCGCCGCCGTGTGCTTCATCGTGCTGGTCGCGGCCCTGCGCGTCCTCGTTGACACGCCGTTCGGCTTCACGGTCCCCGCTCAGCTCGCGTTCGTCCCGCTGCTGTTCGCGATGCCGGTGGCGCTCGTGCCGATCGCCGTCGCAGCAGCAATGGCGCTTGCTCGCCTGCCCGAGATCCTCACCGGCGAGACGCGGGCCAGCCGGCTCGGCCAATGCCTCGGGAATGCCTGGTTCGCGATCGGTCCGGCCGCCGTCTTCGCGATTGCGGACGTCGCTCCCAACAAGGCGTCACCAGCGCTCCTGATCGGCGCGCTCGCCGCTCAATTCGCGGTCGACTTCGGCGTGTCGGGACTACGGTTTGCCTTCGGTCGCGGCGCCACGCTCGCGGCGCAGCTGGGTGACAGCTGGGTCTACGTCGTCGACGCCGGCCTCTCCGGCATCGGGCTGCTGGTGGCGTACGACATTCACCGCGCTCCGCTTGTCCCGCTCGCGCTGCTGCCGCTTCTCGGGCTCGTGGCGATGTTCGCGCGCGAGCGGCGCGAGCGCCTGGAGAGCCTGCTCGGGCTCAACGATGCCTACCGCATCGCACGCGACGAGGCGATCGAGTCGTCGAAGATGAAGTCGGCCTTCCTCGCCAACGTGAGCCACGAGATCCGCACGCCGATGAACGGCGTGATCGGCATGAACGACCTGCTGCTCGACACCGAGCTCGACGCCGAGCAGCGCTCCTACGCCGAGCAGGTCAGCCGCTCGAGCGAGCACATGCTCGCGATCATCAACGACATCCTCGACATCTCCACGATCGAGACCGGCCGCCTCGAGCTCGATCGCGCCGACTTCGACCTGCGAGACGCGATCGACCAGGCCTGCGCGCCGGCCGCGCTGGAGGCGCGAAGCAAGGGGCTGGAGCTTGCCATCGAGATCGACGCGGACGTGCCGCGCCGCGTCAGCGGCGACGGTTCGCGCCTGCGTCAGGTGCTGATGAACCTCGTCTCCAACGCCGTGAAGTTCACCACCGTCGGGTCGGTGACGGTCCAACTCGATGGCTCAACGGACCTTGGTGACGACGGCATTCACTTCGAGGTGACCGACACGGGAATCGGGATCGACCCGCAGCTGCTCGAGAGCATGTTCGAGCCGTTCACGCAGGCGGACGTCTCAACCACCCGCGTCTACGGCGGCAACGGCCTGGGGCTCGCGATCGCCAAGGAGCTCGTCGAGCTGATGGAGGGCACGATCGGCGCCGTCAGCGAGCCTGGTGCCGGCAGCACCTTCTGGTTTGAGCTGCGACTCCCGCAGGCCGCGCAGGCCGCGCCAGCGCCGTCTCCGCAAGCCGCCGGCCAGACCGTGCCTATGCGCGTCGGGCACCACGCCGCGGCGACGGAGGCCCGCCCCCCGGAGCGTCCCGTCGCGCCACCGCCCGCCGACGAGCTGACGCTCCCCGCCGCCGGGGCCTCAGACGCGCCGTCGACCGCCACGGCACACGGTGTCCTCGCCGGTGCACCGATCGTGCTGGTGGTCGAGGACAGCCCGGTCAACCGGATCGTCGCCGGCCGCGTCCTGGAGCGGGCGGGCTTTCGCGCACAGCTTGTCGACGACGCGCTCCAGGCGCTCGAGGCGCTCGCCGCTCAGCATTTCGACGCCGTCCTGATGGACTGCCAGATGCCGGGCATGGACGGCTACGACGCGACCCGCGAGTTGCGCCGGCGCGAAAGCGGCGGCGAACGGCGCACGCCCGTTATTGCGATGACCGCGCACGCCATGACCGGCGACCGCGAGCGCTGCCTGGCGGCCGGCATGGACGACTACATCGCCAAGCCGGTGCGCTCGCGGACGCTCGTCGAGGTGCTGCGACGGTGGGTGCCCGGCGCGCCCGCGGACGCGCGCTCGGGCATCGACACCCAGCACGCCGAACCAGCGGCCGCCGGGACCGCGAGCGTGGAGAGGCCGGACGGCGCGGCCCGCTACCACGAGCCTCCGGCGCTCACCACGCGCTGAACGCCGGCCGGTCGCTGGCCGCCGCCCGGAGGTCGCGACCCATCTGGGTGCCGTCAGTCCCCGCGGCGGCCGGAGGCGCCGCCGGCACGCGGCTCAGCGCCCTGTGCCTGGAACGTGTGCCGGCAGTGCTCGCTGCAGAAGTAGAACGTGTGCGAGCCACGCTCGAGCCTGATCGCCTTCGCCCTGTCGACCTTCATGCCGCACACGGGATCGCTTGCGCCGCGCCTCAGCGTGAGCGCGAACAGCCCGGCGAAGGCCGCGACGCCCAGGACGTTCGTGCCGAGCCGGTAGTCGAGCTTGACGGAGCCGAAGATGTCACCCCTTGAGGGACGCACGTGCGGGACGAGCCCGACGGCGCTGAACAGCAGATCTACGATGACTGCTGCAATCACGATCGTCACGAACATCAGTGCGGTGATCCGCAGCGCGAAGGCGGTGCCGTAGTACTTGCGGTAGACGAGGATGATCGGCACCACGATCAGGTCGGCGAAGATGAACGCGATCACGCCGCCGAAGCCGATCCCGCCGGACCACAGGACCGCGGCGATCGGCGCGTTCCCCACGGAGCAGACAAAGCTCAGCACGGCAATCATCGGGCCGACGATCACGTTCTCCAGCAGACGCGGGCCGGCCGGCGCGTGCCGGACGAACAGTCCGTTGAAAAAGCCGTTTCCGAGCAGGCCGATGAACCCGGCCAGCAGGAAGCCGAGCGTGATCTCCTTCCACAGCATCGCCCAGTCGTTGCGGAAGTTGTGCGCCACGTCCGACCACGAATCGATCGACAGCAGGCGCCGCCGCATCCCCGGCGCCCCACCGGCGCTGTGGTGCTGGTGACCGCCGTCGGCCTGCTCCGCGTGCTGCCGGGCCTCGGCCTCTGCGGCCGGCGAGACGAACACGCGCAGCAGGACCGTCATGACGGCGATCAGCACCAGCCCGCCGGCGAACTCGGCGAGCGTGAACTGCCAGCCGATCAAAACCCAGATCACCACCCCCAACTCGGCAACGAGGTTGGTGGAGGCGAATTGGAAAGCCAGAGCCGACGCCGCCGAGGCTCCCTTTTGGAACAGCGATTTGGCGATCGCCACCGCCGCGTAGCTGCACGACGAGGAGGCGGCGCCCAGCGCCGTCGCAAGCGCGAGCGGACGCGGGCCGGAGCCGCCGAGTGCGGCCTGGATGCGTTCGCGACCCACCCAGGCCTGCACGATCGCCGAGATCGCGAAACCGAGCACCAGCGCCCACCAAACCTGCCAGGCCATCAGGAAGGCGTTTGAGAGGCCGTGCCCGAGTACGCCGATGATGGTGCCCGAGCTCACGACGTCGCGCCGTTCAGGGGTGCCCCGAAGCCGCCGCCGCCGGGCGTCTCGATCCGCAGTCGCGCCCCGGCCGCCAGCGTCCCGGTCGATTTCCCGGCGATCGGCGCACCGTCGAGTGTGTCGCGGCCCGGCTCCCCGTCGGCGCCGCCGTCGGCTCCGCGCGGACGATGACGTCGGCGCTCTGCGATCAGCGAGAACTGCATCGGCTCGAGCGCCTCGAGCTCGCGCACGACGCCGTCTCCGCCAAGAAAGCGCCCAGCCCCGCCGGATCCGCGGCGACGCTCGTTGCGCACGACCCGCAGCGGGCACGCCCGCTCGAGCGCCTCGACCGGCGTGTTGAGTGTGTTGCTCATCGCCACGTGCACGCAACTCGGCCCGTCCGCGTCCGGGCAGGCGCCCTGCCCTCCGCCGATCGTCTCGTAGTAGGAGAAGCGCGCATTGCCGAGCGTCAGGTTGTTCATCGTCCCCTGTCCAAGCGCCCGGCCGAAGGCCCCGAGCACGAGATCGGCGACGCGCGACGAGGTCTCGACGTTGCCGGCGGCCACGGCCGCGGGGCGGCGCGCGTTCAGCAGCGAGCCCTCCGGCGCCACGATCTCGATCGGCCGGTAGGCCCCCGCGTTCGGCGGCGTGTCCGGATCGCTCAGCACGCGTACCGCGAAGTAGCAGGCAGAGCGCGTCACGGCGAGCGGACAGTTGAGGTTGCCCGGATGCTGGGCGGCGCTGCCGGCGAAGTCCAGCACGATCCTCGCGCCGTCGACCGTGGCACGCAGGCGGAGCTCGAGATCGCCCTCGGGCGCTTCGACGACGTCGCGCGCCTCGCGCACGCCGTCCCCGAGCGCCGCGATCGCCGCCGCCGCTCGCCGCTCGCCGTAGTCGAGCACCGAATCCAGGGTCGCGACGAGCATCCGGGGTCCCAAGCGGCGCGCCAGCTCCGCGAGCCGCCGCGCGCCAACCACGTTGGCGGCCAGCTGTGCGCGCAGGTCGGCTGCGCGTTCCGCGGGCTGGCGCATCGGCGCGACGAGCGCCCCGATCAGCTCCTCGGCGAACGGCTGCGGCGCGATCAGTACCCCCTCCTCAGCCAGCGTGCGGCTGTCGGCCGGCATCGACCCGGCCGTGCGGCCGCCGACATCGGCGTGATGAGCACGCGTCGCGGCGTAGCCGATCAGGCGACCATCGACGTGCGCGGCGCTGACGACCGTGATGTCCGGCAGATGCGTGCCGCCGGCGAACGGGTCGTTGAGGATCCACGAGCGGCCAGGGGGCTGATCGTGCTCCAGCACCGCAGCCACCGCCGCCGGCATCGCGCCGAGGTGGACCGGGATGTGCTCGGCCTGCATGATCATCTCGCCGCGGGCATTGAACAGGGCGCTCGATGCGTCGCGCCGCTCCTTGATGTTCGGCGAATGCGCCGCCCTGATCAGCAGGGCACCCATCTCCTCGCACGCTGCGTGCAGCGCGCCGAGGGTTATCGGCAGTTCGATGGGGTCGCCGGATGGCGCTCGGGCGTTCACGCAGGGGTCACCTCGATCGTCCCATCGGCCAGCACCGAACCGCGCCAGCCAGGCGTGATCAACAGCGTCGCGTTCGCGAGCGCGCAGACCGCCGGAGCCTCGATCGTCTCGCCGGGGGCCGGCTCGCCGCGGACCAGAACCGCCTCCTGCTCGCAGCCGCGCAGCCAGATTCGCGTACCCCGGCGCGTCGCCGCCGAACGCCCGGCCCGTGGCGAGAGCGATGGCGCCTCGCCCCAGACGGACACCGTGACGGTCACCAGCTCGACCTCGCTGCGAGCTTCGCGGTAGCCGTAGGCGCGCTCGTGCGCCTGCTCGAAACGCTCGCGCAGCGCGTCGGCGTCGGCATCCGCCGGTGCGTCGACGGTCAACTCGAAGGACTGCCCGTGGTAGCGCAGCGCGTAGCGAACACGTTCGTGGCGTGGCTCGCCGCCCAGTTCGTCGCGCGCGCGGGCGCGCAGCGGCTCAACCGCCGCCGCCTCGAAGGACCCCGTGGCGTCTCGGCGCGGCGGCGCGGCCGCGAGCCCGAGTGCCGAGAGCACGCCGCAGGCCCGCGGGCAGAGGATGCGCGTGATCCCCAGCTCCGTCGCGATCGCCGTCGCATGCAGCGGCCCGGCTCCCCCGAACGCCATCAGGGCATAGCCACGCGGGTCGATCCCACGCGCGACGGTGACGGAGCGCATCGCTCGGAGCATCTCAGCGTTTGCGACCTCGACGATTCCTTCGGCGGCTCGCAGCGGCGCGACGCCCAGCTCCTCGGCGAGGCCGCGGATGGCGCTCAGCGCGAGCTCGTGATCGAGCTGCACATCGCCCGCGAGCATGCCGTCGCGGGGCAGGTGACCTAGCACCACGTGCGCGTCCGTGACGGTCGGCTCGCTGCCGCCGCGCCCGTAGGCCGCGGGTCCGGGCTGCGCGCCGGCGGAGCGGGGGCCGACGCGCAGGACGCCGCCCGTGTCGCGCCAGCCGATCGAGCCGCCGCCGGCACCCACCGTCTCGATGTCCAGGCTGGGCAGCGCCAGCGGCCGTCCGGCGATCGTGCGGCGGTCCGTCTCACGAATCTCGCCGCGATCGATCGCGCAGACGTCGGTGGAGGTGCCCCCCATGTCGAAGCACAGCACGTCGCGCGCGCCCGCCGCGGCGGCGACCAGGCGCGCTCCCTGCGCGCCGCCGGCCGGCCCGGAGAGAACGGTCAGCGCTCCGTGCGCCGCGGCCCGCGCTGCGCTCGTCAGCCCGCCCGAGGACTGCATCACCGCCGCATCCGGAAGCCCGGCCGCCATGCAGCGCTCGGTCAGGCTCGCGAGGTGGACGCGCAGCAGCGGCGAGAGCGCGGCATCGATCTCGGTCGTCGCGCCGCGCTCGTACTCGCGCGGTGTGGCGCTGACCTCGTGCGAGAGCGAGATGTGGACGTCCCCGAGTCCCCGGCGCAGCGCGTCGCGCACCTCGAGCTCGTGCGCGGGGTGTGCCGAGGAGTGCAGCAGCACGACCGCGATCGCCTCGACCCGCGCCGCGGCGAGCGCCGCCGCCAGTTCGCCGAGTGCCGCGGGGGCGCGGATCGGTCCGTGCGGTCCGGTTCGCTCGTCTACCGCGAAGCGCAACGGCGCCGGCACGAGCGCCGGAGGGTGGCCGGCGCAGAGCCGGTAGAGGTCCGCGCGTGCCTGGCGGCCGAGCTCGACGAGATCCGTGAAGCCATCGGTCGCAACGAACGCGGTGCGCGCCGCACGCCCCTCGAGCAGGGCGTTGGTCGTCACCGTCGTGCCGTGCGCGAAGGCCGAGACCTCGCGCGGCGAGGCGCCGGCCGCCTCGAGCGCGAGCGCGATCGCGGCGATCACGCCGACCGACTCGTCCGCCGGCGTCGTCAGCGTCTTCGCCGCGTACAGATCCCCCTCCGCCGTGGCCACAACGGCGTCGGTGAAGGTCCCGCCCACGTCGACGCCGAGCAGCATCACCGGCACGTTATCGCTGCCCGTGCGTCGTGTTCGGCAGGCGCGCCCGGGTCGCGAGAAGCTAACCGTGCAGCGCGCTGACCGCCGCCGGCGCGAGCGGCAGCGAGGCCGCGAACAGCGTCTGCGCCCGGCACGTGATCGGACCTGGCGCCACGAGCGGGCGGCCGTCGACGCTCGCGATCGGAACCACCTCCGCGCCGGTTCCGGTGAGGAACGCCTCGTCGGCCGTCCACGCGTCGGCGCTGACGAGTGTGCGCTCGTCGACGGCGATTCCGCCGGCGTGCAACAGCCCGATCACGTGGCCGCGCGTGATGCCCGCCAGCCCGCCGGCCGACACCGGTGGCGTGGCGACGCGGCCGTCGCGGACGAGGAACACATTGTCGGCCGTGCACTCGGCGATCTCGCCGGCGCCGTTCAGCAGCAGCGCCTCGTGCGCACCGCGAGCACGCGCCTCGACCGCCGCGAGCACCGAGGTGAGGTAGTTCAGCGACTTGATCTGCGGCGGCACGCTGTCCGGAGAGGACCGGCGCAGGCTCGACGTGATGACGTCGACGCCGCGCTCGTAGAGCTCCGGCGCATACAGCTGCAGCGACGCCGCGATCAGGATCGTCGTCGGACGCTCGCAGGTGTGGGCTGAGACGCCGAGCAGGCCACGGCCGCGCGTGATGATCAGACGCAGGTAGCCGTCCGCCTCGCCGAAGCGGGCGATCGCCTCCGTGCACAGCTCCGTCAGCTCGCCGTCGCTCATCGGCACGTCGATCATCAGGCATCGCGCCGACGCGCGCAGCCGACGCAGATGCGCTGCGAGCAGGAACGGCGTTGCGGCGTAGAAGCGGATGCCCTCGAACACGCCGTCGCCGTAGAGCAGCCCGTGGTCGAGCACCGACACGCTCGCGTTCGCGGCGTCGTCGTGCCAGACCCCGTCGACCCAGGCGATCGCTTGGCCGTCCATCGCGCGAACTTACTGTTCACACAGTTAGTTGTCAAGACGAGCCGCTAGCGCTGTCGCTGTGCCCTCGCCCTCTTCTCCCGCCGGCACCCCCGCACGCGCCAGTCGCCGCCGCGACGCCGCCGCCCCGGACTCCGCCCCCGCCCGCGCCAGTCGCCGCCGCGACGCCGCCGCCCCGGACTCCGCCCCCGCCCGCGCCGTTCGCCGCCGCGACGCCGGCGCCTCGCGCCGCGCGATCCTCGACGCCGCCGAGCAGCTGTTCTCCCAGCGCGGTTACGAACGCACGAGCCTTGGCGCGATCGGTCGTCGGGCCGGCGTGTCAGCCGCGCTGCCGGCGTACTTCTTCGGCGGCAAGCAGGCGCTCTATGAGGCGGTGCTCGAGCGCCTGCTACTGGAGCGGGAGCGGCGACTCGAGCCGCTCGCCGCGCGTGCGGTCGAGGAGCTCGAGCGAAGCGGCCGGCTGCGCCCCGCGCTGGAGCTGCTGATCTACGGCTACATCGACTTCCTGCGCGAACGCACGGCGCTCGTCCGGCTGATGGGCCGCGAAGCGCTCGGTGGCGGCCGCCACCTCGCCCCCGGGCCGCGCCACTCCGTGGCGGTTGCGGGTGGACTCGCGCGGTTCGTTCGCTCGCTGCCGCCCCCGCCCGGCCCGTCGGTCGACCCCGAGCAGCTGCTGATCACCGTCGTGGCGCTGTGCTTCTTCCCGATCGAGCACAACGACACGATGCTAGCCGCGATGGGCCTCGACGCCACCGGGGAGCAGTTCGCAGCGGCCCGCAAGTGTCACGTCGTCGACGTGCTCGAGCGCGTGCTGAACGGCGGCGTCAGCGAGCCGCGCGCGCGTTAGCCGGCTCTCAGCGCCGCCGCGCGCGCCAGCGCGTGAGGATCCGCCACAGACGCCGAAGCAATCGAGTCCAGTCACCCATCGGCACGAGTCTCGCACACACGCGGCGCGCTCGATCGCAGGACGCGGCGCGCCGGCCACCTGGACCGCTGGACGATGCGCGGCACGCCGCGCTCAAGTAATCGCGCCGCGCGCCGACCAGCCGCATATGGAGGCGGCGACCAGGGGGAGGAGGTCGGGGGGCGTGGCCGCCCGTGCCAAGGCGCGGGCGCGCGCACGCCAGGCCGCCAGGCACCACCACCGCCATCACAAGCACCGCCGCCACGGCAAGGTGCGCGCGTTGGCACGTGGCTCGCAGACACCGCACATCGCCCCGGCCCCGCCGCCACCCTCGGATGCGCCGATCGCCAGCGTGTCCGACCCGGCGACCGTCGCACAGGTCACGCGGCTGCTCTGGCGCGCCGGATTCGGTCCCCGTCCCGGGCAGATCGCGGAGCTCGCCGGCCAGCCGCTGCCGGCGGTCGTCCACAGCCTCACGCGCCCCAGCGGGCCGGAGCTCCTGAACGGCGCCGGACCCGACGAACTCGAGCGGCGGTCCGCTCGACCCCGCCGGGACGTGGGGCGACGACCACTGCTGGTGGCTCGACCGCATGGTGCGCACCAACCAGCCGCTCGTCGAGCGGATGACGTTCATCTGGCACGACTGGTTCGCGACCTCGAATGACCAGGTCGGCGACCAGCAGCTGATGCTGGACCAGAACGCGACGCTCCGCGCCAACGCGCTCGGCAGCTTCGCGGACCTCTTCCAGGCCGTCACGATCGACCCGGCCATGCTGGTCTTCCTGAACGGCGTGGAGAACAGCGTCTGGGACCCCAACGAGAACTACGGGCGCGAGATGATGGAGCTCTTCTCGCTCGGCGCCGACCGCGGCGCCTATACCGAGGACGACGTGCGCGAGATGGCGCGCGCGCTGACCGGCTGGACGAACGACTGGAACGATTCGGGACCGACCAACTTCCGCTTCGATCCCACCCAGCACGACGACGCCGACAAGACCGTGTTCGGCGCGACCGGCAACTGGACCTACACCGACGCGGTCACGCTCTGCGTCAACCACCCGCTGCACGCATCGTTCTTCGTCACCAAGCTGTGGAGCTACTTCATTCCTACACCGCCGGACAACGCGACGCTGGCATCGCTCCAGGGCCTGTATGTCAGCTCGAGCTTCGCGATCACGCCGGTCGTCGAGGCGATCCTCCTACATCCGGACTTCTACGCCGGGCCGGAACTCGTGACGCCGCCGGTCGTGTTCAACGCGGGCCTGCTGCGCGCGATCGGCCGTTACGTCGACACCGACGACTGGGCCTGGATCGGGCAGGAGGCCGGCCAGCAGCTGTTCTACCCGCCCAACGTATCCGGCTGGGACTTCGACGCCTGGATCGACACCTCGACGCTGCGCGGACGCTGGGACATGGTCAACTACGCGCTCGACTCGACCTACGTCGACCCCTGGCCGGCCGGCGGCGGCACCTACGACCCAACCGAGTCCCCGGCCAGCGCGCTCGCCGGGGCGTACGCGTTCTGGGGGAACCCGCAGCTCTCGGATGCTTCCGCCCGCGTGATCTCGTCGTTCGCCGCCAGCGCACTGGACGGCGCGAACGCCGACTGGGAGCAGAGCCCCTACCGCGCGATGCGCCAGAACGCGCTGCGCATGCTGATCGCGATCTCGCCCGACATGCAGCTCAGCTGATGGCCTGCTGCAACGAGTTCACCCGCGCCGCACTGATCCGCCAGGGAATAGCAGGGGCCGGCAGCGGCCTGCCGGCGATCGAGCGGGGAATGCCGCTCCCCGCCGGCAGCGGCATGAGGCGGCGCACCTTCCTGATGCGCAGCTCCGGGCTGGCGCTGTCGGTCTACGGCGCGTCTCTGCTGACCCCCCGCCACTTCGTCGAGGGCATCGCGGAGGCGGCGGCCGCGACGTCCGACGCTCCGGTGCTTGTCTCGATCTACATGCAGGGGGGCTGGGACGCACTCTCCGTGCTGGCTCCCGTCGGCGACCCGAACTACGCCGCGCTGCGCCCGACGCTCAGCCTCGAGGAGGGCACCGGCGTTCCGTTCAGCGAGGACCCGACACTCATGTGGCACCCGTCGGCGGCCGGTCTGGCGACACTGCACGGCGAAGGCAAGGTCACGACCTTCCCGGCGATCGGCTACGACCCCCCTGACGAGAGCCATTTCACCTCCCGGCACTACTGGGAGGTCGGGGAGCTCGACACCGCCGTCGGTACCGGGTGGCTCGGGCGCTACCTCGACATCGTCGGCAGCGCGACGAACCCCCTGCAGGGCCTCTCGCTCGACGACAGCCTGGCGCCCACGCTCGCCACCGCAACGAATCCCGTCGCCGCCGTATCCTCGCCGGCGGACTACAGTTTCTGGGCCAACGGCGTCGATGACCCGGTGCTGTCGCTCGCGCTGGACACGCTCGGCGAGCTCGGCGCGCTGCCCGCCAGCTCGCCGGCCTTCGCGCAGGCCCGCGGGGCTGCGACGAACATGATCGAGGTGCGCAGCCAGGTTGCCCCGTTCGTCTCAGCCGACGGCACGCCGAACTACAACTCGCCGGTCATCTACCCGACCAGCGCTCCCGACTTCGACGACCGGCTGGCGGCACTCGCGGCGATGCTCGCCGCCGGGCTGCCGATCAGCGTGGCGGCGCTCGAGGCTCCGGGAAGCTACGACACGCACTCCGATGAGGGCACGACGCTGGCGACCAACCTGCAGCAGACGGTCGACGGTGTGCTGGCCTTCCAGCGCGACCTGGAGGCCCGCGGCATCGCCGACCGGGTGCTGATTCAGCTGTGGTCGGAGTTCGGCCGCCGTCCGCAGGACAACGGCTCCGGCACCGACCACGGCGCCGCCGGCGTGGCGTTCCTTGTCGGCACGCGGGCCTCCGGCGTGATGGTCGGCGAGTTCCCCGGCCTCGCCGACCTCGACGTCAACGACAACCTCGTCAACACCTCCGACTACCGCGGCATGTACTGCTCGCTGCTCGAGCAGTGGTTCCAGACCGAGGCGGATCTCGTGATCCCCGGCGCTTCGGCGTTTGCGCGTCCGGCGCTGCTGAAGAGCTGACCCGCGCCGTCGCGCGCGCGCCCGTGGCACCCCGCGCCAGCCACCGCGCCCGCGAACGCCGCGACGCCTTGCCGGCCGCGGTCAGGTCCCGATCGCCAGGCCGAGCAGGTAGGTCACGCCGCCGACGATCGCCCCGGCAGCGGTCATCTCGATCCCGGCCGACCAGGCGGTGCGCAGCGTGAACAGCGACTTCGCCGCGCCGACGCCGAAGTGCGCGACCAGCGAAACCGAGGCGGCGACGATCACGCCGGCGGCGCCATGCAGGAAGAAGAACGGGATCACCGGCACCATCGCGCCGGCGGCGGTCGAGAGCCCGCCGGCGAGCGCCGCCTGGACGGCGTCGCCGCGCTCGGCGTCGGCGCTGCCGAACTCCTCGATCGCGATCGCCTTGAACAGCTGTTCGGGATCCTCGGCGATGCGCTCGACGACCATATCCGCCTCGGCCACCGTGAGACCCTTCAACTGGTAGAAGAGCGACAGCTCCTCCTTCTCCTCCTCCGGGTGCGTGAGCACCTCCTCGTGCTCGCGCGCGAGGTTCGCGGCCGCGACCTCGGCGACCGAGCGCTCCGCGAGGTAGGCGCCGGTCGCCATCGACAGCGCCGAGCCGATCGCGCCGAACAGGCCGGCGGTCAACACGAGGTGCGAGCCGCCGGTGGCGCCGGAGAAACCGGCGACCAGCCCGAAGACGGCGGCGAGCCCGTCGTTCGCGCCGTAGATCACGCCGGAGATCCAGCCGCCCGCGCCGCGGTGCCAGCGCTCGCGTCCGAGGATCCGCGTCAACCGAACCTGCGGGCCGTCCGCGCTCGGGGCGGCCCGCTCGAGTGCCGGCACGCTGCCGGCCCGCAACTGCGAGAGCGCCACCGTGTGCTGCTCCTCCTCGCCGCGGATCTGCTCGAGCAGGGCGTCGGTCTCGGCGTCGCCGGTCGGGCGCTCCTCGATCTCGGCGGCGATGTCCATCTCCATCGCCTCCTGGCGGGCGAGCAGCCGGTCGACCGGTGCGAGGCGCGCCTGCAGGCGCCGCCAGGCAGACAGGCTGACGGTGCGCTCCTCGGGGATCTCGATCCCGAGCGCGGTCATCCGCGCCTCGAGCCGTGCGCGATGCGAGCGCTCGATCTCGGCGAGCTGAAGCAGCACGGCGGCGCGGCGCGGGTCCGCTTCGCGCTCCGCGATCAGCCCGTACACGATCGTCGCCTGAACCTCGTCGGTCCAGGCCTCGATCAGGCGCGCGCTGACGTCGGTGCCCACCGCTCAGAGAGCGTAGTGCACCTTCGGATGGGCCCGCAGGAACTCCCGCGCGGTGGCGATCGGGTGTCGAAGCTCGGTGGCCCTGCCGCGGCAGTCGACGACATAGTTGCCGGTGCTGGTGATGCCGCCCGCCCATACGCTCGTCGGGACCTCGGGACAGACGAGCCGAGCCGCCGTGGAGGCTCCGTTCCCGCCGCGGTTGGAGTAGATCCCAGACACCAGCAGGTAGCGGGCCTCGTGCCTGGCGACCAGCGTCGCCAGCTGATCGCCGCTGAGCGCCGGGTCGGTCGTGTTGTAACCGCCCTCGGACGAAGCGCTCACGCCCATCAGGATCAGCGGCGAGGCCTGGTCATCGGACTCCGTCAGGATCGCGTAGGGCGACGTCTCACCCTCGCTGTGTAGGAACCGGAGCAGGTGGCCGAAGGCGGCCCGGCCGGTCGGCGTCAGGCCATACCCGCCGTGACCGGCGTAGCTGTAGGGCCCGGCGGCCGGGAAGGTGCCGCTGACCGGTGCGAGCCAGACGCTGAAGCTGTAGACCGTCGGCGCGACGAGCAGCGCGCCGACCGCGACCCCGAGCGCCCAGCCGGCCCGCCGGCGCACGGCCGCCATCGCCACCACCGCGCCCAGGCACAGCACGACCAGCGGGACCCGCCACCACAGCGGATCCCCCTCCCGGTGAATCAGGACCAGCTGCACGACGAGCGTACAGGCAATTGCCAGCACGGCCAGGACATAGCCGCGGAGCGCCTGCCGTGCCTGCGGACGCAGCAGCAGCGAGCCGAGCGCGGCGGCGCCCGCCCCGGACATCGCCGCTGCCCCCGGGCCGAGCGCGGATGCGTAGTACGGGTGCACGATGCCTGCGGAGAAGTCGAGCGTGACGAGTTCGACCAGGAACCATCCTCCGAGCACCAGCAGCCCGGCCAGCCGCCGGTCGCCGCGGTGTCCTCGCACCAGCAGGCCGAGGCCGAGCATCCCGATCAGCGCCAGCGGCACCAGCCAGCCACCCTGGCCGCCCAGCCCGGTGCCGAAGATCCGCAGCGGGCTTCGCGCGCCGCCGAACGGTGTCGGCCCCACCGCCCTGCGACGTCCCTTCGTGCGCGGCGTCCGCGCCCTGTGCACGACCGCCGGCCGGTGCGTCGCGAGGTAGCGACGATCAGCGGCGGTCAGCGAGACGTTCACACCTGGGCGGATCAGCGGCCGTGTTTCGGCGGGCGTGAGGTGCTTCTTCGTGGTTCCCGGGCCGCCCTGCTGTCCACCCACGCGGCCGAAGCCGTTGTAGCCGAACTCCAGCTGCAGTTCCGAGTTGCCTGAGGTGCTGCCGATGAACGGCCGCTGCGACGCTGGTGTCAGGTCAACCGCGAGCGACCACGACAGCGCGACCGCCAGCGACGCCGCACCGGCCACCGTGAGGTGCGCCAGCCGCCGGCGCCAGGAGCTCGGGGCGCACACTAGGTAGCCCGCCACGATCCCCGGTACGACGAGCGCCGCCGCCAGCGACTTCGTGTTGAACGCGAGCCCGACCGCCACCCCGCACCACACGAGCGTCCGCAGCCGCCCTGAGTCGATCGCGGCGAGCCCCAGCCCGGCGGCGGCGAGCATCAGCAGGATCAACAGGGAGTCGACCCCGTTCTCCCGCGACACAGCCACGAACGACGGGAACACCGCGAGCGCCAGCGCGCCCGCCAGCCCCGCCCAGACGCCGAAGCGCGGCGCCACGATGCGGTAGAGCAGGAACACCGCCAGCACCGCACAGATGCCCTCGGGCACGATCAGGCTGAGCGGCGCGAAGCCGAACAGCTTCGCGCTCACCGCCTGCAGCCACAGCGCCAGGGGCGGCTTGTCGACGGTGATCAGCCCGTTCGGATCGGCCGCCACGAAGAAGAAGTTGTGCCACGAGCGCAGCATCGACTTCACGGCCGCCGCGTAATACACGTTCGCGTAGCCGTTCTGGCTCAGCTTGACGAACTCCAGCAGCCCGCTCAGCACCAGGATCGCAAGCAGGCAGAGGCGCCCGACGAGCGCGCCCGGTGCTCCCCCGGCGTCCGCGCGCAGGTCGGAGGGCGACGCTGAGCGCGCCGGCTGAGGAGCTCGGGGAGTGATCGTCGACAAGGTTCGAGAGAGCTTGCGCCGGGACGGGCGCTGGAGCGGCCAGACGCTCGGCGTCAGAGGCTATCTGCCGCAAACCGCAGGAACGCTTAAGACCCCGTTAGCGGGCCGTGACGCCTCGCCGTGGCCGGCGGCACGCGAATCGGCGCGCCGGCGCGCTACTCGTCCTGGAAGCGGGCGACGCTGAAGCCCAGCAGCATCGGGATGTCCACCGCGAAGACGGCGAGCATCGCCGTCAGGATCAGCAGCTGGGTGCCGCGCGTGTGGTCGTAGACGAAGACGTATTCGAGCATTCCCGCGATCACCAGGTAGGCCACGAAAACCCAGCCCGAGACGAGCCGGAAGGCGCGCCACGCGAACCCCTCGATGCGGGCGAGCAGGCTGATGTTGACGGCGAGCAGCACGACGGCCGCGGCGAGCAGGGCGATCGTCGGCCCCTGCGGCACGTGCCGCGGCAGATGCGCGGCGGTGTAGATGCCGCCGATCACGATCAGCGCCAGCACGGCGACCGCGATCTGCTGGATCGGCGGCAGCGGGCGTTCCTGCGGCGGCGGATGGGCTTCCATCGCTCAGGTGCTCGCGAGCTTGGTCATGATCACGAGCGTCGCGATCTGCATCAGCCCGGTTATGCCGGCGGTGTAGATGAAGACCTTCATCAGCTTGCCGATCCGCGCGCCGTTGGGGTTCGGCTTGCGCAGCTCGAACAGCACCGCGATGTTCGCCGGCTCGAGCAACCCCAGCGCGATCGTCGCCATCACGCCGACGACGATGTAGGACGCGACCAGCCAGGAATGGTTGACGGAGTGCGGCGCGAGGTTGCCGAGCTTGCGCGCGAGCTGGAAGCCGGACCCGAGCGTCATCGTCACGAGCGTCGGCATGATCAGCAGCATCTTCGGCATCACGCGGCTCGAGAACTCCATCCGCGCCGGGATCGACATCGAGCCGATGATCGGGCCGAGCACGAGGCCGAAGAACAGATCGATACCGGTCCAAAGGCCGCCGCCGACGACGTGGAAGAAGTCGAGCGCCCAGTGGCTGTTGCTGGCGATCGCCCAGATCAGCCCGACGATCACGACGGCGACGACCGGCAGGCCGGCGACGGGCACGATCTTGAGCGCCGGCCTTGAGGGGGCGAGTCCTGCGGGGATCGGCTCGGCGACGCTCGCCATCGTGTTCGTCTCCTTCCTCCCGGGCTGACGCGACCTGCTCGCGCGAACACGGGAAAGATAGCTTGCGCCGCGCGAGTTTCAAGGGTCTGCGCGCGCGGTCCTCGCGAACGCTCCGCATACTTGACCTTATGGCGGCGACCGCTCCAGCTCAACCCCGCCCGCCGGCGCCCCGGCTTCGCCGGATGCCCGGCATCGACGGTCTGCGCGCGGTCGCGGTGGCCGCGGTCTTCCTCTACCACGCCGGCGTCTCCTGGATGCCCGGCGGCTTCCTCGGCGTCGACGTGTTCTTCGTGATCAGCGGCTACCTGATCACCTCGCTGCTGCTCGCCGAATACCGCCAGAGTGGGCGCGTGGCGCTCGCGCGGTTCTGGGCGGGCCGCGCGCGGCGGCTGCTGCCGGCGCTGTTTTTGCTGCTCGCGGTCTGCCTGCTGATCGGCGCCACGCTGGAGCGCGGCAAGCTCGTCGGCCTGCGCGGCGACGCGCTGGCGTCGATCTTCTATGTCGCGAACTGGCGCTTCATCTTCGCGCACGAGAGCTACTTCGCCCAGTTCGGCCGCCCGGAACTGCTCCGCCACCTCTGGTCGCTGGCGGTCGAGGAGCAGTTCTACCTGCTGTGGCCGCCGCTCTTCCTGCTCGCGCTGAAGTTGCGCGGGCGCCGCGTGCTGCCGGCGCTCGTCGCCGCCGGCGCGATCGGCTCAACCGCGCTGATGTGGGCGCTATTCGTCCCCGGGACCGACACCTCGAGGATCTTCTACGGCACCGACACGCGGGCTGCGCCCCTGCTCGTCGGCGTGCTGCTCGCGTTCGCCTGGAGGCCGTCGGCGATGCCGGCGTGGAGCGGCGCGAGGGCCCGGCGAGCGCTCGACGCGGTTTCGCTCGTGGCGCTCGCCGCCGTGATCTACCAGTTCACCGCGGTGCACGAGTACGACGAGAGCCTCTACCGCGGCGGCTTTCTGGTGCTGGCGCTCTGCTCGGCGCTGCTGCTCGCCACGATCACCCACCCGTCCTCCATCCTCGGGCGCCAGCTGGGACGGGCGCTCCCGCGCTGGCTCGGCGAGCGAAGCTACGGCATCTACCTGTGGCACTGGCCGGTCCTCGTGTTCACCCGGCCGGGCATCGACGTGCACCTCGCGCGCGGCGTGCTGATCCCCGCCCAGGCCGCCACCACCGTTATCCTGGCCGCGATCTCGTACCGCTACGTCGAGCTCCCGATCCGCACCGGCGCGTTGCGCCGCGTGCGTCTGCGCACCCCGCGTCTGCTGGCTCAGCCGCGCACGCCGTTCGCCTTCGCGGCAGTCGCGGCGGCCGTGCTGCTGGCGCTCGTAGCGCTGACGCCGCAGGGCGTCACGCCCCTACCGCCCGGCTTCTCGCGCCAGGCGCTCGCCAGTTCGCAGCTGGCCAGCAGTCAGCTGGTGCTGCCGCCTGATCTGGCCGGCCACGCCCCGACCACGCTCCCGGCGCGCCGCTCGGGCAAGCACCGCAAGCCGCAGGCCAAGCACCACCCCGCGCTCCCGACGATCCCCCGCAGCGGCCCGATCCTCGCGGTCGGCGATTCGGTGATGCTCGGCGCCTCCGCCGCGCTGGAGGCGGCGCTCGGACCCGACCTGCACATCGACGCGGTCGTGTCGCGTCAACCGGAGCAAACGATCGAGCGGCTGTTCGCCTATCGCGCGGCCGGTTCGCTGCCGCGCCGGGTGATCGTCCACATCGGCGACAACGGCCCCGTCTACTACGCCGACCTGGAGCGCCTCAAGCAGGCTCTCGCGGGCGTCCCGCTGGTCGTCGTCGTGAATGTCCGCGTGGACACCAGCTGGCAGGGGGAGGTCAACAGCGAGCTGGCGCAGGCCGTGCAGGGCTGGCACGAGGCGACGCTCGCGGACTGGTTCGACGCCAGCGCCGGCGCCGGCACGCTGGCCGACGGCACGCACACCACATCGGCCGGCGCGCAGCTGTTCGCGGCGCTGATCGCCCGCGCGATCAGCAAGCCCCACCTCGGCGGCGTCACCCACTGACGCGCCCTGGAGCTTCGTTTTACGGGGTGGTGCATGCACCACCCCGCGGGGCGGCGCATGCGCCGCCCCGCCGATCGGCGCATGCGCCGATCGGTCTCAGGAGGAGGCTGGGATCAGCAGATACACCTTCGCCGGTGGGGTCGGGGCGAAGGCGAACACCGACCACAGCTGCCCCTCGTAGCTGACCGTGCCGGCCGTCGGCAGCGTCGCGGGTCCCGGGCCCTCGCTGCCGGCGATGACGCGCAGGCCGATCCGCACGACGACCACGGCGCCGGTCTCGGAATGCACCACCTCGGCGAAGTTGGAGTAGTTGGACGCGAGCGGATGGAAGCGCAGCGCGAGGCGTTCGGCGACGAAGCCGACCTCGCCGACCTGGACCGCAGTGCAGCTCTCGCGGGTCTGCGCGGCGGTCGGTGGCGGCAGCGCGATCACCGCGTCGAGCGTGCCGCTCGGGAAGGCGTCGTAGGTCAGCGTCTCGGTGGCGTAGGGCACGCCGGCCAGCGTCACGGTCGTGTCCGCCGCCGGCTCGGCCTGCGGGAACTCGGCACCGCGCTCCGCGACCAGCTCGCCGGCGACGTAGATGCCGATCGAATCGCCGAGCGCCCGGCGTTCGAGCTTGGCGAAGCCGACGTCGTCCTGCACCGACATCACGAAGGTGCCGATCTGCGCCCCGGCGGCTGAGCGAAGGACGCCGTCGACCGGCGCGATCACGGCGGGGCCGCCGACGTCGGCGAGCAGGTTGCCGGCGGCGTCGAGCACGCGCAGGCGCACGATGTGCCAGAAGTGGTGGTAGACGATCTTCGCCACGGCCCTGGCGGTGGCCGGGATGTCGTCGGCGGCGACCGCGGCGAGGAGGGCCGCGTCGCCCGTGACGTGGCCGAGGTCGACCTGCGTCTCGCTGCCGGTGCGCTCGCCACGGTCGATGTCGCTGGCCACCAGCGCGGCGACGGTCGCCAGCGTCGTGGGAGTCGAGGCGCCACAGGCGTCGGCGGCCTGCGCCGAGGAGGCAGCGGGCACCGCTGCCGCGGAGATGGCTCCCGCGCACAGGGTGCAGAGGATCGTCGCGCAAGCGCGAGCAGCTGACCGGCGAAGCATCCGCTTATTTTGCATTCTCCGGGGTGCTCGTGGCGCGTCGCCGCCGCCGGCTGCCTTAGAACGGCTTTCACAGGCTGAGCGTGGGGAGCGGGAGGAACGGGTAGGTCAGCACCAGCGCGGCGACCACCAGCGCGAGCCAGCCGCCCAGCGCCCAGCGCGGCATCCACGGCCGCGAGAAGGCCCGCGCCAGCGCGAGGTAGATGCCGGGCATCACGATCACCATGTAGTAGAGGTAGCTGGTGCGCTGCCAGAGCAGGCTGAGTGCGACGAACGGCAGCCAGGTTCCGAGGAACCAGGCGACGGCGACCGCGTCGACGGGCGGCCCGCCCCGCCAGGCGCAGCGGAGCGCGAGCGCCAGCGCGGGGATCGCGAACGCCAGCATCGGCGGGCTGATGAAACCGAGGAAGTGGACCGTCCAGGTTCGCGAGGAGCCGGCGGTGACCGTCACCGTGAGGTAGTTGATCGGCTTCAGATCGATCAGCCAATCCCACGGATAGGAGGCGATGCCCTTCGGGCCGTTGGGGCTCGTCTGGCCCGCGGCGTAGCTCAGCATGCGTGCGGTGTGCGCGAACGGCCCGCCCGTGATCGTCCGCCCGGTCTGGGGGTCGTAGGGCGGGGCGATGCGGTCGAAGATCGCGAGCACGCCGAGGTAGACCGCCGTGGCCACGGCCGCGAAGGTGGCGAACGCGCGCCCCGCGGCCGCCAGCACGGCGCGGCGGTGGCGCATCAGCTCGACCATCGCCAGCACGAGCAGCAGGTAGGGGGCAACGAGCTTCGCCGTCGCGCCCACGCCGAGCAGCACGCCGGCGGCGAGCGGCCGCCCGCGCAGGTAGAGCGCCGCCGCCCAGATCATGAACGCGACGGCGTAGATGTCGAGCGTCCCGATGCGTCCCGCCACCAGCAGCAGGTTGTCGGCGGCCATCAGCGTCGCCGCGAGCAGCGCACACCATCGGCTCGCCCCACTCGCGAGCGCGAGCGCGAACATCCCGAGGATCGCCAGCGACCCGAACAGCACGCTGCCGATCCGCCAGGCGAACGGGCCGTCGCCGAACAGCTTGATCGCGCCGGCGATCACGAGCTTCGCGAGCTGCGGATGCTCGGAGTTCGGATCCTGGCCGGCCGGATCGCCGGCGTAGTCCTGGCGGTCGGGGACCGCGATGCCGTCGATCCGCCGGGCCGCGTTGACGTAGTAGACCTCGTCGAAGATCAGCCCATGCGCCGCCGGGCCGCGGCACGGGTTGGCGCACGGGTCGCTGAGCCACGCCGCGCGCAGCCCCAGCGACAGCACCGATACGACGACCAGCCCGGCGATCGGCATCCAGGGGGCCCGCAGGGCGCCGCGGAGTCGGAGGCCTCGCCGCATGTCGCCGCGACGCTACCGAACTCGCGCGCACCCTGGCGCTCGCGACCGGCGCGGAACCGGCCGCCGGCGCACCCGCGCCCACGGCCGTCCGGGAGACGTCAGTGCTGCTGCGCCTCGACCATCCAGCGCTGCTTCTCGAGCGCCGCGACGGTCGTGATCAGCAGGTCCTCGGTCACGGCGTCGTACTCGGCGGCCTGCTCCATCCGCTCTCGCGCGCGCGTGATCGTCTCGTCGAGCGCCGCCAGCAGCGTCGCTATCACGACGTTCGTGCGGATCTCCCCGGGCGCGACCTCCGCGAGGCGGCTCTGCGCGCCAACCGTGCGGGCCTGCCCGTCGGGGAAGACTCCGAGCGCGCGCCCGCGTTCGGCGGTCTCATCGGCGCGCTCCTGCCACTCCGCGACGAGCCCGTCGAGGTGTTCGTGCAGCGCCTGGAAGTCGGGTCCGGTGAGGTTCCAGTGGAGGTGCTTGCCGAGCAGCGAGAGGTCGATCAGGTCGACCAGTTCGCTCTGCAGAAGGCTGCCCAGCGCTGCGCGCTCCTCGTGGCGGAGCGTCGGGTGGCCGTCGGTGACGATCAGGTTCGCGGTCATTGCGGCCGTCCTTTGTCGGGTCGTGGAAACGCTGCCGGGGAGGTTAGCGCCGCGGCTGCGGGGCCGCCGCGCGCGCCACGGTCAGCGCTCGGGGAGCATCGCCAGGAAGTCGTCCTGCGCGTGGCTCCCGGGCGGCGCCCCGGACCGTGCGTCGGCCGTCGCGAGCCGGCGCAGCAACTCGTTGACCGGCGTCGGAACGCCGTAAAGGCGACCCAGCAGCACGACCTCGCCGTTGAGCTGGTCGGTTTCGATCACACCGCTGCGCCGTGCGAGGCTCTGCCACGACGAGCCCCCCTCGCGCAGCGCTCCGGGGACCGGCCGCACGGTTATCAGACGCCGGAAGCGCTCCTCGTAGGGCTCGTCGTCGACGTATTCGATCCCCGCCGCGTCGAGCACGCGGACCGCCTCGGCGCGGGCGCGACGCTCGACCTCCGGCGCGCCCTCGGCGTGGTCGAACAGCGCATCCACGGCGTTGCCGACGTTGCGCAGGAACTTGGCGTACTTCCAGCGTGAGACATCCTCGCGCGCAACCGAGGCGAAGCCCGACGCTTCGAAGACCGCGGCGATCTCGCGCGCCCGCGCGTCCAGGCCCGACGGGTGGCGGCCGATGTCGAGCGAGCCGGCGATCGGCGCGGAGTGCGCGACCACGACGCCGGGGATCAGGTGCGTCGCGGGCAGCTGCACGACGACCGAGTAGGTGTCGGCGAAGCGGCGCAGCGCGAGGCGCTCGTTCTCGACGCCGTTCTGTGCGCAGACGACGGCGATGTCGGGGCCCGCCGCGTCCTGGAGTCTCTCGAACGCCGCCGCGCTGTCCTGGCCCTTCATCGTCGCCAGCACGATGTCGTCGGCGCGCCAGACGATCTCCTCCGGCGCGCCGACGACCGCGACGGCGGCCACCAGCACGCCATCCGGAGACTCCACGCGCAGCCCGTCGCGCGCGATCGCCTCCCGGTGGGCGCCGCGCGCGATGGCCACGACATCGTGGCCGTGCTCGAACAGGCGGCCGGCGATGACTCCGCCGACCGCCCCAGCGCCGTAGATGACGAAGCGGGGCACGGTCAGAGGCCCACGTTTTCGGCTACTCGAACGCCGCGTGCCCGGTCAGGGCCTTGCCGAGCACCAGCGTGTGGATCTGGTGCGTGCCCTCGTAGGTCAGCACCGATTCGAGGTTCACGAGATGGCGCATCACCGGGTACTCGAGCGTGATGCCGTTCGCGCCGAGCAGCGCCCGCGCGCGGCGCGCGACGTCTGTCGCCATCCGCACGTTGTTGAACTTGCCGTAGCTGATGTGCTCGGGCGTCACCCGTCCGGCATCCTTGAGGCGCCCGATCCGCGTCGCGAGCAGCAGACCGTTGTTGACCGCGACGTGCATCTCGACGAGCTCCTGCTGGACGATCTGACGCGCGGAGATCGGCTCGCCGAACTGCACCCGGCTCGCCGTGTAGTCCAGGGCCGCCTCCAGGCACGCCCGCGCCGCACCGACCGCTCCCCAGACGATCCCGTAGCGCGCCTCGCTCAGGCAGGACAGCGGCGCGCGCAACGAGTCGGCGCCCGGCAGTCGGGCGTCCGCCTCCAGCCGGCAGTCCTCGAAGATCAGCTCCGAGGTCGTCGAGGCGACGAGCGACAACTTGTCGTGGACGTCGACGGTGCGGAAGCCATCGGTTCCGGCGGGCACGAGGAAGCCGGCGATGCCCTCGTCGGTTCTCGCCCAGACGACCGCCACGCCGGCGCGGCTGCCGTTGGTGATCCACATCTTCGTGCCGTTGAGCACCCACCCGCCGCCGTCGCGCCGCGCCGTGGTGCGCATCGCGCCCGGGTCGCTGCCGGCGTCGGGCTCGGTCAGGCCGAAGCAGCCGATCACCCGGCCGCCCGCCATCGCCTCCAGCCAGCGATCCTTCTGCTCGTCGGAGCCGAAGGCGTGGATCGCGAACATCGCCAGCGAGCCCTGCACGGAGACGAAGCTGCGCAGCCCGCTGTCCCCCGCCTCGAGCTCGAGGCAGGCGAGCCCGTAGGCGGTGGCGCTGGTGCCCGCGCAGCCGTACCCCTCAAGGTGCATCCCGAGCAGCCCCAGCTCGCCCAGCTCGGGGCCCAGCTCCTCCGGCAGGCCGCCGGCACGCCAGGCGTCGGCGATGATCGGCAGAAAGCGCCGGCGAACCCAGTCGCGCACCGTCGAGGCGATCAGCCGCTCCTCGCCGGTCAGCTCACCGGCAAGCTCGAACGGGTCATCGACCGAGTAGCTCGTCATGGCATCTCCCTGGCGCTCGCGGCGTCGATCGCTTGCCTCACGGGGCGACCATATTGAATCGTGGAAGCCGCCGGGCGCGGGGCGGTGAGGTGAGGCGCTCGTGCGGCGGGCGGCGAGCTCGAGCCGGGGGTTCGTCGCCGGGCGCGAGCCGGCTCAGCCGGGCATGCGGTCGTTGCCGCGCAGCCAGGCGCGCACGGCGGCGTCGTCGTCGCCGAGCGCGGGCGGGATCCGCCGGTAGGCGACCGGCGTGGCGTCCAGCGCGATCGGGCTCGCGACCTGGCGCGCGTCCTGCGCCATCTCGACGATCGACGGCAGCCCGAGCGAGGCCGCCAGGGCGAACGCGCGACCGACATCGTTGACCGGGCCGCACGGCACTCCGGCCGCGTTCAGTGCCGCCGCGAGCGCCGCCCCCGGCCTGGCCGCGAACGGCGGCGCGAGCGCGGCCACCAGCTCCGCGTGATGCTCGACGCGAGCGGCGTTCGTGGCGAAGCGCGTGTCGTCGGCGAGCGTCGCGCAGCCGAGCTCCTGGCAGAGCGACCTGAACTGGCGGTCGTTGCCGACGGCGACGACGAGATCACCGTCCGCCGCGGCGAACGACTCGTACGGTGCGATGCTTGGATGACGGTTGCCCAAGCGCTGCGGGATCGCGCCCGCGCCAAGGAAGCCCGACGCCTGGTTGACGAGCCCGGCGAGCAGCGCGCCGAGCAGCGAGATCTCGGCCCGCTGCCCCAGTCCGCTGCGCTCGCGCTCGGCAAGCGCTGCGAGGATCGCGACGCAGGCGAACAGCCCGGCGATCACGTCGACCAGCGCGACCCCGACCTTCGTCGGCGGGCCGTCCGGCTGTCCGGTGAGGCTCATCAGCCCGCCGACGGCCTGGATCAGCAGGTCATAGCCGGGCAGCGTGGCGCCCTCGCCCGAGCCGAAGCCGGTCAGGCTGCAGGAAACCAGGCGCGGGTTGGACGCGCGCACGGCCTCGTCGCCCAGGCCGAAACGCTCGAGCGTCCCGGGCCGGAAGTTCTCGATCAGCACGTCGGCGCGCCCGATCAGCGCCGCCGCCAGCTCACGGTCGCCCGCGTCGGTGAGGTCCAGCACGACGCTGCGCTTGTTGCGGTTCACCGACTGGAAGTACGTGCTCGTGCCGTCCGGCGCCCACGGCGGCCCCCACGACCGGGTGTCGTCGCCCTCCGGCGGCCGCTCGACCTTGATCACCTCGGCCCCCAGATCGCCGAGCACCATCGCCGCCAGCGGCCCGGCGAGCACGCGCGAGAAATCCGCGACCAGGATCCCCTCCAGCGGCGGGCTGCGTGTCGGCGAAGGCGGCGGATCGGCGGGCACTCGCTCTGAATCTAGCGCCGTGGAGCGTGGCGGCGGGCCGCGACGGCCAACGTCGCGCTTGCGCACGCCGCGAGCCGAACCGATACTGCAGCCGGTGAGCGCGGACGACGCAGGCACGCGGGTCGGCGGCCTGATCCTGGCTGCGGGCGCCGGACGGCGCTTCGGCTCGCCGAAGCAGCTCGCGCCGCTCGACGGCCGGCCGATGCTCGAGCATGCGCTGGCGGCGATGGCCGCGGCCACGCGCGTTGAGCGGGCCGTCGTCGTCCTCGGCTGCGCCGCCGAGGAGATCCTCGCCGGCCTCGAGCTGCACGGCGCGCGGGTGGCGATCTGTACGGGCTGGGAGGAGGGTCAGGCGGCGTCCCTCAGGGCCGGCGTAGCGGCGCTCGCCGGGGAGGTCGACGCGATCGTCGTCACGCTCGGAGACCAGCCGTCGATCGACGCTCGCGCGATCGACCGTGTGGTGAACGCGCGCACCGCCGCGGCGGTCGCACTGCGCGCGAGCTACGGCGGCCGGCCCGGCCATCCGGTGCTGCTCGAACGACCGCTGTTCGCGGCGGTCGCGGGACTGCGGGGCGACGAGGGCGCGCGCAGCCTGCTGTCCCGGGTCACGGCGCCCCTGATCGACTGTGACGGGCTCGGCAGCGACGCCGACGTCGACACCGTCGAGCAGCTGCGGGCACGCGCGGGCGAGCCCGGCTCGAGGGGGTGAGCGGCGCCGGCGGAGCACGGGCGGGCGGGCGGGCGCGTGCACGGCGCGCGCGGCGCCGGTGAACCGGGCTCCCGCGTTGCTGGGCCGGCGCTGGCGAAATCGCCGCACCTCAGCGCGGGCGGATCGAGCTCTCGGTGCTGATCAGCGACTCCCCCGCGCGCCCTGAGCGCGCCGCGATCACCTCCGCCATGATCGAGATCGCCACCTCCTCTGGGGTCGCCGCGCCGATGTCGAGGCCGCACGGCGAGTGCACGCGCGCCAGCGCCCGCGGGTCGGCGCCCGCTGCCTGCAGGCGGGCGCTGCGGTCCCGCGCGGTCCGCCGGCTGCCGAGCGCCCCGATGTAGCCGGCGTCGCTGCGCAGCGCCGCGAGGATCGCCGGCTCGTCGAACTTCGGGTCGTGGCTGAAGACGATCACCGCGTCGCGCGGCCCCAGCTCGCGCGAATCGATCGCCGGCGCGGGCCAGCCGACGTGCACGGTCGCCACTCGCGAGAAGCGCTCAGACCGTGCGAAGGCCTCGCGCGCGTCGGTGATCACGACCTGGTAGCCGGCCGCGGAGGCGAGCGCGGCGACCGCCGCCGAGTAGTCGATCGCGCCGACCAGCACGAGCGTCGGCGGTGTCCGGAAGGCCTGCAGGTGGACGCTCAGCCCGCTCCCGAGCGCCTCACCCTGCGGCCCGTAGTGGCGCAGCGCGCTCGTCCCGCGCTCGCTCAGCGCGGTGAGGTCGCGCGCCACGCTGTGATCGAGCAGCTCCGGCCCGCGCAGGCCGCCGATCACCGCCGTATCGGCGACGGCGAGCTTGGCCCCGGGGGCGTCGCCGTCGAGGAGTGTCGCGATCGCGGCGGGCAGCCCGCGCGCAGCGGCGTCGAAGGCCTCGGCGCAGACCGTGCGGGCGTCCCCGGACAGCTCGTGCACGAACACCACGACCGTTCCGCCGCACATCAGCCCGACCTCGTGGGCCGCCTCGTCGGAGACCCCGTAGCGGAGCGTGCGCGGCGCGCCGTCGCCGGCGAGCAGTTCCAGCGCGTTGACCACCACGTCGCTCTCCACGCAGCCGCCGGTGATCGAGCCCTCGATCGCGCCGTCCGCGTCGATCAGCATGAAGGCGCCCGGCGCGAACGGCGAGGAGCCCTCGGCGTCGACCAGCAGGGCACAGACGACGCGCCGCTCCTGCGCCAGCCAGCGCAGCGCCACGGACAGCTGCTCGGCGACGACGCTCACGGCCTCAGTGCTCGCTCGGCGCGCCGGACAACAGCGCCAGCGCGTGTGGCAGCGCGCCGGCGATCGCCGCGCCGACCTGGGGGATCGCGCGCGGCGACCCCGGGAAGTTGACGATCAGCGTCTCGCCGCGGATCCCGGCAAGCCCGCGCGAGAGCAGCCAGTGCTTGGTGTGCGCCCGCGAGGCGTCGCGCATCGCCTCGCCGATGCCGGGCACCTCGCGCTCGATCACGGCGCGCGTCGCCTCCGGCGTGACATCGCGCGGCGCGACCCCCGTGCCGCCCGTTGTCAGCACCAGCGCGCAGCGGTCGACGTCGCTGAAGTGGCGCAGCCGAGCCTCGATCGGCCCCTGCTCGTCGCTGACGACCTCGCGCGCCGCGATTTCGCCGCCGATCCCGAGCGCGAACTGCTCGAGCCGGTCGCCGCTCTCGTCGGCACCCTGGCCCGCGGCGCGCGACGTGCTCACCGTGATGACCGCGACCCGCACGCTCAGCCTTCCGCGTCCGCCCGCCAGTCGCTGCGCCCGCCGGTCTTCTCGAGCAGCACGACCTGCTCGACGGCGATCCCACGCTCGAGCGCCTTGACCATGTCGTAGACGGTCAGCGCGGCGACGCTGCAGGCGACCAACGCCTCCATCTCGACCCCAGTCTGCGCGGCGACCGCGACCTCGGAGACGATCTCCACAAGCCCGGCTTCGACGTGCACGCTCGCCTGCACGTCGACGAAGCTCAGCGCGATCGGGTGCGCCAGCGGGATCAGGGTCGCGGTCTGCTTGGCCGCAAGGATCCCGGCGAGCCGCGCGGTGCCGAGCACCTCCCCCTTCGGCACGTCGCCGGCGACGATCGCCGCCGCGGTCTGCGGCGACATCCGCACCCGCGCCCGCGCCCGCGCCCGCCGCTCGCTGACCGTCTTGCCGGACACGTCGACCATCCGCGCACGACCGGCGCTGTCGAGATGCGTGAGGCCCGATTCACTCATCGACTCACGCTCTCCGCGCCGTCCGCCGGGTCGCTGCCCGCGGCGCCGGCGACCCAGCGCGACAAACCGCCATCCAGCTCCTGCTTCCAGATCGGCGCCTCGGCCTTGATCCGGTCGATCAGCTCGCGCGCCCCCGCGAAGGCGGCGTCACGGTGGCCCGCGGAGACCGCGACGACCACCCCCGGCTCGCCCAGCCCAACGCGGCCGATACGGTGCTCGGCGGCCGCGGCCTCCAGCCCGTGGCGTTCGATGCATTCGCTGGCGATCGCCGCGATCCGCTCCTGCGCCATCTCGAGGTACGCCTCGTAGCGAAGGAACGCGACGTCTCGAACAGTTCCCTCGAAGGTCACGACCGCCCCGGCGCCGGGCCGCCGCACCAGTTCGGTCACGCGCGCCGCGACGATCGGCTCGTCCGTCACCCGGACGTGCGGGGCGCCGCCACCGCTGACCGGCGGCAGCAGCGCCAGCTCGTCGCCGGCGTGCAGCGGTGCGTCGTCGGCCACGACCTCGCGGTTGACCGCCATCCGCACGGGCAGCCGCGCGAGCAGCTCCGCGAGTGGCGGCTGTTGCGAGAGCACCGCCAGCGCGTCGGCCACGGTCGCCCCCTCGACCAGCTCGGCCTCGATCGCATCGGCGCCGGCGCGTTCGCGCAGCTGGGCGAAGAGGCGTATCCGCACGAGCATGGTCGGCTCAGCCTACCCCTCGGCGCCCGGCGACTTCGCCGTGCGGCGCTGTTATCGTCGAGCGATCGAACCGCGCGCGCAACTCCTCGACGGGCACGGCCGTGCGATCAGCGACCTGCGCCTGTCGGTCACCGACCGCTGCACCTTCCGCTGCCGCTACTGCATGCCCGCGGAGGGCATGCGCTGGCTCGACCGCGCGGAACTGCTGAGCTTCGAGGAGCTCACGCGTCTCGTGCGCGTGCTCGTCGAGATGGGCATCCGCGACGTGCGCCTGACCGGCGGCGAGCCGCTCGTGCGCCGGGAGCTGCCGCGTCTGGTCGCGATGCTGGCCGCGATTCCCGGCCTGCACGAGCTGGCGCTGACGACCAACGGCTACCAGCTGGAGCGCGACGCCCGCGCGCTGGTCGAGGCCGGCGTCAACCGTTTCAACGTCTCCGTGGACTCGCTCCAGCGCGAGCGCTTCAGCGAGATGACGCGCCGCGACGTGCTGGACAGGGTCCTGCGCGGCCTCGCGACGCTCGCCAGCTTCCCGGAGGCCCACCCGATCAAGGTCAACGCGGTGGCGATGCGCGGCTTCACCGAGACCGAGGTGATCCCGTTCGCGCGCTTCGCCCGCGAGCACCCCTACGAGGTCCGCTTCATCGAGTTCATGCCGCTCGACGCCGATCACGCCTGGACACCCGACGACGTGCTGAGCGGCGAGGAGATCCGCGCGGCGATCCACGCGGTCTTCCCGCTCGAGCCCGAGCCCCGCGCCCCCGGCTCCACGGCGCGCACCTTCCGCTTCACCGACGGCCGCGGCCGCATCGGCTTCATCAACCCGGTGTCCGAGCCGTTCTGCGCCGACTGCAACCGGATCCGCGTGACCGCCGACGGCCAGCTGCGCACCTGCCTCTTCTCGCTGCGCGAGACGGACCTGCGCGCGGTCCTGCGCAGCGGCGCCGACGACGACGAGCTCGAGCAGGTGCTGCGCGACGCGGTCTGGCGCAAGGAGCTCAAGCACCACATCGGCGACCGGGGCTTCGTGCAGCCGGACCGCACGATGTCGGCAATCGGGGGTTGATGGGTGAGTGGGTGCAGGGCACCCCTCACCCAGGTTGATGGGTCGTGATTGGCCGGGCGCCTGCTACTGGAGCAGCTCGATCGTGACCCGCTCGCCGGCCGCGAGCACGCCGCTGCCGGCGGGGATCAGCGCCAGCGCGTCGGCGCCAAGCATCGAGGTCAGCACGTGCGAGCCCTGGTCTCCGGTCGGCATCGCGTGCCAGCCGTCGGGGCGCAGCGCGAGCGCGCAGCGGACCGCGTGCAGGCGTCCGGGGGTTCGCTCGCAGTCTCCGTCGAGCGTCGCGATCGTGCGCTGACGGTCGGGCGCCTCGCCGGCCAGCGCGAGCAGTGCGGGCCGCACGAGCAGCACGAAGGTGACCAACGAGGAGACCGGGTTGCCGGGCAGGCCGAACACGAGTGTCGCTCCGCGCGTGCCGAACCAGAACGGCTTGCCGGGACGAAGCGCCAGGCCCGCGAGCCGGCGGGTGACGCCGAGTCCGCTGAGCACCATATCGACGTGGTCGTGTTCGCCGACCGACATGCCTCCGGTGATCACCGCAACATCGGCCTCGAGCGCCGTGGCGAGCGCGTCGCCAAGCAGCGCCGGGTCATCGACGGCGTGCGCCAGGGCGACCGTTTCGCCGCCTGCCTGCGCGACCAGCGCGGGCATCACGAACGCGCTCGTGTTGCGCACGGCGCCCGGCACAAGCGCCGCGTCCGGGGCGACCAGCTCGTCGCCTGTGGTGACGATCGCGACGCGCGGGCGCCGGCCCGCGCGCAGCACGGCGCGGCCCACCGAGGCGAGCACTCCCAGCTCGGCGGGACCGAGCCGGACGCCCGGTTCGAGCACCGTCTGGCCGGCGCGCACATCCTCGCCCGCGCGCCGCACGTAGCGGCCCGGTGACACCGCGGCCAGCAACTCCACCTCACCGCCATCGCGGCGCGTGTCCTCGACCGCCACGACCGCGTCGGCGCCCACCGGGATCGCCGCGCCGGTCGAGATCGCGCAGGCCTCGCCGGCGCCGACCGGCGCGCTGGCCGGAACCCCCGCTCGCGAGCGATCGACGACTCGCAGCCGGATTCCCGGCCCGCTGTCGCTCGCTCGCACCGCGAACCCGTCCATCGCCGAGTTGTCGAACGCGGGCACGTCCTCGGCCGCGCGAACCTCCTCGGCCAGCACCCGCCCGAGCGCTTCGCGCAGCGCGACGGTCTCCGGCTCCGGTGCTCGCGCGTGCTCGAGCACGCGCGAGCGCGCGTCCTCGAACTCGGTCAGCTTGGCGGTCACGGGCGTCGCAACTCTAGCCGCGCCCCGGCGCGATCGAGCGCCCTCCGGTATGTTTGCCCCCGCCGCGTCTCGGGTGGGGAGGCTGGTTTTCGCGCCATGAGCAGGGGCGCCTGCTCGCGGCCCGGTCGGCCGTGGTGTCTGGTTGCGTCTGTCCCCGTCGAGGTTCGGAGTGTTGATGAGTTCTGATTCTGGGTTTCTGTTCACGTCGGAGTCGGTGACCGAGGGTCATCCCGACAAGATCGCCGACCAGGTCTCCGACGGCGTGCTCGACGCCGTGCTGACCGACGACCCGTATGGCCGCGTGGCGTGCGAGACGCTCGTCACCACCGGGCTGGTCGTGGTCGCCGGGGAGATCACCACCTCGACCTTCGTTGACATCCCGGCCGTGGCGCGCGAGACGATCCGCCGCATCGGCTACGACGACGCCGGCTCCGGAGCGGGCTTCGACTGCGACACCTGCGCGGTGATCTCGACGATCGACCGCCAGTCGCCGGACATCGCGCAGGGCGTCAGCGAGGCCTTCGAGCACCGGGCGGCCGGCTCCGGCGACGAGCTGGACGTCGCGGGCGCCGGCGACCAGGGGATGATGTTCGGCTACGCCTCGGATGAGACGCCGGAGCTGATGCCGCTGCCGATCTCGGTTGCTCACCGGCTCGCCGAACGGCTCGCGGCGGTGCGCAAGGACGGCACGCTCGGGTATCTGCGCCCGGACGGCAAGACGCAGGTCAGCGTGCGCTACATCGACGGCCGGCCGGTCGCGATCGAGAAGCTGCTGATCTCCACCCAGCACGCCGACGGCGTCGACTCGCAGACGCAGATCAAGGACGACCTGTGGGAGCACGTGGTGACCGCGGTGCTGCCCGAGGAGCTCTACGACTCGACAGCGCTGCGCAAGGCCTTCCTCGTCAACCCGACCGGGCGCTTCGTGATCGGCGGACCGATGGGCGACTGCGGGCTGACCGGCCGCAAGATCATCGTCGACACCTACGGCGGCATGGCGCGTCACGGCGGCGGCGCGTTCAGCGGCAAGGATCCCTCGAAGGTCGACCGCTCGGCCGCCTACGCCGCCCGCTGGGTGGCGAAGAACTGCGTCGCCGCCGGCCTGGCGGCGCGGATCGAGGTTCAGGTCGCCTACGCGATCGGCGTCGCTCACCCCGTTTCGGTGATGGTGGAGACGTTCGGCACCGAGCAGATCGACCGCAAGCGGATCGCCGCGCTGATCGACGAGCACTTCGACCTGCGTCCGGGCGCGTTCCGCGAGGAGCTCCAGCTGCATCGCCCGATCTACCAGGCGACCGCCGCCTACGGGCATTTTGGCCGCAGCAACCCGGACTTCACCTGGGAGCAGACGGGCAAGGCCAAGGCGATGCGTGCCGCCGCAGGGCTATGAGGGCGCCCGCCTCGCCCGCCGCCGCGCCGGCCTGAGCGATGCCCGACGAGCCTGCAGGCTCGCTCTCGCTGCCCAACCGAGAGGCGGTGCTCGAACACGCCGCGGCGCTGATCCTCGAAACCTGGCGCTCGTTCGACTTCGCCCGCGCCGGTCAGCCACTGCCGAGCGAGCGCGACCTCGCGCTGCTGCGCGAGTCGCTGCCGCAGCTCCCGGGCGAGGGCTCCGCCGCGCTCGACGCGGCCGCCGCCGTGCTCGACGCCTCGCTGACGCAGGCGCGACCTCGCTTCTTCGGCTGGATCGGCGGTTCGGGGCTCGAGATTGGCGTGCTCGGCGACGCGCTGATGGCGTCGCACGATGTCAACGTCGCGCTGAGCGCGGGCGCGGCGACACTGCTCGAGCGCCAGACGGTCGCCTGGACGGGCGAGTTCGTCGGGTACGCAGCGAGCGCGGACGGCCTGATGGCCGCCGGCGGCACGCTCTCGAACCTCACCGCGCTCACAGCCGCGCGTGAACGCGCGCTCCCCGGCGCCCGTTACGAGGGCCTCTCCGGGCAGCGCCTCGCGCTCTACTGCTCGGCCGAGGCGCACTACTCGGTACGCCGCGCCGCCGAGGTGCTCGGGATCGGCGGCCGCAGCGTGCGCGCGATCGCGATCGATGCCAACCGGCGCATGGACCCGGCGGCCTGTGCGGCGGCGATCGACGCCGACCGCCGCGCGGGCATCGTGGCGGTCGCCGTGGTCGCGACGGCCGGCACGACGCTGACCGGCGCGGTCGACGATCTGGGCGCGCTGGCCGACGTCTGCGAGAGCCGCGGGGTGTGGTTGCATGTCGACGGCGCCTACGGGCTCCCTGCGGCCGCCACCGCGCTCGCCGGGGTGCTTTTCGCCGGCCTGGCGCGCGCGGACTCGGCGACCGTCGACGCGCACAAGTGGCTGTACGTGCCGAAGGCCTGCAGCGTGCTGCTCGTGCGCGATCCCGCGACGCTGGAGGCGGCCTTCACGCACGACGAGAGCTACATCCCCCACACCGACCGCGAGGCCATCCACCCAGTCGATCGCACGCTCGAGTACTCGCGCCCGCTCAGCGCGCTGAAGCTTTGGCTCGCCTTCCGCGTGCACGGCGCCCAGGCGATCGCGGCGGCGATCGAGCGCAACCTGCGCCAGGCCCGGTTGCTCGCCGAACTGGTCCGCGAGGATCCGCGACTCGAACTGCTCGTCGAGCCGCAGCTCTCGGCGGTCTGCTTCCGCCACCTGCCGCCGGACCACATGCCGGCGGCCCTCCACAACGCTGCGCTGGCGTCCGCGGCCACGGCCGACGGGCGGATCATGCTCGCGGCGGCGACGGTCGACGGCGTGCCGTGCCTGCGCGCGTGTATCGTCAACCACCGCACCACCGAGGACGACGTGCGCGCGATCGTCTCGGTCGTGCGAGAGCTCGGCGAGCGTGTGGGACACCCGCGCTAGGGGTGGTTACGCCGCGAGTCCTTCCCACCAGAGCCCGAACAGCTCCCACGCGTGGCGGCGCGCGAGCGGCGCGAGCACCTCGCTCTGCGCTCGCAGCTCGTCCGCGCTGACGCCGAGCTTTGCGAGCTCCTCCTCCGAGCGCGACCACGAGGCAATCACCTCGAGCGTGACCTCGGGATGGAACTGCAGTCCGATGTGGCGGCCGTGCCGAAACGCGGCGGGTCCGGCCTCGCTGTGCGCGAGCGGCTCGCCGCCCGGCGGCACGCTCAGCTGCTCGTAGTGCCAGTGAAACCACGGTCCGGGAGGGACGGCGTCGACGCGCTCGGACAGTTCGAACCAGCCGATCTGCGGCTTGGACGCGGGCGCCACCGCGCCCCCGAGGGCGATCGACAGCGCCTGGCCGCCGAAGCACACGCCGAGCACCGGCAGCTCGGCGGCGACCGCCTCGCGCAGCAGCTCGATCTCCGCGGCCACCCACGGCGGATCCGCGGAGGTGGCGGACTGCACCGAGCCGAGCGAGGCGACGAAGGTGAAGCCGTCGAGCGCCGGCAGCGGCCCCCCGGTCACGTCGTGGACCTCGTACTCGCAGCCGTGTTCGGTCAGCCACTCCTCGAGCAGCGCCGCGGGCGCCTCGTCGCCGTGGCTGAGGATCAGTCCGCGCCGCCCGCTCACCGGCACACCGTAGCGACCCTCACGGCTCGCCATCAACGGCGAGCGCCGCGGCGAGCCGCGCCGCGGCCTGCACGCTGGCCCCCGCGCCGGCGCGCACGCCCGCGCGCTCCAGCAGCGTGAGCGAGCCGCTGAGGAGCACGATGTCCGCGGCGCGCAGGTCGACGAGCGTCAACGGCAGCTCCCGCGCGGCGATGCCGAGCCGCCGCGCGTGCTCCAGCACCGCGGCCCTTGTCACGCCGGGCAGGATCGCGCCGTCGGCCGGCGGCGTCGTGAGCGCTCCCTCGCGCAGCAGGAAGACGTTGGCGCGCGTCGTTTCGAGCAGCGCCCCGGAGCGCGTCAGCAGCAGCGGCCGCACGCCCGGGCCGGCGAGCGCTTCGATCCGCAACAGCCATGCCCGATCGACCAGCTTGTGCGCGCCCGCGCCGGCCCGTACACCCACGGTGGCGAGCGTCGCCGGCGCCGCGGGGAGCACGCGCGCGCGGTCCAGCTTCTCGGCCGCGACGGCGATGCGCGGCGGCGCACCCGCCCGGGGAACCACGTCGACGCGTAGGCGCGCGAGCGCGTGCCCGGCGGCGGCCTGCGCCACCAGCGCGTCGAGCTCCGGGGCGAGTTCGGCGTCGTAGAGCGCGCGGACGCTCGCGGCGAGGCGCTCGATGTGGCGGGCCGCCCACACCGCGCGGCCAGCACGGACCAGCATGGTTTCGAACACGCCGAGCGCCGCATCGGCGCGGGGCGCAACGTCGAACTCGAGCTGCGGGCTGTCGCGCGCGCGCATCGGCGGGCATCTTCGCGCGATCGACGATCATGCGTGCCGAGGTCCGTTGACGACGCTGCTGATCGACAACCACGATTCGAACACCTTCAACCTGTTCCAGCTGCTGGCGCTCGTCGAGGGACGCGAGCCGGTGGTCGTGCGCAACGACGAGGCGCATTGGCCGGCGCTGGACGCGGGGCGCTTCGCGCGCTGCGTGATCTCGGCCGGCCCGGGCGGCCGGACCGCCCGCGCGACTTCGGCCTCTCGCGCACCGCGCTGGCCCAGGCCGAGCTGCCCGTGCTCGGCGTCTGCCTCGGTCACCAGGGCCTCGTGCTCGCCCACGGCGGCGAGCTGGGCGCCGCACCGCGTCCGATGCACGGACGCCGAAGCCGCATCTTCCACGATGGCACCGGTCTGTTCGCGGGAATCCCACAGGGCTTCTTCGCCGTGCGCTACCACTCGCTCGCGGTCCGCGAGCCGCTGCCGGCGACGCTCGAGGTGCTTGCCCGCACAGCGTCGGGCACCGTGATGGCGGTGCGCCACCGCGAGCGGCCGCACTGGGGCGTGCAGTTTCATCCCGAGTCGGTGCGGACGGAGTGGGGCGCGCGGCTGCTCGAGAACTTCTGCGGCCTCGCGCCGCCCCGGCGAACCCGCCCGCAAGGCAGGCGACCCGCGGCGCCGCCGCCCCCCCGACCCGGTCCCCCGCCGGGGCGAGCGCGCCCGCGGCGGAGGCTCGAGCTGGTCGTGCGATCCGTGCGCCGCCCACCCGACGCCGAGACCGCTTTCGTCCGCCTCTTCGGCGGCGAGCCCAACGCCTTCTGGCTCGACAGCTCGAGTCACGACCCTGGCGTCGGCCGCTTCTCCTACATGGGCGCGGGCGGCGGACCGCTGTCGGCGCTGATCAGCCACGACGTCGCCGCCGGGCGGCTGACGGTGCACCGCGCCGGGCGCCGCGAGACCCACGCCGGCGGTCTGTTCGACTGGCTCGATCGAGCGCTGGCCGAAAACGCCGTCGCCGAACACGACCTCCCCTTCGACTTCGCCGGCGGCTTCGTCGGCTACCTCGGCTACGAGCTGAAGGCCGAGTGCAGCGGCGCGCTCGCGCACCGCTCCCCCCTCCCCGACGCGTTGCTGCTGTTCGCCGACCGCCTGATCGCCTACGACCATGGCGCCGACGAGGCGCACGTGGTCTGCCTGGCGACGGCGGAGGGACGCGACGATGCGGCGGCCTGGGTGGAGCTGGTCGCTGCCCGGCTGCGCCGCATCGGCGCGACGGCGCCGCCCGGTCCGGTGGACCCCGGCGGAAGCACCACGTTCGAGCTGCGGCGCACGGCGGCGGACTACCTGCGCGACGTCGAGATCTGCCAACGCTATCTCGCCGCCGGCGAGAGCTACGAGATCTGCCTGACGAACGAGCTGATCGCGCCGCGCTGCACCGACCCGCTGGCTCTGCACCGCGTACTGCGGCGCGTCAACCCGGCGCCGTTTGCCGCGTTCCTGCAGCTGGGGTCCGTCGCGGTCTCGAGCTCCTCACCCGAGCGCTTCCTCGCGCTCGACCGCAGCCGCGCCCTGGAGGCCCGGCCGATCAAGGGCACGATCGCCCGCGGCGCAACCCCTGGGGCGGATCGTGAGGCGGCGGCCCGGCTGGCGCGCGCCGGCAAGGACCGCGCCGAGAACCTGATGATCGTCGACGTACTGCGCAACGACCTCGGCCGTGTCGCCGAGATCGGGTCGGTGCGGGTGCCCAGCCTGATGGCGGTCGAGAGCTACGAAACCGTGCACCAGCTCGTCTCGACCGTGCAGGCGCGCCTGCGCACCGGTGCGACGATCGTCGACGCGCTGCGAGCGTCCTTCCCGGGGGGCTCGATGACGGGCGCGCCGAAGCTGCGCACGATGGAGTTGCTTGACCGCATCGAGAGGCGCCCGCGCGGCGTCTACGCCGGCGCGATCGGCTACCTCGCGGCCAACGGCAGCGCCGACCTGAGCATCGCGATCCGCACGATCGTCAACTCGCGCCGTTCGATGACGCTCGGCGCCGGCGGCGCGATCACGGTGCAGTCGGACCCCGTCGCTGAGCTGCGCGAGCTGCTGCTGAAGGCGCGCGCGCCGCTCGAAGCCGTCGGGCTCGCGCTCCACGGCCGCCGCGACGGCGCGCGCATCGCCGCAGCTCGGAACTCGACGTTCGCGGCCAGGTAGGCGAGCAAGGCGCTCCACGAACTCCCTGAGACCGTGCCGGAGAAGGTCACCGGGACGAGGACCTGCAAGCCCGCGAAGGCGGCCGGCGGCGTGCTCGAGTCCTCCGCGGCGAGCGTGACGGTGGTCGAGTGCGACGCTGTCGGCGCGCCTGCGACCGTGACTCGGCGGCGCTGCTACGCTCGCGCCGGATGGCGGGCGGGCGCTTTCATCTCGCGCAGGTCAACATCGCGCTGCCGCGCGAGCCGCTCGACAGGCCGCTGCTCGCCGATTTCGTGGCCGCACTCGCACCGGTCAACGCCGCCGCCGAAGCGAGCCCTGGGTTCGTCTGGCGCCTGGCGACCGAGGACGGCGACGCCACCGCCGTGCGCGCCTTCGGCGACGACCGCCTGGTCGTGAACCTGTCGGTGTGGGAGTCGCTCGAAGCGCTGCGCTCCTTCGTCTACACCCAGCGCGCCCACGTGGCCGTGCTTCGCCGCCGCCGCGAATGGTTCGAGCGGCTCGGCGAGTCCAGTGTGGTCCTCTGGTGGGTGCCTGCCGGGCACCGTCCGAGCGTCGAAGAGGCCGAGCAGCGGCTCGCCGCCCTGCGTGCCGATGGACCGACGCCGGCGGCCTTCAGCTTCCGTGAGAGCTTCGCGCCGCCGCCTCACGACGGCCAAGGCGACAACGCGCTGCACATCGATCTGCGTGCGGCCTGTCCCGCGGGCGACTGAGAAAACCGCCGCAAACGACCCCGATCGTGCATGAAGGCTCGCCTGAGCCGGCGCCGTCGTCTGCTACGGTTGTCGGGCGGTCGGCGTGGTCGACCGCGAGGCAGCTCGCTTGGGTCCCTTGTTCATCGAGGTTTCGGGTCAGCCATAGCCTCCCGAATCTCTAGCGGCCCAAGGGCCGCCGAACAGGAGTCATCCATGTCCAATTCGTCCTTCGCCGAGCTCGGCGTGTCGCGCCCCGTTGTGGACGCGCTCGCACGCGGCGGAATCAACCAACCGTTCCCGGTCCAGCGCCTGGTGATCGGCGAGGTTCTCGCCGGTCACGACGTGCTCGTGTGCTCGCCCACCGGGTCGGGGAAGACGCTCGCCTTTGCGCTGCCGCTAGTCGAGCGCATAGCTGCGCAGGCGGCACGCCCGGCGGCGCTGATCCTCGCCCCCACGCGCGAGCTCGTCGTGCAGATCGCCGAAGAGCTTTACCCGATCGCGCACGCGCGTGCGCTGAAGACCGCGCCGGTGTACGGCGGCGTCGGCCTCTCGAAGCAGTCGCAGCTCGCGGCCCACGCCCACATCCTGGTTGCGACCCCGGGCCGCCTGGAGGACCTGCTCGCCCGCGGCGCCTTCGATCTCGACTCGATCCAGCTGCTGGTGCTCGACGAAGCCGACCGGATGCTCGACATGGGCTTCCGCCCGGCCGTCGACCGGATCGTCCGCCGGTGCCCGGCCGTTCGCCAGACGCTGTTCTTCTCCGCGACGCTGTCCGGGGAGACAGGCCGCATCGCGAAGGCTTACACGCGCAACGCCGTACGCCTCGAGCACGCGCCCGATCCGGGCTACTCCCAGGGCGTCGTCGAGCACCGCTTCCTCGAAGTCGAGACGCAGTCGCGCGTCGCGGCCCTCGTGGCTGAGCTCGGCGCCGCGCGCGACCTCACGCTTGTGTTCGTGCGCACCAAGCGCGGCGCGGACCGACTCGTCAAGCGGCTCGGCGATCACGGCGTGCCAGCGGTCGCGATGCACGGAAACCGCTCCCAGGTCCAGCGCGAGCGCGCGCTGGCCAGCTTCGAATCGGCCAAGGTCAGCACGCTGGTCGCCACCGACGTCGCGGCGCGCGGGATCGACGTCGATCGAATCTCGCATGTGATCAACTTCGACCCGCCGGAGGATCGTGACGCCTACGTCCATCGCGTCGGGCGCACCGGTCGCGCTGGTCGCGACGGCATCGGCATCACCTTCCATTCCGCGGCGGAGCGCGGCAAGATCGCCGGCCTCGCGGACGCGTTGGGGATCGAGCATCGCGTCGCGGCCGGTGCGCGTGCGGATGTCCGGCCCGCCCGCACCGAAGGCCGGCGCGCCGGCCCGCCGCGGCGCGGTCGCAGCAAGTCCGCGCCGGCGAGCGCCGGCTCGGTCGCCCCCACGGGCGGACGCACGCGTTCATACGGCAGGCAGCGCGGGCGCTAGCGGGCAGTCCCGGGGTCGCCGGGCTCCGTCTCGGCGCTCAGAACAGCACGCCCACGACGCGCGGCAGCACCTGCCATGCGGGCTGGTGGTAGTAGGTCCAGGCCGTGGTTTCGAACAGGAAGATCGCGCCCACCCCGCTGATCGTCATCGCGGCCACCGGGATGAACCAGCTCGGGATCCGCCACGGCAGCCTCACTGCCCCGACCAGCAGCGGGATGAAGAGGACCAGCAGCGGCGCGAAGTAGCGGCCTTGGATGCCCTCGATGATCGGCGCGCCGACGCCGTCCCAGGTCGTGTACAGCGCGAACACCGTGACCAGGAAGCAGACGACGAAGAGGACGGCCAGCGCGCCGCGCAGGCGCCACGACGGCGGAACGCGCTGTGGATAGACGAGCACCAGCGCCGCGGCCACGATCAGCCACGGCACGGCAAACCAACCGCTGAAGAAATGCGTGCCGTACGCCCCCACGAGCCCGTCGACCTGCAGCAGCCGGCCGGCGGTGAACGTGTTCCAGAACAACGCCGGCATGTCGAGCAAATGCGTGAGGACATAATGAATCTGCGCGTGCTGGTTGATGTGCTGGCGCTCGGCGGCGTTGAAGACGGTGTTTCGGTACGGCAGGAAGTAGGCGTTGATCGTCACGTTCCACCAGGCCGCGGCGGCGAAGCAGGGCACGAGCAGTGTCGCCAGCGCCGCCGCCCGAGAGCGCCCGCCACCCAGCAGCGGCCAGACGATCAGCACGAGAGCCACGAGCACGAGCGGGATCGGGAACTTCAAGAGACCCAGCAGCAGTCCGAGCACGGCCAGGCGAGCGACCTGCGAGCGACGCAGCGGCTCCCCGGCGTGGGCGAGGCGGAATGCGTACGCGACCGCCAACGCGACCACGCCGAGCACGACCGAGTCGGCTGAGAGCGACGGCCCCTGGGCCAGCCCGGTCGGCACCAGCACGGCCACCGACCAAAGCCACCGCCAGCGCCGCATCAGTGCCACCGAGCAGGTCACCAGCGCAGCCCACACAAGCCCGGCTACAAGCCGCGCGAGAAACAGCGTCGTTACGACCGGCGCCGAGAACTGCCGGGCGAACCAGAACACGATGGTCTGCGGAACGTAGTTGACCGGCGAGTAGAGCACCGTGTTCTCGAAATGCGGGAACACGGTGTTCGATGCGTTCAAAGTGAGGCCGAGGTACTGCCTGTAGCTGTTGGGGTTGAAATGCGTGCCCTGGGGACCGAGGGTCAGGCGAAACAGCTTGTGGACCACGATGAAGAACGACTTGTTGAGGTATCCGCCGACGCGACGATGGGGGACCAGGTAACCGCTCTGACCGTTGCAGCCGACCGGCTTCGGATGCAGCGCACAGCTGATGAACTGCGGGTACAGGTGCCCCAGCGCGAGCTGATAGGCACGGAAGGCGTGCTCGGCCTCGTCGAGCCCGTCCCCGATCGGCAGCGCGAACGTCATCCACACGACCGCGATCAGCGCGACCACGGCCGTCCAGAGGACCGGCCCGGGGAGTTGCAGCCGCAGCCTCATCGCACGGCCCCTGCTAGTCGCTGACTGCCGATTCCTGCGGGCGGGCCTCATCCTCGACGGTCTTCGTCTCGTGGTACTCCCGCTCCACGTTCACATCCCAAATGTTGTTCTTCGAGTCGATGCCCTTGGCGATATTCTCGACCGCGGCGAAGGCCGTCAGGATCGAGTGGTCCTGATTGTTGTAGCGATGCATCCCGTTGCGACCGATCAGGAACAGGTTCGGCAGTCGATCGACCCATTCGCGGATCACCTCGAAGCGCTCGTAGCTGCCGAAGTAGGCCGGGTAGGCCTTCGGCACCCGCAGCACCTTGAGATCGAGGACGTCGTCGCGTTCGATCAGCGCGAGCTGGCAGAGCTCGTCGATCGCGAACGCCGACAGCTCGGCGTCGCTCATCGACCACAGCTCGTCGCCCTCGTTCGCGAAGTACTCCATCCCGACCCACAGCGTGTCCGCCCGCCCGACCAGGTAGGGGCTCCAGTTGTTGAAGATCTGCAGGCGGCCGACCTTGACCTCGGGCTCCTGCACATAGATCCAGTTGTCGCTCATGCCCTGCAGGCGGGCCCCTTCACGCCCGCGCAGCAGCACCCCGATGGTTATGAAGTCGCGGTACACCAGATGCTCGGCGACGTCGCGAACCTCGGCGGGGACGGCTCCACCCATGCCGGCGATCAACTCGCGCACCGGCATCGTCGAGATGAAGTACTCGCCCGCCACCCGGCGCTCGTTGCCGTCGGCGTCCCGGACGGTCGCGGCCACCACGCGTTCGCCGGCAACCTCGAGGCCGGTGATCGTGTGGCCGAGGTGGATCTCGCCGCCTCGCTCGACGATCTGGCGGGCGACCTCCTCCCACAGCTGCCCGGGACCGCGCTTGGGGTAGAGGAAGCGCTCGATCAGGCTCGTCTCGCTCCCCTGCTGGTAGATGTCGCCGTCGGCGCGACCGCGCGAGAAGATCCGGCTGAGGGCATGGATTAGGACCTTCGACACCGACAGGCCCTTGATCCGCTGCGCGCCCCAGTCGGCTTTGATCTGCGAACAGGGAACGCCCCAGACCTTCTCGGTGTAGTCCTCGAAGAACGTGCGGTAAAGCTCGCGCCCGAAGCGGTTGATCATGAAATCCTCGAGCGTGCTCTCGTCGCGGATCGGCAGGGCGCGCGCCCGCGCATAGCTGACGGCGATCTTCAGCATCCGCCAGGGTCCGAGGTTGCGAACCGTGTTGGCGTTGAGGCTGACCGGATAGTCGAACATGCGCCCGAGGTAGAGGATTCGCGAGCGCCGCTCGCGCAGAAGCATCACCAGCTCGACCTCGTCCGGGTCGGGGCCGGCCGCGGCGACCCCCTCGAGCCAGCCGGGGTCGTCTTCCCGGCCACCCTGGACCGGCATGATCTCCGTCCACCAATCCATCACCCGGGTGCTCTTGGAGAAGAAGCGGTGACCGCCGATGTCCAGCCGGTTCCCCTTGTAGTTCACGGTCTTCGAGAGACCGCCGACCATCGAGTCGGCCTCGAAGACGAGCGGGATCACGTCAGTTTTCTCCAGCAGCTCGAGCGCCGCCGTGAGCCCGGCGGGACCGGCTCCAGCGATGATGGCCATGTCAGCCATGGTCAACCTCTCATCAGATCGGAGCACTCGGGCTCGCCAGCAGAACGGCTAACAGTATGGGATATTCGGCGCCGAGCGTTTGCTCTCCGTTGGCGACGCGCGCAAACGGACCCGCCGATCGACGCGTCCGCTGCGGATTGCGACGACTGGATCGTCCTTGCCTGCACGTTTGCGCATGCTAGTCGCCGCTCGGGAACGTTCGGCCTGAACCCGCTCGCGGCGACGTCTCCCCGGGGCCCGGCCGAAGCGGATTCCCCACGTTCGCGATCGCGCTTGACGTCCGCTGCTCGTATGCTGGGTCGCGGTCGCGGACGACGCGCACATTCGGAGCTCCCGCCACGAAACCGTGCGGGCGGCCAAAGACTTCTGGACGAGCCGAGGAGACACGATGCGCAGAGCTATCGGGTTGGGGGCCGCGACGTTCGCGGCGTTGGCGCTGTGGAGCGGCAACGCGCTGGCGAGCACGACGTTCCAACCGCGTGTCGGTGGCGCGCTCGGACTCTTCCCCTCGTATGCGAACACCGACATCGCGACCGGAGATCAGACGTCCGTCGACTACCACGGCGGCGCGGTCATGGCTGCGAACGTCACCGTCCACACGGTCTTCTGGGCTCCGGCCGGCTACTCGTTCACCACCGGCTACGAGGCGCTCGTGAAGCAGTTCCTGGCCGACGCGGCCGCGGCGAGCGGCACGGCGAGCAACGTCTTCTCGGTCCTGCGCGAGTACGGGCAGCAGACCGGTACCGCCACCGCCGTGCCTGGGAGCTACTCGATCGCCTACGACGCGACGAGTGACTCGCTCGACGACGTCGACCCCTATCCGTCGTCGGGCGGCTGCGCATCACCAAACGGCGTGCCGACCTGCCTGACCGACGGCCAGGTCCAGGCCGAGATCGACGCGGTCGCGCCGGCGGGCGAGCGCGGCCTGGGGAACATCTGGTTCGTGCTGCTGCCGGCCAACGTCGATGAATGCATCACCGCCGGCGCCTGCGGCACAAACAGCTTCGCCGGCTACCACGAGCAGATGGACCGAGCCGGCGGCGTGACGATCTACGGTGTGATCATCAACCCGATCATCGAGGGCATCGCGGTGCAGGGCGGCGATCCCGAGGGCAATCCCGACGCCGAGGCGACGATCGACACCGTCGCGCACGAGACCGTGGAGGCGATCACCGATCCTGAGGGCACCGGCTGGATGGACCCCGACGGCTTCGAGGTGGCCGACAAGTGCGAGATGGGCCCGCAGATAGGCGTCCCGCTCGGCTACGCCGCGAACGGCTCGCCCTACGACGAGCTGATCGGCGGCCACGAGTACCTGATCCAGGAGATGTGGTCCAACGACGACGGGGGCTGCGTGCAGCGGACAACCCAGACCGCATCGCCACTGCCGCTCCCCCAGATCAACCTGACGCAGTTCAGCAGCGCGGTGAGCGGCAACATCGGCTCCGACACTGCCGGTGTGGGGGTCACCGTCGCCCTCTATCGCAAGCGGCGGGGCTCGGCTACGCCACAGAGCCCGCTCGCCACGAAGGTGGTCCGGGCTTCCACGACCACCGGCGCGAACGGAGCGTGGTCGCTCTCGCTGGCGCCCTTCGCCGTCGGCGACGACCGCGACCTCGTCACGGTCACCTACTCGGGTGTGCAGCTGTCGCCGGACTTCATCACGACCGGCGACGGTGGCAATCCGTTCGAGGAAGGGGGTTGGACCAGCTGGTCCGACCTCGACAACGGCGCCGACTTCAGCAACCGCAGCGGCGACCTTGTGACGCTCGGTCCGTGCTTCCAGACGGGCGTGCTCACGGTCGACCTCGGCGGCACCGGCTACTCGGCGAACGACACCTGCAATACGCAGACCGACACCTCGACGATCGCAACCGGGCCGATCTCCGCCGGCGAGGCGGTCACCCTGAGCTCGGTTGACAACCGCGCGTTCACGCAGCCGCAGCCGGTCGGACCGTCGCTCGACCCGCAGGGCAACGAGACGGGCGCGCTCGTCAAGCTCACCATCAAGCTCGGCGAGCCCGGCGCGCAGTCGACGTTCAGCAGTCCGCTCGCGGACGTCCTGCCGCTCATGAGGCTGACCGGCTTCCCCAGTTGCACGGCTGACCTGCAGTTCGGCGCGGCCGCTTGCTCGGGTCTGGTGCCCGGCGCCAAATACAGCGTGACCCGCGCACGCGGCGCCGAGACGCTCTCCGGCCATGCCGACCACACGGGCACGCTTGTGGTGGGACCGTTCGGCGGCGCGCCGCCGCTGACCGGCGGCGACATCCTGACGCTCAGCAACGGACGCAGGGTGCTGACCACGCTGCACGTCGCGCACCTCCGCGCTGTGATCGACGGCGAGCAGACCGTGCTCGGTGCCGGCAGCAGGTGCCAGCCCGGCCTCTACTACGGAGCGCCTCCGTCGAAACCGTCCCCCGCCAGTTCGGTCGCCGGGCTGACGGGCCAGAAAGGCGCAACGCTGACCGGCAGGATCTGCCCGCTGAGCGGGTCGGCGCAGGGCTTCTCGGACGCGGCGATCGTGCAGGCGGACGACCGCAGCGGCGGTCTCACCCAAACGGAGGTCCCAGAGATATCGACCACCTCGCCGATCGATGGCGAGATCGTCTACGGGCGGTTCACCGCGCGGGCGCAGGCGACCTTCCTCGGGCCCCACGACGGCATCATCCCGAGCGGATATCCCATTTCGCTGACGATCACACCGGCGAACCGCGCCAAGCCGGCGATCAGGCTGACCGACGTCAACACCGCTTCCGGCACCCCGATCACACGCCTGAAGCCGGGGACCTATGACGCGATCTGGACCTGGTACGACTTCAACGGCGACTCGCTCACGACCTCCACCAGCTTCATCGACGAGCCGGCGAACGGATCCGCGGACTCCGCAAGCTCTCCGGCCAAGGCGAAGGTCGACTGCCCGCTCGCCAGGAGCACGATCGTTTGTGACGTGCGCCATGGACAGCTTCAGCGCACCGGTGCGCGTCAAAGGTTCGTCCGCGGCCTGCGCCGGTCTGGCTCGCGCAACGACGTGAGCTCCACGGACGGGCTGGGCCTCGGATTCTTCGAGCAGAGCCTCTCCCACGCCACCCGCACGGGGCTCGCGTTTGGGCCATGAACGGTCGAGAGACCGCCATCCACAGCGTATGCGACGTTATTGCGGGGTCCGAGGACGGGGGCGAGAATGCTGAGCGGCGGACGCTACGGGTTCATCGTTTTGCTCGTTGCGGCTGTCGTGTTTGCCGTCCTGGTGGACGGAGCGCTCGGCGGCACCCCGCCTCGGCCAGCTCGTGCCGTGGCACGTGTTCGGTCCGAGCGTATCGCTGACGGTGGCCAGAGCTTGCTGGAAGCGTGGCCGGTCAGCTCCTCGACGGCTTGGGCGTGGACGGAGAATCTGTCCGGCCACGGCGCGCAAGGGTTGCAGCTCACCACTAACGGTGGCAGGTCGTGGATCGATGTGACGCCGACCGGTCTGGGCGAGCAGGTGGGCGACCACGTGATCACCGGGTTCTTCGCACTCGACGCCGAACACGCGTGGGTCGTCTACGGGGGCATCGCCAGTGGCGCTGCGCAGTCGATCGCCGCGACCGCCGACGGAGGACGTCGCTGGAGCGTCGTCGGCCGCCGTCCGAGCAGCTACGGATGCGCCCTGCAGTTCGTCTCGCCCGACGACGGCTGGTGCGCTGTGATCGGTGCTGCAGCGGGATCTGAGACGGTGAAGCTGTTCCGGACCGAGGATGGCGGCACCCACTGGCAGGTCGTCTCGACTACGAGTCCCACCACCAGCGCCCCGGGCTCGCTGCCATTCGCCTGCGACAAGGACATCCAGTTCGTGGATCGCAGCGTGGGATGGGCGATGTTCGGGTGCGCTGGCGGCCTCGCTCCGCTGTATCAGACGCTGGATGGCGGCGCTCGCTGGATCCGCCGCCGCGTCGCGGCTCCGGCGGGCGGCGTGGGTGACGGCGGATCGGGTTTCGGCGGCACCCCGGTGCTCGCCGGCACCGACGGTGCGGTCGGCTACACGATCGACGCCCCGAAGGAACGAAGCGTTGTGTACGTCAGCCGAGACTCGGGCGTTTCCTGGCGTGCGGTCACACCGCCGGGTGGCCCGCGGCCGTGGCTCTTGGACATCATCACCCCGCTGCAATGGCGGCTCGTCGCGGGCAAGCGGATTCTGGCCACCGACAACGGCGGACACACCTGGTACACGGTCAACACCAACCTCAATGTCGCGACCTACTCGCTCTACGCGTCGGCCCCTGCTCCCGTCGACTTCGAAAGCTCCGCGATCGGCTGGATCGTGAACCAGGCCAGCCCAACCGCGCCGGCGCTTCTGTGGCGCACCACCGACGGCGGACACACATGGCGACGCGTATCGGTACCAGGCACCTAAACACCACGAACACGTCGCGCCAGGCGACTTCTGCTGTCGCGCTCTCAGCACCCCCGCGCCAACGCCGAGGGACCCGCTCCGACGACCAAGAAGCCGTGAGGCTCGGCGCTCCTACGCTCGGCACGACCAGCACGACGCCGACCGTGCGCGAGCGCTTCCGCAATGGCCACGGCGAGCGCGTGTGACCCGGCTCTCGAGCGTTGGCGGTAGACAGCCGAAGTGCCCGCCGGGCAAAGGCCGGATCAAGCAGAGCCCGGTTGGAGCACACGCACGGTCAGGACTCCAAATAACGGAGGACGGCGAGCACCCGTCGGTGGTCGGTGTCTGAGGGCGCCAAACCGAGCTTGCTGAAGATGTTGGCGACGTTCTTTTCGACCGCCCGCTCGGAGATCACGAGGGTGCTGGCGATGGCGCCGTTGGTTCTGCCTTCGGCCATCAGGGAGAGGACGTCGTGCTCTCTGGGGGTGAGAGTGTCGAGGTCATCCGTGCGCCGGGTGGCGCTTAGGACTTGCGTGACGACCTCGGGGTCGAGGGCGGTGCCGCCGGCGGCCACCCGGCTCAGCGCGTCGACGAACTCGCCGACGTCGCCGACGCGGTCCTTGAGCAGGTATCCGATGCCGGCGGCGCCGCGGCTGGATGCCGCTCCTAGGAGCTCGGCGGCGTGGCGGGTCTCGATGTACTGGGAGAAGACCAGCACTCCGGTGCCGGGGTGTTCGCGGCGGATGGCGATTGCCGCCCGGACGCCCTCGTCGGTGTAGTCGGGCGGCATTCGCACGTCCACGACGGCAACATCCGGCTCGTGCTCGTCCACGGCCGCTCGTAGCGCCTCGGCATCGCCCACGGCGGCCACCGTCTCGTGTCCCCGGTCGGCCAGGATCTCGACCAGCCCCGCCCGGATGACGGCGGAGTCTTCGGCGATGACGATCCGCATTCGAGGCTCTTCCTATCGCGTCAGACGTGAGATGGCAGTTCGATGGTGACCATCGTGGGGCCACCGGCCGGACTTTCGACCCGCAGCCTGCCATCAACGGTCTTGACCCGTTCTGCGAGGCCGGTCAGGCCTCCGCCGGGCTCGAGCCGGGCGCCGCCTGTGCCATCGTCGCTGACTCGCATCGTCACGAGGCCAGGCTGGTGGAGCACCTCTAGCCTGGCGCGCTGGGCACCGCTGTGCTTCGCCGCGTTCGTGAGCAGCTCCGCGGCGCAGAAGTAGGCGATCGTCTCGATGGCAGGGGACGGGCGCTCGGGCAGGTCGACGACCATTTCGACCAGCAGGTCGCTGCGTGCCGCGAGGCCTTCGAGGGCGACACCGAGGCCTTCGGCCAGGGCCGGTGGATGGATGCCCCGGGCCAGGTCACGCAGTTCGGTGATCGCGACCATCGCTCCGCGCTGGGCGGCGTCGACCAGCTCCAGGGCCCGGTCGAGGTCGGCGCCCTCGAGCCTGGCAGCCGAGGTGATGAGATGGTCACGAGCGAGGCCCAGTTTCATGACGACAGCGACCATCTGGGCCTGGGCTCCATCGTGCAGGTCCTGCTCGATGCGGCGCAGCCGGGCGGCCGCGTCGTCCACCACCAGAGCCCGAGACCGTTGCAGCTCGCGCACGCGCTCGACGTTCTTCGGGGCATCCCGGAGCAGGTTCCAGCGCGGGACCAGGTACGCGAGCGAGCCATTCAGCCCGGCCGCCACGAAGAAAAGCGCCCCCCACCAGTGCCCAAAGGCCAAGAGCAACACCGCCGCGATCACGAAACAGACCGCGGCAACCCATCGGCTGAGCGCCACGCCCTTCACATGACGCGCCCCGAACGCCGTGAAGGTCCCCCTGGCCGTCGATGGAGCTGCGTCGGTCATGTCGAGACCTACGCCGACAGCTCGGTCTTGCTCGGGGCATCCCGGAGCAGGTTCCAGCGCGGGACCAGGTAGGCGAGCGAGCCGTTGAGCCCGGCCGCCACGAAGAAAAGCGCCCCCCACCACTGCCCGAAGGCCAAGAGCAACACCGCCGCGATCACGAAACAGACCGCGGCAACCCATCGGCTGAGCGCCACGCCCTTCACATGACGCGCCCCGAACGCCGTGAAGGCACCCCTGGTGGCCGATGGAGCCATCCCGGTCAATTGCTGATGCTCAGTTTGGTTATGCATAGCACTGCCTCCTTTGATCTTCAGTGCCGACCACCCTGGTCGCCAACGTGTTCGATCGTCGCACCGAACGCGGCAGATATCCACAGTGCGACCCCCCGAATCCGAGGTACGGGTAGCACGGTCCCGCAGTCCCAACTGAGCCGGTCAAAGATGACCACACCAGGATCGGCCATGACGAGTCAGGACAAGAGCTGGGCATCATCGAAATCTCCGGACGACAACCGAGCGTTTCGTCCCGCTCGGTGGCGTCACCCGCTTCTCGGGACGAAGCGGGCGAGCGGCACCTTCTTCGACCCGCCAGCAACGAGGTCTCCGCAAGTCTGATCCCCGTTTGATCCCCGTCGCGCCATCTTGGCGGGTCTGCGAACGTGATGAACCCGCCTGATTTACAGGGCTCTTGCGAATCGGGGAGACAGGATTTGAACCTGCGACCGCCCGGCCCCCAGCCGGGTGCGCTACCAGACTGCGCCACTCCCCGTGGCCTCGTGCAAGCGGGCGACGGGAATCGAACCCGCCCTAGAAGCTTGGAAGGCTTCTGTGCAACCACAACACTTCGCCCGCAAGCCGTTCGCAAAGGATAGTCCGAAGCGGGGCTCGCTCGGCGTCGGGAGTCGCGGCGGCGGCAACGCCCGCCCCGGGCGGTCGTTCGCGGTGCCGCACGGCGCGCCGTCGGGGGGTGGCGATACCCTGTCGGCGATGCCGCTGGGACCACTCGGGGTGACCGCACTGCTCGCCGCGCTCGACTGGGGGGCGTGGGACTGGGCCACCAACAACAACCAGACGACGGTCGGGCTGATCGCCGGCCTGTTGATGGCGCCGATCGCCGTGGCGTTCGCGTGGTCGCTCGCGCGCGTCCTCGTCGCGCTGGCTCGCCTCGGGATCGCTCGGCTCACGACCGAGGCACGCCCCGAGGCCTCACCGTTGTCCGTCCGCACCGCCGAGCGCCCGTTCGACATCGAGGCGCAGAGCGACCGGCTGGCCGCCTGAAGCGGCGGTCGTCCGCACATGCGGACGCATATCCGCCACTGCAGACTCTTATTCACCACTTCAGGCGATGTGCGAGAGTTGCGCTGGGCCCGGCATCCCCCGGCCGGGCCCGCCCTCGCCCACACCTTCGCCGCTCGGCTGGACCAACCGGGTAACGTGAAAACGGCATGAACGAGTGGCCGAAGATCCTGGTCGTCGACGATGAGCCGGCTGTGCAGCAGGCACTCTCGCGTGCGTTTGCGCTCGAGCACTACGCGGTGGCGGTCGCGAGCGACGGGAGCGAGGCGCTCGAGGCGCTCGCCGGCGAACGCTTCGACGCGGTCGTGCTCGACGTGATGATGCCCGGCGTTTCCGGCGTCGAGGTCTGCCGCCGGCTGCGGGCGAGCGGCGACCGCAGTCCCGTGCTGATGCTGACGGCGCGCGACGGCATCGACGATCGTGTCGCCGGGCTCGACGCGGGCGCCGACGACTACCTGGTCAAGCCGTTCGCGCTGCGCGAGTTGATGGCGCGAATGCGCGCGCTGCTGCGGCGGCGCGAAGGCGACGGGGGCTCCGCGCCCGCGCTCGCATTCGAGGACCTGAGGCTCGACTCGGTCGCCCACGAGGTCCAGCGCGGCGAGCGCCGGCTCGAGCTCACCCGCACCGAGTTCGCGCTGCTCGAGCTGTTCATGCGCCACCCGCGCCAGGTGCTCAGCCGTTCGACGATCTTCGAGCACGTCTGGGGCTACGACTTCGGCGCCGCATCGAACACGCTCGGCGTCTACATGGGCTACCTGCGACGCAAGACCGAGGAGGGCGGCGAGCCGCGACTGCTGCACACCGTACGCGGCGTCGGCTACATCCTCAGGGCGCCATGAGCTTCCAACGCCGCGTCACGCTCGCCTCCGCGGTCGCCGTCGCGGTCGCCGTCGCGATCGCCTCGCTGGCGACCTACGTCCTCGTGCGCAACGAGCTGCACCGGCACATCAACCGCTCGCTCACGACGCTGGGGCAGGCGTTCGTCAGTGCCGAGGAGGCGATGCCGCACACCCCGCCGCGCGGCAGCCGGGCAATCGGCACGGCGCCCTACCCCTACGGCGTTCTGCTGCGCCGGTTCCCCGACCGGCCCGGCGACGTGACCAACGTCGTGCAGCTCGTCACGGGCGCCGGAAACAGCTACCCCGCCGACCATGGCCAGCTGCTCGCGCTGTCCAAGCAAACGCTGGCGGCGATCCGGGCGGTCGCGCGTGCCGGGGCCGGGTCGCAATCGTTCGACGCGAGCGCGAACGGGGGGCAGCTCCGCGTCCGGGCGATCGGTGTGAGCCCCGGCTACGCGATCGTCATCTCGCGCTCGCTGTCGGACGTCAACGCGACCCTCAGCGAGCTCAGGCTGATCCTCGTGATCCTGACGCTCGGCGGCATCGCGCTCGCCGCGGTGCTCGGCTGGTTCGTGGCCCGCACGGCGCTCGCACCGGTGCGAAGGTTGACGGCGGCTGTGCGCCACGTCGCCGAGACGAGGGACCTCGGGGAGCGGATAGACGAGCGCCGCCGTGACGAGCTCGGGAGTCTCGCCCGCAGCTTCAACTCGATGCTGTTGGTGCTCGACGAAACGGTGCACAAGCTCGACGAGTCGGCCCGCATGCAGCGCCGACTCGTCGCCGACGCCTCGCATGAGCTGCGCACGCCGGTGACGAGCGTGCGAACCAACATCGAGATCCTCGAACGAGCCGACGAGCTGCCGCCCGACGAGCGCACCCGCCTGATCAGCGACGTCGTCGAGCAGCTCGAGGAGCTGTCGGCGCTGATCAACGACCTGATCGAGCTGGCCCGCGAGGACGAGCACGTCGACTCGCGCGAAGAGGTCCGCTTCGACGTCCTCGTCAACGAGGCGATCGAGCGAGCGCGCCGGCACGCCCCGCAGGTCCGTTTCGACGTGACCCTCGAGCAGACGCTCGTCAACGGCGTGCCGTCACGGCTGGACCGCGCCGTCAACAACCTGCTCGACAACGCGGTCAAGTTCGCCGGCACGGACGAGCCGATCGAGGTTCGCCTGCGCGACGGGGAGCTCGAGATCCGCGACCACGGCCCCGGCATCGACGCCGAGGACCTGCCGCACGTCTTCGACCGCTTCTTCCGCGGTGCCCGCTCGCGCGCGCGTCCGGGCAGCGGATTGGGGCTCGCGATCGTGCGCCAGGTCGCGGAGCTGCATGCCGGCAGCGTCAGCGTGGCCGCCGCGCCGGGCGGCGGCACGGTGGTGCGCCTGCGCGTGCCGGTCTCTTCGTGGGGACCGTGAGCGCCCGGACGGGCGCGGCGCGTCAGCCCAGCCGCTCCTCGCCCGCCAGCAGCTCCATCAGCACGCTGTCGTGCCAGCCGCCGCCGCCGGTGTCACGCTCGTAGGCGCGCATCACACCGACGACGCTGAAGCCGACCTTCTCGTAGGCGCGAATCGCCGCGACGTTCGCGACGGCCGGGTCGATTGTGATGCGGTGGTGGCCGCGATCCTCGAACAGGTGGCGCACGACGCGGCGGACGGCCTCCGTGCCGAGGCCTCGACCGTGGAGCGCCGGGTCGAGGAACAGGTCGATGCCGGCGTGGCGGTAGCGCGACTCGGGTTCCTCCCAGAACTGGATCAGTCCGGCGACGGCGCCGTCGACCACGATCGTCAGGCGCGTCGCCTGCGGCTCATCCCAGGGGAACCGCTCGTCCGGGATGTCCCACCAGCGCGACACCTCCACGGTCGCATGGATGCGGCGCAGCTCCAGCTCGTCGCCGCCGGCCAGCGGACGCAAGGTCAGCGCCGGACGCTGGGGCGCCGCAGCTGAGTTGCCGGCATCGGGCGCGGACACCCCGGAAGCGTCCCATGCAGCGAACGTCGACGGCGCAGGCCCGGCAGGGCCGGAGCCCCTTAGAACTCGACGACCTGCGGGCTGCCGCGGTAGGGGGAGAGCATCAGCGGGCTCGAGAGCATGAAGTCGGCCGAGGCACGGTTGCAGGCGATCGGGATGTCGTAGAGAACGGCGATTCGCAGCAGCGCCTTGACATCGACGTCGTGCGGGTGCGCAGCAAGCGGATCCGAGAAGAAGATCACGAGGTCGATGCGCCCCTCGGCGATCGCCGCGCCAACCTGCTGGTCGCCCCCGAGCGGCCCGCTTAGGTAGAGGTTGACCGGCAACTCGAGCTCGTCGGCGAGCAGCTGCCCCGTCGTGCCGGTCGCGAACAACTCGTGCTGCGACAGCGTCGTGCGGTTGTAGCGAGCCCATTCGAGCAGATCCGCCTTGCGGTGATCGTGCGCGATCAGCGCAATGTGCTTGTTGGTTCCCATCGAAGTGGTGGCGGGCATCACTGCAGCGATTGTCGCAGGCGGCCCCAACCGGCCCCTTCGACCGCGGGCCAAACCTGGCGGCGGCGAATACGACGGGACGGCCGCGCGAGCAGCGCGGGCAAGCACCCGGTGGGCCTTCTCGGAACGCTGCGCGGAAGACACGCTGCCGCTGGCTACGGGTCCACGTGGACTGAGCGCGCGGGGCTCACGGTCGGCTGGTAGGGGTAGTTCGGGACGCCACTCGCCGGGATCGCCATGCGGAAGGTGTAGGTGATCGACTGCGTCGTGCGCCGGAAGGTGTAGCGGTAGACGAAGCGTCCGTCGCCCGGGCGCGCGTGAACGACGGTGTAGATCATCCACTTGGTGCCCTCAAGGTACTCGAGCTCGAGCGGCAGGCCGTTGCCGGGCTCATCGCCGCCCGACACCCGACCGCGGAAGGTGATCGTGTGGCCGTTCGAGGTACGCGCCGGCGTGATCGAGAGCGCGATCGACGGCGTCACCAGCACGGCCGCCGTCGTGCTTGCCGAGGGCGTCGCCTCGGCGGCGTACTCGCGGTAGCTGGCGGTAATCCGCCTCGAGGCGCCGGGAGCGACGATGTAGGCGAACGACCCGTCCGCCGCCGTCTGCACGCGGGCATCGCGGGTCGGCGTGGAGCCCGCTGCGGGCGCCAGCGCGAGCTCGATCGTCGCGTTGGCGACCGGCGCGCCGCCGCAGTCAAGCATCCCGCGCAGAGTGACCGCACGCCCGAGCGCGACCGTCACGCTCGAGCTGCCGTTGACGGTGGCGCGAAGCCGCGCGTGGCTGCACGCGCCGATACCGTTGGCGACACGCTGGGCCACGGCTGCGGCGGGCGGCGGCGAAGCACTCGAGGGCGCGCCGCTCGAGCCGCTCGCGGCGGCGATCAGCGCCGAGGACTCGCTCGCCGCCTGGCTCGTGCCGCCGGGGCCGGAGGCGCTGACGAGCACGCGCACGCGCGAGGAAACATCGGCGCCGGCCAGCCTGTAGGTGTCGCCGAGCGCGCCGGCGATCGCAGCGCAGCCCAGGCCGTAGGCGTCGCAACGCTGCCACTGGTAGGCGTACGCCAGAGGGCCGCCGATCCAAGCGCCGGGCTGTGCGCTCAGCGTGTCACCCTGGCGTGCCGTGCCGCTGATCGTCGGCAGGCTGCCCGAGGCCAGCGTCGGCCCCTCGGGCTGGCTGGCGTAGCCGTTCGCGTCCAGCACGACGCCCGAGGCGGGCGACAGCGCGGTCGTCGCGCCATCGGCGTCCGACGCGGTGATGGACACAGCCAGCTGCCGATAGTCGTCCGCCGCGGTGACGGAGTAGGCCGGCGCCGTGGCGCCAGGGATCGCCGCGCAAGCGCTTCCGGTGGCGTTGCAACGCTCCCACTGGTAGGCGTAGGCGCTCGGCGCCGGCGACCAGCTGCCCGTTTCGGCGACCAGCGACTGCCCCTGCTGGGGGTCGCCGAAGATCTGCGGAATCCCGCCCTGGGGGGCGTTGTCGGTGTGGATCGTGCCGCTCCACACGGTCGCCGCGTTGCCAGCGGCGTCGGACACGCTGACGAGCACGCTGTGACCACCGTCGCTCAGCGTGCTCGTGTCGAGCTGGAGCGTGCCACTGCCGGCCAGGACGCAGGGGACCGCCCAATCGAAGCGCAGGACACCGCTCTGCACTCCGTCCGATCCGGGACCGTCGATCGGCGTGCAGCGCCCGCCGTTCGAGTTGATCGGTGCGGTGGCGCGCGCGGTTCCGTCGACCGTGAGGGTGGTCGAGTAGAGCCCCGAGCCGGTGTCGGTGGCGTCGAAGGAGACGCCGGCTTCGCCGGCAAGCACACCTGGGGTGGTCAGGCTGCCGCTGACGTTGGCGGCCGTCGGGGCGGTGTCATCTTCGAGCGTGACGACCATCGCATAGAGGTGATTGGCGGCGATGCAGGGATCGCCCCCCAGCTCCGGGCAGATTGCGCCGCCGCCGGCCGGGCAGGTCAGCCCGCCGCCGCAGCCGGCCGTGCCCTCGATCGCCGCCAAGTCGGTCAGTCCGGTGAAGTCGAGTAGGTCGGCGGACGCGAACTCGCTGAGCGGCCCGGTGCCGCTCGAGCTGCAGCCGAACACCTGCGCGCACGCGTCCATCGGGCTCGCCGCCCCGTCGGGGTCGATCGCGTCGAGCTCGGCGATCGGTGCGGCGTAGGGGTTGTACGGCCCGGCGGAGAAGGCGCGATAGACCTGCGCCGCCACGATCGTCGTGCCCGCCGGCGCCTGGAAGCGCCAGGCGGCGAGGTCCGTCGAGACGTGCGGCGCAGCGCCGTCGAGGGTCGCGTAGACGTAGCCGCCGTTGCCGCAGTTCTCGTAGACGCCCGCCAGGACGAACGAGCCGCTGTTCGGGAAGGAGACGCCGTCCACCGGTGCCGTCCAACCTGACGCCGGGTCGTGGCAGATTGCCACCTGGTAGGTCGCGGCCCTGGCGAGCGCGACGTTCAGCGCGCAGGCGAACGCGAGCGTCAGACACGTTCCCGTGATCGCCCGTCCCGCCTTGCGCACCGCTCGCTCCATCGTCGAACCACACCACCGCATCCTTGCCCCTTCCGGCAGGCGCGCGCGCGGCGGGACAGCCGGCGCAAGTATCCGTCCCGACCGCTCGCCGTGACAAACGGCGCCGCGCCGAAAACACGCAAAATGCGAACGTTGAGGGCGCGCTCCGCGGCATCCGACGGCAGGCCGGCCGCGGCTCGGCCGGCTGCTATCGCGCTCCCTGCCCGCTAGGGCTTGCTCCCCAGCTCCAGCACGGCCAGGAAGGCCTCCTGGGGCACCTCGATGCGCCCCACCCGCTTCATCCGCTTCTTGCCCTCCTTCTGCTTCTCCAAGAGCTTCCGCTTGCGCGTGATGTCGCCGCCGTAGCACTTTGCGATCACGTCCTTGCGGAACGCCTTGACCGTTTCACGCGCGATCACATGCGAGCCGATCGCCGCCTGGATCGGCACGTCGTACTGCTGGCGCGGGATCTTCGTGCGCAGCCGTTCGGTCAGCATCTTGCCCAGCTCGTACGCCTTGTCGCGGTGGACGATCATCGACAGCGCGTCGATCGGCTCGCCGCCCAACAGCACGTCGAGGCGGACGAGGTTCGACGGAACCATCCCGGTCAGCTCGTAGTCGAGCGACGCGTACCCTCGTGTGCGCGACTTCAGCTGATCGAAGAAGTCGATCACGATCTCCGCCAGTGGGATGTCGTAGGTGAGCTGCACGCGCTCCGGCGAGAGGTAATGCATCCCGACGTGCGTGCCGCGCCGCTCCCGGCAGAGCTCCATCACCACGCCGATGAACTCCTTCGGGGCGATGATCGTGGCGCGGATGAACGGCTCGCGGATCTCGGCGATCCGGGCGGGGTCCGGCATGTCGGAGGGGTTGTGCACGACGACCTCCTCGCCGCTGGTCAGCGTGACCTCGAAGCCGACCGACGGCATCGTCGCCAGCAGCTCGAGGTCGTACTCGCGCTCCAGCCGCTCACGCACGATGTCCATGTGCAGCAGACCAAGGAAGCCGGCGCGGAAGCCGAAACCGAGCGCGTCGGAGCTCTCCGGCTCCCACGAGAGCGCAGCGTCGTTGAGCGTCAGCTTCTCGAGCGCGTCGCGCAGCTCCGGGAAGCGCTCGGAGTCGATCGGAAACAGGCCGCAGAAGACCATCGGCTTGACGTCGCGGTAGCCCGGCAGCGGCTCGCCGGCCGGATTGGCCTTGGTCGTCAGCGTGTCGCCCACGCGCAGCTGAGTGACGTCCTTGATGCCGGTGATCAGGTAGCCGACCTCTCCGGCGTGCAGCTCGCCGACCGCACGCATCTGCGGCGAGAAGAATCCGATCTCGTCGATCTCGGCCGAGCTTGCGCCCACCATCGTGCGGATCGGCTCGCCCTTGCGGAAGACGCCGTCGACGACGCGCACGTAGGCCACCACGCCGCGATACTGGTCGAACTCGGAGTCGAAGATCAACGCTCGCGGCGGTGCGTCCGGGTCGCCGCGGGGCGGCGGGATCCGCTCGACGATCCGCTCGAGCACGTCGACCACGCCCTCGCCGGTCTTGCCCGAGATCCGCAGGATGTCATCGAGCGGCTCGCCGATCAGCTCCGCGATCTCGTCGGCGACGCGCTCGGGCTCCGCGCCCGGCAGGTCGATCTTGTTCAGCGCCGGGATCAGCTCGAGCCCGGCCTCGACCGCCATGTAGGTGTTCGCCAGCGTCTGGGCTTCGACGCCCTGTGAGGCGTCGACCACCAGCACGGCGCCCTCGCACGCCGCGAGCGAACGCGAGACCTCGTAGCTGAAGTCGACGTGACCTGGCGTGTCGATCAGATGCAGCTGGTAGGTCTCGCCGTTGCGCGCCGCGTACTGGACCCGCACAGCCTGCGCCTTGATCGTGATGCCACGCTCGCGCTCGAGCTCCATCGAGTCGAGCACCTGCGCGCGCATCGCGCGCGCGTCGACGGTGTGCGTCAGCTCGAGGATGCGGTCGGCGAGCGTCGACTTGCCGTGGTCGATGTGGGCGATGATGCAGAAGTTGCGGATGTGGGCCTGATCAGCCATCTCACAGGTAGATTACGGGGCGCATCCGAGCCCGCCGCGCGCGGCGGCGCGTGCAGCCATGTCCAGACCGATCCCCAGAGACGAGGCTTTCGCTCTGCTGCAGGAGTGGGTGAGCGGCGCGCCGCTGCGCCGTCACTGCCTCGCGGTCGAGGCGGCGATGCGCGCGTACGCGCTGCGCGACGGCGCCGACGTCGAGCTGTGGGGCGTGACGGGGCTGCTGCACGACGCAGACTACGAGCGTCACCCGGACATGACCGACACGACGGCCGGTCACCCGCGGACGATCATGGCCGAGCTCGAGCGCCGCGACGCGCCGCCGGAGATGGTCCGCGCGATCGCCACCCACGCCGACTATCTCGGCGTCACGCGCGAGACGCCGCTCGAGCTGACGCTGCACGCCGTCGATGAGCTGAGCGGCTTCCTCGTCGCCTGCGCGATGGTGCGCCCTGAGGGCATCGCCGGCCTGACGCCGAAGTCGGTGCGCAAGAAGCTCAAGCAGCCGTCGTTTGCCGCGGCGGTCAACCGCGAGGAGCTGCAGAGCTCGACCGACGAGCTCGGTGCCACATTCGACGAGCATGTTGCGTTCGTGATCGCCGCGCTCGAGGAGCAGGCGCAGCCGCTCGGTCTCACAGGCCAAGCGCCTGCGTGATCTCCGGCGATCCGAGCGAGTCGACGACCAGCGAGGCCTGCCCCAGATCGACCCCGGGCATTCCCGGGACGGCGATCGTGTAGCAGCCGGCGGCGATTCCCGCCGCGACGCCGGTCTGCGAGTCCTCCAGCACCAGCGTCCGTGCGGGCTCGGTGCCGAGCGCGGCACACGCCGCGAGGTATATCTCCGGTGCCGGCTTGGGGTCGGTGACGGCGTCGGCTGTGAGGATCGCAGCGAAGGTGGCGTGTTCGATCTGCGCGGTCGCGAGCGCGCGGTCGACCAGCATGCGCGGGGAGTTCGAGGCGAGAGCCAGCGGTACGCCTGCGGCCTGCAGGCGCGCGATCAGCTCGAGCGCACCCGGCCGCGGCGGCGCGTAGCGCGTCAGCTCCGCGAACACCAGCTGCCATGTCTCGGCCATCAGCGCCCGGCCCCGGCCCGGCGCGTCGAGCATGCGTTCGAAAAGCGCCTCGGTGTCGCTCTGCGGCAGGCCGATCAGCTCGCGCCGGTGCTCGGCCGTGAGTGTCCGCCCGTGGCGGCGGAACAGGATCCGCTCGGCGCGTGTCCATGACTCCTCCGTGTCGAGCAGCAGCCCGTCGTTGTCGAAGATCACCGCGTCGAAGCGGCGCCCGTCGCTCACGAGCGGGCGAGCTGTCGCTGTGGCGTCACCTGTCGCAGCCTAGCTCTGTGGGCCGCGCGTCCGCGCCGGGGCGCGCCGGCGCGCGTCGCGCGTGCGCGCCGCGTCGGCGCCGCGCCGCTAGATGCCCAGGCGAGCTCGCCTGATCAGCTCGCCGTTGGTGGGGCTGGTGAGCGGCTGGTGGCCGGCGAGCGGCAGCACGCGCTCGTGGATCGCGTCTAGCAGCCACGAGGGCTGGGGGAAGAAGAGCGACTCCAACTCGGCCGCCGGGGTGATCCAGTTGCGCGCGCCGACGATCACCGGCGGCGCCTCGAGATCGTCGAAGCACAGCTGGGTGAGGTCGGCGGCGACCGTCTGCATGACGCTGCCGCGCTCGACCGCCTCGGACACACACACGAGGTTGCCGGTCTTGCGCAGCGAATCGACAAGCGGTGCGTAGTCGATCGGGACCGCCGCGCGCAGGTCGATCACCTCCGCCGACACGCCGAAGTCCGTGGACAGCTGCTCGGCCGCCTCGATCGCCGTGTACAGCGCCGGCCCGAGCGTCACGATCGTCAGATCGCTGCCCGGCCGCTTGACCGAGGGCTGACCCAGTTCGACCTCGTAGTAGCCCTCGGGAACCCCTCCCGGCTGGAACAGCTCGCCCATGTCGTAGAGCTTCTGGCTCTCGAGGAAGACCACGGGGTCGGTGCCGACGAGCGCCGAGTTCATCATGCCCTTGGCGTCGTAGGGCGTGACGGGATAGACGACCTTCAGTCCTGGTATGTGATGCATCAGCGCGGTCCAGTCCTGCGAGTGCTGGGCCCCATACTTGGCCCCCACCGAGATCCGTAGCACGACCGGCATCGACAGCACCCCCGCCGACATCGCCTGCCACTTCGACAGCTGGTTGAAGATCTCGTCCCCGGCGCGACCGATGAAGTCGGAGTACATGAGCTCGGCGACCGCGCGGCCGCCCTCCATCGCGTACCCGACCGCCGCTCCGACGATCGCCGCCTCGGAGATGGGGGCGTTGAACAGACGGTGGTATGGCAGCGCCTCGGTGAGCCCGCGGTAGACGCCGAAGGCGCCGCCCCAGTCGCGGTTCTCCTCGCCGAAGGCGACCATCGTGGGGTCGATCGCGAAGCGGTGCAGCAGCGCCTCGAAGACCGCGTCGCGGATGTTGTAGAGCTTGAGCTTGGGCACCGGTTCGCCGTCGAGCATGGCTGTGCGCACCTTGCCGGCGATCTGCACGACCCGCGGGTTCTGTGCCAAATCCGCGAGCAGCTCGGGCGCTCGCTCATCGAACTGCTCGACGCGCCCGTTCGAGAACATCACGCTGCCGACCATCTCCGAGCCGGCATGGATGCGCGGGCTCGCCTCCTCGTCGACGGCCAGGCAGAACATGTCGAAGACCAGCTGCTCGACGGCAGCCCTCTCCTCCTCCAGGGTCGACTCGCTCACCGCTCCGCCAGCCACGACGTGGCTGCGGAAGCTGTCGATGCAGTCCGCGGCCTCCCACTGCTCCACCTCTTCGCGGCTGCGATAGCTAGACGCGTCCGACGGCGAGTGCCCGCTGTAGCGATAGGTGAGGGTGTCCAGCAGCACCGGGCCGTGTCCCTCCTGGAGCGTGACGCGAGAGCGCTCGAAGGCGTCGATCACCGCCAGCGGGTTGTAGCCGTTGATGACCTCGGCGTGCATCTGATCGGGGTTCACGCCGGCGCCGAAGCGAGCGATCGACTGCATCCCCGTCGTCTCGCCTTCGGGTTGGCCGCCCATGCCGTAGAAGTTGTTCATGCAGTTGAATACGATCGGCAGACCGCCGCCGATCGATTCGTCCCACAGCGTGCGGTACTGATCCATTGCGGCAAAGGTGACGCCCTCCCACACCGGGCCACAGCTGAAGGAGGCGTCGCCGATGTTGGCCACGACGATCCCGGGCCGGCCGTTGACCCGCTTGAACAGGGCCGCTCCGGGTGCGATCGAGCCCGAGCCGCCGACGATCGCGTTGTTGGGGTAGATGCCGAAGGCGGTGAAGAAGGCGTGCATGGAGCCGCCGAGACCGCGGTTGAAGCCTGTCTCGCGCGCGAAGATCTCGCTGTAGGCGCCGTAGACGAAGAACCGCTGGGCGAGCTCGCTGACACTGCCGCTGTAGGCCTTCTCCACGGGCGCGAGCACAGCGCCGTCGCGGTAGGCGCGCATCACGTGCTCGAGCTCGTCGTCGCCGAGCAAACGGATCGCCGACAGGCCCTTGGCGAGGATCTCGCCGTGGCTGCGGTGGGAGCCGAAGATGTGGTCCTGCGGCGTCAGCGAGAACGCCATCCCAACGGCGGCTGCCTCCTGTCCGATCGACAGGTGCGCGGGACCCGCGTGGTTGTAGGCGACGCCCTTGTAGGCACCCTTCGTCTTGATCTCGTTCAACGCCGTCTCGAACTCGCGGATCGCGCACATGTCGCGCCAGATGTGGACCAGGTCCTCGGCGGAGTAGCGGCTGCGCTCCTCGGCCGGGGTTTGGCTGTAGGCGTTGACCGGGATGTCCTGGAAGTGGATTGCACCGGGACGGAACACCTCGTCGGGGGCGATCAGCATGGACTTGGGCATTCAGCGCTCTCCTTGGCCGGTGGTCACTGGGCTTTGACGATCGCTGCGTGCAGCGCCTCGGCCACGGTTGGGTGCGGGAAGATGATCTCGCCTGCCTGGGCGAGCGTCATTTCGGCCTCGATCATCGTCGCGGCCGCGACGATGAACTCGCTCGAGAGGTCGCCGATCGCGTGCACGCCGAGGATCTCGCCGTGCGGTTCGCCGACGAGCACCTTGACGAGCCCGGTCTCGTTCTCGTGCTCGACCAGGAAGCGCCCGGCGACCGCCATCGGCACGATCGCCTTTCGATAGGGGGTCGCGCCGGCCTGCAGCTCCTCCTCGGTCTTGCCCACCATCGCCACCTCGGGATGGGAGTAGATGACCGCCGGTATCGCGTCGAAGCGCATGCGATCGCGCCGGCCGCACATCGTGTTGACCGCGACGATTCCCGCGCGCGCCGCCACGTGCGCGAGCATGTGCTGCCCGGTCACGTCGCCGCAGGCCCAGACGTTGGGGACGTTGGTGCGGCCCTGGTCGTCAACGCGGATGCCGCGAGCGGTTGCGTCGATGCCCACCGCCTCCAGCCCGAGACCGTCGAGGACCGGGGTGCGGCCGGTGGCGTTGACGATGTAGTCGGCCGCGGCGCGATGCTCGACGCCGTCGGCATCGCGATAGCGGACGCTGTCGCCTTCGATGCCCTGGACCTCGCAGGAGAGGTGGATCTCGATGCCGGCGTGGCGCAGGATCTTCAGCAGCTCCTCGGCAACGTCGCCATCGCAACCGGTGGCGATCCTCGGCAGCGCCTCGTAGACGGTGACCTCGGTGCCGATCTCGTGAAAGAACGAGGCGAACTCCAGGCCGATGTAGCCGCCACCGATGATCGCGATCCGCTCGGGCACGCTGGTGATCGCGAACACGGCGGTCGAGTCGAGCACGCGCTCGCCGTCGATGCCGGGAATCGGTGGCACCGCGGGGCGCGCGCCGGTGGCGATGAGGATGTTCGTGGCCTCGTGGCGTTCGCCGGCGACCTCGACCGTGTTGCGGTCAACGAGGCGGCCGGTCCCCGCCAGCAGCTCCACGTCCGAGTTGCGCAACAGCGCGGCGACGCCGCGTGTCAGCGTGCCGACGACGTTGTCCTTGCGTGCCACCAGGGCCGGCAGGTCGAACCTTGGCGACTCGACGAGGATGCCGAAGGCGGCCGCTTCGCGGCACTCGCGGAAGAGGCGGGAGGAGCGCAGGAAGGTCTTCGCCGGGATGCAGCCGACGTTCAGGCAGGTGCCGCCGAGATCGGCCTGCTCGACGATCGCCACGCGCTTGCCGAGGTGGCCCGCGTGGGCGGCCGCCTCGTAGCCGCCGGGACCGGCTCCGATGACGATCAGATCGAGCACAGCGATTGCACGCTCGCGATCTTCTGTTTGACGACGTTGAGGAACCTCGCTCCCGGCGCCCCGTCGACGACCTGGTGGTCGAGCGTGACGGATAGCCCGATGGCGTCGATGAACTCGACCGCGCCGCCGGCATTGCGGACGGGCTTCACCGTAATCGCGTCGACGCCGAGGATCGCGACCTGTGGGGGGTTGAGCACGGGCGTGAAGGACTCGACGCCCAGCCCGCCGAGGTTGCTGACGGTGAAGGTGGCGTCCGCCATGTCATCGGCGGCCAGCGTTCCCTCGATCGCCTGCGTGGCCAGTGCCTTCATCCGGCTCGACAGCTGGGCGACGCCGAGCTCCTCGCTGCGGCGCACCACGGGGACCACCAGGCCGCGGGGCGTGTCGCACGCGAATCCGAGGTTGACGTGCTCGCGCTCGTACAAGCGACCGTCGATCAGCTCGGCGTTGACCGCCGGCACCTCGATCACGGCCGCGACCGCGCAGAACGCGACGAGGTCGTTGATCGTGATGTCGGGGGCGCCGGGCCTCGCCTTCACCTCGCGGCGAAAGGCCAGCAGACCGGTGGCGTCGGCGGAGGTGTGCAGCGTGTACTGCGCGGTGGACGCCAGCGAGCCCCTCATCCTCCGGGCGATCGTCTCGCGTACCCGGGTGAGACGGACCGGTGGCGGCACGAGATCGCGCGCACGGATCATGCTGCCGAGGCCCGAGCCCGACCCCCGGATCTCATAGCCGCTCTCGATCAGGCTGCGCGCAGCGCCGGAGATGGCCGGCGCCGAGCGCAGCTGGGCACGCACATCTCGCTCCAGGATCCGCCCGCCCGGTCCACTGCCGGCAAGCGGCGACGCCTGGACGCCGTGCTCCCGGGCGAACCGCCGAGCGCGCGGGCTCAGGCGTCCGGTTGGCGCGGGGCTTGCCGGCGATCCTTTGGGCTGGTCTGCTGGTTGCGCTCCGTTCGTTGCCGTGGCGCTCGGCCAATCCGGTGCCCCGTCGGAGGCTGTCGGCGCCACGCCCACGGCTGGAACGGGTGCGGGTGGCGGCGGGCCGCTCGCACCGGACGGGGCACTGGCGGCCGTGGCGGCTGGGGCCGGCGCCGGGGGCCGGTAATCCTCGGTCGCCTCACCGGCCTCGCCGATCACGCACACGTTCGCAAATACCGGCACCATCGCCCCGTCTTCGTAGAACAGCTCGAGCACGGTGCCGGCTGCGGTGGCGATCAGGTCGAAGGTGGCCTTGTCGGTCTCGATCTCGGCCAGGACGTCGCCCGCCTTCACCGAATCGCCCTTGTGCTTTTGCCAGGCGACGAGCACGCAGTCCTCGACCGTGTTGCCCAGCTTCGGCATCTCGACCGGCGTGGCCACGCGCTCAGCTCCCTTTGGCCGGTTCGCTGCGGCCGCCGTCAGCCATCACGGCCGCTTACGAACACGGGCGGCTGTGAGGCCGCCACTTTCAAGAGCTCTCGCTCAGCCTCGTCGCACCACTGCCCGTCGTCGAGCTTGGCGGCGACGCTCGGGAGATGCTCAGCGAGCTCGGCCAGCGACAGCAGCCCCACGTCGTGAAGGGCGGGATACACGACGATCTTGCCGGCCATCGTCCTGTCCTCGATCGCGGCGATCCCGGCCGCGGCTCCCGCCATGCCGGAGATTGCATCGACCGAGAGGTTGGTGTCCAGCCGACCGGCGTCGATCCGGGCCAGCAGCGCCTCCATGTCGCTGACGACCGAGCCGCTCGTTCCGAACATGTAGCAGCGCCGTGCGATGTAGGCGTCGAGGTCGATCTCCTGGCGGGTCGGCGCCGCGATCCCCGCGAAGATGTTGATCAGACCGCCGTCCTTGCTAGCGGCGACCGCGTTCGCGACAAGCGCCGGCACCGGCACGAGGATCAGGTGGTAGCTGAAGGTGCCGGCCAGCGGCTCCTCATTCGTGTTGAGCAGCCGCAGGCTCACACCTCGGGCCTGCGCGATCGGCTCGGCCTTGACCGCCAGCGCGCGCAGCCGCGTGTCGTCGAGGTCGGTGCCGACCACGGTGATCCCGGGTACACCGGCGGAGAGGCTTCGCAGCACGTGCATCTGGCCCATCGGGCCGGCCGCGCCGACGGCCAGCAGGCTGTCACCGGGTCGCAGCTCGCCGGAGGCCGGGATCGCCGCATAGGAGTCGGCCGCAGCGTCGCCAAGGGTCCCAATCCAGCGCGTCGCCTCGTAGTGGACGCGTCCGATCCCCACCGACACCGGCGCCCCGATCGTGGCGCCGGCCAGGACGATGTTGATGATGCCGCCGGCGGCGAGCTTGTCGTTGAGTAGCTCGACCGTCGGCTTCGATGCGCCGAAGTAGACGATGTCGTCGAAAGCCGCGTCCGGCAGCTGCGCCAGGTTGTCCGCGCGGGTCACCGCCGTGTCCGGGCCACCCCAGGGGCAGTCGACCTCAGCCGCGGCGACGATCGTCACGGACGCAGGTGGCCGGCCGCTGTCCGCCGCCTGCGCGAGGCCCCGCGCTTCGTGACCGGCGTCGACCACGAGCAGCAGCCGTCCCCCCGGGCTCAGGGCGCGGCGGTTGGCCGTGGCGTAGGAGTTCTCGACGCACGCCCATGGTTCCACCAGCGCGATCGCCGAGGCGCTGGGCTCCTCCGACACGGGGATCAGCGACCGGGTGCCGGTGTCGGCGTCCACGATCACGCGCTCGTCCATCAGTACGTACTCCTGCAGGCCGCCCTCGAAGGTGTAGCCGAAGGCGGCGTTGGAGCCGTTGGTGGGCAGCGTGCGGTAGTCGGTCTGCACGAGGCAGCGCTCGCCCACCGCGTGGTGGGTGACGTCGCTGCCGACCGCCACGATCCGGCACGACACCTCGTGCCCGGGCACGGTCGGCAACTCGCCGGGCACGTAGCTGGGGATCTCGTCCAGCACCTCCGGTGCGATGCCCGACACGATGCCGCCCTTGCGGGGGTGGGCCGAGAATTGGTTGAGCAGTTTGAGGTCGGAGAAGCACAGCCCGACGGCCTCGACCTTGGCGACAATCTGGTGGGGGCCGGGCCGCGGGACCGCTTTTGTGCGGTTCAGCACGAGATGTCCGGGTCCGACCAGCTGAACGGCGTACTGCGTGGTCGGAAGCGCGCTGTCGTCTTGCTCTGTCGTCATCGTGTTCGTGCCGCGTGGCCGCGGGTGTGGCATCAGCTCCGGTGGTTACTGGGTGCGCGCATATGATCGCAGATGATCGTCAGGGCCGCTTAACGCCCGAAACCGAACACTCAATGCAGCATCACCTGGCCACCTGTGACCGGCAGGGCCTGGCCCGTCTCATACTCCTGTTCGACGAGATAGTGGATCGCCTTCATGACGTCTGCCGTGGTGCAGCCGCGGCCCATCGGCACCTTGCTCGTGTAGTGCGTCCTGACGTCCTCGAGCGTCTTGGCGCCGGGTACCTTGCCGCTGTTGAAGTATTGAACGAAGAGTCCCGTCCGCGGGTCCGACCACAGCGGCCCGTCGAAGAAGTTGCCGGGGCACACGGCGTTGACCTTGATGCCGTCGGCGACCAGCTCCAGCGCGAACGATTGGGTGAGGCCGACGCTGCCGAACTTGCTTCCCGCGTAGGCGAAGTTCTTCTCCGATCCGGCCAGGCCGGACTTGGAGTTGATCTGGATGATGTCGCTCCAGTGGCTCGGCCGCACGCGCCGCGCAATCGCCATCACCGGTGCCGCCTTCTGCACGCACAGGAAGTAGCCCTTGTAGTTCACCGCCGTTGTCAGGTCGAAGTCGCGCTCGGCTTGAGCGACGACGCCTGCTGCCCTGAGCACGCCGGCGTTCGAGATCAGGAGGTCCAGACCGCCGTAGGTGCGCACGACCTCGTGGATCATCTCCTCGACCGAAGCGGCGTCGGTGACATCGACCCCCAACCCGATCGCGCGCCCCTCCCCATGCTCCTCAGCCAGCGCGCCGGCCGCCTCGCGCACGCCGTCGGCGTTGACATCGGCCATTGCCACGTGTGCTCCCTCGGCGACGAGGTCCTGCGAGATCTGCAGGCCGAACCCCTGCGCCGCGCCGGTGACCAGCGCGACCTTGCCGGCGACGCGCCCACCGCGCCGGGCGGGGGCAGCCGCCTCCTGGCGGTAGGACTCGACCTCCCAGTCCTCGATGAAGCGTCGCAGCTGGTCGCTCAGGGCCTCGACTCCGCCGAGCGCCGAGGCGCCGGCCATCACGTCGATCACGTTGTTGTACATCTGGCGCACCGTGTCGGCCGCCGACCATGTGTCGCCGGCGGCGAACATGCCCACGCCTTCGACAAGCACCACGTTGGGTGCCGTCTGGCGCTCGCCGCGATACTCCGCAAGCGCCTGCGTCAGGCGCTCCACAGGATCGCGGTCGGCCACGTCGGTGAGCCACAGCGGGAAGGATTTGCAGTAGACGATCTGGTCCGGGAAGACCGGGCCCGCCCCGGTCAGCGCCTGTCCGTCGTGCCCGCCGATCAGACGCATGGCCGCGGCGGAGTCGTCGAGCGTCACCACCTTCTGCGCATCGTCTGAGCCCAGCAGCACACGCAGCGCCGGCGCGACGGTGTTGACCAGCTCGCGCGATCGACTGTCAGCCAGCGTGCTGACGGCGCCGAAGGGCTGTGCGGACCGCTTCGGCTCCAACACGTGCGCCAGCCGTTCGAGCACCCAGTCGGTGTCGGCCTGGATCTCGTCAGGGGTGTCGCCGTTGACCACCAGGCCGTGGTTGCCCATGATCACCGCACGCGGGCACTCCCTGGCGGTTCTGGCCCGATACTCGCCGAGCGCCCGCTCGAGCACGGTGGCCAGCACGAAGCCGGGATCGACCGGGTCGATCCACAATGCATCATCACCCAACTCGCGCTCGACGATTGCCCGGCCGTCGCGTGAGCAGGCGACCGCGTTGACCAGCTCCGGATGCGTGTGCACGACAAAGCGGCCAGGCATGAGGTGGTGCAAAACCGCCTCGACCGAGGGCCGCTGGCCCTTCTCGGGCTCGACGCGAGCCGCGAGCACGGCCTGCTTGAACTCCTCCTCGCGCCGCATCGGATCGCTGCTCAGGGTGCTCTCGAGCAGCGCCTGCAACGCAGGCCGGTCCAACTCGACGATGTCCTGTGGTCCGATCGTCGCGAGCGCGCTGCCGCTGCTCTTGACGAGCAGACGGTCCCCGTGCTTGACCGATGTGTTACCCCCGCCGGCGATCACCAGGCCGGGGTCGGACCCGTAGTAGTGCGACAGCTGCAGGAGGTGATCGAGCGAGCTTCCCTTCGCGTCGAAGGAAGGCCATGGGCGCGCAGATGTGCTCACCGCCGGGCGCCCCCCGCAGCCCGCGTCGTTTCGGGCGAGGCCAGCGCGGCGCCCTGTTCGAGGTGCGGCTGACGGAACGCCTCGATGACCATCGAGCCGAGGCGCGCGAAGGAGCTGATGCGTTGCTCGGGCGTCGCGTAATCCGGGTTGGGCCGGCCTCGTGCGTCGACGTAGCCCGGCCGCCCGCGCACCGCCAGATACTGGTGGGCTGCCACGACGCAGGCTCCCTCCCAGAACAGCTCCGTAGCGCACTCGGATACGGGGACGCCGCCCTCGCATTCCGGCGTCATCGCCACCAGTTCGAGGGTGTTGTGCTCGGTGCCGGCGAGCACGATGATGCCGGCGCGACGCAGCGTCGTCGCGTAGTGGTCCACGACGGCCGCGGCGTTGCGACTCGGGATGAACTCGACGCACCAGATCGCCCGCCCGGCCAAGGCGCTCGCAAGCCCCTCGGCCGAGGACTCGAACTCGCACACCGGCGTGGCTCCGTCGGCCAGAATCGGGTAGCACGGCACCCCGCCCAGCGCGAGCACCAGCGCGTAGGCGGTGTCAGCGTCCAGGCAGGACTCCTCGACGTAGGCGGGCTTGCCTGCCTTCATCAGCTGGGAGCGGATCTCGTTCTGCGCCGTCAGCGCGTCGTCCGCGCAGTCGACGCCGAGCACTCGGCGCAGAAGCCCGGATCGCGCCTCCGGCTTGACGTCGCCGAACAGCGCCTCCTGGAACGCCTCGGCGACGTGGCGCTCCTGCAGATAGACCGAGCCGGGCGCAACCGCGTGGCGGCGCGCCAGCGCCGAGCGGATCGATGCGGCGGTGACCTGGGTGGCCACTCCGTGGCCGCTCATCAGCGCCGTCATGCGCTCGATCATCTCATCGATGCGGGCGCTGTCGGCTGCGCGGATTCGCCCCATCAGCTCGTGCGCCCTGACGGACATCGGAGCGAACTCGCTGATGCCCTTTCCGCACAGGTACATGCGTCCGGGGTTGGCCGGATCGTTCAGCCTCAGGCCGGCGGCCCGCAGCTCTTCCACGAGGCTGATCACCTCCACGCCGAACAGCGGGAACACGCCACGCGCTTGCGCCTCCCGTGCGAAACGGGCGTAGACGGTGAAGTCGTAGTAGTTGCTCGCGCCAAGAGCCCGCAGACCGGCGCCGGCAGCGAGGTCGACCGCCTGTTCGACGGTCTCAAAGGCGGAGAAGTTGGGCGGCAGGTGCACGTGCGAGTTGACCAGCGGGTGCGTGCGCTGCGTGCGGCTGCTGCGCCGCCCCCGAGGCTCGACAAGTGGGTGGGTTGCCGCCCCCCCGGACGGCTTCTCGGCTGCCTCGCGCCGGCTCTCGAGGTCGATCTCGGGAAGATCACGCAGGGGCGCGAGCGGATCGGCACCGTCGCCGCCGCTCGCGGGATCGATCGCCGTCTGGCGTCGTATCGCAATGCGGACGGGACTCTGCGGCATGACGGATCGCCAGCTCCTCGTGCGCGAAATCAGCGAGAGGCTGCCGGGTGAGTCGTCATCAGCCGACTCGGAGTCGTCATCGGCGTCCGGCGGAGGAGCAGTCTCACGATGCCCATGTAGGGGCAATATAGACCCAAACTCGGACGCGCGTTCACGATCGAGTCTGATCGGTCCTGCCCGCCTCGGGCAGCGAACGACCAAAATTGCTCGTAAGCTGCTGATCGTTTGGTTGAACCGCGGGTTTTCCGCGACCAGCTCGAGCCGGCCGTTCCTGCCGGCACCCGGCGGGCGCCCGACGGCTCCCGTCGCCGCGGATCGCGGCGACGGGAAGGCCTGCGACGGGATGAGGCCCGAACTAAACCCTGCCGGAAGCGAGGGGCTTCTTCGCGACGGTCTTGGTGCGAGCCGCGGTTTTGGCCGGTGTGGTCCGCGCGGCGGGCTTCGTTTGACGTGCGTACTTGGCGATGAAGCGCTCTGTGTCCTCGCGGGCGACGTCGTCGGGCCGCTGCTTGTGGGGCGACTTCATCAGATAGGAGCTCGGGCCGTCCAGCTGGCCGCTGATGCCGTTGTTGAGCGCGAGCTTGCAGCAGCGCACGGCGTCGATCACGATGCCGGCCGAGTTCGGGGAGTCCCAGACCTCGAGCTTCACCTCCATGTTGAGCGGCACGTCGCCGAACGCCTGGCCCTCGAGCCGGATGTGCGCCCACTTGCGGTCGGTCAGCCACGGGATGTAGTCCGACGGGCCGATGAAGACGTCCGTGGCGGGCAGTGTCACGCCCATGATCGAGGTCACGGCGTTGGTCTTGGAGATCTTCTTCGACTCGAGCCGTTCGCGCTCGAGCATGTTGAAGAAGTCCATGTTGCCGCCGACGTTCAGCTGCGAGGTGTGCACCATCTTCACGCCGCGCTCGTGCATCAGGCGGGCGAGCGTGCGGTGCGTGATCGTAGCTCCGACCTGCGACTTGATGTCATCGCCGACGACCGGCACGCCGGCCTTCTTGAAGCGCCGGTTCCAGTAATCCTCGCTCGCGATGAAGACGGGGATGCAGTTGACGAAGCCGCAACCGGCCTCGAGGATCTGCTCCACGTACCACTTCGTCGCCTGCTCGGAGCCGACCGGCAGATAGGACACGACGACGTCCGTGCGGGTGTCGCGCAGGATCCCGACGATGTCGGCTGTCGGTCCGGGTGCCTTGGTGATCCGCTGCTTGAGGTACTTGCCCAGGCCGTCGTGCGTCATCCCCCGATGCACGGGCACGCCGAGGCGCGCCGGGACATCGGCGAACTTGATCGTGTTGTTCTGGCCCGACCAGATCGCCTCGCCGAGGTCCTTGCCGACCTTCTCGGAGTCGATGTCGAAAGCCGCGGTGAACTCGACGTCGCGCACGTGGTAGCCGCCGAGGTTGACGTGCATCAGGCCGGGGACGGATTCCGCCGGGTCTGCATCGCGGTAGTAGTGGATGCCCTGCACGAACGCGGCCGCGCAGTTGCCGACGCCGATGATCGCGACGCGCACCTTGTCCTGCTGGCGGCCGGAGCTGCCATTCGAATGAGCCGCGGCGGTCGCGGCGCCGTTGCGTCCGTTCGCCGGATGGCTGTCCTGGTTGATGCTCACGATGAGGCCTCCTGGCCGATGGTGGATTTGTGCACGTCACGTCGGCGCGAAACGCCGCGGCGAGTGCCTGCGGGGGATCGGCGGCGCGTTGGCGCGGCCGGCCCTCAGGGCCTGGGACAAGAATACACCTGTTGTGTGCCTCACGTTGTATCAGCCTGGCGATATATAATCGTGTCATGATCCAAAACTCACTGGAGATGCTCGTGGACCCCACGCGACGGCGTATCCTGGAGCTGCTGCTCCAGCGCGAGCGCTCGGTGGGGGAACTGGTGGACCGCTTCACCCTGACCCAGCCGGCGATCTCGCGCCACCTCGGGGCCCTGCGCGCCGCGGGCCTCGTGACGGTGCGTCGCGACGGGCGCCGACGCGTCTATCGCTTGCGCACCGAACCGCTCGCCGAGCTGGTCGACTGGCTCGAGCCCTACGGCCCGCGTAGCCTCTAGGAGCGCCCGAACCGCGCCATCACGAGTGCTCGCACCTGCCCTGCCTCGGGGATCCCCATCCGCAGCACGGTCCGCATGTAGACGAAACCGCCAACGGCCGCGGCCGCTCCGACGGAGATCAGCTGTGCGGGCAGTGCGCGGCCGAGCAGGCCGTCGAGCACATACCAGACGATCCACGATACGCCGGCGAGCAGGATCGACGCAGCGACGATTCGCGCGGTGACCATCGTCGTCTGGCGCCCCTCGAGCCGCCCGTTGAACCCGGTTCGCAGGCGCCGGAGCTGCAGCGCCGTCATCAGCGCGTTCGCCACGAAGGTTCCGATCACGAGGCCCGCGATGCCCAGCGGCTTGTAGAGCCCAACCGACACGATGATGTCGACCGCAATGTTCATCGCCGCCAGCCCGGTCGGGATCCATGGCCGCTTGAGCGCGAAGAAGGTGCGCGTCAGCAGGAGGTTGAGACCCCCGAACGGCAGGCTGAAGGCGAACCAGAACAGCGCGATCGAAGTCAGGTGCGTCGAGTAGCCGGTGAAGCTCTGGCGCTGGTAGATCAACCGCACGACCGGCGTGGCGAGCACCATCAAGAAGGCCGCGGCCGGAATCAGCAGCAGGTTGATCTGTCGCATGCCGATCGACAGCGCGCGGCGCATGCCGGCCGCGTCGCGCCGCGACGCCTGGCGACTGAGCGTCGGGAACAGCACGGTCGCGACCGCAACGCTGAACATGCCCTGCGGCAGCATGTAGACCCGGAATGCATAGTTGATCGCGCTCGGCGCGCCCTTGTTGACGAGCGAGCCAAAAACGGAGTTGATCAGCTGGTCGAGGTTCGTGATGCCCAGCCCGATCGTCACCGGCAGCATCAACACGAAGACCTGCCGCACGCGCGGGTCATGCCAGTCGAGCTGGAAGCCGAGCCGGAAGTCAATCTGCTGCAAGGCCGCGACGGCCAGCAGCAGCTGCACGACCGTCGCCGCGAGGATCGCGACCGCATACGCGTAGATGCCGAAGTGGCTGTGCTCGAACTGCGGGCGCAGCACGACCACGAGGACGATGATCACGAGGTTCCAGACGAGCGGCGAGAGCGCCGCGATCGAGAAGCGGTCGTAGGACTGGAGGATCCCGACCAGCAGGCCGTTCAGCCCCAGCAGCAGCACGACCGGGAACAGCACCTGGGCGAGGCCAGCGGTCAGCGGATCGACGGAACTCAGCTTCGAGCCGACGAACAACGGCATGATCGTGCCGGCGGCGAGCACGAAGAACGCGGTGATCGCCCCGAGCGCGATGAGCATGATCCAGAAGATCGTGGAGGCCAGGCGGAAGGCCTCCTTCTTGCGCCCCTCCTGGAGCAGTTCGGTGAAGACCGGGACGAACGCCGCCGAGAGCGCAGCGTTGGCGAACAGGTTGCTCACCAGGTTCGGAACCTGGAAGGCGATCGTGAAGGCGGAGTACGCGGCCCGGGTCCCGAAGAAGCTCGCCGCGATCACCTCGCGAGCCAGTCCCGCGACCCGCGACAAGCCGGTGGCGATCGAGAAGATCGCGGTGTTGCGCGCGACGTGCCCCGCAGGGGGCGTCACGCGGCCGGGCTCTGCGACGGGAGTCGAAGCGGCCAAGGCCGCTATAGTACGGCGCCGCGCGGTCTTCACCGCCGCCTTGCCATGGCCAACATCGCCTCCCAGAAGAAGCGCATCCTCCGCGCCGAGCGCGAGCGGCTCGAGAATCGCCGGCACACCTCGGCGATCAAGACCTACTTCCGCCGGCTCGAAGCGGCCGTCGCCGCCGGCGAGCCCGAAACGGTCGCAACCGAGCACCGCACGCTCATCTCGCTGATCGACAAGGCGATCAAGACGGGGGCGCTGCATCGCAACACCGGCGCTCGCAAGAAGTCCCGCGCCGCGCGCATGGTGCGCCCGCGCGCCGACGGTTAGACGGTTATCGCGCCAAGCGCGCGCAGCGCCAGCGTGTCGGGGTCGAGCGCCGAGCCGCCGCGGCTTTCGAGTTCGAGGTCGGCGAGCGCCGCGATCGCACGCCGCAGCGAGCCGACGTCGGTGCGCTCGACGTCGGCGACGAACGCGGAGGCCGCCTTTGGCGGCATCCGCAGCTCGCCCCGTACCGCGCTCGGCGGCGCGCCGGCCTCCAGCCGTGCGGCCACGGTCAGCGCTTCGCGCAGCCGTCGGGTCACCCAGTAGGTGAGCGACTCGACGCGCTCGCCCTGCGCGCGCAGCGCCAGGTAGATGCGCACTGCGGCAGGGGTGTCGCGAGCCACGACTGCGTCGGCGAGCGTCCACGCCTTGCGCTCGGCGCTGCGGCCGACTCGTTGCGCGACGCCGTCGGCGTCGAGCCGCGCCCCCGGGCCGCATTCCAGCGCGAGCTTCTCGATCTCGCGCGCGAGCCGCGCCTGGCGCGTGCCCACGATCGCGACGAGCGTGCGCGCGCCGTGCACATCGAGCGTCAACTCGGCGGCGGCCGCCTGGGTCAGCACCCACGCCGGCAGGTCCCACTCCTTGACGGACATCTCGGCCGCGATGTCGCCGCCGGCTGCCATCACCGCTCGGTGCAGCGCCGCCGGCGCCTTCGCTCTCCCCTCCTCGCGGCCGAAGAAGGCGATCGTCGTGTCGGGTGGCATGGACTCGAGCAGCGGCGCCAGCCGGGCCGTCACCTCGTCGTCCTTCCAACGCTCGACGCCGTCGACGATGATGAAACGCCGGCCGATCGCGAGCGTCAGCGCGCCGAGCAACGCCGCCGCCGCCTCGACCGTCGCATCAGCGCCCTCGAGCACCACGAGGCAACCCGCCCCGCCGTCGCGCTCGGCCAGCGTGCGCAGCCGCGCACGCCGCTCGCCGACTCGGCCGTGATCGTCGCCATGGATCAGATACGCGGCCTTGAAGCTCGCCATGGTCACGAGGCTAGCGCGCGCGGCGGCCGACGCCGCGCGAAGTGGCCGCGCGGCGCCGGGCGCCGGCGTGGCGTCAGAAGGGGTTGGGCGGCGGGTCCGACGGGGTGCGTGTGGCTGACATCGGCGTGGTCCTGCCCTGTGCGTTGAGCCAAGCGCCGGCGACGATCACGATGCCGAGCACGAGGCCGAGCCAGCAGCCGAAGGCTGAGCTGCCGGTGTTGGAAACGAACTTGATCAGCAGGAAGAGCAGTCCAACGGCGGCCGCCGCGGCGCGTGTGAGGTCTCGGCCGAGCTGCGTCGTCGGCAACACCGTCTGCGGGCTGAAGCGCGCGAGCAGCAGGTCGACCAGCACGAGGATCGTCACGATCAGCGCCAGGACACCCCAGAGCGAGTCCGGCGAGCCGGTGCCGCTGTAGTCGTAGCTGACCGGGCCAATTGAGTACGAGTGCCAAGCGAAGAAGAGAAGGTCGATGATCAGGACGATCGCCCCACCTCCGACCATCCAGTCCTCGCGGCTCAGCTTCGAGAAGTCCACTATTACCCTCCGTTAGTAGGACACCTGCGTCGGCTGAGCATACGGTGACCTGTGGACGTTGGCAATGGACGAACGGGCGAGTGCGCGGACACCTATTTCGCGACGATGTTGACGAGCTTGCCGGCCACGACGACGACCCGGATGATCTCCCTGCCGGCGATGTGCGCGACGACGTTGGGCGCCGCGAGCGCGAGCGCCTTCAGTTCCGCCTCGCTCGCCGTGGCGCTCGCGGTCACGCGGTCGCGGACCTTGCCGTTGACCTGGCAGACGAGCTCGAAGGTGTCGCGGGCCAGCAGCGCCGGGTCGGCCGCCGGCCACGGTTGCAGCCAGACGCGCTCGCCGGTCAGCAGTTGGTAGGCGTCGGCGCCGGCGTGCGGCGCGAAGGGAAAGAGCAGTGACGCAGCGGTCGCGACCGCGAAACGCAGGGCGCCGGCGCCGACCTCGCCGCGCAGCCGGTAGCACTCGTTGGTCAGCTCCATCACCGCGGCGATCGCGGTGTTGAACGCGAAGCGTCCCTCGAGCTCGCCCGTCACCTTCTCGATCGCCCAGTGTGCTTTGCGCATCAATTCGAGCTCGGCTCCGGCGGGTTGCGCCGGCGGCTTTTGCGGCTCGGTGCCGGCGGCCGTCTCGGCCGCCAGGCGCCAGAGCCGCGCGATGAAGCGGTGCATTCCCTCCACGCCGGCGTCGGACCAGTCGGCGTCCTGGTCGGGCGGCCCGACGAAGAGGATGTAGCAGCGCGCCGTGTCGGCGCCGAGGCGGCTGACGATCGTGCGCGGCGAGACGACGTTGCCGCGTGACTTGGACATCTTCGCGCCGTCGCGCGTGATCATCCCCTGCGTGAACAGCGCCGCGAACGGCTCCTGAAAGGAGAGGTGGCCGAGATCCGCGAGCGCCTTGACGAAGAAGCGCGAGTAGAGCAGGTGCAGGATCGCGTGCTCGACGCCGCCGATGTACTGGTCGACCGGCATCCAGCGCGCAAGCACCGCCGGATCCCAGGCCGCATCGTCGTTGGCGGCGTCGCAGTAGCGCAGGTAGTACCAGGACGAGTCCACGAAGGTGTCCATCGTGTCGGTCTCGCGCCGCGCCGGGCCGCCGCAGAGCGGGCAGGTCGTCGCCACCCACTCCTCGGCCGCAGCCAGTGGTGAGCGACCCTTCGGCGCGTAGTCCTTGACGTCGGGCAGCAGCACGGGCAGCTGGTCGTCGCGCAGCGGGACGATCCCGTGCTCGGGGCAGTAGACGACCGGGATCGGGCAGCCCCAGTAGCGCTGACGCGAGACCAGCCAGTCGCGCAGGCGGAAGCTGACCGTGGCGCGCCCGCGTCCCTCCTGCTCCAGCCAGGCTGAGATCCGCTGTTTGGCCTCCACGCTCGGCAGACCGTCGAACTGGCCGCCGGAGTTGACCAGCGGACCAGGGCCGGTGTAGGGGAGCTCGCCGCCGTCGGGATCGCCGATCACCCGCCGCACGGGCAAGTCGAATGCGGCCGCGAACTCGAAGTCGCGCTCGTCGTGCGCGGGTACCGCCATCAGCGCCCCCGTGCCGTACTCCATCAGCACGTAGTCAGCGACGAACACCGGGATCTCCTCGCCGTTGACCGGGTTGCGGACGCTGCGCCCCAGCGGCACGCCGGTCTTCTGCTTGCCGGCCGCGCCACGGTCCTGGCCGGGGGCGGCCAGCACACGCGAGATGTAGTCGCGCACCGCGGCTTCGTGCTCGGTGCCGGCGGCGAGCAGCGCGACGTCGGGATGCTCGGGCGCCATCGCGAAGAAGGTCGCGCCGAACAGCGTGTCGGGGCGCGTGGTGAAGACCGGGTAGTCGATGCCGAGCTCCTCGCAGCGGAACACCACCTCGGCGCCCTCGGAGCGCCCGATCCAGTTGCGCTGCATCGTCTTGACGTGCTCGGGCCACTCGATCGTCTCGAGGTCGTCGAGCAGTCGCTGCGCGTAGTCGGTGATGCGCAGGAACCACTGCTCGAGCTGGCGCAGCTCGACCTGTGCGCCGCAGCGCTCGCAGTGGCCGTCGATCACCTGCTCGTTGGCGAGCACGGTGGCGTCGTGGGGACACCAGTTGACCGCCGCCTCCTTGCGGTACGCGAGACCCGCCTTCAGCAGCACAAGGAAGATCCACTGGGTCCAGCGGTAGTAGCGCGGCTCGTGCGTGCCGAACTCGCGCGACCAGTCGATCGAGATGCCCCACTCGCGAAACTGCTGCTGGAACGACGCGATCGACTCGGCCGTCGAATGGCTCGGATGCACGCCGGTGTTGATCGCATGGTTCTCGGCCGGGAGCCCGAACGCGTCATAGCCCATCGGATGGAGCACCTGGCGGCCCTGGCGGCGGCGGAAATGGGCGATCGCATCACCGACCGAGTAGCACTTGAGGTGACCGATGTGCGGCTCGCCGCTGGGGTAGGGAAGCATCTCCAGCACGTAGGTGGTGGGGGCGCCGCCGTGGTTGGGCACCTCCCAGGTCCGCTCGGACTCCCAAACCGCCTGCCAGCGAGGCTCGATCTCGGCGTGGTCGTAGACGTGCTCACTCATCCGCGCTCCAGAGTATTTGCTCGCGCAGTCGCGACGTGCTGAGGTCGCGAACGGGCATCGCCGGGCTCTCGCTGGGCGCGCCTTGCATATCCTCAGCGCCGCATGGGTCGCATCTTCGAGCTCGCCAGCCGCCGCCGCGCGAAGTGGATGATCGCGGCAACCTGGCTGATCGTCGCGGTGGCGGCCGGCTCGGTTGCCGGTCGCTTCCAGAGCGCGCAGAAGAACGACACCACCTCCTACCTGCCGGGCGACACGGAGTCGGTGCGCGCCCTGGACGCGATCAACCGTGCGAGCGGCGGCGCCGAGATCACCGGCACGGTCGTGGTGTTCGCACGTGCCGGCCGGCTGACCAACGCCGATTTGGCGGCGATCGTGGCCGACAAGCGGACCCTCGACGCGCGCCTGCCGCGTGACACCGTCCCCGCCGTCGGACCGCTTCGCTCCCGCGACGGCGAAGCCGCGCTGCTCGACCTCTACCTGCGCCTGCACGGCTCAACGAAGCTGCTCGATAGCGACGTGACGCTGATCAAGCGGGTCGTGCACACCGGCGCGCCGGCTGGGCTCGAGGCGAAGGTGACCGGCCCGGGCGGCGTCTCCTACGACGCGAGCCAGGTCTTCAAGTCGATCAACGGAGAGCTGCTGCTCGTCACCGTGCTGCTGGTCTTCGTGCTGCTGATCCTGATCTACCGAAGCCCGATCTTCTGGGCGATCCCGCTGCTGTCGGTCGGCATCGCCGAGGCGATCGCCGAGGGCGTCGGCTACCTGCTGACGCAGCTCGGTGTGACGATCAACTCGCAGTCGGCCGGCATCCTCACCGTGCTCGTATTCGGCACCGGCACCGACTACGCGCTGCTGCTCGTGGCGCGCTACCGCGAGGAGCTGCGCCACCACGCGAGCCCGCGTGACGCGATGCGCATCGCGCTTCGGCGAGCAGGCCCCGTGATCTTCGCCAGCGCGATGACGGTGATCCTGGCGCTCCTGTGCGTGCTGGCCGCAGAGGTGAACAGCACACGCGGGCTGGGACCCATCTCGGCGATCGGCGTGGCGCTGGCGATGGTCTCGACGCTGACGCTGCTCCCGTCTCTACTGCTGATCGTTGGTCGCCGCGCCTTCTGGCCCTTCGTCCCGCGTGAGGGTTCCAGCGGCGCCGACGCCACCCACGGCCCTTGGCGGCGTGTCGCCGACGCAGTCGGCCGCCACCACCGCCTGATCGGCGCGGCGACGATCGCCGTGCTGGCGGTGCTCTGCATCGGGCTGACGAGTCTCGACACCAACCTCAGCGGCAACGATGCCTTCACCGGCGTGGTCGAGTCCGAGCAGGGGCAGACACTGCTCGACCGCCACTTCCCTGCGGGCGCCAGCTCGCCGCTGCAGATCGTCGTGCCCTCGCCGGCGCGCGTTGCCGCGGTTCGCAAGGCGATCGCCGCCGCACCCGGCATCAGCCACGCGCCGGGGGCGCTCAGCACCACGCTCGTGAGCCCGTTCACCGGCGTCGCCGTGTTCACCGCCGCCCTCGCCGTCAACCCGACCAGTCAGCAGGCGATGTCGCTGATCGCGCCGATCCGGTCGGTGGCCAAGGCGGCCGGCGGCCCGGACACGCTGATCGGCGGCGCGACCGCCCAGCAGCGCGACCTGCACGTAGCTGCCGCCCGCGACGACCGGGTGATCGTCCCGCTGATCCTGCTCGTCGTGATGCTCGTGCTCGGGCTGCTGCTGCGCTCGCTCGTCGCCCCGGTCCTGCTCGTGGCAACGGTCATCTTCTCCTACGCGGCGGCGCTCGGCGCGGGCGCGTTCGCCTTCACTCACATCCTCGGCTACGCCGGCGAGGACCCCTCGCTGATCCTCTTCAGCTTCCTCTTCCTCGTCGCGCTCGGCTGCGACTACAACATCTTCCTGATGGCGCGGGCCCGCGAGGAGTCGGCCGGCGGCGATACCCGCGCCGGCATGCTGCGAGCACTCTCCGTCACCGGTGCGGTCATCACCTCGGCGGGCATCGTGCTGGCGGGCACATTCTCGGCACTGGCGTCCCTGCCGCTCGTCGCGTTCGCCGAGGTCGGACTGGTGATCGCCTTCGGCGTGCTGCTCGACACCTTCCTGTTCGCACGGTGCTCGTTCCCGCTCTCGTGATGGACCTCGACAAGCGTGTCTGGTGGCCATCGGCGCTGTCGCGCGGGCGTTCGAGCGAGTAGCGAGCGGCGAGCCTCGGCGGTCCCGGCAGCACGCTCGACGCTCTAAGATGGGTGTCGCCGCGCGGGGCTATAGCTCAGCTGGGAGAGCGCTTGCATGGCATGCAAGAGGTCGTCGGTTCGAGCCCGACTAGCTCCATTCGTCGTTGCCGCGGATCGGGCGAGCGCGAACCGCGTGGCTTTGTGGCCGTTCCGATAACGGGATGTGACCAGATCGTTATCGGCGCTCAAAGTTCTGGACGCGAACGTTGCAGTCTGGTAGAACGTCGCCCGCTCGGCCGCACAGAAGGGTAATCGCAGGGCCCGTCGTCCCACTATCTTGGAGGTAGTCGTGGCTCGCTGCTGCGCTGTCGCAGTCCGTGGTGGTTTCGTTGCAGCCGTCACATGTCTAACTCTGGTGGGGTTCCCGGTTGCGGCGTCGGCCGCGGACGGGACGAGTTATGTGGCCGGCATGCCCGCGGTCGACCAGGTGTCGGGGGCTCCGTGGAACCCGTGGCAGGGCCTCTCGACGTCTCTCTTTGGCGCCGGCACGTTCGACGGCATTTCGATCTCCGCGTATCCGAGCAGCGATCTGCTGCAGACATTCAACTTCGGTGGCCCGACCACCAGCTCGGCGAACTCGACGACGGAGCCCAACGTCGCGACCTACCCGGCCGCCACCGCTGACGAGCCGTTCCCGAGCGGATTTGTGGGCACCCCGGGCCCGCTGTCGGGCTACTGCGGCAGCTCCTACAACGACAGCTGGGACACGAGCGCCACGGCCACGAGCGGCAACCCCAATGAGACCGGCTCGCCGGTGTCCGAGCCCTCGGGCGAATCGCTGCCGTTCTCGCCGTACTACTTCCCGGACGTCGTGATGAATAGCGACGGCACCCTCACCGGCTACTTCGACTTCCGCCCAAAGGACGCGGACGAGGAGATCGTGGCGGCAAGGTCAAACGTTGGTGGCACGAGCTGGACCGTCGAGGGTACCGCGCTTGACCAGAACCAGGGGTACTGCCCGTCCGGTGATACCAACGACGACGGCGAGGGTCACCCCTACGTCGCGGACCTCGGCGACACCAACGACCTGTACACGCTTCAGCGTGCGCTCGGTGACTACCCCGGGTCCGACCTTGATGCGTTCCCGATCGACCCGAGCGCGTCCAACCCGCTCTCCGGCCTGCAGGCAACCACGTCGATCGGCGTCGACCCGAACACGTTCGCGACGGCCGCGACGCCGCTTTCGGCCAGCGCTGGCACCAACATCCCCGTCAGCACGCTGGGCGGCGACACCGTCAACGGTAACTCCACCAGCGAGACCGACTCGAGCTCGAACACGCTGACCGTGCCGGATCCGAGCGCGCTGCCCAACGGCGCCGCCCAGTACGAGGATCTAACCCAGACCACGTCCGGCCAGCCGCCGGTGGTCACCTGCACCGGGACCAGCGGGTCCAACGGGAACTCGCCGGCGCTGACCGGCTGCACCAACCCGAGCGGCATCACCGTCGGCGCCAACGACGACCTCGTCGAGGTGATCGGCACGGTGCAGGCGATGGTCACCGACTCGAGCAGCGCAACCGCGACGACGATCCCCGCCGGACCCCAGAACGTCGGAGCCACAGCGGGCACCGACATCACACTAAACCTGACGAGCGCGAACTCGAACACGCTCACGTACCTGCTGAACGCCAACGCTCCGGACCGCTACTACATCAACGGCCAGACGGTCTATTGCACGCAAGGCAATGCGGAGCCGACCTCCAAGATCGAGCTCTGCACCACGACCGACTCAAGCGGCGTGGGCGTTACGGCCGGCACAGGGTCGACCGCCACCCCGGTCATCGCTGACCCGGTGATCCCGTCCGCGGGCCCGAACTACACCGGCGGTCCGGTCACCCAGACAAACGGCCTGATCTCGCCCGACGGGATCATCGGCCCGTTGCCGGCTTCGGCCAACTCGGCCTGGGGCCAGTCGAGTGCCGGAAAGGTCGTGCTCTACACCGAGAAGATCGCGAACTACTTCATCGAGGGCGGGATCAACGGCACTGTGAGCGCCGCCGAGTCCACCAGCTACACGAATTATAAGAAGGACACCTCGGGCACTTTCACCACGCTCCAGACAGGCGGCTCCAGCACACTCCAGACCGGCTTTGTGGAAGCCCCCGGTTCGACCGCTACCAACTACAACATCTCGCCGTTCCCGACCGAGAGCGAGCCGTTGCCCGCCACGGGCTCCTTCGAGGTCTACGTCGGCGGCCAGACTGCCGCTGGCGGCGCAGATCTCGACACGCTGACCTGCACCGGCTGGGATGTCAACACCCACATCAACGACCTGTACAACCCAAACCTGCACACGATCGATCTGTTGGGCTGCACCGGAGGTACCGGCGGCACCACCGCGGGCAGCAACTTCTTCGTCGGCGCGGACGGCTTCAACGCCGGCCACCAGGGCAACTGGGTCGCCGGGCCGGGAGCGTCGATCGAGACGACCAACAGCGCCGGGAACGCGGTGCTCACCCAGATCGGCGAAGGCAAGGCGATCACTAAGGGTCAGGCCCAGAAGCTGTTCGGCAACAACGAGGACTACGAGGTCGTCCGCGCGGCCTACACGACCGACGGCGTCAACTTCACCGACCTCGGCCAGGTGTCCGGTGCGCCGGCCGCCAGCACGGCCAATGTCACGGCTACGTGCGCCGGGCTCGCCGCACCCGCGACGGACTTGGGCTACAGCGACATCTCCAATCCATGTCAGCAGGACGCGCCTTCGGGCACGACCGCCAACGGCGACACTCCTGCGGCATTCGACTCGAGCAACCCCCAGGGCTACTCCCCGACGAACGTCCCGCTCGGGGGTCAGGACCAGGTCGAGCTGCGCTGGCCGGGCGCGCGCGGCACGCTGGTAGTCAACCCGGACGGCTCGCTGGGACTGTTCCTGTCCGGAGCGTGGGCCTCAGACGGTGACAGCGACGCGTTCAACCAGATCTTCTACACCGAGTCGAGCGACAGCGGCAAGACGTGGTCGGTTCCGACAGTTGTGGTCTCGACCGACTACACGTTCTCCGCGTCGGTTGCCCAGGACCAGGCGCTGGCGGGCGGCACGGATCCCGCGCTCGGGGTATCGGCCTACTACTCGGGCCGCGCCTATGACCCGACCGTAGTTCAGAACCCGGGCGGAACGCTGACGCTGGTTTTCGCCGGCTACCGCCTGCCGAATCCGGTCAAGGCCGCCGGCAACCCGATCGGAACCGATGCCTCCGCCCAGTACGAGGAGGGGACGACCGTCAACGGGAGCTTCGAGACCGACCCAGCGATCTACCGGACCATTCTCACCGCAACGCTCAACGCCTCGACCGATCCGAAGGTGGGTACCTCCAGTAGCCTCGGCTCGAGCGCCACACCGGTCATCTACGGTACGCAGGTCACCTACACCGACACGGTCAGCGTGCCCTCGCCGGGCACCGGGACTCCGGCCGGTACCGTCGACTTCTACGATGGCGGAAGCCCGATCTCCGGCTGCCAGAATATCTCTCTGAACCTCGGATCGCCCGACACGGCGAGCTGCACGACGACCCCGAGCGCTGGCGCCCAGGGAGTCTCGGCGGTGTACTCCGGCGACAGCAACTACGCGACCTCGACCGGCGATCTCGCCGAGCAGGTCAACCAGGCCGGGCTGACCGTGACGGCCCAGCCACAGAGTCGACTGTTCGGCCAACCCAACCCGACCCTGACCTACAAGATCACCGGGTTCGTGAACAACGACACCAGCGCGGTCGTGAGCGGCTCGGCTGACTGCACGACCACCGCGACGGCGACCAGCGTCGGCGGTCAGTATCCGATCACGTGTACGCAGGGCACCCTGAGTGCGAGCAACTACGCGTTCACGACGTTCGTCCCGAGCACTCTCGTCGTTGGCTACAGCCGCGTCGTGACTGGCCCGCTAGCCGGTCTCCCGACAACCGTCCCGCCCGGCCAGTCGTGGGAGCTTGGCCGAGGCGCGATCGTGCTCGGCGCGCTCGACATCCCCGCCGGCAGCTCGGTCGACATCGAGCCGGGCGCCGTCGTGCTCGGTGCCATCATCGCGACCGACGCCAACACGGTGCGCGTCTGCAACGCCTCGATGCTGGGAATCGTGAGCGCAACCGGCGACTCGGGCCCGGTGCTGATCGGCGACGGCACTGCGGCGTGTCCCGGTAGCAGCATCGCAGGGGCGATCACACTGCACAACGACACCGGTGGCGTGTGGATCGACAAGGCGCACGTGCTCGGCTCGGTGTCGGTCAGCGGCGGCTCGGGCGGCGTGACCGTCACCGACAACGTCGCCGGCCCGCTCAGCGTCACCGGCAACACGGGTGGCGCAACCGTCGCGGGCAACACCGTGACGGGCTCGCTGACGGTCACCGGAAACAGCGGCACCGTCGTCGACAAGCCAAACACCGTGTTTGGGACGTCCCACCTCCAGTAGTGGAGTCCGAGGCCGAACGTTGTCGTCCGACACGGAGCGCTCCGGGTGCCCTTCGGCCGAGGCGACGCCCGGCACCGAATGCGCCAACGCCGCCTTCCAGGCCAGGCGCGGCGTCGCCAGCCCACACGTCCGCGTCTACGTGAACGATTAGCGGCCCCGTCGCTGCCGCTCGGCGCGTCGCGCGACTGCCGTGTGTTTCGGTGCCTGCCGCGCTACCGTCCGTCGTGGACGCACGCGTTCGAGCTGCAGGCGTCCCGACGCGGAGCCCATGAGCCAGCACCGTCATTACAGCGAGAAGGAATTCGAGGAGCTCGTCAGTTCAGCGCTTGACGATCTTCCCCCCGAGTTCCAAGCGATGCTGGAGAACGTGGCTGTCGTTGTCTCGGACCGGGGTGCCGAGAACCACGCGTATGGGATGTACGTCGGCTACAGGCTGCGTGGCATGCCTTTCCTGGCAGGCGGCGGCCTACCGGACGAGATCATGATCTTCCGCGACACCCTCGTTCGCGACTTCGGTGACGACCCCGAGCGCCTGCGTCAACAGGTCATCACTACGGTCCGGCACGAGATCGGTCACCACTTCGGGTTCGACGAGGCAGGCGTTCGCAGACTCGGCCTCTGACGACTCACCCGATCGCGACGTGGTCGCCCTTCCGGTCGGCGGAGTGCCGGCCTCGCGACGGCTCTGCTGGTTTCGGCCGTACGAGCTGTCACCGGTTCGATCTCGCTTCGCTCCATCATCGCGGCGTGGTTGCCACCCCGGGTCGCGTGATGGCCTCGTCTGAGCGAATTCTCATCGGTCACCGCCAGGGTGGTTTATTTTCGCGCGTATAGTCGGAACCCAGCCACCATGGCGATCCGAGACCGATACGGAGCGGCGGGTAGGCCGCGACGGAACCGCGAGCCATCCGCAGGGCCGATGTTTGGCAGTCGCGAACTCCGCGCGCGGCGTGCTGATGACCGTCGGCGGCTTCGCCGGAGGCGGATCCTTTTCGGGACGCTGGCTCCGTTGGTGCTGGTGGTCCTCTACTTCGGGATCTCCTACGCGAACTACATGCTCAAGCCGACGAGCGAGAACTTCTCCGAGCGCTCCGCGGAGTGGGTGCGCGACGACGTGCCCTTCGGCAACTGGATCATCGACACGGCCGAGCACTACACGGCGAGCACGCCCCGCAAGGGCGGCCCCGGGCTCAAGCGCCTGCCGAGCGTCGGGCTCAGCCCGGTACGGCCTGCGCCCAAGCACGCCAAGCACGCCACCTACAGGCCGCCACCGATCAAACCGGTGTTCACTACGCCGCTGCCCGGCGAAGGCGTCTGGCACCGTACGGGTCCAACCGTCAACGGCCAGCCGCCGGTGCTCGTGACGACCTACCGGCCCAGCACGGAGTACCCCTCCATCGTCGCCTACATCCTGTGGATCGACCACACCCGCACCGACCTCGCCTACTATCCCGGCCGCTATGAGCCACCGAGCGCGGTCGTCCGGGGTCCGATGATGGTTCCCGTCGATCAGCGCTACCGGCTGCTCGCCACCTTCAACGGCGCCTTCACACACGCCGACACCAATAACGGTTCGGCGGTCAACGGCCACACGAACGAGCCGCTGATTGATGGCAACGCCACGCTCGTCGGCTACCGCGACGGAGCCGTGAACATCGTCAAATGGAGCGGCGGGCCGGACGCTCCGGCCAATGTCGCCTGGGCGCGCCAAAGCCTCACCCCGATCCTCTGGGACGGCAAGCCCAACCCCGAGCTGAACATCGACCCGAACAGCATCCAGTGGGGTTACACCCTGGGCGGCGTCACCTTCACCCCGCGCACCGCGGTCGGCGTCGACGCCCACGGCAATGTGATGTTCGTCGTCGCGTCGGAGGCGACCGTGATCTCGCTCGCCCAGATCCTTCAGCACATTGGGGCGGTTCGCGGGATGGAGTTCGACATCAACCCCGAATGGCACACAATGATCACCTACTCGCACAGGAACGGTCTCGGGCCGACGATGGTCGAGCCACAGCCCCAGCAGTCCCCCGACCGCTACCTCACCCCCGACGACCGCGACTTCATGGCGGTGTTCTCCAAGGTGCCCGGGCCGGTCACCGTGCCCTTCAAGTAGTCAGTGCGCCCGGCCGTCGGGTCGGCTGCGTGATCTCGCCACCGAGTGTGGTCGACGGGTACCGATGAGCAAGGACGTAAGGTAACGACTCTCCACGGGAGGATTTGGACGCCGGCCGAGGGAGGATCTGATGCGCAGGCTGATCTACTCGATGACCGTGTCGCTGGACGGCTTCATCGCCGGGCCGGACGGCGCGATCGACTGGTCGGTGCCCGACGACGAGCTGTTCCGGTTCCACACCCAGCGGGTGCAGGAGACCGGTGTGCAGCTCTGCGGACGCCGGCTCTACGAAACGATGCTCCACTGGGAGACCGCGCAGGAGGCTTCGCTGCCCGCGGCGCACGTCGAGTTCGCCCAGATCTGGAAGGCCCTGCCGAAGGTCGTGTTCTCCACGACGCTGGAGAGCGTGGTCGGCAACACCAGGCTGGCCAGGGGCGATCTCGGCGAGGAGATCGCGAGACTCAAAGAACAGCCGGGAAAAGACATCGCCGTCGGCGGCGCCGACCTCGCCCGCACTTGTATGAAACTGGGGTTGGTCGACGAGTGGCGGCTGTTCGTCAGCCCGGTCCTACTCGGCGGCGGCACGCCCTACATCCCGCCCCTCGACGAAACGATCAACCTGGAGCTGGTCGACACGCAGACGTTTGGCGCTCGGGTGGTCTACCTTCGCTACCGGCCTGTGTCGAACGACCTGTAGGCCGTCGTGCCAGTTGTAGCTCCTCGACGACGCGGGCTGCGGCCATGTCCAGGCTTTCGATCAGCTGCAAGGCGTCGCGGATCCCGCGCCGCGCCTGCGCCAGGCAGGCCGTCGTCGGCAATCGTGACGGTTCACGGTAGGTTGAGGGCTCTGTTCTGCAACCGGATTGGGAGGCAACATGGCTGAGGTAGTGGTTATCGAGTTTTCGCAGCCGAATGCGGTCGAGATCTACCACCGCGTGAACAAGGAACTGGGATGGGACGGCGAGCCGGACTCCGCGTCGTGGCCGGCGGGGATGCTGAGCCACGTGTCCGGCGAGAAGGGCGACAAGCTGATCGTCGTCGAGGTGTGGGAGTCGCAGGCGGCCCAGGGCGAGTTCATGCGGTCGCAACTCGGTCCCGCGTTTGCGGCGGTCGATGCGCCCCAGCCGGCCAGGATCGAATGGTTCGACGCGGTCATGGACGTCCATTCGCATGCGCACTGAGCCGCTGGCCGCCTCAAGTGCACTGGACGATCGCGCTGCCAGTCCTCCTCCGGGCATCTTCGCGCCGACATCTTGTTGAGACTCCGAACGGCAGGGCTACACAGAGGCCGGCTGCCTGGCGACCGGCACTCCTAAGCCGTCGCGCCTGCCGCGGCGCCGGCGCCGGCCTGCGCCACCCCGGCGCGCACCAACGGTGCGACCTCGGTGCCGAACAGCTCCATCGACGCGAGCACGTCGCGGTGCGCGACCGCACCGACGCTCATCTGCGCGACGTAGCGCTGGTGGCCGAACAGGGCGTGCTGGGCCAGGATCTTCTCGGCGACCTGATCGGGTGAGCCGACGGCCAGCGCGCCGCTCGGCGATCGCAGAGCCTCGTACTCGCGCCGGCCCGACGGCGGCCAGCCGCGCTCGCGCCCGATGCGATTCATCATCGCCAGGTACGCGGCGGCGAACGCGCTGTCGGCCTGCACCGATGTCCGCCCGACGAAGGCATGGGTGTTGATCGCGACCCTTGCCGCCGCCAGGTCATGGCCGCCGGCGGCGAGGGCCTCGCGGTACAGCCCAACGAGCGGCGCGAAGCGAGCGTAGGGGCCTCCGATGATGGCGATGGTCAGCGGCAGCCCGAGCGTGCCGGCACGCGCCACCGACTGCGGCGAACCACCGACGGCGACCCACACCGGCAGGGGGGCCTGGACCGGTCGCGGCCACACGCCGGCGCCGGTCAGCGCCGCGCTATGGCGACCCGACCACGTCACCTGCTCGCTGTCTCGGATCCTCAGCAGCAGCTCGAGCTTCTCCGCGAAGAGCTCGTCGTAGTCGTCGAGGTCGTAGCCGAAGAGCGGGAAGGATTCGATGAAGGAGCCGCGCCCCGCCATGATCTCGGCGCGCCCACCGGAGAGCAGGTCGACATGGGCGAACTGCTGGAAGACCCGCACCGGGTCATCGGAGCTGAGCACCGTCACGGCGCTGGAGAGGCGGATGCGCTCGGTGCGCACGGCCACTGCCGCGAGCACCGTCGCCGGAGAGGAGACGAGAAAGTCCGGCCGGTGGTGCTCGCCGACCGCGAACACGTCCAGGCCCAGCTGGTCGGCCAGTTCTGCCTCCTCGATCAGCTCGCGCATGCGCTGGCGCGGGCTGACGCCCGAGGCGAGATCCGCGAAGGTGGCGACTCCAAGCTCCATCGCCCCAGCCTATCAAACTACTTGCTGGCGCAAGTACTTGGGTCCGCGCCGCACAACCTCCGCCCCAACCCGCGCAACGCGCTCGGATTCACGTCCACAGCCGATCTTGCCGACACCCCCAGCGTCTAGACTCGAGCATCGCCAGGCGATCGACATAGGGGGGTTCAAGATGACTCGCGGCACCGCTTCGTTCTTCCTCGCAGTTGCGGCAAGCGCCGCGCTCGTCGCCGGCTGCGGTGGTGGCAGCAGCAACAGTTCCTCGACCACCAGCACCAGCAGCACGAAGACCGCCGTCGCGCAGACGTCCAGCAGCACCTCCAGCTCCACCTCGACGAGCTCGACGACCCCGGCGATCCCGGCCGGTGGCGCCGCCATCGCCGCCTACTGCCAGAACGCCCTGGCGGCGGCGAAGTCGAAACTGACGGCGAGCGAGAAGAGCCAGTTCTCGGCTTACTGCGCTTCGTTGGCCAACGACAGCCCCTCGCAGATCAAGGCTGCCGAGAAGAAGCTCTGCAACGAGATCGTGGTCGACACCGTGCCGGCCGCCGACCGGTCGATCGAGGCCGCGGTCTGCGCCAAGCTCTAGCCGCGCCTCGCTGCAAGCGGGTTTTGTTTAGGTCGCCTCACGGCGCCCGGGGGGACTTCACGCGGCGTGCGTGATGCCGCGTGATCTCCCACGCCACGAGTCGCCGGCGAACCGCGCCGCGGTTCACGCCGGGCCCACCAGCAGCCGCAAGCGCCGGCGGGCGCACCCGACCGCGCTCGCGGGCGTAGGCTGCGCCTCACTGTGCCGCTGCCATGGTCCCGCAAGCCCCGCTCCGCGAAGAGCCAGGCGGTGTCGGTCGCCGACCCTCGCTTCGAGGACTGGGAGACGGTCAGCACGTTCGAGGACCAGACGACGGCGGTGGCCTGGCGCGATGAGCTGCGCAGCATGGGCGTCGACGCGGCCTGCACAGCCGACCAACCACTCGACCGCTTCGGCCACGGCGACATCTACCTCGTCGTCCCGCCGGAGCAGTGGTCGCGCGCGAACGAGATCATCGACAACCTCGACCTCTGACCGCGCCGCCCAGACGCAGCCTCCGTGCTCGGCGTCGCCCGCTCCGGTTGACTCCCAATATGGTGATAGCTATATTGATTTCATGCTGACCATCACGGCTGGCACACGGAGCCGACCGTGAGAATCGACCGGACCGACTCGACCGCCGTGTTCGAGCAGGTCGCCGCGGAGATCCGGCGGGCGATCCTCGACGGAGAGGCCAGGCCGGGCGAGCGCCTTCCCCCGGCGAAGGACCTCGCCGCGGAGCTCGGCGTGAACACGAACACGGTGCTCCGCTCGCTGCGGCTGCTCCGCGACGAGGGCCTGCTCGAGTTCCGGCGCGGCCGCGGCGTCACGGTCGCCGGCACGCCCGAGCGCACCGCCGTGTTGCAGCAGGCCCGCGCCCTGGTCGATCTGGCGCGCAGTCACGGCTACCGCCGCGACGAGCTCGTCCGGATCATCGAGGGCATGCCGTAGGGACCGGAGACTCCGGCGAACTGGGGCGACGCGGCGCTCAGTCGCGTTCGAGCAGCAGCGCGAGCGTCGGGCAAGCGTCGGCGGCGCGCCGGGCGTGAGCTTCGAGTTCGACCGGGATCGCGTCGCGGTCGACGATCGGATAGCCCCACTCGTCGAGCTCGATCCATTCGGGCAGGATCTCCGCACACAGCCCGTGGCCGACGCAGCCGATGGGGTTGACACGAATGCGGGTCACGCGCGGGCCGTGCTCGGCTGAGGGATCGTCAGGACCGCGTCGGCGGCGCAGGCCGGGCACGGGCCATGGCGCGCGTGATCTGCGAACTCGCTCGCGAAGGTTCGCAGCGCGGTGGAGACGAAGTGGGCGAGCCCGTTCGGGTGATGGCAGGCGCCGCGGCCGGGCAGCTCGGCCACCCAGCGCTCGAGATCGGCAAACGCCGTCGACGAGGCCCTGCCCTCCGCGACGCCGTGCAGCGTTCGGGCGATCGCCGCGGTGCCGTGAACGCACGGCCCGCACTGGCCGGCGGTCTCGGTCGCAAGGTAGACGGCGACGCGCATGGTCTCGGCGACCGGACACGAGCTTGCCGGGAGCGCGACGATCGCCCCGCAGCCGAGCGCCGCTCCATGGCGGGCGAGAGCCTCGTTCGAGAGCTCGAGCTCGCCGATCCGCTCCGCCGGCAGCCACGAGCCGAAGTAGCCGCCCACCAGTACTCCGGCCAGCTCGCTGCGCAGACCGCCTGCGGCCCCGAACAGCGCTCCAAGCGGTGTCCCGAACTCGATCTCATAGATGCCGGGATGCCCGACGGCGCCGACCAGCGTCACGAGTCGCGAGCCGGTCTCCGAGGCGGTTCCGAGCTCGCGGTACCACGCCGCGCCGTAGCGCGCGATCAGCGCCAGGTTCGCGAGTGTCTCGACGTTCTGGATCAGCGTCGGGCGGCGGCCCACACCGCGGTCGGTGGGTCGCGGCGGGACGAAGGTGGGCCGCGCCGGCCCGCCGTTGATCTGTGACACCAGCGCCGTCTCCTGGCCGCTGAGGAATCGCTCTTCGGCGGCAAACAGCGAGAAGCGCGTTCCATCGATCCGCTCGGCGCGGCGCTCGCTGAGCGCGCTCTCGAGGCTGGCGCGCGCAGCCAGGTTGGGCGTTTCAAAGGCGACTATCGCCTCGCCGGCCCCGACCGCCCGCGCTGCGAGCTCGGCGCCGTCGAGCACGAGGTGGGGCAGCTCGTGCAAGAGCAGTGCATCCTTGGCGCTGAGCGGCTCGCTCTCGCAGCCGTTGGCGACGACGATCGCGGAGCCGCGGGCCGCGCGGACCGCCCGCAGCTTGGTGGCCATGGGAAACGCTGCGCCGCCTCGCCCGCGCAGTCCGGAGCGCTCGACGAGCTCGACAAGCGCCCCGGCGTCGAGCTCACGGCGCGACGGCAGCAGGCCATGCGCATCGATGTGGCGGTCGAGGTCGACCATCTCGCCGTCGGTCAGCGAGCCGAGCAGGCGAGGGAGCCCGACTGTCGTCGCGAGCGTCGGCATCAGACCGGTGTCACCTGGACTGTGCCGCTCGCCGAGCCGGAGGCAGCGTCGACCCGCAGCGCGAGTCCAAGCTGGAGCTTGCGGCCGTCCGGCGAGCTCACGCGTGCGGCGATCTGGGTGCCGTCGAGCGAGGTGATCGCGCCCTGGAAGAGCGTCGGGCTCGACGGCGTGCCGATCGTCACCGAGCTGGCCGTCATGTGCACGCCGCCACCGGCCACGGCGTTACCCTCGATCCGCACGTGCACGGTGCCGAGGGTCTGGTTGGCGACCGCCAGCGACAGGTCCACCTCGACGCCCCCGCCGGCGATCTGACGCTGGACGACGCTGCCGTTGACCGCCGCTGAGAACGCGGCGATGACCGCCGGCGCCGCGGCCGTGACCCGCGCCGCGGTGGCGGAGCCGCTCGCGACCGTCGGCGTGCCCGCCTGCCTGGCCCAGTCGGAGGCCAGCGGACCGCCCGGCAGCCAGGCGACGAGCGCGACTGGAAGCGCGATCGATGCGGCGACCGCGCTCCCGCGCAGCCCGCGCCGCGCCGGCCAACCGAAGCCCACCCGGGCCCAGATGGCGATGACCACCGCAACCAGACAGCCAGCCAGCAGCGCCTGCATCCACAGTTGCCTGACGTCGCTGCCGGTACCCACGGCGTGCAGCAACGCGATCGGCCAGCAGGCGTACGCGAACCAGTGAGTCACACGCCATGCCCGGTGGCCGAGACGGCGCCGCGCCATGCTCGTGAGCGCGATCGCGAGCAGCAGGTCGGAGGCGAACGCTCCCAGCCCGAGCCAGAAAGGCCGGTAGGTCGAGACGAAAGGGATCACAGCGTCGAGCAGGTGGATCGAGGCGAACGGGTCGAGCACCGTCGTCACGATGTGCACCGCGAGCACCACGATCGCGAGCAGCGAAACGTTGCGGTGCAGTCCCTCGACGACGAATCGCGGCCAGCGTGCGCTCTGCAGGCGGCCGACGTTCGCAACGCCAAGCGCGACGCTCGCCGTAAGCAGCACGAACGTGACCGCACCGGTGGCGCGCGTCAAATACCACAGCGCGCTCGGCCCGGCGGTCGCGAGCACCATCACGATCCTCCCGACACGACAACCGGAGCGGCGGGCGTCGGTGCGGGCGCCTGACTCGGCTGCCCGATGCTCGGCGACGAGGTCGCGGGCGTGGTCGTCTGAGCGGGCGTCGTCTGAGCGGGCGTCGTCTGGGTCGACGTCGTCTGGGTCGTGGTCGAGCTCGCCGGCGTCGTCGTTGCCGGTGTCGTCGACTGTGATGGCGTGGCCGAAGCGGCCGTGGTCTGGCTCTGGGTCGTCCGTGTCGGCGTCTGAGTCGTCGCGCCGCCCGCTGACGCCGTCGCGGCCAGCGGCGCCCGCGCCGACGGTGACCGCCGAGCGGAGGATGCGGTTCGCGAGCGCGTGCGCGCGATCGGGCCGCTCAGCGCCGGCCGGGCGCTCCGCGACTGCACGGCCCGGCTCGCGAGCGTGTGTCCGTGGAAGCCGTTGGCGGCAAGCACGGCGAGCGCGCCGGACAGGGCCACCACGGCCGCGACGATCCCGCGCGTGATCGCCCTGATCCGTCGCAGCCCGGCGTCACGAGCTCTGATCGCGCGACGCGTCGCGACTTCCACGGGACTCCGCCCGGGTGGCCGATGCAGGCGTCCGCTCACCGCAGGAGTCCCTGAGCGCGGCGGCGCCCGTCGTGGGAGATGGTCACCATCGTGTTCGATTGTCGGCGCGCTATCCCAAATCCTGCTAAGCCGCGCGTGAGAAGCCGCTCATAACGCGGCCGCGATCAGCCGCTTCTCATGCCGAGTTGAGCCGTCGCATCGCGCGCCATCCGACGCGCCCGCGCGTGCCGCGCACACCGGCTCGGCTGCGGCGTCAGTGCAGGTGCAGGTGATGGAAGTGCGCCCACACTGCGAACTGCGACTCCACCGCCAGCGCCAGCACCAGACCGCCGATCAGCGCGCCGGCGAGGGCCAGCGCGCGCGCTCCCCGGCCGCCACCGAGGTCGTCCCAGGGAAGCTCCCTGCTTTGCTCGCGTCGCAACGAGGCAGGCAGCTCGCCCAGGTGACCGAGCACGTGCAGGCCGGTGAAGACGAGCCAGACAATGAAGCTGACCTTATGCAGCGGCAGCAGCGTCGAGCGTGATCCCGGTCCGGCGAAGAGCAGCGCGACGCCGCTGGCGAAGACCACGACGGTCGAGATCGCGACGATCGGCGCCGACACCCGCATCGCCACCGGTGGCGGCCCCTTCTCGCGGTAGCGCGGGTCCGCGGTGTAGTAGCGGGCGAACCGGTAGCCGGTGCTCGCAAGCTTCAGCGCGACAGGCCCGATCAGCAGCATGCCGAGGAACATATGCGCGTTCAGCAGCCCGCCGATGCGCACGATCGTCACGCCGAGCGCGGCGAGCAGGACCAACAGCACGACCGCCGTGGCAGCCGTGAGCTGCTCGTTGCCCGCGGTGCCACCAGCCAGGAGCCGCGCCGCCAGCCGGCGGAGCCCGGTGGGCGCGGAAGCGACGCCGCTGCGGCGAGGATTCGCACGCGAAGCCACGACGTCGAGTGTCTGGAGTTCGGGTAAGCGAGCGGTTAGTGAAACGTGAGAATCCCCACAAGGGCGTGGGCTAACGCATCCTCGCGCGGCAACCAGCGCGCCGCGCCCGCGTTCGCACAACGAGCGGGTCTTGCTACTCGGCCGTCCCCCAGGCCGCGGTCTCGGGCCGTCCCGACAGCCAGTCGGGCGGGCGTGTCCTCGCGGCCGCGAGATCGAGTGCCGCTTCCATCAGCCTTCCGGACGAGAGCACGTGTTCGCGGGCCAGGGTTCGGGCGCCCTCGGCGCTGCCCGCTGCGAGCGCTTCGCGGATCGCGCGGTGCTGCAGGTCGTTGCGGGCAAACAGCTCATCGAGCTCGCCGCGTGCGCTCCAGACGTGCTCACCGATGAAGGTGCGTCGCGCGCTCTTCGCCAGCTGCTCGACGCGCGGGAGCGCCGCGACGGCGTAGATCACGTCGTGGAAGGCATGGTTGGCGGCCATCCAGACAACCACGAGCGACGCGTTGCGAAGGTCGCCGCTGCGCATCTGCGCTCGCAGCTCGAGCGTGAGCTCGGCGAACCGCTCCTCGGCGGCGTCCAGCCGCCCGAGATCGTCCGGTGTCATGCGCGGCGCCGCGTGGGCCGTCGCCAGGCCCTCGAGTTCGGCGCGGATCAGGAAGGCCTCGCGCAGCTCGGCCGAGGAGATCGAGCGAACTCGCGCCCCCCGATTTGGCAGCGCCGTCACCAGGCCGAGCGCTTCGAGTCGCTGCAGCGCCTCGCGCACGGGCGTCCGGCTGACGCCGAAACGCTCGCAGACGTGCTCCTGCCGCAGCACCTGGCCCTGCGGGATGGCGCCCGAGACGATCTCGTCCTCGAGTGTCCGGGCGACCTCGTCGGCCTTTGTCGTGAGGGTCGGCACGGACCCAAAGATAGCATCCGCATCATTGGGTTCAAGGATCCAAAAAACGGGTAGTCCCAACCAAGCACTGGCAATAGGTGCCCGCGCGTAGGCGTTTGACAACCGACTGTCGAATAGTTTAGGATCCAATTCAACTGATTCTTGGATCCAAAAGGAGGACCAGATGACCCCCCCCGAACTCACCATCCAGCGCCCCTACTCCGACGACGACGTCGAGCGTCTGCGCGGTTCGGTGAGCGTCGAGCACACGCTGGCACGACGTGGCGCGCTGCGTCTGCGTGCACAGCTTGCCGACGAACCATGGGTCGCGGCGCTCGGCGCCGTCACCGGCGGTCAGGCGGTGCAGATGGTCAAGGCCGGCCTGAGTGCGATCTACCTCTCGGGCTGGCAGGTCGCGGCCGACGCGAACCTCGCCGGCCAGACCTATCCCGATCAGAGCCTCTACCCCGCGACGAGCGCGCCGACGTTGGTCAAGCGGATCAACAACGCGCTGCTGCGCGCCGACCAGATCGCCCACGCCGAGGGCGACGACTCGACCGACTGGCTCGCGCCGATCGTCGCCGACGCCGAGGCCGGCTTCGGCGGCCCGCTCAACGCCTTCGAGCTGATGAAGGCCTTCATCGAGGCCGGCGCCGCCGCCGTGCACTTCGAGGATCAGCTCTCCTCGGAGAAGAAGTGCGGCCATCTCGGTGGCAAAGTGCTCGTGCCCAGCTCGCAGTTCGTGCGCACGCTGATCGCGGCACGCCTTGCGGCCGACGTCCTCGATGTGCCGACGCTGCTGATCGCGCGGACCGACGCGCTGTCGGCGACGCTGCTAACCAGCGACATCGACGAGGCGGACCGTGCGTTCACGACCGGCGAGCGCACCCCGGAGGGCTTCTTCCAGGTCAGCGCCGGGATCGACGCCGCGATTGCCCGCGGCCTCGCCTACGCCCCCTACGCCGATCTGCTCTGGTTCGAAACCTCGACCCCGGACCTCGAACAGGCCGAGGCGTTCGCGCATGCGATCCATGCGGCGTTCCCCGGCAAGCTGCTCGCCTACAACTGCTCCCCGTCGTTCAACTGGAGCCGGCACCTCACGGAAAACCAGATCGCCACCTTCCAGAGCGATCTCGCCAGCCTCGGCTACCGCTTCCAGTTCGTCACGCTCGCGGGCTTCCACGCGCTGAACGCCTCGATGTTCGAGCTCGCCCGCGGTTATGCGGCGCGTGCGATGAGCGCCTACGTCGAGCTGCAGGAGAGCGAGTTCGCAATGGAGCACGACGGCTACACCGCCACTCGCCACCAGCGCGAGGTCGGCTCCGGCTACTTCGACCAGGTGCTGGAGACGGTCACCGGTGGCACGGCATCGACGATGGCGCTGCGCGGATCGACCGAGGCGGAGCAGTTCGAGGTGCAGGGGGCGCGCGCGTGACGATCCCCGCGCGGCGCGCCGGCGCCTGAAGAGCCGCGCGCCAGGCGCCCCAGCGTGACGATCCCGCGCGGGGCGCCGGCGCGCGACGACTTCGCCGACCGCAGCGACAGCGTGCTCTGCGAATCTCGCCCACGCGGCCGGGCCAGGCGAAGCCGCATCGGCCAGAATGCGGGTGATGAGCGCCGCCATACCCTCGCCGGCCGGTCGCCGATGAAGCCGCGCGATGTTCGTCTGCAACCAGAGCTGGCGCAGCGGCTGGTACGCCGCGCCGCAACGCTTGCGCCGCTCGGCTCGCTGTGGAGCGAGAGCGTGGAGCTCGAACCCGAGCAGGCAGCGGCGCTGGAACGCCTCGCCGAGCGGCTCGTCAACACCTACCCCTACGGCGACGTCCATTACGTCGGCCAGATGCTGAAGCCGCCGCACCCGCTGGCCTGGGCGGCCTACGCGACGACGATGCTGCTCAACCCGAACAACCACGCGCTCGACGGCGGCCCCGCCACCGCGGCGATGGAGGAGCAGGCGGTCGCTGCGATCGCCGCGATGTTCGGCTACGACGAACACATCGGGCACCTCACCTCCTCGGGCACGATCGCCAACCTCGAGGCGCTGTGGGTGGCGCGCGAACGCCACCCCGACGCCGCGATCGTGTACGGCGAGAACGCGCACTACACGCACGCCCGCATGTGCCAGGTGCTCGGCGCCCGAGCCGAACAGGTCGCGCAGGACGCACACGGTCGGATCGACCTCGACGCGCTCGAGACGCGTCTGCGGGCCGGCGGGGTCGGCACGGTGGTCGCGACGCTCGGGACTACCAGCCTCGGTGCGATCGACCCGATCGAGCAGATCATCGAGCTGTGCTTGCGTCACGGTGCACGCCTGCACGTCGACGCGGCCTACGGAGGGTTCTTCGCGACGCTCGCCGACGGCGTCGAGCCCGGCGTCGAGCCCGCGCCCTTCGCGGCGCTCCGAGTGGCCGACTCGATCGTCGTCGACCCGCACAAGCACGGCCTGCAGCCCTACGGTTGCGGCTGCGTGCTGTTCTCCGACGCGGCCGTCGCACAGCTGTACACCCACGACTCCCCCTACACCTACTTCACCTCGCGCGAGCGCCACCTCGGCGAGATCAGTCTCGAGTGCAGCCGCGCGGGCGCCGCCGCCGCCGCGCTGTGGACGACGCTGGAGGCGCTGCCGCTGACGCGCGCGGGGCTGGGTGCACAGCTGGCGGCCTCACGCGCCGCGGCGCAGCGCCTGGCGGCGGCGCTGGGCGACGCTGATCTGGACCTCGTGGCGACCCCGGAGCTCGACATCGTCTGCCCGTTCCCACGCCTGGCGAGCGCGTCGCAGATCAGCGAGCGCTGCGAGGCGCGCGTTCGAATCGCTCGCGCAGGCTGGCTGGCACGCCGCGAAGCTGCGCGTGCCGACCGACTGGCTAAGGCGGACGCACCCGCAGATCGATCGCGACGCCGATCAGCTGACGACCCTGCGGCTGGTGCTGATGAAGCCGGCTCACGCCGGGATCGTCGATCAGCTCAGCGGCGTGCTGCGCGAGCACCTCACCGGCCGCTGAGCGGGCCGGTGGCTCAGATGTCCGGCTGCTGGACGGTGCAGTTGTTGAACACGCCGTTGCTCGGCGTCGCCAGCGCAGATGAGCCGCCGGCGGAGCTCAGCGTGTTGTTGGCCTCGAGCAGCAGTGCGACGCCCGCGAAGCCGCCGCTCCCGAGGTTCTGAAGGTCGAGGCTGCTCGCCGTGGCGTCGGGCGCCTCGACCTCGATGCCGTTGCCCGCCCCTGCCGCCGTCACGGTGTTTCCCGCCGGGTTGGCGCACACGGTGCCGGGATCGCCGCTGTTCAGGCCCGCACTGATCGTCACGCCGTTGCCCGGGCTCGTGGAGTCGGTCTCGACGACGTTGCCGTTGATCGGCAGTTCGAGTGAGCCGCTGTTGGAGGCATCGGCGTCGATTCCGGTGCCCTCAGCCACGCCGTAGACGTTGTTGTCGTAGACGTCGGCGAAGAGCTGGGTCGATGATCCGCCATCCGCCTCGAGCTCGATTCCGTCGCCGGAAGCCGACCCCGACCCCGCCGTGCTGGGGGCGCCAATCGTGTTGCCGTGGATGTGGCCGTTGGCGTTCCCCGCGTAGCTCAGCGAGATGGCCGTGCCGTGCGTGCCGGTGATCGTGTTGGTCGCGAGCTCGAAGCTCACGAACGTTTGCGACACACTCGCTTGATCGACGGAGATTGCGTCGGCGCCGCTCCCGGTGATCGTCGAACCCGTCACCGTCAGGCTGGCGTTCCCCGCCGCGCTGATGCCGTCGTCATGGGCGTCGGTGATATCCACGTTCTGGATCACGAACGCCCCGGCTCCCATGTCGACGCCGTCGGTGCCTGCGTTCTCGATGCTGACTCCGTCCAGCACGTCGCCGTCGGTCAGCGTCAGGCCGGCAGCGCCGCTCGTGAGCTGGGCGGGAGGCGCGCCTGACGAGGCGTCCAGCAGGTCCTCGCCATTGACGTTCAGTCCAGCCGACTGGCCGACGAGCGTCACGCCGCTCCCGAGCGTTTCGCCGCCGCTGTACGGCGTGACGGCGTTGCCGAAGAGGAAGATCACGTCGTTCGACTTTGCCGCCGCAACCGCCGTGGTGAGCGAGTTGAACGGCGCCGCCGAGCTGCCGTCGCCGGCCGAGTCCGCGTTGTCGACGTACCACACGCGTGCACCGTCGCCGAAGTAGATCGTCGCGGTGGCGAGGGCGCTGGTCTGCTCACTGGTGTTCACCTGGTAGGAGAAACTGTCGCTGGTTCCGTTGAAGCCGGTCACCGGCTGATAGGTGAAGGTGCCGTCGGCGGCCATCGTCACGGTCGCGCCATCCGCCGTCGTGATCGGCCCGGGCGTGGTGCTGAGCGTGCCGCCGTTCGGATCGCTGTCGGGCGCCAGCAGGCTCGTGCCGGAGTAGTAGACCTCGAGGCCGCTGCCGCGCGACCCCCCGACCTGCAGCTCGGTGTTGCCAACCGACGAGAAGCTTTCGGCCGTCACCGACGGCGGCTGGGTGCCGATCTCAATCATGACCGTCTCCACGCCGGAGGTCTGGCCGGAGGAGTCGACGGCCTCGAAGGTGAAGCTGTCGGCGCCACTGAAGTTCGGTGTCGGAGTGTAGGTGAACGAACCGTTCGCGTTGAGCGTGAGCGAGCCCGCGCTCGCGCCCGAGACGAGCTTGGCCGTCAGGCCGCTGCCCACGTCGCCCGCCAGCACACCGGGAGCGCCGACGCTCAACGTGCCGGATGGCGGCAGGTAGTAGGCGCCGACCGCAACCGCGACCGGCGTGACATGAATGTGCACCACCGCCGGAGTCGAGCTCTCGCCGGAGGAGCTGACCGTTCGGTACGTGAACGAGTCGAAGCCCGAGAACGAGGCCGCTGGCACGTAGTGGAACGCGCCGTCGCGGTTGAGCGTGAGCGTTCCGTGGACGGTGCTGGACACAACCGACGCGGTCAGGCCAGTGGCGGCGTTGCCGGTCAGCACGCCGGCGCCGCCGACGACCAGCACCTCGCCGGCCGGAATCGTGTAGCTCGCGTCACCCGCCGAGGGGATCACGGTGACGCTGACGGCGGCGGTGGGGAGGTTCGTCGGGAAGCTGACCGTCGCCCCGTTCGCACCCCTGCTGCCGTTGTAGACGCAGCGCGTCTGGTGAATCCGGATGGTGCGCCGGTGCTTGTGGACGCGGATCGTGATCGCCTCTTTGGTGTAGTGCGCCCGGCACTTCTGCTTGACGCCCTTCAGCGTGTAGTAGGCCGGCGTGGCGACAACCGGATGCTTCTTCGCCTTCTTGGCGGCGGCGTCGGTCACGCCGAGCGCGCCTGCGAGCACGAGGATCACGGCGATCACGCTTCCGCGCCGCCACCAGAGGGAGACCCCCGACAAATCCATACAAGAGGCATCGTCCGCTGCGGCCGCGGAACTGGACCAACTGGACGACTAGACGAGTGTATGAAAGCCGCAGCTGGACGCCGCGTGGATGCCGGGCGCTACTCGGTCGCGCCGGCCGTGGCCAGCCGGTGCCCGGTGAAGCTCGCCGCTCCGATTTCGCGCGCCGGTACCTCGCCCCACAGCCGCTCGAGCGCGTAGAACTCGCGGAGCTCGGGAACGAATACGTGCACGACGACGTCGAGATAGTCCATCAACACCCATTGCGAGCCCGGCAGCCCCTCGACGCGCCGCGGCACGATCCCGACTTCGGCCTTGCAGCCGGCGTGGATGCCGTCGACGATCGCCTTGACCTGCCGCTGCGTGCCGCCGGAGCAGATCACGAAGTAGTCGGTGTAGTCGATCACTCCCCTCAGGTCGAGCTCGATGATCGACTGCGCCTTCTTGTCGTCCGCGTGCCCTGCGATCACCGCCGCCAGCCGCTCCGAGTTCACCGGTAGAGCCTCCACTGCTCGATGTAGTCGGCGACCGCGTCGGCAACGAGATAGTCGAGCGGCCGCCCCTCGCGCACCCGCCGGCGCAGTGCCGACGATGAGATGTCCAGCCTCGGTACGTCGATGTAGCTGATCCGATCGGCCCCCGCCATCGCGGCCAGACTGGCTCGGACCTCCTCGCGCCGAGCTCCGGCCCGCTCCGCCACCGCCACCGACGCGAGCTCGAGGATCGCCTCAGGCTCGTGCCAGCTCGGCAACGACCAGGCCATGTCGCCTCCGACGATGAACGTCAGCTCGTCACCTGGCTGCGTCGCATGGATCTCCCTAAGCGTATCGACCGTATACGACGGGCCGTCGCGGTCGACCTCGATCGAGCTGACGGCGAGCCAGTCACGGTGCCCCTCCGCGGCCAATCGGCACATCTCGAGGCGATGCATGCGACCCGGCTCCTGCTCCATCGGCTTGTGCGGCGGCACGCCTGTTGGCACCAGCACGACCCGACCGAGTGAGAGCTGCGCCCGCGCCTCGCTCGCGCAAACCATGTGCGCGAGATGGGGCGGATTGAACGTCCCGCCGAGGATGCCGACGGCCGTCAACGACGAACGTGCCCGTCGCCCTCGACGAGGTACTTGCATGCGCACAGCTCACGCAGCCCGATCGGGCCGCGAGCATGCAGCTTCTGCGTCGAGTTGCCGATCTCGGCGCCCATCCCGAACTCGGCGCCGTCGGTGAACCGCGTCGAGGCGTTCACGTAGACGCAGGCGGCGTCGACATCGAGTTGGAAGCGGCGGGCCGCCGCCTGATCGCGCGTCACGATCGCCTCGCTGTGGCCGGTGCCGTGCGCGGCGATGTGCTCGATCGCATCCTCGAGCGAGTCGACGACCGCCACGGCGAGCGTCAGGGCGAGGTACTCCGTCTCCCAGTCCGCGGCGCTCGCCGCCACGACCTCCACCCCCGGTGCGCAGTCGCGCGTGCGCTGGTCGCCGCGCAGCTCGACACCGGCGTCGCGCAGTGCCGCGAGCGCAGGCGGCAGGAACTCGGCGGCGACGTCGCGATGCACGAGCAGCGTCTCCGCCGCGTTGCACACCCCGGGGCGCTGCAGCTTCGCGTTCAGCACGATCTCGCGCGCCTGGTCGAGGTCCGCCGCGGCGTCCACGTAGACGTGACAGTTGCCGGACGCGGCGTAGATCACGGGCACGGTCGCGTGCGCCAGCAGCGCCGCCTTCAGCCCCTCCCCGCCGCGCGGAATGATCAGATCGACGTGGCGGGTCTGGGTTGCGAGCTCCACGAGCTCGTCGCGGTGACCGCCCGCCACGCTCGAGATGGCGCCGTGCGGCACACCCGCCGCCTCCGCCGCGCGGGCGGCGATCGCGCCAAGCACCGCGTTGGAGTGGGATGCGCTCGACGATCCGCGCAGCACGATCGCGTTGCCCGACTTCAGGCACAGCGCGGCGGCATCGATCGTCACGTTCGGTCGAGCCTCATAGACGACCGCGACGACGCCGAGCGGGACACGTATCTTGCGAATCAGCAACCCGTCGGGGCGCCGGTGCTCCTCGAGCAGCTCACCGACCGGGTCGGCCAGCGCGGCGATGGCGCGCACTCCCGCCGCCATCGCCTCAACCCGATGGCGGTCGAGCGTCAGGCGGTCGATCAGCGCGACCGAGACGCCCGCCTCACGCGCGGCCGAGACGTCCTGGGCGTTGGCGTCGAGGATCTCCTGCATGCTCGACTCGAGCGACGCCGCGATGCTTTCGAGCGCGGCGTTCTTGACGGCAGCGTCGAGCGTCGCCAGCGTGCGCGACGCGCGCTTGGCGGCGGCACAGACCTCCTGAACCGATTCGGTGGCTATCGCCATCGCTAAGAGGTTACGCGAGCACGAAATAGTCGCGGTGCACGGCCTCCGCCGTGGCTCGCGGCAAGAGCTCTCGCACCGCGGCAGAGTGGCGCCCGGCCGCTGCCCGCAGCTCGCCGGCGGAGTAGTTGCAGATCCCCTTGCCGATCAGCAGCTCGCCCGTGCCGAGCTCGACGCCGTTCCCCGCCGCGTCGCGCACCTCGACGACCTCGACGGCGTCGCCCTGGTCGAACTCGCCGCGCACCTCGACGACGCCGACCGGCAGTAGGCTCGTCCCCCCCTCGCGCAACGCTCGAGCGGCCCCGCCGTCGACGACGATCGTGCCACGGCTCGGTTTGGCGTAGCGCAGCCAGAGCTTGAAGCTCGAATAGCGCTGTTCGCGCGCGACGAACAGGGTCCCCTCGCGCTCGCCGGCGAGCACCCGCGCCAAGACGCCCGCGCGCTCCCCGTTGCAGATCACCGTCTCAATCCCGGCCGCGGTCGCCATGTCGGCCGCGACCACCTTCGAGCGCATCCCACCGGATCCGTGCGCCGAGGTCGTCTGCGTGATCGACAGCTTGTCCAGCGCGGCGAACTCCTCGACGCGCTCGACGAGCGTCGCGCTCGGGTCGGCGCGCGGATCGGCGGTGTAGAGGCCGTCGGTACCGGTCAGGATGATCAGGCGGTCGGCGCCGACCAAGATCGCCACCTGCGCGGCGAGGAAGTCGTTGTCGCCGAAGCTGATCTCGTCGGTCGCCGTCGTGTCGTTCTCGTTGATCACGGGTACGGCGCCCCACTCGAGCAGCTTGCCGAGCGTTTGGCGCGCGTTGAGATAGCTGCTGCGCGCGCTGACGTCAAAGAACGTCAGCAGCACCTGCGCCGCGACGGTGCCACGTTCGGCGAGCAGCTCGTCATATACCCGGTACAGACGGCCCTGGCCGACGGCACTGGCCGCCTGCAGCTCCTCGATCGCCGTCGGGCGCGCGGCGAGCCCGAGCACACGCGTGCCGCGCGCGATCGCACCGCTGGTCACGATCACGACCTCGTCGCCCTTGCTGCGCGCAGCGGCCACCGCGCCACAGATCTGGGCGAGCAGCTCGGCGCGCAGCTCCCCCTCGTCGGTCGCGACGATCGCCGAGCCCAGCTTGATCACCGTGCGAGCCATTGCCGCCGGAGGTTAGTCGAGCGACCCGTCTGCTCTCAGCCTCCTCTCGGGCGCGCTTGAGGGTCCGCCGAGGCGCGCGATCGACACTCGATGCCTGACACGCGACCAGGAAGGGAGCAACGATGAAGATCGACAGGCTTCGCAGGGGCAGGACCGTGGCCGTTATCGGCTCGATCGCCGTGATCGGCGGCGGCGCGACCGCCGTCGCGGCGACCCGAAACGGCGAGCACGGCCAGACCACCGCCACACGTCACGCCGCGATGGCGCCGGCAGGCCCGGGCGGCCGCAAGCCGCTCGCCTCGCTGACCGCGGGCGAACTGTCGGCGCTCGCGAAGGCACGCGCGGCGATCGCCACGGCGGCCGCCTCGATCGCGACGCCGATCCTCGAGCGGGCGGTCAGCGCCGAAACGATCACGGCGGCCCAGCAGGCCGCGTTCCTCGCCTCGCTGAGCGCGACACCAGGAAGCGGTGCAGGCCCCGACGGCGCCTGGACCGGAGCGACCGGAGCGACCGGCGCGACGGGCGCGGCGGGAAGCTCCCCCCACGACACGCCGAGCGCCGCTGCGCAGACCGTCTACGCAAGCGTCCAGAGGGCGATCCAGGCACAGGTCGGCTCGATCGCGACCCCCGTGGTCGACGCGGCCGTGACGGCCGGCACGATCAGCTCGGCGCAGGAGACGACGCTGCTCGCGCTGCTGCAGCACGGGCCGATCGCTCACGGCGGCCCCGGCGGCGGCCCCGGCGGCGGCCCCGGCCCGGGTGGCCACATTGGCGGTGCGCCCGGCCCGCCGTCCGCCTGAGCGGTTCAGCTAATCCGGGCGCCCTCGGCAGCTAGCAGACGACGCCTCGCTTGCCGGCCTTCGTGTGCCCGGCTGGATGGGGTCCGACCCAGCGTTCATCGACTGGGTCGGCCGCCAGCTGGTAGCGGGAGTCCGAGGACAGCCGGATGCGGTCGGTTCGGTTGTCGAGTGCCCCGTGCGCCGTGTACATGCCGAACAGCAGCAGATCGCCGGCGCGGTATTCGGCGGTCAGCCAGCGGCCGCCGAGCCGCCGCCGCAGGGCTGCCGCGTCCTCGTCGAGGATCGGGCTGGCGTTCGGCCATTCGTAGTCCTCCGGCGGCTCGGCGCCGAGGTTCTCGCAATAGCTGTCGACGTCCTGACGGCCGTACACGTCGCGGATCACGGCGTGCCTGTGGGAGCCCTCGAGGATCGCGAGGCCGCCCATCTGCACGGGGATGTCGCCGTAGGGCACCCACGCGGTGTAGAGCCTCGACGTTCCGCGCCCCATGAACACGATGTCCGTATGCACCCACGTGCCGCCGCCCGGAGGGATGATGCGCAGCCAGGTGAAGTCGAAGTGGCGAACCGGGCCGCCGAGCAGCGACTGAAAGAAGCCGAGCATCCGGTCGCCGTAGAGCAGGCGGTGCAGGGGCTCGTTGCCGGCCACCAGCTCCGACCCGTCACGGCCGAAGTCGATCACGGCGCCCGGGCGTGCGACGGCCTCCATCGGCGGGCTGCCCGATTCGAGTACGCCGCCGGCCGCGAGCGCCTCGACGAGCACGCGCCGCACCGCCAGCACATCCTCGCGCTCGAAGAAGCCGCGCAGGTACAGGTAGCCGTCCTGCTCGAGGCGCCGTTGGAGCGCCCCGGCCCCCAGGGTGGGCTCGCTCGTCGCCAGCTCTCCCAGCGCGTCCGACCCGAGATCGAGCGGATGGCCGAGGATCGAGATGCCGGGTGTCGCTGGTGCGGCCATCGCAGAAGCCTAACCGCAGCGCCGCCGATTCCCGTCCGGGCCGGGCCGACGCGCCGCCGGCGCGCATGGGCTAGGTTGCGAAGCGCGGTGAGCTGATCGGAGTGCGGCGATGAAGATCGATGCCTGCGGATACTGGCCATCCCTGGATCAGGCCGGCGCCGCCGCGGGCGCGGCGGAGGCTGACGGGTATGACGCTTGGTGGGCGTCGGAGACACAGATCGACCCGTTCCTCGCCTGCGCCGTGGCGGCGGAGCGAACCGAGCACCTTGAGCTCGGCACGGCGATCGCGGTGGCGTTCGCCCGCAACCCGATGACGGTTGCGGTGGCTGCCAACGACCTGCAGGCGCTGTCGGCGGGGCGGTTCGTGCTCGGCCTCGGCTCGCAGGTCAAGCCGCACATCACGCGGCGCTACTCGATGCCGTGGTCGAGGCCGGCGGCGCGGATGCGCGAGTTCGTGCTCGCGGTGCGGGCGATCTGGGCGAGCTGGGCGGGCGGCGAGCCGCTCGACTTCCGCGGCGAGTTCTACACGCACACGCTGATGACACCTTTCTTCGACCCGGGGCCCAATCCGCACGGCAACCCGAGGATCATGCTCGCCGGCGTCGGCCCGCTGATGACCGAGGTGGCCGGCGAGGTCGCCGACGGCCTACTCTGCCATGCCTTCTCGACCGAGCGCTACCTGCGTGAGGTGACGGTCCCGGCGCTCGCGCGTGGTCGTGCGAAGGTCGGTAGGACGTTCGCCGGATTCGAGCTGAGCGGTCCGGCGCTGATCGTCGCGACGGACTCCGAGGAGGAGATGGCCGCGGGGATTCAGTTCGTCAGGACGCAGATCGCGTTCTACGGCTCGACCCCGGCGTACCGACCGGTGCTCGACCTGCACGGCTGGGGGGAACTGCACGGCGAGCTGAACGCGATGAGCAGACGCGGCGAGTGGGCGAAGTCCGCGGCGCTGATCGACGACGAGGTGCTGCACACCTTCGCGATCATCGGCACGCCGGAGCAGGCCGTCGCCGAGATCCACCGCCGCTACGGCGACCTCGTCACGCGCATCGCGATCGTCGCGTTGCCCGGCGAGCGCGACAGCGAGCGCCGCGAGCGGCTGTTCGAGGCGCTGCGCGCGCCCACCAGGCGCTGAACCGCCGGCCCCGCCGGCGCCGGCCCCTCGCCGCCTACACGTCGAGATCGAACAGCACGCCGCCGATCTCGACGTCGTCGCCGGCCGCGAAGCCCGCCTCCTGGAGCGCGCGGATCACGCCGATCTGGCGCAGCCGCGACTCGACGTGCGCGAGCGCCTCGTCGTTGCGCAGATCGTGGCGGGCGAGCAGCCTGTCGATGCCGCCGCCGAGCACGCGGTAGACGCCCGCCTCGGTTCGCTCGACCCGAAATCCGCGCGCCGCGGCCGGGCGGAAGGTCAGATGCTCGGCCAGCTCGGCGGGCGCATCGTCGAGTTCGACCGGCGCTTCGGAGGGCACGCGCGCGAGCAGCTCGTGGGCGAGCTCGTCGAGCCCGGCGCGGGTGGCGCTCGAGGTGACGATCACCGGCACACCCTCCCCGAGCCGCTCGCGCCAAGCCGCGCCGGCGCGGGCGGCGGCGGCGGGTGTCAGCAGATCGGCCTTCGAGAGCGCGAGCACGCGCGGCAGGGCGCCGAGCCGCGGGTCGTGGAGCTCCAGCTCGCGCTCGATCGTCGCGTGGTTGGTCAGCGCGTCGCTGCCGTCGAGTGGCGCGAGGTCGAGCACGTGCACGAGCAGCTGGGTGCGTTCGATGTGTGCGAGGAAGTCGTGCCCGAGGCCGGCGCCGTCGCTCGCGCCCTCGATCAGCCCGGGGATGTCGGCCACGATCAGCTGGCGCTCCGCCCCCTCGAGCGTGCCGAGCACCGGCTCGAGCGTCGTGAACGGATAGTCGGCGATCTTCGGCGCGGCCCGCGTCAGCCGCGCGAGCAGCGACGACTTGCCCGCGTTGGGCAGCCCGACCAGGCCGACGTCGGCGAGCAGCTTGAGCGTCAGCTCGAGCGTCGCCTCCTCGCCCGCCAGACCGCGCTCGGCGAAGTGCGGCGCCTGGCGTGTCGGCGTCGCGAAATGCTTGTTCCCGCGCCCGCCGGCGCCGCCGCGCACGATCAGCGCGCGCTGGCCGGGACGGACCAGGTCGTGCAGGTCGCCCCGGTCGGTTCGCGCCTGCGTTCCGGGCGGGACCGCCAGGATCAGCGGCGCGCCCGCGGCGCCGTGGCGAAGCGACGCGCCTCCGTCGCCGCCGCTGGGTGCCCGGTAGAGTCTGCGCCGGCGAAACGACTGCAGGTCACGCAGCGACGGGTCGCATTCGAGCACCACGTCGCCGCCGTAGCCGCCGTCGCCACCGTCCGGGCCGCCGCGCGGCACGTGCGCCTCGCGGCGGAAGCTGGCAGAACCGGCCCCGCCGGCCCCCGCCCGCACCTGGATCTGCGCCTTGTCGTAGAGCACTCCCCCATTCTCGACGAAAGCGAGCGCGATGTCCGACGATCGAGTCTTCCTGATCACCGGCGCCTCCTCCGGGATCGGCGCCGCCACGGCCCGCGCAGCCGCGCAGGCGGGACACCGCCTCGTGCTGGCGGCGCGTTCGGCGGATCGGCTGCAGGCGCTCGCGGACGAGCTGGGCGGCAGCGAGCGCGCGATCGCGGTCGCCTGCGACGTCACCGACTACGCCGCGCAGGAGGCGATGGTCGCGAGCGCGATCGCGACCTTTGGCGGCCTCGACATCGTCTTCGCCAACGCCGGCTTCGGCGGCGCGCGCAACCTCGGAGCGGACTCCACCGACAGCCCGGATCGCTGGCGCGAGATGGTGCTGACCAACGTGCTCGGACCCGCCTACACGATCCGCGCCTGCCTGGCGGCGGTCACCGCGGCGCGCGGCCACATCCTGCTGACCGGCTCGGTCGTCGGCCGCCGCCCGGTTCCGGGCTCGTTCTACTCGGCGACCAAGTGGGCAATCACGGGCCTGGCCGAGGCGCTGCGGCTGCAGATGAGCGCGACCGGCGTGCGGGTGACGCTGATCGAGCCGGGGATGACGGACACGCCGTTCTTCGACAACCGGCCGGCGAACGCGCTGGCGCCGGAGGACCTCGCCCGCGCCGTGATGTACGCGGTCTCGCAGCCCGCGCACGTCGACGTCGGCGAGTTGCTGGTGCGGCCCACCGGCCAGGCGCTCTGAGGCGCCGGACCGCTACTGCGGCGGATCGATCGAGACGACGCGCCCGCGCCGCCCGACCGAAAAGCGAACCTTGCCCGCGGCGCGCGCGTACAGGGTGTCGTCCTTCCCCATGCCGACACCCTCGCCGGCCTTGAAGCGGCTGCCGCGCTGGCGCACGATGATCTCGCCGCCGGTCACCTGCTGACCGGCGAAGGTCTTGACGCCGAGCCGCTGAGCGTTCGAGTCGCGCCCGTTCCTGCTCGATCCGAGACCCTTCTTATGAGCCATCGGTGTCCTCCTTTGAGGGGGCGGCGTCCGGCTCCGCCGGCGCCGCCTGTTTGGATCTCGTCGTGCGGGCCGCCGCCGGCTTCGCCGCCGCCGGCTTCTTCGCGCTCGCGGGTTTGCGGGCCGCCGCCGGCTTCGCCGCCGCGGCCGGCTCCGCCGGCGCCGCGGTCCTGCGAGCCGCCGCCGGCTTCGCTGCCGCGGCAGGCTCCTCCACCGCCGCGGGCTTGCGGGCCGCCGCCGGCTTGGCGGAGGCCGCGGCCTTCGGTGCCGCCGCCGCGCGCCGCGGGGCCGCCGGCTTCGGCGTCGCGGCCGTCGCGCTCGCAGCGGTCGGCGTCTGCTCGGCCTTCGTCGTGAGCCTTGGCGTGACGGCGCGAGCCGTCGCGCCGATGCTCGTCACCTCGATCCGCGTGAGCTCCTGGCGGTGGCCGGTGCGGCGGCGGTAGCCGCGCTTGGGCTTGAACTTGAAGACGCGCAGCTTCTCGCCGCGCAGGTGGCCGACGATCTTCGCCTGGACCTCGACCTTGGCAAGCCCGGCGGCGTCGAAGATCGTCTCGTCGGAGCGCAGCAGCAGCGGTTCGAGCGAGACGGTCTCCCCCTCGGCCGCGGACAGGCGCTCGACGAGCAGGGTTTGACCCTGCTCCACGCGGTACTGCTTGCCTCCGGTTTTGACGATCGCGTACATGTGTGGTGTGCCCTCTTCTAGCCGGCGAGGGGGCCTTCGGCAGCCGGCTCGGTCTCAGCAGAACGGCGCCGTCCGCCTCTGCGGCCGCGGCGCCGAGGGCGTGATTCTACGTCATCGGCGCTTTCCTCGGCGGGCCGTGGCGGCGCGTCGATCGGCGAGGCGACCGCGGCGGTGCGCCCGACCTCCTCGATCCGCACCATCAGCTTCTGGCCGACCAGCGGCCCGCCGCCACGCACCGAGATGATGTAGCCGTCGATCTTGGCGACCGCGTCGTCGGCGTCGTACATGTGCGGCTCGACGATCTCGACCAGCACCTCCTCGCCGACGCGGAACGGCACGGCGCGCTCCTCGACCTCGGCGCGAGTGCCCTGGAAGGTCACCGCGAAGTGGTCCAGCGCGAGCCCCTCCGAGCCCTCGAAGTGGAAGTACTTGCCGGTCTGCGCCTCCAGCGCGTGCAGCACGCGCGCGTTGTGACCGGTGAACTGTGCGCTGACCCGCGGGTTCATCTGCACGAGGAAGGACTCCTCGTGTGGGTTGCTCGCGGCGACCTCGCGCAGCCGCCGCTCGAAGTCGATCGCGATCGTCTCCTCGGAGCGGATCACGCCGTCCCCGTGGCAGGTGGGGCATTCGCGCGACATGATCTCGCGCAGCCCCTCGGTGACGTTCTGGCGCGTCATCTCGACCAGGCCGAGCCTCGAGATCTCGGCGGTGAAGGTCTTCGTGCGATCCTCGTCGAGCGCCTTGCGCAGCGTCTTCAGCACGGCGTCGCGGTTGCGTGCGCGCGCCATGTCGATGAAGTCGATCACGATGATCCCGCCGATGTCGCGCAGGCGCAGCTGGTTGACGACCTCCTCGGCCGCCTCGAGGTTCGTCTTGGTGATCGTGTCCTCCAGGCGCGCGCCCTTGCCGCGCCCGATGAACGAGCCGGTGTTGACATCGATCACCGTCAGCGCCTCGGCGTAGTCGATCATCAGATAGCCGCCGCTTTCGAGGTCGACGCGCCGGCCGAGCAGCGAGTCGATCACCGGGTTGACCTTGTAGGCGTCGAACAGCGCGCTGCTCACCCTGGTAGAGCTCAACCCGGCTGACGAGCTCCGGGGCGGTGCGGGTGAAGAACGAGACCAGCCGGTGGTGCTGATCGGGGTCGTCGACCACCGCACGCTCGAAGTGCTCTGAGAAGATGTCGCGAACGACCCGGACCGAAAGGTCCGCCTCCTGAAAAACCAGCGCGGGCGCGCGTGAGCTTTCGACGCGCTTCTCCAGGACCTCGTGCAGCTTGAAGAGGTAGAGCATTTCGCGTTCGAAGTCGGCGCGGACCGCGCCGTGCGCGGCGGTGCGCACGATCGCGCCGCCGCCGCGCAGGTCGAGCCCCTTGGTCTCCTTGCGCAGCCGCTCGCGCTCGGCGTCCTCGAGCCGCCGCGAGACGCCGACCCCCTCGCCGGTCGGCGTGTAGACCATGTAGCGCCCGGCGATCGTCAGCTCCATCGACAGGCGCGCGCCCTTCGTCTTCAGCGGGTCCTTGACGACCTGGACGACGACCTCCTGCCCGGGCTTCAGCAGCGACGCGATGTCCTGCTGATCCTGGCCGGAGCCGCGACCGCGGCGGGGCGCTTCGACGCCCGGCAGCACGATCTCGTCGACGTGCAGGAAGCCGTTCTTGTCCAGGCCGATGTCGACGAACGCCGCCTCCAGCCCGACGAGGACGTTGTCAACGACCCCCTTGTAGATGTTGCCGACGATCGAGCGTGCACCGCGGCGCTCCAAATACAGCTCCGCCACGCGGTAGCCACGACCGGGGTCCGCGCCACCGCCGCCCCGTCGCCTCGAGGCGCCGGGGGTGCCGGAGGCCTCCAGCAGCGCAACGCGGGTCTCGCCGCGATCGACGCTTACAAGTACTTGCTTTTTCACGAGTGATTTCCATTTCTTCTAGAAGCTGAGCACACGGCCCTTCGTCCCAGCCGCGATGCGCGCCTGCGCATGGATCGACTGGAGCAGACCGAGCGCCAGGAACGTGGTTAGCACCGAGGAGCCGCCGTAGCTCAGCAGGGGCAGCGTCACGCCGGTGACGGGGAGGATGTCCACCGCCACGCCGATGTTGACGAACACCTGGAAAGCGAGCATCGCGACAACTCCGGCGGCGATCAGCGCGCCGAACAGGTTCTTGGCGGCCGCGACGATTCGCAGCGTCCGCCAGATGATCAACGCGTACAGCGATAAGACGAACGCGGCGCCGGCGAAACCGAAACGCTCCGCCAGCGCCGCGAAGATGAAGTCCGTGGTGTTGAGGGGGACGAAGTTGGCAGCGGTGTTGGTCGCGACGGCGCCGAGGCCGAACTTCTGGCCGGCGCCGATCGCGGTCACCGAGTTCTGCTGCTGGTAGAGCGCGTTGGAGATCTGCTTCGCCGGGACCGCGCCGGGGTCGAGGAACGCGGTCAGGCGGTCCGCCTGGTAGGTGTGGAAGCCGACCAGCGGACCGACGATCAGGACCAGCGCCAACGCGCCGACCCCGAGCGCGAGCACGGCGGCCAGGTAGCGCGACTCGACCCCCGCGATGTAGAGCACGGCGAAGGCGGCCGCGATGTAGACCAGCGCCGAGCCGAGGTCCGGCTCGGCGATCACGAGCATCGTCGGCACCAGCACGAGCAGCATCACGCGCGCCACGAGCTGGCGTCCCGAGGTTCGCCGCGAGCTGTCGACGACGAACGCCGCCATGAAGACGATCAGCAGCACCTTGGCGAGCTCGGAGGCCTGGAAGGAGAAGACGGAGATCCCGATCGAGCGCGTCGAGACCCCGCCGATGCTCTTGCCGATCGCGAGCACGATCAGGATCCCGCCGATCAGGATCACGTAGAGGCCCCATTTCAGCTCGCGCAGCCGCGAGTAGTCGAAACGCGACAGCACCAGCATCGCGATCAGCCCAACCGCGAGGTAGCCGCCCTGGCGCACCATCTGCGCGTGGCTGATGCCGCCGAGCGTGACGAGCGACACGATGCCGAGTGCGATCGCGGCCGCGGCCAGGATCGGGTCGAGCCCGATCCGGATCGAGCGCGGCTCGAGCGTCGCCGGGTCGCGTCCGCGTTGCGGCGCCTGGATCGGGTTGCTGACCATCACAGATCCGTGCTCGTGCCGGCGACCCATTTCTTCGGCAGCCCGAACCACTGCGAGAGCATCAGGCGCACAGCCGGCGCGGCCGCGGCGGCACCGAACCCGCCCTGCTCGACGGTCACCGCGATCACGATCGGGCGCTTGGCGTCCGGCGCGTAGGCGACGTACCACGACTGGTTCGCCTTCTGCCCGGCGTGCACGGCCGTCCCGGTCTTGCCGTAGACGGTGCGCGGGAAGCTGCCGAAGGTGGCGTAGGAGGTGCCGCTCGGGCTCTGCGCCGCTCCGTGCAGGCCGGCCATCACCAGCGCCTGGTAGGCCGGATTGATCGCAACCCTGCGGTAGGTCGGCGCCGGCAGCTGCTGCACGAGTGCCCCGGCGGGCGAGAGGATCTCGCTGCCGATCTTCGGCGACCACACCTTGCCGCCGTTGACGATCGCCGAGTAGGCGATCGCCATCTGCAGCGGGCTGGCGAGCAGGTAGCCCTGACCGGTGGCGAGCAGGACGTTCTGACCGATCGTCCACGCGGGCTGCAGGTAGCGCTGGGCGCAGGCGGTGATTGCGAGCTGCTGTTTTGCATAGGCGGGCTTGGGATGGCCGCCCGAGCAGACCTGGGCCAGGTACTGGGCGTTGAGCGCCGCGACATAGGCCTTGTCGGGCACGACGCCGGCGTTGCCGCCGCCCGGAAGGTCGACCCCCGGGGAGCTGCCGAGCCCGAGCGCGCGCGCCTGCGCCTGGATCGGCCAGGAGCCGCCGTTGGCCTTGGCGCCGACCTTGTAGAAATAGGTGTCCACGGACTGCGTCAGCGCGCCGACCAGATCGACGGCGCCATAGTTGGTGGAGCCCGAGTTGCAGAACTTCTGGGTCGTGCCGAAGGTCACGCACGACCCGGCGCCCAGCAGCGTCTGGGCGGTGATCAGCCCGGAGTCCAGCGCGCCGAGCGCGGTGATCGGCTTGAACGTCGATCCGGTCGGGTAGCGGCCGTCGATCGCGCGGTCGACGAGCGCATCGTCCTCCGCGAGGATCGCGTTGTAGGTCTTGGTGGTGGGGGTGGTAGCGAAGTCGTTCGCGTTGTAGGTCGGCACCGAGCCGAGCGCGAGGACGCGTCCGGTCATCGGGTCCATCGCGACGAACGATGCGGCGGGCGCCGGGGCGCCGTTCAGGCGCGCCCTGTTCTCCGCCTCGTCGACCGCGATGTAGCCCTCCTTCTCGAGACCGAGGTCGAGCGACGTGCTGAGCTGGTCGCCCGGCACCGGCTGCCTGGTGCTCGACCTGGCGGCGATCGGGTAGCCGGCGGCGTCGACATCGACGTGATCCACGCCCGGGGTGCCCTGGAGGTAGCTCTGGTATTCGGCCTCGAGCCCGGACTGGCCGACGACGCTGCCGGCGGCGACCCCCTTGTAGGGCTCGCTGTTCAGCTCCGCCGGGGTCAGCTGTCCGAGTCCTCCGAGCACGACCGCGCCGATGTCGCCCTCCGGGTAGGAGCGAAGATAGGCGGGGCGGACGATCACGCCGGGGAACAGTTGCTTGTGCCCTTCGATGTAGTAGAGCGCGTAGGTTCCGACGTCGTCCATGATGTCGGTCGGCGCGTATCCGGGCGGTGCGACCGCCACGTCGTCGACGATCTTGCGGATCGACTGCCAGCCGACCGCGAGAACCCGGCCGAGCCGGCGGTACACGAGCTGCCGTTGCGGGCCTGCCGGCGGCAGGTCGTCAGCGACGACCGCCACCTCCGGCGCGACGCGAAAGCCGGCCAGCACGTTGCCGTGGCTGTCGAGGATGTTGCCGCGCGGCGGCGGGATCGCAATCGGGCGAACCACCTCCGCGGTCGCCTTCGCGGCGTTCTGGGTGCCGGTCAGGACCTGCAGGTACCACAGGCGAAAGGCCAGCACGCCGAACAGCACGAACATCAGCACGCCGAGCACGCCGACGCGCCGCATGAGCTGCGGTGGCAGCGGCGCGCGGCGCTGAAGTGGGCTCTCGATCACGAGCGAGAGAGCGGGCTCAGACCGCCGGTCGTGTAGGCGCGCCGGCGGCGCCGGCGTGGATCCTCGGGCAGCGCCGGGATCAGCCAGCGGCGCACCAGCGAGTAGACCGGAACGGCGATCAGCGAGTTCAGCGCGATGGTCAGCAGGATGTCACGCAGCAGCAGCCAGCTGACCGGTGCGGTGACGCCGAGCGTGAACTCGAGCACGGCGTAGCCGCACGACGCGACGGCGGTCGCCGCCGCGCCGAGCGCCAGCGGGGTGAACGGAGCCTCCGGCGCGCGCAGCTCGCGCACGCGTCCGGCGGCGTAGCCCACGAGCACGTAGACCAGTGCCGAGACGCCGAGCGTCTGTGCGAAGGCGAGGTCGACGAAGATGCCCACGCCGAAGCCGAACAGCGCCCCCGGAAGGGCACCCGTGAGGAAGCCGGCGGCGGCCACGACGAGCGGCGAGAGGTCGGCGTTGACGCCGAGGATCCGCACCTGCGCGACGCCCGCGATCTGCACGAGCACGGAGACGAAAGCCAGCACCGCTAGCCGCAGCGTAAGGTTCGTCGTGTCGCTCACGGCCTCGGCACCCTTGTCAGCACCTGCACGTTCTGCAGCGAGGTCAGGTTGGCGGCGGGCGTCACCGTGATTGTGCCCAGCGGGTTGGCCGCGGACGGGACCCCCGTCACCTGGCCGATCACGATGTTCGCCGGGAACAGCGACGCGCCGGCGGTGAGACGCTCGCCGGCGGTCACGATCAGGTCGCCAACCTTCACCGTGGTCGGCTCGGAGACGTCGACCATCTGCAGCTCACCAGGATTTCCGGCCTGCGGCTCGATCGCTCCAAGCTCGCGGCTGGAGCTGTCGCGCGCCGCCACGCCGGAGGAGGGGTCGTTGAGCAGCGTGACGATCGCCGAGTCGGCGGCGACGTCGGTGACGGTTCCGATCAGGCCGTCCGGGTCGATCACCGGGTCGTTGACGGCGACACCGTCCCCCGAGCCGGCGTTGATCGTGACGTGGCTGACCCACAGGCTCTCGGGCTGGCCGATCACGCTCGCATCGACCGGCGCGTCGCCGTTCAGCTGTAGCGTGCTGTCCATCTGGTGGAGCTTCGCCGCGTCGGCGCTCGCGTGCTGCTGCGCCTCCAGAGCGACGATCCTCTTCTCGAGCGAGGCCACCTTGCTCTGCAGTCTGTCGCGCTGGCCGGCTGCGTGGAAGACGTCGCCGACCCAGTTGAAGAGGTCGTGGACGGGGGTGAGCGCCTTGCTGGCACCCGTCTCGACCGGCGAGAGCACGTCGAGGAACCCGCTCTGCACCGTGTGCAGAGGGCCGCCGCCCGAGCCTCCGAAGCTCGCGCTGATCAGGATCAGGGAGAGGACGACGAGCAGTGCGAGCACAGCCCGGCGTCGGCGAACGGTCTTGTCATGCACAGTGAAAGTGGGGTCGCGTTGAAGGGTAGGGGCGGATCGCCTGAAGGCCGGTGTTCGGACCGCGTCGTCATCGGCCTCATCAGCGTCGGCGGCGTCGGCCGTTGCGGCCTGCGGCGCGGTTGGTGCGGTGGATGACCTCGAACTCCTCGAGCGAGCGGCCCGAGCCGACCGCCACGCATGTCAGTGGCGACTCGGCGAGGTGCGTGGGTATCTGCGTCTCGTCGCGGATGCGGTCCGCGAGCCCCTGCAGCAGGGCACCCCCGCCGGCGAGCACGATGCCGCGGTCCATGATGTCGGAGGCCAGCTCCGGTGGCGTGCGGTCGAGCGTGGCCTTGATCGCGTCGATGATCTGCGACAGCGGCTCCTCGATCGCGACGCGCAGCTCCTCGCTGGTAAGCACCACCGTCTTCGGCAGTCCGGACACCATGTCGCGGCCGCGGATCTCGGCCTGCAGCTCCTCGGCCATCGGGAACGCCGAGCCGATCTCGAGCTTCAGCTCCTCGGCCGTCTGCTGTCCGATCAGCAGCTTGTACTCGCGCTTGGCGTAGTTGATGATCGCCTCGTCGAGTTCGTCGCCGGCGATCCGGATCGACTGCGAGACGACGATCCCGCCGAGCGAGATCACCGCAACCTCGGAGGTGCCGCCGCCGATGTCGACGACCATCGAGCCGGTCGGCTCCCCCACCGGCAGGCCGGCGCCGATCGCGGCGGCCATCGGCTCCTCGATCAGGTAGGCCTGGCGCGCGCCGGCCGACAGGCAGGCCTCCTCGACCGCGCGCTTCTCGACGCCGGTCACCCCCGAGGGCACGCAGACTACGACCCGGGGGTGCGCGAAGCGGCTCTGGTGCACCTTCTGGATGAAGTGGCGGAGCATCTCCTCCGTCACGTCGAAGTCGGCGATCACGCCATCCTTGAGCGGCCGGATCGCCGAGATCGTGCCCGGCGTGCGCCCGAGCATGCGCTTGGCCTCGATGCCGACGGCGTGCACCTCACCGGTGCGCGCGTCGATCGCGACCACGCTCGGCTCCGACAGCACGATGCCGCGCCCCCGCACGTACACGAGCGTGTTCGCCGTGCCGAGATCGACGGCCATATCGCGGCCGCCGAACCCGGTCATGTAGCTGAAGAAACCCATTTGGAGGCAGTGCGCAAGACGTGGATCGGAGCGGCCGCGCCGCGCCGCCTGCCCTCCGGTTTGCGGGGGACGGCTGAACGGAGGAGGCCCCCGCCTTGGAGTGAGCGCAGTGTAGCGGACACCGGGCCGCGCCCGGAACCGTTACAGACCGCGACGAGTCGCGTTAGCGCTGCAATTCAGCCTGATTTTGCGCCGTGAAACGATTGTTGCGCGCAGCCAGCAGCGCCGGGTGGGCCGCCAACAGAGTGCCGACCGGCAGGCCGACCACGTTCGTCCAGTCGCCGGCGATCGAGGCGACCAGCGCGGCGCCGGCGCCCTGGATCGCGTACCCCCCCGCGCGATCGCGCCACTCCTCGCTGCGCAGGTACCAATCGATCGTCGGCTCGTCGAGCGCGCGGAAGCTGACCTGCGTCGACGCGCTCGCCGTGCGGGGCTCCGGCTCGAGCCCCACCAGCACGATCGCGCTGAGTACGGTGTGCGTCGCGCCGGAGAGCGCGAGCAGCGTCTCGCGCGCCTGCGCCCGGTCCTCGGGCTTGCCCCACAGCCGGCCGCCGAGCGAGACGACGGTGTCCACGCCGAGCACCACCTCGCCGGGCGCCCGGGCGACGGCGAGCGCCTTGCCAAGGGCGTTGTGGCGCGCGACCTGCTCGGCGTCGCCCGCCTCGCGCTCCTCGAAGGCCGGTGGGCGCACGACGAACTGCACGCCGAGCGCGTCGAGCAGCGCGCGCCGCTGCGGCGACCGCGAGGCCAGCACGAGTTGGCTCCCCTCCGGCCATTGGGCGAACGCACCCGGCCGACTAAGAACGTCTTGCACGATGAGGGTGGGCCCGGGGCGGTCCGGGGGCAAGTTGGGCGGCGCACGGTGCCGAAGCAGGTACCGGTGGTACCTGCAAGGTGCCGGGTGACGATCCAACGCCGCCATCCGGGCCGAATCCGGGTGTGCCCGTCATTGTGAAAGCCGTTCTAGAGCTCGGGGAAGAAGATCGCGATCTCTCGCGCCGCCGACTCCGGCCCGTCGGAGCCGTGCACGAGGTTCTCGCCGGTGGCGATCGCCAGGTCGCCGCGGATCGAGCCGGGCGCCGCCTCGAGCGGGTTGGTCGCGCCGATCACCTGGCGCGCGGCGGCGATCGCCGACGGCCCCTCGAGCACCATCGCGACCAGCGGGCCGGAGGTGATGAAGTCGGCCAGTTCGCCGAAGAACGGCTTGGCGAGGTGCTCGGCGTAGTGGCGCTCGGCCAGCTCGCGCGTCATCGTCAGCACGCGCAGCGCGACCGGCACGAGGCCCTTGCGCTCGAAGCGAGCGAGGATCTGGCCGCTCAGGCGACGTGAATAGGCATCGGGCTTGGCGAGAACGAGCGTGCGTTCCATCGGGCTCCTCTATTCGGGGTGGACGGCGCGGCGCGCACAGCCTATGTGCCGGGCGGCACGTCGCTCGCGAGCGCCTCGCGCCGCCGGCGCGGCGGATGCAGGCCCGCAACGACCGAGGCCTCGCAGTACGGGCAGACGCTCCACGTCATCTCGAGCGGCCGCTGGCAGTTCGGACACGGGTCGCGCAGGCGGCTGTGACAGCTGGGACAGATCACGAAGTCCTTCTCCACCTCGTGGCCGCAGTGCTGGCAGGCGAAGTAGGAGAGCTGCGCGAGCCGCGCCTCCGAGGCCTGCATCTCCAGCTCGCGCTCGCGGACGTCATCCAGGTATTCCGGCGGGCGCACGATCATGTAGACGATCGTGCCGATGAACGGGAACAGCGCCGCCGCGGTCGCGCAGAGGACCAGCACGGGATCGGCGATCCGCCGCTTGGCGTCGGTCCGCGTCCAGTAGATCATCGCCAGCCAGATGATCACCAGGAACAGGATCAGCAGGTTGATGGCGAGGTTGACACCATCGTTCTGGATTCCAAAATATGCGAGCGTTGCAGGCACCTTTTTGCGAGTGTAGCTACAGGAACAGACGGCCGAACAGGTAGCCGATCCCGACAAACACGAGGATCACCAGCGCCACCGTGAGGGCGACGGCGCCGATCATCAACAGCAGCGACGGGCCGTCGTCGTCGTTCACAGCTTCGAGCCTTCCGTCGTGCCCGAGGGGCGCAGCAGGTCGGCGATCAGGTAGATCGAGCCGGTCGCCAGCACGACGCCGTCGTCGCCCGCCAGCTCGCGCGCGCGCGCGAGCGCGCGCCGCGGCTCGATGACGATCGTCGCGGGAGCCCCGCCGATCTGGCCGGCGAGCGAGGCGAGGGTTGCAGCCGGCAGCGCCCGCGGACTCGTGCAAGCCGTGCAAACCACCTCATCGCAGTGTACGAGGAGCCGGGCGAGCATCCCGGCGGCGTCCTTGTCGTCGAGGATCGACACCACCGCGACCAGCCGGCGACCGGCTGTGAAGGCGGGCAGCGACTCGGCGAGCGCCTCGACGCCGCCGTCGTTGTGCGCGCCGTCCAGCAGCGTCACAGGCGCGCCGTCCAGCACCTCGAAGCGACCGCGCACGACCAGCTCGGCGGCGACCGCCGCGAGCTGCTCGCGACCGCAGTCGCGACCGAGGAACGCCCGCGCGGCGGCGCACGCCGCGGCGAAGTTGCGGCGCTGGTATCCGCCGCCGGCGCGAAGCTCAACCTCCACCTGAGCGTTAGAGGTGACCAGCGTTGCGCCGCGCTCAGCGGCGGTCGTCCGGGCCAGCTCCAGCGCGTCGGGAGCGAGGTCGGCGCCGACGACCAGCGTCGCGCCGGGCCGTACGACGTCCAGCTTCTCGCGGGCGATGTCGGCGACCGTCGGCCCCAGGTAGCGCGTGTGCTCGAGTCCCACGTTCGTCAGCACCGCGACGCGCGAGTCGATCACGTTTGTCGCGTCGTAGCGGCCGCCGAGCCCGGCCTCGATCACGGCCACCTCGACGCCGGCGGCCTCGAACTCGCACAGCGCGGCGGCCGTCAGCAGCTCGAACTGGGTGACGACGTCGCCGGGCTCGGAGGCCGCACGGTCGACCAGATCGGCGGCGTGCACGGTGCGCGCGATCGCCGCGGCAAAGCGCTCCGGCGCGATGTCGCGCTCGGCGATCTGGATGCGCTCGCGGTAGCTCAGCAGATGCGGGGAGGTGAAACAGCCGACGCGGAGGCCCTCGCGCGCCAGCAGCGCGGCGATCATGCGCGTCGTCGAGGACTTGCCGTTTGTGCCGACGACGTGGATCGTCGGGAACGAGAGCGTTGGCAGCTCCAGCACGTTGAGCAGGCGGCGCATGCGGTCCAGGCCGAAGCGCATGCCGAAGCGCTCGCGCGCCAGCAGATGCGCCTCGGCGTCGTCGGCGCTCCAGTCCTCGCGAGGCTCCGGCGCGCGGGAGCTCACCCGGCACCGCCGCGCAGCCGGTCGAGCTCGCCTTCCAGGCCGGCCAGCTTCTCGCGCTCGGCGGCCACCAGCTCGGCCGGCGCGTTGGCGACGAAGGCGGCGTTTGCGAGCTTCGCGCGCAGGCGCTCGATCTCGCTTTCGAGCCTCGCGATCTCGCGTGCGATGCGCTCCGCGTGTGCGCTCAGATCGACGCCGTCGAGGATCCCCAGCACCCCGCCGGGGATCGTCACGCTCGCCACCGGCGCCTCGCCGCCGGCGCTCAGCTGCAGCCTGGCGATCCGCGCGAGCAGCGGCTCGAGCTGCTCGTAGCCGTCGGCGTCGAGGCGCGCGGCGAGCGTCGCGCCCGGCTTGACTCCGACCTCGTCGCGCCAGCTGCGGATCGCCTGGGTCGCCGCGATCACTCGCTCGAGCGCCGCCTCCGCAGCGGGGTCGATCGCCGCGCCGTCGCCGGGCGGCCGGACCACGCCGGCGAGCAGGCCCTCGTGGGGCTCACGCACGTACTGCCAGAGCTCCTCGGTCACGAACGGCATCAGCGGGTGCGCGAGCGCCAGCGTCTCGCGCAGCAGGAAACGCAACGTGGCGCGCAGCTCCGGCTCGCCGATGCGGCCCTTGACCAGCTCGATGTACCAGTCGCACAGATCGGCGTAGACGAAGTCGTAGAGCGCGAGCGCGGCGCGCGAGAAGTCGTAGGCGGCGATCCGCTCGCGCAGCTCGCGCTCGAAGCGCGCCAGGCGCGAGAGGATCCAGCGGTCCTCCACCGCGGCCGGCATCGCTTCGGCTGGAGCGGCCTCCTCGCCGAGCTTCAGCAGCACGAAGCGCGCCGCGTTGAACAGCTTGTTCGCCAGCCGCTCGCCCTGCTCGATCTTCTCGACGCTGTAGCGCACGTCCTGCGTCGAGGACATCGCGAGCATGCCGAAGCGCACGGCGTCGGCGCCGCTGCGATCGATCTCGTCGAGCGGGTCGATCCCGGTGCCGAGCGACTTCGACATCCGCCGGCCGTCGGGCGCCTGGATCACCGAGGTGATGTAGACGTCGCGGAACGGGACGCGGCCCGTGAACTGCAGGCCCATCATGATCATCCGCGCGACCCAGAGATAGATGATCTCGCGCGCCGTGACGAGCGCGTCGGTCGGATAGAAGGCGCGCAGCTGCGCCGTCTGCTGCGGCCAGCCGAGCGTCGCGAACGGCCACAGCGCGCTCGAGAACCAGGTGTCGAGCACGTCCGGGTCCTGGCGCAGCGGCCCGTCGCAGGCGCCGCAGCGTTCCGGTGCGACCGCCGCGACGTAGGTCTCCTCGCAGGCGTCGCAGTAGTACACGGGCAGGCGGTGGCCCCACCACAGCTGGCGCGACACGCACCACGGGCGGATCTCTTCCATCCAGCGCAGATAGACGCCGCCCCAGCGTTCCGGGAAGAAGCGGACATCGCCGCGCTCGACGGCGTCGATCGCCGGCGCCGCGAGATCCTCCATGCGCATGAACCACTGCAGCGAGATCAGCGGCTCGATGCGCTCGCCCGAGCGGTGCGAGAACGGTACGGCGTGGGTGTGCGGCTCACGCGCCCGCAGCAGCCCCTCGGCCTCGAGCGCCGCAACGACGGCGCTCTGCGCCTCGGCGACTCGCAGGCCGGCGAACGCCGGACCCGCCGACTCGCGCATGCGGCCGTCCTCGCCGATCACCGACAGAACCTCGAGCCCGTGACGGCGGCCGAGCTCGAAGTCGTTGGGGTCGTGGCCCGGCGTGACCTTCAGCGCGCCGGTACCGAAGTCGCGCTTGACGTACTCGTCCGCGATGATCGGCAGCCGCCGGCCGACCAGCGGCAGAATGACCTCGCGCCCGACGAGACTGCTGTAGCGCTCGTCGTCGGGATGGACCGCGACGGCGACGTCGGCGAGCATCGTCTCCGGGCGCACCGTGGCGACGACGAGCTCGCCGCTGGCGTCGGCGAGCGGGTAGCCGATGCTGTACAGGGTGTCGGTCTCCTCGCGATCCTCGACCTCGAGATCGGAGATCGCCGAGCCGCTCCCCGGATCCCAGTTGACGAGGTAGTTGTCACGCACGATCAGGCCACGTTCGTAGAGCGCGACGAACACACGCACCACCGCGTCGGCATAGGCGGGATCGAGCGTGAAACGCTCGTCCTCGTAGTCGCATGACGCGCCGAGACGCTTGTACTGCTCGACGATCGTCGAGCCATACTCCTCGCGCCAGCGCCAGGTCCGCTCGATGAACGCCTCGCGTCCGAGCTCCTCGCGGCTGCTGCCCTCGCGGATCAGCTGGCGCTCGACCTGGGTCTGGGTGGCGATGCCGGCATGATCGGTGCCGAAGATCCACTTGGCGCGCTGCCCGCGCATCCGCGCCTGGCGGATCAGGACATCCTGGATCGTGCCGCCGAAGGCGTGACCCATGTGCAGCGCGCCGGTGACGTTCGGCGGCGGAATCGCGATCGAATAGTTCTCCTCGGGCGTGCCGAGCGGCTCGGGATGAAACAGCCCGGAGTGCAGCCACTGCGCGATCAGGCGCGGCTCGACCTCGGCCGGCTCGAAGCGCGTGCGGTCTTCGAGTTCCTTGATGGGGCGTTGGGAGGACACCGAAGCCGTAGGCTACCGGCGCGTCCGATCAGGCCGCGAGGCCCGCCTCAGCCGGCCTCTTCGAGGCTCTCGCCGGAGGCGGCCGCGTCCTCGGGAACGGCCTCCGTCACCAGCGTCGGGGTGAGCCCCTTCTCCACGGTCTCGCGTGTGACGACGCATTTCTTGACGTCGCGGCGCGACGGCAGCTCGAACTGCACCTCGAGCAGCACCTCTTCGATGATCGACCGCAGGCCGCGTGCGCCAGTCTCGCGCTCGAGCGCCTTCTCGGCGACGGCGACCAGCGCGTCGTCGGAGAAGACGAGCTCGATTCCGTCGAAGGAGAAGAAGCGCTGGAACTGCTTGACGAGCGCGTTGCGGGGCTCGGTGAGGATCGCGACGAGGTCGCCATGGGTCAGCTGGTGGACGGCCGACATCACGGGCAGGCGGCCAATGAACTCGGGGATCAGGCCGTAGAGCACGAGATCCTCGGGCAGGCATCGCTCGAAGATCTCGCCGGGGTCCTTCGTCTGGCGCTCCGCGATCGCCGCGCCGAAGCCGACACCCTTGTGGCCGATCCGCCGCTCGATCACGCGGTCGAGGTTCGCAAACGCGCCGCCGCAGATGAAGAGGATGTTGGTCGTGTCGATCGTCAGGAACTCCTGGTGGGGATGCTTGCGCCCACCCTGCGGCGGCACCGAGGCGGAGGTGCCCTCAAGGATCTTCAGCAGCGCCTGCTGGACCCCCTCGCCGGAGACGTCGCGGGTGATCGACGGGTTGTCGGCCTTGCGGGCGATCTTGTCGACCTCGTCGATGTAGATGATCCCGGTCTCGGCCTTCTTGACGTCGTAGTCGGCGGCCTGGATCAGCTTCAGGAGGATGTTCTCGACGTCCTCGCCAACGTAGCCGGCCTCGGTCAGGGCGGTCGCGTCGGCGATCGCGAAGGGCACGTTGAGGATCCGCGCGAGCGTTTGCGCGAGCAGCGTCTTGCCACAGCCGGTCGGGCCGAGCAGCAGGATGTTCGACTTCTGCAGCTCGATCTCGGCGTCGTCGACGGCCATCATCTGGACGCGCTTGTAATGGTTGTAGACGGCCACCGAGAGCGTGCGCTTGGCGTTGTCCTGGCCGATCACGTACTCGTCGAGGACGTCGTAGATCTCGCGCGGCTTGGGCAGGTCCGAGATGTCGAAGCTCGCCGGGGCGACGAGCTCCTCGTCGATGATCTCGTTGCACAGATCGATGCACTCGTCGCAGATGTAGACGCCCGGGCCGGCGATCAGCTTCTTGACCTGCCGCTGCGACTTGCCGCAGAAGCTGCAGAGCAGCTGTTCGTTTGAATCGGTCGGACGAGCCATCGACTTCTGCTAGTGCTCGGTGATCACGCGGTCGATGATCCCGTACGCGGTCGCTTCCTCAGAGCTCATGAAGTAGTCGCGCTCGGTGTCGGTCTTGACCTCGTCGACCGACTTGCCGGTGTGCAGGGCAATGATCTCGTCGAGACGGCGGCGCACGTCGATGATCTCGCGGGCATGGATCTCAATGTCGGTCGCCTGCCCCTGGAAGCTTGAGCTGACCTGGTGGATCAGGATCTTTGCGTTCGGCAGCGCCATCCGCTTGCCCTTCGCGCCGCCGGCCAGCAGCAGCGCGCCCATCGACATCGCGATGCCCACGCAGATCGTCTGCACGTCCGGCTTGACGAACTGCATCGTGTCGTAGATCGCGAGCCCCGCATACACCGACCCGCCGGGCGAGTTGATGTAGAGCGAGATGTCCTTCTCGGGATCCTCGCTCTCGAGGTGCAGCAGCTGCGCCACGATCAGGTTCGCGATCTGGTCGTCGATCGGCGTCCCCAGGAAAATGATCCGCTCGTTGAGCAAGCGGCTGTAGATGTCGAACGCGCGCTCGCCCCGGGACGTCTGCTCGACAACCATCGGGATCAGTGGGCTCATGGTCCTCGCTTTGTTTCGCTTGCCCGGCTCTGAATCCTGCGGGCAAGTGCAAAGCAGCACCGCCTCCAAGCCAACTCTACCAACCGGGCTTGGCCGCTCCGGCAGCCTACCCCGCGCTGCAACGGCGCTCGCGCGCGGCGCGCGAGCGTGCAAACAGCGTCCTAAGACCCGGGCGTCCAGAGCTTCTCGCGCGCCGCCGCCCGCTCCGGCGTGATTGCCACCGCCGCCTCGACGAGGCGATCCAGCGCCTGGTCGGCGGCGACGTCGGCGCGCAGCTCCTCGAGGCGCCCGGCGCGGCGCAGCTGGGCGAGCAGCTTCTTCGGGTCGGCCACGCGTCCGCTCTCATCGGGCTGGGCGCTCGCTTGGAGCGCCGCGAGCAGCTCGTCGTCGCTTGGCTCGATCGCCTCGGACGCCACGATCGCCGCGATCACGGCCTCCGATCGCAGTGCGCGCTCGGCGCTTGGACGGGCGTTCTCGATCAGCTCATCCTCGGTCGCGCCGGCGATCTTGAGGTAAGACTCCCTGGTGACGCCCCGCTGTGAGAGCGTGTGGAGGCTGCGCTCGAGCGCCTCGCGCGCGCGGGCCTCGACGAGCGACTCGGGCACAGTGATCGTCGCGGCATCGGCCGCGGCGGCGAGCACCGCGTTTCGAAACTCGTTCTCGACGGCCCGCTGGTCGACCTGCAGCAGGCGGGTGCGCAGGTCATCGCGCAACTCCTGCATGCTGTCGAGGCCGGCCGCCTCGAGCGCGAAATCGTCATCGAGCTCGGGGAGGATCTTCTCGCGCACCTCGGCGACGCTGACCTCGAAGATCGCATCGCGCCCGGCCAGCTCGCCGGCGCCGTAGTCGTCGGGGAAGTGCAGCTCAAGCGTGCGCTGCTCGCCGCCGCGGACCCCGATCAGCCCCTCCTCGAATCCGGGAATCAGCCGGCCGGCGGCCAGCTCGACCAGCTGCGCGCGGCCCTCGCCACCCTCGATCGGCTCGCCGTCGATCGTGGCGGTGTAGTCGATCACGACGAAGTCGCCGGCGGTCGCCGCGCGCTCCACGGTGTCGAGGCGGGCGAGCCGTTCGCGGGCCTGCTCGATCTGCGCGTCGATCTCCTCCTCGGCGCACCTCGGGCTCGCGGCGCGGCGCCTCGATGCCGCGCCACTGCGCGAGCGTCGCCACGGGTCGCACGCCGATCTCGAACGAGAAGTGGAACGGCTCGTGCTCCCCGGGCAGCTCGCCGATCGTGAAGTCGGGATCACCGACGGTGACGACCGCGGAGTGGCCGATCGCCTGCGTGTACCACCGAGCGAGGCGGTCGCGCACGGCGTCGTCGACGACGGCTTCGCGCCCCATCCTCCCGATCACGACCGCCGCCGGGACCTTGCCCTGCCGGAAGCCGGCGAGCTTGAGCTCGCGCCCGATTCGCGCCGCCGTCGCCTGCGTCGCGCGCGCGACCTCCTCGGCGGGCACCTCGACCTCCACGCGCACCCGCGACTGCGGCAGTTCGGTGACGGTCGTCTTCAGCTCGGAGGCCATCGGATGCGCAACGATACCTTCACCCGACGGCCGGGACGCACGAGCCGGCGGCCGGCCCCGGCTCGCGGCGTGGCGCCGCGCAGACGGCGATTTCCGGCGCCGTAAGGCGCGATAAAACATGCCCTGGCGGCGACCGCGGCGGTAACGCCTGGAGGAGCAGGCGTTACATACGGTGTCGCGGCGGATCGCTCGCGGCGCCACGGTGGCGCCGCGAGCTCCCCTCCCTCAGGCGGCGCGCCGCCGCGCCAGCACGGTCGCGCCAGTCGTGAGCAGCGCGAGCGCCGCGAGCACGATCGCGACGATCGCGAGCGTGTTCGAGCCGGAGGTCGACGCCGGCGCGGTGGCCGTTGCCTGCCCGGTCGGGACGAACCCTGGCAGCGGTCCCGCCTCGTTGCCGGCCACGTCCTCGATCACCCCGCCGGCCGGCGTGATGTTGATCGTCGGCGCCGGGTAGGTCGCTGACGGCGGCCCGATCCAGTACGCGTTCTGCCCGTTCGAATAGAACTCGACCGTCTTGAACGTCAGCGACTTCCCGGCGAGGTTCGACGGGATCGTGATGTCCAGCGGGAACTGCACGAAGTAGCCGTTGTCGAGTCGCCCGAGTGCCGAGCGGTCACCGGTCCAGCTGACCTGCGAGACGACCTGGTCGACCGGCCCGTCGGGTGTCGCCAGCGGCTTCTTCAGGTTCGTGATCGTCTCCTGCGCCGTCCAGCCGGGAATGTTCTCGACATCCACGTCGGTGAACCCGGGCGGCATCTGCATCACGACCTTGTAGGCGTACGCGCCCGGCTGCTCACCCGGGACACGCACGTTGAGCGTGACGAAGGCCCCGGCGGGGATCTCGTTCGGGTGCAGGCTGATGTGGGCCGCGGCGGCGGCCGGCAATGCGAGCGCGGCGAACGCCGCGATCAGGCTTGCGAGTGGCTTCACAACTGCTCCCTTCAGGTTTGATGGACGAACTCGGCGAGATCCGTCCCGCGGGAGGGGCGCGACCGGCGAGCGAGCAGGCCAGGGGATCGAGCGTGCGCCGCGTGGCCGTGGCCGGAATGCGCGCCGCCAGGCGCGGCGGACGCACCGGGCATCGCCGCCCGCGCCCAGCCAGCCGCGTGACCGCCGCCTCGCCGGGGTAGCGCCCGAGCGCCAGCAGCGTCCACAGCACCGCGGCCGGGGGCAGGAACAGCGCGGCGTGGGCGAGCGCTGCGCTCACCGCACCGGCACGTGCAGCGTGACGCTGTACTGGTCGAACAGCGACACCCGGTCGGTGATCGTGACCGTCCAGGTGCCCGCCGGCGAGAGGATCGCGTCGGGGACCGTGTAGTGACCGGGGCCGGAGACGTATGCGGTCTCGCTCAGTGGGCCGATCCCCTTCGACGGCAGCGCGGCGGTGACGGTGATCTGCTTGGTCTGGGTGAACGCCGCGCCGGTGGTCGCGTGGATCAGGTAGAGGTGCATCGCGTTGGCGCCGACCTGCGCCGGTTCGATCACGGCCTCGAGCTCCGCCGGACCAAGCCGCGTGTTCAGCGCGAAGGGACCGGTCGCGGCGTCGATCGGCGGCGCAAACGCGACCAGTGCCGCCGTGACCGCGAACACGCAGGCCATCGTGGCGAGCTCACCGCGCGTGGAGCGCCGCAACAGCACGCCGGTCTCGCCCGGTGTCGAGCCGGCCTCGGCGAGCCGGCGGAGCGTCGGGATCACGCGCTCGCGGTTGATCGCTCCGAGCCCAATCAGCAGACCCAGCAGCCCCGTCTTCAGCAGCACCAGCTCGCCGTAGGTCGTGTGTGTCAGCTCACCCAAGCTGCGAATGTCGATGTAGGCCTGCACGACGCCCGTGACCGCGAGCACCCCGACCGCCGCGAGCGCGAGCGGCGAGAAGCGGCCCAGCACCTCGACCAGCATCACGGTTCGCTGCGCGGGCTCGACGGCCCGCGTCGCCAGCGGCAGCGCGAGGACGATGCACGCGATCCCCCCCACCCACACGCTCGCGGCCAGGACATGGGCGACGTCTGCGGGGAAGAACGCCCACACCGGCGACTGGATCGAGGCGTGGCCGGCGAGCGCGGGGGTCGCGACGGCGTAGGCGGACACGCCGATCAGCCATCCCCTGAAGGCGCTCCGCCGGCGCAGCGCGAGGCCGGCCAGCGAGAGCGCGAACAGCACCGCCCTGATCCCCCAGACCCAGCCGAAGCGGCTGGAGAGCACGTTCGAGATCACCGACCACTTCAGCGACGCCCACAGCGAGAGGCCTGACGCCTCGGCCCCCTGAAGCAGGATTCCGAGCACGCCGATCAGGACCCCGAGCGCCAGGCCGGCGCCCAGCAGCGTCCATGCGCGGCGCTCGAAGGTGCCGCCGAGGAGCGCCGCCGGGGTCACCCACAACAGGAACACGAGCGTGCCGACGACCAGTGCGATCGAGAGGTAGTCGAGCGCCCGCGCCGCGCCGAAGGCGACGTTGGTCACCGGCCCTGCGCGGTTTCGGTTGATCAGCCCCGCGACGGTCTGCGTCGAGCGCGACGCGTGACCGATGTTGAACACCAGGCCGCCGTAGACGATGTGCGTGTCGGCCGAGATGACGCGGTAGGTGGCGGTGTATGTGCCGTCGGGCAGGTGCGCCGGCAGGCCGACCCCCATCCAGTGCTCGTTCCCGCCCGGGTGGGAGACGTCGCCGTCATCGACCTCGCCGCCGGTGCCGTTGTAGACGCGCACGGCGCCGAGCGTGCCGCCGACGGCCTGGTTGAACTCGAAGATCACCTCGCGCGGGGTGCTCCTGACGGTGGTGCCCGTGACCGGCTGGGTGGCGAGCAGCACGGCGTGCGCCGACGCCACGGCGGGGACGATCGCGAAAGCGCACAGCGCCGTCGCGAACGCGACTGTGAGAGTACGTTTGCGGTGGGACATGGCTCCTGCCTGTTGCGGCCGGTTTGGGGGACGAGCGCCCCTCCCGGTCCGGGCGGAGCGCGGTCAGACCTGGAGCGCCGGCGGCGGCGGGCGCGTCGCCAACGCGCCGGCCATAAGACCGCTGCCGTGGGGCACGAGCGCCCACGGCGCCCGGGCTGCTGCGATCACGCGGGCTGGCGCGCGGCGCGGCCGGCGCCGGCGCCGGGCGACGAGCGCGTTCAACTGCCGCTCGCCGGGGAAGCGCCGCGCGAAGAGGGCGAGCGCGAAAGCGAGCGCCGGCGCCATGAACAGCAGGCCGTTCACCAGGCCTCCCGTGGCGGCGTGGGTCCGCGCCGCCGGCGCACGACGATCACCAGAGCCGCTCCTCCCATCACGACCAAGATGAACGCGATGATTGCACCAATCGGGAAGGAGAACGACTTCTCGGCGTTCCAGTACAGCTTGCCGTAGAGGTATCCCCTGGTCGAGCCGACCTGGATCGGGACGTACCAGGTGAGGACCAGGGTCCGGCGATGCACATTCGTGACGATCGCCGGCGTCACGGGACTCGTGAAGTGGATCCGGTGGTCGTGCCACAGGAACTCGCCGGTTTTCGCTAGCTTCACCCAGTCGAGCGGGTAACCGCTCGGCGTCGCGTTCGACGGCACGTTCGCGTAGTCGGCGAAGAAGCTGGTGTTGAGGTAGTAGGCCTGCGAGTTCTCGTTGACCTGAACAGTGCCGTCGGGGAGGATTCGCGCGTAGGGCCCGCCGTCGTAGCCGACGTTCGCCGACGAACGCGAGTAACCGAACACGGTGACCGTCTCGCGGCTGTGATTGATCAGCTCGATCTCGTCATTGAGGTCGATCACCCGCCAGGAGACGCCCTTCACGACGGGGTAGACACGCCGCAGCACCGAGCTGTAATGCGTGTCGGTGACGTCCGGCGTCTGCGACACCGTGGCCTGGGCGGCCGGAACGAGCGCGAGGAACACGAGCGCGACGAGCGGCAGGCTGCGGCGTGCCATTTGCGCGCGGATGTTATTCGCGCTCGCGCCCGCCGGTCGCGGACGTCGCTGCCCGTGTTGAGGGCCGAAGTCCGCGCACCGCGTAAGATCCAGCGCGGTGAGCCGGGAAGCCTGGTCGGCGCAGATTCGTGCTGCCATGAAACGCCGCTTACCCCACACATGCGCCCGCTGACCTCGCGGATCCCCGCCTGGCGGCGGGAGTCGCTGCGCACCAATCTCTGGCTCGTGCCGTCGCTGGAGGTGCTGCTGGCCGTGCTGATCTTCGCGGGCACCTACGCGCTCGATCACGCCGCCCACAGCGGCGACTTCAGACTGCCTTCCTGGGTGATCCAGCCGGGCGCGGACGGCGCCCGTCAGATCCTCACGACGATGGCGGCGGCCGTGATCACCGTCGTCGGCGTCGTCTTCTCGATCACGATCGTCGCGCTCACGCTGGCCTCGACCCAGTTCGGCCCGCGGATGCTGCGCAACTTCATTCGCGACCGCGGAACCCAGCACACCCTCGGCGCGTTCGTGGCCACGTTCGTCTACTCCGTGCTGGCGCTGGTGGCGATCGGCAACGGCACCCACCACCCGTTCGTGCCGAACATCTCGATCACCGTGGCGCTGCTCGCGCTCGTGCTCGACATGGGGGTGCTGATCTACTTCATCAACCACATCACCAGCTCGATCCAGCTGCCGCAGGTGATCGCCAGCATCGCCGGCGATCTCGCAACCGCGATCGCAGCGGAGCGCTGGCGCGGCGAGTCCGACAGGGTTGCCCCGAACGGCCTCTCGCTGACCGAGATCGAGCTCAAGATGGCCGAGTGCAGCGGGGTGGTGCGAACGGCGCGAAGCGGGTACCTGCAGTTCGTGCAGTACGACACGCTGGTGCGGATCGCGAGCCGCTCGAACGCCGTGATACACCTGCACTACCGCCCCGGCCACTTCCTCGTCCAGGGACACCCGCTGGCGACGGTGTGGCCGCCGGAGGCCGCCGAGACCGTCACGCGCAGCCTCGAACGGGCGCACCTCACCGGTCCCTACCGCACGCTCGCGCAGGACCTCAGCTTCGCCGTCGACCAGTTGGTCGAGATCGCGATCCGCGCGCTCTCGGCAGCCGTCAACGACACGTTCACGGCGCTGACGTGCATCGACTGGCTCGGCGAGAGCCTGTGCAAGATCGCCGCGGAGTGGTCGCCGACGCAGATCCACCGCGACGAGAGCGGCCAGATCCGGCTGATCTCGGCCGCCGTCGGCTACCAGCGGATCGTCGAGCGTGCCTACGAGAAGATCCGCCAGGCGAGCTCGGGCATGCCGGCTGTGATGATTCGCCAGCTCGACGCGCTGGAGAAGGTCATGGAGTACACGACGACCGGCGCGCAGCGTGACGTGCTGATCGAGCAGGCCCGGCGCGTCCAGACTGGCAACCTCGAGACGGTGCGCGAGGCGGCCGACCGCGCCGACGTGACTCGCGCCTACGAGGCCGTGCTGGCAGCGCGCGTGGCGGTGGAACAGCCCCGGCCCAGCTGAGGCGGCGCGGCTTCTCGGTGGCGCGGCTTCTCGGTGGCGCGGCTTCTCAGTGGCGCGGCCCCTCAGTGGCGCGGCGCCCTCCGTGGCACGGCCCCTCAGTGGGTCCAGGGACGGGCGCTCACCGTCCACGCCCCGGCGCCTGCGAGCAGCACCGCGCAGAGCACCCAGCCAAGCGCGGTCGTCCCGAGGCCCACGTACTTCAGGCCGGAGGCGAAGATCACGAACGTGATCGCCGGCCGCACGTAGCGGTCGGGCACGCTCGACGAGATCAGCGAGCCGATCAGCACCGCCGGGACGCTGCCGATGACCAGCGACAACGTCACGCCGAACTCGACGTGTCCGAACGCGAGCGCCCCAAGCGCCGCGGCGATCGTCAGCGGAACCGCCTGCGTGAGATCGGTGCCGACGAGCTGCTTCGCGCCCAGCATCGGATAGACGAAGAGCAGCAGCACGATCATCAGCGAGCCGGAGCCGACCGATGTCATGCCGACGACGACGCCGCCGAGCATCCCGATCAGGACGGTCGGCAGCGGCCTGGCGCGGACCTGCGCGACCAGCCCGGTCCGCTCCTGCCCGGACCGCCGGTCCAGCGCGTAGCGCAGCACCATCGCCGCCGCACCGACGAGCAGCGCGGCGCCGAGCGCCACCTCGATGTTCTTCTGAGCCGAGCTGGAGTTGCCCATCAGGTGCAGCAGATAGGCGCCGAGGAACGCCATCGGCACCGAGCCCAGCACCATCCAGCCCACGAGTCCGCGGTTGACGGTGCCGCGGCGCAGATGCACGCCTGCCCCGATCGGGCGCATCACGACAGCCGCGACGAGGTCGCTCGAGATCGCCGCCGACGGCGTCACCCCGAACAGCAGGATCAGCATCGGCGTCATCAGGGCGCCACCGCCGGCGCCCGTCATGCCGACGAGAAAGCCGACCACGGCGCTGCCGAGAACGATGTATGGATCGACGTGCGTGCGTGCCTCCTGCGAGCTGACCGGCCCTGCGGCGACGGCGCATCGTAGACGACGCGGGTCGCCCGGACGCGCGAGCGCGCTCTGGCCGCCAGCGCGGCCGGGCGCTCGCGGCTTGGCGTAGGCTGCGTCCTGTGTCGAACGACGTGGCGCCCTACGGCGAGCTGGGTGCCGCGGAGATCGCGCGGCTGATCCGCGAACGGCGGCTGAGCTGCGTCGAGGCCGCGGCGGCCGCCAACGTGGCGATCGCCAAGCTCGACGGGCCGATCCACGCGTTCGCGACGCAGCCGGGCGACGTCGCGATCGATCGCGCCCGCGAGCTCGACAAGCTCTCCCCCGAAGCCGCCGCGAAACTGCCGCTGCTCGGCGTGCCGGTGGCGGTGAAGGACATCTTCAACACCGCCGAGCTGCCGACCGAGTACGGCTCGCCGATCTACCGCGGGTACCGGCCGCGCGCCGACGCGGCGCTGGTGAGCCTGCTGCGCGCGGCCGGCGCGGTGATCGTCGGCAAGACCAAGACCAGCGAGTTCGCCTGGAAGCATCCCAGCGACACCCGCAACCCACTCGATCTCGAGCGCACGCCGGGCGGCTCCTCGAGTGGCTCGGCGGCTGCCGTGGCGGCACGGATGGTGCCGCTTGCCACCGGCACCCAGACCGCCGGCTCGATCGTGCGCCCCGCGTCCTACTGTGGCGTGCTCGGCCTCAAGCCGACCCTGGGCGTGCTGCCGCTTGGGGGTGTCCTGCCGACCTCGGCGACGCTCGACACGGCCGGGTTGTTCGCGCGCAACGTCGAGGATCTCGAGCTTGCCCTCGCTGCGGTGTCCGCGGCGCCGGCCGGCATGGCCGCCGCGCGGGCGAGCCGGTCGCTCGAGGGCGCCGGGGGCGCCGACGGCGCCGCCGCTGCGCGTGGCGCCGATCCGCAGGCCGGTCCGCGGATCGGCTTTCTGCGCATCGCCTGGGACCACCTCGAGGCGGCGGCGCGCAACGCGATCGAGGACTATCTCGGCGCCGCGGCGACGGCGGGAGCGGCCATCTCGCAGGCGGAGCTCCCGGTGGCGTTCGAGCTGCTCGCCGACGCCCAGGAGACGATCCAGCAGGCCGAGACCGCGTGGGCGCTGGGCCGCGAAGCGGACTGGCACGGAGAGCTGGTGAGCGCGGAGCTGCGCGGCTACATCGCGGCCGGCCGCGCTGTCACACGCTCCGACTACCTGGCCGCGCGCCGCCTCGCGGACGAACAGCGCTGGCGGTGGCAGGATCGCCTGCGCGCGTTCGACGCGGTGCTCGCACCGAGCACGCTCGGCGTGCCACCGAAGCTCGACGAAGGGTCGACCGGCGACTCGCTGCTCTGCCGGCCGTTCACGCTGCTGGGCGGCCCGGCGCTCGCGCTTCCCGGTGCCTGGACGCCCGCCGGGCTGCCGATCGGGTTGCAGCTGGTCGGCGCGGCACACGACGACCGCTCGCTGCTCGGCGTCGCGCGCTGGCTGCTGGCGCGCGTCGGCGACCGCTCGCCGTCACGCGTCGGTGGCCGCTCGCCGCAAGCCTGAGCGGCGGCGCCTCGCGAAACGACCTGCGAAGCGCCCTGGCGCCGGCCGAACCGGCGGCCGAGGAGTGGTTGCGAGTACAGTCGCGTGATGACCGAATACTCGAACCCAGAGCAGGACGCCGAGGTCGCGCACCGCCGCCACGAGGAGCGCCGCGCCGTCGAGGAGGCCGGCGGCGGTGAGTCCGAGGGCTTCGAGCTCGCCGAACGCGAGCTGATCGAGCACGCTTCGCACGGCGACGAGCACACGACGACGAAGATCCTGCGCGACGCTGAACCCGACGAGGAGCTGACCGACTCCGTCTACGGCGAAGCCGACGAGGAGCGCGTCAGCGACTGACCAGCGCCGCGGCGAGCCAGCGATGCGCCGCGACGACGTGAGCAGGGTCGATCTGGTGGCCGAGATCGGACTCGTGGTAGGACACGTCGAGGCCGCCGCCGCTGAGCAGTTCACGTGCGGCACGGCCGAACTCGACTCCGATCACCGGGTCGCGCCGTCCGTGCGCGATGAACGTCCGCAGTCCCGCGCGTGTGGCGAGGTCCGGCTGCCAGTCGTCGAGCGCCGGCACGAAGCCGGAGAAGGCGAGGATTCCCGCGGGCACGGGACGGCCGGGACCGAGGCCCAGCGCGTAGCTCATCACCGTTCCCATCGAAAAGCCGCCGAGCACGGTCCGCTCCGGTGTGATCGCCGTGCGCTCCCAGAGGGCGTCGTGGAGGGTGGCGAGCGCGTCGCAGGCGGCGTGGAAGCTGTCGGGGTCGGGATGTCCGACGCGCGGCACGACGTACCAATGGCGCCCAGGCAGTCCCGGCAGCATCAGTGGCGCGGCGGGCGTCACGACGTGCAGTCGTCGCTTCGGGTCGAGCACGTCGCCGAGCGGGAGCAGGTCGAACTCGTCGGCGCCCCGACCATGGTGGAGCACGAGCAGGCCATCCGGCTCACCGTCCGCCAGCCGCTCGCGGAATTCCAGCGGCGCTGTCACCACACCAGCGTCTGCGCGTACGAGGACACTGCGGAGGAAGGTAGCGGATGACGCGGGTGGCGCATGGGAGCGCTCCGCGCAAACCGGGGCCGGCCGGGGCCGGCCGGCGCACGCCCGCGCACCGGCCCGGCAGCGCTCTACTGTTCGCCCATGGCGGACTGGGATGACGTGCGGCGCATCGCCCTTGCGCTGCCGGAGACCGACGAGCGGCCGTCGCACGGAAGCGCTTTCTGGCGTGTCCGCGGCAAGGGCTTCGTGTGGGAGCGCCCGCTTCGCCAGGCCGACCTGGCGGCGCTCGGCGACAACGCGCCCACGGGAGCGATCCTGGGCGTACGGGTGGAGCATCTCGGCGCGAAGGAGGCGCTGCTGGCCGACGACCCCGCCGTCTTCTTCACGACACCGCATTTCGACGGCTTCGCCGCCGTGCTGGTGCGCCTGGGGCGGATCGCGCTCGACGAGCTCGAGGAGCTGATCGTCGAGGCCTGGCTCGCGCGGGCGCCGGCGGGCCTGGCGCGCGAATATCTCGCGGCTCACCCTCCGGACGCCGGCCCCTGAGTCGCCGGGACCGGCGCGCGGCCGTCGCGCACGGACGACGAATGTCCTAGACGTGTGACCGCTTCAGAGCGGCGGCCTTACGGCTGCGCCAAAGGACCGGCCGATGACGGAGCACGTGATCTTTCACGGGACATGCATGACCCACAAGTCGTGGCGCCTGAAGCGGCGCCGCACCCAATTGCCGCGGAGGTACTCGAATATGCGAAAAGGATTCGCCATCGGCATTGTGGCTCTGGCGTGCGCGCTGCCTGCGTCCGCGAGTGCCGCAACTGCGACATCCCGGGGAACGTCGGCGACCGGCGTCGTCCCGATTCAGCTGAAGGCTCATCCCAGGCTGAAGGCTCACAGGCTGATCAGTCTCGAGCTCAAGCAGCTCCCCCGGCTGAAGTGACGCCGGCCAGGTCGTGGGCCCCGGCCCGCGACCATTGCTGGTGAGCAACGCCCATCAAACGCACCTGGAAGCCCGGCCGCTAGGCCGGGCTTCCCGCATGTTGGGCGCGTGGCGGCTCCACCCGAGGCCAGGTGGCTCCAGGCGGGCCGGGGCCGCCGGTCAGCGCGTGCAGAACTCGCCCGCCGCGACTGCACACGAAGCGCCGGCCCGCCCGCGCGTGCGGACTCGCCGGAGCCCTCAGGTCGCGTCCGCGCGACCGCCGACCGTCTTCAGGGGATGCTCAGCGCGCGGATCAGCATGGTGGCCGCGCGGATCGGCGGAGGGAGTGTCGCTCGCTCGGCCGCTTCGGGGGACGCCCACCGCGGCCAGGATGCCGGCCAGCAGGAAGGCCGTGGCTAGCACGAACGATTCTGTGAAGCCCGTCACGGTCGGCAGCCCGTGAGCCGTGTGCCCGGCGATGAACGTCGCCGCGATCTGAGCGCCGAGCGCGCCGCCGAGTGTCCGCATCACGGTGTTCATGCCGGAGGCGATGCCGGTCTGATGCGGCGGCACCGCCCCGACGATCAGGTTGCCGAGCGCCGCGAAGGCGAGGCCGATCCCGATCCCCATCAGCCCCGAGCTGACCAGCAGGTCGATCGGATGCGCGTGCGCGACGACGAGGATCACGAACGCGCCCGCGGTGATCGCACTGCCGACGATCAGCGCCAGGCGCGACCCGTAGCGCGCGGCGATCGGCCCCGCCCTCAGGCTCATTAGCATCATCGTCGTGGCCATCGGCAACAGGTACAGGCCGGACACGACGACCGAGGAGCCGAAGCCGAACCCGGTGCTCTTTGGCAGTTGCGCGAACTGCGGAATGATCACGAACGCCGAGTACATGCCGGCCCCGATCAGGAACGCGGCCGTGTTCGTCGTCCACACGCCCCGCACGCGCATCATCCTCATGTCGACGAGCGGGTTGGAGCTGCGCGCCTCGACAGCGACCCACACCACGCACACCGCCAGCCCGCCGGCGAGTAGGCCGATGGTCTTCACCGACCCCCACCCCCAGGCGGTGGTCTCGCTGACCGCCAGCAGCGCGGCCGAGATCCCGACGGTCATCAGGAACGCCGCGCCCCAGTTCACCCTGCCCGGAACCCGGATCGGCGACTCGGGGACGAAACGCCAGGTGAAGACCGCCGCGATGACGATCACGACGAGCGGGATCCAGAACAGCCAGTGCCAGCTGAGGTGCTCGACGACGATGCCGCCGCCCACGATGCCCGCGCCACCGCCAACACCGAGGATCGCCGACAGCATCCCGATGCTGCCGGCCACCCGCTCACGCGGAAACTCGTCGCGAACGATGCCGAACGCCAGCGGGAAGATGCCGCCCGCAGCGCCCTGCAGGGCACGCCCGATGACGACGAGCAGCAGCGAGTTGCCGACCGCCGACAGCAGCGTCCCGGCGGCGAGGATCAGGAGAGTCCACAGCAGCACCCGCTCCTTGCCGTACATGTCGCCCAGGCGGCCGAGGATCGACGTCCCGACCGACGCCGCCAGCAGGTACGCGGTCAGGATCCACGTCACACCCGTCTCCGTGGTGTGCAGGTCGTGCTGGAACGTCGGCAGCGCGGGGATCACGGCGCCGCTCAGCACGGCGTAGGAGAGCGAGCCCAGGGCCAGCACCGCGAGCGTGATGTTCGGGGAGATTCTCTCGGGCTTCTGCGCGGTCATCGATCGGGCGCGCGCGGGCGATCGCCGGCGGGAATACATCTTTACGCCGGCGCCGGTGGCGCCGGACCGGATAGTACACGTACAATGCTGTCCACTTATGGGAACCGACGAAGCAGGCGCGCGGCCGAGCCGGGCGCGGATCGAGACCGGGGCACCCCGCCGATGAGCGTCTTCCACCGCATCCTTGTCGCCTACGACGGCTCGCAGGACAGCGACGCGGCGCTCGCGCTGGCGGTGTCGCTCGCCCGCGATCAGGGCGCGCAGCTGACGCTCCTCACCGTCGTCCCCGACGTCCCTCTGCCGGTGACGAGCGTGGCCGTTGGCGCCTACGACCTGAACGGGGTCTACCTCGAGACCCAGCAGGCCGCGCAGGCCACGATCCCCGACGACGTCTCCGTGACCGCGATCCTGCGCCATGGTAACCCCGCGCACTGCATCGCGGAGGCGGCGGCGGACCACGATCTCGTCGTCATGGGAACGCACGGACGCAGCCGTATCGGCGACGCGCTGGCCGGCAGCGTCTCGCGCGCCGTCGTGCACTCGCTGCGCGGGGCGGTGCTGATCACGCGCGCCGCCGAGGCCGCACCCGCCGCGCCCGGCTCCGCACCCGAGTGAGTCCCGGAAGCCGCACCGCCTCGCCCCGCGCGCCACGGGCGACGCCGGCGCCAGCGCTGCGCAGCGACGCGGCCCGCAACCGGGCCGCGATCCTCACCGCCGCCCGCGAGCTGTTCGCCAGCGGGCGCGACGTACCGATGTACGAGATCGGCCGGCGAGCCGGCGTCGGCCAGGCGACGCTGTACCGCCACTTTCCCGACCGCCCGTCGCTCGTCGCGGCGATCACCCGCGAGCACATCGAGCGGATCGAGGCGATCGCCGCCGCCGGCGAGGATCCTGATCAGCACGTTGTCGTCGTGCTGGCAGCCGGCGCCGAGATGCTGGTCTGCATCCACGACCTGCTCGGCATCCTGCGCGACGACGCGACGCTCGCCCCGATCCTCGACGAACTGCGTGGCCGCATGCTCGCGGTCCTCGAAGCGACGCTCGAGCGTTCGAGCGCCGGCGGCCTCGTGCGCGACGACGTCGACGCGCACGACCTGATGCTGGTTCTGAAGATGGTCAACGGCGCCCTCGTCGGGGTCTCCACGACCGACGAGCGCGCCGCGGCAGCCGGACGCGCGCTCGAGCTCGCGCTCGGCGGGCTCTGCACCGGCGGCGCGGGACGAGCGCCGTCGCCGCCGCCGCCGCGCTGAAGCGTGCCGTCACGCCCGGAGTGTCAGGCCCGGAGTGCTTCGGTGGGGCTGAGTCGCGCGGCCTTCGTCGCCGGGTACAGACCGGCGATCGCGCCGATCAGGAGGCCGGCCGCGGGCGCGGCGATCAGCGCGTAGAGCGGTACGACGAACGGTTCGCTCTTGGTGTGCGCGTAGATCCAGGTGGCTCCGACGCCGAGGATCATGCCGGCGATCCCGCCGATCACGGCCAGCAGCGCCGACTCGGTCAGGAACTGCATCGTGATGTGACGGCGCGTGGCGCCGAGCGCTCGGCGCAGCCCGATCTCGCCGCGCCGCTCGAGCACGGAGATGACCATGATGTTGGCGATTCCGATCGCTCCGACCAGCAGCGCGACCGCCCCGAGGCCGACGAGCAGCGTGGTGAACTGGCCTTTGGCCGCGGCGCGAGCCTCGAGCGCGTCGGAGGGGCGGCTCACCTCGACGCCGGATGGCTGTTCGGGGTCGGCGGTCGGGGCGAGCAGGTTGGCGACGCCGACGACGTCGTTCTGGTTGGCGCGCACGTAGATCACGCTGGGGTTCGGCTGTACGCCGAACAGGCGCTCGGCGACCGGCAGGCTGATGAACACGTCGCTGTCGAGCGTGGTGTCGAGCGTCGCCGAGCTCATGATCCCGATCACGTTGAACCACGTGTTGGCGAGGTAGACCATGACGTTGCCGCCGACCCGTGTTATCTGCAACACCTCCGCGGCCTGGTCGCCGAGCACGGCCTCCGGGTAGCGGCTCGCGACCGCTCCCAGGAAGCGCCCGGAGAGCATCCGCGTCCCCATCACCCCCGGCAGATTCTCGCCGGCTGCGTCCACGCCGATGCCGCCGGTCTGCGCCGAGGGCACGAACGGCGTCCGGTAGACGTTTGCGCTCGCGACCTGGTAGATCGCAGCGTCATCGAGCACGTTGCCCATGTGGTCGATCATCGGTACGGCGGTGCCGGGCAGCACCTCCTGCTGACCGAGGAAGCTCTGTCCCGGCGCGACCGTCAGCAGGTTGGTGCCGAGCGCGTCGATCTCGGCGAGCAGGTTGGCCTCGCTGGAGGCCGAGACGCCGACGACGGCGACCATCGCACCGATCCCGATCGCGATCCCGAGCGCCGACAGCGCCGCGCGCAGGCGGCGGGTGCCGAAGCCCTGCAGCGCGGTGCCCAGCAACTCGCGCGCCGGCAGCCGCGGGCTGGCAATCGGGCTCGGATGCCCGAGCGTCGTGTCGGCTTCGACGGCGGCCGCGTTCATCGGCGCTCGTCGGCGACGATCTCCCCGTCGCGCATCTGCACCTGCCGGTGGAAGGTCGCCGCGATGTTGCTGTCGTGCGTGATCAGCACCAGCGTGGCGCCCTCTGCAGCGAGCCCGTGAAGCAGGTTGATCACCTCGCGGCCGGAGGCCTGGTCGAGGTTGCCGGTCGGCTCATCGGCGAGGATGATCAGCGGCCGCTTGGCGATCGCCCGTGCGATCGCGACGCGCTGACGTTCGCCGCCTGACAGCTGCCTGGGCTTGAAGTCCAGCCGGTGCGCCAGCCCAACCCGCTCGAGCGCCTCGCGGGCGGCCTCCCGGCGCACCCGGAGCGGCTGACCGGTGTAGAGCATGCCGAGCCCGACGTTGTCGATGGCGGGCATCGCGTCCTGCAGGTGGAACTCCTGGAAGACGAAGCCGATCTCGTGCGCGCGCAGTCCCGCAAGCTCGACGTCGGAGGCGCTGCCCACGTCGTGTCCGGCAACACTGACGCGCCCGCCGGTCGCTCGCTCGAGCGTGCCCATGATCGTCAGCAGCGTCGTCTTGCCGGACCCGGATGGGCCGACCACCGCCACCTGGTCGCCGCCCGAGATCTCGACGCAGACGCGCCGCAGCGCGAGCACCTCGCCCGGGTACTCCTTGACCACGCCGTCGAGCGCGAGCACGGTCCCGTTCGCCGGCGCCACGCCCACCCGCCTGCTTTCCGCGCTGACCTCTGCCGATCCGAGCTCGACGGTCATCACGGTCAGCCCTGGGAGTCGGTTACCTGCAGGCCGGCCTGGACCCCAGGGCCGGAGATCTGCACGTATCCGGCGGCGAACAGGCCGGTCGTGACCGCGATCAGCCGATGCGGCGCCCCGGCTACCTGCACCGCGAATCCGCCGCCCGAGGTCGCCAGCAGCGCCGTGACGGGAACCGAAAGCACATTGTTCGCAACCGCCGCGGCGAAGTTCACGCTGACCGGCGCCTGGTCCAGGCCGGCGCCGCTGATGTGCCCCTTCAGGATGATCGTCACCGGGATCGTCGCCTGCGACGTCGAGGAGGACGACCCGCCGGCGCTGCTCGAGCTGCTCGCCGCGACCGAGCTGACCGCCGTGATTGCACCGTCGACGGTGTTCCCGGCCGGCATCTCCACCGTCACCTGCTCGCCGACTCTCGCCTCGCTCTGCGAGCTCGCCGGGAGGTCGACGGTCACGATCAGCTGCGTCGAGGTCGTCTGCAGGATCGCCGGCGCGCCGGGGTCACCACCTCCGGTCGAGCCAAGGTTCGCGTCGACCGCCGCGACGATCTGGCTGCCCGGCAGGAACACGACCTGACCCAGCGGCAGGCTGCCACTCCTGGTCTCCCCGCGCGACGCCTGCAACGCCTCCACGCCGGCGGTCGTGGCGGCCTGCCAGGCGTCGTTGACGACGATCCCATCGGGGTTGAAGCCGAGATTCACGAGGTTGCGATTGAGCGCCAGGATGTCCTGGCCGCCGCTGTCGCTGGAGCTCAGCTCGCGGTAGGCGGGAGTCGTCCCGTCCAGCAGCAGCACCGGCTGGCCGTCGACCTCGAACAGCGGCTGGCCGGGCTTGACCAGCTGGCCGACGTTTGGCAGCCACGTGATCGTCCCGCTCAGTCCGTCATACACGCTCTGCGGATTGGCGTAGCTGATCGTCCCCGTCTCGGTGTCGGTCTGCACCAGATCGCGCCGCTGCACGCTGACCGCGCCGATGATCGGCACGCCGTTGCTCCCGTTGCTCGGCGACGACCGCGTGCCGAGCGCCACCGCGACCACGACCGCGGCCACCACCACGAGCGCCACAACCACCGCCAGGCGCCGTCCCCCAGGCCCGCCAAACGCTCCTCGCAGCGGCGAACGCGACCGCGGCGGCGTCTGTGCCGCGGGCGCCGGCGTGCCGCTGCCGGTGGTCTCGTCGGCGCCCTCACCCAACTGGTTCGTCGCGGTGCGCGTAGCTTCGTCCACGGAAAGGTGACGCCGGCGTACCCGGCCCGCGTCAGTGTAACCCCCACTGCTCGGGCGGCGGCGTCGGCCGCGGGGTGCCGCCGGGGGGCGGCTACGGTGGGCGTGCGGACTAGACTGATCGCCGTGGAAGCGAGCGAATCCCCGGTCCTGATCGATGTTTGGACGATCGATCCGTCACGCGAGCCGGAACTGCTCGAACGGATCCGCGAGCTGACGCGCGGCTTGCTCGTCGACGCGCAGGGCTTCGTGTCGGCACAGATCTACGAGAGCGTCGACCACGGCGCCGTGATGATCAGAATCACGATGCGCACGGTCAAGGACCGCCAGGCGCTGACGGACTCCGCCGCGGTTCACGGTGCTCTCCGCGAGCTGCGCCTGATCGCGCAGTCCCACTCACGCCTCTTCAGGCTCGTCGAAGCCTTCGGCGAGGCCGCCTAGCATCGGCGCCGGGGCGACTCACCACCGTTACCGATCGGCGGCTTCGGGAGTACGTCGCCGTTGTATCCCGGTGACCTCCCATGCGCGTCCCAACGCACTTCCAAACAAGCCCACGATGACCAGCACCAGGGCGCGCTGCAATGCAGCGCTCTGCGCGTCGGCCAGCAGCGCGATGGCGAGACCGAGTTGCGTCGAATAGCCTCCGGCCGAAATCGCTGCGAAGGTGAGGTTCAGCCTGCGGGTTGGAAAGCCGCGGGAGAAGTTCCCGGCCCGCCTTGCTCGCTGTATCAAGCGGCTCGTGGCCAGCAGACCGAAGATCGCCATCGCGAGGTTGGATGCCCCAAAGACCGCAGCACCCCCGGTCAACGCGACGATCGAGACGAAGAAGGCGTCGACGAGGGTGAGGAATGCGCTTCCGGCCAGAACGGTCCGCCGCTCGCGAGTCTTGGCGTCCGCATCGTCGGTGTTGACGACCGTCACGGCCACGACCAGCAGGCCTAGGATGGCTGCGGATGCGCCCGCGCTCGCGGTGAAGAACATGTCGTAGTGGACGAGCAACGGCGGCATCTTACGGGCCTCGCCCGGACGTCCGACGGCAACTGCCTGAGCACCGCGCCGAGCCCGGGCCGCGGACACCGTGCGGCGCAGCCAGGCAAATCGGGCCGCCAGTGCGTGGTACGTCGAAGCTGTCTCACACCCCGCCGACCACGACACCCCCCACGCCACCACAACCACCTTGATGACGAATCCAGGCTAGTAGGTCCCACACCCTGGGGTCAAAACGGATGCGACAAAGTTGACGTGGGTCATGCGGCTCGCTCGAACGCTCACCGCTTTCTCGTAGTCGCAAGTGACTGGCGCCGAAGGCTTGGTCAGCTGGAGCGCGTAGTGGCCTGGCGGGAGGTCGAAGCGGAATCGATCATCGCGCGGCGGCACGTAATCGCTTGCAACTTGTGCGCGGCTGGCATCGAATACGTGCACAACGACGCCGAAATGACGGCGGTCAAATGCGATCGTGCCAACGACCGAGCCCGTCGCTGGGGTGCCCCCGCACCCCGCCGCGAGCACGCCTGTCACCACGACACCTATGACGATGCCTATTCTGGCCCTAGGCATGTCATTGAATGGTCCTCACTGTCCCGAGGCCCGTTAGTGCCGGGGCGCTCCTCTGAATTCCGAAATTGACAAGTTGTTACGAGGGTGAGCGACGAGATTCGAACTCGCGACCGCCGGGACCACAACCCGGAGCTCTACCAGCTGAGCTACGCCCACCAGGGGCACGCAATCTAGCAGCGCCGTGGCTGCCGGCCGGCCTCCCGCGGGCGGCGCGGGCGCCGGCCGCCGGAGCTCCGCGCCTGCGTGCGATACTCGCGCCATGCCCTTCAACCCGGCCCGCGCGAACCCCGTCTACGTCCCCGACGCCGCCCGCTACGAGCAGATGTCCTACCGCCGGGTCGGCTCGAGCGGGATCGGTTTGCCAGCGATCTCGCTCGGGTTGTGGCAGAACTTCGGCGACGACCGGCCGCTCGCGAACAGCCGCGCGATCCTGCGCCGCGCCTTCGACCTCGGCATCACTCACTTCGACCTCGCGAACAACTACGGCCCGCCGTACGGCGCCGCGGAGACCAACTTCGGCCGCATCTACAGCGAGGACTTCCGCCCCTACCGCGAGGAGTTGATCATCTCCACGAAGGCGGGCTACGACCAGTGGCCCGGGCCCTACGGCGACTTCGGCTCGCGCAAGTACCTGCTCTCCAGCCTCGAGCAGTCGCTCACAAGGATGCGCCTGGATTACGTCGACATCTTCTACTCACACCGGGTCGACCCGGTGACGCCGTTGGAGGAGACGATGGGCGCGCTCGACACGGCGGTGCGCCAGGGCAAGGCGCTTTACGCCGGCATCAGCTCCTACTCGCCGGAGCGCACGACGCGGGCGATCGAGATCCTGCGCGCCCTCGGTACGCCGCTGCTGATCCACCAGCCGTCGTACTCGATGCTCAACCGCTGGGTCGAGGACGGCCTGCTCGAGGTGCTGGGGCGCGAGCAGGTAGGCGCGATCGTCTTCTCACCGCTCGCCCAGGGGATGCTGACCGACCGTTACCTCGACGGCATCCCGGAGGACTCGCGCGTGCGCGTCGGCGAGGCGCTCGCGCAGAAGATGCTGACCGACGAGAACCTCGAGCGCGCCCGCGCACTGAACGCGATCGCCGCACGCCGCGGCCAGTCGCTCGCCCAGCTCGCGATCGCCTGGGTGCTGCGCGACCCGCGCGTCAGCTCGGCTCTGCTCGGCGCGTCGAGCGTCACGCAGCTCGAGCAGAACGTGGCCGCACTCGCGAACACCGACTTCACGGCCGAGGAGCTGGCCGAGATCGACCACCACGCGAGCGACGGCGACATCAACATCTGGTCGGCATCCAGCAGCGCCTGAGCGCCGGGCCGCCGCTCAGCCGCGACCGTGCGGCGCCGTGAAGTCGATCGCCGGTCCGACCGGGACGATGCCGCTCGGGTTCAGCGTGCGATGCGTCATGTAGTAGTGGCGCTTGATCTCGTCGAGCGCCACGGTCGCCGCGACGCCCGGCAGCTGGTACAGCTCGCGCGTGTAACCCCACAGGTTCGGGTAGTCGACGAGCCGCCGCAGGTTGCACTTGAAGTGGCCGTGGTAGACCGCGTCGAAGCGCACGAGCGTCGGGAACAGGCGCCAATCGGCCTCGGTCGGCGCCGCCCCCAGCAGGAAGCGCCGCGAGGCGAGCAGCTCCTCGAGCCAGTCGAGGGTGTCGAACAGCGGCCAGAACGCGGCCTCGTAAGCCGGCTGCGAACGGGCGAAGCCGCAGCGGTACACGCCGTTGTTGAGCGTCTCATAGATCCGCTCGTTGACGGCGTCGATCTCTGCCGCCAGCGCCGGCGGATATAGCTCGGGTCCGGACCCGCCGAAGGTGCCGGTCTCGAACATGCGGATGATCTCGCTGGACTCGTTGTTGACGATCCGCCCCTGCTCGCGGTCCCAGAGCACGGGCGCGGTGACCCGCGCGGCCCGCGCCGGATCGCTTCGCACGTACGCCTCGGAGAGGAAGCGCATGCCCTCGACCCGATCGACGAAGGGCCCGCCGGTGAACGCCCAGCCGCGCTCGTCGCGGATTGGGTCGAGATACGAGATCCCGACGACGCCCTGAAGCCCCATCAGCTCGCGCACGATCATCGTCCGGTGACACCACGGGCACGCCGCCGCAACGTAGAGGTGGTAGCGCCCCGGCTCGGCGGCGCTCAGCCATTCGCGAAAGGCGCTCGGGGCGCGCTCGAAGGAACCCGCCAAGGCGTCCGGCGCTCTGGTCGTGGCCATCACGACTGATTATCCCGCTAGCTTCCCGGCCAACCGATGGAAGCCGCGACGACCTCGCCACCAGCCGCGCCGAGCACCGCACGCCTCGAGACCTTCAGCGACGGCGTCTTCGCCGTCGCGATCACACTGCTCGTGCTGAGCCTCGCGGTCCACCCCCGCCCCGGCCAGCTCGGCCACGCGCTCGCCGCCTACTGGCCCCACTACGCCACCTATGTCGTCAGCTTCCTGACGATCGGGATCATTTGGATGAACCATCACGCACAGTTCGAGCGGATCGAGCACGCCGACCGCACGCTGATGGTGCTGAACCTGATCCTGCTGATGTTCGTGACAGCGATCCCGTTCCCGACCAGCCTGCTCGCGACCTACCTGCACTCAGGCAGCGACGAGCACGTCGCGGCGGCCGTCTACGCCGGCACGCTGCTGCTGATGTCGATCGCGTTCTTCAGCACATACCTGTGGTCGGCGCACCGCAGGCTGTTCGCCGCCTGGGTCGGTGAGCAGCACGTCGGCTACCTGGTGCGCCGCAACGGTGCGGGCCTGCTCGTCTACGCGGCGGCGATCGCCGTCGCGTTCGCCAGCGCCTCGGCCAGCCTCGCGCTGTGCGGCCTGGTCGCGCTCTACTACCTGTACCCGGGACGCGCGAGCGCGGCCGAGTGATCGCCGCTGTTTGCGGCCGAGCCATTTGACAGTTACCCGCGAGGTGTCAAATGTTCGGCGCTTGCGGGCGAAAATCGAGTGTGCTGCGCTCCGATGCCCGCGCCCTCGCCGAGCGGCGGCGAGCGTCCGACGCCGACGATCCTCGGCGTCGGTGCCGCCGTGCCGACCCAGCTGATCACCAACGCGGACCTCGAGGCGCGGCTCGACACGAGCGACGAATGGATCGTGCGCCGCACCGGAATCCGCGAACGCCGGCACCTGAGCGGGACCGAGACGCTCGCCGAACTCGCGGCGAAGGCGTGCACGGAAGCGGTTCTTGATGCCGGCTGCAATGCAGCCGGGGTAGACCACCTGATCATTGCGACGATCACCCCAGATCGCCTCACCCCCGGGCTGGCACCCGCTGTAGCCGCCCGCATCGGCGCTCCGGAGGCGGCGGTGCTCGACGTCAACGCCGCTTGCTGCGGCTTTCTCTACGGCCTCGATCACGCCGCCGCGCTGATCGAGAGTGGCCGCGCCCGCCACGTGCTCGTCTGCGGCGCCGAGGCGCTTTCGCGCATCACCGACCACGGGGATCGCGCGACCGCGGTGCTGTTCGGCGATGGCGCCGGCGCCGTGCTGGTCGGTGCGGGCGCGCCCGGTCGCGGCATCGGCTCGTTCGTCTTCGGCTACGACGACGAGCTCGCGGACACGCTCTATGCCGAGCGCGACACGGGCAAGCTGCAGATGGCCGGCCAGCAGGTCTACCGCCACGCCGTCCACCGCATGACCGAGGCGACGCAGCAGGTGCTCGAGCGCGCCGGCATCGGCGTCGAGCAGGTCGACTACTTCGTCGCGCACCAGGCCAACGCGCGGATCGTCGCGGCGGTCGCCGACGCGCTCGGCGTGCCGCACGAGAAGGTCTCGTTCAACGTCGAGTGGACCGCCAACACCTCGGCGGCCTCGATCCCGCTGGCGCTCGCGGCGGCGGCGCGCGACGGGCACCTGAAGCCCGGATCGCTCGTCGGCATGGTGGCGTTCGGCGCCGGCTTCGTGTGGGCCGCCGGACTGAGCACCTGGAAGGACACATGATCCCAACGACAAGGAGCAGCTGATGGCACTCACCGAAGACGAAGTTCTCGCCGGCGTGCGCGAGGAGCTCGAGACGCTGAAGGTCCCCGGCGCCGCCGACGCGACGATGGAGACCGAGTGGCGCGACCTCGACATCGACTCGCTCGAGCTCGTCGAGCTGGTGACCGCACTCGAGGACCGCTTCGACGTCAAGATCGCCGACGGCGAGCTGAAATCGATCAGCGGCGTCGGCGACGCGGTGCGCCTGACCGTGTCGCTCGCCAACGAGCCCGCCTCGTCGTGAGCGTCGCCGTCACCGGACGCGGGGTCGTCACCTCGCTCGGCGAGGGCGCCGACGAGTTCTTCGATGCGCTCGCGGCGGGACGCTCCGGCGTCGTCGACGGCATCTCGCGCGCCACCGGTTTCGACCCCGAGCGCTACATGGATCCGCGTGTCGCGCGTCGCACCGACCGCTACGCCCAGTTCGGCGTCGCGGCGGCCGACCAGGCGGCGGCGGAAGCCGGCCTGGCCGGCTGCGACCCCGGCCGGATCGCCGTGATCCTCGGCACCGGTGTCGGCGGCCTGATCACGCTGCAGGAGCAGTGCGAGTCGTTCCTCGCGCGCGGGGAACGCGGCGTCTCGCCGAACTTCGTGCCGATGATGATGCCGAACGCGGCGGCCGGCGCGGTCGCGATCCGCCACGGGGTGCACGGTCCCGGCTTCAGCGTCGCCTCGGCCTGCGCGACCGGCGCCCACGCGATCGGCGAGGGCATGCGGATGATCGAGCGCGGCACCGCGGACATCGTGATCGCCGGCGGCACCGAGGCCGCGCTCACCACGCTCTGCATCGCGGCCTTCCGGCGCATGGGTGCACTCTCGCTCGAGGGCGTGTCGCGCCCGTTCGACGCGCGCCGTGACGGCTTCGTGATGGGCGAGGGCGCCGGCGTGCTGATCCTCGAGCGCGAGGATCACGCGCAGGCGCGCGGCGCGAACGTGTACGGGCGGATCATCGGCTACGGAGCCTCCAACGACGCCTTCGACATGGTCCAGCCGGACGAGTTCGGGGCGGGCGCGCTGATCGCGATGCGCGCGGCGCTCGACGACGCCGGGTTGAGCCCCGCGGAGGTCGGTTTCATCTCGGCCCACGGCACCGGCACGCCGATCAACGACCGCGTCGAGACGATCGCGATCCGCAGCCTGTTCGGCTCCGACGCGCCGCCGATCTCCTCGACCAAGTCGGCGATCGGGCATCTGCTGGGCGCGGCCGGCTCGACCGAGGCGCTGGTCTGCGTCGAGGCGCTGCGCCGGCGGCTGCTGCCGCCGACGATCAACTACGCCGACCCCGACCCCGACTGCGACCTCGACTACCTGGTCGACGGGGCGCGCGAGGCCCCGGACGTAAAGGTCGCGCTGTCGAACTCGTTCGGCTTCGGTGGCCAGAACGCCTGCCTGGCGTTCGCCGCGGCGTAGAACGGCTTTGTCAATGACGGGCACACCCGGATTCGGCCCGGATGGCGGCGTAGGATCGTCACTCGGCACCGTGCAGGTACCACCGGTACCTGCTTCGGCGCCGCGCGCCGCCGAACTTGCCCCCGGACCGCCCGAGGCCCACCCTCATTTTGAAAGACCTTCATCGCGCTTGCCCTTCGCGGTGGCGCGTACGCTGTCGCAATCGCCGGTTCGCCCCACACCTCCCGCAACGACACCGAGTCGCTGATCCTCGACGCCGCGCGCGAAGCCCTTGCCCAGGAGCCCTTCGAACGCATCACGATCGATGCGATCGCACGCCGCGCCTTCGTCAGCCGCACGGCGCTCTACTTCTACTTCCCCAACAAGCGCGCGGTCATCGACCGCCTGATCCAGCTCGCCTTCTCCGAGATCTACGAGGCGGCCGCGCCCTACCTCGACGGCGCCGGCGACCCGCGCCGCGACCTGCACCGCGCGCTGAGCGCCACGGTCGCCGCGGTCGACCGCAACGCCACCGTGCTGCAGCTCGCCGCCCGCCTGTCGGGGCAGATGGACCGCATGCCGCCGGAGTGGGAGCCCTACGTCATGCGTCTGCGCAACGCGGCCGCGCGACGCATCCGCGGCGACCAGCAACGCGGCATCGCCCCCGCCGACATCCCGGCCGGAACCTCGGCCAACGCGCTGCTGGCGATGGTCGAGGCGCAGGTCGTGCGCGAGGTCGTGGTCGGCGACTCCGACGCCGCCGAGACGGCGCGGGTGCTGGCCGAGCTGTGGTGGCGCGCCGTCTACGCGCGCCCGGACGACTGACAGCGGCGCGTCAGTCGCCGCGGACGCGCGTGTCAGGCGCCGCGGACGCGCGTGTCAGGCGCCGCGGACGCGCGACTGCGGCCCGTCGAGCGCCTTGCGCGCCTTGAGCTGGTACACCGCGGTGTAGCCGACGTCGAAGCCGTGTCGGGCGGCCCGCAGGTAGAGCCGCCAGACCCGCAGGCGCTGCGCGCCGGCGAGCCGCTCGGCCTCCTCGAGATGCTCGTCCAGGCGGTCGTGCCAGTGGCGCAGCGTGACCGCGTAATCGGTCATGAAGCCCTCGACGTGCTCGGTGTAGAAGCGGGCCCGCTCGAACGCGAGCTGCACGCGCGAGAGCAGCAGCGGCTCGCCGTCGGGGAAGACGTAGCGCATCGTGAACTTGTCGGCGAGCGGATCCTCCTCCGGGCGCATCAGGCTGATCGCGTGGTTGAGCACGATCCCGCCCGGCTTCAGCACTGCGTGCAGCGAGCGCGCGTAATCGTCGATCTGGGACTGCCCGACGTGCTCGGCCATGCCGATCGAGGCGATCGCGTCGTAGGGCTCGCCGGCGAGCTCGCGGTAGTCGGCGATCCGGATCTCGACCCGGTCGGCGACGGAGGCCTGCGCAACCCGCTCGCGCGCAAGCTCCGCCTGCGACGGCGACAGCGTGATCCCGGTCACGTAGACGCCGTATTCGCGCGCCGCGTGGATCGCGAAGCTGCCCCACCCGCAGCCCACGTCGAGCACGCGCTGGCCCGGCTGGAGCTCGAGCTTCTGCGCGATCAGGTCGAGCTTGTCGTGCTGCGCCTGCTCGAGCGTCTGGGCCCCACGCGAGAACAGCGCGCAGCTGTAGGTCATCGACGGGTCCAGGAACAGCGCGAAGAACTCGTTGCCGACGTCGTAGTGGTAACGGATCGCCTCGGCGTCGCGCTGCGGGCTGTGGCGCTCACCGGCGAGCAGCAGCTCGGTCGCGGGCCGGCGCGGAATCCCCGCCGGCAACGCGGCCAGGACCAGCGCGGCGAGCAGCCGACGCTTGTCGGCGCCGCGGATCGGCGGCGGCACCCAGTCGTCGACGACGACGAACGCGCCGTCGATGTCGTCGGTCTCCAGCGAGCCCTCGACATAGGCGCGTCCGAGCCCGAGCGGCCCGGGGGCGCGCAGCGCGTGCGCGATCGCGGAAGCGCGGCGCACGAAGAAGGTGGGCGCGTCAGGGACCGTCGCGGGGACAAGCCCGCCGTCCCAGAACTCGATTGAGAACGGTCGCTCCGGCAGGATCGCGATCAGCTCGCGACAGAGCCGGGCTGTGGGGCGTAGCAACCGCATTCCCCCGCAGCCTATACGCCGCCAGATGTCGGCCCGCACCGGCCGGGCGGGCCGACCCGATGGACGACCGTCGGAGGCGTTCCTTCCAGACGTTGTGCCTCAAACGAACCGTGCGACGCATGGAGTCCGGCGGCTGTGGAAGGCTTTGACCTGTGGAAGGCCTGGAAGGATGAACGTCCTGATCTACGGCGACACGGAGCGCTCGCCGGTGCTGCGCCACGAGCTGCCGCTTTCGATCGGCGACCCCTTCCTCTATCTCGAGGCCGGCGACCGCCGCGCGGTGCTGACACACGCGCTCGAGGACGCGCGAATCGCCGGCGCCGCGCCCGACGTCGAGCGGCTGTTGCAGGACGCGTTCGGCCGCGACGCGCTGATCGCCGAGGGTCACCCCCGCAGCGACGCCGAGCTCGAGGTGTGCGTGCGCGCCGTCGCGGAGCTCGGGATCCGCGACGCTTTCGTGCCAGGTGGGTTCCCGGTCGCCCTGGCTGACCGGCTGCGGGCCGCGGGCGTCGCGCTGACACCGGACGACTCCCTGTTCGTCGCGCGCCGGCGCCGCAAGAGCGCCGCCGAGATGGCGGGCGTCCGCCGTGCTTCGGAGGTCGCGCTTGCGGCGATGGGCGAGGCCGCGACGATGCTCCGCGAGGCGACGATCGATGGTGAGCGGCTCGAACTGGAGGGGGAGGTGTTGACCTCGGAGGCGGTCCGCGCGCGGATCCGCGAGCTGTGCGCGCGTGGTGGCGCACCGGCGCCGGCGGACATCATCGTCAAGGCGATGGGCCCGGGGGCCGCCGTCGGCCACGACTGCGGCGCCGGTCCGCTGCCGCCGCACACGCCGATCGAGATCGACCTGTGGCCCCGCGACGAGAGCTCCGGGTGCTGGTCGGACATGACCCGCACGTTCGTGCGCGGCGAGATCAGCGACCCGATCGCGGCGATTCACGCGCTCGTGCTGGAAGCTCACGAGCGCGCCTGCAGCGCCGTGCGGCCCGGTGTCGCGGGGGTCGAGCTGTACGGCATCGCGTGCGACGTGTTCGAAGCCGCTGGACATCCGACACAGCGCACCAAGGCGCCCGGCGAGACACTGCGCGAGGGCTTCTACTTCAGCCTCGGCCACGGCGTCGGCCTCGAGGTCCATGAGCCGCCGATCCTCGGCCGCGGCGACCCGAGCCCGCTGATCGCCGGGGACGTGATCGCGGTCGAGCCCGGCACCGTCGACCCGGCCGTAGGCGGCACACGGGTCGAGGACCTGCTGCTCGTGACCGACGACGGCGGCGAGCGGTTGACCGGCTCCTTCCCGTACAGCCTCGTACCGTAGGCGACCGCGGTCAGCTCGGGACGGCCTGACGGACGTGGGCGCTGTCGTGCTGTGGGACTTCGACGGGACCCTGGCGTGGCGGCCCGGCCTGTGGGGCGGCTGCGTGCTTGAGGTTCTTGACGAGCTTGCACCCGGACACACCGCCGAACTCGAGCACGTGCGCGCCAGGTTGAGGGGTGGCTTTCCGTGGGACCGCCACGAGCAGCCGCATCCCGAGCTTTCGGCGCCCGATGCGTGGTGGGGAGCCGTGATGGCGCTGCTGGCGCGCGCGATCCGCGGTGGCGTCGAGGAAGCGCGGCTGGCCGAGCTCGCCTACGCGGTGCGGCTGCGCTTCATCGACGCGACCCGGGGCTGGCGGGTGTTCGACGATACGCGCGAGGCGCTGACGATCACGGCCGCCGCCGGCTGGCGCAACGTGGTTGTCTCCAACCACGTGCCCGAGCTCTCGGCGCTGGTCGCCGGGCTCGGACTGCACGAGCTCGTGGAACGGGTCTTCAGCTCGGCGTGCACCGGCTACGAGAAGCCGCACCCGGAGGCCTTTCGCGTCGCCCTGCGCGCGTGCGGCAATCCGGCGCGCCGCTGGATGGTCGGCGACAACCCGCTCGCCGACGTCGTCGGCGCCGAGGCGCTCGGAATACCCGCGATACTGGTCCGCACCACCGGGAGAGCCCGTCACACCGCCGACGACGCGGCCGCGGCAGCGCGCCTGATCGTCAGCACGTCTGTCAGCGAACGTGGAGAAGCCGGAGACCCCGAGCCCAACGGACGAGGCGCCTGAACGAGGAGGAGAAATGATTCACGCACTGACACCCACGATCGCCGTACTTGCCGCAACGACCGCACACCACCGGCGCGGCGCGTTCGTCGCGCTGATCGTGCTGGTCATCATCGTCGGTCTCGGCTACTACGCCTGGCGTCAACGCCGGCTGCGCCAGAAGGCGGAGAACGAGCGGCGCTGAAGCGCGCGCCGGGGAGAGCGGCCACCGCGCGGCTGCGACGACTGCGGGGCGGCCGAGCTTCGCCGGTTCCAGGTGGGAAGATCCAGGGACCGACCCGAGAGAGGCAGGCTCTGATGAACGCACCCGCGCAGTTCACGATCGGCAGCAAGGTCGTCTGCGGCGACGGCGCCTGCGGCGAGCTGACGCGCGTGGTCGTCGATCCGGTCGCGCGCGTGCTCACGCATCTCGTCGTCGATCCGCGGCATCGGCGCGGAACTGGCCGGCTCGTGCCGGTCGAGCTGGTCGAGTCGACGGCCGGCGAGATCGGACTCGCCTGCACGATGGCCGAGTTCAAGGCGCTCGAGGTGGCCGAGGAGACACAGTTTTTGCCGGGGGCGACCGGAGAGTGGAGCTACGGCCAGGGCGACATGTTCTCGTCCCCCTACTTCGGGCTGGGCCGGGGCATTCGCGTGGCGAGCACCTACGATCGCGTACCGGTCGGCGAGGTGGAGGTCCGCCGCGGTGAACAGGTGCACGCTGCGGACGGCGAGATCGGGCATGTTCGCGGGCTCGTGATCGATCCCAGCGACAACCACGTCACCCACGTCCTCCTCGACGAAGGCCATCTCTGGGGGCAGAAGCGAGTGGCCATCCCGATCAGCGCCGTCAACGAGGTCGCCGACGACGGCGTCTGGATGACGCTCACCAAGGATCAGATCCGCGACCTGCCGGCCGTCGACCTCGACGGGCTGTAGCGGATCGTCCGGGCCGTCTAGGAACGACGCCTTGCGGGCCGGGCTCCGGGCGCCCGCAGAACCCCTCGCCGCGGGACAGCCGACGGGCAAATGGTTGCCGGCTGTCCCCTGTGCGTTTCGAGTGGCTCGCTACCCCGAGGTCACCGTTCCGAAGAAGGCACACCCGGCATAGCTGCCGAACGACGAGGCCTTCTGGTAGCCGATCGTGCCGGTCACGAGCTGGCCGGCGCTGTTGGCGTAGGAGAACGACGTCTCGCCGGCGCTGGCCGGGCCGAGCGCAGCCATCGTCGCGGGTCCGAGGTTGTTGATCTGACCGCCGAAGGTCGGCGTGGTGGCGTTGTCGTAGCCGCTGAACGTCAGCTCGGAATCCGCGCTCGCAGGCCCGTTCGCGGCCAGACTCGCGTGGCCGGCGCTGTCACACGCCGCCAGGATCGTCAAGCCGTTGCCGGTGTAGAGGGTCTCACTGGTCGAGCTCGACGTGGGCGTCGGCTCCCGGAGCGACAGCTTCGTCACCGTCTCGCCGTCGACGGTCGTCGCATTCGCAGGCCCGGTCGCCCCCGTCGCGCCCGTCGCGCCGGGTGCCCCGGGCGCGCCCGCCGGCCCAGCCTGTGCTCGCGCCGGGAAGGCGAGCGCCACCCAACCGCCGGAGCAATGGTGGCCCGGCTTCCACACGTTGAAGCCGCCGCCGTTCGGCGGCACGCAGGCATTGATGTTCCCGTGCGGACCGATGAACGAGCTCGCACTCGCGGCGTACGCGACGCCGCCGCCCACCGCGAACAACCCAAGCACCGCAGCGGCCTTGGCAAACGTGGAACGGCGCGGGTTCAACCGTCGCATCGGAGCCCCCCACTGCTGACTGCGGCCGTGCAACCGCGGGACTCTGTGACGTGATCGTGCATGTCGCCTCCAATCGGGAACGTGGAAATCCCCCTGGAGCTGCAACCCCGCCGCACCGCGCCTGTTGCGTCCACTCACTGAGTTCTTATGCGCGCGACGATTTGGGAACGCGTGTGACGTCGACTCAGCGAGGATCTCCCCGAGATAGCGTGATGCCCCGGCAGGATTCGAACCTGCGACATTCGGATTAGAAGTGCCGCCGAAGCACGCTGGTTACGTCGATTTGCAGCAAATTAGCGACGACGCTGCTGGCTAGCTGCGGCTGGATTCGACGAATCGGGAACACGTAGGGAACACGGCTCGGGGCTGCGTCTGGGGCGACTTGCGAGGTGAAAGCCGACCAGGCTCCGAAGCTCGCTGTCATCGACCGCGGGGCGCTCTGCCTTGCACGCATCGCATCTACGTGCTACAAGTAGCACATGCGTTCCATCGGGGTTCGCGAGCTTCGCCAGAACGCCAGTCGCTACCTGCGCGATGTCGAGCGCGGCGAAACGATCGAGATCACCCAGCGCGGCCGCCGCGTAGCGCAGCTCGTGCCACCGCCACCGGGCAACGCGGTCGACCAGCTGATCGCTGCTGGGCGGCTGCGGGTTCCGCGAGCGCGAACCCTCGTTGGCCCGCCGGTCGAGCCAACGGCGGGCATGCCGCTCCCCAGTCAGACGTTGCTTGACGACCGCGCTGATGAGCGCTGAGCCACCGTCAGGCGCCGTCTACCTCGACTCCTCGGCGATTGTCAAGCTCGTCGTCCGGGAGCCGGAGACGGCGGCATTGATCGCGTTTCTCGCGCCTTGGCAGACGAGGGTGACGAGTGCCTTGGCGCGGGTCGAGGTCGTACGGGCAGTACGTCCCCACGGCGACCTGGCAACCGCGCGCGCGGCCACGCTCGTCGACGACCTGAACCTGCTCGCGCTCGACGATCCGCTGCTCGATGCCGCTGCGGCGATCGATGCCAACCGCCTTCGCAGCCTCGACGCGATCCACATCGCCTCCGCGCAACAACTCGAAGGCGAGCTCGGCGCCCTGCTCAGCTACGACGAACGAATGCTCACGGCCGCACGCGCGCTGGGCGTACCGGTCAGCTCTCCGAGGTAGACGGCGAGGCACCAAGCTCGGACCGGTCAACAGGCGGGCCTGGTGGCGCGGGACAAGTCATGGCTGTTAACTCTGCTGGGCAGACGGTCGCCTCGGCTGACGGGTGTCAAGGCCAGACGTATCCGTTCGCCGTTCCCACCGGCAGCTACGCGTTGACCAACGGCCAAGGCTGCGTGGGCGGTGCGACGGTTACCGCCGGCCAGCAAACGCAAGCTGATGTCGTTTGCAACGTTCCCTTACCGGTCCATCCCCGAATTGAAGTGCCCCCGGCAGGATTCGAACCTGCGACATTCGGATTAGAAGTCCGATGCTCTATCCAGCTGAGCTACGGGGGCTCGCGAACATCTTGGCGAACGCCGGGGACGAGCGGTGGTCGGCTTGAGCTGATCGGCCGCCGCGGCACGGTCTGTAGCGTGTTGTGCGTGTGGATGACCGTTCGAGACGCGCGCCGCACGCGGGCGCACCCTGATGCGCACTAGAGCGCTGGGCGCGCTGATGCTCGCCGTCGCGCTCGCGCTCGCCGGGCTGCTCGGAGCGTCCGCCGCGGCGAGCGGTGCAGCTCAAGCCAGTGCCACCGACACGGCCGCCGCGACCGCCGAGAACGGCTTCGCGCTGAACCTGCTGCGCCTCGTCGGCGGCAGCGGCAACGTGGTCTACTCGCCCTACAGCGTCGACGTGGCGCTGACGATGGCCGCCGCCGGCGCCAAGGGCCCAACCGCGGCAGAGATCGACAAGGTGCTCGGGGCACCCTCCAAAGCCGCGGCGACCGCGAACGCCGCGACCCTCGGACACGCGATCGGAGCGGCGGCCGCAAGCGGCGTCGCGGGAGCACCGACGCTCGAGCTGGCCAACGCGCTCTGGATCGAGCAGGGCGTCCCGCTCCAGTCGCCGTTCGTCACCACGCTCTCGCACACGTTTGGCGCTCCGCCTCAGGGCACCAACTTCAGCGGCGCACCGGAGGCCGCGCGCCAGTCGATAAACGCCTGGGTGTCGCAGCACACCGCCAGCCTGATCCAGAACCTGCTTCCGCAGGGATCGGTGTCCCCGGCGACCGTGTTCGTGCTCGCCAACGCGATCTACCTGAAGGCCAATTGGGCGGCACCGTTCGAGACGCGACTGACGCACGACGCGCCGTTCACGACCGCGACCGGGCAGCGCATCAGCGTGCCGTTCATGTCCGCGCCGGACGCCGCCTACCCCTACGCCTCCTCACATCACTACCAGGCCGTCGAGCTGCCGTACCGCTCCTCAACGCTGGCGCTGCTCGCGATCCTGCCAACCGGCGAGTCGCTCAACGCGTTGCAGCCGACCTTGAACGCAGCCACGCTGGCGTCGCTCGTCACAGCGCTGCGTGACCGGCAGGTCAAGCTCCTGATGCCGAAGCTCCACTTGCACACGCAGACCTCGCTGAACGGCCCACTGCAGGCGCTCGGGATGCGGGACGCGTTCAGCTCCGCGGCCAACTTCAGCGGCATCACGACGAAGGTGCCGCTGCAGATCTCGCTGGTCGAACACGCCGCCGACCTGAAGATCGACGAGCAGGGCACCGTGGCTGCCGCCGCGACCGGAATCGTCGGCCCAACCGCGATCGCCCTGCCCACCGGTCCGCCTGTCACCGTGAACCTCGATCACCCCTACCTGCTGCTGCTGCGTGACGATGCGAGCGGAGCGATCCTGTTCGTCGCACGCGTGGCCGACCCGAGCACGAGCTGAGTCGCGCCATGACACACCGCGTTCAATCCTCCGTACCCGGGCACGCCCCGCCCGGAAACAGGTGGACCGCGTGAACGCCGACCGCCATTGGCCGTCGCTGCAGCGAGCGATCGGGCTGCACACGCTGATCTACCGAGCGACACGCGGCCGCGTCGGTCATAGGTTCCGCGGCAGCCCGACGATGCTGCTCCTCGATCACGTCGGCGCGCGAAGCGCCGTCAGGCGAACGACGCCGCTCGTCTATGTACGCGACGGCGACAACGTCGTGCTGGTCGCGTCAAAGGGTGGCTACCCGCGCAATCCGGCGTGGTTTCACAACCTGCTGGCGCATCCCGACACCAACGTGCAGATCGGATCGCAGCGCCTGGCGGTGCGAGCGCGCGTCGCGGATTCCCAGGAACGGGCGCGGCTCTGGCCGAAGGTGGTAGCCGCCTACGCCGGCTACGAGAGCTACCAGCAGCGCACGGACCGCGAGATCCCGATCGTGATCCTCGAACCGCGGCGCTGAGGCAGCCTCAGGACAGGCGCGCCCGCACGATCTCGGCCCCCGCGACGAGCGCCTCCAGCTTGGCGAACGCGAGCTCGCGCGAGAGGTACTTCATGCCGCAGTCGGGTCCCAGCACGAGCCGCTCGGGCGCCACGAACTCGAGCGCCCGCTCGACTCGCTCGGCAACCTGCGCGGGCGTCTCAGCCCGCGGATCGGCGAGGTCGAGCACACCGACGATCACAGTCTTGCTCGCGAGACCGCCAAGCACCGAGAGGTCGAGGTGTGGCTGCGCGGCCTCGATCGCGATCTGATCCGCGGCGCAGCAGTCGAGTTCGGCAAGGAACGGATATCCGCCCTTCGGCTTGTCGGCCACGACATGCGCGTAGCCGAAGCAGGTGTGCAGCGCCGTCGTTCCGTCGACGCCGTCCAGGGCACGGTCGATCGCCGGGATCGCGAACTCCCTCGCCTTTTCGGCGCGGGCCTGAAGCCAGGGCTCATCGATCTGGACCACGTCGGCACCGGCGGCGAACAGGTCCCGGATCTCATCGTTGACGGCTGCCGCGAAGTCGAGCGCCAGGGCGCCCTCGTCCGGGTAGGCCTCGTTGCGCACCTGCTGGCTCAGCGTGAACGGGCCTGGCAGCGTGATCTTGACCTTGCGGTCGGTGTGCGCGCGGAGAAACCGCAGATCGTCTACCTCGACTGACCGCGTGCGGCGGATCGGCCCGACCACGCGCGGCACGGGGTTGACGCCGCCGCCGGCGACGGGGACCATCGCGGGGTTGTCGAGATTGAGGCCCTCGAGCGCCACCGCGAACCGGTTCGAAAAGCTCTCGCGACGGATCTCCCCGTCGGTCACGATGTCGATTCCCGCCTGCTCCTGAGCGCGGATCGCGAGCACCGTCGCGTCATCCTGCGCCTGCGCCAGCTGGGCCGCCCCGACGCGCCACAGCTCGCTCGCCCGCCCGCGGGGCGGCAGGCGGCTTCCCAGCCGGTCGCGGTCGATCAGCCAGTCCGGCTGCGGGTAGCTGCCGATCACCGTGGTTGGAAGGATCGCCGTCACAACGGGCGGCTCGGGCGTTTGGTCAACATGCGCCGAGCCCTACCAGAGCGTGTACCCGCCGTCGATGACGAGCACCGATCCGGTCATGAAGCTCGACGCGTCGCTGGCGAGGTACACGAGCGACGGTCCCAGTTCCTCCGGCAGCGCGTAGCGCTGCATCGGTGCGTCGTCGATCCAGTGGCGCCTGAATTCGGGGCGGTCGACGGGCGCCATCTCCGTCTTGACATAGCCCGGGGCGAGCGCGTTGACGCGGACCCCGGAAGGCGCCCATTCGGCGGCCAGCGACCGCGTCAGCTGGTGCACAGCCGCCTTCGAGGCGTTGTAGGCCGGCTGCATCTGCGGGCGATTGACGACCATCCCCGAGAGCGACCCGATGTTCACGATCACACCGCTGCCGCGCGCCACCATCTGCGCGCCAACGGCGCGGCTGCAGCGCCAGAGCCCGTCGACATTCACTTCCCAGACCGCACGCCACTCCTCCTCAGGTACCTCGAGCGCGGGCCGGTGGAAGCACACGCCGGCGTTGTTGACCAGCACGTCGATGGGCCCGAGCTCCGCGGTCACCGTCTCGAGCATCGCCGTCACGCTTGCGCCGTCGGTGACATCGGTCGCGACGGCGATCGCGTCCAGCTCGCTGGCGACAAGCTCGGACCGCGCCTGATCGCGCGCCGCGATCGCCACGCGCGCACCTGCTTCGCGCAGTGCCCGGGCGAATGTGAGGCCGAGGCCGCGGTTGCCGCCGGTGACGACGGCGACCCGGCCGTCGAGGCGGAAGCTATCGAGCACGGTCATGGCGATTCGGCTCCTTCGACTCAGGGGTGTGTCGCGGCGGGCATGTTATTTCGCCGTCCCAGTAGTCAACCGTTTCGGCGATCCTGAAGATGCCGCCCAGGGTCGACAGCTTGCCGCTGTCCGGATAAGCGCACCCGTATGGCTCGCGCATCGTCGAGAGGATCAGCACGCGAGCGACGGCCGCCGAATCGTTGATCAGCTGGTGAGCCCCGTCCGCACCATCGGGAAACACGACCATGTCCCCGACGGCCAGCACGTCGTGCCCCTCGGGGTGGCGTAGGGTCGGCGTTCCGGCGAGTACCAGGAGGCACTCCTCGTTGCCGATCTCGTAGTGGTAGGGGCCGTTGCGCTCATGGGGGTCGAGCTCGTACACGGTCCCGCCGAGCAGTGCGCCGCCGAGCAGGGGCCCGAGCTGGCGGTAGCGAGTCCGGAACCCGGGTGGAACCCCCTCCTCGGCCGCGACCTCAACCGCCGTCGCGCTGACCAGCGGCCGTGGCGTCTCGCTCATTCGCCTTCCCAGTAGTCGACTGCATCGCCGCGGCGGAAGTCGAGCCGGTCCGGGCCGCTGCCGGGCGGTCGCACACCAATCTTGTCGGAATCCGGGTAGACCGACACCGAAGCCGCCCCGGCAGCGGCAACCCCAGAGAACATCACCACGCGGCCGGGCCCGCGGACCGCGTGTGCTCCGTCCGGGCCGCTCGGGAAACAGACGACATCCCCAGGCGCTAGCACCCGCTCCCGGCCGGTGTCGCGCAGCGTCGGCGCGCCCGCGACCACGTACAGCCACTCCTCAACGCCGTGGTGGTAGTGGTATGGGAACGTCCGCTGGCCGTCGGGCAGCTCATAGACGCTGGCGCCGAACCACCGCAGGCCGCGTTCGCCCGCCACCCCACGAACGCCGCGCCACGCGTATCCAGGGCGGTCCTGCTCGATCAGAAGCTCGCCGGTCAGGACGTTGAAGCGCTGCATCGGCCCGGCATTCTCCCACCAAACACTTCCGCTTTTGCATGCGTCTGCGGCCGCCGGCCAAGCGAGCGGCCGCTCAGTGGTGAAATTCGCACGCAGGGCCTGCACCGATGGAGCGCGTGCGGACGCTAGCGCGTTCAGGCGCGACCGTCGGGAGCGATGAGGGTTGCTCCGGGTAGGTAGGTCGCGACCCGTCGCGGATCTCGCGTCAGGAGCGGCCGTCCTGTGATGGCGGCGTGCGCCCCGATCAGGAAGTCGGGGAGAACAGCTTCGCGCGGGCCACCAGCCCGTCGGTAATTGGCGTGCGCGTGGCCGGCGAGAAAGGCGGCTGCGAGCGGGATCTCCTCGATCACGGCCATCGACGGGAGTGCCGCTCGAAGCATCTCGATGCGTTCAAAGCGCGGTGCGATCTCCGCAACCACGACGGCGTTGAGGATCAGCGCCCCGCGCTGCGCTGCTCGCGTGAGTTGCGTCTGCGACCAGTCGCCCCACGCCGTGTCCATCGTGAAGACGTCGAGTAGGACGCTGCTGTCGACGACCGTGCCGCCGGCGCGGCTCACGCGCGCGTCAGCGCGAGGATCTCCTCGGTGCTTAGCTCGCCGCTACCGGCTCCGCGCATGTTTGCGATCTCGCTCGCAGCTCGCGCCTGGTCAATGACGAGTCGAGCGCCATCTGCCTCGAGCCTGAACTGCACGTCGCTCCCGGCGCGGATACCCAGCGCACGGCGCACCTCAAGGGGGATCGTGACTTGGCCCTTCTGAGTGACCCGCATCTGGTAAGACTAGCAAGTAATACCGTGCATTCAAGATGCGGGCTTGCTGACTCACTCGACCGCGATCCCCAGCCACGGCGCGAGCCGTCGTCGCGACCAAGTGCGAGATGAGACGGCGGCGGCTCGTTCGTGTCGGTCACTGCCTGCTAATCGATGTGGTTCCGCAATCGGGGCGGTCGGATTTGAACCGACGGCCTCTCGCTCCCAAAGCGAGTGCGCTACCAGGCTGCGCCACGCCCCGTCGTAACGAAGAGTAGGGGGCCGGCGGGCGACGCCACCGCGCGGCGCCGCCAACGGCGCCGGGGTGCGCCGACGCGACTTGGACGCGGCCCGCCGCGAACCACTAGCCTCCGCGCCGGCGATGGCCGACGTTCAACCACTGCGGGCGGTGCACTACAACCTTGCCAGGGCAGAAGCGCTGGCCGACCTGGTGGCGCCGCCCTACGACGTGATCGACGCGCTGCAACGGGCGGAACTCGTCGCACGCTCGCCGCACAACGTCGTCGAGATCGACCTGCCGACCGGCGCGGAGCCCTACCAACGCGCGGCACAGCTCTACGACGAGTGGCAGCGATCGGGCGTGCTCGTCCGCGACGGCGAGCCGGCGCTGTGGCCGCTCGAGCAGCTCTATCGCGGGCCCGACGGTCAGCTGCGGACGCGGCGAGGATTCTTTGCGCGGGTGCGCGTCGAGGACTACGGGGCCGGGAGGATCCGCCCGCACGAGCGCACACATCCGGGGCCGAAGGAGGATCGGCTCCGCCTGACGCGCGCGACTCGCGCGAACCTCTCGCCGATCTTCTCGCTGTATTCGGATCCGCCGGCGAGCGCGTGGGGAGCGCTCTCCGCCGCCACCAGCGGCGAGCCGTGGGGCGAAGTCACCGACGGTGACGGCACGGTCCACCGCCTGTGGCGCTGCGGCGATGCGGCCGCAATCGGGGCGGTGCAGGCAGCCCTGGCGGGTGCCGAGCTGTTGATCGCCGACGGCCACCACCGCTACGAGACCGCGCGCGTCTACGCCGAAGAGGTCGGCGGCGAGGGCGACCACCGCTACGTGCTGATGTGCCTGGTGGCGCTGGAGGACCCCGGGCTCACGGTCTTCCCGACCCACCGGCTGGTTGGGGGCCTGGATGCGGCGCAGCGTGCCGCGCTGGCCGAGGCGATCGAGCGCGACTTCGTCGCGACGGCGGTGACGCGCGAGCAGATCGCGCCGGCGCCCGGACCCGGCCCGCTCGAGCTCGGTTACGTGGACGCCGAACGGACGCTGCGCCTCGTGCTCCGTGATCAGGCGATCGCCGACGCCGCGCTCCCCGGGCTGCCGCCCGCCTACCAGCGGCTCGACACCGGGGTGCTCGAGGCGCTGCTGCTGAAGGGCGCGCTCGGCCTGACCGACGAGGATATCTCCCACCTGCGCGGCTTCGGCTACGCGCGCGACAGCGCCCAGGCGCTCGAACTTGTCGACTCCGGCGCATACGACGCCGCGTTCCTGTTGCGCCCGACGCCGGTGGAGGCCGTCAGGGCGGTCGCTGCGGCCGGCGTCAACATGCCGCCGAAGTCGACGTATTTCTACCCCAAGGTGCTGACCGGCCTGGTGATCAATCCCCTGGCTTAGATTTGGTCTGGCGCTAGTACCATCAAGCAAGGCCCTCGACGAAAGGCACATCCCGATGCAGGTCAGCACGCTGCGGGCCACGGCTCGCCGCTCCGCGAACTTCTCGCACACGATCTCGATCCGCGATCACCAGCTCGTGGCCGACGAGCCGCGCAGCCGCGGTGGCGACGACGAGGGGCCCAACCCCGAGGAGCTGCTCGCGGCGAGCCTCGCGTCGTGCACGGCGATCACGATCGAGATGTACGCGCAGCGCAAGGGCTGGGACGTCGGCCCGGTCGAGATCGACGTTCAGTACAGCCCCGCCGAGCGCGGCTGCCCGACCAAGTTCGAGCTCGTGCTGCATCTGGCGTCGGCGCTCAGCGATGACCAGGTGCAACAGCTGCGCGTGATCGCGGCGAAGTGCCCGATCCACCGCACACTCGACGGCGAGGTCATGTTCACCGAGCGGGTCGAGCGCGTCAACCTGACCCGATGACCGCGGCGCAGGCGGAGCGCCTGCGCGCCCTCCTGCTCGACCCCGTCGAGGCGCTCCGTATCGAGGTGGCCGGCTCGGTTGCCGCGGCGGTGCTGGTGCCGCTCTTCGAACGCGATGGCGAGCTGTACGCGGTGTTCACAAAGCGCCGCTCGGATCTTCGGCTGCACGCCGGCCAGATCTCGTTTCCCGGCGGGCGCCGCGAGCCCGCTGACGCAGACCTGATCGCAACGGCGTTGCGCGAGGCGCACGAGGAGATCGGCCTCGACCCCGCCGCCGTCACGCTGGTCGGCGCGCTCTCGCCGACTCCGACCGTCGTCACGGACATCGCGATCTACCCGATCGTCGGCCTGATCCCCGTGCCGACGCAGGGCTGGACGGTCGCGACGGGAGAGGTCGAGTCGGTCATCGAGACCTCGCTGGCACAGCTGTCCGCCACGCACCGCCTGCAGACCTTCACACGCCGCGACGGGGGCAGCGTCACCACCGACGCCTACACGATCGGCGACGACACGATCTGGGGTGCCACGGGCCGCATCGTCAACGACCTGCTGACCCGGCTCGCCGCTGAGAAGGCCGAGCGACCGGCGTGATGGCGTCACGTTCTCGGACCCGCGCGAGGCTCCCCCGACGCCCCTGGGCGACTACGGTGGGCTCCTCTCGCCCTCCAGGAGCTCCGCGACCGCCGTCCGCGCCTGCACGTCCCAGCGATCGCCGTCGCGCGGGTCGGCGTCCAATACGCGCAGCGGAATCGCGTTGAACGCGGCGCGTGCCCTGATCAGCTCGCAGCCCGCGGCGAGCGTGGGCGCGGCGACACTGCCAGCAGCCTCGTAGAGCAGGCCGCGCACCGTCGTGTCGATCGTCTGGCCGAGGAAGAACTCCAGGCGCGAGCCGTGCAGGGCGCGCACGGCCTCCGGCTCGCCGCAGGCGTTGCCGAGCAGCCAGCAGGCGAGCGTCACGTTCTCGAGCGCGTAGCGGAGCGTCGCGACGCGGTCGGGAGTGCCGATCCAGCACTCGGCGCCGACGTGCTCGATCGCTGCGCGCCCCGACTCCTCGCGAGTTGTGATCCGCACGGCGTGTCCCTGCGCAACCAGCCCGGCGGCGAGCACGCGACCGCGCGCCCCACCGGCGATGATCAGCACGCGAGCCACCCGCCGACAGTAGACGATGGCATCACGAACCGGACGGTCGGCGCGTTCTAGCACCCGTGACCCACAGCCTTCCGCCCTTCCAGGATCTGCTCGAGCGCCACAGCGAGGACGTCTGGCGCACGCTGCGGGCGATGGTCGGTGTCCAGGCCGCCGAGGACTGCTTCCAGGAGACCTTCCTCGCCGCACTGCGCGCGTATCCCCGGCTGCGGGCGGACTCATCCCCCCGTGCCTGGCTGCTGACGATCGCTCACAACAAGGCGATCGACCACATCCGCCGCAACGCACGCGAGCGCGCGCAGGAGATCGAGACGGCCGGGACGGACCCGCCGACGCCCGACGCCGCAGTCTGGAGTGCCGTGGCCGGACTCGCGCCGCGGCAGCGCGCAGCGGTGGCGCTTCGCTACATCGGCGATCTCTCCCACCGCGAGATCGCCGCGGCTATCGGCTGCTCGGAGGAGGCGTCACGCCGATCTCTGCACGACGGCCTCGAGACACTCAGGAGAGTGCTATGAACGATCCACTTGCCAGCGCTCTGCGCGCTCCCGCCCCCGAAGCGCGCGCGGCCGCGCGCCGCTTCGCCGATCGCGCCGCCGCCGATCACGAGGCCGACCTGAACTACACGACGATCCCGAGCCCGGTGGGCGAGCTGCTGCTCGTCGCCACCCGGCGCGGGCTGGCACAGATGCACTACCTGGATGAGCCGCTCGAGCTGGCACTCGCAACGCTCGCCCGCAAGCGCTCGCCGCGGATCATCGAGTCGGCCGGCGCGCTCGACCCGTGGCGCCGCGAGCTCGACGAGTACTTCGGCGGGGCCCGGCGGCGCTTCGAAGCGCAACTCGACTGGGAGGCGATGACGCCCTTCCAGCGTGCCGTGCTGCGCGCGACCGTCGCGATCCCCTACGGCGCAACCTCCACCTACACCGGCGTCGCGACCGTCGCCGGCAACGCGCGGGCGCAGCGCGCCGCGGGCAACGCGCTCGGCGCCAATCCGCTCGCGATCATCATCCCGTGCCACCGCGTGCTGCGCACCGGCGGTGGCTTCGGCGGCTACACCGGCGGGCTGCACCGCAAGCACTACCTGCTCGAGCTGGAGGCGCTCAGCCGGCCATGAGGCGCGCGATCGCCAGCGCGTCGTCGCCACCGGTGGCGCGCAGGCCGGCGATCGCTCCGTCGCGGTCGGGTGCGCTCGCGCGCTGCGAGAGTTTCCAGGCGCCGGTGATCTGCTCGACGATCAGCTCGAAGCCGACGATCCCGCCGGCCTGCGCAGCGCGATACGCAGCCGGCAGGGCGGCGAGCGTCCAGGGCTCCTCGCGCGTGGACTCGAGCGCAGCGACGAGGCGGTCGAGCATGGCCTCGACCTCGACCGCGTCCTCGAGCAGGCGCGGACGACCGCGCACCTGCACCGCCACGTAGTTCCAGGTCGGGACGTTGGGTTCGCTGTCGTACCAGGCCGGCGAGATGTAGTGGTGGGGGCCCTGAAAGAGCGCGAGTAGCGGCGTGTCGGCGCTCCATTGGCGCCACTGGTCGTTTTGGCGCGCGAGGTGCCCGAAGATCACCGGCTCCTGGGGCGTGCCCTCGATCACGAACGGGATCCAGCTGGCCGCCGGAGCGCCCCCTTCGCCGGCGCTGACGATCGTCGCGAACGGGTGCGCGCGCATCGCCGCAAACAGCGCCCCCGCGTCGCGTTGACGGTAATGCTCGGGGACGAACACCGCTACGGCGTGGCCGAGGCCGTGGCGCGCGCCGCCACCGGCGTGTCGCGCAGGTACCACTCCGCGTCGAGCGCCGCCTGACAGCCGGAGCCTGCCGCGGTCACCGCCTGACGGTAGGCGTGGTCGACGAGATCGCCGGCCGCGAACACGCCGGGGCGGTTGGTCCGGGTCGAGCGTCCCTCGACCAGCACGTAGCCGTTCTCATCCATGTCGATCGCGCCGCGCACGAGCTCCGACTGCGGCACGTGGCCGATCGCCACGAACGCCCCCGTGAGCGGCAGCAGGCTGATCTCGCCGGTCTCGGCCTGGCGCAACCGCGCCTGCCCCAGCGCGCCGCTCTCGCCGGGCAGCAGCTCCTCGACCACGTAAGGGGTCAGAAACTCGATGTTCTCGACGGCTCGCGCGCGCTCGAGCATGATTCGCGAGGCCCGAAACTCGCTGCGCCGGTGGACGACGGTGACCTTCGAGGCAAACTTCGCGAGGAACATCGCCTCCTCCATCGCGGAGTCGCCGCCGCCGACGATCACGGCCTCGTGGCCCTTGAAGAAGGCGGCGTCGCAGGTCGCGCAGTAGCTGACGCCACGACCTGAGAGCTCGAGCTCGCCCGGAACGCCGAGCTTGCGATGCTCGGCCCCCATCGCGAGGATCACGGCACGGGCGCTGTGGACCTCCTCGTCGACCCACACGCGGTGCAGGGCGCCCGGCTCCTGCGCCAGTTCCACGCGCGTCGCCTGGTCGGTGACGAAGCGGGCGCCGAAGCGTTCGGCCTGCTCGCGCATCCAGGTCATCAGCTCGGGGCCCATCACGCCCTGGGGGAAGCCCGGATAGTTCTCGACGTCGGTCGTCTGCTGCAGCAGCCCGCCCCAGGCGAAGCCCTCGATCACGAGCGGCGAAAGCTCCGCGCGGGCGGCGTACAGCGCCGCGGTGTAGCCCGCGGGGCCGCTGCCGATGATGATCACGTTCTCGCTTTCAGCCGATCCCATTTGCGTCTCCAGACCCTAGTAACTGGCTTTACTTTACTTTGTATAGTATCACGTGGCGGACGGTCTCGCAAGAGCTCGCCCGCGTGGCGCCTCAGGCCCCGACCGCCTCGAGGCACTGCGGGTGAGGCTTGGTGAAGCGAACGCTGGATGCGGGCGCGCTGACGAGCTTGTCGGCAGGGCGCGTCGGGCGCAGCACCAGGTCGCCGCCGCAGTTTGGGCAGATCCCGCCGAAGCGCTCCTGCGCGCACTGTGCGCAGAAGGTGCACTCGTAGGTGCAGATGCGCGCGTCGGGGGAGCCGTTCGGCAGGTCACGGTCACAGCATTCGCAATTCGGCAGAAGCTTGAGCATCCGGTCCTCTTGTCGTCATATAGCCAGCGCACGAGTGTAGTGGCAGCGAACGGGCTCGCTCAGGCGCTCGCGGTGCCGATCGCGTCGATCTGCTTGCCGCCCGCAGCCCAGCCGGCCACCCGGCGGCGCAGTTGCACGTAGGCCACGGCGCCCGGCACGGTCGGCAGCCAGAAGGCGAAGGCACGGTAGACGAGCACGGCGACGACCGCGATCGGCGCGTTGATGCCGAACGCGATGAACGCGCCGATCATGCCGCCGTCGACCCCGCCGATTCCCCCGGGCAGCGGCAGCACGTTCGCGAACATGCCGACGAAGTACGCCATCACCACCACGCTGATCGCCGGCGAAGCCCCGAACGCCTTGAACGCCGCCCACAGCGTGGCGATGTCGAACGCCCACCACGCGACCGCGCCGAGCGCGAGCGGGTCGCGCGCGCGCACGACGGACAGCGCGCCGCGCACGCCGCTCGCCGCGAGCGCCGGCAGCGTGACGATCCGCGCCAGCAACCGAGTGCCGCGCCTGTGCGTCCCCCGGCGTGCCTGCCAGGACGCCAGCCGCCCCTCGACATCGCCGGGGATCAGCGTCAGGGCCAGGAACAGCGCGATCACGCTGCCGCCGAAGATCGCCGGCACGATCGTGATCGCGAAGCTGCCACCGCCGGGCAGCACGCCTGTGCGCAGGCCGACTCCGAAGATCACGAGCGCCGTCATGTATACGCCGTAGAGCACGGTGATGAAGGCGACCATCTGCGCCGCCACCGTGCGGCGGTCGAGACCTGCGCGCCGCAACGCCCAGACGGTCAGCGCTACGCCGCCGCTGCCGGCCGCGGCGAACAGGCGCGTCGCGGCGAGTCCCGCCATCGTGATCTCGTAGCTCGCACGCCAGTCGATCTGCGAGCGCTGTGAGCGCACGAACACGGTGCGAAAGAGCGCCACGTAGCCGGCGAACGACAGCACCTCGAAGGCCGCCGCGACGGCGAGCCATCCCGGCGCCCCCTGATCCAGGCGATCCCACGTCTTGCCCAGACCCGCGAGCTTCGGCAGGACGAAGTAGAGAAAGGCGAGGACCGAAACGACGAACAGGCCGAGCGCGATCGCGCGCCGCCGCGTGAGAATGACCCGCGGCATCCCCTCCACCCCGGGCGCCAAGGTGCCGATCTGCGTGTGATCGACGCCCCGCATCCGGGGGGCTGGTGCGCCTCCTCCTCCGGGGTCGGCGCTTCCTCCTCCATCACGCGCTCCGCGGTTCGTTCGCGAAGCGCCCGATCCGTTCAATCGCCGACCCGATCGCCCGCACCGGTCGGCCGGCGACCCGCTCGAGGCGACGCACGCCGAGCGTCAGCGCGAGACCGCCGAGCAGATCGACGACGTAGTGCTCGCCCAGGTAGACGAGCGAGAAGCCGAGCACCGCCGCATAGGTGCCGCCGACGGCGCCGGCGAGCGGGCCACTCTCGGCCAGCAGCAGCGCGGCCATCGCGGATGTGGCGAAGTGGAGTGAGGGCATCGCGGCTAGCGGGTTTCCACCGAGCACACTGTAGAGCGGCGCCCACCCGTTGCGCCAGAAACTCTCGCCGTATTCGACCATCAGTCGCCGCACCGGCGTTGGCCCGCCGCCTGCGCGACCCTTCGCCGCGGCGTACCACGGAGGCGCGGTCGGCGCCAGCCAGTAGGAGACGACGCCGAGGTCGAAGACGGCGTAGGTCAGCACCGCGGCGCGCGGGAAGCGCTCACGATCCCAGATCGCCAGGTAGGCGAGCGTCGCGTGCGGCGTCGCGAACCAGATCCAGTGCGCCCACACCAGCACCTTCTCGTAGCTGCGGAAGTAGCCGTCGGGGTGCAGCGCCCGCTGCAGACGGGCGGTCGGCAGCTCGCCGCAGCCGAGCAGGCGGTCCAGCGCCACCGGGTAGTCGATGTGCACGCGGCGCTCGAGCGCGGCGGCGTCGTCGTTGGGCATCTTGTAGGCGGCGAGATACACGTACATCTGCAGCATGCAGACGACCGCGACGCGCGTGCGCGAGCGTGGCCACAGAATCGCCGCCGAGGCCGGGGCCAGCGCCGCTCCGGCGAGCACCGGCGCCGGGCGCAGACGCAGGCGCCGGCGCATCACCGGCAGCGCGACGGCGCCGATCAGCACCGCCGCGGCGACGGCGCGAACTGCTTGCTGGGATGAGGTACGTGAACGGCTCAGGCTGACCGCGCGAGCGCGTACTCCCGCGCCTCCTCGACAAGCGTCGCGATCACCTGGCTCGTCGCGTCGGCTTCGGGGTGCCATTGCACCCCGACCGCGAAGCGCTTGTCGGGCACCTCGATCGCCTCGGGGAGCTCGTCGAGGTCGGACCAGCCGCTGACGAGCAGGTCCTCGCCGAGCTCGCCGATGCCCTGGTGATGGTGCGAGAGCGTGCCGGCGTGTGCGTCGCCGACCGCCTTCGCGGCCTGCGAGCCGGCGGCCAGGTGCACCGGGTGATCGGCCCCGTCGAAGCTCCCCGGCACGCGGCAGTGGTGCTCGTGCCCGAGGGCCGTCGGCAGATCCTGGATCAGCGTGCCCCCCTGGGCCACGTTCATCACCTGCATGCCGCGGCAGACGCCGAGGAACGGGATGTCGCGCTCGATCGCGCGGCGCGCGAGCGACAGCTCGAAATCGTCGCGCTCGGGCACCGTGTGGACGGTCTGTGGCGCGCGCTTCTCACCGTAGAACTGTGGGTCGACGTCGGCGCCGCCGGCCAGCAGCAGGCCGTCGATCAGGTCGAGCACCGGGTCCGGATCGGCCGCCAGGCGGGAGTCCGGTGGCAGCATCAGCGCGACGCCGCCGGCGCGTTGGACGGCGTCGACGTAGTTGCGCGGAAGCAGCATCGCCGGCTGGTCCCAGACGCCCCAGCGCGCCTGCTCCACGGCGGTGCAGATACCGATCAGCGGCGCGCGCATGGACAAACCGTATCGTCCGGCGCGGCGCGGCACATGAGCGCGGCGGCGCGGCGGCGCCCGCGCGCGCGCCGCGCCGCGCGCGAATGTCGCGAGCGTGAATACAATCTCGCCGCGTTGCGCCGATCGCTTGCCATCAAACGCTCCCAGCTGCGCAACGTGGCGCTGCTGTGCGCCCTGACGCTGGTCGCCGCAGCGGTGTTCGCGCCCGACGCCTTCGCCAACTTCCTCACGCCGCAGTCTGGCGGCTCGCCGAACGCGAACCAGATCTCGAGCCTCTACGACACCACGCTCTACATCGCGATCGTGGTGTTCATCGGCGTCGAGGGCACGCTGCTCTACACGCTCGTGCGCTTTCGCAAGCGAAAGGGCCGCACCGCGGTCCAGATCCACGGCAACACGCGCCTGGAGATCGGCTGGACGGTCGGGGCCGCCGTCGTCCTGATCGCGCTCGCCACGATCACCTTCGCCGAGCTGCACCACATCCGGACCCCCGCCGTGTCCGGGCCCAACGGGCTGAGCGTGACGGACGGCGCAGAGCTGACGAGCAGCGACTCGATCACGCCGCCGAAGGGCCCCTACATGACGATCCAGGTCAACGGCCAGCAGTTCCTCTGGCGCTTCACCTACCTCGGCTTCGGCAAGCTGGCCGACCAGCTCGACGACCCCTACACCTACTACCACATGTACGTGCCGACGAACACAACAGTCGTGCTCAAGGTCGTCTCGCAGGACGTCGTCCACTCCTGGTGGATCCCCGACCTCGGCGGCAAGGTCCAGGCGGTGCCCGGCTACACGAACTGGACGTGGTTCAGGATCGATCGGCCCGCCACCTACAGCGGGCAGTGCGCATTCCTCTGCGGCGAGGGTCACGCGAGGATGAAGGCGCTGGTCACGGCGCTGCCGCCGAAGCAGTGGCTGGTGTGGCTGCACAACCTCGAAGCGCAGCTGAAGGCGGGCAAGGAAGGCGGCGCGACCGGCCGCGCAGCGCTGCAGAACCGAACCGGCTCCGCCGCGGTCGAGAACCCGTGAGAATCTGACGCCGCCGATGGCCGCCACGACACTGAACCCGATCCCGCAGATCGTCGTCGACCACGTCGAGCGCCCGCCGCACGGCCTGATGGGCTGGCTGACCACGACCGACCACAAGCGGATCGGGATCCTCTACATGGTCACGGCGTTCGTGTTCTTCATCGTCGGCGGCGTCGAGGCGCTGATGATGCGCCTGCAGCTGGGCGTCGCGAACAACAACCTGATCTCGCCCCAGGTCTACAACGAGCTGTTCACGTTGCACGGCACGACGATGATCTTCCTCTTCGTCGTGCCGATGATGGCGGGCCTCGGCAACTACTTCGTGCCGCTGATGATCGGCGCCCGCGACGTCGCGTTCCCGCGCCTAAACGCGATCTCGTTCTGGCTCTTCGTGGCGGGCGGGGTGGTGTTCTACGCGTCGGTCTTCTGGACCCCGTCCGGCGCCGGCTGGATCGCCACCGTGCCGCTGTCGGAGTCGACGTACTCGCCGTCCGGCGGCGTGGACGCGTGGATCTACCTGGTGCACCTGACCGGGCTGGGCTCGCTGCTGGGAGCGATCAACTTCTTCGCCACGATCGCCAACATGCGCGCCCCGGGCATGACCTGGTCGCGGCTGCCGCTGTTCGTCTGGTCGATCCTGACCTACTCGCTGCTTTTGATCGTCGCGCTGCCGGTGATCGCCGCGGCGGTCACGATGCTGCTGCTGGACCGCCACTTCGGCACGCACTTCTACGACGCGACCGAGGGCGGTTCGGTGCTGCTGTGGCAGAACCTGTTCTGGTTCTTCGGCCACCCCGAGGTCTACGTGATGGTGCTGCCCGCGTTCGGGATCATCTCCGAGGTCCTGCCGGTGTTCGCGCGCAAGCCGATCTTCGGATACAAGGCGATCGCCGCCTCGACAGTCCTGATCGCCTTCCTCGGCCTGCTGACCTGGATCCACCACCTGTTCACGACGCCGACGCCGGTCGTCGTGCTGATCTTCGCGATGATCGCGTCGTTCTTGATCGCGGTGCCGACCGGCGTGAAGATCTTCAACTGGATCGGCACGCTGTGGCAGGGCTCGATCGAGTTCCGCACGCCGCTGATCTTCGCCGTAAGCTCAATCTCGCTGTTCACGATCGGCGGGATCACCGGCGTCTTTTTGGCGATCTTCCCGGTCGACTGGCAGCTCAACGACACCTACTTCGTCGTCGCGCACCTGCACTTCGTGCTGATCGGCGGCTCGGTGTTCGGGATCTTCACGGCGATCTACTACTGGTTCCCGAAGATCACCGGGCGGATGCTCAGCGAAACGCTCGGCAGGTGGTCCTGCGGGCTGATGTTCGTCGGCACCCTGGTGACCTTCCTGATCCAGCACTCGCTCGGGCTCGACGGCATGCCGAGGCGCATCTACGAGTACGACAACGTCGGCCACCTGCAGCTGTACAACCAGATCTCCACGGTGGGCTCCTGGATCCTCGCCGCGGGCGTGCTGGTGACGGTGATCAACGTGGCGCGCTCGCTGCGGAGCGGCGCGATCGCCGGCCCCGACCCCTGGAGGGCGAACACGCTCGAGTGGTTCGTGCCCTCGCCGCCGCCGGAGAACAACTTCGACGTGATCCCGCGGGTGCGCTCGCTCGAGCCGATGAAGGACATCCGCCGCGAGATCGAGCGCCAGTCGCTCACGCCGCGCACACCCGCGCCCGCCACGATCACGGCGGACGCGCCCTCCGAGTCACGGGTCTCGGTCTAGATGGAGGCCTCGCGCCTGCAGCCGACGCCCGCGGCCGGGGCGCTCGCCGACGCGCGCACGGTGCTGGCCGACTACATCACGCTGACCAAGCCGAAGGTGCAGTCGCTGCTGCTGCTGACGACGGTCACGACGATGTACGTCGCTGCCGACCCTTCACCGGAACGCGTGCTGCTGACCTGTGCCGGCGGCTACCTTTCGGCCGGCGGAGCCGGCGCCATAAACCATTACTGGGACCGCGATATCGACGCCCAGATGACGCGTACAGCCAACCGGCCGCTGCCGGCCGGCCGGGTCTCGCCGCGGGCGGCGCTGATCTACGGGACGATCCTCGCCCTGCTCAGCGTGCTGCTGCTGGCGACAACGGTCAACGTGCTCGCCGCGGGCCTGTCGCTGTGCGGCTTCGTCGGCTACGTCGGCGTCTACACGATCTGGCTCAAGCGCCGCACGCCGCAGAACATCGTGATCGGCGGCGCGGCCGGCGCCGTCCCGCCGCTGGTCGGCTGGGCCGCCGCGACCGGGCACCTCAGCTGGATCGCGGTGCTGCTGTTCGCGATCGTCTTCTACTGGACACCGCCACACTTCTGGGCGCTCAGCCTGCTGATGAAGAAGGAGTACGCGAAGGTCGGCGTGCCGATGATGCCGGTCGTGCGCGGCGAGTCGGAAACGCGCCGCCAGATCCTGATCTACTCGATCCTGCTGTACGCCGTCACACAGCTGCCGTTCTGCGCCGGCGGCTTCGGCGACATCTACCTCGTCGTCTCGATGGCGCTCGGCATCGGCTTCGTCTACGCCGCGCTGCGCCTCTACTTCCGCGCCGATCGCCGCTCCGCGCTCACCCTCTACCTCTTCTCGCTCGCCTACCTCGCGCTGCTGTTCGCGTCGATGGTGGTCGATAAGCACGTGTAGGATCTGGGCCGTGGATCGCAAGCTGGCCCGCAAGAACATCCGCACCGGGCTGCTGCTCGCCGCGTTCTCGCTGTTCATGTTCGGCCTGACGTTCGTCGTCGCGGCGATCTACATCTCGTGATGAGTCAGTTCGACGGCGAGGTCCCGCCGGCCGGTGAACAGGTCCACGTCCCGAAGCCGTCGCGGCTGCCGGTCGTGACGACCGCCGGTTTGACGCTGGCGCTGGTCGGCGTAACGCTCGGCATCGTCTTCCTCGTGATCGGGCTGCTGATCGCGATCCCGGCGATCGTGTACTGGATCCGCTCGGCCCGTGAAGAGCTCGCCGAGCTGCCGCCCGGCCACTGAGACGCGGGCCGCCGCAGGGGGCTGCCGGGCGGCCGGCTGGCGCGAGCGGCACGCGTTTGGCGTCCGTCGCTGCTTCGCAATAGGATGCCCGACGCGATGGAGGAGACGCGCGGCTCGACATCCCACCGGCCCCCGGTCAGTCGGACGCTGGTGGTCCGCGTCGTTGGCCTCGGCGTCGTCGCCTCGGCGATCGGCATCGGGCTCGGCTTCCTGATCCCGTGGTTCCCGCCGGCCGCGGCCAAGCAGGCGCACACGATCGACACGCTCTACTACGTGCTGATCATCGTGACGGTGCCGATCTTCGTGCTCGTCACGACCGTCGTCCTGTTCTCGGCCTGCCAGTGGCGCATGCGGCCCGGGGAGGAGCGCCTCGACGGTCCGCCGATCCATGGCAACACGCAGCTCGAGGTGATCTGGACGGCGCTGCCGGCGGCGCTGATCGCCGCGCTCGTCGTCTACGCGGCGATCGTGCTGCCACAACATCGCCGTCAAGCAGCCCAACGAGATTACGATCGGCGTGACCGGCCAGCAATGGGAGTGGCGCTTCAGCTACCCGGACTACCACGATGCGCAGGGGAAGCCGATCGTCGCGCTGCAGCTGTACCTGCCGGACAACCGGCCGGTGAACTTCAGGATCCATTCCGTTGACGTGATACACACCTTCTGGGTTCCGGCCTTCCGCCTGCAGGAGGATGCGGTTCCCGGCATCACGAGCGGCTTTCGCGCGACACCGGACCGTCTAGGCTCCTACCCGATCATCTGCACCCAGCTCTGCGGCTACGGACACTCGACCATGCGCACGACGCTCCACATCGTCACCGCAGCGGCGTTCAACACCTGGCTCGCCGAGCACGGCTACAGCGGCAGCGGCGCGCAGACCGCGTCCGTGCACACCGGCGGCGGGGCGGAACGACGGCGAATGGCTGGACGGCTTACGCACCGGTCGGCGGCACCCACACGGCAACCAAGGAGGGCTCGCAATGATCGCCCGGCTCCGCGCCCCCGGCCTGCACCGGGGCATCCTCGCGACCCCGCTCGGCATCGGGCTTGCCTACGCGATCGTGCTGCCGATCCGGGCCGCCTCGGGCTATCACCCGGTCCTCGACGGCACCGCCATCCTGCAGGTGGCGATGATCGCCTGCCCGTTCGCGTTCCTGATCGGCCTCGGCGCCTTCGACTACTGGTTCTACTGGGCGATCGGCCGCCCGACACGGCCGGAGGATCACTCGGGCCACGGCGCGCGCAGCTGGAAGGACTACTTCCGCGTCAACACCGACCACAAGGTGATCGGCGTCCAGTACGTCGTGCATTCCTTCCCTACTTCCTGATCGCGGGCCTGTTCGCGATGCTGATGCGGGTGCAGCTCGCCCAGCCGGGCGGGAAGTTCGTCGACGCGAACACCTACAACGGCCTGTTCTCGGTGCACGCGACGCTGATGATCTTCCTGTTCGTGATCCCGGTCTTCGCCGGGCTCGCCAACTTCGTGCTGCCGCTGATGATCGGCGCCCCCGACATGGCGTTCCCGCGGCTGAACGCGCTGTCGTTTTGGCTGCTGCCGGTTGCCGGCCTGATGATCCTCGGCTCCTTCTTCGCTCCCGGCGGCTCGTTCGCATCGGGCTGGACCGCCTACGCGCCGCTCTCGACCACGGCTCCGATCGGGCAGGCGTTCTTCACGCTCGGCGTGCAGTTCGCGGGCGCCTCGTCGATCGCGACGGCGCTGAACTTCCTGGTCACGATCATCACGATGCGGGCGCCGGGAATGAGCTTCTTCCGCATGCCGCTGCTGGTCTGGGCGAACTTCTCCACCTCGCTGCTGGTGGTCATCGCGACGCCGTTCATCGCGGCGTCGCAGTTCTTCGTGCTGCTCGACCGCGCACTTGGCTTCAACTTCTTCAACGCGGGCCAGGGCGGCAACGTGCTGCTCTACCAGAACGTCTTCTGGTTCTACTCGCACCCGGCGGTCTACATCATGATGCTGCCCGGCTTCGGGATCATCAGCGAGGTGATTGCCGTCAAGGCGCGCAAGCCGATCTTCGGCTACCGCATGATGGCGTTCTCGCTGCTCGCGATCGTCGTGCTGGGCTTCACCGTCTGGGCCCACCACATGTTCACCTCCGGGATGCCTGCCTGGATCCGCGACCCGATGATGATCACGACCGCGATCATCGCCGTACCGACCGGGGTGAAGATCTTCTCCTGGCTCGCCACGCTCTGGCGAGGGGTCCTGCACATGGACACGGCGATGCTGTGGGCGATGGGCTTCATCACGATGTTCACGCTCGGCGGGATATCGGGCGTGATGCTGGCGATGGTGCCGCTCGACCTCCACGTGAGCAAGACCTACTTCGTCGTCGCGCACATCCACTACGTGCTGTTCGGCGGCTCGGTGTTCACGATCTTCGCCGGCGTCTACTACTGGTTCCCGAAGATGACCGGGCGGATGTATGACGAGCGACTCGGCCGCTGGCACTTCTGGACGACGCTGATCTTCTTCAACCTGACCTTCGCGCCGATGCACATCATCGGGATCCAGGGGATGCCGCGGCGCGTCGCCGACTACGCGCTGCAGTTCGCAACGTGGAACCTGCTGATCTCCTTCGCGAGCTGGGCGCTCGGCCTCTCGACGCTGATCTTCGTCTACAACATGATCGTCAGCTGGCGCGGCGGGCCGCGCGCGGTCGCCAACCCGTGGCGCGGGCTGACGCTCGAGTGGCAGGTCTCCTCGCCGCCGCCGATCTTCAACTTCGACTCGCTGCCGACGATCGTCGGCGGGCCGTACGAGTACGGTGTGCCCGGGGCCGTCCACGCCGTCTTCCGCGACGGCGCCGACGTGCCGACACCCGCGAGCACGCTGGCGATGGCGGTCAAGGAATGAGCGCCGCACTTTGACCGAGATCCTCGTCGTGGCCAACGAGACGCTGGGCGGTCGCCGCCTGCGCGAGCTGCTCGCGCAGAAGGCGAAGATCGAGCAGTCGCTGGCAATTCGCCTGGTGATCCCCCAAAGCCGGCCTCGGCGTGGCTCGGTGATCTATGTCCAGTCGGTGCGCGACGCGGCCCAGGTCCGCCTCGACCTTGCTCTGTCGGTGCTGCACGAGGCCGGCTTCGAGGCAATCGGCGAGGTCGGCGACTCCGACCCGTTCCAGGCGACGATGGACGCGATCGGCGAGCGCAAACCGGACGAGATCGTGATCTCGACGCTTCCCGCGGCGGCCTCCGGCTGGCTCCGGCGCGACCTCGTCGAACGTGTCGCCGAGTCCTCGGGCATCGCCGTGCAGCACGTGATCAGCGACCTCGACGAGGACAGCCCGCCGCCCAACGACACCACCCTCGTGGTCGCCAACCGCACAGCTTCGAGCGCCGAGCTGACCAGCCATCTCGGCGAGCTCGCCCGCGAGGGCGGCGGCGAGCACCTGTTCATCGTGGTCGTGCCGGCGCTCGGAACCGACGGCCGGGCCGCCGCCGCGGCGCAGGAGCATCTCACCGAGGTTCTCGACGGCCTGCGCGCCGGCGGCCTGCTGGTCGCCGGCCTGGTCGGCGATCCAGACCCCTTCACCGCGACGATGAACGCGCTGCAGTTCTTCCGTGTCAGCCGTGTCGTGATCTCGACACTGCCCGAGACCAAATCCGGCTGGCTGCGCGCCGACCTGATCGAGCGCGTGCGCCGCTACGCTGCCTGCCCGGTCGAGCATGTGGTGTCCGCAGCCGGCGAGACCGTGGCCGCGAGCTGACGGGGGCGACGACGGTGGAAGCTGCCAGCATCGCCCACGGAGCCCACGACGACGCGCACGGGGCCGAAGCGCACCACGGTCCGATCGAGGCGAACCACTCCTCGCGCGTGGACGCGCCGACGCTCGGGATGCTGCTTTTCATCATCTCGGAGATCATGATCTTCGGGGCCTTTTTCACGGCCTACTTCTTCATCAGGGTCGCCCAGGGCGACCCCTGGCCGGCGCCGGGCACGACGATCCCCGTGGCTGTGGCGGGCTTCAACACGGCGATCCTGATCTCCTCGTCGTTCACGCTGCACTGGGCGGAGACCTCGATCAAGCGTGGCAACCGCTTCGGCCTGCGGGCCGGGATCCTCAGCACCCTGCTGCTCGGTGCGACCTTCCTCTTCATCCAGATCAACGAGTACGTGCACCTCGGCTTCGCCCCCCGCGACAGCGCCCAGGCGACGATCTTCTACGGCCTGACCGGTCTGCACGGCGCGCACGTCTGCATCGGCCTGATCCTTCTGTCGTTTGCGACGATCCGCTCCTTCCGCGGCCACTACTCCCCCGAGCAGCACAAGGGGCTGAACGTCCCAGGGATCTACTGGCACTTCGTCGACATCATGTGGATCGTCGTCTTCACGACGGTCTATGTCATGTAGGTGCTGGCGGCGCGCCTGCCCGACCGCGGGATTGAGGCCTGATGCTCAACCCGCTGCGCAGCGAGGGCGACGCCTTCCGCTTCCTGCTCTACGTGATCGTCGTCTTCGGTGCGATCATCGCGGTCATCCTGATCGCGCGGGCGCTGTCGTAAGCGCGGCAGCGATCGCGCGGGCGCCGTCGCAAGGCGCTTCGGCGCGTCCGCGAGCGCCCCGCTCTACTTGACGGTCAGCGTGCCGAACATGCCCGCGGCGCGATGCCCGGGGACCTGGCAGAAGAAGGTGTAGGTGCCGGGCTTCAGGTTCAGCGTGATCGAGTGGGTGCCGTTCGAGGTGATCGGCGTGGCGGCGATCACGGCGCCGTTCGCGCTCGTGCCCGCCTGGATCGCCAGGTTGTGATCGACGCCGGACATGTTGGTCATCGAAATCGTGATCGGGCCGGCGGTCGCGGTCGCCGCCTTGACCGTGTAGAGCAGCTGCCCGGACGGGTTCGCGGAGATCGCCAGCTTGCCGTCCTTCTCCACCGCCGGCGGGCCGACCTTGGAGCTGCCGACGCTGGCGAGCAGGCCGGTGTCCTGGCCGGGCCGTGCCGCCGCGTAGGCCACGTAGTTGGCGATATCGGCGGCCTGGCGGGTGCTCAGCGGCAGCTTCGGCATGCGCCCCGCCGTGCTCGGATATTCGACCTGCTGCTCGACGATGCCCTCGATCACGTTACGCCCGAAGCCCTGCTGCAGGCTTTCCAGGAACGCGTCGTCGAGATCGGGGCCGATCACGCCCTTCGCGTTGGCGCGAGCGAGCGTGTGGCACTGGGCGCAGTTCTTGATGAAGAGCGTCTTGCCCTCGACCAGGCTGACGTTCTGGCCGCCCTTCAGCGCGCATCCGCCGAGCGCCATCGCCAGCACCGCGACGGCGGCCACCCCAGCCAGCTTCCTTCCTCCGGACTCGCGTTCCGCCATCGCGGCGCGAACTCTATCCGAGCCCGCGGCGCCGGTGCGACCCCGCCCGGGCCGGTAGCATCCCCTCCAAATGAGCGACCGCGACCTCTACCGCATGCGCACGCCATCGACCGGCCGGGAGCTGATCGTCGAGGCCGATCCGGACCGCATCTACGCCGACCGCGAGACCGGCGAGCGGCTCGAGGCGGTCGGTCGGCTGCTGCCGCTCGCGCCCTCGCAGTCGAAGCTTCCCTGGGCGGTCGAGAACCTCCGCTTCTGCCCCTGGTGCGAACAGCTCGCCCAGCGCGACCTCAACGACTGCCCGACGTGCGGGCGCCGCATGGGTCCGCTCGGAGGGTGAGCGGCATGACGCGCGCCACGCGATCGCTGGGTCTGCTCGGCGCCGCGCTGAGCGCGGTGGCACTGGGCGCCTGTGGTGGCTCGACCGTCAGCGACAACGTGCCGACGAGCACGCCGCCGCTGACCCCGGTGCTTACCAACCGCGCGCTCGACAACTCGCCCGACTCCGCGAGCAACTCCACCAATGCCGGCACCGGGACGACGGGCGCAACGTCCGCCACCTCGGTCAGCACCTCTACGACCCCCGCGACGACGATCCCTGCCAACACGACGCCGGCCACGAGCACGTCCGCCGTCGGCGCCACCGACGGCGGAACGGCGACGAGCACGACGAGCGCAACCGGGTCAACCAGCGCCGCCGGCGCCACCAGCTCGGGCGGCGTGATCGCGCCGAGCGGCTCGACCTAGTCCGAGAGCGGACGCCCGCTCGCGCGGCCGCTGCTTCGCGCGGCCACTACGGCGTGGAAACCAGCGTGGCGGTGTAGAGCAGCCGCGCGGTCTGGTACAGGCAGGAGTACTCGACCGCCGAGCCGGCCGTGGTCTGCGAGGTCTGCGTCGAGGACTCGGTCGTGCTGAGGCAGGTGTTCTTCGGGCGGCTGGCGCGCCAGGAGGTGGTCGCGCCGAGCTTGACCGCCAGCGCCGGCGCCCAGGTCGGGACGGTCAGCGCGACGCGCTCGCCCTTCTGCACCGGGATCGTCGTGGCGAGCGGGAACTGGGCCGTCTCGCCGAAGTAGGGCTGCAGCTGGATCAGCGGGCTCTGGGCGACCAGTTGGTAGGTCAGCCCCTTGGTCTGCTTGATGATCGCGATGCCGGCCTCGGCCGGCCCGCCCTCGTGCTCGTCGAAGAAGGTGATCTGGTCCGCCGTCGGCAGGCTCAGGCGAATCGTCCAGGCGACGATCGTGCCGTTGCGCGGGATCGTCATCGGCGAGTTGGTGCTGCCGACCTTGACCTGCATCCCGGTCGTCTCGCTGACCACCTCGCACGGCGCGCCCGGGCAGCTTGCGAGCGGCCCCGTGATCGTGCCGTTGGCGGTGGCGCCGCCGGTCGTGCCCGTGGTGCCGGTCGTGCCGGTCGTGCCGCTCGTGCCTGTCGCGCCGGTCTTGCCGCTCGTCCCGGTCTTGCCGCTCGAGCCGCTCTTGCCGCCCGTGCCGCTCTTGCCGCTCGAACCGCCCTTGCCGCCCGTGCCGGTCTTGCCGCCCTTGCCGGTCGTCCCCGTCTTGCCCGTCTTGCCGGTTGAGCCGGTCACACCTGTAACGGACGTGCTGCCAACGCCGAAGCCGACGGCCCCGATCTCGGTCAGCGTGCCGGTCGCCAAAGCGGGGATCGCGAGCATCACAACGATCGTGACAACCACCACAAGCTTGATCTTCATCACCCTATTCAACACCAAGTCGCCCCGCACGTAGCGCACTAGGAAAAAACTTGCAGCGTGCCCGCCGTCGCCACGGCGCCGCGACGACGCCTTCGAGATGCGCTACCCGGCCTCCAGCGCCGCGGCGGCCGCGGCGATTTCGCCGGGGTCGCCGGGCGCCGGCACCCAGGGCAGCACGAGCGGGTCGCCGGCGTAGCGCGGGATCACGTGGATGTGGAAGTGAAAGACGGTCTGCCACGCCGCGCGCCCCGCCGAGTGCAGCAGGTTCACGCCCTCCGCGCCCAGGTTGCGGCGCGCGCGCCGGGCCACCTGCTGCGCCAGCGCGACACACGCGGCCAGGTCCTCGGCGCCGATGTCACCGATGTCGTCGGAGTGCGCGCGCGGGATCACCAGCGCGTGGCCGCGCGTGGCCGGGTTGATGTCCATCAGGGCGAGCGCCCGCTCGTCGGAGGCGATCACGGTCGCCGGCAGCTCGCCGGCGACGATCATGCAGAAGATGCAGGCGGACGCCATCCGCCGCAAGCCTATGCAATCCGCGACGCGGCGAAGGCCACCGCGTCCTCGGCGCTCCGCAGCTCGCCGACGAACGCCTCCTCGGCGATCGCGGCCAGCAGCTCACCGAGCAGCGGACCCGGCGTCAAACCCAAGGCGGCGGCCAGCTGATCGCCACGCACCAGAGCCGGTGGGCGGCCGTGGAACTGCCATGCAAGCGCCTCACCGAGCACGGAGCGCGCCAGCTCGAGGTGGCGCCCGATCGCCTGTTCCGCCCGCGCGCCGCGCGTGGCGAGCCGGTCCGCCACCGAGAGCAGCGTCACGTCGACCCACACCGGGTCACAGGCATCGAGGTAGCGGTACAGCTCGCGCCGGTCGAGCGGCGCATGCGGCACGAGAAAGCCGAGCCGCAGGTGGTCGAGCGTCAACGCGGCGACGTGGGCGCGCATCGGCTCGGCCGCCCGCAGCCGCGTGAGGATAGCCCTCGCGACCTTCGCACCGAGCCGGTCGTGGCCGGGGAAGCCGACCCGCCCGTCGGGCGCCACGGTCCGTGTCTGCGGCTTGGCGATGTCGTGCACGAGCGCACCGAAGCGCAGCGCGTCGCCGCGGGTCAGCTCGTCCGCCAGCGGCAGGGCAAGCAGCCTGCGCACCTCGCCGGCGTGCTGCTCCCCGAGGAACGCGCCAGGGTCGCGCTGCAGCGTCACCACGCTGTCGAGCACCGCGAGCGTGTGTTCGAGCACATCGAGGTGGTGGTAGTGGCTCTGCTGCACGCCGCGCAGAAGCTCGAGCTCCGGCAGCACGACCGCGCACAGCCCCAGCTCGAGCGCGAGCCGCATCCCCGCGCCGACCTGATCGCTCGCCATCACCCGCCGCAGCTCCGCGTAGATGCGCTCGCTCGAGATCTTCGCCAGGCCGCCCGCCGCAGCGCGCGCCGCCTCGCGAGCCTCGTGATCGGCGACCAGCTGCAGCTCGCAGGCGAAGCGCACGAGGCGCAGCGCACGCAGCGGGTCATCGGTCAGGGCGTCCGGCGCCACGATCCGCAGGCGCCTGGCGGCGAGGTCGGCCGCCCCGCCCAGCGGGTCGATCAGCTCGCCGCCGTCGAGCGGCCGAGCGATCGCGTTGATCGTGAAGTCGCGTGCCAGCAGGTCGGCGGCCAGCGAGTCGCCGCGCAGCGGGCTGAGGTCCGCCTGCCAGCCGCGTGCCCGTGCCACCACGCGCCAGGCGCCGAAGTCATCCGAGAGCGAGAACGCCTTCGCACCGGCGGCGCGCGCCAGCGCACGGGCCGCCGGCGCCACCTCGCCCGCGATCACGAGGTCGAGATCGGTGCTTGGCGCGGCGCCGAGCAGCTCGTCGCGAACGGCGCCGCCAACCACCCAGCACGCGGAACCGCGCAGCACCTCGCGCGCGAGCTCGAGCGCGCTCGCGCGCTCGCTCACGGGTGCTCGCCGTCGCGGTGGTAATCGCGCGGCACGCGCGGGCTGACGGCGCAGGTGACCTCGTAGTTGATCGTTCCCTCGCGCGCCGCGATCTCCTCGGCGCCGATCCGCTCGCGGCCGTCGCTGCCGAGCAGGATCACGGGCTCCCCGACGGCGACGCCGCTGCCGAGCCCCAGCTCGACCGTCACGTTGTCCATGCTGACCGTGCCGACGAGCGCCCGGCGGCGCCCGCCGATCAGGACCTCGGCGTTGTTCGAGAGCGCCCGTCGCAGCCCGTCGCCGTAGCCGATCGGGACAACCGCCAGCTCGGTCGCCTCGGCGGCCACGAACCGTCGCCCGTAGCCCGCGCTGTCGCCGGCCTCGCAGCGCTTCACGGCCGCCACCCATGAACGCAGCTCGAGCGCGGGCTCGAGGCCCCAGTCGGCCGGATCGACGCCGTAGGGATCGAGCCCGTAGAGCGCGCCGCCGCAGCGCGCCATGTCGAACCGCGCGCGACCGGCACCGAGCAGCGCGGCGCTGTTTTCGGCGTGCAGGATCAGTTCGCGCTGGCGTTCGCGCAACGGGGCGGCCCAGCTCGAGAAGCGCGCGAGCTGCGCCTCCATGAACGCCTGGTCGGACTCCTCGGCGGTCGCCAGGTGCGTCATCGCGCCGGTCAGCTCGAGCGCGTCGGACCCGGCGATGCGCGCCGCCAGAGCGTCGGCCAGCTGCACCTCGCGGGTGCCGAGCCGCCCCATCCCGCTGTCCAGCTTGACGTGCACCCGCCCGCCGCCGAGCGCGAGCAGCCAGTCGACGAACTCGTCGCTCCAGGCAACGACGTCCGCATCGGCCGCGAGCGCCAGTTCGAGCTCGTCGCGCGTGAGCGCCCCCATCACGAGTATCCGCGCGCTCAGGCCGGCGTCGCGCAGCTCCCGCGCCTCGGCCGCGGCGGCGACGGCGAGCCACGACGCGCCCCCCGCCAGCGCCGCCCGCGAGCACTCGACGGCGCCGTGGCCGTACGCGTTCGCCTTGACGACCGCGCAGAGCAGCGGAGTCGTGCGCGCCAGGCGCGCGCTGTTGCGCTCGATCGCCGCGAGGTTGATCGCTGCGACCGCGCGCCCCGCGCGCACCGCGGGCGCTGCGCCTGCTGTGCCCTCACTCACTACCCACGCACCGCCGCGAGCGACTCGACGACGTCGGAGGCGATGAGGCCCTCGCCGCCGTGACGGACCGCCGCATGGACGCCGGCGAGCGCGTGCAGCCGCACCGCCGCGCAGGCCGCGGTGAACGGGTCGAGGCTCTTCGCCAGCAGCGCCCCCACGACGCCCGCCAGCACGTCGCCGGTCCCGGCGGTGGCGAGCGCCGGCGTCGCGCCGGGGCTGACCGCCACGGTCCCGTCGGGAGCGGCAACAAGCGTGTCGTCGCCCTTCAGCACGACCACCGCGCCGGAGCGGGCGGCGCCCTCCCGGGCGTGGTGTAGCCGTGCGGCCGCGACGGTCGGGGCGCTGACGCCGAGCAGTCGCCCGAGCTCCCCCTCGTGGGGGGTCAGCACGGCAGCGCGGCCCGCTAGCAACTCGGGCTCGCCGGCGAATGCGTTCAGGCCGTCGGCGTCGAGCACCACCGGCAGCGAAAGCGCCCCGAGCAGCGCGCGTGCGAAGGCGACGGCCGAGGTGCCGCGACCGAGTCCCGGTCCGAGCACCAGCGCGCCGCCGTGCCGCCCCGCAGCGAAGGCGGTCAGCACCGCAACGCCCCCCGGGGTGTGCTCACCGTGCTCGTCGGGCAGCGCGATCGTCATCGCCTCCAGCAGCCGCGTCTCGAAGATCAGCGACAGCGACGCGGGCACGCAGACCGTCACGTAGCCGGCGCCGGCGCGGGCGGCGGCCAGCGCCGCCAGGCACGGCGCGCCGGTCAGTCCCGGCGAGCCCCCGGCCACCAGCACCCGCCCGCTCGTGAACTTGGTCGAATGAACGCCGCGGCGCGGGATCAGCTCGAGCACCTCATCGCGAATCAAGCCGATCTCGGCCTCCACCGGGGCACGGCCCGGGATGCCGATGTCGAGCACGCTGACCCGCCCCGCGCAGCCGCGGCCCGGCTCGATCCACAGCCCGGGTTTGGCGGCGTGGAAGGTCGCGGTCGCGTTCGCCTCGACGGCCAGACCGGCGGTCTCACCGCTCGATGCGTCGACCCCGCTCGGCACGTCGGCCGCGAGCACGGTCACACCACTGCGCTGGATCGCCTCGATCGCCTCGCGCGACGTGCCCACGCGGCGCGCCCGTCGCGCCGGTGCCGAGCAGGGCGTCGATCACGAGCGCCGCGTCGGCCGCGATCTCTTCACCCGCATCCGGGTGGCCGAGCTCGAGCGGTGCCGGTTCGCCAAGGCGCGTGAGCATCGCCGCGGCGTCGCCGGAGAACGAGTCCGGCTCGCCGGCGAGCAACACATCGACGTCACGGCCGCCGGCGCGGAGCAGGCGCGCAGCCACCAGTCCGTCGCCGCCGTTGTTGCCCTTGCCGGCCACCACGACGATCCGCCCGTCGGGCGCCATCGCCGCCGCCATCCCGGCGAGCCCCTCGCCCGCGGCCTCCATCAGCGCGAGCGACGGGACGCCGGCCACCTCGGTCGCCCAGCTGTCGATCGCGCGCATCTGCGCCGCGGCAAACAGCGGCTCGAGCCAGTCGGCGGCGGTCATCGCAGCACGGCCACCGCCGCCGCCATCCCGCGCGTGTGTGTCAGCGAGACGTCGACCTGCACACCGAGCTCCTCGGCGCGTGCGCGCGCTGCTCCGTGCAGCGCGAGCGCGACCGCCTCGCCGCCGCCCAGCACCTCGATGTCGCGCGGCGCGAAGACGCGCAGCCCGAGCGCCTTGGAGACCGCCTCCTTGGCGCAGAAGCGTGCCGCCAGGTGCTGTGCGGCGCGCCCGCGCGTGCCGGCGTAGGCGAGCTCGCCGGGGTGGAAGAGCCGCAGCGCGAGGGCGGGGCGGCGCTCGAGCGCGCGTTCCATCCGCTCGATCTCGAGCAGATCCAGGCCGATCCCCTCGGCAGCGATCTCAACACCCCCCACGCACGCCCGGCGGCTCCCGGAAACGTCCCGTCACTCGACGGTGACCGTCTTGGCCAGGTTGCGCGGCTGGTCGACGTTGAGGCCGCGACGGCGGGCGATCGTGTAGGCCAGCAGCTGCAACGGGATCACGGCGAGCAGCGGCGCGTACATCGGGTCGGTCGCCGGCACCGGAATCGTCCACTCGACGTGGCGGGCAACCTCCTCGTCGCCGTCGCTGGTGATCGCGAGCACCTTCGCCCCGCGCGCGCGGACCGTCTCTACGTTGTCGAGCACCCGCCCGAGCACCGGCGAGGCGGTCGCGACGCAGACCACGGGCGTGCGCTCGCCGAGCATCGCGATCGGACCGTGCTTCATCTCCCCCGCCGCGTAGGCGTCGGTGGAGATGTAGGCGATCTCCTTCAGCTTCAGCGCTCCCTCCAGCGCGATCGGCAGTCCCGCCTGGCGGCCGATGTAGAGGAAGAAGTCGGCGTCCCAGCAGGACTCCGCAACCGCCTCGACGGCCGGCGTGACGCGGTCGAGCAGCTCGTCGACGAGCGTCGGCAAGCGCCGAAGCTCCGTCACCAGTTCGGCGATGCGCGGCGGCGGGAGCGTCCCCCTCAGCTCGGCAAGACGCAGCGCGAGCAGGTAAACGGCCCCGATCTGGCCGACGAACGTCTTGGTCGCGGCGACGCCCATCTCGAGCCCCGCACGGGTGTAGAGCACGCCGTCGCAGTCGCGCGTGGCCTGCGAGCCCATCGTGTTGGTCAGCGCCAGCACGCGCGCGCCCCGTTCGCGCGCGAGGCGCATCGCCGCCAGTGTGTCCGCCGTCTCGCCGGATTGCGAGATGCCCACCACCAGGTCGCCGGGGTTGACGATGGGGTTGCGGTAGCGGTACTCCGAGGCGATGTCCACCTCGGTGGGGATCCGCGCCCACTCCTCGAGCGCGTGGCGGCCCAGCAGACCGGCGTGGTAGGCCGTCCCGCAGGCGACGAACGCGATGCGCTGCACGCCGCGCAGGATGTCCTCGTCGAAGACGCCGGGATCGGCGAGATCGACGCCGGTACCGCGCGCGGTGCGGTCGGCGATCGTCTCGGCGAGCGCCTGCGCCTGCTCGTCGATCTCCTTGCGCATGAAGGTGTCGTAGCCGCCCTTCTCGGCGGTCTCCGCATCCCAGTCGAGCGTCTCGACGGCGCGCTCGCGCGGCACGCCGGCGGCGTCGCAGATCTCGACGCCGTCGGCGCCGAGGATCACGATCTCGCCGTTCTCGACGTACTGAACCCGGTTGGTGTGCGCGAGGAACGCCGGCACCGCGGAGGCGATGAAGGACTCTCCGACGCCGCGCCCGACGACCAGCGGGCACTCGCGTCGCGCGCCGACCAGCACGTCGGGCTCGTCGAGCGCCATCGCGACGAAGGCGAAATACCCGTCAAGCTCGGCCAGAGCGCCGATCACCGCGTGCGCGAGGTCCTCGTCGTAGTTCGCGGCGATCAGGTGCGCGATGACCTCAGCGTCGGTGTCGGTCGAGAACGTGGTCCCCTCCGCGACGAGGCGGTCCTTCAGCGTCATGTAATTGCCGACGATCCCGTTGACGACGACGTGGATGCGGCTCGCCCCGTCGACCAGCGGATGCGCGTTGCGCTCACTCACGCAGCCGTGGGTCGCCCAGCGGGTGTGGCCGATGCCGACGGTCGCTGGGCGCACGAGCGTGGCCGTCGCGGCGACCGGTTGGCCGGCGAGAGCAGCCTCCAGGCGGTCGAGATTCCCGACGGCGCGGACCGAGTGGATCTCGCCGTCGGAGAGCAGCGAGATGCCGGCGCTGTCATAGCCGCGGTACTCGAGCTTGCGCAGGCCGCCGAGAATGATCTCCTGAGCCGGACGCGAACCGATGTATCCGACGATTCCGCACATCCTCCGAGACTACCCCAGTAGCTCCTGGACGAGCGCAACGAGACGTGCGCAGACGGCGTCGGTCTCCTCGGCGGTGGGCGCTTCGACCATCACCCGCACGAGCGGCTCGGTGCCGCTGCGGCGCACCAGCACGCGGCCGCGGCCGTCGAGGGCCGCCGACTCGGCCGCGACCGCCTCCTCCACGGCGGCGGCGTCGACGAGCTCGTCGCGGTCGCGCAGAGGCACGTTGACGAGGCGCTGCGGCAGCTTCGCCATCGCCGCCCGCTCGTGCAGGTCGCCGCCGCCGAGCGCCTCGAGCACCAGCAGCGCGGAGGCGATCCCGTCGCCGGACGGTGCGAACCCCATCTCGATGATGTGGCCCGACTGCTCGCCCCCGAGCGTCCAGCCGCGCTCGCGCAGCGCCTCGAGCACGTAGCGGTCCCCGACCGCGGTGGTGGCGACCTCGATCCCCGCCTGCGCCATGGCGGTGTGAAAGCCGTAGTTCGTCATCACGGTCACGGCGACGCCCCCGCCCACGAGCCGACCGGTGTCGCGCAGGTGGATCGCCGCGAGCGCGAGCAGCTCGTCGCCGTCGACCAGGGTTCCGTGGCGGTCGACCGCGAGCATGCGGTCGCCGTCGCCGTCGAAGGCGAAGCCGATGCCGTGACCGCCGTCGCGCACCGCCGCGGCGAGGACCTCGAGGTGCGTCGACCCGCAGCCATCGTTGATGTTGCGCCCGTCGGGCGTGACGGCGAGTGCCGTGACGCGTGCGCCGAGGCGCTCGAAGATCGTCGGCGCAACCTCGAAGGTGGCGCCGTTGGCGCAGTCGAGCACCACGTCGACGCCCTCCAGCGACATGCCCTCGAAGCGCCTCGCAAGCTCGTCCACATAGTCCTCGCCGGTGCCGGTCATCGCGCTGATCCGACCGATCGCGGCACCGCCGCCGGCGCCGTCCTCGGCGATGTGGCGCTCGATCTCCTGCTCGGTCTGGTCGCTCAGCTTGAGGCCGTCCGAACCGAAGAACTTGATCCCGTTGTCGCCGTAGGGGTTGTGGGACGCGGAGATCACGACCGCCAGGTCGAAGGCGTGGCGGGCGATCAGCAGCGGCGCGGCGGGTGTCGGCAGCACGCCCCCGAGCGCGACCTCGCCGCCGGCCGACGCGATCCCTGCGGCGAGCGCCGCCTCGAGCATCTCGCCCGATTCACGCGTGTCGCGAATCACGAGCGCGCGCGGGGCGCGCCGGCCGCTGTGCAGGACCACGGCACGGCCCAGCGCGAGCGCGAGCTGCGCGGTGATCTCCACACCGGCGACGCCGCGGACACCATCGGTTCCAAAGAGCCTTCGACCCATCAGACCTTCCGCGGAGGTTACGAGCTGGCGCGCGGTTGGCGAACCTGACTAGCGCTTCGAGAACTGCGGCCGCTTGCGCGCCTTCTTCAAGCCGGCCTTCTTGCGCTCCTTGGCGCGCGCGTCGCGCGTCAGGAACCCGCGCCGCTTCAGCTCGCCGCGAAGATTGGGGTCGGCCTCGAGCAGCGCGCGCGAGATGCCGTGGCGCAGCGCCCCGGCCTGCGAGGAGACACCGCCGCCGTGCATGCGGGCGATCACGTCCATACGTTCCTCGTAGCCGACGGTCTCGAGCGGCTGGCGGATGTTGCGCTGCAGGGTTTCGCGCGGGAAGTACTCGGCGAGCGTGCGGCCGTTGATCAGGTAGCTGCCGCTGCCGGGACGCAGCGTGACGCGGGCGATCGCGCTCTTGCGCTTGCCGGTCGCGCTGTAGCGCGCGCCCGCCGCCAGGTCGATCGCAACAGCCTCGATCGGCGCCGCGACGACGACGTCCTCGAGTTCCTCCTCGACCGCCGGCTCGTCCTGGTCGTATTCCGCGTAGGGGTCGACGTTCGCCGCGGCGAGCGGGTCGACGCCCTCCGGCACGATGTCGACCTCGAGGTCGGCGCCGGGCACCGCAGGCTTCTCACGCGGAGCGCGCTCCTCGACATATTCGACCTCGGCCTCCACCACCGGCTCGGGGGCCTCCCACCACCGGTTCGGGCGCCTCTGCTCCGTGTGCTCGGGGTCGGGCGTCTGCGCCTCCGTCTCCTCGGAGATCATGGCCTCCGGGCTCTCGCCCTCCGGCACCGCCTCCGGGCTCTCGCCCTCCGGCACCGGTTCGACTCCCTCGGTCTCGGGCGTGCCCGACTCGTCGGACATCAGGCTCGCAGCTCCATCTCGGCGGGCCGTTGCGCGACGTGCGGATGCTCGGGGCCGGCGTAGACCTTCAGCTTCGTCAGCTGTTTGCGCGCGAGCCGGTTGCGCGGCATCATCCCCTTGACGGCGATCCGGATCACCTCCTCCGGGCGACGCGTGATCATCTGCTCGAAGGTGCGTGTGCGCAGGCCGCCGGGGTAGCCCGAATGGCGGTGGTAGAGCTTGTCCGCGCGCTTGTTCCCGGTCACGGCCACCTTCGCCGCGTTGACGACGATCACGAAGTCCCCGGTGTCGATGTGCGGCGTGTACGTCGGCTTGCGCTTGCCGCGCAGCACGTCCGCGATCTGCGTCGCCAGGCGGCCCAGCGTCTTGCCCTGGGCGTCGACGACGTACCAGTTGCGCTGGCGGTCGGAGGGCTTGGCGACAAAGGTCTTCATGCGCACAAAAAACTGGCCACGCACCCGCGCGGCCGGCCGCGAATCATAGCCCACCCGCCGCGAACGCGCCGAGCGGCCGGTCGCGCAACACACCGGCGACGAGCAAGTGACGAGGATCGCCCGAAGGGGCGATCCTCGTCATTCCCACTCGATCGTCCCGGGCGGCTTGCTCGTGATGTCGAGCACGACGCGGTTGACGTCGTGCAGCTCCCCCATCATCCGTGAGGCGATCTGCTCGAGCAGGTCGTAGGGAAGGCGCGCCCAGTCGGCGGTCATCGCGTCATCGGAGGTCACGGCGCGGATCACGATCACGCTGCCGTAGGTGCGCTCGTCGCCCTGCACGCCGACGGTGCGGATGTCGGGCAGCACGCAGAAGGACTGCCACAGCTCGCGGTAGAGGCCGGCCTTGCGGATCTCGTCCTGCAGGATGTGGTCGGCGTCTCGCAGCAGGTCGAGACGCGCCTTGGTCGCCTCGCCGCCGACGATGCGGATCGCGAGCCCGGGCCCCGGGAAGGGCTGGCGCCAGACCAGTCGCTCGGGCAGCCCGAGCTCGGCGCCGACCGCCCGCACCTCGTCCTTGAACAGCATCCGCAGCGGCTCGACCAGCTCGAAGCTGAGATCGTCGGGCAGGCCGCCGACGTTGTGGTGCGACTTGATCGTCGCCGAGCCACGCCGGCCGCCCGACTCGATCACGTCGGAGTACAGCGTGCCCTGGACGAGGTAGTGCGCGCCGGCGAGCTTCGCCGCCTCCTCCTCGAAGACGCGGATGAACTCGGCGCCGATCACCTTGCGCTTGGCTTCGGGGTCGGTCACCCCGGCGAGGCGGGCGAGGAAGCGCTCCTCCGCGTCGACCGCGACGAGCGGCACCTTGAAGGTGTCGCGGAAGGCGGCGACGACCTGCTCGCCCTCGCCCTTGCGCATCAGGCCGTGATCGACGAACACGCAGGTCAGCTGGTCGCCGATCGCGCGGTGCACGAGCAGCGCCGCGACGGAGGAGTCGACGCCGCCTGAGAGGCCGCAGATCGCGTGTCCGTCGCCGACCTGGGCGCGGATCCGGGCGATCTGCTCATCGACGATCGAGGCGGGGCTCCAGCCGCGGTCGGCGCCGCAGATCTGCTCGAGGAAGGTCGTCAGGATCTGCTGGCCGAACGGCGTGTGGGCGACCTCCGGGTGGAACTGGATCGCGTAGATCCCGCGCTCCGGCGATTCGAAGGCGGCGACCGGCGAGGCGGTCGAGGAGGCGAGCTCGGTGAAGCCGGCGGGGGCCCGGCGGACGGTGTCGCGGTGCGACATCCAGCAGGCCTGCTCGTGCGGGAGGCCGCGCAGTAGTCGCCCCTCCTCGCGCACGGTCAGCTCGGAGCGCCCGAACTCGCCGACCTCGGCGCGTTCGACGAGGCCCCCGAGCGTGTGCGCGAGCAGCTGCATGCCGTAGCAGATGCCGAGCACGGGGACGCCGAGCTCGAGCAGCGCCGGGTCGAGCGCGGGGGCGCCGTCGGCGTACACCGACGCCGGCCCGCCGGAGAGGATCAGCCCCTTCGGCGCGCGCCGCGCGACCTCCTCGGCACTCACGTCACACGCCAGGAGCTCCGAGAACACGCCGCATTCGCGCACGCGGCGCGCGATCAGCTGCGAGTACTGGCCGCCGAAGTCGATCACCAGCACCTCGTCGCCCGCGCTGCTCGCAGCCTGCTCGCGCGCAGGCTCCGCGGCGGTGACGAGGGTCTCGCTCACGCGCGCGGCACCGTCCGGCGTTCAGGCATTGACGAGCGCCGAACCCTTGCCGCTCGAGCCCATCCCGACACCCTGGTCGCGCTGCAGCTGCTTGCCCTCGGTCTGCAGCGCCGGCGCGACCATCAGCTCGGCGCGGTTGAACTCCGCGAGGTCCTTGTAGCCGCACGTCGCCATCGACGTGCGCAGCCCGCCGAACAGGTTCAGCGTGCCGTCGTTCTCGTGCGCGGGGCCGATCAGGATCTCCTCGAGCGTGGCGTTCTGATGCGTCGCGACACGGGCGCCGCGGGGCAGCGTCGGATGGAACGTCGCCATGCCCCAGTGGTAGCCGCGGCCGGGCGCCTCGAACGCGCGGGCCAGCGGCGAGCCGATCATCACGGCGTCGGCGCCGCAGGCGATCGCCTTGGAGACGTCGCCGCCGGTGCGCATGCCGCCGTCGGCGATCACCATCGCGTAGTCGCCGGTCTCCTTCATGTGCGTCGAGCGCGCGTCCGCGACGTCGGCGATCGCAGTCGCCTGGGGCACGCCGATTCCGAGCACGCCGCGCGTCGTGCACGCGGCGCCGGGGCCGACGCCGACCAGCACGCCGGCGGCGCCGGTGCGCATCAGGTGCAGGCCCGTGTGGTAGGAGGCGCAGCCGCCGACGATCACCGGCACGTCGAGCTGCGGGATGAACTCCTTGAGGTTGAGCGGCTCGCTGGTCGTGGAGACGTGCTCGCCGGAGACCACGGTGCCCTGGATCACGAGGATGTCGAGCCCGGCCTCGAGCGCGATCTCGTAGTAGCGGCTGACGCGCTGGGGCGTCAGCGCAGCGGCGCAGACCACGCCCTCGGCCTTGATCTCGCGGATCCGCTGGGCGATCAGCTCCTCCTTGACCGGCTCGCGGTAGATCTCCTGCATCTCGCTGGTCGCCTCTTCCTTGCCGAGCGCGGCGATCCGCTCGAGCTGCTCGTCGGCGTCCTCGTAGCGCGTGAAGATGCCCTCGAGGTTCAGCACCGCAAGCCCGCCGAGGCGGCCGATCGCGCCGGCGGTGGCCGGCGAGACGACGCCGTCCATCGCGCTGGCGAGCAGCGGCAGCTCAAAGCGGTAGTCGCCGAGCTTCCAGCTGATGTCGATGTCGTCGGGGTCACGCGTACGCCGGGACGGCACAATCGCGATGTCGTCGAAGCCGTATGCGCGCCGCGCCTTCTTGCCACGGCCGATCTCTACTTCCATTGCACGATCCTAGGTCTCGAGGCGGACGAACGGCGGTACGGCGCGATGCGCGTGCGCCGGCGAGCGGAAAACCACCTCCGCGAGCATACCCTCTACCCAACGCCGGCGGGCGCGACAACCTCGCTCGCAGCGACCTCGCCGAGCAGCCGGTCCACCTCGTGCACGTCGATCAGCCCGGCCCCGAGGCGCCCGGTCGACTCGGCGCCGCAGGCGACGCCGAAGCGCAGGCACTCCGCGGCGGGCGAGCCGCGGTAGTGCGCGGCGACAAAGCCGGCGAGGAAGGCGTCGCCGGAACCGACCGTCGCGACCGTCGCCTGCTCGGGCACCGTCACGCGGTAGACGCGCGGCGCGCCGTCGACGAGGACCTGGGCGAGGCAGCCGTCGGGCATCGTCATGATCGCCGAGCGCGCGCCCAGCGAGACGATCTCGCGCACGGCGCCGGCGCGGTCGTCGTCGTCGTTGAACTCGTGCCCGACCAGCTCCTCGGCCTCGACCACGTTCGGCGAGACGACGTCGGGCTCGGCGCGCACGGCGTGGCGCAGCGCCTCGCCGTCGGTGTCGACGACGGTCATCACGTCGAGCTTGTGCATCTCGCGTACGAGCTGCGCGTAGAAGTCGGGCTCGAGGCCGCGCGGCAGCGAGCCGGCGAAGACGACGATCGCCGCGCCGCGCGCGAGATAGAGGAGCTTCTCACGGAACTGCTCGATCTCGTCGGGCTCGACGCGCGGCCCCTGCTCGTTGATCTCGGTCTGCTCGCCGGTCGTCGGGTCGAGCACGGAGGTGTTGGTGCGCGACTCCTCGCGGATGCGGACGAAGTCGTGCAGGATCGACTCCTCGCCGAGCTGGGCGACGATCTGGGTCCCCGTCGGACCGCCCTGAAAGCCCGTCGCGATGACCGGCGCGCCGAGCGTCTTCAGCATCCGCGCGACGTTCACGCCCTTGCCGCCGGCCAGCGCGCGGCGCTCCACGGTGCGGTGGCGCCGCCCGAGCCGGAAGCTCGGCACCGAGAGCGACTTGTCGATCGCGGCGTTGAGGGTGACGGTGATGATCATCGTTGCATCCTCCCGGCGCACCGCATGCGGCGTGCGCGCACCACCGGCAGGCTACACCCCGGCGCCCTCGTGCTCGCAACGCCCGCGCGCACGGGGCCGGCGAGCCGCCGCGAGCGGTGCGCGACGAGCGGTTGCGGCGGCGGCGCCGGGACCGCCGCGGCCGTGACGAGCGCGACCGTCGCGACCGCGCGCCCGTTCTCCGTCACGTCGATCGAGCCCTCCACCGTGCCCGCCGGGATCGGCCCGACCAGCCGGCTGGGGACGACCAGCGCGGCGTGCAGGGTCGCCGTGCGCGCGAGCACGACGCCGAACGAGCGCTGCGCAACCAGGCGCGCGGGCAGCGTGCGCCCCTCGACCGGGACGCTCGCGTAGGGCTGCCCGGCGATCGTCACCTCGGCGTGGCGGTAGAGACTGAGGCCGTAGCGCAGCAGGGCGAGCGTGTCGGCGTCGCGCGCCTCCTCGCTCGGCGAGCCGAGCACGACGCTGATCAGGCGCACGCCGTCCAGCTTCGCCGCGCCGACCAGGCACTCGCCGGCGTCGGCGGTGTTGCCGGTCTTGACGCCCACGATCCACGGGTAGGCGCCGAGGAGGTCGTTGCGGTTGTCGACGACGATCCCGTCGGCGAGCCGCGCGCTGGACTCGTCGACGATCTCGCGAAACAGCGGCCGGCGCATCAGCACCCGCGCCAGCCGCGCGAGGTCGGTGGCCGTCGAGTAGTTGTCGCCCGGCGTGTCCAGCCCGATCGGCGTCGTGTAGTGGGTGCGCCCGAGGTGCAGCTTCGCGGCCGCCGCGTTCATCATCGCGACGAAGTTGCTCTCCGTGCCCCCGACATCGATCGACAGCGAGTAGGCGACGTTGTTGCCGCTCGGCAGCAGCATCGCGCGCAGCATGTCCGGCACGCTCAGCACCGTGCCCGCCGGCACCGGCGCGAGCGACTCGCCGGCGCCCGGTTCGTAGGGCTGCTCGACCAGGCGCGCGCCGAGCGGCTCGCGCTCGAGCGTGACGTAGGCGGTCATCAGCTTCGTCGTGCTCGCGATCGCCAGCTCCGCGTTGGCGTTGCGCGCGTAGACGATCGCACCGCTGCCCTCCACCATCAGCACGCTCGCGGCGGCGGGCAGCGCGGACAGCTGCGCCGGTGTGCCGGTCACACCAGCCGCGCTTGCGCCGCCGGCGCCGAGCAACCCCACGCTCGCCGCCAGCGCCGCCCAGCGGATCGCTCGTCGGGCCACCATCAGCGGCGCAAGGCTACCGGCCGGCGCCTACGGACCTCCTAAATTCTGCCGTTCGGGTTGGCGCATGCGCCAACCCGCCGGGGGTGCATGCACCCCCCGGCAGCTGGGTGCATGCACCCAGCTGGAAAAGCCCGTCGGAGGGCGGAGTAAGCTCGGCGTCGTGTTCGAGCGCTTCGAGCGTCCGGTGCGCTGCAGCGCCGGGCACCTGTTCACGACGATCTGGATCCCGCTCGCGTCGATCAAGGCGGTGCGGCTCGGCAACCGCCGCTACCAGCGCTGCCCGGTGGGCCATCACTGGGCCACGGTCGTGCCGCTGGACCGCTACTCCGCGAACGCCGAGGATCTCGCGGCGGCCGCGGCGGTGCACGACATCCGCGTCCCCTGAGGCGCGTCGCGGCCGTCAGCCGCGGTGGCAGCCGGCGAGCGCGGCGGCGTAGAAGCGCAGGTAGTCGCCCCAGTGGCTGTCCCAGTAGGAGATCTCGTGCGAGCCGGGCCAGATGTGGAACGCGACGGCCTGGCCGTCGGCGCGGAGCTCGTCCGCGAGCGTGGTGTCCGCGGCCCGGAACGGGTCGAGCGTGCCGGCGTCCAGCCAGACCGCCATCCCCCGGTAGGGGTCGCCGCCGCGGGCCGCGCCGATGATGTCGTTGCGGGCGAAGTCCGCGGCGTCGTCGAACGCGCCGGGCGCGCTGTCGCCGCCGCTGACCCAGAGCGCGGCGGAGTGGCCGCCGACGGCGCAGAAGCGCCCCGGGTGAAGGCGTGCGAGGTCGAGCGCGCCGAAGCCGCCCATCGAGACGCCGCCGATCGCGACTGCGCTCGGATCGGCGTGCAGGCGGCTGATCGCCTGCGGGATCACCTCCGTGTAGACGTAGGAGCCCCACGCGCCGTCGGCGCGGTCGTGCCAGTAGGAGTCGGCGCCGCCGTAGGGGAAGACGACGTCCGGGGCGCGCGCGCCGAGGCTCGCGAGCGCCGCGAACAGCTGGCTTGAGAGACTCGAGTCCTGGTCTCCCCCCTTGCCGTGCAGGAACACGAGCAGCGGCCGGCGCTCACCGCTGCTGCCGGCGGGCACGACCGCGGTCACCGGCATCGTCTGGTGCACGAGCGGGCTGTCGATCGTGAAGCGCACGATCTGGGCGCCGTGCGTCGCGACCGCGGCCGGTGTGCGAATGACGATGACCGCGACCGCCGCGACCGCCGCGACCGCGAGCACGCCGAGCGCCGCCGCGCGGCGGCGGTGTCGCGCCCGCCCGGCGGCCCGCGCGCGCCGCGCCGTGGGCGTCACATCGACACTGACACCGCGGTTCACTCCCATCGCGCCGCCGAGTATCGCAGCGCGGCCCGGTGCTCCTATCCTCCCGATGATGACCGGAACGTGCTCCGCAGGGGCGGCCTGCCGGGGCGTGCGGGCCGCCCTGCGCGGGCGTGGGGCAAGCCTCCTCGTGGTGGCTTCGTGCATCGCCGCGCTCCTGGGGCTGAGCGCATGCGGTGGGGCGTCGAAGCGGTCGAGCTCGACCTCGTCGCGGACCGTCAGCCAATCGTCGCCGGCCGCCGCGCTCGAGCCGGTCGCACCCTCACCGGCCGTCACGCAGCTTCGCTGGGTGCTCGGCGAGCTGGACGCCAGCAGGGTCCCGGATGCCGCCGAGCTGGACGCGCACTTCTCCAGCGCGTTCCTGGCGGTCGCTCCGCCGAAGACGCTGGTCGCCGCGCTCACCCCGCTCGCCGGGCAGGGGCTGGCGCTCGCCGGTGCCTTCGCGGGTCAGAGCGCCTTCGCACTCCAGGCCGAGCTGGTCGGCTCCGGCGCCACCTTCCGCGTGACGATCTCGGTGTCGGCGACGGCGCCGCACCAGATCGAAGGGCTGTTGTTCACGCCGATCGCGGGCGCGATCGACAGCTGGAGCGCCGTCGATGCGGCGCTTGAGCGGCTCGCCTCGCACGCTTCGCTCTACGCCGGTGATGCGGGCGGCGGCGCGGTGCACGAGCTGAACGCCAACGAGCCGGGCGCGGTCGGCTCGGCCTTCAAGCTCTACGTGCTGGGGGCGCTGGCGAACGCCGTCGAGCACGGCAGCGTGAGCTGGACGACGCCGCTGGCGATTCGCAACAGCTGGAAGAGCCTCCCCGGCGGCGACATGCGCCTGCAGCCGGCGGGCACCACCTTCTCGCTGCTGCACTACGCGCAGCAGATGATCTCGGTCAGCGACAACACCGCCGCCGATCACCTGATCGGCCGGCTGGGACGCGCGGCCGTGGAGGCGCAGCTCACCGCGCTCGGCAACCGGCACGCTTCGCTGGACGAGCCCTTCCTGACGACGCGCGAGCTGTTCGCGCTCAAGCTGGCCGCGCCGCCGTCGCTGGCGAACGCGTACGCGGCCGCGGGCGACGCGGAGCGCAGCCGGCTGCTCGGCCGGGTCGACCGTCTCACGCCGACGCTCGCGCAGGCGGCGAAATGGACGGCGCCGAGGTTCATCGGCACGATCGAGTGGTTCGCCTCCGCCGCCGATCTGGCCCGCGCGATCAGCGCCCTGGTCGCGGAATCGGCCAGACCGGGCCTGCGTCCGCTGCGCCAGATCCTCTCGATCAACCCCGGCATCGCGTTCGACCACGCGACGTGGCCCTACGTCGCCTTCAAAGGCGGCTCCGAGCCGGGCGTGATCAGCACGACCTGGTATCTGCAGCGCCACGACGGCCGCGCGTTCGTGCTCTCGATCGTCCTCAACGACCCCGGGCGGACCATCAGCACCCTGCCCGAGGTGTCGATCGCCGAAGCGGCGGCCGCGCTGCTGGCGAAAGCCTGACCCATCAGGTCGCGAAGTGGCGACGCAACTCGTTGGCGTAGGCGAGCCCGACCGAGTGGCGGTGCTCTTCAAGCCAGCGGCTGAAGGCGATCGTCCCCAGCGGCGCCTCGCGCGACACGAGCAGGCCGGACATCAGCCCCCGGATCTCCTCCGGCGTGAGCACCACGTCGTTCACCAGCAGGCCGAGACCTCGGGCCAGCGCGGCCATCAGCGGCGGCGGTATGCGGACGATCGGCGAGCGCGAGCCGACCGCACTTCGAACGTGGGCGACGAGGTCGCGGAAGGCCATCGTCTCCGGTCCCGCCGCGTCGAGCGTCACGTCGTCGTCGCGGTCCGCGGCCTCGACGGCGATTCGCGCGAGGTCGTCGACGTGGACCGGCTGGACGGCGTACGCGCCGTTGCCGGGCAGCGCGAACACCGGCATGCGGCGCAGGATCCAGGCGATGTTGTTGGCGAGGATGTCGCGCTCGCCGCCGAAGATCCAGGTCGGCCGCACGATCGCGTAGGGCACGCCCGACTCGGCGAGGGCGTGCTCGACCAGCGCCTTGCCGCGGAAGTAGGGCAGCGGCGACTCGATCGACGGGTTGGTGATGCTGAGGTGCACGATGCGGCGCACGCCGGCGCGCCGGGCGGCGAAGAAGAGCGCGCGCGAGTTCTCGATCGCGTTCGCGAAGCTCGCCCGCCCGTGATCGAAGCGGACCCAGTAGGTGTTGTAGAGCGTGCTAACGCCGCCGAGGCTGCGCGCGAGCGCCGCCGGGTCGTCGAAGCGGTAGGAGAAGCTCTCGACGCTCGCCGCCAGCGGGTGCGGGCGGTCGGGGTGGTGGGTCAGCGTCCGCACACCGCCTCCCGCGTCCAGCAGCCGCGCGGCGATCGCGCTGCCGGAGTAGCTGAACGCGCCGGTGACCAGATCGACGGATCCCGCGTTGCTCAACGCTCCCCCTCCTGTCGCGTGGGCAGGACAGCCTCTGCGAGTGCGGAAAGGCGTGTGCCGAGGCGCAGCAGGGACTCGGCGCGCGAGCGGTCGGCCTGCAGGTGGCTGAGCATGTCGACCCCGAAATAGAGCGCCACGAGCCCGAACGCGAGATCCCGCGGCGCGGCGAGCAGGAGCACCGGCGAGCCGCTCAGTAGCTGCTCGAGCTTGCGCTCGACCAGCTCGATCCACGGCTCGATGCGGGCCGCCACCTCGGTCCCGAGCTGCGTGTCGGCGACGCCGCCGGCGACCATCTCCCCGAGCACCGTGATGTAGCCGCGCTCCAGGTCGTCCGCGTAGATCGTGGCGGCCAGGCGGGCCAGCTCGGGAGCGCTGCGCGCGCGCTCGAACGCCGGACCGTACTCCGCCATCCGCCGCTCGCTGATCAGATCGAGCACGGCGAGCAGGAGGTTCCGCACGCTGCCGTAGTGGTAGAAGATCAGGGCCTGGTTGAAGCATCCCTCGCGCGCGATCGCACGCGCGCTCGCGCCGGCGAACCCCTGGGTCCTGAGCGTCGCGAGCGCCGCCTCGGCGATCTGGAGCTTCGTGCCTTCCGGCGCCTGTGTTGAGCGCTCACGATGCGCCGGCGCTTCGTCCCCGCTCGTGACTGCCGGCTCCATGGAGAGTAGTTTAGCGTACGCTCAAAGCGATCGCTCAAACTTGCTGGTCGCGAGGGCGCCGGGGCGCCCGCGCGCGGGCGGTCTCGTGTTCAAAGCGGCCGGCGCCGGCGTCTGAGGCGCCTAAGCGGCGAGCGCCCAGGCGATCTCGCGCAGGCGCTCCGCCTCGGCGCGGGCCGCCTGCGCCGGATCCGCGCCGTTCCGCCGGTGCGCGTCTGCGATCGAGCGCGAGGCGGCGGGGAGGCCGCCGGCGCGCCCGGGCGCGAAGGCCGGCGCGAGGCGCTCGACCTCGCCGCCCTGAGCGCCGATGCCCGGCAGCAGGAAGATCGCGTTCGGCATCAGCTCGCGTGCGCGGGTCAGGTGCATGTGGGCCGTCGCCCCGATCACGGCGCCGACGTCGCTGAAGCCGCACGGCCGGACCTCCCCGAGCTCGTTGACGAGCAGCGCGAGGCTCTCCCACACCGGCTGCCCGCCCGCCAGCTCGAGATCCTGGAAGTCGGCGGCGCCGGGATTCGATGTGCGCACCAGCACGAACACGCCCGCGGCGCTCGCGACGAACGGGTGCAGCGAGTCGGCGCCCAGCAGCGGGTTGACGGTGAACGCGTCGGCGCCGAGGCCCGCGACCTCCCCGGCGAGGGTGGGCGTCGCGCCGGCCAGGGCCTGGGCGTAGGCCGCCGCGGTCGGCGGGAAGTCGCCGCGCTTGCCGTCGGCGATCACGAGCAGCCCCGCGCGCTGCGCGAGCGTGATCACCTCCGCGAGCGCGGCCCAGCCGGGCGCGCCGAGCCGTTCGAAGCAGGCGAGCTGCGGCTTGACCGCGACGCACGCCGGTCCCGCCGCGTCGATCAGCAGGCGGCAGTGTTCGACGACCGCGCGACCGGCGCGCTCCGCCGGCGCGCCCGGCCCGTCGGCGGCCGCCGCGGCCGCCGGCCACAGCTGCGCCGGGTCGGGGTCGAGGCCGAGCACGATCTGGGACTCGCGCCCGGCGACCGCGTCGCTGAGGCGCTCGGCGAACGAGCCGCTCACCGAACCGCCCGCTTCAGCCGCACCCCCGGCGTGAAGCGCGCCACCGCGGTGCTGGCGATCTCGATCCGCTCCCCGGTCCGCGGGTTGACCCCGCGGCGCCCTGTGTAGCGGGCGACGTGAAAGCGCCCGAAACCGGTCAGCCGCACCTCCTCCCCCCGCTGCAACGACTGCTCGATCGCGTCGAGCGCCGCGTCGAGTGCGCGCGCCGCCGCCGGTCGCGGCAAGTCCGCCGCCAGGGCGACGCGATCGATCAGCTCGTGGCGGTTCATGGTGTGCAAGCGGGACGCGCACGGCGCCTCGCGAAGCGCCAAGATACACCCGTGTCGCTCTCCCGTCTCGGCTGGCTGCTGACCGTGCTCGCCTGTCTGATCACGGCGGGGGCGATGCTGCTCGAGCATTACCGCGGCTACCCCGCCGTCGCGTTGGCGGTCGGGATCGCCGCGGCGATCAACCTACGCTGAGGATGCTGCGATGAGCGACGCGCGCGCCAAGCTGCTGCGCTGGGAGGAGGTGCCCAGAGAGACGCTGACGCCGCTGCTGGCGCGTCGCGTGATCACCGGCGAGCGGATGATGGTGGCGCAGCTCTACCTCGAGGAGGGCGCGGTGGTGCCGAAACACGCGCACGAGAACGAGCAGCTGACCTACGTGCTGGAGGGCCACATGCGGTTCTGGCTGGGCGAGGACGAGTCCCAGGTCGTGGACGTCCGCGGCGGCGAGGTCCTGCAGATCCCCTCCTGGGTGCCACACCGGGTCCTCGCGCTCGAGCGCACGCTCGATGTCGACGTCTTCTGCCCGCCACGCCAGGACTGGCTGGACGGCAGCGACGCCTATCTGCGCGAGGGGTGAAGCCGGAGGCCCACTAGAACTCGTCGCCCGGCTCGACGCGTTCGTGGGGCTCGACGTGAACGAGGATGTCGGCGCCGGCGAGGCGGTCGCGGATCACGGCGGTCAGCTCGTGTGCGGTCTCGTGCGCCGCCTCGAGCGTCGTGCCGGCGGCGAACTGCAGATGCACGTCGACGTAGCGGCGCGTCCCGGCGCGGCGGGCACGCAGCTTGTGGAAGCCGACGACGCCACGCTCGGCGCCCAGCTCGCGAATCGTCGCGCGGATCCACGCGAGCTCGTCCTCCGGCAGCGCCTCGTCGACAAGCGTTCGCGACGAGCGCAGCAGGATCCGCACACCGGCGACGGCGACGCCCGCGGCGACCAGCAGCGCGACCGCGGGATCGATCCACTCGGCGTGCGTGAAGGCGACCAGCACGAGTCCGACCAGCACCGCCAGCGACGACGCCACGTCGGCGCTCAGGTGCAGTGCGTCCGCCTCCAGCGCGACCGACGCCGTCTGCGTCGCGCGGCGCGCGATGATCCGCGAGACGACCAGGTTGACGACCGCCGAGACGACGATCACGGCGATGCCGACGCCGATCGTGTGAACGTGGCCGCCCTGGACGAGCCGCACGAGCGCCTCGTAGGTGATGATCGCGGCGCCGAACAGGATCAACGTGCCCTCGATCGCACCGGCCAGGTTCTCCAGCTTCTGGTGCCCGTAGGGGTGACCGGCATCGGCCGGCTCGTCGGCCTTGCGCACCGAGACGAAGGCGACGATCGACGCGATCAGGTCCATACCCGAATGCGCCGCCTCAGTCAGCACGGCGACCGACCCCGTCGCGATGCCGGCGATCACCTTCAGGCTGATCAGCGTCGCGTTGGAGGCGACCGAGAGCGCCGCCGCGCGCTGCTTTGGCACGCTCGACTGCGCGCTCGCAGCCGGCTGGCTCGGTGCGCCGGGATGCTCGGAGCTCATCGCCGTACGCCGCTCCGCTGCGCCGGCGTGCCCGTGTTCATGGCCGTCCGGCCGCCAGCCACGCCGCGAGCGCCCGGATCGCAGCTCCGCGGTGGCTGATCGCGTCCTTCTCGGCGTCGTCGAGCTCCGCCATCGTGCGTCCGTCGGCGACCTCGAACACCGGGTCGTAGCCGAAACCGCCGCTGCCGCGCCGCGTCGCCGCCATGCGCCCCTCGCAGCGTCCCTCGAAGATCCGCTCCAGGCCGACCTGCGGATCGACGTAGGCCAGCGCGCAGACATAGCTCAGCCGGCTGGCGGCCGGCACGCGCGCAATCAGCAGTTCGAGGTTCTGCTCGTCGCTCGCCCGTTCGCCGGCGAACCGCGCGGAGCGAACCCCGGGGCCGCCGTCGAGCGCCTCGGCCGCGATCCCCGAGTCGTCCGCGATCGACATGACGCCCGTCGCCCGCGCGGCGGTGCGCGCCTTCTCGAGCGCGTTGTCGGCGAAGGTCTCCCCGAGCTCGGGCCCCAGCTCCACGGCGGCCGGGAGCGGCTGGAGCCGGTCGTCGCCGAGCAGGCGGCGGAACTCGCGCAGCTTGTGCGGATTGCGGGTCGCGAGGATCATCGTGCGACCAGGAGCGCGAGCGCTAGTGGGCCTCGATCGCCGCCGCCTGGACCGCCTGCAGCCCGGCGATGCCCCCGGCGGCGAGCGCCAGCAGATCGTCGAGGTGTGCGCGCGACAGCGGAGTGCGTTCGGCCGTGGCCTGCACCTCGATCAGGCCGCCGGCCCCGGTCATCACGACGTTGGCGTCGACCTCGGCGACCGAGTCCTCGCTGTAGTCGAGGTCGAGCAGCGCCACCCCGTCGACGATGCCGCACGAGATCGCGGCCACGCTGCCGGTCAGCGGCGAGCGCTCGAGCACCCCCTCCGCGAGCAGCCGCCGCATCGCCCGCGCGAACGCCACGTAGGCGCCGGTGATCGCCGCGCAGCGGGTGCCGCCGTCGGCGACGAGCACGTCACAGTCGAGGTGGACGGTGCGTTCGCCGAGCGCGGCGAAATCAACGATGCCGCGCAAAGCGCGGCCAATAAGTCTTTGAATCTCGACGGTTCGCCCGTCGGGGTGAAGCCGCGTCGTGTCCCGCGGTTTGCGCGAACCGGTCGAGGCCGGGAGCATGCCGTATTCGGCGGTGACCCAGCCGCGACCGGCGCCCGACATCCAGCGCGGCACGCCGGACTCCACGCTCGCCGTGCAGATCACCTGCGTCGCACCGACCGCGATCAGCGCGGAGCCGGTGGCCGGCGGCACGAAGTCGGCGAGGCAGGAAACCGGGCGCGCCTGGTCGGGGGCGCGATCGTAGGAGCGCGTCACGCCGCCTCCGCGAGCGGCAGCTCTACGTGCTCGACCTGCTCGATCGGCAGCTGCAGGAAGCGCGAGCCGAGCGTGCGGAAGGCCTCCACGTCGCCGGTGCACAGGAACCGGTATTCGCCCTCCTGCCGGCGCGCCGCGCCGAGCCCGGAGTCGTTCAGCGAGCGCGCAACCGAAAGCGCCAGCGCGCGGCCGGAGGTGACCATCTTCACGCCGGGCCCGAGCATGCGCTGGAGCATCGGCGCGATCAGCGGGTAGTGCGTGCAGCCGAGGATCACCGTGTCCACGCCGGCCTCGCGCAGCGGCGCGCAGTAGCCGCGCACGGTTTCGACGACGCGGCCGTCCAGCGGGAAGCCCTGCTGGATGATCGGCGCGAGATCGGGGCAGGCCACCGCGACCAGCTCGGCGTCGGGCGCGTGGACCGCCAGCGCCCGCGCATAGGCGCCGCTGCGAACCGTCGCGGTTGTCGCCAGCAGTCCGATTCTGCGGTTCTCGCTGGCACTCGCAGCCTGACGCGACTCGGGTTCGATCACGCCCGTGACATGCACACCTAGGGTCGTCGAGAGCATCCGCTCGCGCAGCGCGTCGAGCGCGGCCGCACTGGCGGCGTTGCAGGCGACGACGAGCAGCTTCGCGCGGCGCGCCAGCAGCAGCTCGCCGATCTCGAGCGCGAACGCCTCGAGCTCCTGCGTGCTGCGCTCGCCGTAGGGAAAGCGCGCGGTGTCGCCGAGATAGACGAAATCCTCGTGCGGCAGCTCGACCAGCAGTTCCTGCAACACGGTGAGGCCGCCGACACCCGAGTCGAACACGGCGATCGGACGCTCGTTGGGCGCGGGCGGCGGCGTGGACACCGCAGCCATGATCCCAGATGGTCTACCGCTATCGTGCGCCCGTGCGTGCGCTGGTGGTGTCGAACATGGCGGCCTCGCGCGAAAACCCGGCGCGAGGTGTCTTCGTCCGCGATCAGGTGGCCGCGCTGCGGCGGATCGGCGACATCGACCTCGAGCTGTTCGAGTTCCTGCCGGGAACCCTCTCCTATCCGGTTGCAGCCGCCGTGCTGCGCCGCCGCTTCGACGGCGCACGCTTCGATCTCGTCCACGCCCACTTCGGCCTGACCGCCTGGCCGACGCTCGCGGTGCGCGGCCCGCGCCACGCCGTCACGCTGCACGGCACCGATGTGCGCCACTGGCGCACGCGGCGGCTGACGCTCGCCGCGCTCCGCCACATGGATCTTGTCGCAACGGTGTCGCAGTCGCTAGCGCTGGAGCTCGGCCCGGTCACCCCGCCGCCACTGCTGCTGCCGTGCGGCGTCGCGCTCGAGCGCTTCCGCCCGATCCCCCGTGAGGCCGCGCGGATGGCACTCGGCCTGGACCGTGACGCACCGTGCCTGCTGTTCCCGTTCGACCCGCAGCGGCAGTCGAAGCGGTTCGACCGCGCCCACGAGCTGGCCGGCGGCGTGCGCCTGATGACGCTCGGCTCGACCGTCCCGGACCACGTGACGCTCGCGATCAACGCGGCCAACGCCGTGCTCGTGCCCTCCGACGCCGAGGGCTTCGGCCTCGCGGTGCTCGAGGCGCTGGCCTGCGACGTGCCGGTGCTCGCGACGCCGGTCGGTGTTCACGCGCAGGCGCTGGCCGGGATCGCGGGCACGCTCTGCGCGCCCTACGACCGGGGGGTGTGGGCGGCGGCGCTCGCCCCGGCGCTCGCCGATCCAGACCCGCGCGTGCAGGGGCGTGCCCGCGCCGAGGAGTTCTCGTCGGAGCGGATGGCGGAGCGTGTCGCGGCCGCCTGGCGTTCGCTGCTGGCCGGCGATCCGCGTTCCGTGAAGGTCCACTAGCATCGGCGTCGTGGCGGAGATCGGATCGGCGCAGGCCGACCCTGTCGAGGGTTCGGGGGCGGTCACCGGTGCGCCCGGCGCGACCGGGTTCATGCAGCGCGCGGTGATCCGCCGGCGCGTGCGCTTCCTGCGCCGCCGCCGCGAACTGGCGTTGCACGATCTCGGCGGCTTCGCCTTCGAGTCCCACCGCCTCGGGCAGTCCCGCGACGACCTGCTTGCCGAGAAGCTCGCCGCGCTGAGCGCGCTCGACGACGAGCTCGCCACGCTCCAGCGCGCGCTGGACCTGCGTGAGGAGGTGGCCGTGCTGCACGAGCCCGGCATCGCCTCCTGCCCGCAGTGCTCGACGATCCACGACAGCGCCGCCAACTACTGCCCTGGCTGCGGCCGCCCGACCGCCGACGGGCCGCCCGTGACCGATTGCCAGCTCGTCGCCGGCACGCCGTACGCAGGCGGCGTCGAGCCGCCGGAGGTCAACGGATCGCCGACCGCCGGCGGGTCGCCGGCGACCGATGAACCGCTCGCCGCCGGCGTGACGCCCACCGCCGGCGAACCGGAGTGAGCGAAGCGCCGGGACGCCGGTGCGAGATCTGCGGCAGCGAGCTGACCGACCGCCAGCGGTGGTGCCTTCAGTGCGGCAGCGGCCGGCTCACACGCATCGCGGCGACGCCGCACTGGCGCTCGACGGGTGCCGTGGCGGTGCTGGTCGCCCTGCTCGCGCTGGCCGGCATCGGCTACGCCGCCGCAACGCTGCTGTCGTCGTGAACGAGGCTTGCCGCGGCGCGGGACAGGCGCGGCGCTGGCCGCGCGTTCGCCGCAGCGCGCGGCAGCCGCGGCGCTACTGACCAGGCGTTCGCCGCGGCGCGCGTTCGGCGCAGCTACCGACCAAGCGTTCGCCGCGGCGCGCGTTCGGCGCGGCGCTACTGACCGCCGGTGCCGAGCGCCTGCAGCGTCACGCCGACCGAGCGGGCGAGCGCACCAAGCTCGTAGCCGCCCTCCAGCACGACACCGATCGGCGCCTCGAGCTCCTCTCCCAGCCGGCGCATCGCGGTGGTCATCGTGGCGTATCCGTCCTCCGTGACCAGGCAGTCGGCAAGCGGATCCTCGGCGTGCGCGTCGTAACCGGCCGAGATCATGATCAGCTGCGGGCGGTACTCGCGAGCAAGCGGGATCACGCGCTCGTGCACCAGCTCGCAGAAGACGTCGTCGCCGGAGAACGCCGCCACCGGCAGGTTCAGCGTGAAGCCCTCGCCCGCGCCGCTGCCGCGGTCACCGGCCGGCCCGGTGCCGGGATACAGGGGGGCCTCGTGGATCGACACGTAGAAGACCTCCGCAGTGGAGTGGAAGAGATCGTTGGTGCCGTTGCCGTGATGGACGTCCCAGTCGAGGATCAGCACCCGCTCGAGCGAGTGCGCCGTCAACGCATGGATCGCCGCGACGGCGACGTTGTTGAACAGGCAGAAACCGCCCGCGCGTGCGCGCAGGGCGTGATGCCCGGGCGGCCGGCCGGCGGAGAACGCCGCGACAGCCTCGCCGGAGAGCAGCACGTCCACCACCGCGACGGCGCCGCCGACGGCCCGCATCGCCGCCTCCCACGATCCCTGGCTGACCAGTGTGTCGTCGTCGATCTGCCCGCCGCCGACCGCACACAGGCGCTCCAGCGCCGCCACGTAGCCGGCGTCGTGGCAGCTCTCGAGCAGCTCGCGCTCGACCCGCGGAGCGTCGCGGCGCTCGAAGCCGTGCCAGCCGGTCTGTTCGAGATGGTTTTCGATCGCGAAGATCCGCTCACGGCGCTCCGGGTGCGGCCCGGTGTCGTGGTCGGCGGACGCCGGATGGCTGAAGAAGACGCAGGACGCCATCGCTGTACGGTACCCCCGAATGTCGGATGCCCCCCTGATCGACGCCGAGCTCGCCGTCGTCGGCGCCGGAGCGGCTGGGTTGTATGTCGCGCTCTGCGCCGCCCAGGAGGGCGCGAGCGTGGCGCTGATGTCGGCCACCACGCTGGCTCAGACGGCCAGCTACTGGGCACAGGGCGGCCTGGCCGCCGCGATCGGCCCCGACGACAGCGCGCAGCTGCACGAGCTGGACACCGAGCGCGCGGGGCGTGGACTGGTTCGCCGGTCTGCCGCCGCGGTGCTCTGCGCCGAGGCGCCGGAGCGCGTGCGCGACCTGGAGCGCCTCGGCGTCAACTTCGACACCGACCGCGGCGGGGCGCTGTCGCTCAGCCTCGAGGGCGGCCACTCGCTGCGCCGCGTCGTGCACTCCGGCGGCAGCGCAACCGGCCGCCGCCTGGTCCGCCAGCTCTCGGCGCTGGCGGCGCAGGAGCCGCTCGTCGAGGTGCTCGAGCATGCTCGCGCGGACACGCTGCTGCTCGCCGACGGGCGATGCGTCGGCCTGGCCTGCGAGGACGGCCGCGGCGTGCGTGCGCGAGCGGTCGTCGTATGCGCGGGCGGCGCGGCGGCGCTGTGGGCGCGGACGACCAACCCGCCCGGATCGCTCGGGAGCGGGATGCTCCTCGCCCACCACGCCGGCGCGCGGCTCGCCGACCTGGAGTTCCTGCAGTTTCATCCGACCGCCGTGATCGGCGTCGCGGGACGCGAGGGGTTCCTCGTGACCGAGGCGATCCGTGGCGAGGGGGCGCGCCTGCTGGACGCCGACGGGGAACGCTTCGTGGAGGAGCTCGCGCCGCGCGACGAGGTGTCCGCAGCGATCGACCGGCTGCTCGAGCGCACCGGGGCGAGATCGGTGTCGCTGGACATGCGCGAGGTCGATCCGACTCTGTTCCCGAACGTCGTCGATGCGCTCGCCGAAGCCGGGATCGACGTGACGAGCGACCTGATCCCCGTCGCGCCGGCGGCCCATTTCATGATGGGCGGCATCACCACCGACCTGCACGCCCGCTCGACGCTCGCGGGGCTGTACGCCGTCGGCGAGTCGGCGTGCACGGGCCTGCACGGCGCGAACCGGCTCGCCTCCAACTCGCTCAGCGAGTGCTTCGTCTTCGGCGCGCGTGCGGCACGCGCCGCGCTGGAGGAGCCGGCGGCACCGAGGGACACCACGCCGACCGCTGTCGAGCTCCTCGGCGAGGTAACGCAGGCGACCCGCACGGCGCTCTGGGAGTACGCCGGACTGCGGCGAACCCGAGCGGGTCTGCAGCGGCTGCTCGAAGACCCCCACCCGCTGGCCCGGCTGATCGGGGCCTGCGCGCTCGCGCGCGAGGAGAGCAGGGGCGCCCACTACCGTGAGGACCATCCGCAGACCGATCCGCGACTGGATGCCACGCACACCATCGTCGCGGCCGACGGCGCGGTCAGCTTCGAGCGCTGGGACTGACGGCCGGCGGCCGCCGGCGGCGCGGTGGAGGGCGTGCGCGGCTCGCCGGGCGACGCCCACACGCGGGGCGCGCGTGCGCGGCTCGCCGGGCGACGCGGGCCGTGCGGACCGAGGCCTGCGCGCGCGTCGCCGGAAACCCCCGCGGGGCGTGCGAACCGACGCCCGCGCGCCGTCGGTAGAAACCCCGCGGGGCGTGCAGACCGAGGCCTGCGCGCGCCTCGGTAGAAACCCCGCGGGGCGTGCAGACCGAGACCTGCGCGCGCCTCGGTAGAAACCCCGCGGGGCGTGCAGACCGAGGCCTGCGCGCGCTTAAGCCGCGCGTAACATCACGCTCGATTGCGCTTCACATGCCGAGTCCATACTGGCGCTCGTCGACACTCAGACGGATGCGTGTCTGCTGCTCTTGCAACTCGAGCGAAACGGGCGAGCCACATGTACCAGTTCAGCCGCGGTATCTACAGGGAGCTCTCGCCGCTGGTGGACCGAGGCCCGGGCTCACGCAACACGTTCGAGGCGCGTCAGGCGCTGCTGCGCGCCTGTGAGGCGTCGGTTGAGCGCCTCGCCACGGACCGCCACTACTTCGCCCGGCCGGCCCGCACCCTTTTCAGCGACATCCGCTGCTACTTCGCCGTCTGCCGGCAGGAGCAGGTCTACCAGGTGGTTGAGCGTTACATGGCGCTCGCCGACGAGTTCGTCGCCACGCTGCCGCGCAACGGCGTCGACCCGCAGGGCAACCCGCTGCAGTGTCGCGCCGTGACGCGCAAGGGAACCGCCTGCCAGCGCGCGCCGCTGCCCATCAACGGCTACTGCCCGTCGCACCAGCACCTCGCCGAAACGGAGAACTGCGAAGTAACGTCGCTCGCCGCGTAGCACCCGGAGCGGACGACGCCCTGCCGGGAAAGGCCTTAAGGTGGCCGCGTGCCGGCCACCCGCATCGGCTTCATCGGGCTCGGGATGATGGGCTCGCGCATGGCCGCCAACCTGCGCCGGGCCGGCTTCGAGGTGGCGGTGTACAACCGCACCGCGCAGACCGCGCGCGACTGGGCCGCCGAGCACGGTGGGCACGTGGCGCCCTCGCCGGCGGCGCTTGCCGCCGAGGCCGACATCATCTTCACGATGGTCGTCGACGCCCCCCAGGTCCGCGAGCTCCTGCTCGGCGCGGACGGTGCGGCCGAGGGCGCCAGGGAAGGGCTGCTGTGCGTCGACTGCTCGACGATCGGCCAGGCCGCGGCGGTCGAGATCGGCGCGAAACTCGCGACGCGGGGACTGCGGCTGCTCGACGCGCCGGTCACCGGCTCGCTGCCGGGTGCACGCGACGGCACGCTGCTGATCATGGTGGGCGGCGAGGCGGGCGACCTCGAGGAGGCCCGTCCGGCGCTCGAGGCGATGGGCAAGACGATCGTGCACGTCGGCCCGCTCGGCACGGGGCAGGCGATCAAGGTGATCAACAACGCGGTCGCCGCCGCCAACGCGGCGACGGTTGCCGAGGCGCTGATCGCCGGGCAGGCCGCCGGCGTGGACCTGGACGCGCTGGTGGCGGTGATGGAGGGCGGCTCGGCCGGTTCGCTCATGCTGACGCTCAAGCAGGGGCCGATGCGCAGCCACGACTTCACGCCGCTGTTCCGCCTGGCCCACATGATCAAGGACGTTGAGCTCTGCCTCCAGACGACGGGCGTGCCGTTCGAGAGCGCCGCGCGCGCGCTCGCCGACATGCGCGCCGCCGATCTCGCCGGTCACGGCGGCGAGGACTTCGCAGCCCTGGTCACGGCGGTCGAGCAGCGCACCGGCGTGCGCCTCGCGTAGCGGACGCCGTCTCCATCCGCCGTTGCGGGTCGGACGTTGCGTTGCAAGTCGAGCGTTCCTGGACGACACGCGGCCGCGCCCGACGGCGGCCGTGATCCACTGCTAGCCTCGCCGCCACGCCATGACCCGCGTCGTCCACTTCGAAATTCACGCCGACGACCCGGACCGCGCCGAGCGCTTCTACGGCGAGGTGTTCGGCTGGACGATCACCCGGTGGCAGGGTCCGGTGGACTACCGGCTCGTGAGCACCGGGGAGGGCGCGGGCATCGACGGCGCGATCATGGCCCGCAGCGAACCGCTCGCCGGTGAGGGCGTCGGCGGCTACGTCTGCACGATCTCCGTCGAGGACATCGGCGCCACCGAGCGGCGCGTGTTGAGCGCCGGCGGCCAACGGGTCCGTGACCGCCAGGCGATCCCCGGCATCGGACTGCACGCCTACTTTCGTGACACCGAGGGCAACATCTTCGGCGCGCTGCAGCCGGCGGCGCGCCGCCCGGATCCCCCGCCCGATTGAGCGCCGCGCGGCGCGCGGAGGTCGCTGCCGGTGGCCCTTCCGCGCCCCGAAAGCTGCGTGTGAAGTACCGAATATTGCAGGGATATTTGGAGATTTCCAGAGTCTTGCGTATCCTTGGTGAGTCGCCCGCTCCGCTCTGACGCGACCGAGCGGCGACGGATGTAGTCCTGACCGAAGGTTCTTCTAATGCCGATCGCATTCAAAGAATGGGCTGTGACCGTACGAGCGCTTGCCGAGGGCGAGCAGCTCGTGACGCTCCGCAAGGGCGGAATCCGCGAGCCCAACAAGCACTTCGAGGTCGAGCACGAGCGCTTCTTCCTCTACCCAACCTTCGACCACCAGCGCACCGACCTGGTGCGCGAGTCACACCGCCCCGAGCTGCGGCGCGCGCTCGAGGAGGGTGTGTGGGCGGACGGCGAGCCGGTGCTCGCGCATGCCCGCAACGGGCTCGCACTGCTGCCCCCTGACCGGGTGCGCATCCGCGCCTGGGCCGAGGTCGCCGCGCAGTACACGGTCACCGATCCGCGCATCGTCGACGCGCTGTCACCCTTCTACGTCTGGACCTCGGACTACGCCGAGAAGCGCCTGGAGTGGAAGCGCCGCCACCCGCTGCACGTGCTGCTGCTGCGCACCTACCGCATCCCGCGGCCGGTGACCGTCAAGGTCAAGGACGAGTACGCGGGCTGCCGCTCGTGGCTCGAGCTTTCGCGCGAGCTCCCGTTCGAGGGCACCCCCGTGCTCGCCGATGAGGAGTTCGAACGCGCTGCCGAGGAGATCGAGTCGATCGCGCTCGGCTCCCGCCAGCCGGTCTTCGCCTAAGCAGCCGCCTCAGCAGTCCCTGCGCGGGGCGGGCGAGCGCAGGACCGAGCGGAGTGGCGACGATGCCTTGGACTGAGTCGAACTCGCCTCACTTCGAGGCCCGCCACGAGGACTCCGACGAGCGTGGCGCGGCCGCGGTGCTCGAACTGCTCGAGACGACGCGCGAGTCGCTCGGGCGGATCTTCCCCCAGGTGCCGGAGGAGGTCACGGTGGTCATGCACGCGACGGCCCCTCGACTCTGTCTCGCCGCGCCCGCGCTGCCGTTGGCGTGGCTGGCGAGCCGGCCACCGGCCCGCCGCTACCTCGCCGGCTGGTGCGCGAGCCGCACGCTGCACCTGCTCGCCCCGGCGGCGCTCGAACAGCGCGCCTCCGCGGTGCCGGATTCGCGCGACATGCTGATGATGACCCCGGCCGCGCTGTACGCGCAGCTCGTGATCGCCGCCAACAACCGCAGCCTGCCGCCGCCGCTGCGGCCGCGCCACGCGCGCTGGGCGTGGCTGATCTGGGGCGCCGCCTCCCACTTCTCGGGCCAGAACGTGTTCGCGCGGCCGGCGATCGCCCGGCGCCTGCGTGACGATCCGACGCCGCGCTTTCCGCCCGTCCTGCGCGACGCCGCGCTGCTCGGCGGCACGATCTTCGACCTGCTCGAACGCGAGCGCGGCGCGAACGCCGCGATCAACCTGGCCTTCACGCACCCGACGGGCTCACCCGCGCGAGCGCTGGAACAGGCCTTCGCCGGACGTTCGCTGGTGCACAGCCAGGGGGTCTGGCGCGCGCATCTCGCGCGACTGGCCGCACCGTAGCCGCGGCGCTCGAACGCCGCCGCGCCAGGCGCTCGGCGGCCCGCACCCGCGCCACCGCGCCCCGCGCCGCGCCCGCGCCGCCGCGCCCCGCGCTCAATCCCAGACGTGGGTGGCCATGAACAGCACGACCGCGAGCACCGCGACGCCGAGCAGCAGCGCCGCCAGCACGCGCGTCGCACGCGGCGAGCTCACGCGAGCGGGCGCCGCCGTGGCAATGTCGTTCTGCAGCAGCACGTCGCGAGCCGCCTCGAGACCCGAGCTCGCGACGAGCAGCTCACGCGGGCCGGCGGCCATGAAGTCGGGTACGTCGAACCCCGCCGGACGGCGCATCAGGCTGGGGATCCCCTCCGCCAGCAGCATGCCCTCGATCAGCTCGGCCTCTGCCTGGTTGCGCGTCCACGCGACGCGCACGAGAACGCCCTGCGCGTACTGCGGCTTGATCTTGCGCGCCCGCTCCTGGCGTTCGCTCAGCCGCGCCTCCTGGCCCCCGGGATACACCAGCGGCATGCCGCACCGCGCGCAGAACCGCTCGCCGCCGCTGTGCTCCGCCGCGCAACTCGGGCAGACGAGCGGGACGTCCATCACAGCACGCTCAGGACGACCTCTTCAGGCGTGTCCGATTCGATCCGCCACGCCCGCACCTCGGGCTGCTCGCCGGCGACACCGACGATGATGTAGATCGAGCCCGGCCAAACCGGTCCGAACTGCGGGATGAAGGCGATGTTGATGTCGGTCTGCGAGGGGTACGGCGCGCTGCGCGTGTGGGAGTGATAGATCGCCCCGTAGTCCCAGCGCTGAGCGTCTATCTCCTCCTGAATCCGGATCTGGTCGCCGGCCTCCATCACGTAGCGCAGCGGGCTGGCCGCGGCGTTGCGCGCAGGGAACACCCGCACCGCCTCCCCGTCCACCGACGCCACGATCCCGCAGCACTCGTTCGGCGCCTCCGCCAGCGCGTGCGCGACGATCTCCTCGTAGTGCGCGCGGGCGATCTTCAAGACGGGCCTCGGCCAACCAGGCGCGCCGCGAGTGGATGATTCGGCAGAGGCCGAATCATCACCACCAGAGCGTGCTCTCGAGGTTCTGGATCTGATCCGGCGGCAGCGTGTAGAGGCCGCTCGAGAGGTACTTCCAACCGTCGTCGGCGACGATGAAAACGACGTTTCCCTCGTCCAGCTCGCCGGCGATCCGCACCGCGACGCGGGCGATCGCGCCGGAGGAGACGCCGGCGAAGATGCCCTCCTCGTCGAGCAGCTTGCGCGTCCACGCGATCGCGTCGCCGTTGGTCACGAAGATCTTGCGGTCGAGCAGGGCGAGATCGATGATCGGCGGGATGAAGCCGTCGTCGAGCGAGCGCAGGCCCTGCACCGGCTCGCCCTGCATCGGCTCGGCGGCGACGATCTTGACGTTGTCCCCGAAGGCCTCCTTCAGCCGCCGCCCGTTGCCCATCAGCGTGCCGCCGGTGCCGAGGCCGGCGACGAAGGCCGCGACGTCGTCCAGCTCTTCGAGGATCTCGACCGCGGTGCCGTTGTAGTGGGCGAGCGGGTTGGCCTCGTTGCCGTACTGGTACGGCATGTAGTAGCGGGCGTCGGCGGCCGCCATTTCGAGCGCCAGCTCGACGGCTCCGTTGGAGCCCTTGGTGCCGTCGGAGTAGACGATCTCGGCGCCGTACATCTTCAGCAGCTGCGTGCGCTCCGGGGTGACGTTGTCGGGCATCACCACCTTCACGCCGTAGCCCTTGTAGGCGCAGATCATCGCGAGCGAGATGCCGGTGTTGCCTGAGCTGGGTTCGAGGATCGTCTGGCCGGGCACGATCGCGCCCTTCTCCTCCGCGTCCTCGATCATCGCCCGCGCGACGCGGTCCTTGACCGATCCCGTCGGGTTGCGCGACTCGAGCTTCGCCCAGATGCGCACGCCCGGCTTCGGCGAGAGCCGCTTGAGCTCGACCAGCGGCGTGTTGCCGATCGACTGCACGACATCGCCGTAGCGTCCCCCGCACGGCCGGTTCTTGAGTTCGGGAAGGCTCATCTGGTCAATCGAGGATAGCGAGGTGCCTGCGGCGGACTCAACGGCCGCCGGCCATCGCCGGCAGGATCACGAGCACGTCGCCCTCGCCCACCGCGGTGTCGAGGCCGTCGAGGACCCGCACGTCCTCGTCGTTGAGGTAGACGTTGACATAGCGGTTGAGCTCGCCGTCGGCGCCGAAGAGCTGCGTCGCCGTCGCCGGATGGGCCTCCGCGAGGGCCCGCAGGACCTCGCCGACGCTGCTCGCCGTCGGCGCTCACCTCGCGCTCACCGCCGACCGAGGCGCGCAGCACCGGTGGGATCTTGATCGTCGCCATCGCCGCGCGCACCCTACCCGGCGGCGGCGCAGAACGCCTCGTAGTCCGGGAACACGCCCATCTCCTCGTCGCGGATCGAGTCGGGCGCCCGCGAGCACACGGCGCACTCGGGGTCTCGGCGGACCTTGACCTCGGTGAGCGTCGCCGCAAGCGCGTCGTAGAGCAGCAACCGGCCGATCGCTGGCTCGCCGGCTCCGACGATCAGCTTGACGACCTCGGTCGCCTGCAGCAGCCCCATCGTGCCGGGCAGCACGCCGAGCACGCCGTTCGCGCCACACGACGGCGCCAGCTCCGCCGGAGGCGGAACCGGGAACAGGCAGCGGTAGCAGGGGCCGTCATAGGGCTTGAAGACCGAGAGCTGGCCGTCGAAGCCGAGGATCGATGCCGAGACGACCGGGATCTGCAGCCGCACGGAGGCGTCGTTGAGCAGGTAGCGCGTCGGGAAGTTGTCGACGCCGTCGACGATGATGTCCCAGCCACTGATGATCTCCATGATGTTCGAGGCGTCCAGGCGGGTTTGGTACTTGACGACCTCGACGTCGGGGTTGAGCGCCTTGATCGACTGTTCGGCGGAGTCAACCTTGGCCACGCCGATCCGCTCGGTGGTGTGGATCACCTGCCGCTGGAGGTTGGAGAGATCGACGACGTCGTTGTCGACCACGCCGATCGTGCCGACGCCGGCGGCCGCGAGATAGAGCGCGGTCGGCGAGCCCAGCCCGCCCGCGCCGAGCAGCAGCACCCTCGCCTCGAGCAGCTTGCGCTGCCCGCTCTCGCCGATCTCGGGGATCAGGATGTGGCGGGAGTAGCGCTCGCGTTGCTCCGCACTGAGCGTCTTTGGCACCTCGACCTCGTAGCCGCGGTCCTTCCACAGCGTGATCCCGCCGGTCATCGACTCGACGTGCTCGTAGCCCAGGTCGTGGGTGAGCGTGTGTGCCGCGAGCGCGCTGCGGGTGCCGGAGGCGCAGTAGAGGATCACCCGCTGCGCGCGGTCCGGGACGACACCCTCGACCCGCGACTCGAGGTACCCGCGCGGCAGATGCCTGGCGCCGGGCAGGTGCCCGGTCGCGAACTCCTCGGTCTCGCGCACGTCGACGATCGCGACCCCGTTGCCGACCAGTTCATGCACGGCGCCGGGATCGATCTCGGCGACCTCGGTCTTGATCTGGCGGATGAATTCGGCGCCCGACGGGCTCATGCGCGAAACTCCTGAACTCTTGTCTGGTTTCGTAGCTTTACAAAGTATAGCGGCTGCTGCGCGGGTCGTCCACGTAATCTTTGCGAAAGTGGCGCCCCGTCTACGACTCGCCCTGACCGTCGCCGTCGGCATGCGCCGCAGTGATGGTCGCGATCGTGACGATCGCTTCGAGCAGCGGCGAGACGACGACCGGCGGGGCGGCGCCGGTCAAGCAGGACGGGTTCTACGGCGCGCTGGTTCCGGCGGCCTTCCCGGCCGTCGACTTCGCGCTGCCCGACCAGCATCACAAGATCATCCGCCTGAGCGCCTATGCCGGCCAGGTCGTCGCCGCCGTCTTCATCTACTCGACCTGTCAGAACACCTGCCCGATCGTCGTGCAGCAGCTCTCGCAGGCGATCAACGAGCTGCCGCACCCGATCACCGCGCTTGCGATCAGCGTCGACCCCAAGCAGGACACGCCCGCCAACGTGCAGGCCTTCCTGATCAAGGAGGACGTCTACACCCAACTGCTCTACCTCGTCGCCGGGCGCAGCGTGCTCGAGCCGATCTGGAAGAAGTTCGGAATCCAGCCGCAGCTGAAGATCAACTCCTCGAAGTCCGACCACACCGTCGACCTCGTGCTCTTCGACAAGACCGGCCGCGCGCGGGGTGGGGCTACCAGGACCTCAGCACGATGGACCCCGACGCGATCGCCGCCGACATCCGAACGCTGCAGGCGGAGCCGCTGCCGAAGCTTCTGCCCAAGCGGGTCGACCTCTGACCTGACGCGCCACCAGTTCTTCAACGGCGACGCGGTCGACCATTGGGACGGCGTTGACGCCTGATACCCTAGCTGTCAGGTAGGCTTTCAAGGCGATGATCTTCTCCACCAAGGCCGAGTACGGCGTACGCGTGATGGTCGAACTGGCCAGGCGCGGCTGTGCCCAACCGGTCGAACAGCCCGTCGCGCTGACCGAGATCGCCGAGCACGAGGGCCTGCCACTCGCCTATCTAGAGCACCTCGTCGCGCGTCTGCGCCGCGCCGGCCTGATCGAGAGCCGCCGCGGCGCGCACGGCGGCTACCTCTTGGCCCGCGAGCCGGCACAGATCACGATGGCCGAGGTGGTCGAGGCGCTCGAGGGGCGGATCGCCCCGATCGAGTGCTTCTCCGCGACCCCCGACGGCTCGATCCACTGCGTGCTGGCGTCCGACCCCGAGCGCATCTGCACCTCGAAGCTGCTCTGGAGCCGCGTGCGCGAGGCGATCGTGGAAACGCTCGAGCAGACGACCCTGGCCGACCTCGATCCCGACACACTCCGAAGAAGGCGGTAGCCGCATAGTGCCCACAGAACTCGAGATCCGAAACCTGCACGTGCGCACCGAGGATCGCGAGATCCTGCGCGGCGTCGACCTGCTCGTGCGTCGCGGCGAGCTGCACGCACTGATGGGACCGAACGGCTCCGGCAAGTCGACCCTCGCGAACACGGTCATGGGCCACCCCGGCTACGAGGTCACCGACGGCGACGATCCTCGTCGACGGCGAGAACATCATCGAGCTGGCGCCCCACGAGCGGGCGAAGCTCGGCCTCTTCCTCGCCTTCCAGTACCCGGTCGCGATCCCCGGCGTCTCGGTCGCGAACTTCCTGCGCCTGGCGATCAACGCCCAGCGCGAGGAGCCGATCAAGGTCAAGGAGTTCGGCCAGCAGCTGCGCCACGCCGTCGAGCTGCTCGACGTCGACGAGGGCTTCACCTCGCGCCACCTCAACGACGGCTTCTCCGGCGGCGAGAAGAAGCGCGCCGAGGTGCTGCAGATGGCGATGCTGCGCCCGCAGATCGCGCTGCTCGACGAGACCGACTCGGGCCTCGACATCGACGCGCTGCGAACCGTCGCCGAGGGTGTGAAGAAACTGCACGCCGAACAGGGTCTCGGCGCCCTGATCATCACCCACTACCAGCGCATCCTCGACTACGTCAGGCCGCAGTTCGTCCACATCATGATGGACGGGCGGATCGTGATGGAGGGCGGCAACGAGCTGGTGGAGCGCCTCGAGCGGGAAGGCTACGACCGGATCCGCGAAGAGGTCGCGAGCCGTGCCTGACGCGGCGATCGAGCCGTCCGCGCCGGCTGACGACGCCGGCACCACGGCTGCGCGCAAGCCCGGCGCGGCGCGCGAGGCGACGCTCAACGCGGCGCTCGCGGGCGCCGGCGCCGGAGGCGCTCCGCTGGCGCAGCTGCGTGCCCGCGCACAAACAGCCTACGACGCGCTCGAGCTTCCGCGCTGGCGCCGCTCCGGCTTCTGGCAGACCTCCTTCCAGGAGCTCGATCTCGACGCGCTCGCGCCAATCACGCGTGCGCCCGACGCGACGGTGCCGGCGATCCTCGGCTGGCGCCGCGCGCGCCGGCGTGCTCGTCCAGCGCGACGCCTCGGTCGTGCACGTCGCAGCTCGACCCGCAGCTCGCCGAGCGCGGCGTGATCCTCTGCTCGCTCGAGCAGGCCGCGCGCGAGCACACCGAGCTGTTCGAGCGCTACTACCTGCGGCGGCTGACTGCTCGACCGCAACAAGCTGGAGGCGGCGAGCGCCGCCTTCTGGAGCGGCGGCGCCTTTCTCTACGTGCCGCCGGGGCTGCGCGTCGAGGAGCCCTTCCAGATCGTCTACGAGATCTCCGACGCCGGCAGCGCCCAGTACGCGCACACGCTCGCGATCGGCGACCGGGGCAGCGAGCTGCGCCTGCGCGAGTACGACGTCGCGAACGGCGAGTTCGCCACGGACGCCCTTCACGCCGGGCAGTTCGAGCTCTACCTCGAGGAGGGCGCGCGCTGCCGGCTCGCGCAGCTCACGGACTGGGGCGAGGGCGCCGTCAGCGACTGCTCGACCTCGGTCGTCGAGGTCGGCCGCGACGCCTACTGCCATTGGCTGCCGGCGCTGCTCGGCGGCCACCTGATCCGCCACCACTACGAGCTCGTGGTCGCCGGCCAGGGCGGCGACATGGCCTTCCGCGGGCTGTCTCTTCAGCCAGGCCGACGAGCATCTCGACGTGTTCGCGGTCGACCTGCACGAGACCGGCCCGTCCGGCGGCGACGTGCACTGGCGCGGCGCCGCGACCGGCTCGAGCCGAGCGAGCTTCGAGGGGCTGATCCAGATCAACCCGGGCGCGCAGCAGACCCACACCTACCTGCAGTTTCACTCGATGATGCTCTCCGACCACGCGAAGCTCGACGCGATCCCCTCGGTGCTGGTCAGCGCCGACGACGTCTCGGCCTCGCACGGCGGCACCGTCGGCGAGCTCGACGAGACGCAGATCTTCTACATGCAGACGCGCGGCCTGACGCGACCGCAGGCCGTGCGCGTGATCGTCGAGGGCTTCTTCGAGCCGCTGATCGTGCAGCTCGACGACGAGCCGCTCGAGCGCCAGATCCGCGAGCGGATCGGCGCCAAGCTCGCCGCCGCCGCGGACGACATCGAGCGCTACGCGCTCGCGCGGTGACGCTCGATGAGCTCGACGGCAAGCGAGGCGGGCCTGGATCTGCGCGCCGACTTCCCGATCCTCGCTCGCGTGCTCGACGGCGGCCGGCTGGTCTACCTGGATTCCTCCTCGACCTCGCAGAAGCCGGCGGTCGTGCTCGACGCGCTCGACGACTACTACCGCAACCACAACGCGAACATCCACCGCGGGGTCTACAAGCTTGCGCAGGAGGCCGACGCGCTGTTCGAGGGGGCGCGCGAGCGGATCGCCGCCTTCCTGCACTGGCCGGTCGCGAGCACGATCTTCACCGCCAACGTGACCGCCGCGATCAACCTCGTCGCCTACTCCTGGGCCCGCACCAACCTGCGTCCCGGCGATGCCGTGCTGATCAGCGAGATGGAGCACCACTCCAACATCGTTCCGTGGCAGCTCGCGGCGGCCGCAACCGGCGCGCAGCTGCGCTACCTGCAGGTCGGCCAGGACGGCACGCTGTCGCTCGACCAGCTCGACGCGGAGCTGGCCCGCGGCGACGTCGCGCTCGTCGCGCTGACCCACGTCTCGAACGTGCTCGGCACGATCAACCCGGTCGCGGAGATCGTCCGCCGCGCCCACGACGCCGGCGCGCTCGCGCTGATCGACGGCGCCCAGGCGGTGCCCCAGCTGCGAGCTCGACCTCAGCCGCGATCGACGCCGACTTCTACGCCTGGACGGGACACAAGGCGCTCGGCCCGACCGGGGTCGGCGTGCTGCACGCCCGCGCGGAGCTGCTCGAGCAGATGCCGCCGTTCCTCTCCGGCGGTGACATGATCGCGACCGTCGAGGAGCAGCGCTCGACCTGGAACGAGCTGCCGTGGAAGTTCGAGGCCGGGACCTCGATGATCGCCCAGGCGATCGGGCTCGGCGCGGCGATCGACTATCTCGAGACCCTCGGCATGGCGAACGTCCGCGCGCACGAGCGCGCACTCACCGCCTACGCGCTCGAACGGCTCGCCGCGACCGAGGGCGTCAGCGTGTTCGGGCCGCCCAGCGCCGATGATCGCGGCGGCGTCGTCTCGTTCGCGCTCGACGGCATCCACCCCCACGACGTCGCCGAGCTGCTCAGCCGCAGCAACGTCTGCATCCGGGCCAGCCACCATTGCGCGCAGCCGCTGATGCGCCGTCTCGGCGTGGTCGCCACCGCGCGCGCCAGCTTCGGCCCCTACAACGTCGCCGATGACGTCGACGCGCTGATCGACGCGATCGAGCGGGCGCAGGAGGTCTTCGCGGGCTGATGGACGACCTCTACCGCGACTTCATCCTCGAGCACTACAAGCGCCCTCGCAACTTCGGCGAGCTGCCGGAGCACGATCACGACGCGCACGAGGTCAACCCGCTGTGCGGCGACGAGCTCGGCGTGCAGATCGTCGATCGCCGACGGGCGGATCGCGGACCTGCGCTTCCAGGGCCACGGCTGCGCGATCTCCCAGGCCGCGGCGTCGATGGCCTCGGAGGAGCTGATCGGCATGGAGGTCGACGAGGCCGCGACGCTCGACGCCGGCTGGATGCTCGACCTGCTCGGCATCCCGGTCTCGGCGACGCGACGCAAGTGCGCGCTGCTCTCGCTGAAGGTCGTGCGCCACGCCCTGACCGGCGACGGCAGCTGGCCAAGCCGACCCGGGCGTCTGATCCCGACCGCTATACTAGGCTTTATGGCAACGACCGCCCGAAGCATACCCGCCGCCAGCCCGATCGTCGAAAACGACGACGGCCAGCTCGTCGCCGTGCGCGGCGTTTCGCGCGAGGTGATCGCGGAGCTTTCGCGGATCAAGGACGAGCCCGACTGGATGGCGCAGAAGCGCCTCGAGTCCTTCGAGATCTTCGAACGCAAGCCGATGCCGAAGTGGGGCTGCGACCTCTCCGAGCTCGACTTCGACGAGCTGGTGCTCTACTCGCCCCCGACCACCGGGCGCTTCAACTCCTGGGACGACGTGCCGCAGGAGATGAAGGACACCTACGAGGCGCTCGGGGTCCCGCAGGCCGAGCGCGAGCACCTCGCCGGCGTCGTCGGCGTATGGCGCCAGGAGCCGGTCTACGAGGGACTCAAGGAGGAGTACGCCAAGCTCGGCATCCTCTTCTGCTCGATGGACACGGCGGTCCGCGACTACCCCGACCTGGTGCAGAAGTACTTCATGCGCAAGTGCGTGCCGCCGCAGGACAACAAGTTCTCGGCCCTGCACGGCGCCGTCTGGTCCGGTGGCGCCTTCGTCTACATCCCGCCGGGAGTCAAGTGCGACCTGCCGCTGCAGGCCTACTTCCGCATGGAGGGCGCCGGCGAAGGCACCTTCGAGCACACCCTGATCATCGCCGACGAGGGCTCCGAGGTGAACTACATCGAGGGCTGCACGGCGCAGACCTACAGCGTCAACTCGATGCACTCGGCGGTCGTCGAGATCTTCGTCCACGAGGGCGCCAAGGCGCGCTACACGACCGTGCAGAACTGGTCCAAGGACGTCTACAACCTCAACACCAAGCGCGCCGTCGTCGACGCCCACGGCACCGTCGAATGGGTCGGCGGCTCGATGGGCGCCAAGTTCGTGATGCTCTACCCCGGCTCCTTCCTGACCGGCGAGGGCGCCCGCGCCGACCACCTCAACGTCGGCGTCGCCGGCAAGGGCGTACACAAGGACACCGGCGCCAAGGTCGTCCACCTCGCCCCGAACACCACCTCCAACATCCTCGCCAAGTCGATCTCCAAGGACGGCGGGATCATGGGCTACCGCGGGCTGGTGCGGATGGGCCCGAACTCGCAGGGCTCGAAGTCCCGTGTCCAGTGCGACGGCCTGATGATGGACGGCATCTCCCGCTCGGACACCTGGCCCGACATCCAGATCCAGAACCCCAACGTGACGGTCGCCCACGAGGCCACCGTCGGGCGGATCTCCGAGGACCAGCTCTTCTACATGGGCTCGCGCGGCTTCACCGAGGACGAGGCCGCGGCGATGATCGTCAACGGCTTCATCGAGCCGGTGACCAAGGAGCTCCCGATGGAGTACGCCGTCGAGCTGAACCGCCTGATCCAGCTCGAGATGGTCGGCTCGATCGGCTAGCAGTCAATCGACTCCGGGGGATCCGCCCTCCGTCTATCGTGAGCGCGCAGTGCGGCCGCCGATCGACAGCATCCAGGCGCCGCCGTTTCCATGCCGACGCGGCTGTGGTGAACATCGCCGCGCTCGAGATGGACGGCACTGCGCGGGCGGCCGGTGCTGATCGAGTTCTGGGACTTCTGCCGCCCCAACTCGCTGCACACGCTGCCGTACCTGGACGGCTGGCACGAGCGCTACGCGGACGCCGGCCTGGTCGTCGTCTCGGTCCACTCACCCGGCTTCCGCACGAGCGCGAACGAGGAGAACGCGCGCGCCGCGGTAGCGCGGCTGGGGATCGAGCATGCCGGTGCTGCTGGACACCAACTTCGCGCTCTGGCGCGAGTACGAGAACGCCGGCTGGCCGGGCCGCTACCTGTGGAACGCCGACGGCATGCTCGCCGACTACCACTACGGCGAGGGCGCCTACCAGGACTGCGAGCGCGCGATCTGCGAGCTGCTGGGCGTCACGCGCGAGCGGCTCGCGCCGCTGCGACCCGAGCGATGCGCCGGACGCGACGCTGGTCGTGCCCTCCGAGGACCGGCTGGCGGAGCCGTTCTCTGGTCCCTACGAGGCCGGCGCGGCGTGGGCCGTGCTGGAGCCCCGAGTGCCCGGCGCGTCGGTCACGGTCAACGGCCGCGAGCTGGCGATCGAGCATCCCGGCGCCCACCTGCTGATCCGCCACGAACGCCACAGCCACGGCGAGCTGGAGCTCGCGCTCGGCGAGCACGTGCGCTGCGACGGCGTCTGCTTCACGCCCGGGCTCTCGCCGTCGTAGCTCGTCGGGCGCGCCCGACTCGCCCGGGCGCAGGTCGAGCGCCAGCCATTCGACGTCGCGCCAGGCGCCGGCCTTCCAGCCGATCCGCCGGTAGGTGCCGACGGGGACGAACCCCATCGCGCGGTGCAGGCCCGCGCTGGCGTCGTTGGGCAGCGTGATCCCGGCGCACAGCGTCCAGATGCCGAGCGCGCGCAGCTGCTCGAACAGCCGCGTGTAGAGCGCGCGCCCGATCCCGCCACGGTGGTGCGCGGCGTCGATGTAGACAGCGACATTCGCCGACCAGCGATACGCCGCCCGCTCGTGATGCGGCGAGCCGTAGGCGTAGCCGACCGTGACACCGTCCTGCTCCGCGACCAGCCACGCGTGCGCCGCGCGCATCCGCTTCGCCATCTCCTCGGCGCTTGGCACAACCGCCTCGAAGGAGGCCACCGAGTCGGTGATGTAGGGCGCGTAGATCGCCGCGCAGGCGTCGGCGTCGAGCTGGGGGTCGGCGTCGCGGACGATCATCGCCAGCAGGATAGACGCGCGCCGCGACGGCGGAGCGCCACCGTCGCCACGGCGCTGCTAACGTGGCCGCCGTGATCATCTCGACGATGAACGACCTTCCGGGCTACGAAATCGAGGAGGTCTTCGGCGAGGTGTTCGGCCTGACGGTCCGCTCGCGCAACATCGGCTCCCAGTTCGGCGCCGGGATCAAGTCGCTGCTCGGCGGCGAGCTGAAGGGGATGACGAAGATGCTCGCCGACGGCCGCCGCGACGCCACCGAACGGCTCTCCGCCGAGGCGGAGGCGAAGGGCGCGAACGCGATCATCGCCTTCCGCTTCGACACCTCCGAGCTCGGCTCGACCTGGACCGAGATCTGCGCCTACGGCACCGCGGTCCGCGCCCGCCAGCTCTGACGCCGCTCGATCAGGCGATCACGCTGCGGCCCTGCAGGGCGTGGCGCGACAACTGAACGGGCTGGAGCGTTTCAACGGTGTGCGCTTGAACACGCCACGACCCCTCGCCTTTGCGTTCGCAGCGCTCGCCGCACTCCTGGCCGGCGCCGCGGCAAGCATCGCGGCAGCGGCGTCGATCGCTGCCGGACCACCGTTTGCGCTGCTCGCCGGCGCCTCGGAGGGTCCCCTCACCACAGCGCTCGGCACCGACGGCACGCTGTGGCTGCTGGCCGCTCGCGGGAATGGCTTCGAGATCGTTGCGCGCACGCGATACGGCGCCGTCACCGACCTGATGCACGTCTCCGGCGTCTCGACGACGTTCCCGCCGCGCGCGCTGGCCGTGGCGGGCGGCACGGCAACCGTCGCGTGGACGCTCGACGACTCCTCGCTGCGCGCGGTTTCGTGCACGGCGACCCGCTGCGGCGCGACGCAGCTGATCAGCTCGTGGCGATCCGCCGGTGTCACCGACGCCACCTACGACGAGGATCGAGTCCCGGTCCTTGCGCGCAGCGGCCGGCGAGCGATCGTGCTGTTCGTGCGCGACAGCCGCGCCGGTTCGGGGCTCTACTGGGCGCAGTCCAACGGCGGTCGGTTCGGCGCGCCGCAGATGATCGAGCGCGGCAGCACCGCGGCGGCGTGCCGCCCCGCATGTGGGCCGCAGAGCGCCCCGGCCTACACCTACACGGGCCCCAGCTACCCGCTGCTCGCAGGCACGTCCGGCGGCGCGGCATACGCTGCCTGGGTCCAGCCGGGTCCCGGTGGCTCCGGTCTGCGGATTGCCTGGTCGCGCTGGTCGGCAGGCGCCTTTGCCGGTGTGCACACGCTCGCGAGCGACGGCGTGCGGGGCCCGCTCGCGCTCGCCGCGGACGGGCGCCGCGCCGATCTCGTCTGGACGCGGGCGGTCGGCGCCGACAACAACGACGGCGGCGGCGACGTGCCCGTGTTCTTCGGCCCGATCTACCTCGCGCAGCTGTATGCCGGTGCGGCGTCCGCACCCGAGGAGCTGTTCTCCGGCGACGCGGCGGAGCTCTCCCTCGCCGCCGCCGGACCGGTCGCCGCGGTCGCCTTTGCCGATCTCTCGGCCGTCCCGGTGACCGCCGGCCCGCTCCCGTTCCCGCTGCCCGCGGCAGTCGTCGTGTCGCGCGCCGGTGGCCCGCCGGTGCTCAGCGAGCTGGCCGCCGACGCCCTGACGGCGCCGGTCGCCTCGGTCGACTCCGCCGGCGACGTGCTCGCGACCTGGGAGGCCGGCGGTCAGCCGGCCTCGAGCACCGGCGACCAGTACTCCATCGAGGTTGCGGATCAGCCGCCGCGGGCGCGGGCTTCGGCGCGCCGCTTCAGAGTCACGCCGCGACCGCGCTGTGGCCAGCGAGCCTTGTCAGCGCCGGCGAGGCGACGGCGCTGACATGGCCGTCGGTCAGCGGACCGAACGGCCTCGAGCGGCTCGACGGCGAGCTGCTCACGCCATAGGCGTCCGCCGGGCGCTCGTCGCCCGGCGAACGCTCTCGCGCCCGCGCTCAGCCCTCGATCACGTTGCGCACGTTGGCGACCATCGGCTGGCCCGGATCGACTCCGGCTGCGGTCATGATCGGCACGAGCGTCGCCCCGAACGCCTCGAACTGCTCCTGGGACTCCCAGATGTCAAAGACATGGATCGCGCCGTCGACGTCGAGTGCGACGTGCAGCGTGCGTCCGTCGGGCGCACCGGCCCCGGCCGCCTCCAGCTGGCTCAGCGTGTCCTCGTAGATTGCCGGCGTGAACCCGGCGGGCCTGAAGTAGAACCCTAGTGCCATGCGATCCCCGTTTCCTCTGCGCGTTCGCGCGGTTGTTTGCCGATCGAGCTGTCCGGCGACTCTATACCGGTTGGCGCCAGCGCGACTGTGAACTGCGTGTGGCCGTTCGGCGCCGGTGAAACGGCCTGCGGCGTTAGCGAACCGGGCGCAGCTGCTCGACGCCATGTTCGGCGAGCAGGCGCAGCAGCGCCGGCGGCTCGCCGTCCTCGACCAGCACCGCGCTGCCGGGCCAGTACGGGCTCGCCGGCTCGCGCGCGAAGACGGAGCTGAAGACCCAGCAGCCGCAGTTGTGCAGCCGCGTGCCGCCCAGCGTCAGCCATTCGGCACCCTCGTCGCCGTCGAGCATCCCGGCCCGGTGCGTGTGCCCGAAGATCACGTCGCGCGCGTCGATCCCGAGCCGCTCCACGACGACGCTCATCGCGCGCAGACCGGCACTGCGCAGCTCCGCAGGCGAGAGCTCGCCGCGCAGCGGTCCGAGGCCGGCGGCGTTGGCGGCGCGGACCAGCCACGGAAAGGCGAGCGGGAAGGCGCGCGCGCGCAGCGCCCCACCGCGCGAGGAGCGCAGGGCGTTCCACGCCTTCACGGTGCGCCCGCCGTCGACCGTCTCCGATGGCCGCCCGCTCTGGGCGGCGGCGTGAGCCCAGGCATAGACAGGCGAGATCACGGCCTCGTAGTCGTCGACGCAGCCGACGTCGTCCCAGCGGCGGTCGCCCGCGAGCGACAGCCGGCCGCTCATCGCCACCGCGAGGCGCTCGATCGTCGGCACGGTCATGTGCAGGTCGAGCTGATGCCCGTGCATCGCGTAGACGCCGTCGGCCAGCCAGAGCCCGGGGTAGGCGACCTCGACAGCCGCCGGCGCGAGCAGCTGGGCCACGGCCGCCGCGATGAACGAGGCCTCGCCCGGCGGGCATCGCTGCTCGAGCCCGAGCGGTTCCGTTCGGCGCGCCAGCCAGGAGCTCGCCAGGGCGTGGTCGTGGTTGCCGGGTACCAGCACCACGCTGCGATCGCCGAGGTGCTCGCCGAGTCGTGCGAGGACGCCGCGCGCGCGATTCAGCACGGCGTGGGCCTCGCCCTGGCGCAGTTCGAGCGTGTCGCCGAGCAGCACGAGGCGGTCGACGCCGTCCAGCGCTGCGAGCAACTGCTCGAGCACGCCCTCACGCCGCAACACGTCGCTGCCTGCGCGCGTCCCGAGGTGCAGGTCGGAGACGACGAGTGTGCGCGCCACTACCGCGCGGCGCCGACGCCGCGAATCACCTTGGGCAGCATGAAGCGCACATCCTCCCGCGTGACCTCGAGCTCCGAGATGTCGCTGACGCCGCGGGCGCGGAAACGCTCGACCAGCTCCTTCACGAGCTCCTCGGGGGCGCTCGCGCCGGACGAGATACCGAGCGTGCGCACACCGTCCAGCCACGTCTCGTCGAGCTCGCGGGCGTTGTCGATCAGGTGCGCCTCGGCGCCGTAATCGCGAGCCACCTCGACGAGGCGCAGCGAGTTCGACGAGTTGCGCGAGCCGATCACGAGCACCAGCTCACACACGCTGGCCAGTTGGCGCACCGCGGCCTGGCGGTTGGTCGTGGCGTAACAGATGTCATCGGTGCGCGGGCCGACGATCGCCGGGAAGCGCTCGCGCAGGCGCTCGATGATGCCCCTGGTCTCGTCGACCGACAGCGTCGTCTGCGAGATGTAGGCGACCTTCTCGGGATCGTCTAGCTCGAGCTCGTCGACGTCCTGCTCCGTCTGGACCAGCACCATGTTATCCGGCGCCTCCCCCATCGTTCCCTCGACCTCCTCGTGCCCGTCGTGGCCGACGAGGACGACCATGTAGCCGTCGGCGGCGAACCTGCGAGCCTCGACGTGCACCTTGGTCACGAGCGGGCAGGTCGCGTCGATCGTCCGCAGGCGGCGCGCCTTCGCGTTCTGATGCACACTCGGAGCGACGCCGTGCGCGGAGAACACGGTGACCGAGCCCTCCGGCACCTCGGTCTCGCTCTCGACGAAGATCGCGCCACGCGCGCGCAGTTGCTCGACCACGTGCTTGTTGTGGACGATCTCCTTGCGCACGTAAACCGGTGGCCCGTAGCGCGCGAGCGCACGCTCGACGGTCTGGACGGCGCGATCGACGCCGGCGCAGTAGCCGCGCGGAGCCGCGAGCAGGATCTTCTCGACTGTGTTGGTCACAACGGCCACAGCTTGATTCTACGGCGGCCGACACCCCGCCTGGCGACGGCAACCGAGGATGGGCGGCGCATCACGGAATGACGGTACTCCGGTGCGCCCACGGCTGCTTCGGTCGGCGACGCTCCGACGCGACTACGCTTTGAGGCGTATGACACAGCAGCACCTCGATCGCCTGACCGCGCTGGACGCATCCTTCCTGCACCAGGAGGGCCCCGAGTCGCACATGCACATCGGCGCGCTGACGACCTTCGACGGCCCGCCGCCGCAGTTCGGCGAACTGCTCGAGCTGATCGCGGGGCGCCTGCATCTCGTGCCCCGCTACCGCCAGCGACTGGCCCGCACGCCGTTCGACCGCGGCCGGCCCGTCTGGGTCGACGACGCCGCCTTCCGCCTGGAGTACCACGTCCGCCACGTCGCGCTGCCCTCCCCCGGCGGGCGCGACGAGCTGCTCACGCTGCTCTCGCGCATCTACTCGACCCAGCTCGATCGCCGCCGTCCGCTGTGGGAGATGTGGTTCGTCGAAGGACTCGAGGACGGCGGCTTCGCGCTGATCTTCAAAACCCACCACGCGGTGATCGACGGCATCGCCGGACTCGACCTCGCGACCGTCATCTTCGACCTCGAATCCGAGGCCGACGACGGCGCCGAGCCCCCGCCCGAATGGACGCCCGGATCCAACCCGGGACAGCTCGGCCTGATGGCGCTCGGCGCGGTCCGCGACGCCCGCGACACGGTCAGGCTGCTGAACGGCGCGCTGACCGCCGGAGTGCACCCGCAGGAGTCGGTACGCCGGCTGCGCGACGCCGCCGGAGGACTCGCCGAGATCGCCTGGGCGGCGCTCAACCCGGCACCCGAGACGCCGCTGAACGTGCCGATCGGCCCTTACCGGCGCTTCGTCACCGTGAGCGCCCGGCTCGAGGATTTCAAGGCGATCAAGGACGCCTTCGGCGGCACCGTCAACGACGTCGTGCTGGCGGTCGTGACCGGCGCGCTGCGCAGCTTCCTGCAGTCGCGCGGCGTGCGCACCGAGGGACTGGAGTTGCGGGCGCTCGTGCCGGTGTCGCTACGCGGCGCCGGCGACGGCGGCGACGTGATCGGCAACCGTCTCGCCGCGATGCGCGGGAGCCTGCCCGTGTACATCGCCGATCCGCGCGAACGGCTCGAGACGGTGCGCCTCAGCATGGAGGGCATCAAGGAGTCGCGCCAGGCGCTCGGCGCCGAGGTGCTCGCCGGCGTGCAGAACTTCGCGCCGCCGACGATTCTCGCGCAGGCCTCGCGGATCAACTTCTCCACACGGCTGTTCAACCTGCTCGTGACGAACATGCCCGGCCCGCAGATCCCGCTGCATGTGCTCGGTCGCGAGATCCGCGAGGTCTACCCGATCGGCTTCCTCGCGCACGACCACGCGCTCGCCGTCGCGATCATGTCCTACAACGGGCAGCTGAACTTCGGCCTGCTCGCGGACTCGCAGGCGCTGCCGGAACTCGACCGTCTCGCCGGCTGGGTGTCCGAGGCGATCGAGGAGCTGTTGGCGCTCGCCCGCGCGGCCGCTGCGCCGGCGGACTAGTTCTCGCCGCCGAGGCGGTCCTCGACGTAGATCTCGATGCAGCTGTGGGCGAGCCGCGCGGCGCGCTGCGGCGAAAGGTGTCCGAGCACCGCGTTCAGCGCCCGCTCCTCGGTCACCCCGGCGTCGAACGCCTGCTCGCCACGGAAGCCCGCGGCGATCTTCAGCGCCTCGCGCCGGCTCGAGCCGAGCTTCGGAAAGGCGGCGAGCAGGAAGTCGCTGTTGGCGATCGGCGGTCCCAGCGCGAGCGAGGAGTACCAGTCCGCCAGCACATGCAGGTCCGCCTCGTCGAGACCCGCCACCGCCTTCGCGTAGTGCGCGCTCAACTCCGGCTCGGGGATGTCATCCACCCACGCCCCGACGACCTCGCCGACCAGCCGCCGGCGCGCGTCGCGGCCGACCGAGTCGGCGATCACGCGAATCGTGTCCTGCGGCGTGATGAAACACAGCACCATGCTCGCTGCCACTGTAGGCATCGCGGTGGACGGCACGCACGAGGGCGCGCAGCCGTGCGCCGGCCGAGACTAGATCGCCGGCAACGCCTGGACCAGCGAGAGCATCGGGGCGAACAGATCGCCGTGCTCGCGCACGCGTGCGAGCACCGCGGCGGCGTCGAAGGAGAGCGCCGCCGAATGCTGGTTCGCCAGTGTCGCGCGCACCTCGTCCCAGTGCAGTGGCGTCGAGACGCTCGGGTGCTCGCGCGCCCGCAGCGAATAGGCACAGACGGTCGTCTTGTGCTCGTCGTTCTGGCTCCAGTCGATCAGCACCTTGCCCGCGCGCAGCGCCTTCGTCATCCGCGAGACTGCCAGCGCCGGCTCGGCCTGCTCGACGAGGATCGCGAGCGCTCGAGCGAACGACTTGGTCTGCTCGAACGTCGCGGCGCCGCCGAGCGGCAGATACACCTGCAGCCCCTTGGAGCCCGAGGTCTTGACGAAGCTCGCGAGCCCCAGCCGCTCGAAGGTGCCGTGCAGCCAGAGCGCGACATGGCAGCACTCCACGATCCCGGCCGGCGGACCGGGGTCGAGGTCGAACACGACCGCGGTCGGGCGCGCCGGCTCGCTCGCGCGGGCGAGCGGCACGTGCAGCTCGAGCGCGGCCAGGTTCGCCAGCCACACGAGCGTCGCCAGGTCGTCCGCGAGCGTGAAGTCGATCCGCCGGCTGCGTTCGCTCGCGACCGCGACGGTCCGCACCCACGCCGGCCGCTGCGCCGGCGACTGCTTCTGGAAGAAGGCCTTGCCGTCGACACCGTCCGGGTAGCGGGTGACGGTGAGCGCGCGGCCGTTCAGATGCGGGAGCAGCACGGGCGCGATCGCCGCGTAGTAGTCGATCACGTCGCGCTTGGTGAACGTGTCGGCTGGATAGAGGACCTTGTCGAGGTTCGAGAGCGTCAGTTCGTGACCCTCGACCTCGGCCCGCACACGCGAGCTGCCGGCGCCGTGCACGACCAGCCGCCCGACCGCTGACGCGCGCTCGCGAGCACCCCCCTCGACCAGGCCCTCGTAGGTCGGCTGGCGGAGCATTCCCTTCGGCGTCCGCTCGCGAAACGCGATCTCGGCCACGAGGCGCGGCTCGCAGAAGACCGCGCCGCGCGGCGGCTGGGGCCCGTCCGGATCGAACGGCGACTGCGGGCGCACCAGCGGCGCGAGCGCCGCTTCGAGGCGTTCGAGTTCCGCAACGCCCAGGCCGCTGCCGACCCGCCCGCAGTAGCGCAGCGCCTCGCCATCACCCAGCAGCAGCGCGCCGATCCGTTCGCGACGGCGGCCAGCCCCGGGCATCCAGCCGCCGATCGCGAAGCGCTCGCGCGCGCCGTTCTTCAGCTTGATCCAGGCGCCGCTGCGCCCGCCCGGCTCGTAGGGGCTGTCGAGCCGCTTGGCGACGATCCCCTCGAGCCCCGCCGCCGCTGACGCGTCGAGCGTCTCGCGCCCGGCGCCCACGATGTGGTCGGGCGTCTGCCAGCGCTCGCCTCGCAGTCCGAGGCGGGCGAGCTCCGCGCGGCGCTCCAGGTACGGGCGGTCGATCAGCGAGCGCCCGTCCAGCCAGAGCAGGTCAAAGATCATGTAGGTGACGGGGTCGCTCTGCGCGAGGCGCTTCGCGCGCGCGGGCGAGCTGACGTTCATGCGCTGCGCGAGCGCCGAGAAGCTCGACCGCCCGTCCTCGCGCAGAGCCACGATCTCGCCGTCCAGCACGGCGCGGTGCGAGCCGAGCGCGCGGCCGAGCCGCGCGAGCTCAGGGTAGCTCGCCGTGATCTCGCGCAGGTTGCGACTCTCCAAGCGAAGGCTGCCGGGCTCGGCGTATGCGATCGCGCGCACGCCGTCCCACTTGATCTCGTATGCCCAGCGGTCTTCGTCTCGCGGCAGCTTCCCGGCGCGCGCGAGCATCGGCGCAACCCGCGCGGGCATGGGCGTGAGGTCCGCCTCGGAGGCCGGGTCCATGCGATGGATCATCCAATCGCGCGCGTGCTCGCCCTCGCTGATCGCGAACAGCGCGTAACGGGCGTCGAGGCGCTCGCCGTGGAGCGCGACCTCGACCTTGCGGGGCTCCCATTTCAGGCACTCGTAGGTGCCGCGGTCCCAGATGCGCATCGTGCCGGCGCCATAGCTGCCCGGCGGGATCTCGCCCTCGAAGTCGAGGTAGGAGAGCGGGTGATCCTCGGTGTGCGGCGCGAGATGGTTGACCTTCGGCTCCTGCGGCATTCCCTTCGGGATCGCCCACGAGACGAGCACGCCGTCGCGTTCGAGTCGCAGATCCCAGTGCATGCGGCGCGCCGAATGCTCGTGAATGACGAACCGTGGCGGGCCTCCACCGCCGTCCTCGGCCGTCCCGGCGGGTTCGGGCGTCGCAGCGAAGTCGCGCTTGGAGCGGTAGCTCTTCAGCGGGTCGCCGGCGCGCCCCGCCGTCACGACTTCTTCGTCGGCTGCCGCGCGGTCTTCGCCCGCGTGCGTCGCTTGGGCTTGGCGTCCTCGCCGCCATCCCAATGCGCGTTGTAGCGCCCAACCGCCTCCACGCTCGCCTGCAGCGCCGCCATCAGGTCGGGCGCGGCGACCGGCGCCGGCGCCTGCGGTGCGACGGCGATCTCTTCGCCCGCGACCTTGCGCTCGATCAGCGCGAGCACGGCCTCGCGGTAGTCGTCGCGGTACTGGCCGGCGTCGAACGGGCCGGAGAGCATCTCGATCAGCTGCCGCGCCACCTTCAGCTCGCGCTCGGAAACCTCGATGTCCGCGTCGGCCACCTCGTCGAGCGTCGACGGCGACACAACCTCGTCGGCGAACACGAGCGTGGCCATGATCAGCACCTCATCGGTCGCCCGCAGCGCCACGAGGTGCTCCTTCTGGCGCAGCACGACACGCGCGATCGCGACCCTGCCCGCGTCGCGCATCGCCGCCAGCATCAGCCGGTAGGCCTTGCCCGCGCCCGCGGCCGGCGCGAGGTAGTACGGCTGGTCGTAGAAGATCGGGTCGATCTCGGCGAGGTCGACGAACTGCTCGATCTCGATCAGCCGCGTCTTCTTTGGGTCGAGCGACTCCAGTTCGGCCGGGTCGATCACAACATAGCGGCCCGGCGACACCTCGTAGCCCTTGACGATGTGCTCGTAGGGCACCTCCTCGCCGTCGGCCGCGCAGAAGCGCTTCTGCTGGATGCGCGAGCCGTCCGCATCGTGCAGTTGGTGGAACTGCACCGTCTTGCGCGACACGGCGGTGTAGAGCTTGACCGGCACGTTGACCAGGCCAAACGAGATCGAACCGCTCCAGATTGCTCGGGCCATCGCGGGGCTCCTACGGTCTTTCGCGTCACACGGGACGGTCGGGAAGGACTGCGCAATCTACCACCACGATCGTGCCGCCAAACCGCTTGAACGCTTTCCTGCGTCGCTGCGAGCGGGCGCGGCCGGCCACTACCGTTCCGCGCAGATGAAGGCCTCGGGAACCGTGCCGCGCACCGTGATGGCCAGCGCCGCAAGCTCCGACTGCTGCCACTCGTCGCGCAGCAGCGAGTACGAGACGAGGTCGCGACGCTCGTCGTAGTGGCGGTGCCAGCCGCGCAGAACACCCTCGCGGACATAGCCGATGCGCTCGAGCGAGCGCTGCGAGCGCTGGTTGCGAACGTCGACCCAGGCGCCGAAACGCTCCATCCGCAGCGGCTCGAACACGAGGTGCGCGATCAGCGCCTGAGCCTCGGCATTCGCGCCCGTCCCCCAGTAGGCCTGGCCGAGCCAGACTCCCATGATGCTGCGCCGGTCGCGCTTGGACACCTCGAGCACGGCGATCACCCCGATCACCCAGTCGTCGCCATCGACGACCGCCAGCTCGAGCGCCACGCCCTGCGAGCGGCGCTCCGGCAGTGTCTGCAGCCAGGCGAGCGCCTCGCTCTCCTGCTCGTAGGGGCCCCAGGAGAAGAAGCGCGTGACCTCCGGGTCGCTGGCCAGCTCGAACAGCCGCTGCGCGTCGCTTTCGCGCGGGATGCGCAGGCGTATGCGCGGGCCGCGGATCTCGAGGTCGCTGGCGACCGGCTCGTCCACGCTGCGCTCAGCTGACGATCGGGTAATACGTCTCGAGCCGCGTGACGGCGCCGGCCCGCTGCGACAGGTCCTCGACCACGGCGTCCACCTTCCCCGTCGGCCCCGTCAACGTGAAGGCGATCTGGGTCGTCAGCAGGTGGGGGTGTTCGACGATCGACAGCTCGACGCCCAGTTCGCGCGCCTCGTCGGCGACGGTCTTTTCGAACCAGGTGCGCACCATCCGCCCCGAGGTGATCGCCACCGTGCGCGTCTCGGTGCGCGCGTCGCCGGACTCGTGAGTCCTGTGCTGGTCGCGCTCCGCCGCCTCGCGCGCGACCCCTGGGTCGTCGAGCGGCGGATCGACGAGATGCCAGTCGCCGACGTCGCCGAGTTGGTCATCCCAATGGTCGATCCGAAGCGTCGCCGTCAGGCCGTCGCTCTCGAGCTGATGCGCGATCGCGCGGCGCGTCTCGTCGATCGCCTCGCGCGTGTTCGCGTAGGCGAACAGCGTGTCGTCGTCGTAGCTGAGCACGACGTCGTGGCTGATCAACGGCTTCAGCTCGTGCTCGAAGTGGTGTGCGTCGCGCAGCCGCGCATGAAGCCCCGCGGGATCCGCGAGGTCGGCCCGCAGGCGCCAGTCCTGGTCCTCGCCCATCAGTACCCGAGCGCGAACTTCGCGTCTTCGCTCATGCGCTCGGGCGTCCACGGCGGCGTGAAGACCATCGTCGAGCCGACCGATTCGACGCCGTCGAGCTCGGAGACGAACTCCTCGATCTGCTCGGCCACCTCGGGCCCGATCGGACAGCCCGGCGCGGTGAGCGTGAAGGTCACGTGCACCTTGCCCTCGTCGATCTCGATCTCGTAGATCAGGCCCAGCTCGACGAAATCGAGCCCGAGCTCGGGATCGATCACGTTGGTGAGCGCCTCCTGCACGTCGTCGACGGTGACCATGGACGAAGTGTAGAGGGCGGGCCGTCGCATAGCCTGTGGGCGTGAGCGAGCGGCTGTCGATCAGCTTCGCCGACGCGGACCGCCGGATCCAGGGTGTCGCGATCGCCGGCGCGGGCACCCTGCTGAAGGTCGCCCGGGAGCTGATCGCGGCGCCGCCGCCGCAGCTGGACGCCGACGGCCCTGCTTGGCGTCTGCGCGCCGGCGACGCCTGCGAGCTGACGATCTCGCAGCTCGGCGGCGCGGACGCCGGCGGGCTGACGCTGGCTCGGACGACCGGCACGGTCGGCTCGCAGGCGCTCGACGGGCTGGCGATCGTGGACCGCACCCCCGAGCGCGGCGCCGGGGTTGCCCTGGAGCGCTCGCTGGCGATCCTCTTCGATGGGCAGCTGGCCTTCGCGCTGCGCGCGCAGCGCGACTCGGGCGCCGGCGGACACGGCGAGGAACAGCTTGCCGCAGTCGTCTTCCGGGGCGACCCACCACAGGCGGTGGCGATCGAGAAGCCGCGCCTTTCGACCACATACGACGCCGGCGGCCGCCTCACCCACGCCGGGCTCGAGCTGTGGGAGGGCGAGGAGTCGGAGCTGCCGGCACGGATCGGCGGCGAGGCGCTGGCGAGCGGCGAGCTCACGCACCCGGACGGGGCGCGCGCGCAGGTCACGTTCGTGGCCTGGCACCACGAGGGACGCCGAGGGCTCGGCAGCTACACGATCGCGACGCCTGCGTGAACGCGGAGCACTAGTTCGGGGTGCCGAGGCGGTCCCAGAGGTAGAGCTCGATGCACTCGTTGGCGAGCTCGCTCGCGCGTTCGCGTGAAAGGTGCGGCAGAACCTTGGCGAGCGCCTGCTCCTCGGTCACGCCGGCGTCGAAGGCGTCCTCGCCGCCGAGGCCGGCCGCGACCTTCAGCGCTTCGCGACGGTACTCGCCGAGCGACGGGTAGATCGAGAGCAGGAAGTCGGTGTTGGCGATCGGCTGTCCGACCGTCTCGAGCGAGGCGTGCCAGGCGGCGAGCATCGAGAGGTCGTCGGCATCCAGGTCCGTCACGGCGCGCTCGTAGTGCATCGCGAGCTCCGGCTCGGGAATCTCGTCCACCCAGGCGTGCATGACCTCGCCGACGAGCTGGCGCCGCGCCTCACGGCCCATCGACTCGGCGATCACGCGGATCGCGTCATGCGGTTCGATGAAGCAGAGCGGCAACCCCAGGCTCCTGTCGTGTCAGACCGGCGACAGCACGCAGAGTAGGGGTCGCGGTGGACGTGATCCGCCCGCGCGGCGGCGGCGCGGTGGACGCGATCGGCGCGCGCGGCGCCCGCGCGGCGGCGGCGCGGTGGACGCGATCGGCGCGCGCGGCGCCGCGCGGCGGCGGCGCGGTGGACGCGATCGGCGCGCGCGGCGGCGGCGCGGCGGCGGCGCGGTGGACGCGATCGGCGCGCGCGGCGGCGGCGCGGTGGACGTGATCCGCGCACGTGGGCGGCGGCGCCGTGCACGTGACCGGCACGCGCTGGCGTCTCAGGTCGTGGACGGCAGGCTCGCGAGGTAATGCTCGACGCGCTCGGCGCACTGGCGGCCCTCGTTGATCGCCCATACGATCAGCGACTGGCCGCGTCGGGCGTCGCCGGCCACGAACACGCCATCGGCGGAGGTGGCGTAGGCGGGTGCGTCGACGTTGCCGCGGGCGTCGAGCGTCGCGCCGAGCTGCTCGACGATTCCGCCCGGCTCGGGATGCACGAAGCCCATCGCGAGCAGCACGAGGTCGGCCGGTAGCTCGTGCTCGGTCCCCTCGACCGGGTCGAACGGGGGCGCCGCCTGGGCCTGCGCGATGTGCAGCGTTTGGACGCGGCCCTCGCCGGTGATCCGCGTCGTCACGATCGAGAAATCGAGCTCCCCGCGCCCCGCCGCCTGCGCCTCCTTCATCGCGTAGGAGAGCCGCAGCTTGTTCGGCCATCGCGGCCACGGCGTGCGTTCGTCGGGACGGCTGGGCGGGGGCTCCGGAACCAGCTCCAGCTGGACGACCGAGCGGGCGCCCTCGCGCGTGGCCTGGCCGACGCAGTCGGCGCCCGTATCGCCGCCGCCGATCACGACCACGGCCTTGCCGGCCGCGCTGATCGCGTTGACCGCCGGCGGCGGCACCGGCGGCGGCGGACCGAACTCCGCGGCCGCCCAGCGGTTGCGGGCGTAGAGGTACTCCATCGCGAAGTGCGTGCCCGGCAGCTCGCGCCCCTCGACCTCCAGGTCGCGCGGCACGCGCGAGCCGATCGCCAGCACGATCGCGTCGAACTCGGAGCGCAGCGCCTGCGCGTCGATATCCACGCCGACGTCGATGCCGAGGCGCAGCTCGACCCCCTCCGCAACCAGCTGCTCGACGCGCCGCTGCACCACCCACTTCTCGATCTTGAAGTCGGGCACACCGAAGCGAACCAGGCCGCCGGCCGCCTCGTCGCGTTCGAACAGCACGACGGCGTGGCCGGCGCGGCGCAGCTGCTGCGCGGCCGCCATGCCCGCCGGCCCCGAGCCAACGACCGCGATGCGGCGCCCGCTCTCGCGCTCCGGCGGCGCGGGCACGACCCAGCCCTCGTCGAAGCCGCGGTTGATGATCGCGCTCTCGATCTGCTTGATCGTCACCGCGTTGCCCTCGTTGATCTCGAGCACGCAGGCCGCCTCGCAGGGCGCCGGACACAGACGTCCGGTGAACTCCGGGAAGTTGTTGGTGTAGTGCAGCTGGCGCAGCGCGTCGTGCCAGCGGTCGTGGAAGACGAGGTCGTTCCAGTCGGGGATCAGGTTGCCGAGCGGGCAGCCGCTGTGGCAGAACGGGACGCCGCAATCCATGCAGCGCGCCCCCTGGTCGCGCAGCTCGGCGACCGGCCGCGTGATCGTGAACTCGTGGTAGTCGCCGATCCGCTCCAGCGCGTCGCGCTCCGGGATCGGCTCACGGCCGACCCGCACGAATCCCCTGAGCTCGCCCATCAGCCCAGCACTTCTAGGGTCAGGATGCGGATGCGGCGACTGGTCCGCGCGCGATGCGAACAGGCCATCAGCCGACCTCGGCCAGTTCGCCGGCGAGCGCCGCCTGCTCGTCGAGCACGCGCCGGTAGTCGTTGGGCATCACCTTCACGAAGCGCTCGAGGCTCGCGTCCCAGTCGCTCAACAGACGCTCGGCGACGGTGGACCCGGTGCGCTGCGCATGCTCGGCCACGAGCGCGCGCAGCTCGAGCGCAGTCGGCGTCGCCGATCTCCTCGAGTGACACGCTGGCGTGGTTCAGGCGCCGCTGCGCGAAGTCCCCGACCTCGTCGTAGACGTAGGCGACGCCGCCGCTCATGCCCGCCGCGAAGTTGCGCCCGGTCGGCCCGAGAACCACCACGCGGCCGCCGGTCATGTACTCGCAGCCGTGATCACCAACCCCCTCCACCACCGCGTGGGCGCCCGAGTTGCGCACCGCGAAGCGCTCGCCGGAAAGGCCGCGGAAGAAGGCGCGTCCGCTCGTCGCCCCGTACAGCACGGTGTTGCCGATGATCACGTTCTCCTCGGCGACGTAGGCGGCGTCCGCCGGAGGTCGCACCACGAGGATCCCGCCGGAGAGGCCCTTGCCGGTGTAGTCGTTGGCCACGCCGTCGAGCGTGAACGTCACGCCGGGCGCCAGCCAGCCGCCGAAGCTCTGGCCCGCGGCGCCGATGAAGGAGACGTTGATGGCCTCCTCCGCCAGGCCTGCCGCGCCGTGGCGGCGTGCGATCTCGCCCGACAGCAACCCGCCGACACAGCGGTTGGTGTTGAGTACCGGGCGCTGCAGCTCCACGCGCCCGCCGCGCTCGATCGCGTCAGCGGAGTGCTCGATCAGGTTCCAGTCGAGCGCGTCGCAGAGCACCGGCTCCTGGTCGCGGATGCGCCGGCGCGGCGCGCCCGGAGCGAGCGTCGGGATCGCGAGCAGGCTCGAGAGGTCGATGCCGTGTGCCTTCCAGTGCCCGACCACCTTCGAGCTGTCGAGCAGGTCGGCGCGGCCGACCAGCTCGTCCATCGTGCGCAGGCCGAGGCCCGCGAGGATCCGTCGCACGTCCTCGGCGACGAAGTGGAAGTAGTTGATCACGTGTTCCGGCGTGCCGGCGAAGCGCTTGCGCAGCTCCGGGTCCTGGGTGGCGATCCCGACCGGGCAGGTGTTGAGGTGGCAGGCGCGCATCATGATGCAGCCAGTCGCGATCAGCGGCGCGGTCGCGAAGCCCATCTCGTCGGCGCCGAGCATCGCGGCGATCGCGACGTCGCGCCCGGTCTTCAGCTGCCCGTCGACCTGCACCCAGATGCGCGAGCGCAGGTCGTTGAGCAGCAGCGTCTGCTGGGTCTCGGCGAGCCCGATCTCCCACGGGATGCCGCTGGCGAAGATCGACGACAGCGGCGACGCGCCGGTGCCGCCGTCGTGGCCGGAGATCAGCACGTGGTCGCTGTTGGCCTTCGCGACGCCGGCCGCGACGGTGCCGACGCCGACTTCGGCCACCAGCTTGACCGAGATCCGCGCCGTCGGGTTCGCGCAGCGCAGGTCGTAGATCAGCTGCTTGAGGTCCTCGATCGAGTAGATGTCGTGGTGCGGCGGCGGCGAGATCAGGCCGACGCCGGGCGTCGAGTAGCGGATCTTGCCGATGTAGGCGTCGACCTTGCGACCGGGGAGCTGGCCGCCCTCCCGGGCTTCGCGCCCTGCGCCATCTTGATCTGCAGCTCGTCGGCGTTGACGAGGTACTCGATCGTCACACCGAAGCGGCCGGAGGCGACCTGCTTGATCGCGGAGCGGCGATTGTCGCGGTAGCGCTCCGGGTCCTCGCCTCCCTCGCCCGTGTTCGACTTGCCGCCGAGCTCGTTCATCGCGATCGCGAGGTTCTCGTGCGCCTCGCGCGAGAGCGAGCCGAGGCTCATCGCGCCGGTCACGAAGCGCTTGACGATCGCGGTCCACGGCTCGACCTCCTCGAGCGCGATCGGCGTCTGGTCGCCGCGGATCTCGAGCAGCCCGCGCAGCGTCGCACGCCGCGTCGCCTGCTCGTCGCTGACCCGCGCGAACTCGCGGTAGGCCTCCTCACCGCCGCTGCGCACGGCGTGCTGGAGCAGCGCGATCGTGTCCGGGTTCCACATGTGGTGCTCGCCGTCACGCCGCCAGGCGTAGACCCCGCCGACCGGCAGCAGGTCGCTCTGCGGGTGCGGGGAAGCCGCGGGCGTGACGCGCCAGCGTCTCGGACGCCAGCACGTCGAGCGAGATGCCGCCGATCCGCGAGGCGGTGCCCGTGAAGTGGCGGTCGACCAGCGCGCGCGAAAGCCCGACGGCCTCGAAGATCTGCGCCCCGCAGTAGGACTGGATCGTCGAGATGCCCATCTTCGAGATCGTCTTCAGAAGGCCCTTGCCGATCGCCTTGCGGACCGCGATCTCCGCCTCGTCGCGGTCGAGCGCGTGGCCGTCGGCGTCGACCAGCAGGCCGTCGTCGACCTCCTCGGCGACGGTCTCGAACATCACCCAGGGGTTCACGACGCTGGCGCCGTAGCCGACCAGCGTCGCGATGTGGTGGACCTGGCGGGCCTCGCCGGTCTCGATCACGAGCCCCGTCCGCAGGCGCGTGCCCTCGCGGACCAGGTGGTGGTGGACGGCGGAGACCGCCAGAAGCGACGGGATCGGCGCGCGCTGCGGCCCGACCGCGCGGTCGGACAGGATGATGATGTTCTGGCCCTCGGCGACGGCGTCGTGCGCCTCGTCGCAGACGCGCGTCAGCGCGGCCTCCATGCCGTCGGGGCCTTCGGCGACCGGCCAGGTGATGTCGATCGTGCGGGGCTTGAACACGTCGTGGGTGACGGTGCGCAGCGTCTCCAGCTCGTGGTTGCGCAGGATCGGCTGGTCGAGCACGAGCTGGTGGGCGTGGCTCGGGGCTCTCCTCGAGCAGGTTGCCCTCGGCGCCGAGGCCGGCGCCGATGCTCATCACGATGTCCTCGCGGATCGGGTCGATCGGCGGGTTGGTGACCTGCGCGAAGAGCTGCTTGAAGTAGTTGAACAGCGTCGGCGTCGCGTCGGAGAGCACGGCCAGCGAGATGTCGGCGCCCATCGAGCCGATCGGCTCCTCGGCGGCCAGCACCATCGTCGGCAGCGTCACGCTGATGTCCTCGCGCGAGTAGCCGAAGGCGAGCTGCAGCGAGCGCAGCGGATGCGCGAGCGCCACCGGCTCGCCGCAGCGGAATCTGGTCGAAGTGAACGGTGTGCTCGTCGAACCAGGCGCCGTAGGGGCGCTGCGTCGCGACGCGGTGCTTGATCTCGGCGTCCGGCACGATCCGGCCCGCCTCCAGGTCGATCAGGAAGAGCTTGCCCGGCGCCAGGCGGCCGAGCCGCTTGACGCGCGACGCGGGGATCGGGAGGATGCCGGCCTCCGAGCCGAGGATCACGAGGCCGTCGGTGGTCTCCATCCAGCGCCCGGGGCGCAGGCCGTTGCGGTCGAGCGTCGCGCCGATCACGCGCCCGTCGGTGAAGGCGACCGCGGCGGGGCCGTCCCAGGGCTCCATGAAGCAGGCGTGGAAGGCGTAGAAGCCGCCCAGCTCCGGCGGCAGCTCGCCGTCTCGGTTGCGGTAGGCCTCCGGGATCATCATCATCACCGCGTGCGGCAGTGAGCGCCCGGCGAGCGTCAGCAGCTCGAGCACGTTGTCGAAGGTCGCCGAGTCCGAGCCGCCCGGGACGCACGACCGGCAGCACCTTCGCGAGGTCCTCGCCGAACAGCTCGCTGGCCATCTGGCTCTCGCGCGCGCGCATCCAGTTGACGTTGCCCTGCAGCGTGTTGATCTCGCCGTTGTGGGCGATCATCCGGTAGGGGTGGGCCAGCTCCCAGCTCGGGAAGGTGTTGGTCGAGAAACGCGAGTGGACCAGCACGAACGCCGAGGCCATCCGCTTGTCCGCGAGATCGGGGTAGAAGTAGGCCAGCTGGTAAGCTGATCAGCATCCCCTTGTAGACCAGCGTGCGCGAGGAGAGGCTCGCGATGTACATGCTGCTCTCGAACGCCTTCTCGGCGACGCGTCGGATCACGTAGAGCTTGCGCTCGAAGGCGTCCTGGTCGTCCTGGTGGGCCGGTCCGGCGCCGATGAAGAGCTGGCGGATCGTCGGCTGCGAGGCGCGCGCGGTGGGGCCGATCCGGCTGTCGTCGGTCGGCACGTCGCGCCAGCCGAGCACCAGCTGACCCTCCTCCTCGACGGTCCGCTCGAGCAGCTCGCAGAGCTCGGCCTGAGCTGTCGGATCGGTCGGCAGGAAGCACATCGCGACGCCGTAGCGCCCGCGCGGCGGGAGCTCGAAGCCGACGACCGCGCGGAGGAACTCGTCGGGCATCTGGATCAGCAGGCCCGCGCCGTCGCCGGTCTCGGGGTCGGCGCCGGCGGCGCCGCGATGCTCGAGGTTCGCGACGGCCTCGATGCCCAGCGCGACCACCTCGTTGGCTCGGACGGTTGTCCAGCCGCGCAACGACGGCGACGCCGCAGGCGTCGTGCTCGTAGCGGGGGTCGTAGAGGCCGTCGGCCTGCTGGGGCTGGCGAATACTGGTCATCGTATGAGTGATCCCGACCGGCGCTTCCCCCGCGAGAAAGGGGGTTTGCGGGCACCTGAGGCGGACGCGAATCCTAGCAGTCCGTCCACGACCGGGTCGAGTGCCGCGACAGCCGCCTGGCCGCCTCCGCGGAAGCTCTCGCGGAGCGTCATCGCCTCGTCGTGCGAGCAAAGCCGGGCGCGTGCCGGGACAGCGTGCCGCAGCGAGCGCGGTTGCGGGTCGCGGGAGACCTCGAAGCGCCCGGCGCGCAGCGGCGCCAGGCGGTCCGCCAGTTCGCGTCTCGAGGCGCTCGCGCTCGCCCGCGTCGTAGCGCGTCGACAGCACCAGCTCGGGGCGGCGCAGGAAGCAGTGCGCGACCTCGACGGCGGGCGCGCCGGAGGCGATTCCGGCGAGCGCGTAGACGAGCCGCTGGATCCCGTAGTCGCGCTCGCACGCGGGCGGCGAGGCCGGCGCTCGTCCACGCCGCCGGCGACCCGGTCGGTCTTGTAGTCGACGATCAGGAGCGTCCCGTCACGCCTCGCGCCCGGCGACGTCGAGGGAGCCCCGCACCAGCTCGCACGCCCGCCAGCTCGAAGGCGAACGCCTCCTCGGTTCGCACGTCGCGCGCGCCGGCCAGCCGCGCGCACAGCGGGCTGCGCGCGAACGCGGCGGCCAGCTCCGCGAGCGCCGCTCGATCCTCAGCGCCCGCAAGCAGCGGCACCGGCCGCCGCCGCGGCCTCCGCGACCTCGCGCTCAGCCGGGAGCGCGGGGCGCCGCGAAGTCGAGCCGCTCGAGCAGCGCGTGCACGGCCGTCCCGCGGGCCGCCGCGTCCTCGCCGCCGGCGCCCGGCAGCTCGACGTCCTCCAAGCCGATGATCCGTTGCAGGTGGTAGCGGTAGGGGCAGCGCTCGTACTCGGCGATCGAGCTGTAGGAGAGCGTCGACGGAGGCGGCGCCGCCACCCGCGCCGGCGCCGGAGCGCCAGCCGCCGGCTCCCTCCGCGCCCCCCGCTCTCGCCAGCCACGCCGGCGCCGCCGCGACCGCGTCCGCGCCATCGGGCCACAGCAGCTCGCCGGCGAGCTCCGGTGTGCAGAGGGTCAGCGAGAGCGGCACGCCGCCGGCGGCGTCTACTTCGCAGATCCCACCGCCCGCCGCGGCGCGCACGGGGAGGTCGGGCAGCGAGCGCCGGCCCGAGCCAGCTGATCGCGGTCCTGCCCTCGCTCGGCCAGCTCGCAAAGCGCGCGGCGCCGCTGAGGATCAGCCGCTCGCGCGCGCGCGTCATCGCGACGTAGATGATCCGCTCCTCCTCGGCGCTCGCCGCAGCACGGCGCGCGGCGTTGAGCTCCGCGTGGGCGAGCGTGTCGAGCGTCTTGCGCTCGATCGTCGGCAGGCGCAGGCCGACGCGCGAGCCGTCGACGAGCAGCGCCGGCGGATGGCTATCGGCGCCCTGATGGCCGAGGTCGGCGAGGCAGACGACCGGGAACTCGAGCCCCTTCGCGCTGTGGATCGTCATCAGCGCGATCGCGCCGGTGCCCGTCAGCGGGCGGCGGCGCCTCGGTCTCGCGCAGCGAGCCGAGGCGGCCCTGCGCGAGCGCCGCCGCGAAACGCCGCAGGTCGCGCCCCTCGCGCGCCTCGAAATCGCGCGCCAGGCGTTCGAGCTTGTGGACGTTGGCCATCCGCCGCTCGGGCGAGTGCAGCGCGCAGAGATGGAGGTCGTAGCCGTTGTCCGCGACGGCGGCGGCGACGATCTCGCCCAGGCCGCAGATCGGCGGCGGCGCGCCGCGCGGCCGCGAAGCGCTCGGCGAAGGCGGCGGCCGCGCGCGTCCGGCGGCTCGGCGAGCAGGACCTCCCAGACGGCGACGCCGAGCGTGCGCGAGCGCAGCGCGAGCGCGACGAGCGTGTCGGAGGAGCAGCCGCACAGCGGCGAGGCGAGCACGCCGTAGAGCGCCGGCTCGTCGTGGGGGTTGGCGAGCGCGCGAACGTAGGCGACGAGGTCGACGATCTCCGCGCGCGCGAAGAAGCCGCCGCCGGCGGTCGCGAGCGTCGCGAGGCCGCGGTCGGCGAGCGCCGCCTCGTAGGTGGCGATCGCCGTGCCGGCTCGAAACAGCAGCACCACGTCCTCGGCGCGCGCCTCGCCGGACGCGATCAGCGCCTCGATACGCGCGGCGAGCAGGCGTGCCTCGGCGCGCCGCCACAGCGGCGCCGGCGCGAGCTCGACGCCGAGCGCCGCCTCGTGCTCGTCCCAGCCGTCCGCAGTCGACGAGCAGCAGCTCGATGCGCGGGGCGCCGCGGCAGCCAGTCCGCCTCCTCGGAGCGCCCGGCGACGAGCGGCACGAACGGGCCGCCGAAGCGCGGCTCAAAGACGCCGTTGACGGCATCGAGCAGCGGCGGGCGCGAGCGGAAGTTGGTCGACAGGACAAGCGCCGAGCCGGCGGCGGCCAGCTGCGAGCGGCGGTCGCGAAACAGGCCGACGTCGGCGTGGCGAAAGCCGTAGATCGACTGGAACTCGTCGCCGACGGTGAACAGGTTGTCGCGTTCGAGCGCCTCGAGCAGCGCCATCTGGCGCGGGTTGGTGTCCTGCAGCTCATCGACCATCAGCAGCTCGAAGCGCTCCGACCACAGCGCCGCGAGCTGTTCGTGGCCGGCCAGCAGGCTGGCGGCCTCCAGCTCGAGATCGTCGAAATCGAGCGCCCCGCGCGCCCGCTTGACCGCCTCGTAGCGGCGGCCGAAGGCGACGAGCAGGCGGTCCAGCAGCTCCACTGCGGGCACCCCCAGCGCGTCGGCGCAGGCCTGCTCGAAAGCCACCCGGGCCGTCTCGTAGGCGTGGCAGGCCGGGCCGGAGAGGGCGCGCGAGCCGTTGCCGAGGCAGACGGCCTCGAGCTGCGCCGGCGTGGGCGGCGCGTCGGCGCCGGCCAGCTCGGCGGCCCGCTCGAGGCGCTCGAGCGCGCGGTCGATCGTCTTCGACGCGGGCGCCACGACCAGCTCGACGCGCACCGCCGCGGCGGCCACGGCGAACGCGGCGGCGGCCGCCCGGCGGTCGTGGCGCGCCAGCGGGGCCGGCAGCGAGGGCGTGCGCTCGCCGCGGCTGCGCAGCTCGTCGTAGACCGACCCGATCGCCTCGCGCAGGCCGGCGACGGCGAAGCGCGCCGCCAGCTCGAGCGCATCGGGCTGCTCGAGCCAGTCCGCCAGCGCGTGGTCGAAGGCGCTGTCGCGGAGCGCCTGCGCCTGGCTCTCGTCGAGCACCGTGAAGTCGGGGGTCAGGCCGGCGAGCACGGCGTGGGTGCGCAGCAGCCGCATGCAGAAGCCGTGGAAGGTCGAGATGAAGGCGCCGGCGCTGGCGCGCGCCGCCTCGCGCTCGCCGGCGGCGGCGAGCCGCAGCCGCACGCGCTCCCGCAACTCGCCGGCGGCGCGGTCGGTGAAGGTGATCGCGAGGATCCGCCCGGGCGCGATGCCGTCCTCGGTGACGGCTCGCACGTAGCGTTCGACGAGCACGCTGGTCTTGCCGCTGCCGGCGTTCGCCGCCAGCGCGAGTGCGCCGCGGCGGCGATCGATCGCCTCGCGCTGCTCCGGGGTGAGGGACGGGACGGCGCTCATCGCGACTGGGACGCGGCAGATCGCCGGGTGGCGGCAGACCCCGTCGAAGGAGCAGCTCGCCGGGCGCGGCTCGAGCAAGCCGGCGTCCAGTTCGCGGCGGCCGCGCAGCGCCGCGGCCAGCTGCGTCGCCACCAGCGCGCGCAGATCCTCCTCGCTGAGGCGGTCGTTGTCGTAGAGCGCGACCCCCGCGTCGACGTCGGCGCTCACCGCCCCGCGGGGGCGCAGGTCGGCGACCCGCAGCGGCTGGTAGAGGCCGCCGCGTGCCCGCACGCCGAGCAGCTGCTCGGCCGCGAGCATGTAGAGCGCCTGCTGGAGGCGCCCCTCCTGCGGCCACTTCGCCGCCGCGTACTGGCCGCCGCCGCCCTTGTAGTCGTAGACCAGCGCGCCGCCGTCGCGGTCGATGTCGACGCGGTCGATGCGCCCGCAGAGCGCGAGCGCGCCGCCGGCGAGCACGGCCGGCGGCCAGCTCGTCCTCGGCGAGGCCGAACGCCAGCTCGAACTCGCGCGGCTCGAACGGCCCGGGGCGCTCGGCGACGAACTCGAGGTAGCGGACGAGGTCGTGGCGCTGGCGGGTGCGCTCGGTGCGGTCGACGGAGGCATCGGGCGAGAGCGGCTCGGCCGCCGCGGCGAGCGCCCCGTCGAGCAGTTCGAGCGCGAGCGGCAGGCTCGCCGCGTCGATCCGCCCGTCGCCGGTGCGCTCGTGCAGCCCTTTGAACACGGCGGCGAGCACCTGCGTGCGCGACGCGCCCGCGTGCCATCACCATCGGGCGGGCTCGATCTCGCGCGGTTTCAGGGCGCGCTCGACCAGCCAGTTCACGGGGCATCCCGTCCAGCTCTCGAGCGCCGAGGCCGAGTGGGCCTCGTGCCCGCGGAGCGCCAGCAGCGCGGCGGGATCGGCCAAAGGCGCGATCACCGGCCCGGTGCCGCCGCGGGGCTCGCAGGACCGCCTGCAGCGCCGCGGCCGCCGCGGGCGGCTCCTCCCAGCGCAGCGTGCCGGCGCCGCGAACGGTGCGCTGCGCGAACAGCCGCTCGCCGAAGCAGTCGACCAGGTCGTCGACGAACAGCGACCGCAGCGCCGGCTCGCCGTCGTCGGTCGCGTCGTGCCAGCTGGCGCGCAGCCAGCGCGTCGGCCGCGAGCAGAGCGCGTAGAAGAGGTAGCGCTCGGCGTCCAGCGGCTCGCCCGCCTCGCCCAACACGAGCCCCGAAGCCTGCGCGAGCTCGCCGCGCTCGGCGCTCGAGAGAAACGGCTGCTCGCGCTCCGCGGCGGGGAACGCGCCCTCCTGCAGGCCGACGATGAAGAGCGCGCGCACGCGCCGCGCGCGCAGCGCCAGGGCGTCGCAGATCAGCACCGCGTCGGCCTCGCGCGGCGGGCGCCAGCTCGACGTCCACGCGCTCGAGCGCCGCCACGACCTCCGCCGGGCCCGGCGCGAGCGAGCGGTCAGCGCGCGCCAGCTCGCGCAGCTCGCGCACGGCGCGCACGCCTGACTCAGCACGGCGGCCGGCCAGGCGTTGAGCAGCGCCGCCTCGCGCCGCCACGGCGCCGCGAAGAGCGACTCGAGCTCACGCTCGACGCGTTCGAGCAGCGCCGCACCCCCCTGGCGCGCCGCCTGCTCGAGCCGGTCGAGCGCGTCGAGCGGCCAGTGCGCGTCCTGCCAGCGCTCGCGCGCGACCGCAAGGTCACGGATCCCCTCAGCGCCCAGCTCGCGCTCGAAGCGGTCGACGAACTCGCCGCGCTCGACGACGCCGGCGACCCGCAGCCAGCGGACCAGATCGGCCGCGCCGCCGCCCAGCAGTGCGGCGCGCAGCAGCGCGAGCAGCCCGCCGCCGAGCGCCGTGTCGGCGAAGCGCTCGCGCCGCGCCGCCGTGTGCGCGACGCCGAAGAGGTCGAGCAGCGACGGCAGCAGCGCGCCGACCGCCGAGGCTCCACGCGTCAGCACCGCGATCTCGCCGGGCGCGCAGCCCGCGGCGAGCAGCCGCGCGATCTCCGCGGCGACCAGCTCGGCCTCGGCGCGCTCGTCGCCGCCCTCGAGCAGCGCGACCGCGTCGCCGGCGTCGGCCTCCCTCGGCGCGTCCTCGAACAGCGAGCGCTCGAGGTGATGCAGCGCCTCGCGCGCCGGCGGCTCGTAGTAGTCGGCGAGCGCCGGCAGCTCGACCACCTCCTCGGCGAGCGGCCGCAGGGTTTCGAGCGTCGCCGCGCGCCCGGCGAGCGCGACGCGCCCCGGCTCGCCCGGCAGCGAGAGCACGACCGGCGCGCCGACGCGCCCGGCGAGCGTCTCGATCGCGTCGAGCTGGATCGGGTCGAGGTCGTCGAAGCCGTAGCAGAAGACGGGCGTGCGCCCCCAGCGATCCGGCGCGAGCCGCAGCGCATCCAGCGACGCCGCCCAGCGCAGCTCGTCGTCGACGCGCCCGAGCCGCTCGAGCGCGCGACGGTAGCCGCCGTAGACGCCCGCCAGCTCCTGCGCGTAGCGCGCCCGCGCGGTCGCCGGCCGGGCGCCCAGGCGCGCAGCGCGCCGGTGAAGCGGGCCGGCGTCACGCGGCGCGACTCGAGCTCGCCGACGAAGGAGTGCGAGCACGCCGACGAAGCCGGGCGCCTGCACGGCGCCGGCGAGCGAGTGCAGCTCGGTGCGCGCCAGGGTCGCGGCCAGCAGCCGCTCGCGCGCGTGCACGCCGATCGGCGACACGCTCGCGCCGGAGCGCCGGGCGACCTCGCGCATCAGTCCGCCGAACGCCTCGACGCGCACGCCGAGCACCGCGCCCTCGTCCGCCAGCTCGCGCCGGTAGTGCTCCACATCGGCGGCGCGCGGCACGACGAGGATCGCCCCGCGCGCGAGCGCGGCACGGTGGCGGTCGAGCACGACCTGTGCCTTCGCCGAGTTGGCGGGGCCGGTGACGAGCGTCAAACCCATTCGCACCAATGGTGGCGGGGGGACCCGACGACACCGGCGATCTGGCTGTTCCGGAGCGGCGCATGCGCCGCTCCGTGGGACGGCGCATGCGCCGTCCCACGGGTGGGTGCATGCACCCACCCGAAAAACCCGGGAAACGGCTAGGCGGCGTCCCGTTCGGCGGGCGCCTCGACCTCGACCTCCGGCGGCTTGGCGCCCTCCCGCGCCCAGGGCTCGTCGAACTCGACGCGCCAGCGGCCCTCCTCGCTCTGCATCAGCGCCAGGCGCGCGCGAAACGAGCGTCCGCTGCGGCCGCGGAAACCCGTCACGGGACGGGCGGTGCGACCCGTCGCGATCAGCTCGCGCGCCACCGCCAGCGGCAGCTGCTTGCCGGCCTTGCCCTTCCAGATCACGAAGCCGCAGCCGGGGTCCTCGCGCGCCCAGCAGCTGTAGCCCTTGCGGTTCTCGACGATGTCGTGCCCGCAGACCGGGCAGGGGCCGAGGTTCGCGCGCGGGATGCGGACGTCCTTCAGCGTCGCGTCGAGCACCTCGACGGTCTCCTTCGCGAAGCCCGCGATGTCGCGCATGAACTGCTCGCGCGAGTCCTCCCCGCGCTCGATCCGCCCGAGCCGGTGCTCCCAGCTGCCGGTCAGGTCCGGCGAGGTCAGCGCGTGCTCGCCGAGCAGCCGGATCACGTTCAGGCCCTTCTCGGTCGCGACCAGCGCGCGGCCGTCGCGTTCGACGTAGCCGACGTCGATCAGCCGCTCGATGATCGAGGCGCGCGTCGCCGGCGTGCCGATGCCGGAGTCCTTCATCGCCTCGCGCAACTCCTCGTCGTCGACCAGCTTGCCGGCGGTCTCCATCGCGCCGAGCAGCGAGGCGTCGGTGTAGCGGCGTGGCGGCTTGGTCTCCTTGGCGAGCGCGTCGACCTCGAGCGTGCGCGACGGCTCGCCCTGGGTGAGACGCGGCAGCGCCTGCTCGTCGACCTCGTCCTCGTCGGCCTGGCTCTCGGCCCCCGGCTCGGTGTCGTCCGCGCCCGCCATGTAGACCCCGCGCCAGCCCGGGACGAGCAGCACCTTGCCGCGGGTGCGGAAGACGTGCTCGGCGACCGTTGTCTCGACGCGCGTGTTCTCGAGCACCGCCTCGGGGTGGAAGGCGGCGAGGAAGCGGCGCACCACGAGGTCGTAGACGCGGCGGTCGTCGGCGTCCATCTTGTCGACCGGATGCTCGGCGCGGGTCGGGATGATCGCGTGGTGGTCGGTGACCTTGCTGTCGTCGATCACGCGCGCGAGCGGCAACAGGTCCAGGCCGGTGACGTAGGCCGCGGCCTCGCGGTACTCGGGGCGTGCGCCGACCAGCTCCGCCGTCGGCTTGATCTCCCCCGCCATGTCGGTGGTCAGGAAGCGCGAGTTGGTGCGCGGGTAGGTCAGCGCCTTGTGCTCCTCGTAGAGCCGCTGGGCGGCACCGAGCGTGCGCCGCGCGGAGAAACCGAAACGGGTGTTGGCGTCGCGCTGCAGCGAGGTCAGGTCGTAGAGCATCGGCGGCTTCTCGGTCACCTCGCGCTTCTCGACCTTCGTGATCTCGCCGGTACGGTCGCGCACGGCGGCGACGATCGCGAGCGCCTCCCGCTCGGTGGCCAGGCGGGGCTTGGAGCCGGCGTGGAAGCGGCCGTGGTAGCGGCGCGCCGGGTCCTCCGACGGCTCGAATCTGGCGTCGACGAGCCAGTAGGGCTCCGGTTCGAAGGCGCGGATCTCCTCCTCGCGGCGGGCGATGATCGCGAGCGTCGGGGTCTGTACCCGCCCGAGCGACACGGCGCCGTCGAAGGAGGAGCGCAGGCGGATCGTCGCCGCGCGGGTGGCGTTCATGCCGACGATCCAGTCGGCCTCCGAGCGCGAGCGGGCCGCCTGCTCGAGCTGCGAGAGCTCCGCGGCGGGGCGCAGCGTCGCGAACGCGTCACGCATCGCCGCGGCGGTCATCGAGGACAGCCACAGCCGGCGGACCGGCAGCTTCGAGCCCGCCTTCTCGTACAGGTAGGCGAAGATCAGCTCGCCCTCGCGTCCGGCGTCACAGGCGTTGATCACCTCGCCGACGTCGTCGCGGTGCAGCTGCGTCGTGACGACCGACATCTGCTTGCGCGAGCGCTCGTCGCGCACGACGAGCTTGAAGTGCTCGGGGACGATCGGCAGATCCGCCATCCGCCAACGCTTGAACTTGGGGTCGTACTCGTCGGGCTCGGCGAGCTGCACGAGATGCCCGACCGCCCAGGTGATGACGTGCTCCGGGCCCTCGAGGTAGCCCTCGTGCTTGGCGAACGGGCCGGGCAGCACGCGCGCCAAGTCACGCCCGACGGACGGCTTCTCGGCGATCACCAGGGTCAGCATCGCGCCGCAGCGTAGCGCCCCGCGCGGCCACGGGGTCTACGGCGGTGGGGATCACGGGCCCCTCTAGCTGGTGCAGCCCTCGGTCGACACCGGCCCGGCGGCGCCGGCGAGGTCGGCGCGGACCGTCGCGTTGGCGACCCCGTAGCCGCCGTGGGGGCCCGGGCTGGTGGTCGCCGCGAAGACCGTCGTCAGCACCGTCCCGGCGTCGTCGACGACCGGCCCGCCGGAGTTTCCCGGCCGGATCAGCCCACGGATCGACGTCAGCAGGCGCGCCAGTGGGCCGCGGCCGTAGGCGTCCTGGGTCTCGACCGCGGCGGTCGCGCCGATCCGCGCGCTCTCCGCTGCGAACGGGCCGTCGAGCGGGTAGCCGAGGATCACCCCGGCGGTGCCGGTCGCGGGCGCGGCGGCGAGCGTCAACGCGGGCAGGCCGAGGTCGGGGACGTCCAGGATCGCGACGTCGTTGCGCGGGTCGAAGCGCACCACCGTGGCGGGGAGGTCGGGCGGATCACCGGCGATCTCGACCGTCGTGTCGGTCTCGCCGGCGACGACGTGCGCGTTGGTGACCACCTGACCGGGCGCGATCACCCAGCCGGAGCCCTCGATGCCGATCCCGCAGGCGGTGCCGAGCACCCGCACGACGCTGCGCTGCGCGCGGGCCAGCGCCGGGGCGTTCGCGGCGGTGCTCGGCGGGGCGGCGACCGGAGCGCCGACCCCGGCGATCGCCGGCAGCGGATCGATCCGCGCGAGCGCGTGCAGAACGACGCCGGACGGTGGCAGCAGCTCGTCGAGGCGGCGCAGGATCGTCGAACTGCGGATGTCGGCGGCGAGCGACCCGGTCCCCGGCAGCGCCACCACGACGACCCCCACAATCCACGCGAGCGCGAGCGCGATCGTGGCGCTGAGGAGCGCGCCGAGCAGCCCGTCCGCGACCCCGAGGAACGGCAGGCGCAGCCCGCGCCGCAGGCGGACGCCGACCGCTTCGAAGGCCATCGCGACGATCGCCCCGGCGACGAGCGCCCCGACCAGCCCGAACAGCGGCGCGTAGGGCGAGGCGGCGCCACCGGCGAGCAGCGCGTCGGCCACGCGCGTCCCCGCGATCGCGCCGGCGACGAACCCGGCGAGCGACAGCACGCCGACGATGAACCCCCGGAAATAGCCGGATACGGCGAAGATCAATGTCGCCGCAGCGATCAGCCAGTCGAGCGTGGTCATGGCTTGCCCGCCGAGCGTAGCGGGAGCGTCGGGGCGACTGCGCGGGCGCGGGCGGCGAGCCAGATAGGCTGCTCGCGTGAGCGACAGGCGTGGCATCGGCGCTGGCCCGACCGCGATCCAATAGGGGGCGCGGGCGCCGCGGGCGCCGCGCACGCCGCGCACGGCTCGCCGCGGCCGTGGCGATCCTCGCGGCGGTCGTATTCCTGGCGGTCGAGGTTCTCGGCGGCGGGGCTCCCGCGGGCGCGGTGCTCGCCGAGAGCTACGCGCGGGCGTGGGCGCTGCGCCAGTGGGCGCCGCTCTACGCCGACCTCGATGCGCGCTCGCGAGCCGGGCTGCCGTTCGCGCGCTTCGTCGCGCTGCAGCGGCGCGACGTCGGCCTGGCGACCGCAACGGGCGCGAGCGTCGGCAGCGCCTCCGCCGCCGCGGACGGGCGTTTCGAGGTCGGCGTGAGCGTGCATACGCGGATCTTCGGGACGCTCGACGAGCGTTACGTGCTGACGATGACAGGCCCCACCGGCTCGCCGCGGGTGCGCTGGGACGATGCGGCACGCTTCCCGGGGCTCGCCGACGGCGAGCGGCTGCGGCGCATCGATACCGCCCCGCCGCGCGGCATCCTGCTCGCGCGAAACGGCGTCCCGCTCAGCTCCGTCCCGGCGGCATCCAACCTGATCGGCGCGGTCGGGCCGGCCGGCGGCGCGCTGCTCGAGCAGACCGTGGCCGCCGGCTTCCCGGCGAGCACGCCGGTCGGGCTGGACGGCCTCGAGCTGGTCTTCCAGCGCCAGCTGGGCGGGACGCCCGGCGGCCTGCTCTACGCCGGCGGACGCCTGCTGGCGAGCGCGGTGGCGCGGGCGGGAGCGAACGTCCGCACCTCGATCTCGCCGGCGCTGCAGGCGCTGGCGGTGGCGGAGCTCGGCACGAGCGCGGGTGGGATCGTCTTGATGGAGCCGTCCACGGGCGAGCTCTTGGCGGCCGCGGGGTCGCCTCTGTCGGAGCTCCAGCCGCCCGGCTCGACGTTCAAGATCATCACCCTGACGGGCGTGCTGGAGGCGCACCTGGCGACGCCGGGCACCGTCTTCCCCTACGCGACGTCCGCCAAGCTCGACGGCTTCACCCTGCACGACTCGAACGGCGAGGACTGCGGCGGTACGCTCGCGAACGCGTTCGCCGTCTCCTGCAACTCGGTCTTCGCGCCGCTCGGCGCCCGGCTGGGGGCGGGCGATCTCGTTCACGCCGCCACGGTCTACGGCTTCAACGCCCCCTCGACGATCCCGATCGCCGCGGAGAGCACGATCCCGCCGGAAAGCCTGACCGACGCCTTCGAGCTCGGCGAGAGCGCGATCGGCCAGTCGCAGGTGCTCGCCTCGCCGTTGCAGATGGCGCGCGTCGCCGCCACGATCGCGCTGGTCGGCCGCCGTCCGGTGCCGACCTTCGCGCTCGTGCGGCCCAGGCGGTTTCCGCGCGTGATCCCGGTCCGCGTGGCGCGCACGATCCGCAGGCTGATGCATGAAGTCGTCAGCTACGGCACCGGCGTCCTGGCGCAGATCCCGGGCGTGGTCGTGGCCGGCAAGACCGGCACCGCCGAGGTCGCCACACCCGCGGCGTGCGGGCCCAGCGGGGCCAGCGGCACGACCGGCGCGACCGGCACCACGGGCACGAACGGCACGAACGACCCGGTTGCCAGTGCGGCATCAGCCGATCCGATCGCGCGAGCGGCCTCGACCGGCGGCGTGAGCGCGCCGGGCGCCACCGGCGCGACCGGGGCGCCCAACGGCGGCGCGAGTGGCGCGAGCGGCAGTACGGGCGCCGGCGCCGGGACCGGTGGCGCAGGCGCGCCGAGCGGCGCGGGCAGCACGAGCAGCACGGGCTCGCCGAGTGAAACGGGCGCCGCCGGCGGCCCGACCAGCCCGTCGGGAGCGAGCGGCCCGACCTCCGCCAGCGGCTCGACCGGCCCCACGAGCTGTCCCGCGGCCGGGCTCGACAACAACCCCTACGACACCGACGCCTGGTTCGTTGGCTTCGCGCCCGAGATCCACCCGCGCTACGTCGTCTCGGTGCTCCTGCCGCACGACGGCGCCGGCGGCACGACGGCGGCGCCGCTCGCGAAGGCGATCCTCGAGCAGGCCCTGGGCGCGGGCTGAGCGGCCGAGCCGGGCGCGGTGGGCGAGGGGGCGGCGCGGGGCGCGGCGCCGCCCCCACCCGCGCGACCGCGGTGTTCAGGCGCCAGGCGCCCTGCGGCGGGCGGCGATCTCGACGAAGGCGTCGAGCGCGTGCGGGTCGGCCAGCGCGTCACGGCTTGCAACCTCCGACGCGCGGGCGCCGAGCAGGATCCGCTTGACGGGCAGCTCGAGCTTCTTCGCGGTCAGCGTGCGCGGGATGGCCGGCACCGCCTCGATCACGTCGGGCACGTGCCGCGGGGACAGCGCGCCGCGCAGCGCGGCGACGATCTTGGCGCGCAGCGCGTCATCCCACCGCACCCCGTCGGCCAGGACGACGAACAGCATCAGCTCGCCGGGACCGCCCTGCGGATCCTCGAGGTGCACGACGAGGCTGTCGACGATCTCGTCGAGCGCCTCGATCACCGGATAGAACTCGCCGGTGCCGAGCCGCACGCCGCCGCGGTTGAGCGTCGCGTCGGAGCGCCCGGCGATCACGCAGCTGCCGCGCTGCGTGAAGGTAATCCAGTCGCCGTGGCGCCAGATGCCCGGGTACTCGTCGAAGTAGGTGGCACGGTAGCGCTCGCCGCCGGGGTCATTCCAGAACCGCACCGGCATCGACGGCATCGGCGCGCGGATCACCAGCTCGCCCAGCTCGCCGATCACGGGCTGGCCGGCCGCGTCGAAGGCGGCGACGTCGACGCCCAGCGCGCAGCCGGAGATCTCGCCGCGGTAGACCGGCTGCCGCGGGCCGCCCTGAACGATGCCGCTGCAGACGTCTGTGCCACCGCTGCCCACGTTCAGCAGCAGCTCGGGCCCGAGCTGCTCGTAGACCCAGTCGTAGCCCTCCGGCGGGAGCGGCGATCCGGCGGCGCAGAGCTGGCGGATCGACCCAGGTCGTACTCCCGCAGGCTGACACCCGCCTTGCGGCACGCCATCAACAGTGCCGGCCCGGCGCCCATCTGCGTCGGGCGCAGCCGCTCGGCCAGCCGCCACTGGAACTCGAGGTCGGGGTGCAGCGGATTGCCGTCGAGCATCACGATCGACGCGCGCAGCAGAAGCGCCGACACGAGCGCGTTCCACATCATCCAGGCCGTCGTCGTGAACCACATCAGGCGGTCGCCGGCGCCGATGTCCCAGCTGAGGGCGTGGTTCTTGAGATGCTCGACGAGGATCCCGCCGTGGCCGTGCACGATCGCCTTCGGCAGCCCGGTCGTGCCGGAGGAGAAGAGGACGCAGAGCGGATGATCGAACGGAACCTGCTCGAACGCCGAGCGCGCCCGCCGCCGACAGCAGCTGCTCCCAGCCGACGGCACCCGCCAGCGTGTCGTCCTCACCGCCGGCGTAGGGCACATGGACCACCTGCTCGACGCTCACCAGCGCTGCTCGCAGCTCCGCCACCTCGGCGCGCCGGTCGACCGGCCGCTCGCCGTAGCGGTAACCCACGACGGCGAAGAGGACCTTCGGCGCGAGCATCGAGAAACGGTCGATCACGCTGCGCGGCCCGAACTCGGGCGGGCAGGCGGCCCAGATCGCGCCGAGGCTCGCGGTCGCGAGGAAGGCGACCAGCGTCTCCGGGATGTTCGGCAGGTAGCCGACGACCCGGTCACCCGGTCCGACACCCAGGCCGGCCAGGCCCGCGCGTGCCGCCGCGACCTGCTCGCGCAGCTCCGCGAAGGTCAGCTCGATCGTCGCGCGCGTCTGTGAGTGCGCGATGATCGCCACGCGCGCGCTGTCGCCCTCCCCGCCGAGCATGTGTTCGGCGTAGTTGAGCCGCGCGCCGGTGAACCACTGCGCGCCCGGCATCGCGCGCGAACGCAGTACCCGGTCGTGGGGGGCGCCGGCATGAACGCCGAAGAAGTCCCACAGCGAGCCCCAGAAGCCCTCGAGATCGCTGACGGACCAACGGTGGAGGTCGACGTAGTTGTCGAACGAAAGCCCGCGGTGCTCACCCAGCCAACCCAGGTAGCGGCCGATCTGCGTCGCCTCGCCCGGTTGGGCCGGCGGGTTCCAGAGGATGTCGCCAAGCTGGCTGATGGTCGGCGCTCCTGCTGCCACGACCCCGGCGGCGTCATGCCGCCGGCTGGTCTGGAGGCCTGCTACACGTCCAGCTCGATCCGCGACTGCTTCGCGGTGTCGAACGGGTTCACGATGTGCAGGATGAAGGGCCGGTTGACGAGGCTCGCGTAGGGGATCTGGAAGATCAGGAACTCGCCCTGCGACCAGCCGGTGAAGGCGTCGCTGTCGATCGCCGGGAGCTGGCCGTTGGCGGGGATCGGGTCCGGCACGTAGGTGTAGGGGTTCGGTGTTGGGTTCGACAGCGGCGTGTAGCGGTCGCCGAGCGTGTCGGTAATGAAGAAGTCGCCGGTCGGGGTGTGCGGGGTGTTCGTCCAGTTGTAGACCTGCATCGAAACGCCGAACCACTCGTCGGCGACCGGCAGCTTCAGCTGCGAGGTGGTGAAGCCCTGCAGGTAGAAGCGGTCCTCGTCGCTCCACGGGTTCAGCTCGCGCGAGACCTGAACCTGGTAGTAGAGCTGGCCGACCTGCACGTAGCCGGGCCCGAGGTTGTCGGAGTAGGTGGCGTGCTCGCCGGCGCCGCAGGCCGAGATCGCCGCGGCGCAGACCGCCCCGCCGATCAGCATCCCGAGTCGCTTGCCCACCATCGACGCGGCAGTCTAGTGGTCTTCTCAGCCGCCGGCGATCGTCACGCGAGCGCCGCGGTGGCGGCCGTCCTCGAGGATCGAACGCAGCCGGCGCAGCGCGCGGCGGTTCTGGCGGCGCGTCCAGCTGCGCGCGCCGAGCGACTCCATCAGCCGGTCGCTGATCGTGACCGGTTCGCTCTCGACGCTGAGGCGCACGCGCGTCCCATCGTCGGGCGCCGGCTCGAGCGTGTACACGGTCATCGTCCGGATCCGGTTGTACTTGCCGCCACGCCCGGCCTCGACGATGCGCCAGGGCGCGTCGACCTCGATGAAGCTGACGCCCATCCAGCTGAACCGCTGCAGCGGGGCCTTCACGCGGAAGCGCGCCCCGGCCCCGCGACCGACGGGGTCCTCGCGCGTCAGGTGCCAGTCCGTGAGGAAGTGGTCGGTGAACTCCGCGTGGTTGGCGATGTCGGCGAGATAGGCGAAGACCTCCTCCCGCGGGCGGCCGACGGTGATCGAGACGTTGACGGGATCCACAGCGGCGCGCAGTTTACGCGCTCGCCGCCCCGCGAATGCGCCAGGGCGCCGCGGCGCCTCAGGCGGCGCGCCGCAAACGAACCGTCTGCCCGTACTCGCTGTGGCGAACGCGCTCGGTCGACACCGGCGCGGCGGCCCGCAGCGGGCGGCACAGCTCGCAGACGACGGCGCCGCGCTCGTAGAGGTGCACCTCCTCGCCGATCAGCGGCGTGCGGCCGCAGTCACGGCAGCGCGCGCGATCGGCGGCGAGCACGCCGACACCGGCTCGCAGCAGCAGTCGTTCGAGACCCTGGGCGGCGGCCGGGCGCCCGTCGGGCGCCCCGCGCTCCGTGTTGCCGAGCATGGTGTTGGAGCTTCGCCGCCGCCGCCGCCGTTCCTGCAGCCGGGCCGGACACGGATTCCGTGTTTCGCGCGGCGCTCATGGGCGCCCTGACCGCGCCCGCCGCCGACGTCCGTCCAGAACATGTCCCCGGCGCCCTATCCGTGACTGCCCGGTGTCCCTATCATGGTGGCACCGCTATCCCCCAGGGAGGCAGTGAGATGAGCGAGCGGCGCTCGGAGACCATCGCGGAGAACCTGCCGTTTCGTTGCGCACACTGCGGCGAGGTCACGACCTTGACGGTCGGCGAGCCTGCGAAGGTCTGCTCGGTCTGCGGATCCCCTGCGCTCGAACCGCTCGGGCTGCCGTCGGAGACCGCCGGGGCGGCCGCCGTGCCGAGCGAGCCCGAGGAGCGCCAGCTGCCCGCGTGGCTCGCCGAGCCGGCCGCGTTGCTCGGCGACCCCGGCGAGTACATCTGCTTCGAGGACGGGGAGGAGGTCGTCGTCGTACCGCTGACGCGCGAGTGGACGCGGATCGGCCGCGGGCTCGCGGCCGACGTGCGCTTCGACGATCCGACGGTGTCGCGCCGTCACGCGCTGATCGTCCGCGGCGCGGACGGCCTGCGCGTACTCGACGACCGCAGCCTCAACGGCGTGTTCGTCAACGGCCAGCGCGTCGAATGGAGCCCGCTGACCCACGGCGACGAGATCCGTGTCGGCCGCCATCGCCTCTACTACGCGACGCTCGACCCGGTCGGCGCGGCGGCACCCGCCAACTAGCCCCGCGCCCGGACGCCGAGTGGGCCAGCACCGGTGAGGATCCCGCGCGCTGGCGCGTCGAGAACGCTCTGCGATCAGAGAAGCTCAGCGCCGCCGGCGACGAACGGCGCCGCGAGCACCTGGGCCCACGCCGAGACGCGCTCGCGCAGGGCCGCCGCAACGCCCGCGGCGGCCGCCCTGCGCACCCAGACGAGCACCGTCGGCCCGGCGCCGGAGATCGTCGCCCCGAGCGCGCCCAGCGCGGTCGCGCTGCGCAGCAGTTCGGCCGAGCGCGGGTAGAGGTGCGCCCGATAGGGCTGGTGCAGCAGGTCGCCGAGGCCGCGGGCCACCAGCTCGTCGTCGCCGCCGGCCAGGCCGAGCATCAGCAGCGCGCCGTGGGCGGTGTTGTAGACCGCGTCGGCGAGCGGCACCGTGGCTGGCAGCACGGCGCGCGCGCGCTGCGTGCGCACCGCGCCGTGGGGCACGACCAGGAGCGCCTCGAGGCCTGCGGGCGGGTCGAGTCGGTGCGGTTCGCCGTCGGCGCAGACGACCACGCCGCCGAGCAGCGCCGCGGCGACGTTGTCGGGGTGCCCCTCGAGCTCGGTCGCCAGCGCGAGCACCGGCGCGCCACCGCCGGACAGCGCGTCGGCCGCCAGCAGGCCGGCGACGACCGCCGCGGCGCTCGAGCCGAGACCGCCGCTCAGCGGGATCTCCGAGCGCAGCTCGAAGCGGTGCCCGCTCGCCGGCGCCAGCCGCTCGAAGGCCACGACCGCGAGGTTCGAGCGGTCGCGGCGCACGTCCAGCTCGCTCACCAGCTCGAAACGCTCCGCCTCGCTCACCTCCAGCTCGAGATAGAGGCCGAGCGCCGCGGCGAAGCAGTCGAAGCCCGGCCCGAGGTTCGCCGACGAGGCCGGCACGCGAACCGTCACCGAGGCGCCCACGAGCCGCCTCCCGGCTAACCCAGCACCGCGCGCTCGATTGCGCGCAGCTGCGGCTCGCAGGGGACCACCGCGCCGACCTGCTCGAGCGCGACGTCGGGGTCCTTCAGCCCGTGGCCGGTCAACACGCAGGCAATCCGTTCGGCGCCATCGGCGCCGTATTTGAGCAGTCCTGCCACGGAGGCCGCCGAGGCCGGCTCGCAGAAGACACCCTCGGTGGCGGCCAGCAGCCGGTAGGCCGAGAGGATCTCGTCGTCGGTCACGGCGCGAATCGCCCCGCGCGACGCCCGCATCGCGTCGATCGCCTCCTCCCAGCGCGCGGGGTTGCCGATGCGGATCGCGCTGGCGACCGTCTCGGGGTCCTTCACCGGGGCGCCGTTGACGAGCGGCGCCGCGCCAGCCGCCTGGAAGCCGAACAACCGCGGCGCGGCGGCGGCCTCGACGAACCCCTTCCAGTAGGCCGTGATGTTGCCGGCGTTGCCGACCGGGATGCAGAGCGCGTCGAGCCGGCCGTCGAGGTCCTCGAGCAGCTCGAAGGCCGCCGTCTTCTGCCCCTCGAGACGGAATTCGTTGACCGAGTTGACGAGCGCGATCGGGTGACGCTCGGCCAGCTCGCGAACCAGCTCGAGGGCGGTGTCGAAGTTGCCGCGCAGGGCGATCACGCGCGCGCCGTGAACGAGCGCCTGGGCGAGCTTGCCGGTCGCGATCTTGCCGTCCGGGACGATCACCGCGCCGCGCAGCCCGGCCTTGGCGGCATAGGCGGCGGCGCTCGCCGCGGTGTTGCCGGTGGATGCGCAGATCACCGCCTGCGCCCCCTCGCGCAGCGCCGCCGACACCGCGCATGTCATGCCGCGATCCTTGAACGAACCGGTCGGGTTGGTCCCCTCGAGCTTCAGGTGAACCTCGGCACCGACGCGTTCGGATAGCCGCTCGGCCAGCACCAGCGGCGTGCCGCCCTCGCCGAGCGTGACGACCGGGTCGGTCGCGGCGAACGGCAGGCGGTCGCGGTAGCGCTCGATCACGCCGACCGAGCGCGGCTGGGTCATACGAACTCCTCGTTGATCACGCTGATCGCCCGCGGTGCCGCGCGCACGTTCTCCAGCGCCTCGATCGCGCGCAGCGCGACCGCCAGCCGCGAGCGCTCCAGCGGATGGGTGACCATCGTCAGCTGCGCGCGCCCACCGACGCCCTGCTGCACGACCGACTTGATCGACGCGCCGGCGTCGCCGAGCAGCTGCGCGACCTGCGCCAGCACGCCGGGGCGGTCATCGACCTCCATGTGCAGGTAGAAGGCCGACACCTCGTCCTCGACGACCGGCAGCGGATCGAGCGCGGCCGCGAGCGTCTGCGCCCCACCGATCGCAGCGACGACGTCGCCGAGCACCGCGCTCGCGGTCTGCGACCCGCCCGCTCCCGGCCCCGACATCGTGATCTCGGTGATCGACTCCGACTCGACCGTGACGGCGTTGAACGCGCCGCCGACCGAGGCCAGCGGATGGCCGCCGTAGAGGAACGCCGGGTGCACCCGCACCGAGATGCCTTCGGCGAGCCGCTCGGCGGTCCCGATCAGCTTCAGCGACAGCCCGAACTCGCGCGCGTAGGCGATGTCGTCGCTGGTGATCGCGGTGATCCCCTCACAGCGGACGTCGTCGATGTGCACCGGCACGCCGAAGGCGAGACGCGCGAGGATCGCCATCTTCGCGGCCGCGTCGGCACCGCCCACGTCGTCGCTGGGGTCAGCCTCGGCGAAGCCGAGCCGCTGCGCCTGCGCGAGCGCGTCGGCGTAGTCGCAGCCGCTGCGCGTCATCTCGGTCAGGATGAAGTTGGTCGTCCCATTGACGATGCCGTGGATGCGCTCGACGTGCGCACCGGCGAGCGACTCGCGCAGCACCCGCACGACCGGAATCACCCCTGCGACCGCCGCCTCGAACCCCAGCAGCACGCCGCGCTCGCGGGCCAGCGACCACAGCTCCTCGCCGCGGCGCGAGAGCAGCTGCTTGTTCGCCGTGACGACGTGACGGCCGGCGTCGAGCGCGCGGCGGACATAGTCGTGCGCCGGGTCGACGCCGCCGATCAGCTCGACGATCAGCTCCGAGCGTTCGAGGATCTCGTCGAAGTCGCCGCGCGAGCGTGTCAGCACACCGACGATCTCGGGCGTGCGACCGGTAAGCCGCGAGACCGCGCCCGCGCGCTCGCCGAGCAACTGCTCGAACGCGCCACCGACGGTGCCGTGGCCGAGCAGGCCAACGCGAAAGGCGCTCATCGCGCTCGCCGGTGCTTCCCGGACGCTGACGGGCAAGCGTCCACGCCTACACGTCGCGGGCGCTGAGGTCGTCGAAGGTCTCGCGCCGCACGACCACGCGGGCCTCGCCGCCGCTGACGAAGATCACGGGAGCGCGCAGCACGCCGTTGTAGTTGTTGGCCATCGCGTAGCCGTAGGCGCCGGTGACCGGCGTGACGAGCACGTCGCCGGGCCGCGGATCGTCGAGCAGCACGTCGCGGATCAGCACGTCGCCCGACTCGCAGTGCTTGCCGGCGAGGTGCACGCGCGTGCTGCCGCCGAGCCGGCTGGCGATCTCGGCCTCGTACAGCGAGCCGTAGAGCATCGGCCGCAGGTTGTCGGACATGCCGCCGTCGACGCTGACCCAGGTCGAGACGTTGCGCTTGACGCCGATCACGCTGTACAGCGTGACGCAGCCGTTGGCCACCAGCGCGCGCCCCGGCTCGGCCAGCAGCCGCCTGCCGGGCCCGAGATGCTCACGGGCTGCGTGGACGAGGGCGCCGACGTACTCCTCGGTGCTCAGCGGCTGCTGATCTGCGGTGTAGGCCACGCCGAGGCCGCCGCCGAGGTTGTAGACGGGAAACTCGCCCAGGCCGGCGATCGCCCTGATCGCCGCGCGGAACGGCTCGAGCGAGTGCAGCTGCGATCCGAGATGCATGTGCAACCCCTGCAGTTCGAGGCCCGCGACGGCGCGCAGACGCTCGATCGCGGCCGGCGCCTGGGCCAGCGAGACGCCGAACTTCGAGTCTGCCTGCCCGGTCGAGATCTTCTCGTGCGTGTCGCCGGCGACGGCGGGCGTGATGCGGAGCAGCACCGGCTGGCGCTCCGCCGCGCCGGCGGTCAGGCGCTCCAGCCGGTCGATGTCTCCGGCGTTGTCGATCACGATCTGCCCGACCCGGGCGTCGAGCGCCGCGCGCAGCTCGCCGTCGTCGCGCGCGTTGCCGTGCATCACGATCCGGGCGGGGTCGAAGCCGGCGCGCAGCGCGAGGTGCAGCTCGCCGCCCGAGGCCACGTCGCAGCCCAGCCCCTCCTGCGCGAACAGCGCCAGCACCGGCGTCGCAGGAAACGCCTTCGACGCGAAGACGACGTCGAAGTCCGCCTGGCCGGCCGCTGCGAACGCGTCGAGGAACGCGCGCGCGCGGGCCTGCAGGTCGTCACGCGCGACGACGTAGGCCGGCGTGCCGAAGCGCTCGGCGAGCTCGATCACGTCGCAGCCGCCGATCTCCAGATGCCCGCGCTCGTTGACGCGGCTGCCGATCGGATAGACGTGGGAGAGGGTCGTGGCTGTTGCCATGGAGCGGCGATTATCGCGGTCCACCGCCCGCTTCGTCGCCCGCCGCGGGAGCGCGGCCGGCCGGCTCGCGGACAGGCCCGCGCACGCCGCTCACACCCGGCGCGCGAGCCGGGCCGTCTGCGACAATGAATCGATGGCTACGAAACGCAGCGCCTTCGGCCGCGACGGCGGACTTCAGGCGAGGATGGTGTTCACGATCTTCATGCTCGGGCTGCTCTACGCGGCGCTGATCGGCGCGCTGCTCGCGACGAGCACGAGCGCGATCCTGATCGTGATCATCGCGGTCGGCCTGTTCAGCGTGCAGATCATCGGCTCCGACAAGATCGCGCTCGCGACGCTCGGCGCCCACGAGGTTTCCGCCGCCGATGAGCCGGAGCTGCACGCGATCATCGAGCGGCTGTGCATTCAGGCCGACCTGCCGAAACCACGCGTCGCCGTGATCGAGGCGCGCATGCCGAACGCCTGCGCGCTCGGGCGCTCTCAGAAGGCGGCGACGGTCTGCGCCACCCGCGGCCTGCTGAGCCTCGGTCTCGAGCCGGCCGAGCTGGAGGGCGTGCTCGCGCACGAGATCACGCACGTGATCAACCGTGACGTGATGGTGATGACGATCGCGAGCTTCTTCGCCACGATCGCCGCGCTGATCATCCGCTTCGCCTTCTTCTTCGGCGGCGGCTTCGGCGGCGGCGGCCGCGACGAGGGCGCCGAGGCGATCGAGGTGGTGATCCTCGTCTCGGTGCTCGTCTACGCGCTCTCCTTCGTGCTGCTGCGCGCGCTCTCGCGCTACCGCGAGTTCGCCGCCGACCGCGGCTCGGCGATCCTGACCGGCCGCCCGAGCGCGCTCGCCTCGGCGCTGATCAAGATCAGCGGCACGATCGAGCGGATCCCCCGCAACGACCTGCGCACGGCGGAGGGCATGAGCGCGTTCTTCATCATCCCGGCCCGCGCGAAGAACTCGCTGATGAACATCTTCGCCGACCACCCACCGCTCGAAAAGCGCCTGGCCGCGCTCTCGCGCCTGGAGTCCCAGCTGCAGAGCACCGGCCGGTAATGGGCCTGCGCGAGATCCTGACCGGCCGCAGCTCGGTCAAGCAGCCGGCCGCGCACGAGCGCCTGTTCGCGCTGACGACGGCCTACGTCACACTCGAGACGTCGTTCCAGATCGGCTGCGCCGGCGCGGCCGCGATCGTGGTGCAGGCGCTCGCGACCAGCGACTTCCAGTCCGTGCTGAAGGACACCGAGGACGTCGTCAAGGCGACCGCCGGCGAGTACAAGGCGACGGTGCAGACCAGCGACGACGAGTTCGGCTTCCGCTGGGTGATCGTCCGCAACCCCTCGGTCGAGGATCTCGTCGCGACGATCAACGCGGTGTCCAGCTCGATCGAGGACGGAGGCTACGGCGAGCGCCTGCTGTGTGCCGTCTTTCCCTTCAAGGGCGCCGATGGCGCCCCGATCAATTTCATCTACAACTACAAGCGCGGCAACTGGTACCCGTTCGTGCCGGCGCCGGGCGACAAACAGCGCAACACCGAGCGCGAGCTGCAGCTGAAGGCCCAGATCGGCGGCGAGCTGCCGATCGAGCCGGAGCTGGAACGCTGGTTCCCGCTCTGGGGCGTGCCCTTCTAGCGGCCATCAGCCGTCGGGCACCGGTGGTGCGCGACGGCGAGCGGGCCGCCACCGCCCCGGGACGCCGCCACCGCTCAGTCGGGCAGCAGCCCCTCGCCCGTGAACTCCTCGCGCGCCTCCTCGAGCGTGATGTCCGCCGGGGGCAGCATCAGGTCGGAGGGCTCGAGCTCCTCGTCCGCGAGGCGCACGCCGTTGACGTGGATCAGCTCCACCAGCGCGCTGTAGCTCGAGCTGAACGCCGCCTCGTCGCTGGCGTCGATCGCTTCGACGGTCGCCACATCGAGCTCGTGCAGGCGCGCCTGCACGTCCTCCGGGATGCGGTACTGCCCGTCGCTGAAGATCCGCACGATCACGGGGCGCCTGCGCTCTCGTCGGCGGCGTCCTCGTGCTCGGCGTCCGCCTGCTCCGGCGCTGCGGCCGCCGCGTCCGCGTCTGCGTCCGCCGGCGCCTGCGCCGCGCTTCCCGTCGACGCCTCGATCGCCTGCGCCGGGGCCCCGCCGCCCGCGCCGAGCTCCGCCTTCATTTTCGACAGCTCGTCGTCGACCGCGCCGCCGGCCCCGATCGCCTCGAGCTGGCGGTCGAGGTCGTCCTTTCCGGGTCCCAGCTGGGTGAGATCCTCGAAGGTGCCGGAGTCCTCCAGCTCGCCGACCGCGGCGGCACGCGCCTTCATGTTCTCGGTCTTGTCGAGGGCGCGCTGCATCGCCAGGCCAACGTCGGCCATCTGCTCGCCCACGCCGGTCGCCGCCTCGGAGATACGCACCTGGGCCTCGGCCGCCGAGTACTGCGCCTTGATGACCTCCTTCTTGGTGCGGAAGGCCTCGAGCTTGGCGCGCATCGCCGCCTCGGAGTCGATCAGCTTCTGCTGCTGCGCCTCGAGCTCGGCGATCTGCGAATCCATCGACTGCAGCTCGGTCTGCACCGACTGCTTGCGCTCCAGCGCCACGCGGGCGAGGTCCTCGCGGTTTGCTGCGAGTGCCTGGCGCGCCTGCGTGTCAAGCTTGACGACCTGCTGCTGCATCTGGGCCTCCTGAAGCTGCAGGCGCTTCTTCGAGGTCACGACGTCAGCGATGCCCTTCTTCACGTTCTGAAGCAGCTCGAGCTGCTTCGAATAGCTGTAATCGAGTGTCTCGGCAGGGTCCTCGGCGCGGTCGAGCACCTTTGAGACCTTCGCCTTGACGATCGTGGACATCCGTCCCGTCAAGCCAGCCATTGCTTCCTCCTTTGCGGGTTCAGGAGCAAGCGTAGTGCACGCCGTCACAAACCTGGGAAGTGGCGCGCGAAGAAGCCCTTGTTGCTCTTGAGCAGCGGCCGCCAGCGCGGTCCGCTGAGCCCGCCCGGGTCGCCGGCGGAGCTCGTGTCGAAGCGGATTCCGGCGATGTCGACGTAGGCGTGAGCCGGATTCGTGTAGACGGTGATCCAGGCGCCCGCGCCTGTGTTCCCCCAGTGCTCCAGCTCGCTCGAGTCGAGCGGCAGCGCGAGCAGGCGGCCGCCGTGCAGCGCGTAGGAGACGGCACCCGAACAGTCGTAGCCCTTGGAGACGAAGCTCAGATGCCCGCCGCCATAGACGTAGGGCTGGCCGATCAGCTGGTTGCCGGCGGCGATCGCCTGCTTGACGGCGGCCGGGGCATCCGCGGGAGCAACCGCCAAGCCATTCGCGAGGATTCGCGCGCGCGAGGCGGCGCCGGTCGGCGCGCCGGTCGCTCCGGTCGCTCCGGTCGCTCCGGTGGGGACGCTGGCCCCGCCGCTTACGGAGATCGGACCGGTCGGTCCGGTCGGAGCGCTCGGGCCGGTCGGGCCGGTCGCACCCTGCTGCTCGGCGATGGTCGTGCCGCCGTTCGCCGCCTGCCTGGTCGCGGGCGCGGAGGTCGAGCCGGTCGTGGCGTCGTTCGGCACGTACAGCACGCCGCCATCGGCCTGCACGCCGGTGGCGACCCGCGTCGAACGGCCCGCAGGCTTGGCCTTGTGGTGAGTCGAGGGTTTCGCGGCCGCCGCCATCGGCACACCGAACATGGCGGCTGCCAGCGCGACGATCGCAAGCGTCCGCAGCGGCTTGCGCATACAGCCTGGCTCGACAGCTTCGGCCGCCGGCTGTCGGCATGCAACGCACGTTGCACCCGCGGTGCAACCGGTGTGGACCCGCCGGGCCGCCCGTCAGGGGTAGAGCTGGACCCCATCCGCGTCGGTGATGATGATCGCGTCGACGGGGCAGTTCTGGGAGGCCTCGACGATCCGCTCGAGCGTGGCGCCGTCGGGGTCGATCACCGTCGCCTTGTCGTGCTCGTCCAGCACGAAGACCGCCGGCGCGGTGTCGACGCAGTCGCCGAAGCCGAAGCAGAGCTCCCGGTCGACCTCGATGCGGACGCCGTTTGCGGTCGTGACGTTGGCCATCGGGCGGGAAGCCTAGTCGTCCGCCCCGCCCCGCCTCGTCACGCGGGCGTCAGCACGTAGACGCGCGCAGGAACGTTCGGGAACTCGGTGGCGGCGAAGGAGGCGACCGCGTAGCGGACACCGTCATAGGTGACAAGGCCGCTCGACGGAAGCGTCGACGGCCCGGCGAAGCTGCCGGCGAGTTGGAGCCCGGCCGCGCGCACGAGCACCGGGGCGCCGAGGAAAGCGTGCGCGAGGTCGGCGTACCCCGTCGCCGTTTCGACGGCGAACACGGCCTGACCGACGACCGCGCCGGAGGCGTTGACGAGCGGCCGCGTGACCGGCGCGACCAGCGGGACGCTGCCGCCGGCGCCGGCGATCACGCGACCCCCGACCAGCACGTCGAGGCCCTCGAAGCCCCCGGCGGCGAACATGCTCGTCACGATCTGCGCCACCCCGGCGTCGTCGCCGGCTGCGACAGCCGAGGCGAGCGTCGTGGTTCTCGCCAGCGAGGCGAGCGCGCCGCCGACCCACCATGGGCTCGTGATCGCCTCGCCGTAGACGCGCTGCGCGACATCGGCGAGCACGCCGGCGGACACCTGTGCGCAACTGTGACCAGCGAGCGCCGCGGGCGGCTGCGCCAACAGCAGCGAGACATCGAGTTCTCCGGCGGGGAACCGGGCGACCTTGAACGAGGCGACGAGGTAGGTCGCGTCTGCGATCACGACCGTGCCGCGCTGCGGCAGCGCTGCGCTGCCAACCGCGATGTCGCTGAGCACGGTCTGGCCGTGGTAGCGCACCACGACGTGCGCGCCGACCAGGCGCTCCGCCAGCTTCTCGTAGCCCGAGTCGTCCTGGATCGACATCACGAACGTCCCGACCGCCCGACCGTTCACGGTCAGCGGGCCACTGACCGGCGCCAGCACGAGCGGCCCGCCCAGGTCGTCGAGCACGCGGCCGTCGCGCAGCACCCGCAGGCGGACGATGTGCTCGTGGTTGAAGACCAGCGCGTGCACCTCGCTGCGAACGACCGCGAGGTCGTCGCCGGCAACCGCGTTTGCGAGCGTCTCGTCGGCCTCGATCGTCTGCACCGCGCGCGTCACCTCCGCGCCCGCGCTCTCCCCGGCGCTGATCTGGCGCGCCACCGCGAACGCCGTCCCCAGGTACGTGGCGTTGGTCGCAGCGCCGCACGGCGCCCCGGCCCTGGCGGCGGATGCGGCGGGGGCGCCGAGCGAGAACAACGCGACGGCCGCCGCGATTGCGGCCACCGTCAACGGCGTCGTGGGATGAGCGGCGGACTTCGACATGACGCGACCGGCAAGCGACGACCCTATGCTCGCACGCAAGGGCCGCCGGCACGCTCGCGGCCGAACCCGCGGGCGGCGAGGCCGGGCCCGGTTCCGGCTCAGCCGACGTGCCGCAGCGGGGGCTGAGACCTATCGCCGGTCGTCCAGGTCGACCGGCGGCAGGTGCAGCGAGCGCATGCGCGCATCCCGCGAGCCCTCCCCCAGCGGGCCCGACCCCGGCCCGGTCAGCGCTTGGCGTAGTCGGCGAAGCCCTGCCAGTCGATGAACTCGCACGGCTCATCACCAACGATCCAGGCATCGTGGCCGGGCGCGATGTGGGCGAAGTCGCCTGGGCCGTACTCGATCTCCTCGCCGTCGTCCATGACGACCTTCATCCGGCCGGACACCATGTAGCCGGTGTGCGCGGCCTGGCAGCTCTCGGTTCCGGCGATCGGCTTGACGTGCTTGGACCACCGCCAGCCCGGTTCGAACGTCCCTCGCCCGACCACTCCGCTGTCGGTGGTGATCACCTCGACCTTCCCCTTGCCTTCCTCGAACGGGCGCGTCTCGTCGGGAGTGTCGAAGCTCTTTCGCGTCAAGCCCGCCATCTCAATCTCCTTTGCCTCGCGTGCAGGGCCCCCTGTCCAGCGTTACGCGAACCGCCGAAGCGTCGCGCCGCCGAACATACCCGGTCTTCAGGGCCACGGCAAGACACGCCCCGCACCGCATCCGACGCTTGCCGCCTCCGCGTAATCCGCGTACACGGCGCGCTTCTTGTCGAGCCGAGTGACAGCGGCGGTGTGGGACGATCGGGGCGATGAGCGCCACCAGCGATGTGCGTTACGACCGCATCGGCCACGAGTATGCGCGGACTCGGCGTGAGGACCGGCGCTTCGCTGCGGCGATCCAAGGTGCGCTCGGTGACGCCCGGACAGTGGTCAACGTCGGTGCCGGGACCGGCCTATACGAGCCACGTGATCGGCATGTGATCGCGATCGAGCCGAGCGACGTGATGGCAGCGCAGCGGCCTGACGGCGCGTCCCCGGCAATCCGAGCCAGCGCCGCGCGGCTGCCGTTGCGCGACGGCGGCGTGGACGCCGCGATGGCGCTGCTCACGATCCACCACTGGGATCGCGACCAGGAGCGCGGCGTCAGGGAGATGCGGCGCGTCGCCCGCGGCGCCGTCGTGATCCTCACCTACGACGCGACGGTCAGCGCCAGGATGTGGCTGATCGCCGACTATCTACCGGAGGTCGCCGAACTTGACCAGCGGATCTTCCCCGCGCCAGAGCTGCTGTCGAAGTGGCTGGGCGGCACGACCCGAATCGAGCCGCTGCCGATCCCGAGCGACACCCCAGACTGGATGCTCGGCTCGTTCTGGGCTCACCCCGAGCGCGTCCTCGATGAGCAGGCGCGCAACGCGACGTCAGGCTTCGCCCGCATGGACACCGCCGTCGTGGAGCGAGTCGTCTCGGCAGTGGAGAGCGACCTTCGGAGCGGCGCCTGGGACGCGCGGCATGGTCGACTCCGCACCCTCGACGCCTACGACGCCGGGCTGCGCCTCCTGATCAACACGCCAAACTGAACCGGCGCTTGCCCCGAAGCTGTGGTTGCCGCCTTCGCGCAGAGCTGAGCGCCGTGCTCGCGCAGATGGCGCTCCAGATCGCGGCGCTTCACACCGCGATACGCAGCTCAAGCGATTCGCTGTCCGCCGCCGGCTCACTGAGGGCATGCTCGCCGGGGCGCAGCTCAAGGATGCCGTGCAGCGCATCGATCACGTTCTCGCGCGCCTCCCCGCGGGTGCGACCCCTGGCTGTGGGCGCCCGGAACCTCGGGGATCGACGCGACAATCCAGCCGTCCTCGTCAGGCTCGACGATCGTCAGGCGCAGGGCTTCGCTCACGCCTACACGGTACCCCGTTCCGGCACCCCGGCCAAGCGTCCCACCCGCCTGGGGCGGCTGCTCCTCCTCGCGCCACGCGACAGCGCTGCCTGCGTGCTTGGCTGATCGTCAGCTCGTCGCGGGCCGCCCCTTGCAAGTTGCCGTGTGGACCTCCTCAAGGAGGACGCGCACCTGCTGTGAGAGTTCGTGGATCTGGCTCGTGAGATCCGTGTTCTTCTGCAGCAGATCGGTCTGGAACTGCGCCAGTTCGTCACGGTGAGCGGCTGCCGCGGCCTCGTTGGCGACATCGGTTCGCGTCTGCGCTTTCTGGGCGATGATCACGAGCGCGCCGGTGTAGAACGCGACGCCCGAGAAGATCAGGTTCAGCAGGATCCACGGCTCCTTGTCGAACTGGCCGCCTTTGGAGAGCGCGGTAAAGGTGTGCTCGAAGTAGGGGATCGCGCCGTTGATCAGCACCCAACCGAGGATGATCAGCGAGCCAATCACGACGAACGCTACGGTGCCCATGCCGCTTGCCACGCCCTCCGCGACGCGCTCCATGAAGCTGCTGCCGCCGGCGTAGGGCGAGGTGTTCCCGCTCGCGTCGGGCTGGTAGTGCTTGTGGTGGCGAAGTGGGTCCAGCTTCGTCAGGATCCCCGTCTCAGCGTCGGCTGTGGCCATGGCTTCTCCTTTAGGTGTCGGTCGCGTCGGCGTCCACAATCATCGCCTCTTCCCGTGGGTCCGGCAGAGTGCCGCGTCTCGCGCAAGGCGCCAACGTGGCGCCGGCTCTGTGCGTGCTCGCTACGGAGCGCGCGGCGAGCGCATCACGGCTATGGTCCGCGCATGAGGCTCGCATCGGTTGTCGCCCTCGTGCTGGTAGGCGGAATGGTCGCGGCGAGCGGATCGGGGGCGTCAACGCCAAAGTTCGACGCCCGCTGGTCCGCTTTGCAGACCTGCCTGACCAACACGGAGCACGGAAGCCTGAGCAACGGCATCCACCCCGACGGCTTCGTTGCGACAACAAGTCCGGGCCACCTCCAGCTCGAAGGGCCCGGTGGCTTCGCCGCAGCACTGATCTACGAAGGCACGTTCAGCAACGCCGAAACACAGGCAAAACGAACCAAGGAACACCTGCATCCCGCGATCCCGCCCGGCCACGGTGCGGGGTTCACAGTCGGAAACGTCACCTTCTACTTCACGACACTCTCGGCCACGGTCCAAGAGGAGGTGCTCACCAGCTGCCTCACCACGACCTATGCGGGTCAGCCACGGTGGCCGGCACGCCTGAACCTCAACACCTTGCCCTTCTCGGACCACGGCGGGATACCCGAACCGTGACCCCAACTCCGCCCAGCGAAAGGCGCCGAGCGACACCTGCGGCCGCGTAGCGCCGCTCCAACTCGCGCTGGAAGCGCTGAGGATCCGGGGCCTTGCGCTGACGTTTTCGCCACGGCGGCAGCCCGTCTCCCTCGCCCGACGCACCCGGTCCCGCGTGGGTCCAGCCGCGCCGCGCTGCTCTAATCGCGCAAGGCGACACTCAGCAGGACGCGTCGCGCGACGAGCGCTGTCCAGGCGGCTACCAGGTGTGTGTGATCAGACGGATCGCTATGACGGCGACGAGGATCGCGCCACCGATCGTCTGGCGCTGGGAGCGGGACACCCGGGCTCCCTGTCCTGTCGCGAGGGCGCTTCTCCAGCGCATCGCGCCGATCCCGCAGACGAGGACCGCGACGAGCTCTAGGACGATCCAGAGCGATGCGTGGTCCTGCAGCGCGCCGAGTGGGAGGGCCATACCGCAGGCATCGGCAATACCGTCAGTCATTTGTACTGCTGCCGCTGATCGCGCTAAGGGACAGCGCCCGGTGAGCCATGGTGTGGAGAGCCGCGCGTTCCTCCTGGAACGTATCCTGTCCGGCAGCGGTCGAAACCTCATCGAGCCGAGCATTGCCAAACATGCCAACCTGGTCGGGATTGCCGCGCGCTCCGGGCAAGCGCGAGTATGCACGCCGTCAAGCCACGCCCGAGGAGGCGATGTGAAGCGACCCTCGCAAACGCTGGTGATTGGCGTGTGCGTTGTCGGTGTCGCCGCAGTCGCGGTTTACGCGGTTGTTGGCGCGTCTGGTTGGCTCGCACACCCGCTCGGGTCTTGCACCGGGAACGCCGATCTGGTGGTGCGGTGCAAGGGCTACAACTTTTGGTCGGGCATCGGGTCGGACCTGGGCGAGCTGACGCTGCTCACGGCTGTGCTCGCAACCTACTGGCATCACACGTGCCATGTCAGTAGGTGCTGGCGGCTCGGCCGCTTCGCGCATGGCCACCTGAAACTGTGCGCCCACCATCACCCGCTGGTCCCCAACGATGGCCGGGTTACCAAGGTCGAGATCGACGCGGTCACAAGGTCAATGGCAGGAGGAGATCAGTAGTCCTCCCAGCGATCCCTAGCGGGAGTGTCCGCGCGGCTGCGGCACTGTCGCCGGGACGCCTGCTCCTCGCGCATTTCGACACCCGGTCGAGGCGCCGGCGGGGCGATCTCCGCGCTGCATGCCTAGGTCAGGCCGATGTTCGACGACGTTGTCCTTGACTGGATGGCGGCGTCGGCGGCGGCGACGTCGTCGAAGTGGCCACGGTCAATGTAGATGCTCTGGCCGAGTACTTTGGTCCTGTACTCCAGACGACCACGGGCTGGCCCGATCATCGTTTGGCGCGGGAGCTCTCCGAGCACCTCTTCGACCAACCGCCCATGCGCACGTACGCGTACCTCACCCGGCTGCAAGAACCTCGCAGCGCTCGCCTTGACGGCTTCGTCCCACGCCGCGTGTCGTGCGCTAGTCACTCTGCGACGCGATGCTACTGCCCCTGTCATGTTGGATACGCCTCCGATCCAGGCACGCGCAGCCTCGCGCGCTACCGCTTCCGCATGCGTGAACCCAGCCGCCACGCCCGCGTCCGGTCCCGTATGCGCGGCTGCGGCGCTAGACTGGCCTGCCGTCGAACCCGCCCGCCCTTGAGCCAAGCCGAATCGCCACTGCGCAGCGCCCCGGAGCACGCCGTCACGGTCGAGGACGTGCGCGAGCTGATGGGGGCTTCGACGCCCCACTTCGCGCTGCAGCTGCGCAACCGGATCGCCAAGCTGATCGCGCCGCTGGCGGTTGACGATCCGGCCCGGCTGCTCGGCGAGCAGGAGATCCGCCGCCTGGCGGAGCTGGCGTTCGACGGCGAGACCCGCGGCGGCGGGGCGCAGGACGGCCAGCGGCCGCTGCCGTCACTGAGCGACTGACCCGTTTCGCGCGCCCGCTAGATGATCGGAACGACGACGGTCACGTGCACGGTCCGGTCGGCCTCGAGCACGACCGTCCGCTCGCCGTGCGCGCCGCCGGCCACGGCGACCAGGCTGTAGGTGCCCGGCGGCAGGGAGAGGGCGAACCGCGCATCGCGGGTCCCGGTGGCCGCGACGACCTGCCCCTGTGAGTCGAGCACCGTGACCGTGCCGTCCTCGGAGGCGCACCGGCTCGGGGCGGGCCCACCGCACAGGCGGATCAGGCCGGCCACCCGCGCGTCGCCGCTGACCGGCGCGGTCAGGGCTCGCAGCTCCGCGACCAGCCGCGGCCCGACCGGCGTGTTGTCGTAGCCGCTGGCGATACGCACGACGTCGCCGTTGCTCACACGGTTGCAGCCGGTCTCGTCGAGGGCCACCGTCACCCGCCGGCCGCCTGGATAGGTAAGCAGCGCAAGGACCTGCGAGTCGTCATCCAGCGTGCAGAACAGCCCGCCCTTCGGATACGGCGGCAGCGCGTCGAACTCGTCGACGAGGTGCGCGATCAGTCCCCCGTCGTTCACGAGCAGCGAGCGCTCGAGCGCCAGCGGAGCGGCGCCGTTCAGTCCCGCGTACCCGCAGAGCCGCAGCGCCGCCGCGCCCCTCGGCGCGAGCTGCGCACGCGCGGGCGCCCAGTCGTTCGCGGGCACGTGGAACAGCACGCGCGCCGGACACGACCGCGGCTGCACACCCGTCGACGCGCGCGCGGCGATGCCGGTCGCGGCGATCGCGACGAGGGCGAGGACGGCGGCGGTGGGCGCTTGGCTCGGCATCTGATCACGTTCCTCATCGGTACTACGGCGGGCACGGCGGACCATCACACCCCATCGTTTTGGGGGGTCGGTGCATGCACCGACCCCGGGAGCGGCGCATGCGCCGCTCCCACGGGGGGTGCATGCACCCCCCGTACACCGGTAAACACGACAGCGCCACCCGTTACTCTCGCTGCAGCAGTGGCAGACACGCCCCCGTTTCCGTCGGAGGTCCCCGTCGAGGGCTCCGAGCTTCCCGGCCCCTACGCCGTCGGCGAATATGCCGCGGCGCTGCGGGTGAAGCTGCGCGGGTTCGCGCGCGTGCAGCTGGTCGGCGAGATCGCGAACCTGCGGCCGCCGACGCGGGCCCGTGTGTACTTCGAGCTGCGCGACGCGGACGGCGCGATCGCGTGCGCGATGTGGCGCAACGACTGGGATCGCCTCGGCGCGCTGACCACGACGCTCGCCGACGGCGCGCAGGTGATCGTCGCCGGCGGCTGCGACTACTACCCCGGCAGCGCCAGCGCCTCGCCGTCGTTCAGCTTCTCGGTTTCGACGCTGCGCGTCGCCGGCGAGGGTGACCTGCTCGCGCAGATCGAGCGGCGCCGCCGTGCGCTGGACGCCGAGGGGCTGCTCGAGCGCCAGCGCTCGCTGCCGCGTCCGCTGCTGCCGCGCACGGTCGGCGTCGTCTGCGGCGAGACCGGGAAGGCGCGCGAGGACGTGCTCGCGGGGCTGGCGCGTCGCGGCTGGGCGGGTCGGCTGGTGTGGGCGTTCACGCCGGTGCAGGACCGCCATGCGGCGCCGCTGATCGGCGCGGCGTTGCGCGAACTGTCGGCGAGCGGCGAGGTCGAGGTGATCGTCGTCGCGCGCGGCGGCGGCTCGCCGACCGACCTGCTCGCCTTCTCCGACGAGCTGCTCTGCCGCACCGTGGCGCTGCTGCCGGTGCCGGTGATCGCGTCGATCGGGCACCACACCGACCGCACGCTGCTCGACGAGGTCGCCGCGGTCAGCTGCTCGACCCCCACGCACGCCGCCGAGGAGGCCGTGCCGCTGAACTGCGTCGACGCGCGCCTGGCGCTGGCGGTCGCGGCGCGGCGGCTGCGCGACCACGCGCGCGACGGCCTGGTCGCCCGAGCGCGCCTGCTGACCGCGCTCTCGCGCGCCCCGGCGGCGCATGTCGCGCGCCACCGCCGCGCGCTGCATCAGAGCCTGCGCGAGCTGCGCGCGGCCTCGCGGCGCCTCGCCGGCGATGAGCGGGAGCGAACGCGGGTGCGCGCGGGGACGCTCGCGCGCTGCCGCGACGCCGCGATCCGCGACTGCTCGCTGCGCCGCCCGGCGGAGCTCGAGCGTCTGCGTCTCGCGCTCGCCGCGCACGACCCGCAGCGCACGCTCGCGCGCGGGTACGCGCTGGTGGAGGACCCGGCGGGCGAGCCCGTCACGAGCGCCGCCGCGGCGCGGGCCGCGCGCCGCCTGCGCCTGCGCTTCGCCGATGACGCCGTGTCGGCGAGCGTGGAGGAAGGATGAGCGAGGAGCCGCAGAGCTACGAGGCCGCCTCGGCGCGTGTCGAGGAGATCGTGCGCCGGCTGGACTCCGGCCAGGCGGGCCTGCGCGAGACGCTCGAGCTGGTGCGCGAGGGCCGCGCGCTAATCGAGTTCTGCGCCGGCGAGCTCGACGCGGTCGGCGGCGACCTCGAGGAGCTGCGGCTCGACGAGCTCGTCGCGCGGCTCGAGAGCGAGCACGGCGGCGCCGCGTGAGCAGCTGGGAGCTGCTCTGCGGACTGACGCTCGAGGTTGAGCGCTACCGCCTGGAGCGCCTCGAGCAACCGGTCGCCTCGGGCTTCGTCCGCTCGACGACCGTGGTCGCGCTGGAGGGCGGCGGGCACGAGGGCCTCGGCGAGGACGTGACCTACGAGAACGAGGATCACGACGCCCTGCACGCCGCGGGGGCGACACTGGCGCTCGCCGGCAGCTGGACGCTGGCTGGCTTCTCGGCGCACCTGCGCACGCTCGACCTGTTCCCCGCCCCGCCGCATGCCGAGGTCTACCGCAACTACCGCGCCTGGGGGTTCGAGTCGGCGGCGCTCGACCTGGCGCTCCGCCAGGCCGGTCTGGCGCTGCACGAGGCGCTCGGCCGCGCTCCGGCGCCCGTCAGCTTCGTCGCCTCGGTCCGCCTGCCCGAGCCGCCGACGCTCGAGCCGATCGACGCGCGCCTGGCCCACCACCCCGGCCTGCACTTCAAGCTCGACCCGACGGCGAGCTGGGACGCGGCGCTGATCGGGGAGCTCGCGTCGCGGCGGATCGTCGCCACCGCCGACCTCAAGGGCTTCTACGCCGGCACCAGCGTCGACAATGCGCCGAACCCGCTCCTCTACGGCCTGATCGCGGAGCTCCTGCCGGACGCCTGGATCGAGGACCCGGCGCTCGTCGCGGAGACCGAGGCCGTGCTGGCGCACCACCACGACCGCATCACCTGGGACGCGCCGATCCACTCCGTCGCCGACGTGCTGGCGCTGCCCTTCCCGCCGCGGATGCTGAACGTGAAGCCGTCGCGCTTCGGCACGCTGGCGGCGCTGCTCGACTTCTACGACCACTGCGCGGCGCACGCGATCGGCAACTACGGCGGCGGCCAGACGGAGCTGGGCGTCGGACGCGGCCAGATCCAGTACCTCGCTTCGCTGTTTCACCCCGACGCCCCCAACGACGTCGCGCCCGCCGGCTACAACCTCGACCCGCTGCCCGACGCCCTCCCGGGCAGCCCGCTGGCGCCGGCGCCGAGCACGACTGGCTTTCGCTGGGGGGCGGCGGCGCAGTGAGCGCCGGCGCCTGGCCGTTCAGCTTCACCGACGAGGTTCGCTTCGCCGACCTCGACGCGATGGGGCATCTGAACAACGTCGCGTTCCTCGCCTTCCTCGAATCCGCGCGGGTCGCCTACGTGGTCGCGGCGGATCCGGCGCACAACCCCGGGCAGGCCAGCGAATTCGGCTTCATCCTCGCCGAGGCGAAGATCTCGTACCGCTCCCCCGGCCGCTACGGCGAGCTGATCGAGACGCGCCTGCGCCCGACGACCGTCGGACGCTCGAGCTTCCGCATCGAGTTCGAGATGCGCGTCGGCGAGCGCCTCGTCGCCGAGGGCTACGACGTGACCGTCACCTTCGACCACCACCGGGGCGAATCGATCCCGATCCCCACGTCGCTGCGCGAGCGCCTGCTCGCCGACGGGGCGCGGCCGCGCTGAGCATCGAAAATTCAGAAAAGCTTATGACGCCTTTTAGGTCGGCTTGAGCCCCGCACCGCATACTCCCTGACGCGACACATATCTCTCGCAACTGCACCTCCTCCCCCGAAGTTCCCGGCGCCCCGCCTACCCCCCGGGGCGTCGGGCGTTTAAAGGACCGGTGGCGCCACGGTGCATGCGCGTGCGCGGTGAGGGCGCGCCCGCTGACGGGCGCTCAGGACTCCTGCGCCGCCTCGACGTTCGCCGACGGGCGGCGTTTGCGCACCCGCACCAGCACGATGCGGTTCTCGCGCACCGACTCCACGCGCAGTTCGTAGCCATCGACGTCGATCTTGTCGCCGCGCTTGGGCAGCCGGCCGAGGTCGTTGAAGACGAGCCCGCCGATCGAGTTGTAGGCGTCGTCGTTGGGGAGGACGATCCCGTGGTCCTCGAGGTCCGCGACCGGGACGTGGCCGCGCACGAACCAGTCGCCGCTCGGCATGTGTCGCACGTCCCCCGCCGCCGGGTCTGTCTCATCGGTGATCTCGCCGACGACCTCCTCGACGATGTCCTCGATCGTCACGATCCCGACGACGCGCCCGTATTCGTCGACGACCACCGCCATCGCAACGCGCTGGCGCTGCAGCTCGGCGAGCAGGTCGTCGAGCGGCTTGGTTTCGGGAACGATCGGCGCGTCGCGCACGAGCGGCTCGATCGTCGCGGTGGGCCCGACGTCGAGCAGCCGGCGCGCCAGCCCGGTCGCGTGCACCACACCACGGATGCGGTCCTGGTTCTCATCCTCGGTGACCGGCAGCCGCGTGTGCCCCGAATCGATGCAGCGCCGCAGCGCGGTCTGCACGTCCTCGGCGAGGTCCACCGTCACCACAGCGGGGATCGGCGTCATCACCTGGCGCGCCTCCTGCTCGTGCAGGTGAAAGACGCCCGAGAGCATCGTCGCCTCGTTGGCCTCGAGCATCCCGCCGGCCTCGGAGTCGCGGATCAGGCGCTTGAGCTCGTCGGGCGAGCCGCCCCGCGCGATCCGCCGCTGCGGGTCGACGCCGAGCACGCCGAGCATCGCGTTCGACACCACCGTCAGCGAGACGATCAGCGGGTTGAAGAGGATCCGGAACCATTGCAGCGGCCGGGAAATCCGGCGCGCGACCCGTTCGGCGCGGTCGATCGCGTAGAGCTTCGGCACCATCTCGCCGGCGGTGATCTGCGTGCTGGTGATCAGCAGGTAGGCGACGAGGACGGCGATCACGATCGCGACGCTGTGTCCGAGCGCGTTCCCCAGGGCGTGTTCGAGCAGGTGCGCCAGCGCCGGCTCGCCGAGCGCGCCGATGCCGATCGAGGCCATCGTGTTGCCGACCTGGCAGGTGGTGATGTACTCGTTGATGTGCTCCAGCTGGCGCAGCGCGAGCTTCGCTCCACGCAGGCCCTGTTCGGCCGCCAGCTCCAGCCGCGAGTGGCGTGCCCGCACCAGCGAGTACTCGGCGATCACGAAGAACGCGTTGAGTGCGATCAGCACCGCGGCGGCGGCGACCAGGAGCCAGTTCACGGCCGGTCCGCAGCGCGGCTACTTCGAGGAGGTTCGTCGTTCATACGGTCGGCGCTGAGGCGCTCAACGGTAGCAGGCATCGCCGTCGCATCGTGAAGCGTTTCGCCGTCGCCCGGCCAGCCGGCGCTACGGGCCGGAGAGCGTGTCGATCGTGCGCGCCAGCGCGAAGTCGCGCTGCGTGAGACCGCCGGCGGAATGGGTGGTGAGCGTGATCCTCAGCCGGCGGTAGGCGTGGATCAGGATGTCCGGGTGGTGGTCGGCGTGCTCCGCGGCGATCGCGATCCGGTTGACCATCGCGATCGCCGACACGAAGTCGGCGCACTCCAGCTCGGCGACGATCTGGTCGCCCTCACGGCGCCAGGCCGGCCGCAGCGCGGCGAGCGCGGCATCGATCTCGGGGTCGCTCAGCGGTTCCATCAGTGCGCGCCGGGAGGCGCGGACGTGAGCGTAGTACCCCGCGCGACGCGGCGCTAGCCGACCGGCGGCAGCGTGATGTGGTTCGCGACCACGATCGATGCAACGACGGCGACCGCGGCAATCGCGAAGCAGCCGGCGTATCCGATCAGCGCCGAGCGCATGCGATCTCCCTGCTGGAAGGCGAGCGTCGCAAGACCACCGCCGATCAGGCCCCCGACGTGGGCGCCGATCGAGATGCCGGAGATGCCGAGTGTGAGCACCAGGTTGATCACGATCAGCAGCACCAGCTGGTTTCGCACCTGTTCGGCGCCACGGCTGTGCGCCTCCCAGAAGGCCGCGCCCATCAGCCCGAAGATCGCGCCCGAAGCTCCGGCGGTTGCGTTCAGCGGCGAAACGATCAGCACGCCGAGCGAGCCGGCGAGCAGACCGGTGAAGTAGATCGCCAGGAAGCGCTGGCGCCCGATCGCCGGCTCGAGCAGGCGTCCCACCCACCACAGGACATACATGTTCAAGCCGATGTGCAGGATGTCGAAATGCAGGAACCCGCTTGTCAGCAGCCGGTAGTACTGATGGCTGAACTCGATGAACGGGCCGTACAGCAGCGCGTGATAGAAGATCCCCGTGTTGATGTTGGCGTCGCCGGTCAGCGTGTACGCACTGCTGCCCTCGGCCAGGAACACGATCACGTTGATCGCGATCAGCGCCAACGTCGCCTCGTGACCACGGTGGCTCGTCGAGCGGATCGTGCGGACCTTGGTCGTCTGGCGCGCACACTCCGGGCAGCGCATGCCGACGGGCGAGGTCGTCATGCAGTCCGGGCAGATCGGCCGGCCGCAGTTCGAGCAGGCGACGCCGGTCTCGCGACCCGGGTGGCGGTAGCAGGTCGCCATGGGCGTCCCACGCTACCAGGAGGCGTGGTCAGCGCCGCCGCGAGGCGGTCAGCTGAGCGCCGCGACGATCAGCGCCGGCGTCGTCGGCGCGCTCGCGCCACCCAGGCGCTCGGCGGTGACCATCACCGCGCTCGCTCCTGACAGGTCGGGCACGGCGACAGTCGCGCGCCCGGCCGAGGTCGCGTCGAACAGCACCGAGGTCGGCCGCGCCCGCCCGCCGCGCCTGACCCAGACCTCGTAGATCCTGTTTCGCGGCGCGGGCGGCAGGTTGGTGAGCACCAGCACGCCCTGCGTGCCGCTCTCGCGCAGCAACGCCGTCGGCGCGTGCGCTCCAGGCCAGCGCGAAGCCGGGGCGACGGTGGCGGTCACGACCCGTGTCGCCGTCGTGCCGGGTGCGATCACGAGCGCCCCGACGGCGATCCCGAGCGCCACGGCGGCGAGCGCGAGGCCGCCGAGCGGCCGCAGCGCGGTGGGCCGCCACCGCGGCGCCGCGGCAGGCTGCGGACGCGCAGCTTCGAACAGCGCGGCCTCGCTGCGCACGGTGTCGAGCACCCGCGCGCGCAGCTCCGCAGGCGCCGCGAGCGCCGGCACGCCCAGACCCGAGCACCTCGGCGACCGCGGCGAGGCGCTCGACCTCGTCGCGGCAGCGCACGCACGAGTCGAGGTGCTCGCGAAGCGCGGCGGCCTCATGCTCTTCGAGCGCGCCGAGCACGTATGCGCCGCAATCGTCGCGGAAGCGGTCGTGCTCGCTCATCCCGCGATCACCACTCCGGCGCCCTCGAGCGAGCGGCGCAGCTTGTCCATCCCGAGTCGCATGCGTCCCTTGATCGTGCCGATCGGTGCGTCCAGCATCGCAGCGATCTCGGTGTGCGTGTAGCCGCCGTAGAACGCCAGCTCGATCACGCGGCTCTGCTCCTCCGGCAGCTCGTCGAGCGCGGCGCGAATCTCGCGTGCCTCGTCGCGGCGCGCGACCTCGATGTCGGTCTGCTCGGGCGCTTCGAAACGCTCCTCGATGCCCTCGTCACTGGCGCGCCGGCGGTCGTGGCCGCGCCGCAACGAGTCGATTGCGCGGTTGTGCACGATGCCGAGCACCCAGGTGCGCACGCTGCCGCGGGTGCGGTCGTAGCGCGCGCCGCTGCGCCAAAGCGACAGGAACGACTCCTGCACGACGTCCTCAGCCGCCGAGCGCGTGCCGCACATCCGGTAGGCCAGCGAGAAGGCAACGCCGCTGTGGCGGTCGTAGATCACCTCGAACGCGCGCGCCTCGCCGTGGCGCACGAGCGCCATCAGATCCTCGTCGGCCAGCTCCCGCAGCCCGGCGGCGGTGGGAGAGACACGGTGTCGGGGCAGGAGCGGCATCGTCCTCTTTCAGATACGCGCCGGCGGCGGTTTCGGATCAGTGCGACTCGAACATCCCGCGCGTGCTGCTCGCCACGTCGGAGGCCGTGCGCTCCGCGCGCTCGAGCAGCTTGCGCGAACGTGAGCGGCGGTGCTGGTGCAGCCCGAGCAGCAGCAGGCCGGCCCCGGCGGCGGCGCCGCCGACCACGGCGATCGCCGGCCGCACCCAGTTGCGCGGGTCGCGCATCGCGGCGAGCTCCCAGCCCTCGAGCTCCTCGGCCGCGACCTCGCGGATGCTCTGCAGCGTGCCGCGCACCCGCGCGGAGAGGTCGGCCGGCGGCTCGACCGGCGCCAGCGCCGCTCGCAGCAGGCGCTCGACGTCGCCGGCGCCGCGGATCGTCCGCCCGCCGCGCGGACCGCCGATCGATCCACCGTCGCCGCCGGGGCCGCTCATCGGTCGGTCCCTTTCACGTCGTCGGCGACGATCGTCGACAGCTGTTTGATCGCGCGGTGGATCAGCACCTTCGTCGCGCCGTCGGTGCGCCCGAGGGCGCGGGCGATCTCGCGGTTGTCCATGCCGAGCGCGAAGCGCATGATCAGCGCCTCACGGCGGTCGTCGGGAAGCTGCTTGACCCCGTCCAGCACGCGCGCAAGCTCGTCGCGACCCCTGACCAGGTCCTCGGTCGAGTGTGGCGTGGCAACGGTCGAGCTCTCGTCGAGCGGGCTCTGCGGGCGGCGTGAACGGTCGCGGTAGTGGTTGGCCGCGAGGTTGTGCGCGATGCGGATGAGCCAGGGCCGCAGCGGCCGCCCGTCGGATTCGCGCTGCGCGCGCTCGAAGTGGCGATAGGCCTGCAGGAACGTCTGCTCAGTGAGATCCTCGGCATCGTGGTGATTGCCGACGCGGTAGTAGGAGTAGCTGTACACGTCGCGCAGGTGCGTGCGGTACAGCTCGCTGAAGTCAGCGTCGAGCGCAGCCTTGCGATCGTCGGTCTGCGCCACACGCGGAGCCTACCCCGCTTCGCTCAGGACACCGGTACGGGCTGGCGCGCGACGGTCACGGGCGGATGCGACCGCTCGGGCATCTTGCCGCCGAGCCAATCCCACTGGAGCACGACACACGGCCAGATCCGATCGGTGACCGCCGCAGCCTCCGCCGGCGTCGGGTTCTCGACGAGCGGGAACGAAAGCGCACGCCCGCACCGCAGCGTCACCCTGTGCGGCCGGACCCGCCAGCCACGCCGCACCGCCTCGGTCCCGAACACGGCGACCGGAACGACCGGCGCGCCGGTCTGCAGCGCGAGCCGCCCGACGCCGCGCCGCGGCGCGCCGAGCGGCCCCGGCCGCGTCCTCGTCCCCTCCGGGAAGATCACCACGCAGTCCCCCCGCTCGAGGATCCGCCGCGCGGTCTCCATCGCCTGCTGGTCGCCGGCTCCGCGGTCGATCGGGAACGCTCCGAGCCGGTTCAGCAACCAGCCGGCGACGGGCTGCGCGAACAGCTCCTTCTTCGCCACGTAGTAGACGGGCCGCCGGGTCAGCGTGCCGATCACGAACGGATCGAGGAAGCTTCGGTGGTTCGCGGCGAAGATCACCGGCCCGCTCTTCGGCACATGCTCCATGCCCAGGCGCCGCATGCGGAAGTAGACGTGGAAGAAGGGCTGCAGAACGGCGCGCACGACGAGGTAGAGCGCCAATGCTCACGCCCCGGTCGAGCGCCCGCGAGTGATAGTCGCCCAATCCGTTGACCGCCATACCCTCAGATACCCGCCGCCGGCCCAAGCGTTACAGGCCGGATCGCGCCACCGCAGCCAGGCCGCCGCGGGCCGCCGGAGGCCGCTCGCCGTTCGCCGCGGCCGCCGCCGTCCGGGCCGCCGCAACCACTAGCCTCTGGACAGCGCGCCGGAGTAGCTCAGCTGGTAGAGCAATCGCCTTGTAAGCGATAGGTCAGGGGTTCGAGTCCCCTCTCCGGCTTGGGGAAGTGGCTGCGGAATCCCACCACACCCGTGACCGTCGCGACCATGTCGCGCAGGCAGTAACGGCGCCTTCGGCGCCGGCCGTCCGATCGTGCTCAGCTACGTGGACGCCGACGGCTACCCCAGCCTCTCGACCCGCGGATCGACGCATCTGCACGGTCCGCAGGAGTTGGTCATCTTGGGGCGCAACCCAAGGGCGGCCTGCAGAACGTTCGAGGCTACAAAGTGCAGCTCCCGCGTGCGGAGGGCAGCGTGACCCGCGCCTCAGCTCGCCCGCAGATCGTTGCGAAGCTGAGAGGCGACAAGCTCCGGGGCCAGGGAATAGCAATCGCAGGCGTGCGAGGGCCTAGACGAACACGCCTTGCAGCCGGCCAGAGACGATCCACCGCTGCGCGAGCAGCAGGACGATGATCACCGGTGCGCAGCTCACGAGAATCAACAGCGCCTCCACCGAAGGGGGCGCTGTCGTCCGCAACTCGAGGTCGCGGAGCAAGTACCCGCCGTAGGTGGGCCCCGCCATGAGCTGCTGTGCGATGCCGAGTGTGACGGGGTAGCGGCCCGGTAGGTCGAACGCCCAGTACATCGCCCACGGCAGGAAGTAGTTCGTCCAGCTCGCGATGAAGTCGAGGACCACGACAAGCCCGGTGACAGGCGTCGAGAGGGGCAGCGCGACGTGGCGGAATGCCTGCCATTCGCTGCAGCCGTCGACACGCGCCGAGGCGAGAAGCCCGTGGACGCGGGGGGTGTTGAAATACAGGTAGGCGATGTACACGCCGAACGGGAACAGGCCGTAGGGCAGGATCACGGCAAGCGGGCTACTGAGCACCCTGAGCGCGTGGGCTTCGAGAACCAGTGGCAACACGAGTGCGTTGGTCGGGATCAGCATCGCGATCATCGTCGCGATCAGCAGCGGGCGCCGGCCGACGAACTCGAACGCCGCGAGCCCGTAGCCGGCCGGGATCCCGAGGCCCACGGCGATCAGCACGCCCGAGACCGAGTACAGCGCCGAGTTCGCGAGCCACGTGCCGGGTTGGCCGAGGAAGCCGGAGAACAGCACCTGCCAATTCGCCAGGATCTGATTGAACGATCCGAACCCCAACGGGGAACCGAACTGCGATTGCAGCCCCGTCCTCGTCGACTCGAGCAACAGCCAGACGATCGGCACCACGAAGAAGATCCCAGCGAAGGCCAGCACACCCAACACGATCAGCCGCCAGGCCCCCCGGGCCAACAGCCGACGCGGCGACCACGGCTGCGGGGTGATCGACACGTCGAGCTTGACCGAGATGTTGACCGATCGCATCTAGCCCGCCTTGAAGAGGTCCGTGCGAGACACGAGGAGTCCGGCGCAGACGATGGCAACGACGAGGAGGTCGATGGCGATCGCGGCTGCGTAGTTGAAGTTGTCGTATTGGAACGCGAGGTAGGTCGCGAGCGTGTTCGGGGACCACAGCGGATCGACAAGCTTCTGGCTCGCCTGGCTTATCAGCTGGGGCTCAGCGAACAGCTGGGTCCCCCCGGCGAACGCGACAATCAGCATGTACACGATCCACTTCTTGATCATTGGCAGCTTGACCCGCAGCGCCGTCTGGACCGGACCCGCGCCGTCGAGCGCCGCGGCCTCCAGCACCTCGTCGGGAACGTTCATTAGAGCCCCGTGGATCACGAGGATCCAGCTGCCAGCACCGGTCCAGAACGCGATCAGCGCGTAGACGATCGGTAGGTTGCCGGAAGCCAGCGAATCACCCAACGTCTGGTAGCGCAGCGCGTGGAGCACGAAGTCCCACGGGCTCAGCCCCGGCTGCAACATGAAAAGCCAGACCAGCACACTCGCCGAGCCAGCAAACGCCGCGGGCATATAGAACAGGAAGCGGAAGGGCGCGCTGACCCGCCGAGCAAGCGTGTGCATCACCAGCGACAAACCGATCACGATCACGATCAGCGCCGTCAACCAGATCGCCATGAACTCTCCGACGTGCTCGAACGCCGGAATCAGGAAGCCCTGGTTGTAGGTGTTGATGAAGTTCGTCAGGCCGGTGAACGCCCCACCAAATGACGTCAACGCAAGATTCAGCGCATACCCCGCCGGCCAGATGCCGACGACCACGAGCAACGCCGCGTAGCCCCCAACGAACAGGTATCCCGCCCGCGACCGCCGACGAGCGCTTTGGGGTCTAGCCCAGCCGACGCGGCGCCTGCCCCCTGCCGAGCCGGCTGCGGGCCGAGTCCGGGCTGCTCCGCGACGCTCCGGCCGGCTAACACCAGACATCTGATGAAAGCTACACCAGGCCGCGAATGACCCGACGCCAGACCTCGATGGCCGCCGCTGAGGGCACGAAGCCGCTACGAAGCGGGAGGCAAACGACACGACTCTGTCTGCCAGGGGCGCATCTCGGCGCGGTCAAGCCACGATGTCGGTCGTTTGCCAGACGGCTGGAAACAGTCTGGCGCGGATGCCTGGCGGACGCGTTCGCCCGAGGGTCCACCGGGGTGCCGTTCGGGTTCGCGTCGTGTAATGCTTGCTATGTGGTCTATGTAGCTGTCAGGGGACGCGATCTCGTACGTGGGGGCGTTTGCGGCCTGCGCAACGAGGCTGGCCTGGGCGATGCGGAGCCGGGGAGGCGCGTGGACTGCGAGTCCATGCAAGAGCGGCTCGGCGTCTGCGACCTGGACCCCCGGCCTCGCGAGGGCGGTTGGCAAGCACCTGAGGGGATCGCCGAGGCTGCCGCGCGGGCGACACCGATGCCGGGACGGCGGCGATGACTGTAAGCCTTGATTCGCTCATCAACGGGCAGCCGCAGCCTCGACCCGCGCGACTCGGGACGGCCGTGCTGTCGACGATCATCGACAACATCGTGAGCGGGGCACTCCCGCCGGATTCGACGCTCCCGACCGAGCGTGAGCTATGCGCCGCATTCGGCGTCAGCCGAAGCGTCATTCGCGAGTCGGTCAAGGTGCTCGAGGAGAAGGGCCTCGTCCGTGCGAGACAGGGCCAGGGGACGACGGTGACGGCTCCGGAGCAGTGGAACCTGCTGGACCCGCTTGTGCTCGAAGCGTCGATCCGCTTCGACGAGACGCTCAAGACCCTCGACGATCTGGTTGACGTCCGTGTCGGGCTCGAGTCGCAGATGACGCGGCGCGCGGCCCTGGCGATGAGCGACGACCAGCTCAGCGAACTACATGCGGCGCTGATCGCACTCGGGCAGATGCTTGACCAGACCGACGCCTATGCGCTTGCCGACACGGAGTACCACGACCTGATCCTTCGAGGCTCGGGGAACCAACTGGGCCGGTCGATCATTCGAGCGATCCATCCGTTCGCCCGAGCGAGCATGCGCTACACGGGAACGACCACTACCGAAGATCTGGCCTCCTCCCACCGCGGGCACCTCAAGATCTACGAGCGACTCGCGAAGCGGGACGCCGACGGAGCCGCGGCCGCGATGCGCGAGCACATTCTAGGATCGTGGCTCGAGCGTCGGGCCCGCCGCTTGGCCTAGTCCCGTCGGCGCGCGCCTGAACGCGACCGTCACGCGATACGTCGCAGGCCGGCGCACTGTGTGCGCGTAGCGCAGCGACCCCGTCAACTGCGACGGCAGCCTCCCTGCTCGGGGATGATCGACCCGCCGCAGGCCCACGTTGCGGGAACCGCAACAGATTCGATGACGGTTCCTACTTGCATTCCCCCGTACTCCTCTGACATCATACGTCTGGTTATATACGGTACGGGTGAGCCCGCCGTCTGCGGGCACCAATCGCGGGGAGGCGAACTTGCGCATCACAGACGTCGAAACCTTCAGCGTATTCGCGCCGGGCGCCAATCCCGCCTTCATTTGGCGTGACGGTCTGCGCGGCAGCCCTCCCGACCGGGAGGTCGGCGTGATTCGCCTGCGAACCGACGAGGGCGTCGATGGCGTAGCGATTGCGCCCCGGCGGGGCGCCGGTCCGATCGTCGCCGACGCGTTCGAGCACGTGCTCCGCGACGAGCTGATCGGCGCCGATCCGCTCCAACGCGAATGGCTTTGGCACCGCATCTGGGAGATCGATCGCACGGAGGAGCTCCCGATCTTCCTGCTCGGCCTCATCGACACAGCACTCTGGGACCTGGCCGGCCGCTACTACGGCGCGCCGACGTGGGAGGTGCTCGGAGGCTTTCGACGCGAGATCCCGGCGTACGCATCGACATCCACGTTTTCGAGCATCGCCGAGTACCTCGACGTCGCCACCCAATGCATCGAGCTCGGCTACCCGGCGATCAAGCTCCATGCGTGGGGAGACGCGCGACGCGACGCGGAGCTGTGCACGGCGCTTCGTGACCATGTCGGCAGCGACCTCCCGCTGATGTACGACGGGTCGGCGGCATTCGATCTTCCTGACGCCGTATACGTCGGCGATGCCCTGGCCGCGGCTGGATACCTCTGGTACGAGGAGCCGATTCGCGAGTTCAGCATCACGTCGTACAAGTGGCTCGCCGAGCGGGTGCGCGTTCCGCTGAACGTCGGCGAAACCTCCGACGGGGTCCACATGAACACCGCCGATTTTATCGCGAGCGGCTGCGCGAGCTTCGTCCGAACGAGCACCGAGCTGCGCGGTGGGTTCACCGGCGCGATGCGGATCGCACACCTCGCCGACGCGTTCCGCCTTCGCGCCGAACCGCACGGCCCCACCGTGTACGCGCGGCATCTGTGCATGGCGATTTCGAACTGCACCTATTACGAGTCGCTCGTCACCAGCAACCCAGTGGTCCGCGAGGAGGGCATCGACGCCAACGGAATGGTCGGCGCACCGGCCGGCCCGGGTGTCGGTCTGGTCGCAGGCCCCGACTACCCCAAGGAGCTGGCTCCTTATGTAGTCGATCAGGCAGGTGCGCCGGTCCCGCCCAGCGTCGCCGAACCAGTCACATGAGACCTGCCACGCGCTTCGCCTGGCACAGCTTCCACGACAACACCGCTTAACCATCATCACAGGAGGAGACAAGGTGTTTCACACCGTGAGTTCATCTACCGCGATGAAGCTTCGGCGCACCCGCAGGCGCGGGCTTTGCACGGCGCTCATCGCATCCACCGCACTCGCTATCGCCGGCGGGACAGTCGCCGTGGTCGGCGTCGCCAGCGCGGGCGCGAAGGCCGCTGCACCGCCGCTCATCGTCTGGATCGACACGAATCGCGTTCCCTACGAGAAGGCCTATATGGCGGCCAACCCTCACGCCAACATCAAGTGGGTCATCTACAACGGCAACGAGAATGGCACCGGTGTCCTGCAGTCGAAGTTCGCTCTGTGGAACCGCACCGGCTGGCCATCGAACGCACCGGACGTGATGTTCGACACGCAGAACTACGACGCGGTCCAGCTCGGCACGGCGCCGTATAACGACCTGCTCAACCTCAAGAACTACGTCCCGAAGAAGGTTCTCAACGGTTTCGCGGGCACCTCGATGAGCGGCTGCACGACACCGAGCGGCCAGATCATCTGCCTGCGCAATGACAGCGCTGCCGAGGTGCTCTGGGTAAACCCAACGCTGTACAGCCAGTTCTTCGGCAGTGCACCGATTCCGACAACCTGGCAACAGTACCTTGCGGACGGTACGGCGCTCAACACCGCTCACCCGGGCTACTTCATCGGGAGCGTCGGCGACGGGTTCAGCATCGACGACTTCTTCCTGTGGGCCAATGAGTGCCCGCTGGACCAGGTCACCGGGAAGGGCACGATCGAGATCAACCCGAACTCCGCCAACTGCACGGGAATCATGAATCTGCTCGACGCGTCGGGAGATGTAGGTAAGTCCCTCACCGATTCGAGCATCTTCTCCGTCCCTGGTGGCCCCACGAAGATCGTCATGGCCGTTGGAGCGCTCTGGGAGGGAACGGTCGTGTTCCAGACCGGCGCGACGGGCGGCGTGCCCAACGGCACGATGGTGGCGTACCCGGCTCCGGTCGCGACGAACGGCGCGAAGGTGACCGGCGACCTGGGTGGCGGTCTGTGGCTCGTGTCTAAGCACGCTCCGAATGCGAAGGCTGCCGCCGCGTTCGCGCAGTACATGGCGACGAGCCCGAACATCCAGAAGGTCGGCGTCGACGCAGGTCTTCCGCAGTACGTGGCGGATCAGGCCAAGTACGTCTCGTCGCTCTCAACGGTCTTCGGCGATCCTAGCGAGACCGAGGCCACCTGGAAGTCGGCCGCGGCCTCGGTGTGGAACGGCTGGAGCCCTGTGCCATGGAGCACGGACAACGTGTGGGCGTCGACGAACCTGGCCGCCATCACCGCCAACCCGCCGGCGAAGATGGCGGACCAGCTCGAGCCCTACGCTGAGGCATTGGCGAACCAGGCTCGTCTGGCCGGCTACACGGTCAAGAGCCCTGACAAGAACGTCAGTCTGTAGGCTCGGCGGGAGTAGCAACAGCAATCAGTAGTCAGTGACGCAATGACGATTCCTTCGGCAACGGTTGTCCCCGACGGACGCGTGAGCGCTCGCCGGGGACGCCGGGCCGGGGGACGTCGCTCCGATGGACCGGTTGGCGGCTCGCGTACGGCGGGCTACTTCTTCGTCGCCCTCTACGTGGTGCTGCTCCTGGCTTTGGGCGTCGCGCCAGCGATCTATGCGATCGCCCTGGCGCTGAGCGCGCCGGGCGGCATCGGCTTCGCGCACTTCGTCAACACGTTCAACTTCTTTGAATTCGCGCCGGCGTTCGAGCACGTTTTCGAGTTCGAGGCGATCTGGCTGGTCAGTCAGACCTTTTTCGTCGTGACGTTGGCGCTGATGGTGCACACCCTCGCACGGCGGGTCAGCACGGCGTTTCGCTTTATCTTCTATCTCCCGGGGGCCATGGCGGGCGCGGCAAGCGCGATCGTCTGGCTGTTCATGTTCACCCCGAGCGGGAGCCCGTGGGCATTCATATTGCACGCGTTTCACTACCAGGTTCTGGCCAACACCGTCGCACCGTCAAACCTCCCGATCATCTTCGCGATCATGGCCTTTTTCACCGGCGCCGGGGGTTGGATCGTCATCATGTACGGCGCGCTGAACAACATTCCCCAGGAGCTGATCGAGGCGGCCGAGATCGACGGGTCGAATGCTTTTCAGACCGCCGTGCGAATCAAGATCCCCCTGATCCGCAAGTGGATCGTGTACATGCTCGTGCTCGCGTTTGCGGCCGGGTCGCAGCTGTTTGTCGAGCCCCAGATCCTCGGCGTGGCGACCAACGGCGAGGTGCCCGCCCAGTGGTCGCCGAACCAGCTCGCGTACTACCTGGCGTTCAACCTGGACAGGTTCAACGACGCCGCCGCGGTCTCTGTTGATCTTCTCGTGATCGGGCTTATCGTCGCGGCGCTCCTCGTCTGGC
>CAWHDS010000002.1:0-5168 GCA_963828135.1 uncultured Solirubrobacterales bacterium
CAACACAAGCAGCATCGCCGTAGTCCGGCACGAGCCCCCGGAAACGGTGGCCCCACCGGTGATTCGATGACAGTAGACGAGGTCTGGGCTGTCCGCCGTTCGCCACTGCCGGCCCAGGCACTCGCGCGTCAGGCATACTCGCCGCGCGTCTCGCCGCTGGGGTCGACGGAGTAGCTCCTGCGCACGCGCCGGTGCCGTCGAACTGGCTTAGGAAACGTCGCGGCGGTTAGTTCTCAGGCGGGTGGTACCCCTTGTGCTGCTTCTTGATCTTCCCGTCCTTCTCTAGCTGAGGGAGCACGCGATAGAGGTAGTTGGCCTTGATTTTCATGCGTTTGGCCATCTCTTGAAGCGTGATCCCAGGATGCCGATGCACAAGCTTGAGCGCTTCTTCTGCACGACGCCCGGAACCACGAGGACGACCACGCCCACTGGTCGACGTTGCAGTGCTCGCCTTGGGGGCTGGAGTCGTGGCGGCGCGTTGTGCCCGCGTCCCCGCGCCCTTCAATGCATCCAGCGCCTTGCGTACCTGCGCGTGCTCTTCGATCAGCGGTTCGAGTTCATGCAAACGCTTCTCCAAATCGCTACGCAGCTTGCCCAGAACATCCGCCATGAAGACCTCCGAGTCTCGCTTGTGTAAGCACCTGCTCGATCAGCGTAGCGACTGTCTCTGACGGCTGGCCTTCGCGGCTGGTCGCTAGGGCGGGGATCACGCCGGCAGTGGTCAAGAAGGTTGATCTCCGACCGGTGGAGGTCGCAGGGAGCGACCGAGCGCCTCCTGAGTGAGACTATCCGGGAAGGCCTGCGCGTAGGCACGGGACCGCACGGTGAACCAGACAGTGACAACAAAGGGAGGCATGTAGATCGCTTGGCCCGGTGCTGTTGGACGCCGGCGCTTCGAACGCTCCGTCGAGCGATTATCATCGCCGGATGTCGCGATTGGCCAGGGTCAGCGCCGCCGTAGCTCTCGCGTGCAGCATCGCACTCACGGCCGGAGTCGCCAGCGCGTCTAGCGTGGCGCTCAAGCGCGTGTCGCCTCCCGGCGGTGGGTACAGCGTCGAGCTCCCGAGCACGTGGCGGTTCGCCAACGCGAGCTACCCGTCCGACCACGACACGCACCTCTGGTTCGATCCGGTTAACGCGCTGCGGAAGATGCTCGTAGTGCTCAGCGGCTGCGCCGGCTGCGCGCAGCAGGAAGGCGCCCGAGCGGGCGTCCCACAATACGCGACCAACGTCGAGCGGCTTAGCGCGTCGGAAGACGTGTTCCAGAACTTCACGGACGATGACCCGTGGACCGCGAACGGCATCTCGATCGTCACGCGCCAGAACGGCGGGTTCGACGGATACGTGAGCGTTGAGCTGTGGCTGCCGCCGAGCCAGCACGCGCTCGCCACGACCATTCTCGACAGCTTCCGCTTAACTGGCTGACGAGCTGCGCCCCTGAGGAATAGTCGGGAGATGTTAGTCTCGTATAGCCGGTCGGGCTTGTTAATGAGCCCGGCCGGGCTGCTAGCATCGCTGACATGAAGCGGGCGTCGCGGGGCTGCGTGCGGTCATGAAGCGCGCTCTGGTCTGCGCTGTCGCTACTCTCGCCCTCTGTTGGCCCGTGGGGCCGGCCGGCGCCACGGCAACGTCGGCGAGTAGTCCGGGCTTTTCCAGACCAGACATTTGGAGTAACTACTTTGTCGCTCGGGCGGGCCGCACCTGCACGCTCTCGGGTGCCTATCGAGGCCTGGAGAGTACTGAGAACATCCAGGTCACGGCGGTCACGCGCGACGCTCGGGAAGAGGTGATCGACGAAACGGATAGCGGCATCGATGTCCGGCTCGTGCTAGCCCCTAACGCGTCACTTGAAATCCAGCCCGCTCCCGTGGATACGTCTAATGTTCGCATATCGTTCGTAGGGTCTGAGTTATATCCTTCGGTAGCCATGCTGCGAAGAGGACAGTCTGCGATGTCGCAAGCGCAGCTAGTTATCGCGGGTATCAATGCCACCGGCCGGCAAGCGGTGACGCAGCTTGTGACGTTTGGACAAGCCGCCGCGCGGATCGATGTCACGTGGAAAGTTTCACCAGCTCCGAGCGTCACGTCAATCGTGACGCCAGCTGGGACGTTCTCGAACGTTGTGGGTGTCCACATACAGACAGTAGCCGTGCGCGGCGTGAATTTTGCGCGGGCAGCTCAGGGTCAAGCATCGATTCTAGTCAAGGCGTTTACCTCGCTGGACGTGCTTGCCGCTGGGGACGAGGAGATCTACTACGCGCGTGGGGCAGGCCAAGTCGAGACGATCTTGGGTCCGCAGACGATCTTCCCAGGAGAAGTCTTCGAGCTCACTAGATGTACGGGCTGAGCGGACTTCGACCGCACAGCACCCACGACAGTCCAAGAGTCAGAACTTAGTGCCAGCGGAAAGCGACGGATCGCGGACTTCGACGTCGTCGCGGTCGTTGGGAACGGTCCATGCCGACATGACGCTCGAACGCGGGGCTCGAGAGACCCCCGAGCGGCTCGCGGTCGCAATCGCACGGCGCGAGCGGGCCAACTGAGGCCGCCGACCGCGCGCCTGGCGGCGGACGGCGCTCCTGCTTCCGCCCAACTGCGCTACCGCCGTTCAGTTTGGCCGAGACTGCTGTTGGCCGTCCAATGCGGCGGCCGGGCGGCTCGCGTCCGAGACGGTCGTTTCGGGGAGCGCCAAGTGCTGCGCGGGTAGTCGCGCGGGGCCCGGCGCGCGGTTCGTGACGGGAGTGAACCTGGAGCCCGTCTCCGGTCGACTGGGCAGCTTGGAGTTGCAGGCCGCCTGCGCGGCGTTGCACTGCGCACTGTGTTCAACGTCCGGGATCACGACGGTACCGCGCCCGCGACCACGTTGAGGCAGCTGCCGAATCCAGCGATGTTCGCCAGCTTCTCTCCTACGGCGACAAGTTGCCCATCCTTGAGGTTCTGGAGCAGACCTGGCAATCCCGCTGCGACTGCGCGTGCGGTCCTGTACTTCGTAAACCAGTGGTAAGCGTCGTCCGCAGTGTTGAAGATGGAGTAGTTGATGAGCAGCTTGTAGAGCGCGTCCGCTGCTTCGACTTTGATCTTGAAGGAAGTAAAGACGCTGATCGCGCATTCTCCGACCTGGAGCACCGGTTGAAGCACGCAGGCCGCGTCCTTGAAGAACCGAACGAACTTGCCACCGGCTTGCGGCGGGCATCGAGGTTGAACCCACTCAACGCTATCGCTCGCCGTTTCGGGGTTACCCTGGCCGCCCGCGACGACCGCCGACAACGCGTCAACTCCAAGGCGATGCGCGCCCCTGTACGAGAAGGTCACATTCCCTGTCCCATCCGTAGTGCCTGACCTCATGACGCCGGCGTTTGGACCAGAGTCGACCGATAATACGACACGTGCCTTAGGCTTCCCGACCACCCCACTCGTTGCCACGCGCGCGGTAACGGTGACTGTCGACCCGACGAGTGCTTCTATGGAGGGAGGCGCAAGAAAGACAGTCGGCGTGACCGCGTGATGCACGTAGGCGACAAAACTGAAAGGACCCGTGCTCGCCGAGGAGCAGCAGTTGGTCGGACCAGTCGTAAAGTCCATCGGAACGACGCCAGTTCCGGAGGCGGTGAACTGAAGCTGGTTGCTTCCGTTCGCATTCGGCGCCTGCACCTGATAGGTGCCAAATGGGATCCTGCTATAGGTCGAGTCGTTGGTGCCCAACGGGAACACTTGCAGCTCAGGATAATCGCCGTGAGCATAGTTCGGCGCCTGCCAATCGATTGTTACCTGGTCACCAGCCGTCACGTCGAGGTTCCACCAAATGTGATAGTTCGCGCCATCCAATGCACCATCAGCGGTGTTGCCGATCACCTGCTGGCCCGATACGACGGTAGGCGCGCCTGCAATGGTCTGACCACCGTCGCCCAGTGCCGGCTGTGCAGCGGCACCCGCGAACGCTGCTGCAACCGCTATTATTCGCACAAGCCGTCGCGAAGCGTATCGTCGGATGAACTGCCGCAGCGACATGGGCCTAGCCGATACAGCTCACAAGCTTTGATGTCAGGCCCGGGAAAATCGACTTCGGTCCGGCTATTGACTCGACCTCTCCCACTCCTGGAGCGTAGTAGGTCTCTATGTCCCCACCGAGCCCGTTGAACAGTCGTGCTATCTGGGGTGCCTGCGCGGCATAGGCCGGCGCGAAGTTTAGACCGCGTGCGGCCACGGCTTGGAGGTGGACACCGATCACGTGGGAGAAGATCCCCGCCGGAGTTGTAAGCGACGTGATCATCGGCGCCGCGGACGCCTCCCACGTGATCTCGATCCGCGCTGTAGTCTGCCCGGGCTCGACGAGCTTCTGTAATTGCTGACGACCTTCCGCGGTGGTGCCGGTGATCGTCAAGACCAGCATCGACCGAACGGAGCCGCCTGAGCTAAGCAGTCCGAGCGGCGGATAGAGTTCAAAGCCCACGAAGGTTGCTCTGGTAGATGCGCCGATCACAGTAGCCGGCAAGACTCGCACTGAGCCGTCAGTGCCCAGGACGAGTGTTGCCTGAGGTGTGCCGTTGGACGTTTGCGATATGACGTTCCCGCCAGCCGTGCGAGTGACGGCCGTGATGATGTCTGTCGTTGTCTCTTTCAAGCCGTCGTAGTTCGCTTGAAGCGTGCATCTGCGCCCTGCTCTGAGGACGAAGTAGCTGCTCCAGCTCAGTTTGCTCTCGGTGATCCCCGCGGTAGGCAATCTCGACAAGCCAGACGAATACCAGTCCCCAAGCGCAACATACCTCCTTGTGCCCGCGGCACGAAACACTGCGCCGAATGTGATCGCTGACGTCGCGACGCCGCCGGTCGCTGCGCGAGCAACAAGACTCGATGCGGGGACCGCCGAAGCTACCACGAGTAACGTCATCAGCGAGCGCCGAAACACTGCCTTAGCCTAGCGCTTGCGCTTGCGCCGAGGTTACTTCGCAGGCCCTTGAGCTTGGGACTGCGTCGCCTCCCGCGGAGCCGGCGCGGTTTCCGCCTGGGACAAGTTCCAGGCGGCGGGCCGCCTGAACACGCCGGCGGACCTGCACGACGCCATTATGGAGGGCGCGGTCCAGAGGATCAGGCCCAAGATCATGACCGTCTGCGCGATCCGTTCGGCCTGCTGCCGATCATGTGGTCGCCCGTCACGCAGGCCGGAGCCG
>CAWHDS010000003.1:0-33743 GCA_963828135.1 uncultured Solirubrobacterales bacterium
ACCCGCCCGCGGGCGCTCCGGAATCCGGTCGCGCGTCGGCAGTCCCCCACTCTCGCCCAACCGCTGCCCCACGGCGGTGAGACTCCGGCACGCTCCGAAATCACGGTACGAGTCGAACCCCTCGGTCGCCTCTCCGGCCCCGGCGCTCCCACGGCCAGCCGGGTCTCCCGCGCCGTGATCCCTGAGTCGGCGCGTTGGGTCGGCATCGGCCGTGGGTCCCGACCCCGACTGTTGCCTTACCAAGCGAAAGCGACAACACATCCCGCTCGGCCTGCGCGACCCCGTCCCGCGTGAAAGGGAGCGCGCGTGGCCCGGACGGCGCACGCTCTCAGCCATGCCCCTCAGCAAGCTGAGGTCGCTCAAAAGGCTTCCCCGACGCTCCGCTTCGCGTCGCATCAGACAGTATCACCTGAGGTGACGCCATTCCGGCTAGCCGCATAAACGGCTGCGAACACCGAGCAGATACTCGGCCTTGGGCTCTCTCGCGTCAGATTCAGCGCGACGAGGGCTCAACCTCCGGCTTTTATCGCCGGAGGCCGCCCGTTCTGGACGCGCTTTGAAACCCTCAAGTGGTACTCGACTGTGGTACTCAACGGCTGCTCTGACGTTGGCTCGGGCCCGTTCCAACGCCAAGACCCAACCCATTTGCAGCCACTTCCTCCTACGGGAGCGACGGGACTCGAACCCGCGACCTCCGGCGTGACAGGCCGGCGCTCTAACCGACTGAGCTACGCCCCCAGACGTTGGGCCCGGGAGTATGGCAAGCGGGCGCCGGCGGCGTGCGAGCGGGGTTCGGAGGAGACCGAGGGCCGCCGTCGCGTGCCTGCGGTGGCGGCCCTCGGTGATGCGCCTGCGTCCGTGCAGCGACAGCGAATCTAGCGGCGGCGTGCGGGGGGCGCGATCCCCGACAGGTGTCGCGTGGACCACCCCCGGGCAGCGCGGCGCCAACGGTCGAGGCTCAGCGATCGAGCTGAGGCACATCGTCGTCGATCGCCGTCGAGTCGACGTCGTCCGGACGCGGGCCACGTTCGCCTGACGCGAATCGTCCGGTGCTCGCCACGAATCTCATCGCGCCACCGGTGTAGTGGCGTGTCAGCCAGCGGCGCGCGAGCGATCGCGTGGGCGGAAGAAGCAGAAGCACGCCGCAGGCGTCCGTGACGAAGCCGGGCACCACAAGCAGGAGGGCGCCGCCGAAGTTGAGCACGCCGTCGAGCGCGGCGCGTGCGGGGGCGCGGCGCTCGGAGACCGCCTGCGACACGCGTTCGATCGCCGATCGGCTCTGGATGCGCAGCAGCTGCGCCCCGAGCACCGACGTCGCGAGCAGGATGACGACGGCGGGAAGCCAGCCGATCGCGCCACCCACCTCGATGAAGGCGAAGACCTCGGCGACGGGCAGGGCGATCAGGAGGAGCAAGAACATCGCAGGACTCAGCGCACGGGCGGTGTCCGCTGCAGGCGAGGGTCGCTCAGTCGAACAGCTGGCCGGCGCGGACCCGGGCGGCCATCGCGTCCGATTCGGCGCGGAAGGCGTGGCCGTCCTCGAACTCGATCACGGGCAGCCACTTCTGGCCGCTCAGCGCTCGCAACTCGGACCGAGTGCCCTTCCCGAAGCCGTGCTTGACGACCTCGTAGGAGATCCCCTGCTCGTCGAGTGCGCGCTGCACCTTCCAGCACGCGTCGAGATCGGTGTGCAGGAAGGTCCAGGAGCAGCGGTGCAGCTTGACGGAGGCCACCGACCGAGTCTAGCGATCGCCGCTACCGTCCCGGCGCGACCGGGAGCTCGTCGCCAGCGCTCAGCGGGCTCGCCGGCGAGCGTTTCGCCGCGGCGATCTCCTGCGCGCTCACGGCGAGCGGATGGTGACACGCGGCGAGGTGACCGTCGGCGTATTCCGTCAGCGGCGGTTCGATCGTCCGGCACAGCCCGTCGGCGGCAGGGCAGCGCGTGTGGAAGTGGCAGCCGCGTGGCGGTGCGATCGGGTTGGGAGGCTCGCCCTCGACCTTGGTTCTCGTGCGCTCGCGGTTCTCGCGCGGGTCGGGGATCGGGATCGCTGACAGGAGCGTTCGCGTGTAGTGGTGGATCGGCTTGTCGTAGAGCGCCTGCGACGGTGAGAGCTCGACGATCTTGCCGAGATACATGACGGCGATGCGGTCGGACACGTGGCGGACCACGGACAGATCGTGGGCGACGAACACGAAGGTCAGGGCGAGCTCGTCCTGCAGCACGTCCAGCAGGTTGATCACCTGGGCCTGGATCGAGACATCCAGGGCAGAGACGGGCTCGTCGAGCATGATCACCTTCGGCCCGAGCGCCAGTGCGCGCGCGATGCCGATGCGCTGGCGCTGCCCGCCGGAGAACTCGTGCGGGAAGCGGTCGAGGTGTTCGGGGTTCAGCCCGACGCGCTCGAGCAGTTCGCGTGAGCGCCGCTCGAACTCGCCGCGCGGCACGCCGGCGATGCGCAGCGGCGTGGCGAGGATCTGGCGCACTCGCTTGCGGGGATTGAGTGACGCCTGCGGATCCTGGAAGACCATCTGCATCTCGCGGCGAAGCGGCGCCATCTTGCGGCGCGAGGCCTTGGTGATGTCGATGCCGCGAAAGCGCACCGAGCCGCCGGTCGGGTCGAGCAGCCGCACGAGGCCGCGGATCAGCGTGGTCTTGCCGCACCCCGACTCGCCGACGATGCCGAGCGTCTCGCCCTCTCGCAGCTTGAAGGAGACGTCCGACACGGCCTGCACGGACTCTCGCCGCCGGCCGAGCCGGCCGCTGCCGCGGACGGGGAAGTGGATCTGGAGGTGCTCGGCCTCGAGCAGCGGGACCGCCTCGCTCACGCCGTCACCGTGCGGGACGAGGCGAGGCCGAACCGCCCGTCGACGAGACGCCGCGCGGCCTTCTCGTCAGGGCCGAGCCAGCAGCGATCGAGATGCCCTGGAGCGTTCGACAGTTGCGCGGCGAGCGGTGGCACCTCGAGGCACTTTTCGAAGGCGTGAGGGCAGCGCGGGCGGAAATGGCAACCGGTCGGCGGGTTCATCAGCGAAGGCGGCAGCCCGCCGATCGCCGGCAGATGGCGCGAGCGGTCGCCGTCGATGCGCGTGATCGAGCCGAGCAGCCCCCATGTATAGGGGTGCTGGGGGTCGTAGAAGAGCTCGTCGAGCGTGCCCTGCTCGACCACGCGGCCGGCGTACATCACAACGACGCGATCGGCGATGTCGGCGACGACGCCCAGGTCGTGGGTGACGAGGATGATGCCCGTGTGGCTGTGCTCGCGCAGCAGGCGCAGCTCGTCGAGGATCTGCGCCTGGATCGTCACATCCAGCGCCGTTGTCGGCTCGTCGGCGATCAGCAGGCTCGGCGAGCACGACAGCGCCATCGCGATCATCACCCGCTGGCGCATGCCGCCGGAGAACTCGTGCGGGTAGGAGCGGGCGCGGTCGCGCGCACGCGGGATGCCGACGCGCTCCATCAGCTCGACCGCGCGACCGAGCGCCGCGGCCTTGCTGACATCGCGCTCGTGCACGAGGATCTGCTCGGCGATCTGCTTGCCGATCCGTTGGACCGGATCCAGTGAGCTGATCGGATCCTGGAAGATCATCGCGATGCGGGCGCCGCGGATCCGCCGCAGCTGGTCGTTGCTCGCCCGGATCAGCTCGGTGCCCTCGAAGAACGCGTTTCCCTCGAAGAAGGCGTTCGGCGAGCGGGTCAGGCCCATCAGGGTCATCGAGGTGACCGACTTGCCGGACCCCGACTCGCCGACGATCGCCACGACCTCGCCGGGAGCGACGGTGAAGGACACGCCGTCGACGGCGCGCACGAGCCCATCCTCGGTGCGGAAGCTGACGCGGAGGTCCTCCACCGAGAGCAGCGGCGTGGCGGAGCTCACGCCGACAACCGTATTCTCGGATCGAGCGCGGCGTGCACGATGTCGACGATCGCGCCGAGCAGCACGACGAAGAAGGCGCCGAACATCGTGATCACGAGGATCGGCGGCACGTCCAGCAGCTGGATCGACTGGGCGGCGTACTCGCCGACGCCCTGGAGGTTGAAGACCGACTCCGTGAGGATCGCGCCGCCACCGATCACCGAGGCGAAGTCCAGGCCCCACAGCGAGACGATCGGGATCAGGCTGTTGCGCAGGACGTGGCGGATCATGACCTGACGCTCGGTCAGGCCCTTGGCGCGGGCGGTGCGCACGAAGTCCTCGTTGACCATGTCGAGGATCGTCGAGCGCAGCACCCGCGAGTAGACGCCGATGAAGACGGCCGACAGCGTGCACCAGGGCAGGATCATGTGGTAGAGCCACTGCACCGGGTTGGTCGTGATGTTCACGTAGTCCCCGAGCGGGAAGAGCCCCGCCTTGAACCCGAGGTAGAAGAGGAGCATCGAACCCAGGAAGAAGACCGGAGTCGAGACGCCGATCAGCGAGAGCACTGTCAGCGCCCGGTCAAGCAGCCGCCCGGCGCGGACCGCGGCGAGAACGCCGAAGACGACGCCGAAGAAGAACCAGATGATCCCCGCCCCGATCGCCAGCGACAGCGTCGGCGGCAGGTCCAGGAGGATCTGGTGCTCGACGTTGAGCTGCTGCGTGTACGAGATCACGTTGCCGGTGAAGATCTTCTCCATCGTCTTGTAGTACTGGACGTAGATCGGCTTGTTGAAGCCCCATTCGCGCTCGATGCCGTGAATCTGCACCTCCGTCGCCGTGCGCCCCGCGAGCCGCAGGGCCGGGTTGCTGTCGGGCATCGCGAAGAAGATCAGGAAGGTCAGGATCGAGATCGCGAACAACAGCGCGATGGCGGAGAACATGCGGCGAAGCGCGAAGCGGAGCATCAGCCGGCCTCCTCCAGATCCGGCGTTGTGGCCGGTGCGCGGCGCCAGCGCCGCCGGCCCGCCCTGCCGACGCGGACCTGGGAGCGCGGGTCGAGTGCGTCTCGCAAACCGTCGCCGAAGACGTTGATGCCCAGCACGCAGAGCACGAGCATGGCGCCGGGGACGATCGTCAAATGGATCGCCGCCGGAATCGTGTGAACGCCGTCGCTGATCATCGTGCCCCAGGAGGCGTTCGGCGGCTGCACGCCCGCGCCGAGATAGGAAAGCCCTGCCTCGAGCAGGATCGCGTTGGCGAGGATCAGCGGGACGAAGACGATGATCGTCGAGGCGAGGTTGGGGAGGATCTCGCCGACCATGATCCGCACGGGCCCGAGTCCCTGCTGGCGCGCGGCGTCGACGAACTCACGCTCGCGCAGGGTCAACACCTGCGCGCGGATCGGCTTCGCGACATAGGGGATGTAGACGACGCCGACGACCAGCGCGGGAACCAGCAGCGAATTGCCGTGGAGCGAAAACAGGCCGAGGTCGAGACCGCCCAGTTGGAGGCTGACGCCCAGGGCGATGCCGAGCAGCAGCGCCGGGTAGGCCCACAGCAGCTCGAAGAAGCGCGACAGCAGGCCGTCGACGGCGCCGCGCATGTAGCCCGCGATCGTGCCGAGGATCGTGGCGAGCACCATCGTTATGAGCATCGCCACGGTGCCGATGAACAGCGACGTGCGTCCGCCGTAAAGCAGGCGCACCGCCACGTCTCGGCCGTTGGTGTCGGCGCCGAGGAGGAAGTGACTGGTCCAGGTCGGGCCGATCGGGATCCCGGTCGGCCCAAGCGCGTTGAAGGCCTGGGACTCGTCGTTGGGCCCGACGTGGGCGATGTCGGCCGAGTAGATCGGCGCCAGCAGGCAGACGACCACGATCAGCAGGAACAGGCCGCCGAAGGCGAGTGCGACGTAGTTGCGACGCAGGCGCCGCCAGGCGATCTGATAGGGACTGAGCCCTGGTGGGAGGCCGTCCCCGGCGCCGACCGTCTCGCCGACGCCATCGAGCGCCTCCTCGTCGAGTCGCTCGAGCGCGTTGATCGGGGGGATAGCAGGGGTCGCCACGGGTTGGTGCCCCGGGATGCTACGCGGGCCGGCGGCCGGAGGGGCGCGTTTCGCGCCCCTCCGGGCCTCCCATCAACTCAGCCGTTGAGATGGATCGACGTCCAGTCCCATCCGTACAGCGGCCCGACGACCAAATCGGCGCGGTTGATCCGCGTCGAGGTGAACTCCGGCCAGCTCTGGTAGCCCCAGACGATCTCGTAGACCTTCTGCGCCACGTAGGCGTCGACGGCCTTCCAATCGTTGGCGTACTGGCTCAGCTGGCTCGACGGGATCGGGCCGAGCTTGTTGATCGCTAGCTGGATCTTCGGGTCATCGACGCGCCCGTAGTTGTAATTGCCCATCGGCGCGATCGTGTTCTTGTTGAGCAGCAGATAGAAGTCGATCGGGTTCGGGAAATCCTGATTCCAATCGGCGAATCCCGTCTGCGGGTCGGTCTTCAGCGTGCTGATCACCGTGAAGTACAGCGCGTCGGCGACGGGCTTGATCGTCGCCTTCAGGCCGATCGCGTTGAGCACGCTCGCGTAGTACTGGACGTACTGCGTGCGTGGAACGCGCTCCTCGCTGTAGACCGTGACCGCTGCGCCGGCGTCGCCGGACTGCTTGATCAGGGCCTTGGCCTTCGCCAGGTTCGGCGCACCGTCGGGGTTGATGCCGTAGGGACATGGGCCGTTCGAATGGCCGACGATTCCGGGCGGCAGGAAGTAGCAGCCCGGGGTGACCGTGCCGCTCGAGAGCTTCGCGAGCACGCGGCGGTCGAGCGCGATATCGACGGCCTCGCGCACCAGCTGGTTGTTGAACGGCTTCTCCGTCACGTTGAGGAAGAAGTAGAACGTCTGGAGCACCGGCACCGTCGCGTAGCGGGCCGACGCTGTGCTCTTGATCTGGGGCAGCAGCGACGGGGTGATCGAATCGCCCGTGTCAAACAGATCGTCCGTGTTGTTCAGCACGTCCTCGGTCTCGGTCGCCGTGTTGCTCTCGACACTTGCGTCAACCGTGACGCTGGCCTGCGGGATCCCCGGGATCGCCTCCTTGGCGTAGTACGGGTTGACCGCCCCGACCCACGACTTGTCGGGCACGACGTTGGTGATCGTGTACGGTCCGACGCCGGGTGGCGGGTTGTTGTTGAGGTTCTTCATCGCCGTGCCGGCCGGCACGAAGCCCGACGACGGGAAGGCGAGGATGTTCAGGAACGGCCCGTAGGGCGCCAGCAGGTGGATCGTGATCGTGCCGGTCGCATCATTGGTCGTGATGCCCGAGATCGTGCTGGACTTGCCGGTCGAATAGGCGGTCGCGCCGACGATGTAGCCGGTGTAGAAGCTGTCGCCGCCCCACTGGAGCTTCAGCGCGCGCTCGATCGAGTAGGTGAAGTCGCTCGCCTTGACCGCGGCTCCGTTGGAGTACACGAGGCCCTTGCGCAGCGTCATCGTGTACGTCTTGCCGCCATTGGTGATGACCGGCAGTCCGGTCGCAAGGCCGGGGATGACTTGGCCTCCGGCCGTGCCGTTCTTGTGCGCGTAGGTGTAGAGACCGGTGTACGCGAGCCAGTCGGCCTCGGCACCCTGCGTCGAGTAGTTGAACTGCGGGTCGAGCGACTGCGGCGCCGTTCCGTAAAGGAGCGTGACGGTCGGAGCGGTGGCCTTGTGCGCGGCGCCCGAGGCGCTCGCGGTCAGCGTCACGGCGGTGCCCAGTGCGACCGCGACGGTCGCTCCGAGCAGTACTCGCAAAGTCTTTGGCACGGGTTCCTCCTCAGGAAATGTGTTGCCTACCTTGATCGAGTGTATGCCACAGCGATGGTAGATGCGACACCACACCTCGTCGTCTGGGACAAATCGTCCAAAACGATCATTTTCCTTAGGGACCCCGCGGCGCGGACCGCCCCGATCGTGCGCGGCGCGCGAACACGCGGCATGATTGGGCGACGCGCAGCTGGGCCCCCCCACCGGACGACGCGACCACTTGCAACGAGCAGGCGCTCCAGCTCTTCGCCGGGCTGCCCCGCCACTACGACCATGCCGGGGCGGTGCTCAGCTTTGGCCAGGATCCGCGCTGGCGGGCCGCGATGGTGACGGCGGTGGCCGCGCGTCCCGGCCAGCGGGTGCTCGACGTGGCAACCGGCACCGGGCTCGTCGCGCGTGCGCTCGTGCGCCGCTACGACGTCGAGGTGGTCGGCCTCGACCAGAGCCCGCAGATGCTCGCGGGCGCGCGCGCGCGACTCGCGCGCGCGCCGGAGCTCGCGCGGCGGATCACGCTGGTCGAGGGCCGGGCCGAGCAGCTGCCGTTCGCCGACGGCTCCTTCGACCACCTCACCTTCACCTACCTGCTGCGCTACGTGGACGATCCGGCGGCGACGCTGCGCGAGCTGGCCCGCGTCGTCGCGCCCGGCGGCCGGATCGCGTCGCTCGAGTTCGGCGAGCCCGCGCAGCAGCCATGGCATGCGCTGTGGAGCGCGTACACGCGCGTCGGGCTGCCCGCGCTCGGACGCGCGCTGTCGGGCGAGTGGGCGCAGGTCGGACGGTTCCTCGCCGTGAGCATCCCCGACTTCTACGCCCGCCATCCGCTCGCGAGCCTCGAGGCGGACTGGCAGGCGGCGGGGATCGGCGCGGTCCGCACGCGGGTGATGAGCTTCGGCGCCGGCGTCGTGACGACAGGCGAGAGAGATGGCGCGCGCCGCACCGCCGGCTGAGCGGCCGGCGTTCTACGCGCTCGCCGCGGGCGGCTGGCGCGACCTCGTCACGCTGCTGCATCCCCCCTACACGGCGTGGCATCTCAGCTACGTCGCGATCGGCGCCGCGATGGCGCCGCAACTGCACGCCGGACGGCTGCTCGCGGCGCTCGCGGCGTTCCTGCTCGCGGTCGGCGTCGCGGCGCACGCGCTCGACGAGCTGCGCGGGCGGCCGCTGCGCACACGGCTGCCCGGCCGGGCGCTGATCGGGCTGGCGATCGTCGGACTGGGCGCGGCCGCGGCGATCGGGATCTACGGCGCCGCGACAGTGTCGCTCAGCCTGCTGCCGTTCACCGCGGCCGGCGTGTTCCTCGTCCTCGCCTACGACCTCGAATGGTTCGGCGGCCGCTTCCACACCGACCTGTGGTTCGCGCTGGCCTGGGGCGCCTTCCCCGCCGCCACGGGCTTCTGGGTCAACGCGCTGGCGATCCATCCCGCCGGCGTGCTCGCCGCCGGCGCGTGCTTCGCGCTCAGCCTCGCGCAGCGGCGGCTGTCGAGCCCGGCGCGCGAGCTGCGCCGGCGCACCGTTTCGGTCAGCGGCGAGCAGCGGCTGCGCGACGGCCGCGTGATCGCGCTGGATGCGCACTCGCTCACGGCGCCGCTGGAGGGCGCGCTCTCGGCGTGCGCGGTCGCCGTGACGCTGCTCGCGATCGCGCTCGTGGTGCTGCGGTTGCGCTAGAGGGTGGCCCGCTGTTCGGCGCGGCGGACGGCCAGCGAGAGCGTCTCCAGCCCGACGAGGCCCTGGAAGGCGGCGATGAACGGCTCCAGCGCGCGCAGGTAGACGGCGGCTCGGCGGTCCACCGGGGCGATGCGAACCTCGCTGCGGAGCTCCGCGCCATGCTCGAGCGGCTGCGCCCAGTGGGCGAACAGGACGCGCACCGTGCCCGGCTCGCGCCAATCGAGGAAGGCCTGCGGGCGTTCGAGGCGGCCGAGCTCGCCGCGCACCGTCCAGATCCGCCCGCACAGCCCCGACAGCGCCCAGGTCGGGCCCTCATCGAGAGAGAGAAACGGCGGTGTGCGAAACAGCGCGTCGAAAGTCATCTCCGGCCGGGCACCCGGTAGACGCACACCGACCAGGCGCCCCAGCAGGCGGCAGTCGCGCAGCGTGACCGTGGCCGCCGCGCGCCACAGCTCCTCGACGTCCGCGCTGCTCTCGCGGCGGTGGCGCGTGCGCACCGCCGGCGCGTGCAGCCAGCGATCGAGGTCCGGATGCATCGGCGTCAGTGTCACCGATCGTGCGCCGGGGCGCGGAGTACCATGTGTGGATGAGCACCCATGCGGAGCGGGCAGCCGAGCAGCGGACCAAGAAGCTGGATGAGATCAAGGCGCAGGTGAAGGACGGCTCGCTGACGATCCGGCAGATGACGCCGAAGGAGCGCAAGAGCTTCCCGCCGGTCGAGCCGAAGGAACGCAAGCCCCGCGGGCGCTGAACGGAGCGCTGCTAGAATCGCATCACCGGCGGGCCCGACGAGGCCCGCCGCCGAGGAGCGACCGCTCCTCACGCACGCCCGGCGCTTTCGAATCCTCTCAGCCCGGTGGGCGTACCCCAGAGGGGACGCTTCGAGGATTTACCCATGCGCGACCAGCTCGACCGCAGCACGCGCGACCGATCCCCCCAACCCGGGCGAGGCGCGCTCACGATCGCGATGCTCGCGCCGCCATGGATCCCCGTGCCGCCGGCCGGCTACGGTGGCGTCGAGGCCGTCGTCGCCGACCTCACCGAGGGGCTCGTCGACCGCGGCCACGACGTGACGCTGTTCTGTGCCCCCGGTTCGCACTCCAGCGCCAAGATCGTGCCGCTGCTCGACGCCGCGCACCCGCTCGAGATCGAGCGCTCGCTGTACGAGGCCGACCACGTCGCGCGGGCGTTCGCGGCAATCGACGCAGCCCACGGCGAGGGACTCGGCTTCGACATCGTCCATGACCACTGCGGCTTCACCGGGCTGGCGATGGCGGACCGCCTGCGCACGCCGATGCTGCACACCCTCCACGGCCCCTTCACGCCGCAGACCAGGAGCTTCTACGCGCACCACGGGCACAAGGCATGGGTTGCCGGGATCAGCCAGGCGCAGCTCGCGACCGGCCCGACGAACCTCCACACGGTGGGCGCGATCCCCAACCCGATCGACGTCGAGGCGTGGCCGTTCGCGCCCAGCGACGACGGCTACCTGCTGTGGATCGGGCGGATGACAGCGGAGAAGGGCGCGCACCGGGCGATCGAGATCGCGCGAGCGGCCGGTCGTGACCTCGTGCTCGCCGGCGTCGTGCAGCCCGGCCAGCTCGACTACTTCGAACGCGAGGTCAAGCCGCACATCGACGGCGTGCACGTGCGCTTCGCCGGCGAGGTCGGCGGGGTGCTGAAGAAAAGCCTGTTCGCCGGTGCGCGGGCGCTACTGATGCCGATCCGCTGGCATGAGCCGTTCGGGATGGTGATCATCGAGGCGCTGGCCTGCGGCAAGCCGGTGCTGGCGTTCGACGAGGGCGCCGTTCGCGAGCTCGTCGTGGACGGCGTCACGGGCTTCGTCGTCGCCGACGAGGCGGCGATGGTCGCGGCGCTGAGTCTGCTCGGGCAGATCGACCCGCGCGCCTGCCGCGCATGGGTCGGCGAGCATTGCGGCGTGAGCGTCGTCGCTGCGGCCTACGAGGCGGCCTACTGGAAGGTCCTCGACGCCTCCGGCGCACGGCGGCGACGCGAGCCGATCCTCGCCGCCTGAAGCGGCGCGGCCGACCCGCGCCGGCGCGCGTCACGGCACGCTGTCAACGGTCCGGCGCCAGTGGCGCCGGTATGAAAAGCATCAGTCGGCCGGCCCGCTCACGAGCGTGATCGTGGCGCTGTGCGAGTTGCCCGACGGATCGACCCAGGTCAGCGTGACACGGTCCCCGGGATGGTGGGTGTCCATCAGCGAAAGCAGCGACGCCGCGGAGGTGACGGACCGCCCGGCGAGACCGGTGATCGTGTCGTAGGTGTTGCTGTTCACGCCGGAGGACGCGAGCGCGGTTGACGCGGCCGGAGTGCCCTGGACGACGCCGCAGACCAACGCACCCGCGGCACCGGAACCACCGCCCGTGACGCCCGTGGTCTCGTTGACGCATTTGCTCTTGTTGGAGACGTAGACGCCGATCAGCGCGGTCGCGCCGATGTGAATGACGCTGGAGCTCTGGCCGGCGACGATCTGGCTGGCGATCGTGGCGACCTGGTTGATCGGGATCGCGAAGCCCTGTCCGGAAGACGAGGACTGGAAGCTGAAGTTGGTCGACGCCGCGGTGTCCATGCCGACGACCTTGCCACCGCTGACCAGCGGGCCGCCGGAATCACCCGGCTCCAGCGAGCCGTTGATCTGGATCACGCCCTTCAGCCGTTCGGTGTCGCCGGCCTCGTAGCTGTCGCCGGCCGTGATCGAGCGGTCCAGCGCGGCGACCGAGCCGCCCGCGACGCTCGGCGTGCCGCCGACGCCGCCGGCATTGCCGATCGTGACGACGGCGCTGCCGACATGGAGCGTCGACGAGTTGCCGAGCGGCACCGTGGAAAGGCCGGAGGCGCTCTGGAGCTGGATCACGGCGATGTCCTGGCTGCGGTCGTAGCCCACCACCTTGGCGGGATAGGTCCTGCCGTTGCCGATGTCGTAGACGGAGATCGTCGTGGCACCGGAGATCACGTGGTTGTTCGTGATCACCTCGCCGTTCGCGGTCACGACCATGCCGGTGCCGGCAGCCGCGCCGTTGCTGGTCTCGGTGTTCACGTCGACGAGGCCCGGATCGATCCGCGAGGCGACCGCCGCGTCCGCCGCCGGGGTGACGACGCTCGAGCCGCCGTTGGTCTGCGGCAGGACGCGGTTGAAGCCGCTACCGGACGGCAGGCCGGAGGAGAAGCCCGGCACGAGCCCGAGCGACGACGAGGTCGTGTTCGACGGCCAGAGGAAGTGAGCGAGCGCGGCGCCGCCGAACGCGGCAAACACGATCACCAGCATCGCGGCCGCCAGCGGACGCCGGAACACGGGAGCGGACGGCGCGGCGGCCGGCGGCTCGCCGAACGCGGCCTGCGGGTGACCCTCGGCCGGCGGGTTGGGCGGCGGCGCGCTGGTGTAGGGGCCAAAGGTGTGACGCTCGGCCGGGGCGGGGGGCGGCGGCGGGCTGCCGTAGGGAGCGTGCGCTTGACGCTCGGTCGGGGCCGGCGGCGGCGGGGTCACGAACGGGCCCTGCGAAGGGCTCTCGTCCGGGCCCTGGGAGGGGTCTTCGGGGAAGGTCATGTTCCACATACTAGGCACCGACATTAGGCGGTCCTCAACGCCGGGTATGCGCTTGCTAACGCGCGAGGGCGTGCCACACTTGCTCGAGCATGTTCGAGCGCTTCACGGAGCCGGCCAGGCAGGTGGTCGTTCTCGCGCAGGAGGAGGCGCGGACGCTCAAGCACAACTACATCGGTACCGAGCACATCCTGCTCGGGCTGTTGCGCGAGGAGGAGGGTCTCGCCGCCCGGGTGCTGGAGAGCCTCGACATCACCGTCGAGCGTGTGCGCGGCCAGGTCGTGCGGATCGTCGGCTCCGGTGAGGAGGTCACCTCCGGTCAGATCCCGTTCACGCCGCGCGCCAAGAAGGTGCTCGAGCTGGCGTTGCGCGAAGCGCTGAGCCTGGGTCACAACTACATCGGCACCGAGCACATCCTGCTCGGCCTGGTACGCGAGAACGAGGGTGTCGCGGCCCGCATCCTGCTCGACTTCGACGCCGACTCCGAAAAGATCCGGGGCGAAGTGATCCGCATGCTCTCCGGCCCCAGCGGCCGGCCACCCAGGGTTACCGTCGCGGCCAGCTCGCCGCGCGGCATGGAATCGGACGAGACCTGGCGGCCGTCACTGCGGTGGTGGGAGGCCCGCATCGCCTGGTGGCCGCCCGCCGGTGCCGCGCTCGAGGTTCCGCTGTGGCTCGAACCGCGGGCCGTCACGCTGCTCGACCGCTCGGACGCCTGGCAGCAGGAGCCGTTGAGCGGCGTCAGCCACGAGATCAGCCACGGCCTGCTGCGGATCACCGCCCCCTCGCTGCTGGAGACGCTCGACCCCGTCGAGCTGCGCCGAGCGCTCGACGCGGCGGTCCGGCAGGCGGACGAAGAGGCGAGCCGCACCCGCAGCCGCGACGCCGCGCTCAGCGAGGCATTCCTGGCGCGCCTGCGCGGACAGGAGGGCGACGAGCCCGTCGCGGAGGCGGGCGGAAAGAGCGTTCGCGTCGAGCTCGGGCCGCGCCCGCGGCCGACGGCGCGTATCGACCCCGAGGACCCGGCGGGCCTGGACCCACGCCCGGACCCGAACCCGGACCGGTAGCAGGTAGCGCCCTGCCGCTCCAGCGCGGCCACCGCTGCGCGCCGGCATGACCCGGAGCGCTCAGCGCGCCGTCGGCTTGCGGCCACTGACGGCGAGCAGGTGCAGCGTCTGGCTGCGCGCGTCGGTGCGCAGCCATTGCGCGAAGGCCTCCCCCGCCGCCTCCCGCTCGCCCTCGTCGAGCATGCCGTCGGCGACGAGCTGGTGCCCGCGGGTCGCGATCACGCCCGGCCACAGAGCCATCCGCGATTCGAAGTCGCCATCGCCGCGGGACGTCACCTCCAGCTCCTCGGTCGCGGCGACATCCGCGAGCCCGAGCGCGGTCATCATCGCCGCGAGATGGTCGGCCATCTCGTTGTCCATGCCGGCGTCGGCGCGCCAGGCGAGAAACGCTTCGTAGAAGCGGCTGAACGGTTCGGGCGGCTCCGGCTCCCAGCGCGCCCGCAGGTGGTTGTAGTCGAGCACGATGATCTGCCCGCCCGGCTTGGCGGCGGCGACCATGCTCGCGAGCGCCGAGCGCGGGTCGGCGAGCCATTGCAGCACGCGCGCGGCGGTGACGACGTCGAACTCGTCGCGGTAGCGGTGCCTGGTCACGTCCGCGATCTCGAACTCGAGGTTCGGCGGGCCGCCGTGCGTCGTCAGCGCCAGCGCCAGCAGCTGCTCGCTGATGTCGATGCCGACGACGTGGCCCTCGCCGCCAACCGCCTCGGCGATGCCGCGCGTGATCGCCCCCGAGCCGCAGCCGACGTCGAGCACCGACATCCCCGGCTCGAGCATCCCCGCGAGACGGCGGTGATCGGCGCGCAGCGAGCGCGTGTCGAGAAACGCTCGGTTCCCGCCGGCATCGCGGCCCGACGCTCGGCTGCCTCGCTGGATCCCGTCATCACGCGCGCGGATCATCGCAGGGCGGCCCGGTCGCGGTCCGCAGGGCGGTGCGATCGTGGTCCGCAGGGCGCCTGATCGCGGTCCGCCGCACGACCTGATCGCGGTCCGCCGCACGCGTGCGCTAGCGTGCACGCACCTCGATCGGAGCAGCCGATGGCGCCTATCTCACGCGGCTTCCGCGGCCGTCCACGCCGCGACATCGAGCCGGCGCGAATCCCGCCGGGACAGTACGTCGTCGATGACTTCCCGGTGCTCTCCGCCGGTCCGACGCCGCGCACGCCGACCGCCGACTGGAGCTTCACCGATCGACGGCGCCGGTCGACGCCGCGCGCTCGTGGCGCTGGGCGGAGTTTCGTGGCGCTGCGCGTCGCGAGACCTTTACGGTCGACATCCACTGCGTCACGAAGTGGTCGAAGCTCGGCACGAGCTGGACCGGCGTCTCGGTCGACACGCTGCTCGAGGGCGTGCGCACGCAGGGCGCCTACGTCGACCGCCTGCAGCGACGGCGGCTACACCACGAACGTGCCGCTCGCCGACCTCACCGGCGGGCGGGCGTGGGTCGTCCACACCTTCGACGGCCTGCCGCTCGAACCCGAGCACGGCGGCCCGGCGCGGCTGCTGGTGCCGCACCTCTATTTCTGGAAGAGCGCGAAGTGGGTGCGCGGCCTGACCGTCACGGCCGACGACGAGCCGGGCTTCTGGGAGGCCGCGGCTACCACAACCGCGGCGACCCCTGGCAGGAGCAGCGCTACTGGAACGACTGACCGCACGCGTGCGCCGATCGTCTGGCACACCGCGACCGTGCGGGAGGTCGTCGCGGAGACTCTTCATGCCAGCACTATCGTGCTGGATGTTGCGGATTGGCCCGGCGCACCGCGCCGGGCAGCACGTCGACGTGCGCCTGACAGCGCCGGACGGCTACCAGGCGCAGCGCTCCTACTCGATCGCCTCCGCGCCCGAGGATCCGCACGTCGCGCTGACGGTCGAGCGGATCGACGACGGCGAGGTCTCGCCGTATCTCGTGGACGAGCTGCGCCCGGGCGACGAGCTCGAGCTGCGCGGGCCGATCGGCGGCCACTTCACCTGGGCGGCGTCCGATGGCGGCCCGCTGGCGCTGATCGGCGGCGGCTCCGGGCTCGTGCCGCTGATGGCGATGCTCCGCCACCACGCCGCGCAGCGCTCGCTCGTCGAGCTCGCGCTGCTCGTCTCGGCGCGGCGCTGGGAGGACGTCATCTACCGCGAGGAGCTGACGCGCCACGCCCAGCGCGACCGGTGCGACGTGCGCTTCACCCTGACGCGCGAGCAGCCGCCGGGCTGGGACGGCTTCGCCCGGCGCATCGACGCGGAGATGCTGGCCGCGGTCGCGCCCGGCCCCGCCGCGCGCCCCGCGATCTTCGTCTGCGGCCCGACGCCGTTCGTGGAGCGCGCCGCCGACCTGCTGGTGGAGCTGGGGCACCGCCCGGAGGCGATCCGCGCCGAGCGCTTCGGACCGACCGGCGGCTGAGGGTCGCGCGCTCTTGGTCTGCGATGGCCTGCGGCATTGATCGTCGCCGGCCTCAGCGCGAGTCCGCGGCCTCGGCCTCGGGGCGTTCGCGTCGCGCGACGGCGGTGATCGCGGCGATGTCCTCGATGTCACTCGGCCGTCCGGCCGTCTGCTTCATCCGGATCAGGTCGTCGACGCCGACCACCTGGATCGCGATCCCGTCGAGGTCGATCGCCAGCGCGCGCCTACGCATCTCGTCGTACGCGCGGGCGCCGGGCACCTCGTTGAGAATGTGCAGCTCCCCATGGCGGGTGTTGAGCGGCACACGTGGGGACAGGAGCTGCTCGACGGTGGGCGTCGGGGCGCCCGGCCCAAGCTCCGCCGGGTGCGCGTCGAGTGCCACCAGCGCGGCTTGCAGTCGCGCGAGGTTCTCGGGGTCGGGTGCCGGCGTGACGTCGAGGTCCTTGGTTGTTCGTCGCCGTCCGTGGACCTGCGCTGCGACCCCGCCGATCACCAGGTAGTCCACGCGGAATGTCGGCGAGCACGCGGAAGAGCTCGCTGACGTCCAGCGCGGAGTCCGCAGCGCCGGTCACGGGGCGACCCGACGCGTGGCCGGATGCCCGGCCCTTCGTGCCTGCGCGCCGGCGATCTCCAGTTGCGTCGCGACGAGGTTCCAAGATGCCGCCTCGCGCAGTCGCTCGGGCGCCGAGCAGCGCGCCGGCGTTCTCGGCCTCGACGAGCGGCACGCTCTCGAGTTCGAGGCGCTCGCCGAGCACGATCAGCAGGTGGTTGAGCCGCTCGAGCGTTGGCGACTCGACGCCGCGTTCGATGCGGCTGATCGCGTCCTGACTCGTCCTCGCCCGCAGCGCCAGCCGGCGCTGGCTGACGCCATGCCGTCGCCGTGCTTCGCGCAGCAGCGTCGCAGGAGTCTTCACACCGCATACGGTGTCAGGCTAGCAGGCTCGCCGCCAGGTCAGAAGAGCGCTGAGGCGATTCGTGGCACGACCTGCCACGGCCCCTGGCGGTAGTAGAACTCGGCGGTGTGCGCGAACAGGACGATCGCGTAGGCGCCGCTGACCAGCATCGCCGTGCGCGCCACCGTGCGCTCGCCGAGGTGCAGACGAGCGCCGCCGAGACCGGCGAGCAGCGGGACGAGGAGCACGAGGACGGGAGTGAGGTAGCGGCCCTGCATGCCCTGGATCTGGCCGGCGCCGACCGCGGTCCAGGTGAGGTAGATCGCAAACGCGGCGGCCAGCAGGTAGGCGGCGAGCAGCACCGCCAGCCAGGCGCGCAGTCGCGGCGCCGGGTTGCGCCCCTCGCGACTGCCGACCGCGAGCACCGCGAGCACCGCGAGCCACAGCAGGGCGAACCATTCCGGCAACGGCGCGCCGCCAATCGTTCCGACGACGCCGTCGAGGCGCAGCAGCCGTCCGTTGACGGCGGTGCGCCAAAGCAGCGCGGGAACGTCGTAGAAATGCGTGAGCAGGTAGTGACCCTGGGCTCCGGGATCGATGTGGACCTGCTCGGAGGGTCGGTAGGCGGCGTTGCGGTAGGGGACGAAGTACGCGCCCGAGGCGATCGTCCACCAGGCCGCCGCGAGCACCCCTGGAAGCACGGCCACAGCCGCGCGACGGAGTCGCGCGGCAGCGGCGCCGAGGACCGGCCAGACGATCGCGAGCGCCGCAAGCACGATCAGCGGCAGCGGCGCCTTCAACAGCCCGACCAGCAGGCCGAGCGCGCCCAGGCGGGCGAGCGCGGCGTTGCGCACCGGGCCGCCCCGATCGGCGAGCCGCAGCGCATAGGCGACCGTCACCGCGGTGAGCCCCAGCGTCATCGAGTCGGCCGACAGCGTCGACCCCGCGGCGAGCGCGGTCGGCACGAGCAGCGCCAGCGAGAACAGCCATTTCCAGCGCGGTACGAGGGCAACGGACGCTGTGATCAGCGTCGCCCACACGATCCCGGTCAGCAGACGCGCCGCGAACAGCGTCCAGATCACGGACCCCGAGAGCTCGCGTCCGATCCACAGGACGAGCGTCTGCGGGAGGTAGTTGGCCGGCGAGTAGAGCGCCGTGTTCTCGAAATGCTCAAAGACCATCGCCGGGCCGCCGATCGTCACGCCCAGCACGCGCGCGTAGACCCGTGGATCGAAGTGCGCTCCACCGCGAGCGGCATTCATCACCCGATGGAGGGCCTGGAATACCTCATAAAGGCCGGCGGAGATCCGTCCGCCGACCCGCTGCGCGGGGACGAACCGTCCGCCGTAGTGCACCCTGCACGGCAGCACGCTGGGATGGCTGGCGCAGCGGATCAGCTGCGGGAACAGCTGCCCGACGGAGAGTTGATAGGCCCGGAAGATGTGCTGAGCCTCATCCTGCCCGTTGCCGAGCGGCAGCACGAACGCCATGTAGAGCACGGAGAGAGCCGAGATCGCCGCGGTCCAGACGACCGGACCCGGCAGGCGAGGGAGGCGGCGCACCCTGGTTACACGGAAACCGGCGCGGGCTCGCGCCCGCGATCGGACCTCGCCCCGCGGCACGCCTGCTCGACGTTAACGCACCCCGCCACCATCACCCAGCCAAAGCCGCTCCGGCGATCACCGCAATCGTCCCGCTCATCTGCGCTCCTCATTACGGGGCCGCCAGCCAGCCGTGAGCGCGTGGATCCTACCGGCGCTCGCCGCGGCTCAGCGAGCCGGCTTGTGGGGGCGTCGGCGGAGTACGCTCGGGCCTCTCATCGAGCCGACCGAAGGGGGAGCAATGCCGAGTTACATCGCTTTGATGAACTGGACCGATCAGGGCGTGAAGACCTTCAGGGACAGCGTCGACCGTGCCGACGCCGCCGAGATCGCGCTGAGCCCGGCGGGAATCAGGTTCAAGGACATCTACTGGACGGTCGGTTCGCACGACCTCGTCGCGATCCTCGACGCCCCGGACGATGAAACGCTGGCCGCGGCGCTGCTCACACTCGCGGCGCAGGGCAACCTCCGCACGACGACGCTGCGGGCGTTCACCGCCGAAGAGATGAGGGGCGTGATCGCGAAGGCGACCTAGCTATTTCGGTCCTGTCCAGAGCAGTCCGGCGTGGCCGTTGCTGATGGACAGCAGTTGTTGGCGGAACGTGAAGGCGCTGGTGGTGTCGGTGTAGAGCAGGCTGAATGGCTCGTCGTCGGCGTAGAGCGTGCCGCTGGGGCTGAAGGCGCGGATGCTTGCCCTCGCGAGGATGCGACACGCTGCTGATCCGCGGGAGGGCGGCGCGGCGGCCGCGTTCTGGGAGTGATTCGTCCAGTCGTTCGATAAGCGCGTGCGCTGGCTCGCCCCGCCAAAGATTGAGGGTTTCCGATATTGCGGCGCGCTGCTCGCGCGCCTAGGGTCCGCTTCATCGTGGAGACGAGGAACATCCGATGGGCGGATCAGAACCCGAGCTGCGCGGGCTTCGAGACGCTGTCACGAACCAAGACGGTGACGCTGAAGTCACCCCAACGCCAAGCCTGGGTAAGGATCTCATGTCACTGCGTCACCGATTTGCCGTAATCGCTGCGCTGGCGGCATTGGGGCTGGGCCTGGCCGCGGCGGTGGCCTCTGCGGGGTCGAGCCCGACCGGCTTGTTGTTCGGTCGCACGCTGCTCGGCGTTCACGACGACCCGGCACTACAGGGCGATTTCGAGTTCGGCGACGTGGCGACCCAGCGGATGCTCGCGGGGATTCCGCCGGGACGCGCCGTGGCGGGCAACCGTATCTGGAGTTCGATCGTTGGCGACGGAGCAACCGTCGACGACGCGAACGTCACTGGGAAGTACGTGAACATCGGCGTGAGCCCGCTGACCGTGGATGTGGCGCTGAGCGTCGGCGCTCCACCGCACCTGGCGATCGAGGCGCGCGGTGGCGTCAACCCTTCCGGTCTGCGGGCGGCGCTACTGCGGCTCGGTGCCAAGCCGGGAGCCGCGGGCGGTCACGCCGCGCTCGTCCTGGGCGCTGAGGGGGCGTTGCACCCAGGTCTGCTTGCGAACAGCGCGGACGGCTTCGATACGGCGGTGAGCCTCGGCGACTACGACAGGACCGTGCTGGGACCGAACCTCGTGGTCGCCGGACCCTACAGCACGCCGGTAGCGGACCTGCTCGGCGGCAGCGGTGCCACCTACGCGACCAACGCAGTGATCGTCGCGACGGTCAACTGCCTCGGCGACGTCATCGCCGCTTTCGGCGAAGACGTTCACGGAACCGAGGTGGCGGTCGGCGTCCTGCGCCCGGCAACGGCCTCCACGCGGCCGATCGAGGAGATCTGCGCGGCTCCCTCCGACGCCGCAAACGCCGGCGCCGATGCCGCGAGCCTGCGCCGGTCGCTCGCCGGGAAGACGCCCACCGTGCCCTACCTGACCCAGTTCTTGCAAACCCTCAGCCGCTCGACGGTCAGCGTGGGCACGGCCGGCGCGACGCGCTTCGTGCGCGCCACGCTCTACGACCGGCCGAACGTGCCGGCAGGCGCGAGCATCCATGCGTTCGAGCTCAACACCGTGCCGAAAATGCTTGGCGGTTAGCGGCTCGGCCTGCAAGGCCGCGCGTGCAACCGATCAGAACGCGCCGACTCCGCTCGGCTGGCGTCGCGTGTCGCCGTGCGGTGGCGTCTGAGGCGGCTTTAGAGCGGTCTGGATTTGCCCGAGTGCGAGCGCGGACGAGAAGCGAGGCGGGAGAAAGTAGGCGAGACGTCTGCCCGACCCGATCTCCTCCTAAGTTCTCTTTCAGTTCGGTTTCGCTGGTCAGCGCACTGGCATGCCGATTTCTGCTCCTTATCGGCGGAGTTCGGCTTGTAGTCGGGCAGCGAGTCGCGCGGAGGTCTCGATCTCGACTTTGCGGATCGAGACGCTCTCGACGTTGAGTCCGAATGGAACGCCGACGCGTCGACAGAACGTGATGAGGTCGACGGCCGTCGCTACGGCGTGATCGTAGGATGCGCCGAGGGTATCCTCGGCATGGCGCAGATCGTTCTCGATCCAGCGCGGGACGTTGACACCGAGCCACTGTAGGAACTCCAGGGTCTTGACCGAGCCGCAGACCGAGAACGTGAAGACGATCGGCACCGGCTCCAGGTCGTGCGCGGCGCACTCGTAGCGATAGTCAGAGACCAGGTCCTTCGCAGCATTGACGTCGTAGACGACCTGAGTTACGAAGAAGGAGCAGCCCGCAGACTGTTTCGCGACGAGGCGGAGGTGCTCCTTGCCCGTGCGCGCGTGCCGCTCGGGGATCGCGACCCCGCCGAGTGGCAGCTCCGGCCGCACCTCGGTTCGCAGCTCGTAGGCCCGCAGTAGCGATGTCGCGACCGCCTTCTCGCGGGAGGAGGCACCGACGAAGACCGCTAGGACTCGGGCCGGATCCTGGGCTCCGAGCCAGGAACGCAGACCGTCCTCGGTGTACTTGCTGACCGCGCGATAGACGATGGCGGGCACCTCCAGGCCCGCCAGGTCGCGGGCGAGGTACTCCGCCGGGTCCATCGTGGGCAAAAACGGAAACGGCCGCTCGTCGCGATTGCGGTCGTTCTCGTCATCGATGTCGTAGAGGATGAGACCGTCGACCCCCACCGGCCGCAGTCGCTCGAGGGTGACCTCGGCGATCTCCCTGCTCTTCGGTGGCCCGGTCGTCAGCCGCGGTGGTGTCACGGCGAAGAGCAAGAACTCACCCGTCCGATCGACGATACGCCGCCGCAGATCCACGCGACGGAACCGTAGCCGACCGCGTTGCGCAACGGAAAGCGAGACACCCGCGATCGCGCGTGTATCCCGCGACCCCGCGTTGCTCCTATTCGCGCGGAGCGGCTGCGCCGACAGGCGCTTACCTACCCACCGGCCGGCTACTCCCTTTTGAACACCAAGCCGCCGGCCCCGCACAGGACCAGCAAGACTCCGATAACGAGGATCCCGCCGCCAGGTCCGCTGATATCGGCTGAGCCGCCGATCATCAATCCGACGCCGAGGAAGGTGATGTTCGCCGCCCACGATCGCCGCCTACGAGAATGGGCGTCCGTTTCCGTACCGTCTCCAGGGTTCATCGGATACACGCCTGGCGCGGAATCGTAGCGCCCCATCCGACCGGCACCTTCGCCGGCGGTCGCCTTCGAAGCGAGCGTCGATCGAGGGCTGCGTTTCGCGCGGAGCGACACGCGCGCGTGCGGCGCGTGTGGTCAGGCTGCGAGTGTCTGGTCGGGCCACGCCCCGCTACGGATCCGCTCATCGAGCGTGTCCGGTGCCAAGTCGGCGCCGCCCGGCCAGACCACCGTGCCGGTCTCGGCGTCGATCGTCGCCTTTTCACGGTGCGCTCGTCAGGGGCTACGACGCGACCCTTGTCAGCGACGCGCACACCACGGAGGACCACACGGCTTGGGGAGCGCCACCACCGGACCAGGTCATCACGCACACGAACCTGTACTGGACTTACCAGACGGCGCCGGGCCGGACGGCCGGGACCGTCGAGACCAACGATGTCGACTTCGCCGGGACGTCGTAGAGCTGCCGGACCGCGAGCGGGACCTCCCCCCGTCCGGCAACCTGCTAGGACCGTTGTCTCGCAACCCGCGTCAACGACACGCTGACGCAACTCGCGCAGAGCCAACGCGAGTCGAGAGTTCAATGTCGGTGCTCGCGCAGGTGGCAGCCGCCGCTCAGGAGTTCCAGATCGTCCATCCGCTCGCGTCCGAGCCGAGCGTATGTCCGGTGATGTACCTGGAGGTTGCGAGCCACGCCACAGCGCTCACAGACTCCGCCGGCTCGCCGCCAGACTTTCCGACGGAGCCGCTGCCAATGCCAGGTTCGCCGGTACTGCCGGTAGAAGCGCGCCCACCGCTGCCGCTCCCGATCCGAAAACGGTCGCGGTTCAGCCAAACGGCGACGCCAGAACCAGACGCGAAGCCACATCGCCAGCACATCCACGGCGTACAGATCGGCGATCGCTCGTCGATCCTTGACGTGATCATGAGCAGCGCAGCGCGGCCGGGTGCACGTGATCGGAGCGCCGTCGCGTGTCGCGCCGAGCGGCAACGCGGGCCTTGTGTGGCACCGGGTTCGGGTCAGAGGCCGTTGGGCGTGACGCGGTAGAGGAATCCGGCGATCTCGACCATCTCGGGGTCGGGCAGCGGAGTGGTTGGCTCGAGGAGGAACAGCGAGCCCTCGAATGTCGTTGCCTGCCATGACGCTTGGATAAAGGCGGGGTCGCTCGTCCACGGTGGGTAGGCCGGCAGCGTCGCCACGACCGCAAGCTTTCCGGTACGCGGATCGACGCGGGTCACCTGCTGTTTGTCCCCTAGAGAGGGGACGACGGCGACGGTCCACAGGCCAGCGTTGCCGTTGCCGACGACCATCGACGGGCTGTCATTTTGGTTGATGACGGCGTTGAGCGCCGAGCTCTGCACTTCGTGCCAGACCGGTAGCGCATCTGGACCGCGCAGCTCCCAGATAGTCGCGGACTTGGTGACGGGGCGCGGCTGGTCTTCGAGCCAGACCGCGTCACCCGAGGCGACGAGCCACCATACGAACCCGCCTGGTCCGAGGTTGAAGACCGGCGTGAGTCGGGATCCGCCCGGGGCGAGCCGATAAAGCGGCCCGCTTGACTCGCCGGTCGGCGCGATCCACAGCCCGTCCTGGTTGAAGGCGAGCAGCGGCCTTTGGATCTTGGGAACCACGAGGCGTTGGAGCACCGCTCCGGTCGTTGCGGAGATACGCAGGAGATCGAAATGGTCTACCCAGTCGTAGAGCCACAGATCGCCGCCGCCGTAGATCCAACTCGGTTTTGTATCGCCGTAAGCGAACGCGGAGAACGTCATCACGATCGGGCCGAGCACGTAGCCTGGCGAGGCCGATGTGACGTGGGCGATTCGGACGACCTCACTGGGCCCGCCGCCGGGCGCTGGCAGGCCCTTATCGACCGTGATCACGGGGATCACCAGCCGCCCGAAGATCGCCGGATCGGCACAGCTCCCGCTGCGTCGGTTGCTCAGCGTGAGCGTCGTGGGGTTCGCGAAGGCCGAGGCGCACGTGCTCGACGTCGACGGCGACGTGTAGACGATGATCCGGCGGTTGACGACCGCGATCGCGTCGTAGCGTTCGCTCGTCGTGAGCCCGAGCACTGCGGTAGGGCTCGTGCGCGCCGCGCTGGCCGATACGCCATAGCCAGCAGCTGAGGCTGCGAACACGCAAATAAGGAGCGCCCCGATACGACGCCACGTCACGAGGCCATTGTTACACCGCGAGGCGCACCCTGTGGACCAGTCTGCGTCTACGTCCACGCAGGCGCGTCGATTCACCGCGTCGCCGTGCAGGGGGCGAGCCGAGCCTGGGTGTACGCTCGTTCTTGTGGCGAAGTGGCCGTGGGGTCAGAAACGAGGCAAGGGCGGCGGCCAGGCCGGCGACCGTGAGCCGCGTCGGCCCGTGCCCGGACAGGGCTCGGACGCGGCTGAGCTTCCACTGCCTCAGCCAGATCCGCAGCGCACCAACGCGGTGGCGAGCCCACCCAAGCGTGCTCACCGGCGCGTGAAGCCCCGCGCCGCGTCGTAACGGCGGCCGACTCTCGAGCACGGCGGCATCCACCGCGAACAGCGCGAAGAACGCCGCCGTCGCGCCGCTCACCCATCTGCGACGGCCAACGCTTAGGGGCGCCGACTCGCTTACCAGAGGGGCGCTAAGTTCCGCCGCGATGTGTCGCGCTCTGCGTCGCGGGTTGCCCAGGACGTACCACAGCGACCAGAGCAGCCCGGCAAGGAGCGAAAGATCAATGATCGCGAGGACTAGCTGCATCGAGCCGCCTCCTTCTACGATCGGCACCCGCGCGACGCGCATTAGCAACGCAGTGCACCGGCGCGCCTAAAACCCCGCTGTGTCGCTCGCGCGTTGAAAGGGGCAGCAGCGACCAGCGCTCGTGCACGGCCCTGATTGGACCACAGCGACCCATGGGCGGTGCTGGGTTCGAACCAGCGACCTCCTGCTTGTAAGGCAGGCGCTCTGACCAGCTGAGCTAACCGCCCGGCGGCGCCCGCAAGGCTACCGGCAGGGGTTTCCCCCTGGCGTTGGGCCGTCGCGGGCGCCGCGTTCACCGTCCGCAGGGTTCGCGCCGGCGCTCGCCGCGCCTCAGGACGCCGGCGCCATCGCGTACGTCACCGTAACGTCGGCCTCGATCGTGCAGGAGGACGGGCTGGTGTCTGCGATCCGAACGATCGGCATCGCGTTGGTCGCGCGGGTCGGGATCTCGATCGCCGCGGCCTTCGGCTTGGAGCCGTGGCCCTTCTTCTTGGATGAGCCGGGCGAGACCGCCGGGACCGGCGCGCCCTTGGCCGTGCCGGCTGCCGCGAACAGCGGGCCGGAGCAGAGGTCGCCGTCGCCTGACTGCTCGGTGATGTTCTCGACCGTGCCGAGCGTGTCGCCGATCTGCGTGGTCAGCGCCGTCGCCTTGGTCTGTGCGTTCGTCATGGCGCTGCCGAGCGCGGTCAGGTACGACGCCTGCACGCTTGCGGCGGAGGCGCTCGAGTCGACGGTGATCGTGCCCGAGCCGTTGACGGTGATCGACGCCGGCGTGGGTGTCGTCGTGGCCGCCGTCGACGACGTGTCGGCCTGCGCCGCGGCGATCGATCCGGAGATCACGCCGGCGAGGCAAGCTGCGGTGGCGAGCGCGGCTTTGGTGCGAATCATGTTCGTCCTCCTTGCGGTTTGCGGAAGGTGTCCTGCCAGAACTACGCGCGGACCGCGAGGGCATCACACCGCCTCGACGGACGCTCGAGCACTTGCGGAGACGCCACCCAGCGGCATCCGCGGGCCCGGGCCACCGCACCAGCATGGGCCGCGGATGCTCGCCGGCCCGGCGGCACGCCGTGGCGGCAAACCAGCGACAATGGGCGCCGTGAACCGGTCGATCCTGCTGCGCAGTGCGATCCTGCAAACGCTGATGGTCGGCGTGCTCTCGACGCTGCTCGCGCTGGCGCTCGGCACCAGGTTCTTCAACCATTGGGGCTGGATCATCGGACCGCTCGCGTGGGTCGCCTGCTCGCTCGCGACGGCGCGCGTGCTGGCGCTCGCGACGCGGCGGACACTGCTCGGCGCCGTGCTCGCCGGCCTGCCGAGCATCGCTGCCGTCGCCGTAGGCCTGCACTGGCTCGGCGACACGATGGCGATCGTGCTGTTCGCGCTGTGGTGCGGCTGGACCGAGGCGCCGCCCGGCGCCGCGTGGGGCACCTGATGGACCTCGGGATCGAGCGACGCGTCGCCCTGGTGCTCGGCGCATCGAAGGGCATCGGGCGCGCCGTCGCGAGCGAGCTCGCCGCCGAGGGTGCGCGGGTCGCCATCGCGTCACGATCGCGCGACGGGCTCGACGAGCTGGCCGCGCAGATCGGCGCGACGGCGTTCGAACACGACAACGCCGAGCTCGAGCGCGTCCCGGCGCTGGTCGAGGCGGTCACGCGCACGCTCGGTCCGATCGACATCTTGGTCACCAACACCGGCGGACCGCCGGCCAGCGCGGACCCGCTCGCGCAGTCGCGCGAGGAGTGGGAGACCGCGTACCGGACACTGGTGCTAGCGCCCCTCGCGCTCGTCCGGGCCGTGTTGCCCGGCATGCGCGAGCGCGGCTTCGGGCGGATCGTCAACATCGGCTCCTGGACCGTGCGCGAGCCGCTGCCCAACCTGATGCTTTCGAACAGCCACCGCTCCGCGACGTTCGCCGCGTTCAAGACGATCGCCCGTGACGTCGCCGCATCGGGGGTGACGCTCAACACCGTGCTGCCCGGGCGGATCGGGACCGACCGCCTATATGCGCTAAGCGGAGGCAAGGAGCAGGCCGAGGCGATCGGACGCAGCGAGGTCCCGGCCGGGCGGCTCGGAACACCGCGCGAGATGGCCGCGGCGGTGGCGTTCCTGTGTTCGGAGCGGGCGAGCTACATCACCGGCGTCGGGCTGCTCGTCGACGGCGGCCTGTCGAAGCTGACTTAGTGCCGATCTCCCCCTACCTGGCGCGACTTCGTGCGCGGGTCGGCCACGACCTGGTGCTCGCTCCGTCGGTTGCGGTGATCGCGCGCGACGACGCCGGACGGGTGCTGATGGTGCAAACCTGCGACACCGGCCTCTGGCAGACGATCGGCGGCATGATCGAGCCCGATGAGAGCCCGCAGGAGGCTGCGCACCGTGAGGCCCTCGAGGAGGCCGGCGTGACGGTCGAGCTGCGCGGGATCGTCGCGGTGCTTGGTGGGCCGGCGTTTCGCGTGACCTACCCGAACGGCGACCAGATGGCGTACGTGTCGACCGTCTTCGACGCCCGCGTCACCGGCGGCGAGCCGCGCCCCGACGGCGTGGAAACCTCGGCGGTGCAGTGGCTTGGACCACGCGAGCTCGCGCGTGCGCAGATGGCCGAGATCACGCATGCGCTGCTCGCGGCGGCGATACCCCCAGGGGGAATCGAACCCCCGCTACGGGCGTGAAAGGCCCGCGTGCTGACCGCTACACCATGGGGGCGCGGTCGCCAGAGTCTACGCGGCCCGGGGGAGTGTTCCTCGCCCGCCACGGCGAGACCGACTACAACGCGCAGGGGCGCTTCCAGGGTCTGCTGGCGGTGCCGCTGAACGCCACCGGGCGGGCCCAGGCCGCGCAGCTCGCGCGCCGGGCGGCGGAGCTCGGCTTCGTCGAGCTGTGGTGCAGCCCGCTGGCGCGCGCACGCGAAACGGCGGTGATCGTCGGCGGCGCGCTCGCGCTCGAGCCGCGCGAGGACGCCCGCCTGGTCGAAACCGACTGCGGCGACTGGACGGACCGCACCCATGCCGAGGTCGAGGCCGAGGATCCCGCCGGTTACGCCGCGTTCGTGCGCGCCGATCCCGATTTCGCGATGCCCGGCGGCGAGTCGTTCCGCGCCCAGACGGCACGGATGTTGGCCGCGCTGCGCGAGATCAGCGAGCGGCCGCGGCCGCTGCTCGTGATCACCCACGGGATGTCGATCCGCCTCGTCTTTGCCGCGCTCGGAGAGCCGCTCGACACCGTGCCGAACGCAGCGCTCTTAGACTGCTCCGGCGCGGCTAGCTCATCGGGTAGAGCACCGGACTTTAATCCGGCGGGCTGGGTTCGAGTCCCAGGCCGCGCATGAGGCAGCAAAGGCCCGAATAGCTGGGAGATCTGGCACCGCTCTCGACGCTATCGCCGGTAGTAAATCAGTCGTGTTCCCCATCCGTGTTCCCCACGACCACACGAGGTGGCCACACACCGACAGCCTCGAGCCTCCTTCAGCGCAACAGTTTCATTGAGATCGGAGAGGTCGCTGGACTGCCAGGATGCAATGTCGGCGACAGCGCCAGCAGTTCACTCTGCGCGGGGTGACAAACGTCGGGTACGGAATCCGAAGCTCCAAGATACCCTGATGATTCGCCGTGGCGTTGGTTGATCTGGCCGCTCCGCTCGCGCCGACCGCGGAGGGTCAGAACAGTTCCAGCGCGACGGCGATCAGGGCCGCGAATCGCGGATCGGGGTCTCGTTTGAATTCGGCGATGAGGTGTTTGCGGGTGGCTCGGGCTTCACGGTCGCGCCCGAGGTCACGGAGAATGCCGACCTTCATGAGGAGCCCCTGGGCGAGGCTGACGCGCGCGAACGGGTCGGTGACCCCCGAGAGCCGGCTGATGCGCTCGTTCGAGGTCCTCGAGCGCGGGTTCAGCAAACTCCTCGACGAGTAGCTCCATGACGGGCGACACGTCATCGACGCGACCCAGCCCCGCCAGGATCGTGCCCTTCCCGATCAGCGCGCTGGCAATCAGCTTGCGTGCCTCCGGCTCGTCGCTGCTGTCAAGGCGCTCCACGATCGCGTCAAGAACGACAAGCGACTCCGTGCTGCGCTGAACGTCCTGGAGCACTTCGGCTCTCGCCAGCATCAGCTTCGCCCAGCCCTGCATGTCGTTCTCGTCGGCGATCTCCAGCCGTTGGACGGCGTCGTCGAGAACGCTCACAGCCTCAGCCGGGGCGCCGCTGCGCTCCAGCATCGCCCGGCGAAGCGACCCGCGCACCCACCGGCTGCGCAGGTCGCGATCGTCGGTGTCTTTCACGCGCTCGCAGACAGCGCGGTAGCGCAACAGTGCTTCCGGCTCGTCACCCAGACGCTCCAGACAGATCCCTTGGCTGTAAAGCGCTAACGACACGCCCTTCGCCACATCGGGAGCCGTCGAGCTCGCGAACCGCCGCCTGAGCTCCTCCAACGCCGCGAGCTCCCGATCCGTCGCTCCCAGCTGGCGATACGCGATGACCTGCTGTTCGAGACCGCCCGCGACAGACGCCTGCACACTCATCAACAGAGCTACCAAAGCGCTCCACCAACAGATCGAGCTCGCCGATCGCGGCCTCGTACTGCTTGAGCTCGATCAGCGCATCGGCCTTCGTCTTCAACGCCCACGCCTCGCGCTGCCGCGCCTGCTCATCGCTCACATCGGCCGCCAGCGCCAACAGCTCATCACACGCAGCGACAACCTGCTGCCAGCGACCGCGCACCAGCAGTGCGTAGGCCCGCCCGGCAAGCACCCCGATCACAGCAACTGCGCTGCCGGTTGGCGCGTCTCTGCGATAGCGCGCCAACAAATCGTCCCAGACCTCTAGCTCGGCTTCACGTCGCCCGAGCTCGCGCAAGAGCAATGCTTTGCGTGACAAGGCAGCCACCACTATCTCCGCAACCGCCAGATCGTCGGCGTCGCCGGCGAACGCGACCAGCTCGTCCAACGTCTCAACTGACTCCGCGAGCAAACCCTGACCTTCTAGCACGCGAGCCTTCCGCCCCAAGACCCGCACCACACATGCTCGCGCCTCCTCATCCTCGCGCGAGCGACACACCGCGAGGGCCTCGCGAATCAACGCCAGCACGTCGTGCGGGCGATCACCCTGGGCCGCGGCTTCCGCCGCCGCGATCAGCTCCTCGACGCGAGGATTCGCAGCATGCTTGCCCATGGCCCGAGCTTACCTTCCACCGCAGATCGATAGCTCGTCGCCATCAGATCGGTAGATCGAGATCAATGCACCTCCGGCCGCCACTACGCCTCCCGCCGCGTGGGTCGATGCGTGCCTGATGTGGCCTTGGACGTTTATGACCGCGTTGGAATTGACGGGAGTTAAGGCGCTAGTGCCTAAACCGAGCCGCCGCCGTTCTAAATCCGCTTCGGAGACCGACTACCCGACTGAACTCGCATACACAGAAAACGGGACCCCCTCACCTGGAACGCGACCTCGTGCGCGAGACCCTCACATAGGATCTCGTCGTATCACTCGTCGATGTCGAGTTCGGTGCGTGTCGCCCGGGCCGCGCTGACTGCGACCATGACACCCGGATCATCCGAGTCCCCGTATCGTTCGATCAGTGAGTCGAGGGCGTCGGCAGCCTCCTCTTCGCGGTCCATATCGGCGAGTATGTACGCCCGATAGAGCAGCCTCGGCGCGAGCTGCCGTTGGGCCTGAGGGCCGTCATCAGGGTTTATCTTGGCTATCTGGGTGTCGAGGATCTCCAGCGCCTCGTCGGCGTAGCGCGCGCCCAGCGTTTCGAATGCCTCCGTTGCCTCGGTTATGCGGCGAGGCCCATACACCGTTGCTTTCTCCAGTAGCGCTGCCGCCACGTACTCCCGTAGTGTCGGCTCATCTGAATCGCCAAAGGCCTGAATAACCTCGTTGGCGACCCTGACTGCATCGTCAAAGCGGGACGCTCGGTCGAGTCGGGCCATCTTCGCGTAATACATCCGTGCCAGGTTGATCGAGTCGTCGGGAAACCGGCGTTTGAATTCCCGCAACCACAGATCGAGGATCGCCAACGCCTCATCGACGGCGTCGCGACGCGCGAGTACCCACGATTTGCCCACCGCCGCTCCGGCCGCCTCCCATGCCCCGCTGGCCGTGCCGGCGCGCACGCGCTCGAGGACTCCGTCGTAGAGCCGCTCCGCCAGAGTGAGTTGGCTACGGGCATAGCAGTCCTCGGCGCGCAGAAACATCCCCTGCGTCACGACCTCCACGATCCGCTGGTCAGCGTCCGCCGCAAACTCAGTGGTCAGACGCTCAAGCGGAGCATCTGCTAGGTCGCTCAATCCCAGTTCTTTCCACACCCACACCTGCTCGAGCAAACCCTCGGCGACCTTCCGCGCAATGTACGGCGCCTCGCTGGGTGCGAAGCGCGCCAGGAGCCGCTCCAGGTCTGCGAGCGCCGCCTGGTAGTCACCACGCTCCCGATACGCCTGTGCTCGGCGCAGCAGCGCCTGCGCCTCGTGCACCCTAGCCGACGGCTCAGCCGCATCGCCAACACCAGCGAGCACTTCACCCCAGTCGGCTATCGCCTCATCGTCACGACCAAGCCACGACAGCGCAATCGCGCGCCCCGTCCGAGCCTTTTCACACGCCAGCGGCCGCCCAGCGGGCACCCCGCACGCGCACAGCGCCAGTTCCGCCTCACGCGCTTGCAACTGCTCCTCGTGGCGACCCAAGTCCTCGAGAGCGCGCGCTTTGCGATCGAACGCCATCAACACGCGCGTACGCAGATAATCGTCGCCATCATCGCGAAACTGTGCGATCAGCGCATCGTCGACACCTAGCGACTTCTCCGGCAACCCGGACCTGCACAACGCAATGGCCTTCTCGCCCAACGCATACGCCACCCACCGACGAGTCTCGATATCGCCGATACCGCAAAGGCGCACGACGACATCATCGAAGCACGCCGCTGCCTCGTCGTAACGCCCTGCCGTCATCGCCGCCTGACCGGCAGCCAAAGACTCATCAGCCGACACCGATCAGCCTCCTCGATCGACCACGAGAACCCACCGTTGCGCCGTAGCATACGCCCGCGCTTGCCCGACGGCTACTGTCCAGCGCCGCGTGACTGTCGCGACGGGGCCTGCCGGCACGCGAGGCCGCGTGCGGTACGACGACGCGCCACGCCGCGATCGGGTGTCACCCGCCAACTGCAACGGCCCCGCCAATTTCGTATCCATTAACGGCGGTCCACGTCACGATCGCAGTGGCAGCACCCCAAAGCTCATCGAAGACGCTAGTGGGGAGTGTCAGTTTCTTTGTGTAAATGGTCATGATCGGCGTCTTGGTCTAGGCGGCGTTGAGTCGGTCGCCGTAGTGGATTGTCAGGGCGTTCAGGATTGGCTTCCAGCCGTTGATCTTGCCAACGAGGTCGGAGCGGTTCTTGCGTGAGCTCGTGGCGACGAGGTAGAGAACCTTCATCGCTGCCTGCTCGTTGGGGAAGTGACCGCGGTGACGCACAGCACGCCGGAACCGGGCGTTCAGCGACTCGATCGCGTTGGTGGTGTAGACGATCTTGCGCAGCTCGAGCGGGAATTCGAGGAACGGCACGAACTCGCCCCAGGACTGCTCCCAGCTCTGGATGATCGCCGGGTAGATCGGCTTCCAGGTCTCCGAGAACTCCGCGAACTGAGCCTCGGCCGCCGCGACGGTCGGTGCGGTGTAGATCTCGCGCAGCTGCTTAGCGATCTCTGGCCAGTACTTCTTCGACGCGTAACGCAGGCTGTTGCGAACCAGGTGCACGACGCAAGTCTGCACCGTCGCCTCCGGCCATGTCACCCTGATCGCCTCAGGCAAGCCCCGCAGACCGTCGCAGCAGACGATCAGAGCGTCGGCGACGCCACGGTTCTTCAGCTCTGTGAGCATCGTCATCCACTGCTTCGCGCCTTCCCCGCCGGTCGGGTCCTAGCCATAGGCCGAGGACGTCGCGTTCGCCTTCGAGGTTCACGCCGATCACGACATAGACCGGGCGGTTGGCGACCTGGCTGTCACGAACCTTGATCACGATCGCGTCGATCAGAACCACCGGATAGACCCGATCCAGCGGCCTTGACTGCCAGGCCAGCATGTCCGGAGGACGGCGTCGGTGATCTTCGAGACCGTCTCACGCGAGACCTCGGTGCCATAGATCTCGTGCAGGTGAGCCTGGATCTCACCGGTCGTCAACCCCTTCGCATACAGCGAGATCACGTTCGCTCCGAGACCCTCGAGCCGCCGGACGTGCTTTGGCACGGTGACCGGCTCGAAGCTGCCCTGACGATCCCGGGGCATCCGCAACTCGACCGGCCCGACGTCGGTCGTGACCGTCTTCGGATAGCCGCCGTTGCGGCTGTTGCCGGTGTTCCTTCCCGACGGCTCATAAGGCTCATAGCCAAGATGGTCGGCCATCTCGACGTCCAGGCCGGCCTGCAGCACCTCACGGACCATCGAGGTGAGCAAGCCCTCGTCGCCGGTCAGCGCGACACCTTCGCTGCGCGCGCGGTCGACCAGCGTGCGAGCCCAATCACGCATCGCCGAGCCGTCAGCTGGCGCCGGCAACAGCGCCCCATCGACAGGTCCTCACCATCAGGTGTTCTCGACCCAACGGCATGATCATCCTCTCCGGCCCGCGAACGGGCCACGGTCAGATCACGCCAAATACACAAAGTTCCGG
>CAWHDS010000004.1:0-15353 GCA_963828135.1 uncultured Solirubrobacterales bacterium
ATGGGCCGTGAAGGAATCGAACCTTCAACCTTGGTAACAGGCCCCTGCTCTGCCAATTGAGCTAACGGCCCGGGGTGACGCTGGTGACCCGCCCCCCGATCTTAGCGGCGATCAGCTGATGATGCTCCGTGGAGGCGGTGGGCTGGGGGTCGCGGTGCGCTCGTCGCGCCGGTCGACGTCGTCGCCCGCTCGTCAGGGTCGCGGCGGCGAGGATCTCCGTGAGCGCCGAGCTTGCACCGGCCTTGTCGATCCCTCCTTCGGGGCGAGCTCGCTCGCCGGGCCCCAGCCAGGTCGCCGACCCGGCTTCGCCCGGGAGATAGGCGTAGTTGGCGAGGTAGAGGTAGTTGTTGTAGATCGGCGGACCCGGTCACGACCTCTTCGTGCGCTCTCCTCCGCCTTGTAGTCGGCGATGCCCGTGGTCGGTGGCGGCCGAACGCGACACGACCTCGCTGGCGAACCAGCTGTCGGGCTTGGCGGGGCGTAGCGCGACGTATTTGTTCCAGGCGTCCTTCAGCTGGGGAGCACGACGTGGCCCGAGTTCGTGAAGCCGTGTGTCGAGTCGTAGTTCTTGGCAGCTCGCGAGCGCGTAGGCGTCCTCTCCCCGGCGAGCCAGGGCGCCGCCGTCCGGGTTGGGGCCGCGCGCTTCTGGGCGCTGTTGAGCGCGTTGAGGTAGCCGGCTGGCCGCTCGCCGACTGCTGCCGCCGCTGAAGATTGTTGAGCAGACGCCGCCGAAGCTGCCGCCGGTGCCGACGCCGAAGAGGATCAGGCCGCCGCCGATCAGCACCGCGAGAAAGACGTAGACAACCTTGATTACCCGGCGGCGATGCGGGCTGCGGAGATCAAAGAGCATTGTCGGCTGAGATCGGAGGAGGAGGGGGCGGCTGTGGCGGTGGCTGGGCGCTGGCCGGGGCGGAGCGGTCCTGCGCGCGCGCCCGGCGGGCGTCGCGCCGGTCGAGCCACGCGACAACCAGGATACCGACCTCGTAGAGCACGATGATCGGAAGCGTCTCGAGCGTCATCGTCACCACGTCGCCCGGCAGCAGCGCGGCGATCAAGGCCGCAACCACGATCGCGAAGCGGCGGTTCTTGCGCAGCTGGCGCGGCGTGACGATTCCCGCGCGAGCCGCCGCGACGACGGCCAGCGGGACCTGGAAGATCAGGCCCATCGCGAGCATGATCAGCGCCGCGAACGAGTAGTAGCTGGACGCCTGCACGAACTGCTCGAACGAGCCGCTGTTGAAGTTCTGCAGGAAATGCACCGCCGCCGGCAGCACGACGAAGTAGCCGAACAGCACGCCACAGGCGAACAGGCCCGGGACGGCCATCAGCACGGGCCGCGCGACGGCGCGCTCCTTGGGGCTGAAGGCCGGGATCAGGAACCCGTACAGCTCGTAGAGGATGATCGGCAGCGAGAACAGCAGCGAGAAGTAGAAGATGACCGTGATCGTCGCCGTGAACGGCTCGCCGATGCCGATCGTCACCAGGCTGTTCGCGGGCGCGCTCTTCGGCAGCTTTGCGAGCGACGAGCTAGCGCCGGCACGGTGGCATTCACGGCGCGGCGTACGAGGCGTCAGGCCGCTCGCGGTGATTCTGGATCGCCTTCAGCACCGCTCCAGCGTGCGGGCGGTCGCCTTCACCGCCGGTACACCAGGCCGGTCCCTGCTCGCCCTGGCACTGCGACCTGGCCCCGCGTCTCCTTCGCGTAGGGGTCGCCGATCAGGTGCAGCAGCGCGTGGTTCTGCCAGAAGCAGTCCAAAGGCGACGCCGATCGCGACCAGGCAGACGATGAGCCGCGTCCGCAGCTCGTCCAGGTGCTCGACGAGGCTCAGGTGCTCCTCGTGGCGACCGGCCGGATCACGCGGGGCATGCCTCACAGCCTACGATACCGCCGTCCACCGGCGCTCAAGCGGCGCCCCGACGGCCGATGACCGAGGCATGCATGGGCATCGCGACAAGCGTCGCCCCCACGAGGTCGAGCTCCCGAACCCGCCTGAGAACGACCTTCCTACCTCGACGGTGTCGAGGCGTACGACGAGACCGCCTGCGACCCGGAGCTGTGCCGCTGCGGCAGATGCGGATCGATGCTCGTACAGCCGATCGACTGGTCGCTGGTCGGGCGCTCGCACTGGCGCGTCACGCTGCGCTGCCCCAACTGCGAGTGGAGCGGCACCGGCGTCTTCGGCCAGGAGGCCGTCGACCGCTTCGACCGCGAGCTCGACCGCGGCACGCGCAAGCTGCAGCCCACGCTCACCCGCGTCTCGCGCGCATGCATGGAGGCCGAGATCGAGGCCTTCGCCGCCGCGCTCGAGAACGACCTGATCATTCCGTTCGACTTCTGAGCGTGTTCGGGATCGTCTGGTGATCCCGGCCCAGGTTCACACGTGTCTGGCGCTGCGCACGCCCCGGTGGCGCGAGCCGCGCTCAGGCGTAGCGCTCGACGAGCCAGTCCGCCATCAGCTCGAGCGCCTCGCGCTGGCGGGGCGGAAGCACGCCGGGCAGGTCGCGCTTGGCGCTCGCGACGAGGTCGAGGGCCCGCTCGCGGGCACGCTCGCCGGCGCCGGTCGCCTCGATCAGCCTCGCAGATCCGCTCGGCCTCGGCCGGACCGTCGATCGCCCGCAGGTCGAGCGCCGCGAGCTCCGGCGAGCGCTCGCGGGCGAGGATCAGCGGCAGCGTGACGGTGCCGTCGAGCAGGTCGGTGCCGCGGCGCTTGCCGGTGCGCTCGGTCGGGCCGGTGATGTCGAGCACGTCGTCAAGCAGCTGGAACGCGAGCCCGACGGCGTGCCCGAACGGCCCGAGCGGCGGGCCGCCGCCGACCAGCGCGCCGAGCTCGCACGCGGCGGCGAACAGCCGCGCGGTCTTCAGCTCGCAGCGCTGCAGGTAGCGCTCGAGCGTGACGTCGGCGCGCCAGGCGTCGGCGCGCTGCATCAGCTCGCCGCGGGCGAGCGCCGCGGAGGCCGCCGACAGCGCGCGCAGCTGGGCGATCGCGCCGTTGCGCGCGAGCTCGGCGAACGCGCTCGAGAACAGCAGGTCGCCGGTCGCGGTCGCGGCGCGCGGCCGGCGGCCGCGAAGACGGTCCGGCGCCCGCGGCGCAGCGGCGCGTCGTCGAGCACGTCGTCGTGGACCAGCGTGGCGGAGTGGATCAGCTCGACCGCCGCCGCGGCGCGCGAGAGCTCGCCGTGCGCGTCGCTGCCGAGCCCGGCCACGAACACGAGCAGCGGCCGCAGCCGCTTGCCGCCGGCCGCGACCGTCGCCAGCGAGTGCTGCTCGACCGCGGTGATCTCGCGCAGGCGCGTCTCGACGGCGGCCATCGCCGCGCGCAGCGGCTCGCCCCCGAGCTCGAGGATCGCGTCGAACGGGTCGGCGACCGCTGGCGATCAGGCCACCTCGCCGACGTGGATCGCGATGATCGCCGCCGGCGGTCAGCACGTAGCGGATCGAGCGCAGGCCGCAGCGCGTGCATCAGCGCGGCCAGCTCGCGCGGGCCGGGGAAGCGCCTGACCGAGCTCGGCAGGTAGCTGTAGGCGTCGCCGTCGCCGGCGAGGCGTCCGAGCGCCGGCACGACCCGGTCGAACCAGGCGCGGTAGAAGCTCGCCAGCGGCTCGCGGGTCGGCCGCGTGATCTCGAGGATCACGACCCGCCCGCCCGGGCGCACCACGCGCACCATCTCCTCGATGCCGCGTCGCAGGTCGGAGAAGTTGCGCGCGCCGAAGCCGACGGTCGCCGCGTCGAAGCTGTCCGTGGCGTAGGGCAGCGCCAGCGCGTCGGCCCATTCGAAGCGCAGCTGCGGCGCCTTCACGCGGGCGCGCGCGAGCATCTGCTCGGAGAAGTCGCAGGCCGACCACCTCGCCGTCCGGCGCGACGGCCGCGGATAGCGCGATCGCGAGGTCGCCGGTGCCGGTCGCGACGTCGAGCACGCGGCTGCCCGGGCCGACCGCCGCCAGCTCGACCGCGCGCTCGCGCCAGCGGTGGTGCAGGCCCGCCGTCATCAGCGTGTTCATCGCGTCGTACGGGCCCGCGATGCGGTCGAACATCGCTCGCACCTGGCCCGCCTCCAGCGTACCGGGCGGTTCGCCGGGCATCTACTTCAGGTCTGACAGGAAGGCGACGACCGCGCTGAACTGCTTCGGCGGAAGCCCACCGGAGCCGCCGTAGGAGGGCATCGGCTCGGTCGGGTTGACCAGCGTGCGCGCGATCCCCTGCGGCGGGATGCGGTCGCCGATCTTCGTCAGCTCGGGCCCGGGGCCGTTGTTGCCGTTGCTGCCGATCAGGTGGCAGGCCTCGCAGCCGGACTGGGCGACGACGGAGCGGCCGAGGTAGAACTCGGAGACCGCCGACGGGCCCTGCGCGACGACCGCCGCCGGCGCCGGGATCGTGTTCTCGGTCGGCGGCCCGGCATTGGCTCCGAGGTAGGTCAGGTAGGCCATCGCGCAGATCACGAAGATCCCCGCCGTCGTCGCGACCGGCCGGCGCAGCGGGTGGCGCTCCGGGCCGCGGTCGTAGAACGGCAGCAGAAACAGCAGGATCATCGCGAGCGTCGGCACGCCGATCGTCGCGAGGCCGACGAAGTTCGGCGGCTTGATCACGCGCAGCAGCTCGAAGAGGAAGAAGAAGTACCACTCCGGCCGCGGCGTGTAGGTCGTCGTCGCGGCGTTCGCCTTCGGGCCGAGCTCGGCGCCCAGCACGATCGAGAGCGCCATGATGATCGCGACCACCAGGCAGCCCATGAGCCCGTCCTTGGCCACCGCGTAGGGGAAGAACGGCTTGCCCTGGCTCTTCAGGATCGAGTACTCGCGGAGGTACTCCTCCTTCTCGCGCTGGTTCACAGCTGTTCCTCGACCAGCTCGGGCTCGGGCTTTGCCCGCAGCCACGGCGGCGCGGTCGTGCCGAGCTTGGCGACCAGGTAGAGGTGGGCGCCGATCATCGCCGCGATCGCGCCCGGCACGAGCAGCATGTGGATCGAGTAGAAGCGCGACAGCGTCGTCGCGCTGAACTCGGGGCCGCCGCGCAGGAAGTCGCTGAGGTAGGGCCCGATCAGCGGTCCGGTGCCGTTGATGTTGACGCCGACGATCGTCGCCCAGTAGGAGCGCTGGTCGAACGGCAGCAGGTAGCCGGTGAACGACATCAGCATCGTCAGGATCAGCAGCACGACGCCGATCACCCAGTTCAGCTCGCGCGGGTACTTGTAGGCGCCGAAGAAGAAGGTGCGGCCCATGTGCAGGAAGACGAGGATCACCATCACCGACGAGCCCCACTTGTGCATGCCGCGCACGAACTGGCCGAGGAACACGTCGTTGGTGATGTAGCGCACCGACTCGTAGGCGCCGCCGCTCGCGTCGGGGCGGTAGTACATCGCGAGGAAGACGCCGGTCACGGCCTGGTTGAGGAAGGCGATCATCGTCGCCGACCCCAGCGTGTAGAACCAGTTGGTGCCCTTCGGCACCTTGCGGAACAGCGCCCAGCGCACCCCGCCCGAAAGCGAGGTGCGCTCGTCGATCCAGTCGACCGCGGACTTGCCGGCCTCGGCGCCCTTCTCGAGCGGCGTGCGCGGGCGGCCGCGCTGGGTTCCCGGCGGCGGCGGCTGGGGCAGGAAGCGCGGCGGGATCGGCGGCGCGGGCAGCTTCGGCATCAGATGCGGACGCTCGGGCGCGACGGATAGAGGTACTGGCCGATCCCGTCGAGCGGCTCGCCTGGGTCACGCGGCGAGAAGGCGCGCAGCTCGCTGTTGACGCTGTAGCGCGGCGCCGACCTGGACGAAGCCGTCGTGCAGGCGGGTGAAGAAGCGATCCAGCGGGCGCGGCGGCGGGCCGCCGACACGAACGCCCTGCAGGTCGTAGACGCCGCCGTGGCACGGGCAGATGAAGCGCTCCGAGGCCGGCACCCAGCGCACCGGGCAGCCGAGGTGCGCGCAGCGCGTCGAGATCGCGACCCAGCGGTTGAACTGTGTCGGCGGCGTGGTGTCGATCGACGGGTTGCGCGCGCGGATGTAGACGGTGCTGTTGCCGGCCTCGCCGATGCCCGGCGCGATCACGATCACCGCCGGGACGTAGTTGTCGTCCGGGAACATCTCCGGCGTGCCGACGGTCTGCCAGCCGAGCGTGTCGTTGTTGAAGATCGGGCCGATCGCGAAGGCGAGCGCGGGAAGCGCGAAACCCATCGTGGCGAGCGCGCCGGCGCCGTGCGCCGTGCCGGTCATGAAGCGCCGGCGGGTCACGGTCTCGCCCTCGAAAGCGCCGGGAACGCCGCGATCAGCGGTGTACTTCGACTTGCTGGGCCTGCGCGTGGGTGCCAATGACGCTCCTGGGATACCGGGCGAGCGGGAAGAATACCTTCATGCCATGGCGGGGGGGTCATCGAGCGCGCGCAGCGCCTCGCCGGCCCCGGCATCGCCGGATCGCGCCAGCGCCTTGGCCGCGCGGTAGCGCTCCCCGGCGCCCCAGCCGACCGCGTGGGCGCCCGCGCGCCACAGCGGATCGCAGCTCGCGCGCTCGCCACGGCCGACCAGCAGCGCGCACAGCGCGATCACGTCGGCGAGCTCGAGCACGCGCGTCGAGATCGCCGAGCGCGACGAGCCGCTCGAGGCCGATCGTGTACAGCCGGTCGCCGGCGAGCAGCGCAAGGTCGGGGTCGCCGCCGGACAGCAGCCGCGACTCGCCGTAGTGCAACAGATAGCCCTCGTAGATCGCCTCGATCAGCAGCTCGTACTCGGCGGGGTCGTCGCGCGCACGCGGGCCGGCCGCCGCGAGTGCGCCGAGCGTCGGCTCGGCGCCCGCCGGCACCTCGGCGAGCAGCCCGCCGGCGAGCGGCTGGCCCTCCGCGGCGATCAGCTCGCGCAACCGCTCGAGCGTGCTCATGCTGATCCGGCGACCGCCGCGAAGGCCGCTCGGGCCGCCGCCAGGGTGAGCTCGATCTGCTGATCGGTGTGGGCGAGCGAGGGAAACCAGGCCTCGAACTGAGAGGGCGGCGGATAGACGCCGCGGGCGAGCAGCTCGCGGCACCAGGCGCCGTGGGCGGCAAGGTCGCAGCGCCGGGCGCCGGCCAGGTCGTGCGGGGGCTCGGGCGCGAAGAACACCGTCAAGAGCCCGGGAACCCAGACGACGCTGACGGCGGCGCCGCCGGCTTCGGCCAGCCCCTCGGCGAGGCGCTGCGTGCTCGCGGCGAGGGCCGCATAGGCGCCGTCGTCCAGCAGCGCGAGCGTCGCCAGGCCCGCCGCCACGGCCAGCGGGTTGCCCGACAGCGTACCCGCCTGGTAGACCTCGCCGACCGGCGCGAGCAGCTCGAGCAAGGCGCGCGGGCCGGCGACCGCCGCGGCCGGCAGGCCGCCGCCGAGGACCTTGCCGAGCACGATCAGATCGCCGGTGACACCGCTGCGTTCGCTCTCGCCCCCGCGCGCGACGCGAAAGCCGCTGATCACCTCGTCGAGGATCAGCAGCGCGCCGCACGCGTCAGCGCGGTCGCGCAGCAACTCGAGGAACCCGTCGGCGGCCGGCACGAGCCCCATGTTCGCGGGACACGGCTCGGCGATGATCGCCGCCACGTCGTCGCGCTCGGTGGCCCGCCGCAGCGCCCCGGGGTCGTTCCACGGCACGACCGTCGTCGCCGCCGCGGTCGCCGCGGGCACGCCGGGACTCGCCGGTATGCCCTGCGTCGCGAGCCCTGACCCTGCCTGCGCCAGCAGGCCATCAGAATGTCCGTGATACGCCCCGGCGAACTTGACGACCACGTCGCGGCCGGTTCGCGCGCGCGCCAGCCTGATCGCCGTCATCGCCGCCTCGGTGCCCGAGGAGGTCATCCGCAGCATCTCGGCGCCGGGCACCCGGCGCGCCACCTCCTCGGCGAGCGTCACCTCGGGCGCCGTCGGCGCGCCGAAGCTCGTCCCCGCCGCGGCGGCCGTGGCGACCGCGTCGAGCACGGCCTGGTGTGCGTGCCCGGCGATCAGCGCACCCCACGAGCAGACGTAGTCGATGTAGGCGTTGCCGTCGACGTCGAAGATCTCCGCGCCGGCGGCGTGGTCGATGAACAGCGGGTCGCGGCCGATCGCGCGCATCGCACGAACCGGCGAGTTGACCCCGCCCGGCAGGACGGCGCGCGCGCGGGCGTAGAGCTCGGCGGAGCGGGAGTCGTTGTGGGCGGGCGCCACAGCCCGTTGGACGATATTCCACGCCCGGCGGCCTCGGCCTGCGGCGCTGCGGGAGGACGCCGGCATATGCCCCGGCGGCCGCCGCGCATGCTGTAGCTTCGCGGCGATGGCGGGCGAACGGTCCCTCTCGGCCCTGCTCTCGCAGGCGCTCGTGGCCTTCACGATCGAGTTCGACAACCAGGCGGGGACGCGCATCCCGCACGTCACGACGGTCGGTCGCCGGACCGGCGAGCGCGGTCGCGGCGCGTGGCTCGTGTCGCTCCCGATGTGGGCGAACTTCATGCGCTTCGTCGACGAGCGGGGAACGCCGCTGCGCGAGCTGACCGAGCAGGCGCAGCTAGTGAACTTCAACGGGCTTCTGCGCTGGGGCTACATCACGATGGCGCCGGACCCCAGCGACCCGCGGACGGAGCCGCCGCGCGGGGAGTGGTTGGTGCGCCCGACGCGCTGGGGACGCGTCGCGCAGGAGGTCTGGCGGCCGCTGGACGCCGCGATCGAGGCGCGCTGGGCGGAGCGTTTCGGCGCCGGCGCGATCGCCGATCTGCGCGGCGCCCTCGGCCTCGTGGCCGGCGCGATTGGGCTCGACCTGCCGCGCTACCTGCCGGTCGCCAGCGTGTACCGCCAGGACCCCGAGCACTGGCGGCCGCGCACGCCGGCGCCGGTCGAGGACGGCCTTGAGCTGAGCGCCCTGCTCGCGCGCGTGCTGCTCGCGTTCACCGTCGACTACGAGCGCCAGTCGCGGCTGTCTCTGGCGCTCAGCGCCAACGCCCTGCGGGTGCTCGACCGGGACGGGCTGCGCGTCCGCGACCTCCCGCTCGCGGTCGGCGTCTCGAAGGAGGCGATCAGCGTGTCGCTCGGCTTCCTCGCGCGGGCAGGGTGCGCCGTGATCGAGCCGGACCCGGCTGCTGCGCGCACGAAGCGGGCACGCCTGACCGCGCGGGGCCTGCAGGCGCAAGCGAAGTACCGCCAGTTGCTTGCCGAGACCGAGGCGGCGTGGCGGGCGCGCCACGGCGCGGCGGCGCTCGATGCGCTCGCCGGCTCGTTGCGCGCCCTGATCGACGCCCGCGACGAGCGCGGTCCGCTGCTTGCGCTGGGCCTCGTGCCGCCGCCCGGAAGCTGGCGCGCGGTCAAGCCCTACCTGGCGCAGACCGAGGCGACGCTCGCCGACCCCGGCGGCGCGCTGCCGCACCACCCGATGGTGTCGCACCGCGGCGGCTATCCGGACGGCAGCTGAGCGACGCCGCCGGGCCGCCCCTCAGGCGTGCGCCGCCTCCCATTCGCGGAAGGCGTCGGTGAAGTAGAGCAGGCGGATCTTCTTGAACTCGGTCGACGAGTAGAGCGTTGCGCGCTCATCGATCCGCGTGTCGGCGGCGATCGCATCGAGCACCGCGTCGCACTCCTCCTTCGAGCGCCCGTGAGCCATCGTGAAAACGGAGTACGGCCAGTCGGCGTAGGTCGGTCGCTGGTAGCAGTGCGAGATGCCCCGGTAGGACGCCATGCGCGGGCCGAGCGTCGCGATCTCCTCCGCCGGCACCTTCCAGACGCCCATGCCGTTGGCGGAGAAACCGGCGCGCCGGTGGTAGAGGATCGCCGCGACGCGGCGCAGCAGGCCGCGCTCGCGCATCCCGGTCATCTGCGCCGAGCAGTTCGTCGACGCGCATGCCGAGGGCGCCGGCTGCCTGCGCGTAGGGCTCGGATGTGACCGGCAGATCACCCTGGGTGGCGCGGATCACGGCGACGTCGCGCTCGTCGTAGTCGATCGCCTCGAGCGGCGCCGGCGCCGACTCCACGCCCGGGGAGGAGAGCGCCTCGGTGCCGCCCTCCATCTCCAGATCCATGCGAATCTTGAACAGCTTCAGCGTCGGCAGCTGGCGGATCGACTCGGCGCCGGTCAGCGCCGCGAGCACGTCGAGCGTGCCGTCGAGGCCGAGCCTGGAGTCGCGTTCGACGGCGATCGTGAACCACATGTTGAACTCGTGGTTGCGCAGGTAGTTGTGCGACACGCCGGGATGGGAGTTGACGATCTTCGCCGCCGCCCACGGATGCTCCGGATCGACCTTCGCGGCGACGAGCATCGAGGCGTAGCCAAGCGCGCGCGTGTCGTAGATCGGGGTGACCTGGCGGATGATCCGCTGCTCCAGCAGCCGGCCGACCCGCGTCAGCACCTCATGCTCGCTGCACTCCGCGGCGGCGGCGACGGCGGCGTAGGGCCTCGGATCGAGCGGAAAGCTGCCCTGCATCAGGTTCAGCAGCCGGCGGTCGAGATCGTCGAGCGCGACGGCGGCGCCGTCGCGACGGGAGCGGATCTTCGGCGCTGCGGTCAGGTCTGCGCGAGCCATCTGGCGGCATCCTCCGCGTGGTAGGTGATGATCATGTCCGCCCCCGCTCGGCGAATCGCCGTCAGCGTCTCGAGCACGAGTGCGCGCTCGTCGAACGCGCCGGTCGCGACGGCCGCCTTCACCATCGCATACTCGCCGCTCACGTTGTACGCCGCCAGCGGCAGCCGCGTGATCGCGCGCACCGCGGCGATCACATCGAGGTAGGCGAGCGCCGGCTTGACCATCACGATGTCGGCACCCTCCGCGATGTCGAGCTCGGTCTCGCGCAGCGCCTCCCGGATGTTCGCGGGATCGAGCTGGTAGCTGCGCCGGTCGCCAAACGCCGGCGTCGAGCCGGCGGCCTCGCGGAACGGGCCGTAGAAGGCGGAGGCGAACTTCGCGGAGTAGGCCATGATCGGCAGCTCCGCGAAGCCCTCGGCGTCCAGCTCGGCGCGGATCACACCGACACGCCCGTCCATCATGTCGCTCGGCGCGATCACGTCGGCGCCGGCGCGCGCGTGGCAGAGCGCCATGCGCGCGAGCAGTTCGAGCGAGGCGTCGTTGTCGATCGTGCCGTCGTCGCGCGCGACGCCGCAGTGGCCGTGCGTCGTGTACTCGCACAGACAGACGTCCGTCATCACGACGAGCTCCGGGTGGGCCGTCCTGATCGCCTGCGTCGCGAGCGCCACCGGGCCCTCATCGTCCCAGGCGCCGGAGCCCTCGGCGTCCTTGTGGTCGGGGATGCCGAAGAGGAGCACTCCCGGCACCCCGAGCGCGGCCAGCTCGCCCGCGGCGGCGACCGCCCCGGAGATAGTCAGCCGCGAGACGCCCGGCATCGAGGCGACAGGCTCGCCGACGGAGGCGACGAACAGCGGCGCGATCAGCCGTGCCGGCGCTCAGCTCAATCTCGCGCACCAGATCACGCAGCGCAGCGGTTGCACGCAGTCGCCGCAGACGCGTGTCGGGGAAGGACATCGCAAACGATGGTAGCGGGCCGGCGGCGCTCGTCGTGCGCGCAATCGGCGACGCCGGTGCGAGGGCCGCCGCCCGGATCAGCGGCGCAGGCCGACCCGCGCGAGCGTGCCGAAGGCAAGCACCAGCAGGGCGAGATGGCCGAGCGCGGCGAGCAGGCTCGGGCTCGAGCGGTTGACGGCCGCGTCGACGGCCTCGAGCGCCGCCTTGAACGGGAAGACCGCGGAGACCGCGCGGATCGCATCGTAGAGGCCGACCGCGACCGAGCCTGCGGGCACGAGCGCGAGGAAGACCAGCGGAAAGGAGACCAACAGCGCCAGCAGCGAGGCGGCCCGCACGTCGCGCACGATCCCGCCGAGCGCGACCCCGAGCGTGGCGAAGGCCAGCGCGCCGCCCGCCAGCGCCACCAGCCAGAGCACCACGCGATCCCAATCCAACGGCACGAAGATGCCGATCCCGACGAGCATCGCAAAGCCGACGAACACGGCGCAGACAGTCGCGAGCAGCGCCTTCTCACCGAGCAGCGCGGTCGGTGAGACGAGCCCGCGCCGCAGCCGCTCGAGCGTGTTCTCCTCGCGCTCGAGTGCGAGCGTCCCGGACGCCAGCAGCAGGCAGACGAACATCAGCGACACCGTCACCGCGATCGACACCGCGTAGAAGTCAAGTGGCGTGCGGCGGCCGTTGATCGTCTGCTGGTGGACCACGATCGGCGCGCCGACGGCGCCGATCACGGCCTTCGAGCTGGCGAGGTTGTCGACCGCGATCTTCGCGAAGGCGGCGACCGGCGAGAGCTTGGCGCGCAGCGGGGAGCCGCGCGGCAGTCCGCTCAGCACGCCGTTCAGGATCGTTGCCGAGTCGCGCAGGCCGAGCACGTTGAACGCCAGACCGAGGAAGTTGAGCCTGCCGCCGGAGAGCAGCAGGTCGATGTAGCCGCCGGCGACCTTCTCGAGCTGCACGGCGAGCAGGGCGTTGGCCTGGGCCAGCTTGGACTCGATCGCGGTCTCCACCAGCGACTGGTTGATCGCGTCACCGTTGTAGATCACCTGCACGTAGGCGGACTGGTCGGCGCTGGCCAGCAGGTGCGGCAGGTCGGGCGGGATGATCAGCGCGGCGATCGTCGAGCCGTCGCGGACGTCGGCGATCGCCTGCGCACGGCTCGACACCCTGACCGGGTCGATTGCCTGGAAGAGCTGCTTCTCGTAGCGCGTCGTGTCGATCCGCGTCGTGCCGAGCGTGATCACCGACTGGCTGGCGGAATCTCGTTCAGAAAGGCGACACGTGGCAGGCCCGGTCCGCGCGAGAGCGCGAGCCCGATCAGCACGGCGAGGGCGGCCGGATAGAGGATCAGCAGCAGCGACAGCGCAGGCGAGCGGCGCAGGATGCGTAGGTCCTTCGCGAGCAGCCAGCGAACCGCCGCCATCAGCGAGCGCGCTCCGGCGCGGACATGGACGTTGGCGGCGTCGGTTCGCCGAGGCGGGGTCGCGGCGCGCGCATCAGTGGCCGCGCTCGCGCAGGAAGCTGACGAAGGCGCTCTCGATGTCCCCGCTGCCGTGGCTTCGCAGATCGGCGGGCGAGCCGCTGAACAGCAGCTCGCCGTCGGCGAGCACCAGCACGCGTGCCGGCGTAGCGCTCCGCCTCGGCGATGTCGTGAGTGGTGAAGACGATGCTGGTACCGGCCTGCGCACGGGCAGCGATGAACCGCCACAGTCGCTCGCGCTGACGCGGGTCGAGTGACGCCGACGGCTCGTCGAGCAGCGCGACCGCGGGCTGCGCGATCAGCCCGATCGCGATGTTGACGCGCTGGCGGTTGCCGCCCGAGAGACGACCGAGCTGCTCGCCGCCACGTTCGCGCAGCCCGGTCTGCTCGAGCATCGCCGCGACCGCGACGTCGCGGGTCGGCGACGCGCTCGAGCCGTGCGAACAGGCGCAGGTTCTCGATCACCGAAAGCTTCGAGTACAGCGCGGTCTGCTGCGGCACCCAGCCGATCCGCTCGCCCGCCGGGGCGATCACCTCGCCGGCCGTGGGCTTCGCGGCGCCGGCGAGCAGCGACAGCAGCGTCGTCTTGCCGGCCCCGTTGGGGCCGATCACCGCCAGGATCTCGCCGCTCTCGAGCAGGAAGCTCACATCGCGCAAAGCGACGCGGTCACCGAAACGCTTGGAAAGCGAACGTGCCTGCAGCGTCGGGGCGAGCCATCAGGTCGGCGGCGGAGCCTGGGCGCGCCACGGCTCGAGCACGACATGCCGGCGCAGGTAGATGATCGTCTCGCGGATCACCGCGGCGACGGGCAACGCCATCAGCGCGCCGACGATGCCGTAGATCGCGTCGCCGAACAGGAGTGCGACGATCACCAGCACCGGGTTGATGCGCAGAGCGTGGCTGAAGATCTGCGGCGCGACGATGTGGCCCTCGAGCTGCTGGAGCACGATGAAGAGCAGCACGACCCACACGGCGACCAGCGGGTTCTCGAACAGCGCGACCAGCACCGGCGGGATTGCGCCGAGCACCGGCCCGACGTAGGGCACGAGCTCCATCACGCCGAAGAAGGTCCCGAAGGCGAACGCGTAGGTCCGCCCGTCATGGAAGACGCCGGTCACGCCGAACAGCCACAGCGCGACGCCGGCGGTCGTGCCCATCACGACGCTGAACAGCAGCTGGCCGCGCACGTAGCCACCCACCGCGCGCTGCACGCGGGTCGGGTAGTCGTCGGCGGCGGTGCCGTCCGCGTCGGGGAGCCAGCGGCGCACCAGCCGCCCGATCTGGCCGGCGTAGACCAGCAGGTAGACCGACATCACGAAGATCAGGACCAGTGCGAACGCGGCGCTGGCAGCGCTCTTGAGCAGGCTGGTGGTGAACGCGAGCAGCGAGCTCGAGCCCTTCAGGACCTTGGTCTGGATCGTGTCGAGCGCCGTCTGGCCCTGCTTTTCCAGCTGGATGTGGATCCCGTGGTGGTTGAAGAACTTCTGCACGCTGTCGAGGCGCTTGTTCGCCTCGGAGATGAGATGCGGCACGTTGTGCTGGAAGGCGTTGACCTGGTTGGAGATCGGCTGGGCGAGCGCGACGCCGATCCCGGCGAGGAGCAGGATCAGCAGCAGATAGGTGAGGGGGATTCCCACGCCGCGCGGAATCCCACGGCGGTGCAGGAAGCTGATGAACGGGTTCAGGATCAGCGCGATGAAGGATGCGACGACGACGATCTCGACCACACTGCGGGCCGCCCGCGCGGCGACCCACAGCGCGAGTAGGGCGACCAGCAGCAGCACGAGCTGGATACCGCGGGGGATCACCAGAGGCGCCGGCGGCAGCGCGCCGCTCGGCAGCTCGCCGGCGGGGGGAGCGTCGGCCGGGGATGCGGAGAGCGGTTGCCGGCCGCCCGGTTGCCCGCCCGGGGGTTGCCCGTCAGGTGGCTGCCCGGCGGGGGGCCGCCCGTCGGCCGGCTCGGCCGCCGGCGCATGCGCGGGAACCGGCGCGTCGAGCTTGCGCCCGGTGCTCATCCGAGAACTCCACGGGTACCGCTCATCGTGAGCAGTATGGCCCGTGGGGAGGTCTGCTTGGGAAAAGGCGCCGGACGAGTTTGCGTGCGGGCGACTAGGCTCGCGCTATGCCCGCGAGCGCGCGAATCCTGTTCTGCGGTGATCTCGTCGGCCCGGCCGGGCGCCGCGCGCTGCTGCGGCTGCTGCCAGGACTGCGCGAGCGCCATGACCCGACGTTCGTCGTCGTCAACGGCGAGAACGTCGCGGGCGGTTTCGGGATCACCCCGAAGCTCGCAGACGACCTGTTCGCCGCCGGGGTGGACGTGATCACGCTCGGCAACCACGTCTACCGTCACCGCGAGATCTACCCCTACCTCGACGAGGAGGCGCGGATCCTTCGCCCGGCCAACTACCTGCGCGGCCAGCCGGGCCACGGCCACACGGTCGTGGCCC
>CAWHDS010000005.1:0-21494 GCA_963828135.1 uncultured Solirubrobacterales bacterium
GTAAAGGGGGAAGCACCTGCCGGTCGCGGTTTTCCTGCGCGCCGGCTAGACGGCTCAAGTCAGCTCACGTCGGTGAGCAGACGCCGTCTTCGCAGTAGGAGGTCTCTCCGCACAGCGTGCCGTTCGCGACATTCTGCAGAACGCAGCCTCCGGTGCGCGAGTCGCAGTAGCTGATCGCGCAGGGGTTTTCGCTGGGAGGGCAGACTACCGGCGTAAAGACGCAGCCCGTAACCGGGTGGCACGTGTCGGTGGTGCACGGATTGTTGTCGTTGCAGACCAGCGGCGTGTGACTGCAGCCGCCGGTGTTCGGGTCGCATTCGTCGATCGTGCACGCGTTTTGGTCGTCGCAGTCCACACCGGCACACAGGTTCGTTTGCCCGCCGCCCCCCGACATCGCTGCAGCGGCGCGGGGGATCGCGACCGAGTAGATCAGCGGCGCGCTGATCGCAGCTGCTCCGATCGTCGCGAGGTGCTTCGCGGCAGCGCGTCGCGAAACGCGGCGCTCTGCAAAGGCAACGCTCTCGAGCAGGCCCGCGTCGCCGAGCTCCCGCAGCGCGCGGCCGACCTGCTCCGCGGCCACGCCAAGCTCCCGGGCGATCTCCTCCGGCGACCGCCGACCGTCGCACAGCGCCCAGACACGAGCGGCGTCCGCTGAGAGGCAGTGCGCGCTGCGCGTGACAGAGTCATAGACGACGAGCTCCTCGCCCACGCTCTCAGCCAGGACGCCCGTGCCTCGCGCCTGCGGCCGCTCGTTCATGCCGCACACCCTAGCGGCGGGCCTCACCAGGGCACAGGGTAGATTCGCGCGGAATGTGGGGGACTATCGAAGCCCTCAGCGCGGCGCGCTCGGACGCCACGACCGCGAGCTGTGCCGGCTCGCTAGCTCGTCGCAGACTCCAGCCGTGCGAACAGGGCCTGCGCGGTATCCGCAGCTTCGCCGCGGTCACCGGCGAACACGCAACTGTCGCGCAGCGCGCGTGTCACCGCCCGCAGGGATTCTCCAGGCCGCCGCTGAGCCGGCACGGTGTGGGCGAGCATCGCGACCGCGCCCTCACCGGCAGAGATCGTCGACGGCTGCCACTCTGCGCCGGGCCGGTAACGAGTGACCACAACCGTGTCGACGATCGCCCGCGCCTCGCCGGCGACGCCACCGAGCTCTTGGATCTTGTGCTCCGCGGTCGTCGAACCGTCGGCGCTGCGGATCGACAAACGCCGTGGGTAGGGGTGGACCATCCCGTCTTCGTCCAGCACTGCGTACTCGTCGGAGTAGTAGGTCGCCCCAAGCCCGACGAGGGCCCGCACGAGCGTGGTCTTGCCCGAGAAGCTCTCACCAGGAATCACGAGAGCGCGACCGCGCAACGCGACGACTCCGGCGTGCACGAAGATCCAGTCCGGCGTACTCGTTGCAATGAGCATCCTGATGTCGGCGTCAATCAGGCCCAGGGCGACGTCCAGGCTGGCATGCTCAATCACGCTGCGGCGGTTGATCGTGACGTCGTAGCTGTCGGCCTCGACCCGTTCGAGCGAAAAGCGGGCCACGGCTGCCGCCGGATCGGTTGCCCGCCAGCCCGGCGGGAGCATCTCGCGCACCTGCGCCTCGAGCTCGCGCTCGCCGAACTGCACCTCGACCGCGACGCCGAACGCTTCGAAGGCGATCGACCTCCGGGCGCGTTGTCTCGCTCTCATGGGTCGCGATCATACGGACCACCCGACGCTCCCCGCGGCCGCAGCCGCACTCTAGGATGATGCCGTGAGCGCGCTGCTGTTGTGTGCCCGCTGCGTGTTGGCGGGCGTCTTCTTCGTCGCCGCCGCGGGGAAGCTGCTCGATCTCTCCGGCTCGCGCAAGGCGCTGGAGGAGTTTGGCGTGCCAGCGAGGTTCGCTTGGCTAGCCGGACCGGCCCTGCCGGTCGGCGAGCTGGCCGTCGCCGTGGCGCTGCTGATCCGCCCGGCCGCGGTCGCGGGTGCCGCCGGGGCCTTGCTGCTGCTGGTCATGTTCATCGGCGGTGTGGCGCGCGCCATGGCGCAGGGCCGGGCGCCGGACTGCCATTGCTTCGGTCAGATCCATTCCGAGCCGGCTGGTCCCGCGACCCTCGCGCGCAACGCCGTGCTCGCAGCGCCGGCAGTGCTCATCCTGATCGCCGGTAGCGGCCCGTCGTTGGACGGCGGCCTCGCGAGCCTGGATGGTACGCAGGTCGCGCTCGTCGCAACCGCCGTGCTCGCAGTTGCGCTGGGGCTGCTTGCTGCGGCGCTGTGGAGTGACAAACGTCGCCTGCGTCGCGAGCTCGCGACCGTGATCGCCAGCAGGCAGCCGCCCGGACTGCCGCGCGGAGCGGCAGCCCCCGGGTTTGCGCTGGCTGCCGTCAGGGGTGGCGCCGGCACGCTCGAGGAGCTACGCCGGCCGTCGCAACCGACGGTGCTGGTGTTCCTCAGCACGCGCTGCATGCCCTGCCTGGCGATGCTGCCGAAGCTCGCCGACTGGCAGGAGTCGCTCGCTCATGCCGTGTCGCTCCCGGCGATCTTCTCCGGCGAGCAAGCCGACATCGAGCGGGTCGCGCAGGAGGCGGGGTTGAGCGTCGTGCTCGCCCAGGAGGGCTCCGAAGTCTTTGGTCTGTACGCGCTGCGCGCAACACCGTCCGGGGTACTCATCGACGCGGACGGCGTCATCGTTTCCACCCCCGCAGAGGGTGTGCCCGCGATCGAGGCGCTGATCCGCTCGGCAGCCGACAGCGGTCAGGCAACTCGACTCGTCGTCCAATCAGCCTGAGGCGGCTGGGCCGCCGGGGGGAGGGTGGGACGCGGTCCGACTATCTCCGGGAGGACCCCCGTCGCCCTCATCCGCGACGTTGGGCAACCGCAAACTGGACGACACGGACGTCCTCACGCGGCTCGAGAGCGTAGCGGCGGACGAACTGGTCCGCACGCGAGTTCGTCCGCTCCCTAGCTGGGGCTGCGCGAGCCGGCGGCGAGCTGCCAGGTTCAGCGGACGTCGTAGCCGCTCGAACGAACGTCCAGGTTCTGCACGTTTCGTGGCACCGCGCAGGTCGGCGCCCCGATGGCAGTGTTATGAACCTTTCTCGCCGCGCTCTGCAGGCAATCGTCGCCGTGGCGCTCACAAGTGCCCCGCTGTTGCTCACGGCCGCCGTCCTGCCGGCGCCGGCCTCGGCCGCGCGGCTCACGGCGCCGGCCACCGTGCTGCACCGCCATGTGGCCTCCGCCGGACGCTACGACGTCCACGTCGCCATCACGACACGCTTCGCCGGGCGCAGCGGCGCGCGCGGGAACGTCATCGACGTGCGGATCGGAACGCTGTCGCGTCGCGTCACGACCGGCCGCCGTGGCCGGGCGAAGCTGAGCGCGAGCGTCGTGGTCAGGGCGGGCACGCTGATCATCCGCGTTCACGCGAAGCGGTACAGGACGGGGCTGACCGTCACGATGTCGCGGATCCGTCGCCGGCCTGCCCCGACCGGAAAGACGACCGCCTCCTCCGGCTCGAGCGGATCGACCGGGTCCAGCGGATCGACCGGTTCGACCGGTTTGACCGGTTCGACCGGTTCGACCGCTTCGACCGTTCCCAGCGTCGCGCCGGGTTCGTTGGCAATCACGATCCCCGCGGGTTTCGCTCCGGTTGCCACCTACACGAACCTGGTCAAGGACTACGAGTTCACCGGTTCGAGCCTGCCCGCCGACTGGACGGCCGCGAATGACACCACGCACGGCTTCGCCGGCACGATCTTCAACTCCTCGCAGGTTGCGATGACCGGCTCGACGGTCGCGCTCTCGGTCAGCAACCAGCCGGCTGACGGCTACGACTACCAGTCCGGCTGGATCTCGACCGAGGGCAGCTACGCGTTCGACTACGGCATGATCGACTTCCGCGCGAAGATGCCGGCGGGCCAGGGCCTGTGGTCGGGACTGTGGCTCGACCAGCCGGACAACAGCAACCCCTGGGGCGAGATCGACGTCCAGGAGATGCTGCTGGGCGATACGCACACCGTCTACGGCAGCCTGCACGGCTGGGCGCCCTCCGACTGGGGCGAGACGCAGGCGACGCAAATGTCGGCCGACGCTTCGGCGGGCTACCACGACTACCAGCTGATCTGGCAGCCGGGGCTGCTCACGTGGGCGCTCGACGGTGTCGCCTACGCCCAATATGACCAGGCACAGGCGCAAGCCGCCGGCTACCCGTGGGTGATGGACGACGGCGCCGGCTACTACATCATCGCCGACCTCGCGGCCGGCTCGTCGGTCTGGGGCGGCCCGCCGAACTCGACCACGCCGTTTCCCTCCTCGCTGCAGCTGCAATCCGTCAAGATCTGGCAGTAGCGGCCGCGCCACTCGCGCTCGGCCTCCATCGCCGGCAATGCCGGCGCCATAAAGATCAACAAAGAACGGACCGAGGAGAGAGACAGATGGCGCCACCGACAGTGCAGGACGCCCAGCTGATGATCCAGATCGCCCAGTGGGGAACGTCGCTCGGGCTCCAGGAAGCGATGCCGCAGCTATTCGCCGAGGACTTCGACCCCAACGGCGCCGACGCGATGAACGACGAGGCGGTGCGAACGATGCTGATGTTCGGCGAGTCGATCGGCACGCTGACCAAGCATGGTCTGCTCAGCACGGAGCTGGTCAATGACTGGCTGTGGGTCGAGGGGATCTGGTCACGGGTCGGGCCGGCGGCGCTGAAGCAGCGCGAACGGTTCGGCGAGCCGCGGCTGTACGAGAACTTCGAGGCGCTGGCCAACGGTTAGGCGCGCGGCCTGGCTGCGCGGGGTCGTCTCAGTCGTTGATGTGAAACGGGAGCGTCGCGATCACGACGCCGTAGGTGCGCGCCTTGAGCACCGACTCGAGCAGCCTTGCCCGCTGGTTGTGGAGGATCTCGTGGCGGCGCCTGCTCGGGATGATCTGGGGAATCAGGACCGTGATCGTCGCGTCCGCGTCGATCGACTCGACGTAGCGCAGGACGCTGCGCACGAGTGAGCGGTGCGGGTCGAGCAGCACCTCCAGCGGGACGCTGCAGTCCCACTGCAGCCAGGCGCGCTTGATCTAGTCGCTCTCGTGTTCGTCGCCCGCCACCGCGACCGCCACCCGCCCCGCGCGTCGCCGGCCGCCCGCGCCGGGGTGCGGGCACGCGTGCGGCTGGCGCTCGTGAGCGCTAGTGGTGCGTGACGTCCTCGCGCGGGGCGTCCGCGAGCCCGCCGAGCAGCGAGTGCGACACGGTCAACGCGGAGGTGAGGATCTGCTTGGCGGTTGCCAGGAGGTCGGTGACGCGCGGGTCCGCGATCCTGTAGAAGACGCTCGTGCCGACGCGGCGGCTGTCGAGCAGGCCCAGCTGGCGGAGCGCTGAGAGGTGCTGCGAGGTGCCGCTCGAGTCGAGGTTCAGCTCGATCTGGAGCTCGCCGACGCTTCGCTCACCGTCGCGCAGCAACTCGAGGATGCGGATCCGCACGGGATGGCCGAGCGTGCGAAAGAGGCGGGCCTTGACGACATAGACGGGGTCCGCGCGCACGTTGCTGCTCGCCGTGCTCGGAGCAACCCACTCGCCGTCCAAAGCTTGCATGGCCCGAAAGGGTAGCCGAGCGTTCGGTCGTGTTACATGCGTTTCATATCGGGCCTGCGCACGTTCCTGCGGATTTCTATCCGTGGATCCGGATCATCACGGTCCGCTGGCGATCGTGAAGGTCCAGGTGGAGCTGTACGCACCGGCGAAGACGTTCGGCAGCAGGCTGAGCTTGAAGGTCAGTGTCAGCGTCGAGGTGCCGAGGCCCGTGTTCGCCGCCGCGTCGTAGAGCTTGACCGCGGCGGGGGCGGTCGCGGCCGCCGGAAGCGTGACCGGGTAGGCGATCGAGTTCGTCGGCAGCCGGCAGGTGCCGGAGGCCGCGGCCACCGATGCGGCGGTGACCGTCGTCGCCGTCGTCGGCAGCGTGTGGGTGCCGGCGGTGAAGGTCGTCGAGGTGCCGTCCAGGTTCCATCCGCTCGAACTGGCCGTGGCGTCGCTCGGGGTGAAGGCGAGGTTCGCGGTCACGCTCTGGTTGCTGCCGTTCAGCGTCAGGCTTCCGAACGGCGCGGTCGATGGCGGGGTGAGCGCGAGCGAGCCGCCGCCGCAGTCGCCGAAGAACGTCGCGATCGCGGCCGACCATTTCGCGGTGGTCGCGGCCGTCTCGGTCTCGCTGACCGTGCCCGCGGCGGGCCCGATCTCATAGTCGCCGGTGACGGAGACGGTGTGTGCGGGCATCAGGTTCGTCCACCCCGAGCCGGTGGTGAAGGTGTTTCCGCTGCTGCCCGTGCTCGCGCGGAAGGCGGTGATGGCCAGCTCGTTGGCGTCGGCCGCGGTTGCCGACACCGCGGGCGTCTTGGTCGACGTCGTCACGGTCGCGGTGCCGCTGCCGTCGAGCGGAGAGACCTTGTCGACCCCCGACCATTCGCTCAGCTGCGCCACCGCCGTGTCGGAGGCCGACAGCGAGAACTTGACGCTCGTGATCGCGCCCGCGTTGTTCGGGTAGTACCAGATCTGCGTCGAGCCGACGCCGGAGGTGTAGATGGCGGCGGCCTTGACCCAGCCGGTGGGTGCGGTAACGGTCGTGTTCGCGCCGGTCGTGACGATCCCGACCAGCAGGTTGCCGGCGGTGCTCGCGGTGGAGAGCGTCGGTGTGATCGAGGTCGAGGCGGCCTGCGAGAGGTAGGTCCCCGCCTGGACCTTCGCGATCGCCGCCCACGCGCTCGAGGTGCCGATCGTCAGCAGCGCGAACGCTGCGGTGGCCACGACTGCCGCCGTGAATCGCCGGCTGCACGGGCGCCCGGCGGAGCCCTGGCGGCGGCGGTTGCAAGACGCCTTTCCTTGCTCAGGATCGCCGGCGGGAATGTCGAGAGGGCTCAAAAGCTCACGTGCAATCAAACACGATTTGAAGATATGAGGAGTCGAACGATGCATATCGTAAGGAAACGATGGAGGTGGTTGGGCGCGCTGTGCGCGCTCGCCGGCGTCGGCGTTTTTGCGCTGCCGGCAGCCTCGCAGGGGGCCACGACGGCATCGGTGACGCTGAGCGCGGGCAGCCTGGCGTTCATCAACAGCACCCCGGCGGCGACGCTCACATTTCCCACCACGACGCTGAACGGCACCAACCAGACGATCACCTCCACGCTCGCGTTCGACATCGGCGACGCCACGGGGTCCGGCTCGGGCTGGAACGTGACCGCCACCTCGACCACCTTCACGTCGGGAGCCCACACGCTGCCGACGACCGCGACGACGGTCCAGACGGCCCCCACCGCGACCTGCGACGCCGGCGCGACGGGATGCGCCACGGCGACGAACACGATCACCTATCCCTATACGCTTCCAGCCGCAACGACGGCACCGACTGCGACCAAGCTCTTCGACGCGTCCGCGAACACCGGCATGGGCGACCAGACCTTCACGCCCACCTGGACGCTCGCGATTCCGGCGAACGCCGTCGCCAGCGGCACCGCCTACACGTCCACCTGGACCTTCTCGCTGGTCAGCGGACCGTAAGCAATGCCCCGCACGCCAGGATCCCACCGGGTGGCCGCCCTGATCGCCGCTTGCGTGGCGCTCAGCGGCCTTGCCGTCGCGGCGCTCCCGGCGTCGGCGGCGACGATCGGCGGGTTCGGCGTGCGTCCCGCGACCTACGATCCGACCAACCTGGCAACCCGCGCCTACTTCATCATCCACGCGCGGGACGGCAGCACGCTGCACGAGGACGCGGTCGTGACGAACGATAACGCGACGCCGCTGACGCTCGAGGTCAACGCGGTCGATGGACTGACCGGAGTCACCTCGGGCGTCGTCTACGCCAACCGCGAAACGACACGCGTCGGCGCCGGCGCCTGGCTCACACCCGCCGCGGGGCAGATCACGGTGGCGCCGCAGGCGTCGGTCGACGTTGGCTTCGTCATCAGGGTGCCCAGATTCGCGACGCGCGGCGACCACCTCGCCGGCCTCGCGTTCGAAGCGGTCCATCCGTCCACCTCCGGCGGCAACTTCGCGGTGACGGTCAACGTGCGCACGGTCGTCGGCGTCGAGATCGAGGTGCCGGGCCAGGCGACACAGCACCTGCGGATCTACTCGCTCGCGCTCGCGCCGCTGCCCGGAACCGACGTCCCCTCGGTCGTCGTCACGCTCGAGGACGACGGCCACCTGCTCTGCCATCCGCAGCTGAAGCTGGCGATCACCGGTGGCAGCGGCACGACGACGGACACGCAGACGCTCGGCACGATGCTCCCCGGCGACAAGATCGCCTACCCCTTCAGATGGCCCGGAGCGCTCGGCGAGGGGACCTATGACGTCGCCGCGACGGCGACCGACTGCGGCCCCGTCGAGAAGCTGGCGTCCACGGCCCGCTACGCCCTCACGCAGCCCGCGACAGCCGCCGCCGGGGCGTCCCAGAGCATTGCAGCGACGACTCCGCTGTCGAGCGGCCCCTCCTGGTGGCTCCTCGTCCTGCTCTGCATCGGCGCCGGGATGCTCGGTGGCGGCCTGCTGATGCGCTTCGGTCGCCGCCGCGGCGCCTGAGCCGCTCCGCACGCGAGACCCGGACGCGCCTGGCGGGGCCCCGCCTGGCGTGATCGGATCCGCGAGCGCTGGGGTTCGTGGTCGCGCGGCGGGCGCGGGGGAACGGCGCTTGGCGCAGATCGCGACACGGTCGCGGAGATCGCGACGCCGTCGCGCTGCTCGCGACACGGTCGCGCTATCGGTCGCGCTCGCGACACGGTCGCGCTGCTCGCGAAGGTCGGCGCCGGCGCGGCTCGCGCCGATCGTCGATCGCGCTCGCTTCAGGCGTCGGCACGCTATCGATGCAGCCGGGCGCGCGGTCAGCGCTACTGTGCGGCGAAAGCGTTCGCGGCGGCGCGACCTTCATCGGGGTGCTGCGACGCCGCTGCGAGCGTGAGCTCGAACCAGAAGGTGCTGCCGGCGCCGGGCTCGCTGGCCGCGCCGATCCTTCCGCCCATCCGCTCGATCAGCTCGCGCGCGATGGCGAGGCCGAGGCCGGTGCCGCCGTAGTCTGCGCGTCGTCGACGCGTCGGCCTGCTCGAACGGCTCGAACATGCGCTCGAGCGCCGCCGGGTCGATTCCGATGCCGGTGTCTGATACCTCCACGCGGACCAGGGCGCCGCCTTCGTGGGCTGGCCGGCTGGTCACGGTCACTGCGACCGAGCCGTCGGCGGTGAACTTGACCGCGTTGGCGACCAAGTTCAAGAGGATCTGGTGCAGGCGCCTGGCGTCTCCGCGTGCGACCGACGGCACCTCCTCGGCGAATTCGAGTTCGACCCTGAGGCCCTTGGCGCGGGCCTCGAAGCTGGCCGCCGCGCACGCCTGCTCGATCGTCTCGTGCAGGTCGAAGTCGGCGATGTCCAGGTCGAACTGTCCCGCTTCAATTTTCGAGAGGTCGAGGATGTCGTTGATGACCGCCATCATCTGGTCGCCGGAGCGGGCCACCTGCTCGGCGTAGGAGCGCTGCTCGTCGTCGAGGTCGGTGTCGAGCAGCAGGTCGTTCATGCCGATCACGCCGTTCATCGGTGTGCGGATCTCGTGGCTGACGTTGGCGAGGAAGGCGGACTTGACCTTTGACGCCTCGATCGCCTGGTCGCGCGCGACTGCCAGTTCGGCCAGTGCACGGTTGCGTTCGGTGACGTCCTGGCTGAGCACGATCCGGCAGGCGCGGCCGTCGAGCGTCAAATCGTCGCTGGTGATCTCGACGTCGATGATCGTGCCGTCCTTGAAACGGTGACGCCACGTACGTGTCGGCGTGGCGAGCCCGGGGCTACCGGCCTGCTTCAGCTCCTCCTGGCGGGCCAGGAACTCGGGCAGATCCTCCGGCGGTCGCAGCTCGGCGATGGTCATCGCGAGGAGCTCCTCGCGCGAGTAGCCGTAGCGCGCGATCATCGAGTTGCTGACGGCGACGATCTGCAGCGTGTCGCGGTCGTAGACCAGCATCGGCTGCGGGTTGTGCTCGAACAGCAGCCGGTACTGGCGCTCGCTCGCGCGCAGCTGCTCGCGGCTTGCCGCCAGCGCCTGTTCGGCTTCGACCTGGGCCGTCACGTCTCGCGAGATCCCCCAGGTGCCGATGATCTTGCCCTGCTCGTCGCGCAGGGGCAGCTTGGTCGTCGACACCCAGGCGTCGGGGCGATCGAGGAAGGTCTCGCGCTCGAGCTTCGCAACCATCGGCGTGCCGGTCGCGATGATCGCCTGTTCGTCCTCGAACGCCGCACCGGCGTGCGGGCGGCTGAACATGTCGAAGTCGGTCTTGCCGATCACCTGCTCGAGCGAACAGCCCGGCGCGACCGCCGCCAGCCATCCTTCGCTCACCAGCAGAAAACGACTCTTCAAATCTTTGAAAAACACCCTTCCCTCGGGGCTGGCGAGCAGGTTGCGCACGCACGCACGCTCGATCTCCCCGCGCGAGGGGTCGCTTGAAGCGCTATCTGGTCGCGGTTCGTCCACAACGACACCGGAGGGTCACCTTCGCACTAGCTCGTATCGACCATTGCGCCGCCAACGTTGAGCAAACGCCGTGGTCGCAGACGACTGCTCGATAAGGTCCGCGCGGATGCGCGACCGCGATGCGGGCCGGCGTGCGGTGCGGCGTGTCAGGACGCGGCGACCCGGGGCCGTTCAGGGCCCCGAGCGGTGGCCGTGGTCGCTCTGAAACGGTCGAACGGCGGGAGATTCGTCGTCAGCGTCGCCGGGGGGCGTCGCCCGGCGTGTGGCTAACCCAGTCGCCAGCGTTCGGGCGCCCGCGCGTCGGCGTCGGGAAGGCGTTGATCCGCGCGCTCGTTGCTCGACGCGTGGAATCGCTCCGCCTGGGTCTCGAGCAGCCGGTTGCGTTCCTGCTGCACCACCCAGAGTCGGATCTTGCGCTCGACATGTTGCTCGCGTCCCCGCATGTGCTGTCCCTTCTCGTAGGACTCGAACAGCATGCTGGCGCCGGATCACCGCTGCCGCCTTCGACGCAGGTCCCAAATCAGGGCCTCGGCACTCGACAGCTGGCCCAACGAGCTGTGCGCTCGCACGCGTCGCGTGTTCGTTGTGTGGTCACGCCATCGCACGCCGAGGAGCCGTTCTCAGGTTGGCCCGGCGAGGTGAGCGTCGCCGAGCTCGGCGCGCCACGGCGGGTCCGCCCCCGCGCGCGTGCAGGTGATCGCCGCGACGGCGCCCGCGAAGCGCAGCGCCTCCTTCAGGGAGGCCCGACCGAGTAGCGCGCATGCGCCCGTTCGGAGGCTGTCGCGCTCGGCGAGGTACGCCACCAGGCCGGCGGTGAAGGCGTCGCCGGCGCCGACCGTGTCGACGACGCTAACGGCAGGGGCGTCGCAATGCACCGCCTCCCGTCCCGCGACCAGCGCCGTCGAGCCGCCGGCGCCATGCGTCAGCACGACGAGATCCGGTCCGCGCCGCGCCCAGGCGCTCGCCGTCTCGAGCGGATCGGCGTGGGGGTCGAGCGCACGGAGATCCTCGTCGCTGACTTTGACGAGCTGCGCCTGCGAGATCAGCGCGTCGAGTCGGGCGCGGTAGCCGGGGAGATCGAGCACCAGCGCCGGACGCACGTTGGGGTCGAGCGAGACGAAGACGTCGCGCGCCCGCTGCGCGGCTATCCAGTCACCCAGCACCTGCGCGCCGGGCTCGAGCGCGATCGCGAGCGAGCCGGTGTGGATGGCGGCGCCGGCCTCGTTCGCCGGGAGCTCGCCGGCCGCCCACTGCCAGTCGGCGGTGCCGGCGACGTAGAACGAGTACGTGGCCGCGCCAGCGGCGTCCAGGCCGACGATCGCGGCCGTCGTGGGCTCGTGCGCGGCGATCGTGAGCGTGAGGTCGACGCCGCTGCGCTCCAGGTGTGCGCGCAGAAAGGCGCCCAGCAGGTCGCCGGAAAGGCGTCCGGCGAAGCGTGCGGCGACGCCGAGCCGCGCGAGGCCGACCGCCACGTTCGCCGGGCTGCCGCCGGCGCGGGCCGTCATCGCGAGGCCCTGACCGGCGGGCGCGCGATCGTCAACCGAGAGGTCGACGAGCGCCTCTCCCGCGACGATCACGCCGGCGGCGCTTTGCGACCGGTGCGCCGCCGCTCAAAGCGTCACCGCGCGGTGTTCGTCGGCGGCGGTGTAGAGCGCCTCGATCGTGCGGGCCTGGCCGAGCGCGTCCGCGCGACCGATCAGCGGCGTGTCCCTGCCGCGGATCGCCGCGGACAGGTTCTCCAGCTGAAGCTTGTAGGAGTTGGCGGCCTCGACGGCGAGCAGCTCCGGCTGCCCGTCGCGGCGCAGTTCGATCCCCGAAGCGCGGCAGTGCCAGGGATCGGCGAGCCGCACGTTGCCCTCGTCGCCGAGCGCGACGAGTTCCTCCGTCTTGTCGAGCACGAAACCACAGTCGAAATGCGCGAGCACCTCGCCGGGGAACCTCAGCACCCCCGCGAACTCGACATCGACGCCGTCGCCGCCGATCACCTGCTCACCCTGAACCCGCTCGGGCTCGCCACACAGCAGGCGCGCCGCGCTGACGCAGTAGCAGCCGACGTCCAACAGTGAGCCGCCCTCCAGCTCGCGGCTCAGGCGCACATCGCCCGCGTCGCCGATGTGAAAACCGAAGCTTGCGTGGACCGCGCGCAGCCGCCCGATCGCGCCGTCGTCGATGAGCGTCTTAAGCCGCTTGATCTGCGGGTTGTGCCGGTACATGAACGCCTCCATCAGCAGTCGACCGGAGCGTTCGGCGACGTCGAAGGCGCGCTCCACCTCGCTCGCGTGGCGGCTCAGAGGCTTCTCGCACAGCACGTGCTTGCCCGCTTGGAGTGCGCGAATCGACCACTCCACGTGCAGCCCGTTCGGCAGCGAGATGTAGACCGCCTCAACGTCATCGTCGGCGAGCAGCGCGTCGTATGAGCCGTAGGCACGCTCGATGCCGTGCTCGAGCGCATAGCCTTCGGCGTTCGCCTGACTGCGGCTCGCGACGGCCATCACGCTCACATCGCGGGATCCGGCCGCTCCGTCGAGCACCTTCTGGTTGATCCGCGCCGTCGACAGCACGCCCCACCGCACCGGTTCGCTCATCGGCCTTCCCTTCTGCTGGTCTTGACGGATTGCGCTCTCGCCGGCCCTGCCGGCGCCGCGCACGTTCGATGTTCGCAGTTGTTCCGGGACCCGTCCGGCGAGCGTGCTGAACGACCTCTCAGGTGGTCGAACAGCAGCGCTCGCGCGGCCTCGCTGGCTGGGGTCTGGCTGCCGCTGCGTGCTCGCAGGCGGTCACGCACGGACGGGCACGATCACGTTGTCAGAGACGCCGTCGATGAACCACCGGTTGCATCGCGGAAGCATTGCTCAGCAGGCGGAAGTCCACCGGCGACGTCTCCTTGTCTGTTGCCGCCTCCGTCGCTCAGCAGCTGCTCTGGTAGACGTATTTCGAGTCCGCTGAGAGGTTCTTCAGCGTGATCTCGACCAGCGGCGTCAGGGTCGACTTCGCGACGGGCTTGCCCGTCAGCGAGTTGACGGCCTGCTCCACGCCGTCGACGCCCTCGAGGTAGGGCTCCTGGGCGATCAGCGCCTGCACGATGCCCGCCTTGAGGTCGTGGATCTGCTCGGGGTCGGCGTCGTAGCCGACGATCTTGACGGCACCCTTCTTGCCGGCGTTGTTGAGGCCCGTGTCGACGCCCTCGGCGACCAGCACGTTGGTCGCGAACACGCCGTTGAGCCCGGGGTTGGCGGCCAGCAGCGAATCGATCGTCTGCGCGGCCTTCGTTGGGCTGTCCCCGACGTACTGCGTCGAGAGCACCTTGATCTTGTGGTAGCTGCTCTTCATCTCGCTGATGAAGCCCGCGACCCGCGCGTCGGTGGTCGAGACGCCAGGCTGCTCGTTCATCACCACGACGGTGCCCTTGTCGTGGATCAGCGCCGCCAGCGCCTGCGCCGCCTTCTCGCCGCCGAGGGTGTTGTTGGAGGTGATCGACGCAACGGCGATCGAGCTGCCGCCGTTCACCGCCGTGTCAACCTGCACGACGTGGATTCCAGCCTTCACCATCGCCTTCATCGGCGCGATCAGCGCCTGCACGTCGGTCGGCGCGATCAGCACCGCGGCGGGATGCGACGCGGTGACCGAGTCGACGATCGGGATCTGCTCCGGAGCCGAGAAGTCGACCGGTCCCTGAACGCTCATCGAGTAGCCGAGCTTCTTGGCTTCGGCAGTCGCGCCGCAGCCCATCGTCACGTAGAAGTCGTCCGACTTCGTGCCCTGGATCAACGCCAGGGACTTGTTCGAACTCGCCGCGCTTGCACTCGTGATCACGGCCGTGGCCCAGCCGACGCCGCTGAGCGCGAGTGCGCCCACCGCCGTGGCAAGGATGGTCTTTCGCTGCATCAGTTCTCCTCCTGTTTGTTTGACTGCATGCGTTTGTTTGCTCACTGCGCGGTGCTACAGGCGGTTCCTTGCCCGCCGGCGCACCTGGTCGAAGTAGACGGCGACGATCAGGATCACCCCGGTGACGACCTGCTGCCAGAACGACTGCACGCCCATGATCACCAGGCCCGCCGCGAGGACCACGGGGATGAACGACGCCGACGACGGTGCCGATCATCGTCCCGGCGCCGCCGAACAGGCTCGTGCCACCGATCACCACCGCCGAGATCGCGGTCAGGTTGTCCTCCAGATGTCCGGAGATCGTCGTCGTGGTGAAATGGGCGAGGCTGAGGTCTCCGCCGACGCCGGCGAGCGCGCCGGCCATCGCGTAGACCTTGACGAGGTGCCACTGCACGTTGATCCCGGCCCGGCGGGCCGCCTCCTCGTTGGAGCCGATCGCGTAGGTGTGGCGTCCGAAGCGCGTTAACGACAGCACCAACCCCCCGATCACCGTGACGACCACGGCGACCACCACCAGCCACGGCACGGGCCCGAGGTTGCCGTTGCCGAGCGTGTTGCCCAGCTCGTTGGGGATCCCTGCGAGGTCGACGCCGCTCGTGAGGACGTCCGCCACGCCGAGCGCGATGCCGAACATGCCAAGCGTCACGATCAGCGGGGGAATCTTCAGCCACGCGATCAGCGTGCCGTTGACGATGCCGCAGGCTATGCCGCCGAGGATGCCCACCCCGAGTCCCAGCGCAATCGGGCCCCAGCCCGTCGCATAGGGGTTCGATCCGCCGAACGCCGCCATCGTCTTGGCGGCCAGTACGCCGGCGAGGACCAGCACCGAGCCGACCGACAGGTCGATCCCCGCCGTGATGATCACGAACGTCATCCCCACGGCCAGCGTCATCGCAACCGCCGCGTTGGTGAAGATGCTCTGGATGTCGAAGCTGCCGAGGAACTCGCTCGGGCGCAGCACCCCGAAGGTCGCCACCATCGCCATCAGCACGAGGAAGATCCAGATCGGGCTGGTCGAGCTGAAGAGCCGCTCGCGCATGATCGTCAGCAGCGCTGGGCGTGCCGGCGGGGTGCCGTCGCCGGCGTCGGGCGTCCGCTCGCCGTCAGGCCCGAACGTCGGCGCCTGCGTGGGCGGGCTCACGCGGCGTCCTCGTGGGTGAGCACGCCGGTCATTGCCGCCACCAGCTCCTGCAGGTTGGTGTCGGCCGCCCGCAGCCTCGCGACGCGGCGGCCGAGGCGTAGGACCTCGATGCGATCGGCCACCTCGAGCACCTCGGGCATGTTGTGGCTGATCAGGACAACGGTGATGCCGCGGTCGCGCACGCGGCGGATGACCTCGAGCACGCGGCGGCTCTGCACCACGCCGAGTGCGGCGGTCGGCTCGTCCATGAACACGACTCGGTTCGCCCATGCGACGGCGCGCGCGACGGCGACGCTCTGCCGCTGCCCGCCCGACAGGCTGGCCACGCTGACACTGGCGTCCTGCAAATCCACGCCGAGGTCGGCGAATGCCTTCCGCGCGCGCTCGCGCATCGCCCGCTTGTCGAGCACGCCCAGGCGGCCGAGCAGCCCGCCGCGCAGTATCTCCCGCCCGAGAAAGACGTTGCCGGCCCCGTCGAGATCGGGCGCCAGCGCGAGATCCTGATAGACGGTTTCGATGCCGAGCTCCTGGCTGTCGTGGGGAGACGACGGGCGGATCGGCTCGCCGTCGAAGAACATCTCGCCCGCGTCGGGCTGCGCGGCGCCGGCGAGGCACTTGACCAGCGTGCTCTTGCCCGCTCCGTTGTCGCCGACCAGCGCAACCACCTCGCCCGGAAAGGCGCTGAAGTTCGCCGCGCGAAGTGCCTGCACGTGCCCGTAGGTCTTGACGAGTCCGCGCGCCTCGAGGATCGGCGCCGGCTGGGATCCGGCCGCCTGCATGTCGGTATTGCCCGCGCGCTGCGGCCCGTCGCCCATCGGCTCGCTCATGGGATCGCTCATCGAAGTTCCTGCCTGGCTGTGTCCGGCGCTCCCAGGCCGTCGGCGAGCGCGTCCTCGACGCTCGGCGGGCGGCAGCGCACGGCCACCAGCGGACCGCTCAGCGTCGTCTCGCCTGCGCCGTGCGGGATCAGCGTCGCGCTGCCGGCTTGCAGCGCCAGCATGTCCCCATCCTTCGTTTCGAGCCGGCCGCTCCCCTCGATCACGACCAGAATCGCGAAACCCGGCGCCAGGCCAACCCCCGCATCGCCGGGGCGAATGCGCTCGGCGCGGAAGAAGGGGTCGGCATCCTCGGGGAAGAGCCGCTCGACGAGGTCGCGATGGAAGGGCGCGCGCGCGCCACGGCTGCGCAACCAGCGAAGGCGGTCCTCGCTGAGCGCCTGCCGCTGGACGCACTCGCGCGCCACGTCGGCGTCCAGGCCAAGCCGCGCCGCGCGCGGGTCCAGCTCGAAGCCCTCCCATTCGAGCATCAGCGAGAAGTCGGACGGCTCCTGCAGCTCGAGGCAGAAGATCCCGGCCCCGATCGCGTGCGGCAGCCCCGCCGGGACGAGTACCGCGTCCCCGCTCTTCACGTCCACCGCGTGCAGGCTCGAGAGCATTGAGCGCGTGTCCTGCGCGCCCATCCAACGGTCGAGCTCCTCGGCGTCGACATCATGCGTGAAGCCGAGATGCACGCGGGCATCGGGTCCCTCCGCGGCGAGCACGATCCACGCCTCCGTCTTGCCGTAACTGCACCCGAGGTGGCGCCGCGCGAAGGAACGTGTCGGGTGAAGATGCACCGGCAGGCGTTCGCCGGCGTCGAGCAGCTTCACCAGCAGCGCGGGATCGGCGCCGAGCGCGGCCGCGTGCTCGCGGCCGAGCCAGCCCTCCGGGTCCTCGCGTACCGCGTCGCGCAGCAGCCGTCCATCGGGGAGCCTCGTGAGGCCTTCGCCGGCGCCGGCGCCGCTGCGGGCGGTGGTCGAGCCGATCCAGTCCTCGGGCCGGTAGTCGTCCTCGGGCGCCACGCCGCGGAAGGCGCCGATCACCGTGCCGCCACGGTAGAACTGGCGCGGGCGGTTCGGGCTCAGCGCGATCGGTTTCATCGCGGGGGCAGCTCGCCGGAGCCACGCACGATCAGCGTGGCATCGAGGGTCAGGTGCCGTGCCGGGCCGCTCTCGCCGTCCAGGCGCGAGAACACGAGCTCGGCGGCCGTGCGGCCGAGCAGCGCGGCGTCCTGCGCGACGACGGTGACCGGCGGGTCGAGCGTGTCGGCGAGCTCGAAGTCGTCGAAGCCGACCACGGCAACGGTGCGGTCATCGCGGCGGAGCGCGCGCACGACACCGACGGTCAGGCGGTTGTTGCCGGCGAACACCGCGGTCGGCGGGTCGTGCAGCGCCAGCAGCGACGCCGTCTCACGCTCGGCTGCCGCGACGTCCTGGGCGCCGACGCGGATCAGCGTCTCGTCGGGCTCGATGCCGATGGCGGCGAGCGCATCGAGGTAGCCGCGCTTGCGCTCGTCGGCCGTGTAGATGCCGGGCCGGTCGCCGATGTAGGCGATACGGCGATGGCCATGCGCGGCCAGATGCTCCACCCCGCGCCGTGCTCCAGCCGCGTTGGCGGCGACGACCGAGTCGGCCGCACCGACCGTCCCGGGGCGGTCGACGAAGGCCACGGCGGTGCCGGCCGAGAGCTCGGTCGCGAGGAACTGGTGGTCGGTTCCCGCCGGCACGATGATCAGCGCATCGACGCGTCGCGAGCAGAACGCTCGCAGCACCTCGCGCTCCTTGAGCGGGTCCTCGTCCGAGCTCGCCACGAGCAGGAGGTACCCACGCGTGCGAGCCACCTCCTCGACCGCGCGCACAACGATCGAATAAAAGGGGTTCGAGACATCCTCGATCACCAGCCCGATGACGTGGGTGCTGCTGTCCAGTCGCCGCAGGCTCGCGGCCGCCTCATGACGCTGGAAGCCGAGGGCGGTCGCCGCAGCCTTGACCTGTGCAGCCGTCGCGGGACGCACATAGGGCTCGTCGTTCAGCACGCGCGAGACGGTCTTGACGCTGACGCCGGCGGCCAGCGCGACGTCGCGGATCGTGGGCCGCGAACGGCCGTCGCTCGGAGGCGGCCGCCGGTCGGGTGTCTGCGCGGGAGTGCTGGGGGGCATGGAAGCTGACCGTCACGGGCGACAACGTTGTCAAATGACAACGTAGTCATACGAGGAACGCGGCACTCTCCCACACCCTGAGTCGCGTGTCAACTGCCACTTGCCGGCGCGCGTGACGGCCGACTCGCCTGAGCGCCGGTCAGCCCCCCGGCGGGGCGGTCAGCTTAGATATGGCCACCGATGAGCTCAGCTGCGAGCGAAACCAGTTCGGCCGCGGGCGCGCACCGCGTGGTGATCGTCGGCTGCGGCTTCGGTGGCCTGTTTGCCGCCAAGGCGCTGCGCAGGGCCGACGCCGACGTCACGCTGATCGAGCGGACCAACCACCACCTCTTCGCGCCGCTGCTCTACCAGGTGGCCACCGGCATCCTCTCCGCTGGCGAGATCGCGCCCGCCGCGCGAGACGTGCTGCGCAAACAGCGCAACGTGACGGTCGAGATGGGGGAGGTGACCGCGATCGACGTCGCGGCCCGGGCGCTCGCCGTGCGCTGCCCGGACGCGAGCGAGCGCTCGATCGGCTACGACAGCCTGATCCTCGCCGGGGGTATGCGGACCTCGTACTTCGGCAACGACTCGTTCGAGCGCTGGGCTCCCGGGATGAAGACGATCGATGAGGCGCTGCGGCTGCGCGGGCGGATCTTCGGCGCTTTCGAGATGGCAGAGTGGCAGACCGACCCCGGGCAGCGGGCGGCGTGGCTGACCTTCGCGATCGTCGGCGCCGGGCCGACCGGCGTCGAGTTGGCCGGCCAGATCGGCGAGCTTGCCCACCACGCCCTGTCGGGCAACTTCCGCACGTTCGATCCGGCGCAGGCGAGGATCCTCCTGTTCGACGCCGGCGAGCGCATCCTGCCGACGTTCGGGGAGCGCCTCTCGCGCAAGGCGACGCGGGCACTCGAGCGGCTGGGTGTCGAGGTGCACGTGAACACCACGGTCAGCGGGCTCGACGCCGACACGATCACGGTGCGTGACAGTGCGGGCGATCAGCGCACGATCGACGCGATGACCACGATCTGGGCCGCCGGCGTGCGCGCGGCGCCACTGGCCGAGCTGATCGCGCAGGCGACCGGGGCGCCGACCGACCGCGCCGGGCGCGTGAGCGTGACGCCCGACTGCTCGCTCGCCTCCCATCCGGAGGTCTTCGTCGTCGGCGACATGATGGATCTCGACGGACTCCCCGGCCTGGCCGAGGTCGCGATGCAGAGCGGCACGCACGCCGCCAGGGTGATCCGGGCACGGATCGACGGTCGCCGCGAGCCGAAGCCGTTCCGCTACCGCGACCTCGGGGAGATGGCCGCGGTGTCACGGACCTCCGCGGTCGCGAACTTCCGCGGCCTGCAGTTCAGCGGGCGGATCGGGTGGGCGATGTGGCTGTTCGTGCACCTCGTCTTCCTGACCGGCTTCAAGAATCGGGTGACGACGGTCGTGCGTTGGACGATCACGTTCGTCGGCCGCGCACGCGGGGAGCGCACGATCGACGGCGCACACGCGGTGATCGACCGGCGCGAGCGACTCGAGCCGCAATAGACTCCCGCGCGCAGACAGGCAAACACGGCCGCCGAAAAGCGCGGCGGGCGAACGAAGGGGTGAGGATGAGCGAGCCTTTGCGCTGGGGCGTCGTCGGCACGGGGGCGATCGCCGCCGCCTGGGTCGAGGACATGGGCATGACCGACTCCGGCACGGTCGTCGCGGTCGGCTCGCGCAAGCTCGAGACGGCGGAGCGGTTCGCCGACCGCTGGGGCATCGCGAACCGCCATGCGAGCTACGAGGCGCTGGTCGCCGACGACGAGGTGAACGCGGTCTACGTGGCGACGCCGCATCCCCTGCACAGCCCATGTGCTCAGCTCGCGCTGCGCGCCGGCAAGCCGGCGCTGGTCGAGAAGCCGTTCACGGTGACCGCCGCCGAGGCCGAGGCGCTCGTCGCGCTCGCGCGCGCCGAGGGCCTCTTCCTGATGGAGGCGATGTGGACCCGCTGGCTGCCGCACATCGTGGCGATCCGCGAGCTTCTGGCCGAGCGCGCGCTCGGAGAGATCGTGCTCGTCACGGCCGACCACGGCCAATGGTTTGCGCCCGATCGCGACTTCCGCCTGCACGCGCGCGAGCTGCACAGCGGCGCGCTGCCCGACCTCGGTGTCTACCCGGTGTCGTTCGCCTCGATGGTGCTCGGCACGCCGGAGCGCATCGTCAGCCTGACCAACCCGGCGCCCGACGGCGGCGACGAGACGACGTCGATGGTGTTCGGCTACCGCGGCGGCGCCCAGGCGCTGCTGAACACGACGATCTCGGCCAAGACGCCAACCCGCGCCGCGATCGTCGGCACCGAGGCGCGGATCGAGATCGACGGCGACTTCTACCGCCCGTCTCTCCTTCAGGCGTGATTTCGCGCGACGGCGTCGAGACGCGCCACGAGGTGCCCCACGAGGGCTGGGGCCTGCGCCACCAGTCCGACGAGGTTGCCCGCTGCGTGCAGCAGGGCCTGCGGGAAAGCCCCATCATGCCGCTCGACGAGAGCATCTCGATCATGGCGACAATGGACGCCGTGCGCGCGCAGGGCTCGCGGTGATCGCCGGGGCGTCGCAATCCGGTGAAGTGCGCCGTTTGACCGTTTCAATCAAGTATGTTTGCCGCGTTCGCGGTTGACGAAAGGCGCTGCGTGGGCGAGACGGCAACGGACGTGACGGCGCAGAGCGCGTCGGCCGACGCGGGAAGCGGGTCGCCTGCCGCAAAGCCAGCCGTCCGGCTGACCGGGCTGCGCAAGACATACGGCTCGGTCGCGGCCGTCGACGGCGTCGATCCCGACATCGCCCAGGGCGAGTTCTTCACGATGCTCGGCCCGTCGGGCTCCGGCAAGACGACGCTGCTGCGGATGATCGCCGGCTTCGAGCGCCCCGACGCCGGCTCGATCGAGCTGGGCGGCGTCGAGGCCAGCCGCACGCCGCCGTACGGGCGCAACGTCAACACCGTCTTCCAGGACTACGCGCTGTTCCCACACATGAACATCCTCGAGACGTCGAGTACGGGCTGCGCGTCAGGCGCGTG
>CAWHDS010000006.1:0-124813 GCA_963828135.1 uncultured Solirubrobacterales bacterium
CGCCGCGGCCACGGACCCTGACATGGCCCGCGGCCTGGCTGCACCAGGGATCGACCCGGCCAGCGGCGCACGGCGCTCGCTCGCCGATTTCCGCGACCAGGTCGGCGAATCCGTCTCCCAGGGGCTCGTCGACATCGTGCTGATGAGCGTCAGCACGAGCGAGCAGCTGACGGTCGAGCAGCGGCTGTTCGAGGACTCGGCGATCACGCCGGCGGCGCGCGGCAACGACACGACCGACGTCCACGAGCTCGCGGGTGCCAACTATCCGCAGCAGGCCTCGCGCCCGTTTCGAACCGCGACGGTCGAACAGATCACCGGCGCGGCCGGCGTCGACCTCGCCCTGTACTCGATCACGCCCTGCAACGACGCGACGCTGGACGTCGCCGCGCTCGAGGCCTATCGCACGTTCCGGCTGGAAGCCGGGCGCGTCGGCCTGCGCCACTTTCTCGAGGCGTTCGTCCCCAACGTCGCCGAGCTTGCGCCCCCCGACCCGGCTCGCTTCCTCAACGACTTCGTCGCGCGCACGCTCGCCGGCGTTCCGCGCGACAGCCGGCCGCTGTTTCTCAAGATGCCCTACGGCGGCCCGCACGCGATGGAGGAGCTCGCCGCGTACTACCTGCACCTGATCCCGGGGGTGCTCGGCGGCTCCTCCGGCACGACCTACGACGCCTTCCTGCTGCTCGAGGACGCGCGCCGGCACGGAGCACGGGCGGCGCTGTTCGGGCGCAAGATCATGGACAGCGACCATCCGCTCACGTTCGTCCGCCATTTGCGCGCGATCGCCGACGGCGAGATGGAGGCGCGCGAGGCATGCCGGTCCTACCACTCCGAGCTGGACGCGCTCGGACTGCGCCCGCGCCGGTCGCTCGACGAGGATCTGGTGCTCACCGAAGCCTGGAACGCCTGACGTTCGAGCAAGGGGCCGGGAACCGCGAAGGCGCCCGCGAGCGCGATCGCGAAGGTGTTTTTCCGCAAAATGGGAACGAAACGTGCGGCGGTATCGTTCCCTCGTTTAGAACGCTCGCCCCGGCGCCCACCCGCGTTGCTACGGTGGCCAGGATGCGTGCACGGATGCGGCATGCGCTGCTGATGGCCGTCGTCGTCTGCGCCGGCAGCGCGACGACCGCGTTGGCGGCGGCGCCGAACCCATCCGCGAACATGCCCTTCGCGACGCCGCCGAGCTGCAGCGTCCCGACCTCCGCGAGTTGCGAGAACGCGGTGGTCGCCGGCCTCGACAGCGCGCACACGGCGCTGGGACTCGCTCCCTACACCCTGCCTGCGGATTTCGACACGCTGGCGCCCGAGGAGCAGCTGTTCATCCTCTCCAACCTCGACCGGGTCGCCTACGGCTTGCCGGCGGTCAGCGGGCTCAGCCCGGCGCTGAACTCCGCCGCGCAGCTCGGCGTCGCCGACGACACCGACCCCAACCCCGAGCCGGACCTGCCCGCCGGCCTCGACGGGAGCGGCTGGGCCTCGAACTGGGCGGAAGGCTTCGCCAACGCTCCGCTGGCTTACTACGCGTGGATGTACGACGACGGCGTCGGCTCCGCGAACCTGACTGCCAGAACGCCGGGGACCCCGGATGCTGGGGCCATCGCCAGGACGTCCTGTCGTTCTCCGACCCCGGCGGACTCGTGATGGGAGCGGCCGCGGGCACGGATCCCTCCGGCGAGCCGGGTTATGCGCTGACGATCGTGTGGACGCAGGAAGCAGGCACCAGCTGGACGACGCTCGACTACACGTGGACGCAGGCACGCGCCGACATCGGCGGTTCGGGCGGCGCCGGCTCCTCCGGTGCCAGCGGCTTCTCCGGCGGGAGCGGCTCCTCCAGCGGCACCGGCTCCCCCTCTGCCGGCGGCTCCTCCGGCAGCGGGCCGTCCCCGAGCGGGAGCGGCACCTCGCGCACCGCGGCGCCCTCAACCCCGATCGGTGCCGCGACGCCGACATCGAACGCGACGGGCGTGACGCCGATAGCGGTGATCGCGCAGGCCTGGGTTGACCCGCGAGCTCATGTCGCGCGCTTCGTGCTGCGTGCCGCCGGTAGGGCGGCGGGCTTCGAGTGCGCGCTGGTGCGGCGCGGGCCGCGCCAGCAGAACGGCGGCGGCCCGCACTACGCCGCCTGTGGCGCGGTACGCGTGTACACGCACCTGGCGGCGGGGCGCTACACCTTCTACGCGCGGGCGCTCGGTCCCGGCGGGCACAAGCCGGCGCGCCGGTCCTTCTCGATTCGCTGAGCCGAGATCTCAGCCTGTGGCGAAGTAGCGGTCGACGGCGGTCGCGGACCGTGCGCGATCGCCTGCTGGCCCGCGGCGCTGTCGGCGAGCGAAGCCTCCGCGGGATTCGTGATGAACAGCGGCTCGATCAGCGCGCCGGGCATCTCGCTCGGGGTCGAGAAGTAGCCGGCCTTCGCCGGACCGATCAGCAGCAGGTGACCGTAGGCGCGATCCGCGCTGGTGACGGAGGAGCCGTAGCCGACGTCGGGATGAACGCCGTCGTCTGCGACGCCTGATCGCGTCCTCTTCAACCGCGCGAGCACGCTGGTCTGGACGAGCTGCGCGAGCCGCCGATTCGAGCGCCAGAACGGCCGCGCCGCGTCGAACAGCGTCAGGCTGCCGGCGTCCGAGCTGTAGTCGCTCGCATTGAAGTACACGCCGATCAGGACGTTCGCGCGCGCCACGTTCGCGCAGACGTCGCGGGCAACGATGTCGCGATGGACCCCCCGGCCGGTGAACTCGCCGCCCGAAAGGTCGCCGGGCGCGGGGCGGGCGACCGCCGCCGCGCCCGTGCGCGAGAGCACCACCCGGTAGCCCTGGGCGCGCAGCACCGGCAGCACGTCGAGCGCCACGCGCAACGTCTCGGACGCCTCGTGAACGGGCTTCCCGCTCAGCGTCACGCCGACCGCACCGGGGTCCGGGCCGCCGTGGCCGGCGTCGATGAAGACGGTCCTGTGGTGCGGCCGGGCGGCCGTCGGCGCGAACGCGACACACGAGCCGGCTTCGAAGCGGGCCGGATCGAGCTGGCGCCCGCCGGCAGACCCGGCCGCAGCCGACCACGCCGGGGCGCCGGTCAGAGACGCCGTGACGACGAGCGCGACCGCGGCGAACAGCCAAACTCGGGTCGGCGAGACGCTCACGACCGCACCGTCACCGCTCACCGACACGTCACCTCCCGCTGATTGACGGCACCCTAGACGACGCGGCCGCCGGCTCGTGCGAGCGAACCTACGCCCCCCGTCGGAACGACGGGCTAAGCTTTGTTTCCAGTTCGTCCGATTACAAGGACGGCAGGTAGTGATCGCGCTGGCGGTGTCGTCCCCGACCCCTTGACAGTACGGTCGGGCCCGCCCCCCAGACACTTGCACGCTCTCGCTGAACTAATCCATCGCCGCGCCCGGCTCGTGCTCGCGCTGACCGTGGTGCTCACGGTCGCGGCCGGCGTGGTCGGCTCAGGCGTCGTCGGGTCGCTGAGCGACGGCGGCAGCTCCGACCCCCACGCCCCGAGCGCGATCGCGGAAAGCCAGATCGCCGCTGCGACGGGCGTCTCGTCCGAGCCGCAGCTGATCGTGCTCGTGAGCACCCCGGGACCGGTGGCGGCAGCTCCGGGTCGCGCGGTGGTGGCACGCGTGGTGCGCGAGGTCCGCTCGCAGGCCGCGGTGTCGCGAGTGGTGAGCATCCTCGACGCTCCGCGCCCCGCGGTCCTGCTCTCGCGCGACGCACGCTCGACGGTCGTGCTCACCTTCTTCGGCACACGCGTTGGCGGTAACACGGCGACCGCCGCCGCCGAGCGAATCAAGCGCGACCTCGGCGGCCTCCCCGGTGTGACCGTCGGCGGCAGCCAGCTAACGTTCAGCCAGCTCGACGACGCGATCGCCGCGCAGCTGCCGCAGGTCGAACTGATCGCCTTCTCGATCCTCCTGCTGCTGTCGCTGATCGCCTTCCGCGGCCTGGTCGCCGCGGCACTGCCGCTGATGGTTGGCGCGATCGCCGTCGCCGGGAGCCTGCTGATCATGCGAGCGCTCTCGCAGGTGACGTCGCTTTCGGTCTACTCGCTCAACCTCGTCACCGGACTCGGGCTGGGGTTGGCGATCGACTATTCGCTGTTCGTCGTGTACCGCTACCGCGAGGAGCTGGCCCGCTGCGGGCACTGCTCCGAGGCGCTCGAGCGGACACTCGGAACGGCTGGTCGCACGGTCGTGTTCTCATCGCTGACGGTGTCGGTCGCGCTGCTGTCGCTGCTCGTCTTCCCCCAAAAGATGCTCTCGTCGATGGGGATCGCGGCGGCGATCGTGACGATCCTCGCCGCCACGGCGGCGCTGATCCCGCTCGGCGCTGTGCTGACGCTGCTCGGACCCCGCATCAACGCGCTCGCGCCGGCGCGGCTGCAGCGCGCGCGAAAGCGCGCCGAGGGGCCGGTTACCGAGGGTCACTGGTATCGGCTCGCGATGCGCGTGATGCGCCGCCCAGCCCTGGTCGCGGGGGCCTGTGCGGTGTGCCTGCTGCTCGTCGGGCTCCCGGCGCTGCACCTGCACCTGGGGTCGACCGACTCGCGCGTGCTGCCGGCGGGCTCGAGCGCCCGTGTCGTCGACGCCCGGCTGGCGAGCCAGTTCGCGTCCGACGACGTCAACCCGGTCGTGGCGCTCGTGCACGCACCGAACAGCGCGGGCACCGCGATGGCCGACTACGGCGCCCAGCTCGCGCGGCTGCCGGGCGTGGCGACCACACAGCCGCCGTCGCTGATCGCCAACGGGCTGTGGAGCATCGACGTGCTGGCCTCGCATCCGCCGCTCAGCACACAGTCGCAGGCCCTGATCGGCGATATCCACGCCGTGCCGGCCGTCTACCCGGTCGCGCTCGCGGGCGTGGCCGCAGCGCAGTACGACCAGGCGATCAGCCTGCGCACGCACATGCTGCTGGCGCTGCTGATCCTCGCCGCGACAACGCTCGTCGTGCTGTTCCGGATGACCGGGTCGGTCGTGCTCGCGATCAAGTCGCTGATCATGAATCTGCTGACACTCAGCGGCGCTTTCGGCATCCTCGTGCTGGTGTTCCAGGACGGCCGCTTCCAGAGCCTGCTCGGCTACACCTCCACCGGCACGCTCGAACAGACCAACATGATCATCCTGTTCATCATCGCCTTCGGGCTGTCGACCGACTACGGCGTCTTCCTGCTGGCGCGGATCAAGGAGACGCACGACACCGGCGCGTCCGACCGCGTGGCGGTGGCCACCGGCCTCGAGCGCAGCGGACGCGTCGTCAGCGCCGCGGCGCTGCTGTTCTGCGCCGCGGTCGGCTCGCTCGCCGCGTCGAGCGTTGCCTCGCTGAAGGAGTTCGGCATCGGCGCGGCGCTGGCGGTGATCATCGACTCGACGATCGTGCGAGCGCTGCTCGTCCCGTCGCTGATGGCGCTGCTCGGGCGCGCCAACTGGTGGGCGCCGAGGCGGCTGCGGCCGCTCTGCAGCCGCGCCTGGATCCATCCGACCGACGTGGTGCGCCGGCGGATCGCGGCCGAGCACGCGGCGGCGCCGCTCCCGCCGCGAGTCTGAACGGGGCGCCGCTCCCGCCGCGGGTGTGAACGGGGCGCCGCCCCGCCGCGGGTGTGAACGGGGCGCCGGGTACGCTTCGCGGGTGAGCGTCCCCCCCGCCGTGATCCTGTCGAAGTCGCAGTTGGCGACGCTCGCCCAGCACGGGGAGGAGCGCGTCGCCGCGGTCGGCGATGTCCTGTACCGGGTCGGCGACGCGCGGTACCCGTTCATCGCGATCTTGGAGGGAGAGGCAGCGATCCTCGATGCGGCGGGGCGCGAAATCATCCGCCACGGCCCGGCGGGATTCCTGGGCGAGCTGAACCTGATGTCGGGACAGACGGTGTTCGTGACGGCGGTCGTCACGGCGCCGATGCGCTACATCGCCGTCGACCGCGATCAGCTGCGACCGTTGCTGTTCGAGGACGGTCCGCTCGCGGACCTGCTCCTGTCGGCCTTCATCGCGCGGCGGGAGGCGCTCCAGCAGCAGCGCGTCGGGATGGAGGTCGTGGGTCCCCATTCGTCGGAATCGACGCGCCGGATCGTCGAGTTCGCGCAGCGCAACCGCCTGCCATACAGCTGGCGCGACCCCGAGCACTCCGATGACCCGGCGGCCGCGGCGGTGATCGGCGCGCTCGATCCCGGGGAGGTTCCGCTCGTGACGTTGCCGGGCGGCATGGAGCTGCGCAACCCGTCGGTCGGCGAGCTTTCCCGGGCGCTCGGGATCGGCCTCGAGCTCGCCGCGCATGAGGAGGTCGACCTCGTCGTGGTCGGCGGCGGTCCGGCAGGCCTGGGGGCGGCGGTGTATGCGGCGTCGGAGGGCCTGGCGACGCTGGTCGTGGAGGGCACGGCGCTAGGTGGACAGGCGGGCACCTCGAGGCGGATCGAGAACTACCTCGGCTTCCCGGCCGGGATCAGCGGCTCGGAGCTAACCAGCCGCGCGGTCACACAGGCGCGCAAGTTCGGTGCGCGCACCGCCACCCCCTACCGCGCGCTCTCGCTGGAACCGGGGTCCGACCGCCACGTGGTGCGCCTGGAGGGCGGTCATGAGATCGCCGCACGCGCCGTGCTGCTCGCGACCGGCGCCGACTACCGCCGGCTGCCGGTCGCCGGCCTCGAGGACTACGAGGGCGTCAGCGTCTTCTATGCCGCCGGGCCGCCCGAGGCCCAGCGCTGCGGTGCCACACGCGTGGGCGTCGTGGGCGGCGGCAACTCGGCCGGACAGGCAGCGGTCTGGCTGGCCCGCGGCGGTGCGCTCGTGACGCTGCTGCATCGCCGCACCGACGTGCGCGAGACGATGTCCGACTACCTCGTGCTCGAACTCGACCGCTACGGCGTGGCCGTGCGCGACCGCAGCGAGATAACGGAGCTGCACGGCAGCGACGGGGAACTCGAGGCTGTCGTGCTGCGAGACGGCGAGCGGCTGCCGTTCTCCTTCCTCTTCGTCTTCCTCGGCGCGGCCCCATGCACCGACTGGCTTGGCGAGACGGTCGCGCGCGACGACAACGGCTTCGTGCTGACCGGAGCGAGCGCCGGGTCGGAGACGCTGCTCGAGACGAGCGTGCCCGGGATCTACGCCGCGGGCGACGTGCGGTCAGGCTCGGCGAAGCGCTGCGTCACCGCTGTCGGCGAGGGCGCGATGGTCGTGCGCTTCGTTCATGAACGCCTGTCCGGCGTACCTGCGTAGGACCGGCGGCCATCAGCCGCGCGCGGTCGGGAGCGCGCGGTTGATGACGGTAGTCGCTCTGCCCGGCCCGGCTCGTCGAGATCGACGGGCCTTCGCCACGACTCGCGACAGCGCCGCTCAGGCCATCGTGATCAGGCCCTTGGCCAGCGCGAGCGGGCTCGAGTTGGGCAGCGGGCCTGGCTGTGCCGCGGTGGGCGTGTAGGCAATCTGGATTCCGAAGGAGCCGAGCGAGGACTTCGTCGTCGCCGCGAAGCTCACGGTGTAGCTCACGTTCGAGGCGGCGAGCACCCAACCGCCGCAGCTGTGGTTGAGCGTCGGACTCCAGAAGTACAGGCTGCCCTTGCCGCTGAGCTGCCCCGTCGTCGCCGACGCCTTCACATACGAGGTGACGGGTGCGATGAACTGCCAGCGGTGATCGTTGACGAGCGAGAGCTGGCCGAGATAGCTGTGGGTCAGGGGTACGAGCGCGGCGAGGAAGGCGAAGCTCACGTTGCCGGCGCCCGCCACGCCGTACTGGCCCGCCCCGGCTGTGGCGAGGCCCGGCGCCGTGATCAGGAGCGCGCTGCCGGACGCCGACCCCGCGCATCCGGAGGATCCGGCGTACGTCGCGGTGATCGTGTAGCTCCCGATCTGCCAGTTGTTCGTCGATACCGCCGCGCCCGTCGCCGACCCGCCGGCGGCGGTTGTCGCCGTCTCGAGCTCGTACGGGCCGGTGGCGCCGCTGATCGGGTTTGCGTTCAGCGTGAAGGCGACGCCGACGCCGGCCTGGCAGCCGCTGGTACTGCTGGTGAGCGTCGCGGAGGGCGTGAAGCTCGAGTTCGTCGAGAGCTGCTGCGGGCCGGTGTAGCTGATCGTCGACGTCGCCTGGGTGATCACGATCTGCTCAGGCACCGTCACCGTCTGCGCCGGGGTCTCGCTGTCGGACACCGTTGCAGTGAAGGCGAAGGTTCCGGCGCTCGTCGGCGTGCCGCTGATGCTGCCGTTGGAGCCGAACGTCAGCCCCGGGGGCAACGTCCCGCCCCCCAGTGTCCAGCTGTACGGGGCATCGGGTCCCGGGACCGCAGGCTCGCTCGCCCAGTAGTTCTGGCCGTACGTACCGGTCGCGAGCACCGGCGGCGAGATCACCGTGACGAAGGGGCCCGGGCCCATGCCGGGGTAGAAGGAGACGCTGCCGGTGTGCGCGATGTCGCCGCCGTAGGTGGCGGTGACCGTGTCGGTGCGAGCCGGGTTTTGGGGGGTCGCGGTGGGCGTGTAGCTCACCGAGCAGGTCGCATAGTTAGAGGCTGGCCCAGCCAGGCCGGAGCCCACCAGGGCGCAGCTCCCGCCGCCGCTGAAGCTGCCGCTTCCATGGTTGCTCCACGTGACCGCTCCCGTCGGCGGCGAGGCGAAGAAACTGCCGCTGGTGTCGGTCACCGTGGCGGTGCAGTTCGTCGGCTGCCCGGCGAGCACCATGTAGGGCGAGCAGGCCGCGCCGGCGCTCGTCGGATCAGGGCCGTTCGGATACAACACGCTGAACTGGCTGCCGGCGCTAGGCCACAGCGAGTAGAGGCTGTCGAAGGTGTAGCTGACGCTGCCCTGGAGCGCCGCGTCAGGCGACACATAGCTGCTGGCGATGACAGACCCCGAAGCAGTACCGGTGCTGACCGCCTCAAACCCGAGGAACGGCTTTGACGGGACCGGCTGCGCGGAGTTGTTGGCAACCGTCCCCGTGAACGTGAAGGTGTAGGTGATGCCGGGTGTCGGGTTGTTCAGTGAGACGCTGAGCCCGCCGCCGGGGTTGGCGTTGACGGTGCCCGTGTCCGTCGGGTCAGAGCTGCTCGTGAAGCTCCAGCTGTCGGTGTTCTCGTTCGGAGTGACGCTGAGCAGGACGAACGAGAGTCCGGTGGTGTCGACCGTGAAGCTCGCCGTCAACACCTGCGTCCCGCCGCCGGCCGCGATCAGCAGCGGGCTGACCGTGCGCGAGGAGGCGAACCCCGGCGCCGCGCTCGCGGTCGTGACTCCGCTGGAGATCGAGAGGCCCGGACCCGGTTGCAGTGGCGTCGCGGTGGCGCTGAACGGCGGCACCAGACCGTTCCAGAGGTTCGCAGGGATGGCACTGGTCGCCAGGATCGATGCGCTGCCCACCTGGCCGTTACCGCCGTTGACCTGGAACTCCCATTGGCGCTGGATGCTCAGCGGCACGTCGGCGGTTGAGTCGGTCGCCTGGGTGACGTTCAAGGGAACGGTGTAGGTGTCGAATCGCTGATCGCTCAGGTGCACCACGATGCCGCACATCGTGGGCGTGCATGGCGAGGAAGCCGACGCCGTCGCGGGCGCCAGCAGGCCGAGGCCCACAATGGCGGCGAGCAGGGCTCCAAGGCCCATCGCCGCGTCGCGAAGCACGTCAACACACCAAGGCCAACCACGCCGGCTGTTCGCACGAACCATGACGCTCCTCCTTGAACGGTTCTAGATCGCCGGATCACAGTTCCACACTGCGCCGGGACGCACAACCGGGAATGGCCGCTCGCAGGATTCCCAGAACTACGGAGCGGTGAAGTGGCGCGAGCGGCCGCGACCGCGGCCTGGCACGTGGAAGCAGCCGCTGGCGGCGGCGCGCCCCGGACGCCTCCCCCACTCCGGCGAGCGAAGGCGCGGGCACACGAGGTCAGGACCGGGGCTTGACAAGTGTACGGCGTACACCTATAGTCCTGGCCACAGTGTACGCCGTACACCCCAAACGGAAGGCCATCTCATGCACCCTGACGCACCGTATCCCGTCCAGTACTCGGTCGACTATCCGGACCGCCCGCTCAACCGTCTGAGCACATTCTTTCGCCTGTTCCTGGTCATCCCGATCGCGATCGTGATCGCCCTCATCGAGGCCGGCGGCTACGCCTACGGCGGCGGCAGGGCCGCCGGGGCTATCGGTGCAGCCGGCCTCGTCGTGCTGCCGACGCTGCTCGTGATCCTGTTCCGCCAGAAGTACCCACGCTGGTGGTTTGACTGGAACCTCGAGCTGATGCGCTTCTCCGCGCGGGTGGGGGTCTACCTCGCACTGATGGACGATCGCTACCCCTCGACCGACGAGCATCAGGCGGTACATCTCGACTTTCCCTATCCCGACGCCCGCAACGACCTCAACCGCTGGCTGCCGCTGGTCAAGTGGTTGCTGGCCATCCCGCACTACGTGGTGCTGGTCTTCCTCTACATCGCCGCGTTCTTCGTCGTGATCGCGGCCTGGTTCACGATCCTGTTCACCGGCCGTTTCCCGCGCGGGATGTTCGACTTCCTAGTCGGCGTCGGTCGCTACACCAACCGCGTCATCGCGTACGCCCACGTGCTGGTCACCGATCGCTACCCGCCGTTCCGCCTCGCCCCGTAGGTTCCGCGGGCGCGCGCGCGGAGGCGACCGCCGTGATCATGCCGAGGTCGGGCTGATCACGGCTCTCGCACTTCTTCAGCAAGCGACGTGCCCAACGCCCCATCCCCAAACCCACAGCGAAGACATCCCATGCCCAAACAGCCAAACACCCGTCGGGCACCGCTGAGCAGGGCACGCGTGCTGGCAGCCGCCGTCGCACTCGCCGACGAGGCCGGGCTCGAGGCGTTCAGCATGCGCGGACTCGCACAGGAACTCGGGGTCGTGCCGATGGCGCTCTACAAGCACATCGCCAACAAGGACGCGCTCCTCGACGGCATGGTCGACATCGTCTTCGGTGAGATCGAGCTTCCTTCCGGGGACCTCGACTGGAGGTCCGCGATGCGCCGGCGAGCGATGTCGACACGCGCTGCGCTGAAACGCCACACCTGGGCGATCGGGATGATGGAGTCGCGACACCCGGGACCGGCGAACCTGCGAACCCACAACGCGGTGATGGGCTGCCTGCGCGAGGCGGGCTTCCCGTTCGAACTGGCAATCCACGCCTACTCGGCCCAGGACGCCTACATCTACGGCTTCGCCCTCCAGGAACGGGATCTCGGCTTCGAGACACCGCGGTCGGCCGGTGAAGCCGCGCAGCGCAGGGCGCAGACAATCGGCGCACTCGACGACTACCCCTACCTCGTCGAGATCGCAACGAAACTTCCCGAGTCCGGGTACGACAACGCCGTCGAGTTCGCGTGGGGGCTCGATCTCATCCTCGACGGCCTCGAGCAGCTCCGCCGCGCCGCAGCCGAGCCCGCCTGAGCGGGCGCCGCCCACTCTTGGCCGCTCCGTCGGCGTGGTGCCACCGCGATCGCACGGCGGCCGCGCGAACGCGATCGGTTACGCCGCCGTGGAACCCGACATCCGTGCCCCGGCCTGCCCGGCGCGACCAAGCGCGACCAACCGTCGGATAGGTTTCAGGTGTGCCCGCGAGACTTCTTCGCCCGCGCCGCCTGCAACTCGCTGCGCTCGCCCTGACCCTCTGCGCGCTCGCGGCGCCGGTCGCAACCGGCCGCGCGTCCGCCGCGAGCAGCGCGTGCGGAGCGGCGTCGCAGACCGTCGTCGCCGGCGTCGACTCGTCGGTCCTGAATGACATCTACGCGAACGAGCTTGCCGGGCGGGAGGTCATGGACGACCTCGGCTACATCACCACGGACCAGAACCTGATCACCGCGCTCTCGCAGGACGATCTCGCCACGACACTCAGAGCGGTGCAGAAGATCGTCTACCACCCGGGCTGGCACATCGTACGCCTGCGTGTGCTCGACGCCTCCAACCGGGTTCTGGCCGACGTCGGCGGCCCCTACGTAATCGCGCCGGTCACGGGTGTCCTTCACTCCGCCGCGGGCGCGGTGATTGGCAGCTTCGTGATGTCCGTCCAGGACGACGTCGGCGTGACGAAGCTCGAGACCAGGTTCGTCGGCGATCCGATCGGCGTCTACTTCGACGGCCGGCTCGTCGCGCACCTTGGTGGCGCAACGTTCCCTCGGACGCGTCCGACAGCGTCGATGCGGACGCTGAACAACGTCACCTACCAGGCGGTCACGCTCACCTACAGCGCATTTCCGACCGGCACGCTGCGTGCCGTGCTGCTCGTCCCGCCGCCGCCGGCAGCAACCGCCGCTGAGTCTTGCGACGCCGTGCGAGCAGGCGAGTTCGGTCACGTCGCGATGCGGCTCACGGGGCTGCTCGGACCGCTCGAGCAGCACTACTACGGCTACGCGTACTGGGTGCACATCTACACCGACGCCGACGTCTTCGTGCTCAACCCGGACGGCACGGTGCTCGCGTCCAGCGACGGCTCGGACCCCACCGAGCTGCCGATCAGCGGCCCGGTGAGCTACGACGGGCAGAGCTGGCTGGTGTTCTCGTTCGAGCCCCGGCCGCCGGCGCGCGTGTACCTGCTGGTGCCGCCGAGCTGAGCGCAGCCTTCACGGCGACGGCCGGCTCACCACGACCGGCGTCGCGCTGCAGGGATAGCCGTTGCAGACGTGCGGGCCGCTGCGAAGGCCGTCGCCAAGGTCGCCGAACCAGTTCGCGCCCCAGCAGCTGACGGACCCCGCGCTCAGCAGCGCGCACGTGTGCTCGCCCCCGGCACCCACGGCGCTCGCGTTCGCGATCGTGCTGACCGCGACCGGTGTCTTCGCGCACTGCACCAGCTGCCAGTAGCAGACCTGCGGGCCGCTACTGAGACCGTCGCCGAGTTGCCCGTAGGAGTTGTAGCCCCAGCACTGCACGCCCCCGCCCTTCACCAGCACGCAGGTGTGGTCGCCGCCGGCGACGATCGCGGTCGCGCTCGCCAGGCCGAACACGGCGACCGGCTTCGTGCTGCACCACTCCCCGCCGGTGCAGACCTGCACGCCGCTGCTCGTGCCGATCCCGAGCTCCGCCGCGAAGTTGTAGCCCCAGCAGTCGACGCCCCCGTTACCCAGCAGCGCGCAGGCGTGGTCGCTGCCGGCGGTGATCGCGGTTGCGCCGGTGATTGCCTCCACGGCCACCGGCGTGCTGTCGCACGAATCCCCGTCGCAGCTCTGCGGGCCGCGGCTCGTCCCGTCACCGAGCTGCCCGTACGCATTCTCGCCCCAGCAGTCGACGCTGCCGGCGGCCAGCAGCGCGCAGCTCTCGCTGCCGCCGACGGCGATCGCGCTCGCGCCGGTGATCCCGAGGACCGCCACCGGCGCGCTGCTGCACGGCTCTCCGTTGCAGCTCTGCGGACCGCGGCTCGTCCCGTCACCGAGCTGGCCGTACACGTTCGCACCCCAGCAGTCGACTCTCCCTTCGGCCAGGAGCGCGCAGCTCTCGCCGCCGCCGACGGCGATCGCGCTCGCGCCGGTGATCCCGAGGACCGCCACGGGCGTGCTGCTGCAAGGCTCGCCGTTGCAGCTCTGCGGGCCGCGGCTCGTGCCGTCGCCAAGCTGGCCGAAGTTGTTCTCCCCCCAGCAGTCGACTCTCCCAGCGGCGAGCAGCGCGCAGCTCTCGCCCCCGCCCGCCGCGATCGCGCTGGCGCCGGCGATTCCGCGGACCGCCACCGGCGTGCTGCTGCAGGGGTCGCCGTTGCAGCTCTGCGGGCCGTGGCTCATGCCGTCACCCAACTGCCCGTACAGGTTGGCCCCCCAGCAGTCGACACCCCCGGCACCCACCATCGCGCATGTCTGGTCCTCGCCGGCGGCGAGCGCACGAATCGACGTCAGGGCGCCCGAGCCGGCGGCGATGCCGGCCGCCGACGCCACCGCGGGCATCCGCTGCGACAACGTGCCCGCCGATCGGCTGGGACCCACGGCACCCGCGGACCAGCCGGGTACGGCGCCCGCCGCGAGCGCCCCAACCACGCCCGCCGCCGCAACCGCCGCGACGAATCGGCCGCGGCCAGCGACGCTCTTGCACGCGCGCACCCGACCGCGTTCGATCTGCACCATCGGGCGCGCGCTCAGCCGGCCGCCGCGCGAACCGCGTCCGTGCGGACCGCGCCCGGCACGTGCAGGCTTCGCCCGGGCCCGACGCGGGCGACCCAGGCGCTGAATGTGTGCTGGCCCCAGAAGTCGTGGAAGTGCACGGTGATCGCGCGCAGCATGTGCTTGCGGTGTCGCATGCCATCGGCGATGAAGACGAACCACCGGTAGGGCCTGTTCTCGAGCTCGTAGTAATACCCGAGCCGCTGGTGCGCCCCCTGTGAGAGGACCAGGTCGCCGTGACGCACGAGCCCGAAGCGCACCGCCGGCTCGATCGGCAGGGTGGAGACGTTGCTCGCCCCGAGCTCCAGCCGGACGTTCTGACCCGCGGGAACGAGCTGGTCCAGCCTTGCGACGATCGCCGCGATCGGGTGGTACTGGTTGACGTGCGAGTCGGGCTTCTGCTTCGCGGCGACGGTGGCGGCGGTCGCGACGGTGGCGCCCAACGCGCCCACCGAGGCGACCACGCAGGCCGCCCGCAGCGTCCAGGCGGGGAGGTGCTCGAAGCGCGCGGCGAGCCGGCGGCGAGCGGGCGCGTTCGCGCACGCAAGCCAGCGCAGCGCGCACCACAGCGACCACGCAAGCACGAGCCACACCCACAGCCCGACCATCGAGCCCCACCACGCCGTGTAGCCGATCGTCGCCGCCAGCAACGGCACGACCGGCGTTTGGGAGACGTTCGCGGCAAGCGCGGCACACAGCACGAGGCCGATTGCCGCCGCGGCGGCCAGGTCGCCGCGACGGCGCCAGAGCCCCACCAGCAGCACGAGCCCGAGCGCGGCGAGGATCGCCAGCGTGGAGTCGTTCGCGGAGCTGCTCGGGGTCACGCGGACGTCGTGCTTGCGGTCCCACTCCGACTTCGGGATGTACAGCCACCAGGGTTTCCAGCCGACCGCGTCGACGACCGCGTTCCAGCCGATCGTGGACCCGAGCGTCGTCCCGCGGTCGCTGGTGGTCTGCACGATCAGCGTCAGGTTCCCGGGGCTGTGCTCGATCTCGTCCAGCAGCGGCGGAGCCCAGCAGACGGCGACGACGACCACGGCGGCGGCCACCCAGCGCCACAACGGGCGCGGACGAACCGCGTGCCCGGGCGCGTGCTCGGCCGCTGCGTGCGCGCCCTGGGCCTGGGCGGCCGCGTGCGCGCGCGCGCCCTCGCCGGCCGCGCGCACCTGGACACCCGCCTGCGCGCCCAGGGCCTGGGCGGCCGCGTGCGTGCGCTCGCGCTCGCCTGACGCGCGCTCCTGGACACCCGCGTGCGCGCCCGCGCGCTCCGCGCGCGCAGGCCCGCGCGCTCACGGCCGCACGGCCGCCCTCGGCGGCCGCGTGCGCGCGCGCGCCCTCGACGGCCGCGGCCGGCACGTCGCGGCGGTGGGTCAGGCGGTGCACGACCAGTCCGCCCACGCCGACGACCAACAGCCCGGCGGTCGGCGCGACGTAGGTCAGATGGGTCTGTGTGACGAAGCTCGCCACCAGCAAAGTGAGCGGCAGCAGTCGGTGGTCCCCGCAAGCCAGCGACCAGCAGAGGAAGATCAGCGCCAGGAAGGGGAACAGTGCGGCGGCGGGGTTCCACACGTCGTGGAAGGACTCGGCCGCGAGCGACTGGCACATCAGCGCGATCCCGGCGGCTGCCGCGAACATCAGCACGAGCCCGCCGCGCCGCCGCGCCAGCACGACGCAGGCGATGATCGCGAGCGCGTTGATTGCGCCCATCGTCACCGCCAGGCTCGCGGTGGAACCGAAGCGGGCCGGCAGCGCCAGCAGCCAGTACAGCAGCGGCCCGGGGCTGTGGACGATCTGGCCGGTCACGTTGCCTGCCTCCGAGTACTGGCCGACGAGCGGGGAATGCGATGTCAGCACGTCCCAGGCCCGCGTCACGATGATGCCGTCGTCGGCGGCCGGCTGCCAGCCGTCGCTGACCGCGTGCACGGTCGAGACGATCACGGGAATCGCCGCCGCGAGGCCGGCCGCGATGGCGGGCAGCGCGCGCGCCAGCGCGACCGCCGTGCGGCGCAGCCACAGGCCGAGCGCCAGCGCGGTGACGCCGAGCGCCGAGCGCACGGCCGCAGCCGGGTGGTGTGGCGCCGAGCCTCGCCCGCCCGGCGGTGCGGCGCTCCCTCGGCGCGCACTCGCGGTCCCATGATCGGTGCTCGTCGGTCGTCTCCCTCGCTCGGACTGCAGTGTCCTGCATCCTGCCCGCGCGTGCGCTCGAGGCCGCCGTCCGCGGCGCCGCCGGCACCCGCTCGGGCGGGACTAGACTGCAAGGCAGTGTCGAAGTACTGCCGCCACGGCACGCTCGTCGAGCGCTGTCCGATCTGCCACGCGACCGTCGAGGCGGCGGCCCGCGCAACGCTCGCGCCCAACAAGCGCCGGCGCTCGAATGGCACCAAGCCGCGCAGCCAGATCACTTCCCGCGGTGGCCTGACGGTCCGTCACGAGGCGCGCAGCCACGACGACGGCTACCGCTCGCCGCTCGCACCGGGGCTGCGCTCGACGGCGGACGCGCAGCGGCTGGCGGGCGAGATCGGCTTCGCCGCCGCGCGCCTGCAGGCGCTCGAGGAGGATCCGCCGGGGCTCTACGCGCAGATCGCCGGCGGCGGCGACGTCGAGCAGGCCACGTGGCTCGCGCTGCTCATTGCCTACCTGGGACCGCTCGAGGGTGAGCGGCCGTTTTCGGCGATCGAGGCTGTGCGCACAACGTGGCCGGCGCTGCCCGAGCTCGCCGACGCCGAACTCGGACCGCGCGGCACGCACGAGCGGGCCCGTGGCGCGACGGCTCTCGCGGCCTACGTCCGCTTCGCTGCGCGCGCAGGCAGCCAGCAGCTCGCCTTCACTGGTGACACCAGCTGGAGTCCCGCGCAGCGCTTCGAGCGCATCTGTGAGCGTCTCGTGCTGCCGGGACTGCACCGCCGCGCGCGCTACGAGCTGCTGGTCACGCTCGGGCGCCTCGGGCGCTTTCCGCTGGCGGCGCCGGGCCTGCTGTTGACGGAGGAGGATCAGGTGATGCTCGCCGCGAAGCGCGTCTTCGCGATCGGCGACCGTCTCACGCTGGAGCGTCGCGCGCGCGAGCTCGCGGCGGCGACTGCTGTGCCGGTCGAGGCGCTCGACCTCGCGCTCGAGAACTGGGCGCGCGGCGACCGCATCACGCAGGGTTTCGCCGGTGTGAGCCTGAACGGCGCGGACGAGCGCGCGCGGGCCGTCGCCGCCGCCGCGCTTAGATGCTGATCAGTCGAGCACCGCGCGCTCGAAGAGGTGCGCCCCGACCTTGCGCTTGACGCGCTGCAGCGCGTTGTCGACGGTCTTGGTGTCGCAGGCCAGACGCCCGCCGATCTCCTCGTAGGAGCGCCCGTCGAGGTAGAGCGCGAGCACGTTCGACTCGAGCTGGGAGAGGCTCGTCGAGAGGCAACCGACCAGCGAGCGCAGCTCCTCGGAGGAGATCGCCTGCTTCGCCGGGTCGTTGACCGACGACGACGCGATCATGTCCTCGAGCACCGGCGCATCCTCGTCGGCGCCGGCTCCGGCGGGCGACGAGAACGACACGTAGTGGTTGAGCGGCGTGTGCTTGTTGCGCGTTGCCGTCTTGACCGCGGTGATGATCTGGCGGGTGATGCACAGTTCGGCGAAGTTGCGGAAGCTCGACTCGCGATCGGTGCGGTAGTCGCGGATCGCCTTGTAGAGGCCGATCAGTCCCTCCTGGATCAGGTCCTCGCTGTCGCCGCCGGCGAGGAAGTACGACGAGGCCTTGAGTCGCACAAACCCCTTGTAGCGCGCGAGCAGCCGCGCGTACGCCGTGGGGTCGCCGGATTTCGCGAGCGCGATGAGAAAGCCATCCTCAACCTGAGGTTGAGAGTAAGACTGTCTGGAGACTTGAGCCACGAGCCGTTCCCTTGTTCGTGCCTTGTAACAGGCAGGATTGCTCAGTGGCGCACTCCTCCCCTGGCGCCGACTGCGGATATGAAAAAGGCCTGAACCTGAGGTTTAGCCTTTATGTATCCCGGCACGTTAGCCGCAGTTATGGAGTCCTGTCAAGTGCTCCGCGGCGATGCAACACCTCATACAGCACGGCGCCGGCGGCGGCGTTGACGTTCAGCGACGCGATCCGGCCCCGCAGCGGCAGCGTGACGAGCGCGTCGCAGCTCTCCGCGACGCGCCGGCGAAGCCCCCTCCCCTCGCCGCCGAAGACGATCACGACACCGCCGCTGTAGTCCGGCTCGGTGTAGTCGGTCGCCGCCGCCGAGGCCACGGTGCCGTAGCTCCAGCACCCCGCGCGCCGCGCCGCCAGCAGGAAGTCGGCGAGGTTGCGCGCACGCGCGATCCGCAGATGCTCGACCGCGCCCGCCGACGCGCGGCAGACCGCCGGCGTGATCTCGGCCGCGCGCCGCTCGCAGATCACGACGCCGCTACAGCCGACGCACTCCGCTGTGCGCGCGATCGCGCCCAGGTTCTGGGGATCCTGGATCTCGTCGAGCGCAACGATCAGCGGCGCGGTCACCGCCAGCAGCTCGGTGGTCGAGACGTACGGGTAGCCGGCCAGCTCCACGCAGACACCCTGGTGTTCCCGTGAGCCGCAGGCACGCTCGATCTCCTCGGCCGAGCTGATCCGCGGCCGCCGGCTCGCCAGCCACGGCTCACGCGCGAGCGTCTCGCTCGCGAGGATCTCGCCTGCACTGCCCGCTCGCCGCCCGCGCAGCGCCTCCCGGACCGCGTTGCGGCCGTAGACGATCATCCGAGCGGCGCCAGATCGAAGCCGTCGGGCGTGTCGCGCACGGACCAGCCGGCCGCCGCGATCTGCCCCCGCAGCTGATCGGCACGGGCGAAGTCGTCGGCGGCGCGGGCGCGCAGCCGTTCGTTGGCGAGCGCCACCACCTCCGCCGGGGCGCCGGCCACCTCGAGCAGGTTCGCCAGCCCCAGCACCCCGAGCATCTCGCGCAGGTCGCGGTCGCCGAGCGGAGCGTCGCTGCGGTTGGCCTCGCGGACCCACTCCCACATCGCGGCCAGCGCGCTCGGGGTGTTGAAATCATCGGCCAAAGCGGCGAAGAACCGGTCGCGCAGCCCCCCCAGCGCCGGCGGGGAGTCGCCCGGCACCAGCTTGCGCGCGGCGTCGCGGATTCGCGCCACGCCCGCTTTGGCGCTGTCCAGCTGCTCGGAGCCGTAGGCGATCGGCTGGCGGTAGTGGCCGCCGGTGAGGTAGAGGATCACCGCGTCACGGCCATGGCTGTCGAGCACCTCGTGCAGGGGCGAGATGTTGCCCACCGACTTGGACATCTTCTCGCCGTCGGTGCTTGCCAGCATGCCGTTGTGCATCCAGCGGCGCGCCAGCTCCACCCCCCGCGCGCAGCGTGTCTGCGCAGCCTCGTTCTCGTGGTGCGGAAACAGCAGGTCCAGCCCGCCGCCGTGGATGTCGAAGCCGACACCAAGCAGACCCTCCGCCATCGCCGAGCACTCGATGTGCCAGCCGGGCCGCCCGCGCCCCCACGGCACGTCCCATGCGCTGTCCTCGCCGGGCTTCTGCGCCTTCCAGAGCGCGAAATCGAGCGGGTCCTCCTTCAGCTCGTCGCCGTCCGTGCCCTCGCCCTGGTCCATCGTCGCGTCGACGTCACGGCGCGAGAGGGCGCCGTAGCCCTTGTCGCGGCGCACCCGGAAGTAGACGTCCCCTTCGGCGAGATAGGCGTGGCCGCTCGCCAGGAGCGCCTCGATCTCCTCGACGATCGCCTCGATCGACTCGCTCGCCAGCGGCTCGTGGTCGGGCCGGCCGAGCTCGAGCCGGTCGGTGTCGGCGAAATAGGCGGCCGTCATCGCGGCCGCCAGCTCGACGCTCGAGCCGCCCGCGGCCGCGGCGTAGATCTTGTCGTTGACGTCGGTCACGTTGATCACGAGGCTGACGGCGTAGCCGCAGTGCTCGAGGAAGCGCTTGAGCTGGCTGAAGACCACGAACGGGCGGGCGTTGCCGATGTGGATGCGCGAGTAGACGGTCGGCCCGCAGCAGTAGATCCCGACGCGCCCCGCTTCGCGCGGCTCGAACGCCGTCACCTCCCTGGTGCGGGTGTCGTAAAGCCGCAGCTCGGAGCCCACCGCGGCGCCCCTAGCCGTCGAGTGTGGCGATCGCCAGCGCCGCGACGCCTTCGCGGCGTCCGACGAAGCCGATCGCCTCACCGGTCGTCGCCTTCACGTTGACGGCCGTCGCCCCGACGCCGAGTGCCTGCGCAAGCCGCCCGCGGATCCGCTCGCGCGCGGCGCCGAGCTTCGGCTCCTCCAGCGCCACCGTCGCGTCGACGTGCACGACCGTGTAGCCGGCGGCGTGCACGATCGCAACCGTGGCGCGCAACAGCTCGATCGAGTCCGCGTCCTTGTAGCGCTCGTCGCTGTCGGGGAAGTGCACCCCGATGTCGCCGAGCCCGGCCGCGCCGAGCAGCGCGTCGATCACCGCGTGGGTCAGCACGTCGGCGTCCGAATGGCCCTCGAGGCCGACCTCGCTCTCCAGCTCGACGCCGCCCAGCACGAGCCGCCGTCCCGCGACGAGCCGGTGGGAGTCGTAGCCGATGCCGGCGCGCACGCTCACGGCCCGAGCGGCTCCAGTCGCCGCTCGCGCGCTGCGAACACCGCCAGCTCGTGCACGCCGAGCCCTTCGAGCAGCGCGAGCGCCCGATCGTAGGCGTAGCCGATGTGTTCCGGGACGTGCGCGTCGCTGGAGAGCGCGACCGGCGCGCCCGCCTCGAGCACGCCGGCGAGGAACGCCGGCGCCGGATAGATCTCGCCGACCGGCTTGCGCAGTCCCGCGGTCGAGACCTCGACGGCGATGCCGGACTCCGCGATCGCCTCGAGCGCCGGCTCGTAGTAGCGGCGCAGATCGCCCGGCGGGCGCGGGCGCCCGTCGCCCCACATCTTCACCAGATCAGGGTGCGCCAGGATGTCGAAGAGGCCGCTGCGGGCCGCCTCCGCAAGCGTCTCGAAGTAGCGGCGCCAGACGTCCTCGGGGCTGCGCCCGGTGGCCCAGATGTCGAAGCGGTCGAAGTCGACCGCGAGATCGCCGAGGAAGTGCACCGAGCCGACGACGTAGTCGAGCTCGCACCTCTCGATCAGGCTCTGCGTGCGGTCCTCGCGCCCGGGCACGAAGTCGACCTCCAGTCCAAGCCGCAGGTCGGTGCGCTCGCGCACGAACTCGCAGTAGGCGTGGATGTCGTCGAGCGCCTGCTCGCGCCAGAACGGGTGCTCCCAGATCGCGAGTGACTGCTGGAAGCGATGGATGTGCTCCGAGACCCCGAGCTCGGCGATTCCGGCGGCCGTCGCAGCCTCACGGTAGCGCTCGACGTTCGCGTCGTTGAAGGCGCCGGCGAAGCTGTCGCTCACGCCGTCGGGGCGCAGGTGGACGTGGTAGTCGGTCAGCATCGCCAGGCGATTCAATCAACTCGCGCGGCGAGCAACTGCTCGGCCAGCCGCAGGTCGCGCGGCGTGGTCACCTTCAGGTTCTCGTGCGGCGCCGCCACGACACGCACCCGTCCCCCGTCACGCTCGACCAGCGACGCCTCGTCGGTGGCCGCCGCGACGAACGCCTCGGGCATCGCGAGCGCCCGCTCGAGTGCCGCGCGCGTGAAGACCTGCGGCGTCTGCACCGACCACAGCCGCGTGCGATCGAGCGTGCGCACGACGAGCCCCGCCGCGTCGGCCTCCTTGATCGTGTCGGTGACCGGCGCCGCGGCGATAGCGCAGTCGACGCCCTCGAGCGCCGCGAGGACCGCCTCGATCAGCGCGGCCGTGACGAGCGGGCGCGCCCCGTCGTGGACCAGCACCACGTCGTCGTGCTGCGACGCGGCGGCGAGTGCAGCCCGCACCGACGCGGAGCGGTGCTCGCCCCCGACGGCGCCGACGCACCCAGCCGGCGCCTCCACCCCCGCGGGCAGCGCGACGACGATCTCCCCGATGGCGGCGACCGCGCGAAGCGCCGCGACGCTCCAGTGCAACATCGGGCGGCCGCCGAGCTGGACAAGCGTCTTGGGCCCCGCGGACCCAAGACGCTCTCCTCGTCCGGCGGCCACGACGAGCGCGACCGCCACTCTCGATATCCCTTCGCGCGCTCAGCGGCCGCCGGCCAGGGCGTCGCCGCTCGGCGAGCGCGACAGCAGCCCGTCGAGGTACTCCTCGGCCTCGGTCTCGTTCTTGTCGAGCGCGTACATCAGCTCCGACGCGAGGATCTTCTTCGCCCGCGTGTACATCTGCTTCTCGCCGCTCGAGAGGCCCTTCTCGTTCTCGCGCAGCGCGAGGTTGCGAACGACCTCCGCAAGCTCGTAGATGTCACCGGTCTTGATCTTGTCGCGGTTGTGCTTGAACCGCCGGTTCCAGTTCTTCGGCATGTCCGAGACGTCGTCACGGAGCACGTTGAGCACCTTCTCGACGGTCTCCTCGTCGATCACGCGACGCAGACCCGCCAGCGCGGCGTTCTCCGTCGGGACCATCACCGTCATGTCGTTGTGCAGGATCTTGATCGTCAGGTATTCGCGGCGCTCGCCGAAGACCTCCTTGATCTCCTTGGCCTGCACCTGGCCGGCGCCGTGGTGCGGGTAGACCACGTTGTCGCCGAGCTCGAATTCGATGTACTCGCCCCGCACGGTGACCTCGATGTCCACGTCGAGATCGACGTCCGGGTCGAGTTCGGCGTCCGCGTCCGCGTCGGCGTCAACGTCCACCTCGACGTCCGCCACGTCAACGTCAGCCTCGGCGTCAAGTTCTGCCTCGATCTCGGAATCGGGGTCCAGTTCGTCCTCCAGCAGGCGTGCTTCGACTGTTCCGGGAATGATGTCCTCCTTGGCTTGCACGCCCGACATGCCTGGCGGGCGAGACGTTTCACGTTTGCAGATAGCGGTCCACGAGGTTGATCTCCTGCAACCGGCGAAGGCCCTCGCGGATGTCCTTCGCACGGATCTCCCCGACCCCCTCGACGGCTTCGAGTTCGGGGTCGCTCGCTGCGAGCAGGTCGTCGAGCCCACCGAAGCTGTGCACGATGTTCGTGACGATCAGCTTCGGCAGGCGCGGGATGCGCCCAAGAATGCGGTAGCCGCGCGGTGCGACCGGGTAGTCCAAGGTGTTGAGCTTGCGGTCGTAGCCGAGCAGTTCGGCCAGGCGCCCGAAGTCGAGCAGGTCCTGGTGGCCGAGCCTGCCGATCGACTCGAGCACGGCGGCGAGCTGCTCGTCGCCGTCGCCGGCGATGTAGTCGTGCACGAGCGCGGTCTTCTCGGCGGCGGTGCCGAGCATCGTCTCCTCGAGGTGCATCTCGATCAGCCGGCCCTCGCTGCCCAGCTCGACGATGTGACGTTCGATCTCGACCGCCATGCGCGTCACCAGCTCGCTGCGCTGGAGCACCGTGAGCACGTCGTGCAGCGTGCCGCCGCCCTCGAACTCGAGCGCGGTCAGCCGCGTCGAGACCTGGTCGAGGCGGGCGCGGTACTTGTCGAGCGTGGCGAGCGCCTGGTTGGCCTTCGCGAGCACGACCGGGATGTCCTCGAGGATGTACTTGACGGAGCCGACGTAGAGCGAGATGACCTCGCGGCGCTGGGAGATCGCGATCACCAGCGCATCGGTCTGCTTGGCGACGCGCTCAGCCGTGCGATGGCGCGTGCCGGTCTCGACCGAGAGGATCGTCGGGTCGGGCATCAGCTGCACGTTCGCCATCGGGATCTTCGTCGCGTTGGCGTTCAGCGTGATCGCGCCGTCCATCTTCGCGAGCTGGTAGAGCAGCGCCGGCGTGTAGTCGATGTCGACCTTGATCCCACCGGAGTAGAGGAACGCCAGCTCCTCCGGCTCGCCGATCACGAGCAGACCGCCGGTCCGCGCGTGGAGGATGTTGTCGATCCCCTCCCGCAGCGCGGTCCCGGGCGCGACCATCTCGAGCGCCCGAACCAGCTTTGGCTCCCCTCGCGACTCGATGTCGTGTACGTCGTCAGATCGAGTCGCTGCCATGCTTTCGGCATTCTAGCGCGAATCGCCGGAAAAGGCCTCTGTTGGTGGGGTTTTTTGACTCGCGCCGGGGTCCGGCGCGGGTTTTGCTCACCGTTGCAGGGGCATCCGCGCGAGCAATTCGAGACGGTTGCCGAACGGGTCGGCGACGTAGAACCGCCGGGCGCCAGGTAGATCGCCGTCCCAGCGAACCTCGTGCCCGTGGCGCTCGAGCCGCGCGGCGAGCGCATCGAGCGCGGCGACGCTCTCGAGTGCGAGCGCCGGATGCGCGCGGCGCGCCGCGGCGAAGTCGCGGTCGACGCCGACGTGCAGCTGCTGGTGCTCGCCGAGCGCGAACCAAACCCCTCCGCGCGCGGCCAGCACGGGCGGCTTGACGAGCTCGGGTAGCTCCAGCAGCTCGCTGTAGAACGCCCGCGCCTGCGCCTCGCAGCCCGGGGGCGCGCAGACGTGCACATGGTCGAGGCCGACGATCATCCGCTATGCGGCGAGCGCGTCGCGCGCGCGGCGCGGCGAGCCGGCGAACGCCGCGTCGAGCGCGGCGCGCAGCGTCGCGACCTCGGTGGCGTCGGTTCCGCGCGGGGCGAGCACCGGGTCGAGACCGAAGCGGCGCGCTTCGGCGATCCGCCGCTCGGGGTGAGCGACCCAGCGCAGCTCACCGGTGAGGCCAAGCTCGCCAAAGGCCGCGATCGGCGCCGGCGCGCCGGCCGGACCGAGTGTCACGCCGCGGGACGCGCTGGCGACCGCGAGCGCCACCGCCAGGTCGGCGCCCGGCTCATCGACGCGGACGCCGCCGACGACGTTGACGAACACGTCAGAGCCTCCGAGCGCGAGCCCCCCGTGGCGTGCCAGCACGGCGAGCACGAGCGCGAGGCGGTTGCGGTCGAGCCCGTTGACGACGCGGCGCGGCGGCACGAGCTCGGAGGCGGAGACGAGCGCCTGGACCTCCACCAGCAGCGGCCGGCTGCCCTCCATCGCGGCGAGCACGACGCTGCCCGGCGCCCGCGTCGCGCCCTTGACGAAGCGCGCGGATGCGTCGAGCACCTCGACCAGCCCGCCCTGGCGCATCTCGAAGACGCCGGCCTCGTTGGTCGAGCCGAAGCGGTTCTTGATCGCCCGCAGCGTGCGGTAGCTGCGTTCGCGTTCGCCCTCGAACGCGAGCACGCAGTCAACGAGATGCTCGAGCACGCGCGGCCCGGCGAGCGCCCCGTCCTTCGTCACGTGGCCGACCAGCAGCACGGCGATCCGCCGGCGCTTGGCGACGCCGACGATCCGCGCCGCGACCTCCCGCACCTGGCCAACCGAGCCGGCCGCGCTCGTCAGCTCACGCGCGTCGAGCGTCTGCACCGAGTCGATCACGCAGACGTCCGGCTGCTCGCGTTCGAGGATCGCGACGACCGTCTCGAGGTCGGTCTCGGCGACCGCGGGGACCGACAGCGCCGCTCCCGGCAGCCGCGCGGCACGCAAGGCGACCTGCGCCGTGGACTCCTCCCCGGAGATGTAGAGCGTGCGGCGCCCGGAGCCGGCGAGGTTGCCGAGCACCATGTTCGTCAGCGTCGACTTGCCGATCCCGGGCGCCCCACCGAGCAGCACCACCGACCCGGGCACGATCCCGCCGCCGAGTACCCGGTCGAGCTCGCCGATCCCCGTCTCGAAACGCGGTACCTCCGGCGCGCTGACGTCCGCGAGGGCAATCGGCTTCGCCGGCGCGTGGACGGCGCCCGGCCGCGGCGCCGAGCGCCCGCGTGGCTCCTCGACCAGCGTGTTCCACTCGCCGCAGCCCGGGCAGCGTCCGTGCCAGCGGGGCTCCTCGTGCCCGCAGAGCGAGCAGACGTGAACTGTCGACGATCGTGCCATCCGTGGGACGACTCTACGCGCGGCCGGGGACAGGATCGCGGCAGGCGCCGCCCGCCCGGCGCGCCGCTGCGCGTGTCACAAGAGCGGTCGCGGACCCGGACGCGAGTCGCCCCCGGCGCCGGCCAGAGCCTCCTCGGCGGGGCCGGAGCGCGCGCACGGCACCCCGCGTCAGCCGCGCTAGGCTGCGAGTACGAGCTGCGTCGAAACCCACCGGGAGGACGCCATGTCGATGAAGAAGCTGATCAATGACCCGGAGGCCTTCGTCGATGAGATGCTCGAAGGCTTGGCGCTCGCACACCCGGACCGCGTGCGCATGCTCGAGGACGAGGCCCGTGCTGTCGTTCGCGTCGACGGCGGGTTTCAGGGAAGGGTCACGATCGCAACCGGCGGCGGATCCGGCCATCTGCCTCTGTTCGTCGGCTACCTGGGACGCGCGCTCGTTGACGGCTGCGCGGTCGGGAACCTGTTCGCCTCTCCCAGCGCAGAGCAGATGCTCGCCGTCACCCGTGCGATCAACGGCGGTGAGGGCGTGCTCTACCTCTACGGCAACTACGGCGGTGACCGGCTGAACTTCGACCTCGCCGCGGACCTCGCGGCTGTCGAGGACATCCGCGTCGCCAGCGTGCGGTGGGCCGACGACGTCGCCTCCGCGCCGCCCGAACATGCGGCGGACCGCCGCGGCATCGCCGGAATCTTCTTCGGCTACAAGGTCGCGGGTGCCTGCGCGGCTTCCGGCGCAGACTTGGCGGCCGTCGCGGCGGCGGCCGCCCACGCACTCGAGCGCACGCGGAGCATGGGCGTCGCCGTCGCACCCTGCGTTCTGCCGACGGTCGGCCACGCCAACTTCGAGCTTCCCGATGGCGAGATGGAGATCGGTATGGGCATCCACGGCGAGCCCGGTGTCCGTCGAGGACCCCTGCAGACCGCCGACGAGGTGGCGGAGGATCTCGTCACGCGCCTGCTCGATGAGCTGCAACTGCCCCCTGCCAGCCTTCTCGGGGTGCTCGTGAACGGTCTCGGCGCGACTCCGCCCGAGGAGCTGTACATCCTCTACCGCCGCGCACACCAGATCCTGACCGCCGGCGGCCACCGGATCCATCGCGCCTACGTCGGCGAGCACGCGACGTCGCTCGAAATGGCTGGCGCCTCGATCTCCGTGATCCGGCTCGACGACCAGCTGACCGCCTATCTCGATGCGGACGCGGATCGCCCGCTGACGATGGTCGGATGAGCGGTCAGCAGGCAATCTCGAGCGCGACCTTCGAGCAGGCCCTGCTGCTCGCAGGCGACCGCCTGATCGCGGCCAAGGACGAGCTCTGCGCGCTCGACGCCGCCGCCGGCGACGGAGATCTCGGCGTGACGCTGGCGAGCGGGTTCGGGCACGTGCGCGACTCGTTCGCAGCCGGGTCGCCACCGCCTGACATCGGCGCGGCGCTTGGCCGTGTCGGCAGCGAGCTCGGCCGCAAGGCTCCCTCGACGATCGGCGCGCTGCTGGCAACCGCGTTCATCCGCGCGGGTGCGAGCGCCGCCGGGCGGGGCGAGCTCCAGGGGCCCGACATCGCGTCGATCCTGCGCGCCGCGGCAAGCGGGGTCGCCGAACGCGGCAGGGCTGCGGCGAATCAGCGGACGATCCTCGATGCGATGCTGGCCGCAGCGGCCGCCGCCGAGGCTGCTGCCGGTCGCGGGGAGCAGGCTGCTGCCGTGCTCGCCGCCGCCGCCGCCGGGGCACGCGCGGGCGCCGATGCGACGGCGGGCATGGAGCCGGCGCTCGGGCGAGCCGTGTGGATCAAGGACCGCGCCCGCGGGATCCCGGATGCCGGCGCGGTCGCCTGGGCGATCTTCCTCGAGGGCCTCGCCGACGGATGCAACGCCGGCGAGCCGGAGGGCGTGCGCCAGGGTGTCTGAGCCATGGACACGAGTGTGTGACCACCACGACGGCGCCCTGCACTCACAGTGTGAGCCTGGCGTAACGGTCGAAGACGACCGCCGGGCGCAACCAAAAGGAGACGAAACGATGACCTGGAAACTGGAGAGCGGGACCGCCCAGCTCACGAACCTCAGCCACGTCGGAATCGCCGTCAAGGACGCCGAGAAGACCGCAGGCATGCTCTCGTCGATCTGGAACATCGGGACGCCGGAGGCGTTCGAATACTGGCCCAAGGAGGATGAGCTGATCGCCGGCGAGCCGTTCGGCGTGCGGCTCGTTTTCGTCAAGTTCGGGCCTCTGACGCTCGAACTGCTCGAGCCGCTCGACGACAAGTCGATCTGGTCGAAGTTCATCGCCGAAAAGGGCGAGGGCATCCACCACATCGCGCTCGGTGTGTCGAACTACGACGAGATGGTCGCGACGATGGAGGCGAGGAACCACCCGCTGCTCGTCGCGGCCGTGTTCGAGGGATGCCGCTGGTGCTACTTCGACACCGCGCCCGGCGGCACCGTGGTCGAGTTCCGCGAGGAGTACAAGCGGCTCTAGGAACGCACCGCAAACCGTCGTCCGCCCAGCCGGATCCGTCCCGCCCGCCGCAGCTGGCATACTCACCGGCGTGAGCGAGCCGGAGGAACAGCCGCCCGAGGAGGCGGCAGACGACATCACCGTGGGCGCGTGGGCCGACCTCGATCAGGATCGGTCCTCACAGGACCAGCCGGACCGCGACGACGTCTTGCTCGAGCCCGCCGTCGAGCCGCCGAGCCTGTGGGCGCGGCTCGTGGCGGCGCTGCGCGGCGGCTCCTAGACCCCGCGCCTGGACCCCCGACCCACCACGATCGCACGGGTTGGGCTCGGCCGTGACCCTCGATCCAGCCACCACCGGCGCCCGCGCGGCGCCGCCCTCCGTCAGCCCGCGACAGGCTCCTCGCCCGCGGGATCCTCCTCGACGACCTCGTCGAGCGGGCTGTGCGGCTCAGGCTCGTCGTCGGCTCCGGCCTCGACCTCGGCCTCGGCGCCGGCGGCGCCGACCGCGACCGGGGTCTTCGCCTTCTTGGGCTTGACGATCGTCAGGCGGACCTCGCCGTCCTGGCCCTCCGGCATCGGGTCGACCACCACCGTCGCGCCGGCCGGCAGCTGCGAGCGCAGGACGAAGTCGGCGAGCGGATCCTCGATGTAGCGCTGGATCGCCCGCCGCAACGGCCGTGCGCCCATCGCCGGATCCCAGCCCTTCTCGACCAGCAGGTCCTTGGCCTCCTCGGTCAGGTCGAGCACCAGTTCGCGCTCGGCCATCGAGTGGCGGATCCGCAGCAGCAGCAGCTCGACGATCTGCTTGATCTCGTCGCGTTGCAGCTTGTGGAAGACGATCACGTCGTCGATCCGGTTGAGGAACTCGGGACGGAAGACCTTCTTCAGCTCGCCCATGATCCGGTTCTTCATGTCGTCGTAGGTGATCCCCGTCTCGTCGTCGGAGACGGCGAAGCCCAGCGGCGTGTTGCGCGCGATCTCCTGAGCCCCGATGTTCGAGGTCATGATCACGATCGCGTGGCGGAAATCGACGGTCCGTCCCTGCGAGTCGGTCAGACGCCCATCCTCGAGGATCTGCAGCAGGATGTTGAAGACGTCGGAGTGGGCCTTCTCGATCTCGTCGAGCAGCAGCACGCAGTACGGCTTGCGGCGCACCGCCTCGGTCAGCTGGCCGCCCTCGTCGTAGCCGATGTAGCCGGGGGGCGAGCCGACGAGCCGCGACACGGCGTGCTTCTCCATGTACTCGGACATGTCGATGCGGACCATCGCGTCCTCGTCGCCGAACAGGAACTCGGCGAGCGTGCGCGCCAGCTCGGTCTTGCCGACGCCGGACGGTCCGAGGAAGACGAACGAGCCGGTCGGGCGCTTTGGATCCTTCAGGCCCGCGCGCGAGCGCCGGATCGCCTTCGAGATCACCTCGATCGCGGGGTGCTGGCCGATCACGCGCTTGTGCAGCTCCTCCTCCATCCGCATCAACTTCGCCGTCTCGGCCTCGGTCAGCTTGAAGACGGGGATCCCGGTCCACATCGAGACGATGTCGGCGATCTCCTCCTCGCCGATCGACGGGCGCTCGCCGCCGGTCTCGCCGGCCTCCCACTGCTCCTCGAGCTCCCGCTTGCGGGTCGTCAGCTTGCGCTCCTTGTCGCGGAGGTTCGCGGCGTTCTCGAACTCCTGCGCCTCGATCGCCGCCTCCTTCTCACGCCGCGTGGTCTCGATCTCCTGTTCGAGCTCGCGGTTGGCCGGCGGCGCCGTCATCGACTTGATCCGCATCCGCGACGCGGCCTCGTCGATCAGGTCGATCGCCTTGTCGGGCAGGAAGCGATCGGCGATGTAGCGGTCGGCAAGCTCACCGGCGGCGGTCAGCGCGTCATCGGTGATCGTCACCTTGTGGTGCTGCTCGTAGCGGTCGCGCAGGCCGCGGAGGATCTCGACGGTCTGCTCGACGGTCGGCTCATCGACGCGGATCTGCTGGAAGCGGCGTTCGAGCGCGGAGTCGCGCTCGAGGTACTTGCGGTACTCGTCGAGCGTCGTCGCGCCGATCGTCTGCAGCTCGCCACGCGCCAGTGCCGGCTTGAGGATCGAGGCCGCGTCGATCGCGCCCTCGGCCGCACCGGCGCCGACGAGGTTGTGCAGCTCGTCGATGAACAGGATGATGTCGCCGCGCTGGGTGATCTCCTTCATCACCTTCTTCAGTCGCTCCTCGAACTCGCCGCGGTACTTCGAGCCGGCGACGAGCGCAGCAAGATCCAGCGTGTAGATCTGCTTGTTCTTCAGGAGCTCGGGGACCTCGGAGTTAGTGATCCGCTGGGCGAGACCCTCGACGACGGCGGTCTTGCCGACGCCGGGCTCGCCGATCAGCACCGGGTTGTTCTTGGTCCGCCGCGAGAGGATCTGCATGATCCGCTCGATCTCCGTCTCGCGTCCCACGACCGGGTCGAGCTTGCCGTCGGCGGCGAGTTTCGTCAGGTTGCGCCCGAACTGGTCCAGCAGCTTCGAGGACTTCTTGGCGTCCGCGACGCCGGCTGCGCCAGCAACCCCGGCCGGTCCGCCGCGCCGGCCGCTGGGGCCGGAGAGCATGCGGATCACTTCGTTGCGGATCTTTTCGGAGTCGGCGTCGAAGTCGAGCAGGATGCGGGCCGCGACACCCTCGTTCTCGCGTACCAGGCCGAGCAGGATGTGCTCGGTGCCGATGTAGTTGTGGCCCAGGCTCAGCGCTTCGCGCAACGCCAGCTCGAGCACCTTCTTGGCGCGCGGCGTGAACGGGATCTGACCGGAGGTGACCTCCTCACCGGAGCCGACGATCCGCACGACCTGGCCGCGCACACGCTCGACGGTGATGTCAAGGCTCTCCAGCACCCGGGCGGCGAGACCCTCCTCCTCGCGCAACAGCCCGAGCAGGATGTGCTCGGTACCGATGTAGTTGTGCTTGAGCGTCCGCGCCTCCTCCTGCGCGAGAACGACCACCTGCCTGGCTCGCTCTGTGAATCGCTCGAACATCTCGGGTGCGTCCTTCCTGCTTGCATCTCGGTGGTGCGGTCCGGATTTGATCCCCGCCCCCTGCGGGGACGCCGATGCATCGGGTTGCTCATCTCTTCGGCCGCGGATGCCGAACGGTTGAGCCGTGTACCCAGATCAGCGCCCATCCAGTCTACCAATCGTTCCGGGCACGCCCTCCGGTTGTGGACGCGGCTTCCCGCAGCGTGGACGCAATCGTCCGGGCGAGAGCGCTACGGATCGCGCATGACGGGGAACATGACCACCTCGCGGATCGAGTCGCGGCCCAGCAGGAGCATCACCAGACGGTCGATGCCGAGGCCGACGCCGCCGGTGGGCGGCATGCCCTGCTCGAGCGCGGTGAGGAAGGCCTCGTCGAACGGCTGCGCCTCCTCGTCGCCGGCGGCGGCCGCTTCGCGCTGCGCGACGAAGCGCGCGCGCTGCTCGTCGGGATCGTTGAGCTCGCTGAACGCGTTCGCGATCTCGACGCCGCCGGCGTAGGCCTCCCAGCGCTCGACGAGACCCTCCTGCGTGCGGTGGTCCTTGGCGAACGGCGACAGCTCCACCGGGTAGTCGAAGACGAAGGTCGGGACCTGGAGCGTCGGCTCCAGGTAGTGGGACAGCAGATCGTCGACGAGCACGGCCCACGGTCGCCCGTCGACGTCGAGCGCGAGCCCGCGCTCGGCAATCGCGGCGACCAGCTGCTCCCGGGTGCGCGCCGTGGCGAGGTCGACACCCGTGTGCTCGAGGACGCCGTCGCGCAGCGTGATCCGCCGCCAGGGTGGCGAGAAGTCGATCGCGGGCCGCTCGACGGTCGCCGCGGCGGCGCTGACGACGGCCTCGAGGCGGGCCGCCGCATCCTCGTAGTCGGCGTAGGCCTCGTACCACTCGAGCATCGTGAACTCCGGGTTGTGCTTCGGTGAGACCCCCTCGTTGCGGAAGTCCTTGCCGAGCTCGTAGACGCGTTCGAGCCCGCCGACGATCGCGCGCTTGAGGTAGAGCTCCGTCGCGACCCGCAGGTAGAGGTCGCGGTCGAGCGCGTTGTGGTGCGTCGTGAACGGGCGCGCGTGACCACCGCCGTAGAGCGGCTGCAGGACCGGCGTCTCGACCTCGATGAAGCCGTCGTCGTCGAGCGCTCGGCGCACCGCGCCGATGATCCGCGCGCGCGCGGCGAACAGCTCGCGCGTGTCCTCGTTGGCGAGCAGGTCCAGCTCCCGGCGGCGAAAGCGCGTCTCGACGTCGCTGAGGCCGTGATGCTTATCGGGCGGGGGCCGAAGCGACTTCGCGAGCAGCGTGAACGCCGTCACGCGCAGCGAGAGCTCGCCGCGGCGGGTGCGGATCGCGACCCCGTCGACGCCGACCAGGTCCCCCAGGTCGAGCGAGACGAGCCGCTCGAAGCCCGCCTCGCCCAGCTCGTCAACGCGGGCGTGCAGCTGGATGCGCCCGGAGCGGTCGACGAGGTCGAGGAAAGCCGCGCGGCCGGCGTCGCGCCGTGCCGCCAGCCGCCCAGCCACGCGGTGTGTGACCTCCGTCTCCTCACTGGCTGCGAGACCCTCGTGGGCGGCGAGCACCGCCGCAATCGGCTCGACGCCGTCGAACTCGTGCGGAAACGGCTCGACCCCGTCCGCGCGCAGGCGTTCGAGCTTCGCGCGTCGCGCGGCCAACAGATCCGCAAGCCCGTGCTCTTCCCCGCTCACGGCGCGGAGGCTACTTGAGCAGGCATCGATCCCGGCGAGAGCCGGGTCGATGCCCCCTACTTAAGGCCGACGTCGATCTTGGTGATCTTGAGCTTGCGAGCCGGCCCACGCGGCACCTGTACCGACACGATCTCGTTGCGCTTGTGGCCGAGCAGCGCACGGCCGACCGGCGACTCGTTGGAGAGCTTGTTCTCCGCCGGCTTGGCCTCGGCCGAGCCGACGATCGTGTAGCGCAGCGACTTGCCGGTCTTCTCGTCCTTGACGTGCACGACCGACCCGACGGCGACGACGTCGGTCGACAGCCCGTCGGCCTCGATCACGGTCGCCATCCGCAGCTTCTCCGCGACCACCGCGATCCGCGACTCGAGCATCGCCTGCTCGTTCTTCGCGTCGTCGTACTCCGAGTTCTCGGCGATGTCGCCGAACTCGCGTGCTTCCTTGATCCGCTCGGCGACCTCCTTGCGTTTCTCGGTCGAGAGGTAGTCGAGCTCCGACTGGAGCTTCTCCAGTCCCTCCGGGGTGAGGATGACGTCCTTCGGCATTGGTTCTCGTTCGCTCGAGGGGTGCTTCGGCCGCGCGGGCGCTGTGCGCTCTGAGCGCGGCCGGGCAGTATAGCGAGCGCGTCACACGAGTTGTGCGTCCAGTGCGCGTTCGAGCACCTCGCGCACCGAGGCGAACGTTTCGACCTGCTGCAGCGCGCTACTCAACACGCGCGCGCGGGCCGGCTCGAGCCCGAGCCGCGCCACGTACCACGGGTAGAAGCGCCGGAGGTAGCGCCCGGCCCGCTCGACGCCGAGGTGGCGGCTCGCACAGCCGATGATCCAGTCCAGCTCCGCGAGCACCTCGTCGGGACTCGGCGCCTGCTCGCGGCGGCCGAGCAGCTCCTCGAACAGCCAGGGGTTGCCCAACGCGCCGCGGGCCAGCATCACCGCCGCCGCGCCGGTCTGCTCGTAGGCCTCGCGAACCGCCTGCGCGTTCTGCAAACCCCCGCTCAGCAGCACCGGGGCGTCGAGCGTGCGGACCAGCTCCGCGGCGAGCGCGTAGTCGGGTGAGCCGCGATGCGCGATCGTCGCCGGCCGCGGGTGCAGCGCGATCGCCGCGACGCCGGCCTCGGCGACCAGCCGGTGCGCGAGCGCGATGCCATCGCTTTCGCCGGCGCGCCAGCCCGAGCGCAGCTTGACCGTGACCGGCAGCCCGCCCCCTTCGACGGCGGCCCGCGCGACCTCCACCGCGCGGTCCGGGTCGGCCAGCAGGGCCGCCCCGGCGCCGGTGCGGCAGACCTTCGGCACCGGGCACCCCATGTTGATGTCGATCAGGTCCGCACCGGCGTCCGCCACCGTGGCCGCCGCCGAGCGCATCACGGCCGGATCGCCGCCGAACAGCTGGATCGACACCGCTCCCCCTCGTGCTCACGCGGATCGATCACCAGCAGCTCGCGGCAGGTCTTCGCGTTGCGGTAGTGGACGGCGTGGCTCGAGACCATCTCCGAGACCACCAGCCCCGCGCCGTAGCGGCGTGCCTGCAGGCGCACGAACCAGCTGCCGATCCCAGCCAGCGGCGCGAGCGCCAGGCGGTTGGGCAGCTCGACTCCCCCGATCGTGATGGGGTCGGTGAGCGCGTTCATCGTCCCAGGGTAGTCTGCGGGCCGATGGAGGGCAGCCGCCGACTGACGATCGCCGCGACGGTGGGGGTCGTCGTGATCGCGCTCGCCGCCGGCTCGGATTTCGTGTTCGGCTCGTTCTGGAGCGCGCACGCGATGCTCACCTCGCTGCTCGCAAGCCTGATCGTGCTCGCCGTCACGGTGGTCGTGCTCAACGAGGCGCTCGACCGCCGCGACCGCCGCCGCTGGAGCGTGCTCGCGCAGTACGTCCTCTTCCAGCTGGTGCAGTCCGCGCGCGCGACCTGGATGGGCACCGTCGAGCTGATCCGGGGCGTCGAGATCGAGACCGGAGCGACCGAGGGCCTGCTCGCCGGCGCGCGGCTCGCGCTCGACACGGCGTCCTTCTCGGCAGCGACACGGGCGATGCTCCAGGACGGCGAGCGCCGCCGCGTGCTGCAGGAGATGATGGTCATCCTCGCGAGCCATTCGCGGGCGGTGATCGCGAGCTGGGCCGCCGTGATGGTTGGGGCGGGGCCCTACACCGAGGTCTTCGACCGCCACGTCGAGCTGCAGTCGCGACTCGACTGGGTCGCCGAGATCCTCTCCCACAACGAACCGACCGACCGGCGCACCTTCCACGAAGGCAAGCTGGTGCGCTCCTCGGTCTCCGCGGAGTTCGCCGACCAGTTCGGCGACGACTGGCTGCACGACGCGATCGTCTCCACCACCCAGCTCGCCGTGAACCTCGATTACGAGTCGCGCGCGCTCGGCTTCAGGCTGGTGCCGCTGGAGGACTGGAACGAGCGCATCCAGGCGTTCGTCGGCGACCTCCCGGCGCCCACCGCGCCTCCTGGGAACGTCGCACCGTAGACGAGCTCCCAGCTAGCGGTTGAGCTCCCAGATCAGCCGCAGGCCCTCGAGCGTCAGCAGATCGTCGACCTCGTCGATCGACGCTGTAAAGGACGGCACGAGGTGGTGGGCGAGTCCGCCGGTCGCGATCACGGGCGCATCCACTCCGAGCTCCGCGCGCAGGCGCCCGACGATCCCGTCGACCTGGCCTGCGAAGCCGTAGACGATCCCCGAGCGCACCGCGTCGGCGGTCGTCTTGCCGATCAGTGCGCGCGGCTCCCCCAGCTCGACCTCGGGCACCTTCGCGGCTCGCAGCGCGAGCGCTTCGAGCGAGATCCCGATCCCCGGCGAGATGATCCCGCCGAGGTACTCGCCCTCGGCGGAGACGACGTCGTAGGTGATCGCCGTGCCGAAGTCGACGACGATGCAGGCGCGCCCGAAACGCGTCCACGCCGCCAGCGCGTTGACGAGGCGGTCGGCGCCCAGCTCGCGCGGGTTGTCCATGCGGATCGGCATGCCGGTCCGCACACCCGGGCCGACGACCAGCATCTCGTGGCCGAGGTAGCGTCGCGCCATCTCGACCCACTCGGGTGCCAGCTCGGGGACGGTCGAGGAGAGCACCGACGCGTCGACGTCGTCGAAGCCGAGCCCGCGCAGGGCGAGCAGGTTGCGCAGCGCCGCCCCCAGCTCGTCGGAGGTCGCGCTGCGGTCGGTGGCGAACCGCCAGCGCTCGCCGACCTCGGCGTCGCGGACGGCGCCGAAATGGGTCTGCGTGTTGCCGACGTCGACGACCAGGAGCACGAGCGGATTATGCGGGCAGATCCAACTTGGGGCCTGCCCGGCGCACACCCTCGTCGAGATCGAGCGCCGCGAGCGCGTCGGCGAGCGGGTCGCCGGCCGGCGTGCGCAGCTCGAAGTCGAGCTCCAGCAGCGGGATCAGCACGAAGCGTCGTGTGAGCACCTGCTCGTGGGGCAGGCTCAGGCGCTCCGAGCGAAGCTCAAGCCCGCCGAGCACCAGCACGTCGATGTCGATCAGCCGCGGGCCGTGGCGCACATCGTGCGCCACACGTCCGAGGTCGCGTTCCAGCCCCTTGCAGAGATCGAGCAGCTCGAGCGGCTCGAGCGCCGTCTCGATTCGCAGGCAGGCGTTGAGGAACGCCGGCTGGTCGAGGATATCGCCGACCGGGTCGGTGTCGTAGGTGCTGGAGGAGGCGAGCACGGAGACTCCGCGCGCCGCCAGGCCGTCGACCGCGGCCTGCAGGTTCGCGCGGCGGTCGCCTACGTTCGAGCCGAGGCCGAGGTAGCCGACGCGCGCGCCGCTCACTCGGGCAGCTCGCGCCAGACCTCCACCGAGACCTCCTCGACCGCCAGCGGGATCGGCGGCTCCGGTTTCGCCGCCTTGACCCAGACGGCCTCGGCGCCGAAATCCTCGATGATCCGGTCCGCGACGACGGTGCACAGGCGCTCGAGCGTCTTGTAGTTGCGCTGCTGGGCGACCAGCGCGACGAGCTGGCAGACCTCGGCGTAGTCGACGGTGTCCTCGAGGCGATCGGTTTCGGTCGCGTCCGACTCGCCGACGTCGATGCGGATGTCGAACAGCAGGCGCTGGCCGATCTCGCGCTCGGCGGCGCTGACGCCGACGTGGGTGTAGAGCGAGAGCCCCGAGATCTCGATCGTGACGACGGTCTGCGCGCCGCCGTCGAGATCGAGCTCGTCGTCGGAGTCCAGCTCGTCGTCGTGCTCGTCGCTCATCGCCAGTTGACCGTAGCAGCCGCGACCGCAAGCGCGTCACGAACGGGGGCGACGTCGTGCACGCGGAAGACGCTGGCGCCGTGCAGCAGGCCGATCACGTTCGTCGCGATCGTCGCGGCGAGACGGTCGTGCTCGCCACGCCCGGTGAGCACGCCGAGAAACGACTTGCGTGACGTGCCGATCGCGATCGGCTGGCCCAACACCGCGAGCTCGTCCAGGCGGGCGAGCAGCTCCAGGTTGTGCTCCACCGTCTTGCCGAAGCCGAAGCCCGGATCGACGACGATCCGCTCCGGCGCGACCCCGGCCTGGCGCGCGAAGGCCACACGCTCGCGCAGGAACTCGCGCACGTCGCCGACGACATCGCCGTAGCGGGGGGCGTCCTGCATCGTGCGCGGCTCGCCCTGCATGTGCATCACGCAGCACTCGACGCCGCGGGCGGCGACGAGCGCCGCAAGCTCCGGCACCGCGCGGAACGCGGTCACGTCGTTGACGAACGTCGCGCCCGCGTCGAGTGCGGCGCGCGCGACCTCGAGCTTCGAGGTGTCGATCGAGATCGTGGCGTCGACGCCGGCGCCGACCAGTCCCTCGACCACCGGGATGACGCGGCGCAGCTCCTCGCGAACGTCGACGGCCGCGGCCCCCGGGCGCGTCGACTCCCCACCGACATCGATGATCGCCGCGCCCTGCTGCGCCAGTGCGAGGCCGTGCTCGATCGCGGCGGCGGCGTCGAGGTAGCGTCCCCCGTCGGAGAAGGAGTCGGGCGTGACGTTGAGGATCCCCATGATCCGGACGGCGGGGCGCACGCCGGCAATCGTGTCAGAGCATCGCGGCGCCGCGCGCGCCGGAGACCCTCAGCCGAACGGTGCCACGGCTGAGCTGACTCTCAGCCGAGCTCTGCATCAGCCGAGCTGTGCGTCAGTCGAGCTGTGCGTCAGCCGAGCTGGGGGCGCGGGCGCTGGTCGTCGCCGCGCATCTCAGCGGCGAGACCGGGACGCGGCAGCGGACGTGCCGTCTCGGGCCGTGTGCGCTCGGGGGCCGGCACGGGGCCGGGAGCGAGCGCCGGGGCGTCGGGCTCGTCAGGGCCGAACACGTCGGCCTCGCTGGCGCCGGCGAGGAGCTTCTCGAACTGCTCCTTCTCGATCGTCTCCCGGCGCAGCAGGATCTGCGAGATCCGGTCGAGCCGCTCGCGCTGCTCGCCGAGGATCGCACGGGCACGCTCGTGCGCGCCCTCGATGATCTGGCGCACCTCGTCGTCGATCTCGCGCGCGATCTCGTCGGAGTAGTCGGGCTCGGTCGAGAACTCGCGGCCGAGGAACGGCTGCCCATGGTCATGGCCGTAGACGCGCGGCCCGAGCTTGTCGCTCATGCCGAAGCGCATCACCATCTGCTTCGCCGTCGCCGTGACCTTCTCTAGGTCGTTGGAGGCGCCGGTCGTGATCTCGCCGAACACGACCTCCTCGGCGGCACGGCCGCCGAGCGTCATCGCCATCGTGTCGAGCAGCTCGGAGCGCGTGGTCAGGAAGCGGTCCTCGGTCGGCATCGAGATCGTGTAGCCGAGCGCGCGCCCGCGCGAGATGACGGAGATCTTGTGCACCGGGTCGGCGAACTCGAGGTAGTGGCCGACGATCGCGTGGCCCATCTCGTGGTAGGCGGTGATCAGCCGCTCGCGCTCGCTCATCACACGGGTCTTCTTCTCGGGGCCGGCGATCACGCGCAGGATGCCCTCCTCGAGCTCGATCTGCGTGATCTCGCGCTTGCCGGTGCGCGCCGCCAGCAGTGCCGCCTCGTTGATCAGGTTGGAGAGGTCGGCGCCGGTGAAGCCGGGCGTCTGGCCGGCCAGCGCGTCGATGTTGATGCCCTTGGCCAGCGGCTTGCCGCGCGTGTGGACGTCGAGGATCTTCGCGCGACCCTTGCGATCCGGGCGGTCGACGGCGATCTGGCGGTCGAAGCGCCCCGGGCGGAGCAGCGCCGGGTCGAGGATGTCGGGCCGGTTGGTGGCCGCGATCATGATGATGTTGTCCTTCGCCTCGAAGCCGTCCATCTCGACCAGCAGCTGGTTGAGCGTCTGCTCACGCTCGTCGTGGCCGCCGCCGAGGCCCGCGCCGCGGTGGCGCCCCACGGCGTCGATCTCGTCCATGAAGATGATGCACGGGCTGTTCTGCTTCGCCTGTTCGAACAGGTCGCGCACGCGCGAGGCGCCCACGCCGACGAACATCTCGACGAAGTCCGAGCCCGAGATCGAGAAGAACGGGACCCCCGCCTCACCGGCGACGGCGCGCGCCAGCAGCGTCTTCCCGGTGCCCGGAGGGCCATAAAGAAGAACTCCGGTCGGGATCCGCGCCCCGAGTGCCTGGAACTTCTTCGGGTTCTCGAGGAACTCCTTGATCTCGTGCAGCTCCTCGACGGCCTCGTCGACCCCGGCGACGTCGCGGAAGCTGATCTTCGGCGAGTCGGCCGAGAGTCGCTTCGCGCGTGACTTGCCGAACGACATGACCTTCGAGCCGCCGCCCTGCAGGTTGTTCATCAGCAGGAACCACAGGCCGAAGAAGAGGACGAACGGCAGCAGGTAGAGCAGCAGCGACGACCAGGTGCTCGAGCTCTTCGGCAGGACGTTGTAGGACACCTTGGACAGCGGGTGCGTCTTGTTGTACGCCGCCGACTCGTCGATCACCGTCGTCAGCATCGTGGTGCCCGGGTCGTAACCGACGGAGTAGCGCACGCCGCTCTTCAGCGTGACGTTGATCGAGTTGCTGTTGGTGTCGGCCGTGAACGACTTGACCGCTCCGCTCGGCAGATCCGACTGCGTGAACGACTCGTAGTTGTGCAGCACGCCGGTCGATGAGGGCGGCGACACGAGCTTCGCGACGAAGAACGCGAGCACGATCACGATCAGAATCGGGAAAAGAGCGCCTCTGAAGACGCGGTTCATCAATTGCTCCGCGGGGTCGGGGACATCATGTCCAAGGCTCGCAAGCGTACCACGGAGCCTTTACGGCCAAATCCGCCTGATTGCGGGCATGCAGCATCGCTCAGGTGCCCGCCAGGGCCGCCACATAGGGGAGGTTGCGGTAGCGCTCGTCGTGATCGAGCCCATAGCCGATCGCGAAGCAATCGGCGATCTCGAAGCCGACGTAGCGGACCGGCAACTCGACCTTGCGGCGGGCCGGCTTGGTCAGCAGTGCGCAGACCTCCACGCTCGCCGGGTTGCGGGCGCCAAGGCTGCGCAGCAGGTACTGCAACGTCAGGCCGGAATCGACGATGTCCTCGACGATCAGCACGTGGCGACCCTCGATCGGGCGCTCGAGGTCCTTGAGGATCCGCACGACGCCCGAGGAGTCGGTCGCCGAGCCGTACGAGGCGACCGCCATGAAGTCGACCTCGCAGGGCACGTCGATCTGGCGCATCAGATCGCTCGCGAAGAAGACCGCGCCCTTCAGCACGCAGACCAGCAGCAGGTCGCGTCCGGCGTAGTCGTGCGAGATCTGCTCGCCGAGCTCGCGCACGCGACGCTGGAGCGCGCGCGCTCCGACGAGGGTCTCGCCCAGCAGCGGATCGGCCATCGAGCGCGTCAGTGTAGTGGCGACCCCGGCTCACCCGTCCCGGCGCCCACCGGCGCGGCGCGCAGCACGGCGAGCCGGCGCGTGTCGGAGCGCACGCGAAACAGCTCGGCGGTGGCGACGCGCGGGATCCAGGCGATCTCGCCGGCGCTCAGAACGATCGGCAGCGAGGAGCGCTGCGCCCGCGGGATCCGCCGGTCGGTGAACAGATCCGACAGCGTCTTCGAGCCGTCGAGGCCGAGCGGGCGCATCCGGTCGCCGGCGCGCCACGCGCGAACGGTCAGCGGCCCGCTCCCCATCCGGTCGGCGTCGAGCAGCCCGACCTCGCCGCCGGCGTCGGCGAGCGCCGGCGCTCCCGCCGGCTCGAGCGTCGCGCGCAGCGACCAGCGGCCGAAGGCCACGGTTCCGGGCACGCTGAGGGACTCCGCGCCGGGGATCGCGACGAGCGACGCCTCGCGCGTGAACCGCAGCACCCCGTACTCGACGACCGCGCGCGTTCCGGCGCCCACGTCGAGCGACGCGCTGCCACCACGGCCCGCCAGCGCGACCAGTTCGGCAAGCCGCCCACCGACGCCCGCCACCGGCTCGCCCGCGGCGTCCTCGGCGAGTCGGATCACGACGAGCCGCGCCAGCGCGGAGGGCAGCTCCTCGAGCCGTGTCAGCGCGATCCGCCGGCGTCCCGCGAGCGCGACCTCCACGACACCGTCGAGGACCGCCGACTCGGCCTGCAGGATCTCGACGCTGCGCAGCAGGTTCTGCTCGGCCGCGGGGTGCACGGCGCGCAGCGCCGGCAGCACGCCGTGGCGCACGCGCCCGCGGGCGAAACGGCGCGAGTCGTTCGTGCTGTCGTCGCGCCAGCGCAGCCCGCGATCGACGCAGTGCGCGGCGGTCTGCTCGCGCGTCAGGCGCAGCAGCGGCCGCACGAGGCGACCCTCGCGCGGCGCCATCCCCAGCAGGGCGCGGCGGCCCGGGGAGGCGGCGAGCCGGTAGAGCACCGTCTCGGCCTGGTCGGATGCGGTGTGGCCGGTGGCGATCAGCGCGCTGGGCGAAAGCTCGAGCGCCCGTGCGTAGCGCACGTCGCGAGCCCACGCCTGCAGGTTGCCGCGGACCGGAGCCGGCGGCGCGGCCAGGCAGACGCAGCGCACGCCGAGCAGCTCACAGATCTCGCGCACGTGGCGCTCGTCGCCGTCGGACTCCTCCGCGCGCAGACCGTAGTTGACGTGCAGCGCGGTGACCCCAGCCGCCCCGCAGATGCTAGTCAGCACGTCGATCAGGCAGATCGAGTCGCGGCCGCCGGAGACGAGCGCGACGACGCGGTCCGTCGGCGACAGAGCGCCGCCGGCGCGCACCGCATCCACCACCGACCGCCCGGCCATCGCCAAAGGTTCGCAGACCGCGATAATCGCCGGCCTGAGCGATCTGCCGGCCGCCATCCACCTGCACCCCACCGCGCCGCTGGCGCCGCGGGTGCTGCTGCCGGGCGATCCCGGCCGGGCGCTCGCGCTGGCCCAGGAGCTGCTGCGCGAGCCGCGCATGTTCAACCACAACCGGGGCCTGTGGGGCTACAGCGGGTTGGCGGCCGACGGCGAGCCGCTGACGATCCAGAGCACCGGGATCGGCGGGCCGTCGGCAGCGATCGTGCTCGAGGAGCTGATCGCGCTGGGCGTCCGGCGTGCGATCCGCGTCGGCACCGCCGGGGCACTCGACGCGGCGCTGGCGCTCGGTGAGCTGCTGGTCGTCGAGCGGGCGATTGGCGCCGACGGGACGAGCCGGGCGCTGGGCGCCGCGGAGCACGTCGACGCCGACCGCGGGCTGCTGGCCGCACTGCGCCGCTGCGCCCCGCACGCGAGGAGCGCGACGATCGTCTCCTCCGACCTCTTCTACGAAGCCGGCGAACCGCGCTTGCGGCGGTGGCATGCGCAGGGTGCGCTGGCGGTCGAGATGGAGTGTGCCGCGCTGTTCGCGCTCGGGGCGCTGCGCGGCGTCGCCGTCGGCTGCGCGCTGGCGATCACGGACCAGCTCGCCGCCGGCGCGCGCGAGCGCATCGACCCGGCCGCCCTGCACGAAGCGGGCCTGGCGGTGGGGCGGCTCGGCGCGGCTGCGCTCGGAGCTCTGTAGCTGTCTAGTCCGACTCGGCCGCGCCCGCGCTCGCGACCTCTTCGACGTGCAGGCGCTCCTGGTCGCGAGACACCGGCGGCGGCGCATCAGGCCGGCGCTCCGAGAGCTCGGCGAGCACGCGCGTCACGTCGCCGATCTGCTCCTCGATCGCCTCCAGCCGGCCGGCGATCGTCGACGGTGTGGCGCGCAGCCCGTCCTCGAGGCGCGTCAGCGCGTCCTCGACGGCCTCGAGCCGCTGGGAGACCGAGCGCACACGCCTGGTCAGCCGCTCCATGTGCGTGGCGGAGGGCAGGTTGAGGAAGTCCATCGCCGCCTCCTGCGCCTGCGTCGCCTTTCCGCGCGCCTCGAAGGCGGCGGCCAGGGCGGAGTTGATCCAGGGGTTCTCGAGCAGGTCCTGGGCGATCCGCCCGAGCGCCTCCTCGCCGCGCGCGGTCACGCGGTCGCGCAGACTGTCTGCCTGGGGTTCCTCGGCCACGACCTGAAGGCTACTCCCAACCGCGTCACGGGATGGGTGCCGCGAAGCGGCCGCGGATGCTCAGGCGCCACCGAACCGTGGCGGGCGCTTGTCGAGAAAGGCGCGGACCCCCTCCGTCGCATCGGCGGTGGCGAAGACGCGCCCGAAGGCCGCCTTCTCGGCCTCGATCCCGGCCTCGAGCTCGGGCCCCGACGACAGCCGCTTGATCTCCGCGACCGCCACCGGCGGTGCCGCCGCGAGCCTGCGCGCCCAGGCGAGCACGCAGTCGAACAGCTCGTGGTCGGCGACCACGCGGTTGACGAGGCCGTACTCCCACGCCTCGAAGGCGTCGATCGGCTCGCCGATCAGGTTCATCTCCAGCGCACGGCCCGAGCCGATCAGGCGCGGCAGGCGCTGGGTCCCGCCGAAGCCGGGGATGATCCCCAGCTTGACCTCGGGCTGCGCGAAGCTCGCGGACTGCGCCGCGATTCGCAGGTCGGCTCCCATCGCCAGCTCGCAGCCGCCGCCGTAGGCCAGGCCGTTGACCGCGGCGATCGTGACGATCCGCGAGCGCCCCGCCTCGAGCAGCAGCGCCTGCATGCGATCGACGAGCTCCCGCTCGCTGTCGACGTCCATCGTGGCGAAGGCCTTGATGTCGGCGCCCGCGCAGAACAGCGCCGGGTTGGCGGAGGCGATCACGAGCACGCGCACGCTGCCGGCGTCGACGATCGCCCGCCACAGCACCGAGAGCGCGTCGAGCAGCTCGATCGTGATCGAGTTCGCCGGCGGGTTGTCGATCCAGGCGATCGCCACCTCCCCGCGCGACTCGAGCTTGACCGGGCCGTCCTGGCCGCCGTCGGGTCGCGGGGTCGGGAAGAAGCCCTGCCCGGTCGCCGTGCCGAGCCTGCCCTGTGCGACCAGGCGGCGCAGGATCGTTGGCGGCTCGAACGCCTCGCCCCACTGCTCGGTGGCGCGCTGCAGGCGCGCGAGGGTCGCGTCGAGCCCGACCGCGTCGGCGCGTGCCAGGGGCGGCGGGATCAGCCCGGCCCCCGCCATCAGGGCGACGTCGATGTCGCGCGCGGAGGCGACGTCCTCCTCGAGCAGCAGACAGCATTCGACCAGCGCCTTCAGCGCGAAGCGCTCGGCGAGCGCCTCCGCGTCGAACTCCTCGCTGCCGGCGCTGCGCGGCGCGCCGCCCTCGTAGAAGCCCCGCCCGCTCTTGACGCCCAGCTCGCCCTTGGCGACCAGCTCACGCATCCCGGCGTGGACGTGGAAGCGCTCGCCGAGCGCCTCGTGCAGATGCTCGGCGACGTGCAGCACGGTGTCGAGCCCGAGCATGTCGGCCAGCAGGAACGGGCCGATCGGCGCGGCCTTCGCGTCAGCGACGGCGCGATCCAGCGCGGCGATGTCGAGGCCGAGCTGCTCCTGCGCGAGCCACAGCTCGCTGACCGCGGAGAGCAGCACGCGGTTGACGACGAAGCCGGGCACGTCGGCGCAGCGGATCGCGGTCTTGCGGATCTGCGCGGCGAAGCTCGCGGCGACGGCGATCGACTCGGGCGAGGTCTCGATGCCCTCGACGATCTCGACCAGGCGCATCACCGAGGCCGGGTAGAAGAAGTGGAAGCCCAGCACGCGCTCGGGGCGCGTGGTCGCCGCGGCCAACTCGCTGATCGAGAGCGCCGAGGTGTTCGAGGCGAGGATCGCATGGCCGGGGGTGGCGGCGTCCAGCTCGGCGAAGACGTCGAGCTTCAGCTCGAGCCGCTCGGGCACGGCCTCGATCACGAGGTCGACGTCGCCGAAGCCGTCATACGAGGTGGTGCCGCTGATCAGCGCAAGCGTGCCGGCGAGCTGCTCGTCGGCCTGCTCGCGGGTGAGCCGTCCGCCGGCGACCAGCGAGGCGACCCGGTCGGCGGTCAGCTGCTGCGCCTTCGCCAGGCCCACGTCGACGAAGCGCTGTTCCACGTCGCGGATCACGACCGGGATCCCCGCGGCGGCGATCAGCTGGGCGATCTCTCCCCCCATCGTGCCCGCCCCGACGACGCCGGCTTTGAAAACGAACATTCCGCAACTCCTTTGAGTCGGGTGTGTCTGAATCTCTACGACCAGGGTAGTCCTGGATCGCGGACCTGGCGGTCCGCCAGAGCGGAGGAGAAGTGATGGGGACGAAAGCTGGTGAGTTGGGAACGCAGGATCGTGTGTTCGGCAGGACCGGCGCCGGCCGCCGTCGCCGGCTGGCGCTTGCCGGCCTTGTGGTCGCCGGATCGTGCGCGCTGTTCGCCGCGTCGGCGCTGGCTGCAGCGCCGACGGCGACCACCGGCGCCGCGAGCGCGATCACCTATCAGTCGGCGACGCTCACCGGGACGGTCAACCCCGGCGACGAGCCCACCGAGGTCTACTTCCAGTACGGCACGACCGACAACTACGGCCTGCAGTCGGCGCCGACCGCCCTGCCGGCCGGCACGACCACGGTCTCGGTCTCGATCGCGATCTCGGGGTTGACGGCGTTCACCGGCTACCACTACCGGATCGTCGCGACGAACGCCACCACGATCACCCCGGGTCACGACAAGACCTTCACGACGGCCAAGATCCCGCTCTCGCTGGCGATCACGGCGGCGCCGAACCCGGTCGTCTTCGGCGAGCCCGTCACGATCGAGGGGACGCTGTCGGGCACCGGCAACGCCGGCGCGGCCGTGCAGCTGCAGCAGAGCCCGTTCCCCTACACGGAGGGGTTCGCGAACGTCGGCAACGCCGAGCTGACGCTGTCCGACGGCACGTTCGTCTTCAACGAGCTGGGGCTGGCGCTGAACACCGAGTACCGCGTCGTTTCGGGCACGACGACGTCCGCCACGGTCGCCGTCGAGAACGCGCTGAGCGTGGTGCTGAAGGCCAGGGCCACGGGCACGAAACGGCGTCCGACGGTGCATTTCAGCGGCACGATCGCGCCGGCTGAACCATCTGCGCGGATCGCCTTCGAGCGGCTGATCGGAACGAGCTGGAAGGTCGTCGGCGGAACGGTCGCCGTGGCGCTCGTCAGCAACGGCACGGTCGGCTTTTCCTCGACGATCCGCATCCACCGGGGCGGCTTCTTCCGCGCGCTGGTGCTGCCCGTCGAGGGCGCGCATGTCTCCGGCTACAGCGAGACGTTGGTGGTCAAGCTCAAGTGAGCGGCGGAGCGCCACGACCGGGGGCCGTCGCGGCGGGCCCCGGTCGGCGGCGCCGAGCCCGCACGGGCCGCTCAGCCGCGCGTCGGGTCGAGCACCTCGCGCGCGATCACGATCCGCTGGATCTGGGCGGTGCCCTCGTAGAGCTGCATGATCTTGGCGTCGCGCATCAGCTTCTCGACGGGATAGTCCTTGATGAAACCGTAGCCGCCGTAGACCTGCACCGCGTCGGTCGCGACGCGCATCGCGGCGTCGGCGGCGAAACGCTTGGCGTGGGAGGACAGCAGCGTGTTGCGCCGGCCCTGGTCGAGCTCGACGGCCGAGCGCCAGGTCAGCAGGCGGGACGCCTCGATGTCGGTCGCCATGTCGGCGATCATGAACTGGATCGCCTGGTGCATCGCGATCGGCACGCCGAAGGTGACGCGCTCGCGCGCGTAGGAGACCGCGAACTCGAACGCCGCCCGGGCGATGCCGGTCGCCATCGCCGCGACACCCGGCCGCGTGCGATCGAGCGTCATCATCGCGATCTTGAAGCCGGCGTTCTCCTCGCCGATCAGGTGATCGAGCGGGATCTCGACGTCGGGGAAGGTGATCGTGGCGGTGTTCGAGGCACGCTGCCCCATCTTGTCCTCGTGCCCGTCGACGATCACGCCGGCGTCGCGCGGCACGACGAAGCAGGAGATCCCGCGGTGCCCGGCCTCGGGGTTGGTCTTCGCGTAGACGGTGTAGTAGTTGGCGTAGCCGCCGTTGGTGATGAAGCACTTCGAACCGCTGATCACCCAGCGGTCGCCCTTGCGCACGGCGCGCGTCTTCATCGCCGCGACGTCCGAGCCGGCCTCCGGCTCGGTCAGGCAGAAGGAGGCGAGCACCGGCGCGTCGGCGAGGCGGCCGAGGTACTCCTTCTTCAGCTGCTCGGAGCCCGCGACCAGCAGCGGCGTGACCGCGAGGTTGTTGCAGCCGACCGAGGTGTGGATGCCGGAGCACCCCCACGACAGCTCCTCCTCGATCAGCGCGCCGTCGAGGTAGCCGATCCCGCCGCCGCCGTAGGCCTCCGGGATGTGGGTGTTCAGCAGCCCCACCTCCCAGGCCTTCTGGATGATCGCCTCGGGGAACGTGCCCTCGCGGTCGTACTCCCAGGCGACCGGCCGGATCTCCTTCTCGGCGAAGTCGTGGGCAAGCTCGCGCAACGCGAGCTGCTCTTCGCTCAGCGTGAAATCAACCATCGTTGCGACCTTTCTGCGGCGGGACCGGACTGCCGGGGGAGCGCCCCCTCGATCCGGCTGGGGGCCGGCCGAGCGCTCGCTCGCCGGCTGAAAAGCTTGGAGAACGGCCGGGGCGTCAGATCACCTTCAGGTGGCCGACGAGAGCCCGGCGACGAGCGAGGCGAGCGAGCCGAACTGGCTCTCCAGCGCGAACACGCCGTTGAGCAGCTTCGACGACGGCTGCGGATTGGCCGGGGCGGTGATCGTCTGCGGCTGGTTGAGCTGGCTGAGCGTGACATCGAGGCTCAGCGAGCCGCCGGTCAGGCCGTCGATCGCCCCGGCGGCGATCGCCGGCACGGTGAAGGCGATGTCGAGGTCGAACTCGCGCACGATGTGATCCGCGATGCCGGTGTAGACGTCGATCTGCGCCTTGGTGACCGCGGACTCGAGCAGCGGCAGCAGGCTGGTGGCGTTCGCCGCGCCCTTCGAGCCGGTCGCGCCGCCGATCAGCTTCGACACGTCGCCGAGCACGTTGGCGACGTCGATCTGCGCCTGCAGGTGCTCGGTGACCACGTCGCCGATGGTCTTCTGGCCGAGGTCGCGCGGATCGGTCAGCCACGACCGCGGGTCGATCCCGAGACCGCCGAGCAGCCCCGCGGCGCCGGTCGCCCCGCTCGCCCCGGTCGTCGGTGTCACGCTCACACGGGCCGGCAGCGCGTAGAAGGTGCCGCCGAGACCGACGTAGCTGCGGCCGCCTACGCTGTCGAAGCCGAGCTTGGCGCTCGAGGCGCCGGCGGAGAGCGAGGCCGCGAGGTCCGTCGAGAGCTCGCCGCCGCTGCGTGCGAATGGCCCGGAGACGCTCAGCGCGATCGGCTTGCCGTCGAGCGCCTTGATGCCGTCGAGCGCGAGGTCGACGGTCAGCGAGACCGCGCCCGAGCTGACAGCGTCGCTCGCCGAGAAGGACTGCGAGACGAGCGCCGCCGGCGTCAGCTTCGCGGCGGTCTTCGGCGTGTGCCCCCCGCCGCCGCAGGCGGCGACCGCAAGCGCGACGGCGATCGCGAGGGGAACCACTGCGAGGCGTCGAAGGTGCGGGCGGGATGCACGACCGACACGGCTCATGATCATGGAGGCTAGCACTCGGGTTGCGCGGCGGTTCGCGCTCGCGGCCGCGCTGACGGCGCTCGCGCTCGGCGCCGCCGCGGGCGACGTGGCGGCCGATCCACATGCCGCGGCCGGCGGTCGCAACGCCTATTCGCCGCTCGAGCTGGTGCTCGACGGCGGCCGCGTGCAGCCGCTCACGACGCTGGCCGCGGCGGCGTCCGCGGCGACGCCCGTGGCGGCCGCGGCGCCGCAGGCGGGGGCCGCCGCCAAGCCCGGACTGACCTTCCCGCAGGCGCTCGCGGCGCTCGCGGCCAGGCACGAGCTGACCGGCGCGCTCGCCACCGCCGACCGCGCGGCGTGGATTGCGGCGCGCGTCTCTTTGCGGCGGCTGAGCGGGACACGCCGCAGCGAGCTCGGCGCCGTGCTCGCCAACCTGACGGCACTCGCGCACGCCGGCGAGCTGACGCCGTCGCGCCTGCCGGAGCTGATGCTGACGCTGGCCAGCAACCGCCGGTGGTGGACGACCGGGCCGCTGCTCGCCGCCGACCAGCGCGTCGGCTTCGCCGGCAGCGGGCTGGTCTGGGAGTACTACCCGGGGCAGGGGATCGAGATCCAGTGGCTGGGCACCTTCGGCGCCGCCAACGGCCTCTACGACGACCACAGCTACGACGCGCTCGAGGCCCTGCTCAACCAGGCGGTCGGCCTCGCCGCGCTGCGCGGCGCCGGGATCGCGTGGGAGTACGACTTCTCCTTCGACGGCGGCGCGCCGCCGTGGGTGTCGGGCATCACCGAGGGGACCGCGGTGGAGGCGCTCGCCGCCGCCGGCACCGCGCTCCAGCTGCCGGCCTATCTCGCCGACGCGCACCAGGCGCTCGGCATCTTCAGCGTCGGCGCGCCGGTGGGGATCCGCTCGCCGACCGCCGCCGGCGCCCGCTACCTGATCTACAGCTTCGCCCCGCACGAGTACGTGATCAACGCGTTCATCCAGTCGCTGGTCGGGCTGTTCGACCTGGCGAGCACCGGCGACACGCTCGCCGCCTCGCTGTTTCGCGCGGGCGACGCGCAGGCCCAGCTCGATGTGCCGCGCTACAACACCGGCTACTGGTCGCTCTACGACCAGTACAGCGAGTCCACGCTGAGCTACCACGAGCTGCTGACCGGCTTCCTCGTCAACCTCTGCGCGCAGACGCACGAGACGACGCCGACGGCGCTCGCGATCCTCGGCCTGCAGCCACCCACCGGCGCCACCGGGACAACCGGGACGACCGGCGCCACCGGCGCGACCGGCGCCACCGGCACCACCGGCACCACCGGCACCACCGGCACCACCGGCACCACCGGGACGGGTGGCACGCCGTTCGGCGGCGCCACCGGCGCCACCGGGACGACCGGAGCAACCGGCCCAAGCGGCCCGAGCGGCAACCCCAACGACGTCTTCTGCACCGCCGCGGCGGACTTCAAGGCGGACCTCAAGCAGCCGCCGGTGGTGACGATCGGGCATCTTCCCGCCAGCCGCGCGACGCTCGTCGCGCGCGTGCCGGTGAAGCTCTCGAAGATCGCCGACGTCACCTTCGCCGTCTCCTACGGCGGCCGTGTGGTGTCGCAGACGACGCTCGAGCTCGGCCACGGCTCGCACTCGCTGGCGTGGCGGCCGCCGCATGCCGGCGCCTGGACGGTGTCGCTGCGAGCGGTCGACCTCGCCGGCAACGCCGCGCAGGCCTCGGCGACGGTGAGGATCCTCCCGCCGCCGCCGCGGCACCGTCACAAGCCGGCCGGCTGAGCCGCGCGTACAATCGATCGGGTGCCCGAGGCGACCGACGGTCAGCGTGCAGCCAGGACCGCGCCCGGCCCGCTGATCCGGGTCTTCCGGGCGTGGCGCGTGCTCACGCCCCAGCAGCGCCTGTCGGCGCTTGCGGCACTCTCGCTGTGGGTCACGATGTTCCTGCCGTGGTACAGCGAGACCGCCGTCTCGGTCGGCAAGACGCCGAGCAGCGCGAGCGTGACGCTGACGGCGTGGGGCGCCTTCTCGTTCGTCGAGCTGGCGGTGCTCCTGATCAGCGGCGCGGTGCTGGCGCTGCTGTTCGCGCGCGGCGAACGCCGCGCCTTCCATCTGCCGGGCGGTGACGGCGGCGTGATCATCCTCGCCGGCACGTGGGCGGCGGTGCTCATCTTCTACCGCATGCTCGACCAGTCCTCGCTCACCAGCGGCCGCAACGGCATCCTGGAGACCGGCATCCAGTGGGGCATCTTCCTGGCGCTTTTCGCCGCGATCTGGCTCGCCTACACGGGTGTCGCGATGCGCCGCGCGCACCGCGCGGAACCGGCGCTCGCCGACGACCCGACCGTGCATCTGCGCAACCTGCGCCGCGGGGTCCGCGCCGCCGAGCAGCCGCGGCGGCCCGCCGCGCGAAGCGCGCCGGCGAGCGAGACGGCCCGCGAGCATCGCGGCGTCACGCGCGAGGACGCCGAGCAGCTCTCGTTCGAGCTGCCGCCCGACCACGGCGAGTAGTGGACTCTTTTGCCGGTGGGTGCATGCACCCACCGGGGAGACGGCGCATGCGCCGTCTCCGGGGTCGGCGCATGCGCCGACCCCCCAAGCCTTCCTATGATTGGCTCGATGGACGCGCTCCCCGAATCGGTCGACGCGGTCGCCGAGGGGCTGCGCGCGGCCGGATACCTGCCCGGCGGATCGACGGCGCTGGTCGCCTATCTCGCGACGCGGCTGCAGCGGCCCGTGCTCGTCGAGGGTCCCGCCGGTGTCGGCAAGACCGAGCTGGCGAAGGCGATGGCGACCTATCTCGGGCGCGAGCTGGTGCGCCTGCAGTGCTACGAGGGGCTCGACGAGGCCAAGGCGCTGTACGAGTGGAACTACCGCAAGCAGCTGCTGCGGATCCAGGCGGAGGCCGACGGGGCCGGCTGGGCCGAGGTCCAGGACGACATCTTCGGCGAGGAGTTCCTGCTCGCGCGGCCGCTGCTACAGGCGATCTCGGCGAAGCAGCCGGTCGTGCTGCTGATCGACGAGATCGACAAGACCGACCAGGAGTTCGAGGCGATGCTGCTCGAGCTGCTGTCGGACTTCCAGATCACGATTCCCGAGCTCGGCCGGATCGCCGCCTCATCGCAGCCGGTGGTGCTGCTGACGTCGAACAACTCGCGCGAGCTGACGGAGGCGCTCAAGCGACGCTGCCTCTACCTGTGGCTCGACTACCCGAGCATCGAGCACGAGCTCGCGATCGTGCGCCTGCACGCGCCGGAGCTCGCGGAGACGGTGGCGCGCAAGCTGGTCGAGACGGTCGCGATGGTGCGCGAGCTCGACCTCAAGAAGCCGCCGTCGATCGCCGAGTCGATCGACTGGGCGCGCGCGCTGCTGCTGCTCGGGCGCGAGGACATCGACGCCGCCACCTTCAGCGAGACGATGTCGGTGATCGTCAAGCACCGCACCGACATCGAGCTGGTCGCGCAGCGAGTCGGCCTCGCGCTCTAATCGGTCGTCCGGGAATGGTGGCGGTCCACGCGTGAGGCTCGACGAGCAGCTGCTGACACTCGGAGACCAGCTGCGCGGCGAGGGCTTGGCGATCGGCACCTCGGAGCTGCTCGACGCCTTCGCCGCGCTCGCCGAGGTCGACTGGCGCGAGCGCGCCACCTTCCAGTCCGCGCTCGCCGCGACGCTCGCCAAGTCCCCCGAGGACCGGCGCGTCTTCGACCTCGTCTTCGAGCGCTTCCTCTTCCGCGCCGGCGAGGCCGCGGCGATCGAGGCCGGCGTGACGGAGGCGGGCGCCGGCGCGGCCGGCGGCGAGGCGGGCGCGCGGATCGATCTCGAGGAGCTGCGCGCGCAGATCGCGCGCGCACTGGCGGACGGCGACGAGGCGCGCATGCGCGACCTCGCACGGCTCGCGCTCGCGGCGGTCGCGCGCGCCGGCGACGGCTCGAACGTGGTCGGCATCGACGTGCAGCGGATCCGCCGGGCGCTCGGGTTGCGCAGCGACCCGCAGCCCGACTACCCGCCGGGCGACCCGCGCCGCGAGGGCCTGCCGCGCGATGGGCTGCGACGCTTCGAGGCGATCCTGCGCCGCGAGCTGGAGCGCGCCCAGATCGAGCGGACGATGGAGCTGCCGCCGTCACGGCCGCTCGGCGAGCTCGACCGCGCGCTGCCGAGCGGCCCGGCCGCCGACCTCGCTGCGGTCCACCGCGTGGTCGCCCAGCTGCGCCGGCGGCTCGCGAGCAGCGGTGTCGAGCGTCGCGGCTCGCACCGCCACGACCATGTCGACATCCGCCGCACGATGCGCGCGTCCTTGCAGACCGGCGGCGTCCCGGTGATCGTCAAGTACCGGCCGCGCCGTCCCCGGCGCCCGGAGATCTACGTGCTCTGCGACGTCTCGACCTCCGTCACCTCCGCCTCGGTCTTCTTCCTCTCGGTGCTGCACGCGCTGCACGACTCGTTTCGGCGGATGCGCTCGTTCGTCTTCATCGAGCGGATCTCCGAGGTCACCGACACCTTCGCCGCGGAGCGCAGCTTCAGCGCGGTCAGCGACGCGATCTCCGCCGACGCCGGCGTCGCCGACGTCTCCGGCTACACCGACTACGGGCGCGTCTGGTCGGAGTTCCGCGCCCTGGTCGAGGACGACCTGCACCCGCGGGCGACCGTGATCGTGCTCGGCGACGCCCGCACCAACGGGCGCGACCCGCGCGCCGACATCTTCGCCACGATCGCGGCGCGCGCGGGACGCACGTTCTGGCTGAACCCCGAGCCGCGCCTGTACTGGAACTACGGCGACTCGGTGATCGACGCCTACGCGCCCTACTGCACCGTCTTCGAGTGCTGGACCACACGCCAGCTCGAGGACTTCGTGCGGGCGCTGACGCGGACGATCGCGCGCTGAGGAGCGGGCGGCTGCGGCCGCGGCACAACCACTACGATGGGCGCGGTCCGATGCCGATGCGCCCGGAGCTACGCAGGCGCGGCGTGCTGCTCGCCGCGGGTCTGATCTGCACCGCCCTGTGCGCCGGGTGCGGTGCGGTGGCGGCGCAGCTGAAGCCCGGCCCGACGCGGCCGCTGACGGTCGCGCTCGACGGACCGCCGAGCGCCCTGTTCGCGCCGCTCTACACCGCGCAGGCCGCCGGCGACTTCCGCCTCGGCGCGCTGGCGGTCACGCTCACCGAACCATCGGACCCGCTGCGCGCGCTGGAGTCCGGCGCCGCCGGCGTGGCGGTCGTGACCGAGCCGGCACTGCTCGACGCACGCGCCGCGGGCGCCGGCGTGGTCGCGATCGGCGCGCTGGTCAGCGGTCCGCTGGACGCGATCGTGTCGCTCGCGGCGCGGCCGGTGGCACCGCGCGGCCGCGCTCGCCGGCGACACGGTCGCGGTCAGCCCGACGCCGCTGGCCGAGGCGGAGATGGTGTCGGTGCTGAGCGCCGGGCACCCCGCCGGCGTGCACTCGGGCCACGGCGAGCGGCAGCCTCGCGGCGGCCCTGCGGAGCGGCGCGCGCGCAGGCCACGCTCGGCGAGCAGTGGCCGGTCGAGCAGGCGACGCTCGGCCTCGCCCATCGGCCCGCCGCGGTGCTCGCGCTGGCGCGGCCGGAGTGCCCACCTACAGCGGGCTCGTGCTCGCCGTGCGGCTCGACGAGGCCCACTACGACGGCCCGCTGCTGCGGGCCTTCCTGCAGTCGGTCACACGCGGCGAGCGAGCCGCCGCCGCCGACCCGGCCGCGACGGTCGTGGCGCTGGCGAAGGCGAACCCGGGCCTGAGCGCCGCGTTCGAGCGCGCGTTGCTGCGCGACGTCCAGCCGGTCGTCCCCCCGCCAACGCGAAGCTGCCGTTCGGCTACCAGGGACCGGCGGCCTGGCAGGCCTTCGGCGCCTGGATGCACGCTCACAAGCTGCTTCCGGGCACCCAGAACGCCGGCGACGCGATCACCGACGAGTTCCTGCCGGGGCAGGGCGAGGCGATCGTCACGCCTTGGCCAGCGCGTACGCTGCGGCGAGCCCGCCCCACGGCGCGTAGGGGGCGAAGAAGTCGCGCACCTCGCCCTCATCCGCGCGCGCCAGCGGATCGCCGCCGCTGCGCAGGCGCCCGACGAGCTTGCGCAGGCCGAGATCGCCGGCCGGCAGCTGGTCGAGCCGCCCCTGGCCGTGCAGCGCCAGGCACTCCACCGTCCAGCTGCCGATCCCCGGCAGCGCACGCAGGCGCCGCCAGGAGCGCTCGTGGTCGCCGTCGTGCAGGTCGACGCGCCCGGCGCCCACCTCGCGCGCGGCGCGGCGCAGCGCGAGCGCGCGCGACGGCGAGAGGTCGAAGGACTCGAGCAGCGCCGGCGCGGCGGCGGCGATCACCTCCGCGGCCGGCACGTCGCGCAGCGGGCGGCTCCGCTCACCGGCGGCCCGCGGCCGGCGCCGCCAGCGTTGGCCCGAGCCGGCGCACGATCCGCCGCTCGATCGCGGCGGCTCGCGTGTACTCGATCAGCTGCTCGCAGATCGCCCACGCCAGCGCCTCGAACGGTTCGGGCCGCCGCCGCGGGCGAAGCCACGGACAACGGCGCACCAGCCTGCCGATCAGCGGGTCGTCGCGAAAGCGCGCGTGAAACGCGGCGAGGTCGTCGTCGACGCCGAGCGCGAAGCGCATCCGCTCGAGCGCCCGCTCGCAGCAGCCGCGCGACGGCCCCCAGGCGCCGATCACCACGCTCTGCGCGCTGGGCTGCGCCGCGCGCACGACCACCGGCCGCCCCTCGACGTGCAGCAGCCGCTCGAGCACGCCGCCGCGCACGCGCGTCACGCCGTCGGCGCCGGCGCCGGGCAGCCGCAGCGGCCAGCGCGGCGTCAGCTCCAGGCGGCGCTCGGTGGGTCGCGGAAGATCAGACACGGCGTGCCATTGAAGCGCCCGCCGCGGACGCGCCGCCTCGCGTCGCGCTACCGGCGCGCGAGCGTGTAGACGTCGACGACGAAGCGCTGGGAGGCGAGGACCTCGACCGAGCCGGGGCGCAGCGCCGGGCGAGGGACGTCGGGGGCGATTGCGGTGCGGCGCGCCTGCGCCCGCGAGAAGCGCCGTCCCAGCACGGCCGCGGTGGCGGCGCCCGCCATGAAGCCGGTGGCGGCCACGGCGGCGACCTGCACGAACGGCGGCGGGCCCTCGCGCACCGGTTCGAGCGTGCGGACGTTCGCCACGACCAGCACGCCGTCGACGACCTCGGGCTCCTCGACGGCGGCTGCGTCGACGCTCCCGGTCGAAGTGGACTGCTCGCGGTCCATCAAAGGGGCCCTCTCACTCGGCTGACCGCCGGCAAGTCTCGCAGATCAGGCAAGGCCGCGCTGGTAGACGCGGAAGCGCCGCACGATCTCGCCGCCCATACCCTCCATCGCACGGTTCATCGGGCGGTTCGTCTCGAGGATGTAGCCCATCTCGCCGCCCTTCTGCGGTGTGCGCTCGGCCGCCTCGAAGTGCAGCTGGTAGAAGCGCGCGGCGACGCCGGTGTGCTGGTAGGCGGGCTTGACGCCGAGTGCGAAGACGCGGACCGCGTCGATCTTGCGGCGCCAGTAGAGCGCCTTCGCCCAGCCGAACGGCAGCAGACGGCCGTTCAGATGCGCCAGCACCTGGTTGTAGTCGGGCAGCGTCAGCGCGGCGCCGACGACCTCGCCGGTATCGACGCGCTCCGCGAGGTAGGCCCAGTTCTCGTCGAGGATCGGCTTGAGGCTCGCCGCGTAGTGACGGACCTCCCGCTCGGTCAGCGGCACCGACGCCCAGTTGCGCTCCCAGGCCGCGTTGTAGACCTCGAGAAAGCGCGTGATCTCGTTGTCGAGGTCGCGCTTGCGCATCGGCCGGCAGACGATCCCGTGCTCGGGCTCGACCTGCGCGGCCATCCGCCAGATCGCGTCGCGAACCCGTCCGCGGCCGCTGATGTGCAGGCTCCACATCAGCCAGTCGACAGCCTTCTCGAAGCCGTAGCTCTCGATCAGCGCCCGGTAGTAGGGGTGGTGCCAGTTCGAAAGGATGATCGGCCGCCGCTCGAAACCCTCGATCATCAGGCCCACCTCGTCGTTGGTGGTGAAGTCCATCGGCCCGACCATCAGGTCGCGCTCGCGCGCGCGCAGCCAGGACTCGGCGGCGCCGAGCAGCGCGTGCGCGGTCTCCTGCGAGTCCTCGCACTCGAAGAAGCCGAACAGCCCCCAGCGGTTGTCCTGGAACTCGTTGAAGCGGTGGTCGACGTGGGCGCTGATCCGCCCAACCGGCTGCCCGTCGCGCCAGGCGATCAGGTACTCGGCCTCCGCGTGCTCGAAGAACGGGTTGTGCTCCCGGTCGAGGCGCCTGCGCATGTCCATGTTGAGCGGCGCGATCCAGCGGCCCTCGTTGCGATAGAGCGCCGAGGGTAGGGCGATGAAGCGCCGCATGTCACGCCGATCGGCAACCGGCCGAATCTCGAGACTCACCGACCCAGCCTATAGAGTTCGCCCGAGAACTCGGCGTGTGCGAGCGGCGAGCGCGGGTGGTTCTCGGACAAACTCCTCATGGCGGCCAACCCTCCCGACGTCTTCGCCAAGATCCGCGGCCACGAGCGTGTCGAGCTGCTGCGCGCGGCGCGCGCGCAGGGCCTGCTCCCGTACTTCCACGAGGTCGAGGGGCCGGCGATGCCGGTGGTGATGATGGACGGCGCGCCGAGGATCATGCTCGGCTCCAACAACTACCTCGGCCTCACCGGCGACGAGCGAGTGATGGCGGGCGCACGCGACGCGCTCGCACGCTACGGCACCGGACTGACCGGCTCGCGCCTGCTGAACGGCACGACGCCGCTTCACCTCGAGCTGGAGCGCGAGCTCGCCGAATGGATGGGCACCGAGGACGCGATCGTCTTCTCAACCGGCCAGCAGGCCAACGTCGGCACGCTCGCCACGCTGCTGGGGAGCGGCGACACGGTCGTCGTCGACTCCGGCGACCACGCCTCGCTGCTCGACGGCGCGCTGCTGTCGCGGGCCAAGCTGCGGGCCTTTCGCCACAACCGCATGGACAAGCTGGAGAGCACGCTGGTGAAGGCCGCGGCCGACGGCGGCGGCGTGCTGGTCGCGGTCGACGGGATCTTCTCGATGGAGGGCGACATCGCGCCGCTGCGCGAGATCGTCGCGCTGTGCCGGCGCTTCGGCGCACGGCTGATGGTCGACGAGGCGCACTCGGTCGGCGTGCTCGGCGCGCGCGGCGCCGGCACCGCCGAGCTGCTCGGAGTCGAGGCGGAGGCCGACCTGCGGATGGGGACCTTCTCCAAGTCGCTGGCCTCCTGCGGCGGTTTCGTCGCCGGCGACGCCGACGTGATCGAGTTCCTGAAGATCCAGAGCCGCGCGTTCCTGTTCACGGCCTCCGGGGTTCCCGCCGCGGTCGGCGCCGCGCTCGCGGCGCTGCGCGTGATCCGCTCCGACGACGGCCGCGAGCTGATGGCGCGCGTGCTCGCCAACGCGCGCCAGCTGAACCGCGGCCTGCACGAGCTCGGCTTCGACGTCGTCGAGCCGTTTCCCGTGACGAACGCCGCGGGCGAGCAGGAATCGATCATCACGCCGATCGTCCCGGTCCGCGTCGGCGAGGACTGGCAGGCGGCGCTGCTGTGGCGGGCGCTGTGGGACGCGGGCGTCTTCACCAACGTGGCGGTCCACCCCGCGGTCCCTCCCGGCGGGGCGCTGCTGCGCACGAGCGTGATGGCCACCCACGACCGGGCCGTGATCGAGCAGGCGCTCGAGGCGTTCGCGACCGTCAAGCGCGATTTCGAGGCCGAGCACGGGCCGCTTCCGGGCCCGTCGAAGTAGTTGTGCGTCTGAGCACAAGCGCCCCGTCGCACAAAAACCTCGCTCCGAGCGAACGCGCTGCTGGTGAGATTGTTGACCAACCCGCGGGGGCTGCGTAGCGTCCAAGTGCGCTCGGCGCGGAGGTGCGAGGGGCTTTGAGAGGGCCCCTTCATCAAGTCCCGGGAGGCGACGGCCACGGTCAGCAGCAACGTAGTTGCGCTGCCGGAGCCTGCCTGCGTTCGTGCGTACACCGTAAACCAACGACTTTTTTGCGCGCTCGCAGAGGCGAGCGGCGGGGAGCTATTCAGATGAAAGCGACAGCGATCGCCTATGGGCCGCAGCACATGCGGGCCCTTCAACGCGCCAACGAGGTGCGCCTCGCGCGCGCCGAGCTGAAGCGCCGTGTGACGTACGGCGAGACGACTGCCGCAGCCGTGATCCTCGATTCTCCGTGGGAGGCCGAGAGCATGGCCGTCGCCGAGCTCCTGATGAGCCAACGCCGATGGGGGCACACGCGTGCGCGCCGGTTCCTCGCCGGCGTGCCGATGACGGAAACCAAGACGATCGGGTCGATGACCGATCGCCAGCGGCAGAACCTCGCCGCGATGCTCGAGGCGCAGACCCCCGCGGTCGCCGCCGCCACGAGCCCGGTCCGCGACGGCGTGTTCGCCTGAGCGGGCCCGCACGCGCCGCCGTCGCCCCGCCGCGGCGGCGGTCGCGCCTGCTGTCGCGGCGGTCGTACGTGCGGGCGAACCGCCCGCTGATCGCTTTGGCCACGCGGACAAGGACCGGGTGCGCGCGAGCGCATATGGTGTGGGCTGCTGCGCTGCTCGCAACGGGTCGCTTGCGCGACAAACCGGTCGGTCGCGCGATTGCCCACGATCTCTCCAGGAGGACCCCGAATGCCACGGACCCGGATCCACAACGTCTCCGCCGCCCAGTGGAGCGCCAACGGCGAGGGCCTCGGCGGTCAGGATCTCACCCAGCCGGTGAACCAGATCTTCGGCGCGAACGTCTTCAGCGCCGCCGAGCAGCGCAAGCGGCTTCCGAAGCACGTCTACTCCCAGCTGCGCGCCACGATCGCGCGCGGCGCCGAGCTTGACGTCTCGCTCGCCGACGCGGTCGCGCAGGCGATGAAGGAGTGGGCGCTGGAGAACGGCGCCACGCACTACACGCACTGGTTCCAGCCGCTGACCGGCTCGACGGCCGAGAAGCACGACTCGTTCTACGGCCCGGTCGGCGACGGCACGGCGATGGCGGAGTTCAGCGGCAAGGAGCTGATCCAGGGCGAGCCCGACGCGTCGAGCTTCCCGACCGGCGGCATCCGCGCGACCTTCGAGGCTCGCGGCTACACCGCCTGGGACCCGACCTCGCCGGCCTTCCTGCTCGAGAACCCCAACGGCGCCCTGCTGTGCATCCCGACCGCCTTCGCCTCCTGGACGGGCGAGGCGCTGGACCACAAGATCCCCCTGCTGCGCTCGATGGACGCGCTCTCGAAGGCGGCGCTGCACGCGCTGCGGCTGCTCGGCGACGAGGAGTCCCAGCGCGTCTTCACGACCGTCGGTCCCGAGCAGGAGTACTTCCTGATCGACGAGCAGTACTACTTCGAGCGCCCGGACCTCGTGACAACGGGGCGCACGCTGTTCGGCGCCAAGCCGCCGAAGGGCCACGAGCTCGACGATCACTACTTCGGCTCGATCCCCGAGCGGATCCTGGCCTGCATGCTCGAGACCGAGGACGAGCTGGGCAAGCTCGGCGTCCCGGTCAAGACCCGCCACAACGAGGTGGCGCCGAACCAGTATGAGATCGCACCGGTCTTCGAGGGCACCAACGTCGGCTGCGACCACCAGATGCTGACGATGCAGGTGCATGCAGAACGACGGCGCGCGCGCTACGGGCTGGTCTGCCTGTTGCACGAGAAGCCGTTCGCGGGCGTCAACGGCTCCGGCAAGCACAACAACTGGTCGATGGGCACCGACACCGGCGACAACCTGCTCGAGCCGGGCGACACGCCGCACGAGAACCTCTCGTTCCTGCTGTTCGCGGTGGCCGTGATCCAGGCGGTCGACACCCACCAGCAGCTGCTGCGCGCGTCGATCGCGGGCCCGGGCCAGGATCACCGGCTCGGCGCCAACGAGGCTCCGCCGGCGATCATCTCGATCTTCCTCGGCAGCGAGCTCGAGGAGGTCTTCTCAGCGATCGCGGAGGGCAAGGCCGGCGCGTCGAAGCCGGGCTCGTTCCTCGGGCCTCGGCACGCCCGTGCTGCCGACGCTGCCACTGCACTCCGGCGACCGCAACCGCACCAGCCCGTTCGCGTTCACCGGCAACAAGTTCGAGTTCCGCGCGCTCGGCTCGAGCCAGTCGCCGTCGTTCCCGAACACGGTGCTGAACACGATCGTCGCCGAGGCGATCGACACCCTGGCGGAGAAGCTGGACGGGGCGCTGAAGGGCGGCGCAAGCCTCGAGAAGGCGATCCTCGGGATCGTCAAGGACTCCTACAACGCGCACCGGCGCGTCGTCTTCAACGGCGACAACTACTCCGAGGAGTGGCACGCCGAGGCGCAGGCGCGCGGGCTCGCGAACCTGCGCTCGACGCCCGACGCCCTGCCGTGGCTGATCGAGAAGGAGACGGTCGGGCTGTTCAAGCACTTCAAGGTGCTGAACAAGCGCGAGCTCGAGGCGCGCTACACGGTGTTCGTCGAGCAGTACTCGACGAAGCTCAACATCGAGGCCGAGACCGCCGCGTCGATCGCCCGCACGCTGCTGCTGCCGGCCGCCATCCGCCATCTGGCGCAGCTGCGCGAGGCGGGCGTCACGGCGCTGGTCGAAGAGACCGAGGAGCTGGTCAACAGGTTCGTCGAGGCGATCCTCGCGCTCGAGCGCGTCAACGCGGCGCACCCGGACGTCGAGGGCCTCAAGCACGCGCTCTACATGCGCGACGAGGTGGTGCCCGCGATGGACGGCGTGCGCGCGATCGCCGACAGGCTCGAGCGGATCGTGGCCGACGACCTCTGGCCGCTGCCGAAGTACTCGGAGATGCTCTTCATCAAGTGACCGCGGCGGGAAGGCGGTCCGGCCACGCCTTCCCGATCGCCCGATCGACTCCCGAAAAAGCCGGCGCCCCAGGGGGTGCGGGGCGCCGGGCGACTACTGGGAGGAGGTGCGTGCGATCTGTGTCGCGCGAATAGTGTGACGAACGTCAGCCGGAGCTGTTGAAGAGTTGCTGAAGATGAGCGTCCAGGAGCGCCAGCTTCTCGGGCCGGGTGAGGCGCTTGATGCGCGCCTCCTCGCGGCGCGCCGCGCCCGCGTCCGCCATCGCGAAGCACGCCAACAGCTCCACCGGGAGGCGCGAACGCGTGTAGCGAGCGCCCCCGCCGGCGGCGTGTGAGGCGAGGCGCCGCTCGACGTCGACGGTCCAGCCGGTGTAGAGCGAGCCGTCGGCGCAGCGCAGGATGTAGACCCAGGCGTCGGACATTGCCCCGCTCAAGCTACGCCCTCGTCAGCCGATCGCCTGCCTGGGCGTGGTGGCTCGCGGCGCGGCGCGGTGCCGCCGCTCAGATGATCGTGACCTCGCCGCCGCCCGCGCGGCGCGGCTCGGGGACGTTCAGCGTGACCGGCGCGGTGTGCATCGCGCGCAGCTTGACGTCGCGCCACGACATGCCCTCGCGCAGCAGCGCCGGGATCCCCATCGCCATCGCGGTGGTCACCTCGACGGCCTGCAGCACGATCCCGTAGGCGATCGCGTCGGCGGTCGAGACGTGGAACGCGCCCGCGAGCACGGCCACGCAGGCCGCCTGGAAGACGCCGACGTTCGAGGGCGCCGCGGGCAGCACTGCGGTGACGTTCACCGCGAACAGCACCCCGGCCGCCGCCGCAAGCCCGGCCCGGTGGTTGAGGCCCAGCGCGATCAGCAGCACGTAGCAGGACGCGCACTGCAGTCCCCAGGCGCCGAGCTGCGCGGTGACGGCGATCGCGGCGAGCCGCGGCTCGCGGAACACGCGCATGCCGGTGCGCAGCCGCACGAGCATCCCGGTGAGCCGCGTACGCAACAGCTCCCATCGAGCCGAGCGCGACGGGCCGCCCCGGCGGCCAAGCAGCAGCGGCGCGGCGAGAATCACCGCCACCAGCACCGCCGGGCCGACCGCGACGGCGATCAGCGCCGAATGGCGGCCGTTGAAGAGGTCGACGCTGGTGAACATCACCGCACCCAGCGCGGCGAGCGCAACCAGGTTCAGCAAGGTCTGCGAGACGAGCGTGCCGACGACGATCGGGAAGGTCTCCACAGGTCGCCCGACGCGGCGCGCGACGATCAGCGAGCGCGACGGCTCGCCAAGCCGCGCCGGCAGCGTGGCGCTCATCAGCACGCCGATGAAGGTGCCCTGCATCGCGTCCGCGCGCCGCACCTTCGAGCGCGGCAGCGCCGCCCGCAGGATCGCGTGCCAGGCGAAGCCGCGGGAAACCATCGCCGCGCACATCAGCGCGCAGCCGATGATCACCCACGACGGCCGGGAGGTGACCAGCGCGCTGGTGATCCGCCCCACGCCGATCCGCGAGACGGCGAGCGCCGACACCGCGACGGCGGCCAGCGCGACGAGCGCGATCGCACCACGACGCACACCGGCGAGAACCCGCTCGCGCCGCGTTCGCTCGTCACGCTCGAGGCTGGGCAGGCGTCGCCGCGCCGAGCGGTGCCCGGCAGGGTCGACGCTGGCGGCCCCGACGCGCACGGCGGCGCGCTCCAGCGCGCCGCGCGGCGCGGGTGCCGCGATCGCGTCGTCGTAGGCACCGAGCACCTCGTCGGCGACGAGCGGCCAGGCGTAGCGGCTGACGTTCTCGCGTGCCGCCGCCGACATCGCCTCGCGCCGCGCCGGGTCGTAGGCCAGATCCAGCAGCGCCTGCGCCAGTCCGCTCGCGTCGGCGCGGCCGAACAAAACACCGTCGACGCCGTCGCGCACGACGTCGTTGTAGCCGGGGATGTCGGACGCCACGACCGGAGTGCCGACCGCGAAGGCCTCGGTCAGCACCATGCCGAAGCTCTCGCCGCCGAGCGACGGCGCGACCAGCAGGTCGGCGCCCGCGATCACCGCGGTCTTCTGCGCGTCGTCGATCTTGCCGAGCGCCGTGACGCCGCGCAGATCGACCATCATCGTCTCCAGCTGCTCCAGCTCGACGCCGATCACATCGAGGGTGAAGGGGACGTGCTCGCGCAGCGCCTCGAGCGCGCGGAGCACGACCGGCAGCCCCTTGCGCTCGACCGCCTGGCCGACGAAGACGAGCGCCAGCGGCCGCTCCTCGGTCGGCGCGGTGGCGGCGGCGCGCTCGAGGTGTGCGGGCACCGCGACGCCGTTGGGGATCACGCGGTAGTGCCCGCCGAAGAAACGCTCGCCGGTCCAGGCGGCGGCGCGGGAGACGGCGATCCGCACGTGCAGGCGGTCGAAGCGCCGGCTCGCGCCGGCGAGGTTGCCAAGGCCATTGGTCAGGCGGTTCGTCGAATAGGTGTGGAAGGTCCCGACCAGCGGCAGCCCCTTGAAGCCAACCGCGTCCCAGCTCGACAGCGGAACCACCGGCTCGTGGATGTGGACCACGTCGTAGTCGCCCTCGCGCAGCTCGCGGCGCAGTGTCGCCGCCGCCGACGGGGTGAGCGCGACGTTCGACACGGCGCCGTTCGCCCGCAGGCCGATCGTGCGCCCGAGCGAGACGATGTTGGCCGCCTGGACGCGCGGCTGCGGGCGCGCCCCCCGGTGCAGCCTGACGGCGAGGCGGTCGTCGGGGTCGAACGGGGTGATGATCCGCGGCTCGTGGCCGGCCGCCGCGAACTGGTCCGCGAGCGCCTCGATGTGGCGCGTGACACCGCCCGGATACGTCCACGAGTACGGCGAGACGAGGGCGATCCGCATCGCCTGCAATGGTAGCGGGGCGCCGGGCGCCCGTATACTCGCGGCTCCGAAAATGGCAGCAGCACTCCACGCGAGAACAACCACCCCGGTGCCCGGTCGCTCGCGCCGGCGCGGATGAGCGATTCGGGCGACGCCAGGATCCGCGTCGCGATCATCGGCTCGGGCCCGGCCGGCAGCTACGCCGCCGGCCATCTGCTCGCGCCACACCGCGACCGAGCTGCACGTCGACCTCTACGAGCGCCTGCCGACGCCGTGGGGGCTCGTGCGCGCCGGGGTCGCGCCCGACCACCCGAAGATCAAGTCGGTCACCAACCTCTACGAGCGACCGCCGAGCATCCGCGGCTGCGCCTGTTCGCCAACGTCGAGTTCGGCCGCCACGTCACGCTCGACGACCTGCGCCGCCACTACCACGCGATCGTCTACGCGGTCGGCACGCCGATCGACCGCGCGATGGGGATCCCCGGCGAGGAGCTGCCCGGCAGCTACGCGGCGACCGATTTCGTCGGCTGGTACAACGGCCATCCCGACTTCGCGCGACCTCGCCTTCGACCTGCGCGGCGAACGGGGCGTCGTCGATCGGCGCCGGCAACGTCGCGCTCGACGTCGCGCGGATGCTCGTGCTCACCCACGCCGAGCTCGCCGTCACCGACGTCGCCGACCACGCGCTCGAGGCGCTGTCGAAGCAGCGGCGTGCGCGAGGTCGTCGTGATCGCGCCGCCGCGGCCCGGCGCAGGCGGCCTTCACCAACCCGGAGCTGCGCGAGCTCGGCGAGCTGAGCGACGCCGACGTGCTCGTCGACGCCGACGAGCTGGCGCTCGGGAGTCGAGCGTCGATCCGGACGCCGACCCGACCGCCAAGCGCAACGTCGAGATCCTGCGCGAGTACTCGACGCGGACGCCGGTTGGCCACGCGCGCCGCGTCGTCCTGCGCTTCCTGCTCGTCCCCGGTCGAGCTGACCGGGGCGGGGCGGGTGCGAGTCGGTGACGCTCGCCCGCAACAGCCTCGAGCCGGGCGCCGGCGGCAGCCTGCGCGCCCGCGCGACCGGCGAGCAGCTGGAGATACCGGCGCAGGCCGTCTTTCGCGCGATCGGCTACCGCGGCGTCCCGCTCGCCGACGTCCCCTTCGACTCCGAACGCGAGCTGATCGCCAACGTCGACGGCCGCGTGCGACGCGGCGAATACGTCGTCGGCTGGGCCAAGCGCGGTCCGAGCGGGGTGATCGGCACGAACAAGAAGGACGCCAACGAGACGGTCGACGCGCTGCTCGAGGATCTCGCCGCCGGGGCGCTGCTCGAGCCCGAGCCGATCGGCGACGCCGCGCTCGAGCAGTTCGTGCGCGAGCGCCAGCCGCAGCTCGTCGACTACGGCAACTGGCTCGCGATCGACCGCCACGAGCGCGCGCTCGGCGAGCCGGCCGGCCGCCCGCGGGTCAAGCTCGCCACGGTCGCGGAGCTGCTCGCCGCGATCGGCTGGGGCGGCGATGACGACTGACGCGGCGAGCGCGCACCTGCGGGCCGCCGACCCCGTGCTCGGCCGCGCTGATCGACCGCGTCGGCGCGCTGCCGCGACCGCGCACCCGAGCTCGCGACCGAACCCGGGAGAGCATTACGCCGGCCTGCTGCGCGCGATCGTGGGCCAGCAGCTCTCGACACGCGCAGCGGCGGCGATCTGGCAGCGGCTGCTCGCGCACTTCGACGGGCGCCAGCCGACGCCCGAGGAGGTCCTCGCCGCCGACCCCGACGAGCTGCGCGCCGCCGCCGGTCTGTCGCGGGCCAAGACCACCTACCTGCGCTCGCTGGCGGAGCACGTGCTGGATGGCTCGCTCGAGCTAGACCGCCTCGAACAGCTCGACGACGACGCCGTGATCGCCGAGCTCGTCGCCGTCAAGGGGATCGGCGAGTGGAGCGCGCACATGTTCCTGATGTTCCAGCTGGAGCGCCCCGACGTGCTCGCCCCCGGCGACCTCGGTATCCGCCGCGGCGTCCAGATCGCCTATGGCCTAGGCGAGCTGCCGACTCCCGCCGAGGTGACCGCGCTCGCCGAGCGCTGGCGCCCGTACCGCACCGCCGCCTGCCGCTACCTCTGGCGCGCGATCGACGCGCCGCCGCAGTAGGGGCTCGCGGCCGATGGACCCGGCAGGCGACCACGTCGAGCGCAACCGGTCAGCCTGGAACCGCCAGGCCGCCGACTACGTCGAGGCCGGGGAGCGCAACTGGGCGGCCGCCGAACCGTCGTGGGGGCGCTGGAGCGTGCCCGAGGCGCAGCTGCACGTGCTGCCGGAGGGGCTCGAGGGCCTCGACTGCATCGAGCTCGGGTGCGGCACGGGCTACGTCTCGGCCTGGCTCGCGCGGCGCGGCGCACGGCCCGTCGGGATCGACGTGAGCGAGGCGCAGCTCGCCACCGCGAGCCGGCTGCAGGGCGAGCACCGCCTCTCGTTCCCGCTGCTGCACGGCAACGCGGAGCAGGTGCCGCTGGCGGACGCGAGCTTCGACCTCGCGATCTCGGAGTACGGCGCGAGCATCTGGTGTGACCCCCACCGCTGGATCCCCGAGGCCTCGCGGCTGCTGCGTCCCGGCGGGCAGCTGATCTTCCTCGTCAACGGCGTGATCGCGATGCTCTGCGAGCCCGACGACGAGACCGTCCAGCCGAGCGAACGGATGCTGCGGCCGTACTTCGGCATGCACCGCTTCGAATGGCCCGAGGACGAGTCGGTCGAGTTTCATCTCCCGCACGGCGAGCTGATCGCGCTGCTGCGCGCGAACGACCTCACGGTCGAGGAGCTGATCGAGGTGCGTCCGCCGGAGGGGTCGAGCACCCGATATCCGACGCCGACCCTCGAATGGGCGCGGCAGTGGCCGTGCGAGGAGATCTGGAAGGCCCGCAAGGCGGGTTAGCTCGAGGCCTGGGCGCCGCAGGCCGCTTCCCCTGGCTCGCGGTCGACGCACCACCGCATTGGCGGCGACGCGCGCGTCGCCGCGTCACACCGCTCCGCCGCCGTGTCACAAGCCGCGGCCGTCGCGCACCTACCTGGTGAACGACGATGTGCAGCCACGCCACATGCGTCTCGACTCCAACGACTTCGCCACCCTGTACGACCGCCACGCGGCCGAGCTGCTCGGCTTCTTCGTGCGGCGCACCTACGACCCCGAGGTCGGCGTCGACCTGCTTGCGGAGACGTTCGCGATCGCGTTCAGGGACCGCCGCCAGTTTCGCGGCCGGGACCTGGCAGCAGCCCGCCCCTGGCTCTACGGCGTCGCACGACACCGCCTGGCGATGTTCTTCCGTCGCGGCCGCGTCGAGCGGCGGGCCGTCGCACGTCTGGGAGTCGAGCGGCGCGTGCTCAGCGATCCCGAGTACGACCGAATCGAGGAGCTCGCGGCTTCGAGCGAGCTGCGCGAGAAGCTGGGCGTCGCGCTCGACGGCCTCGGGGTCGAGCAGCAGGAGGCGCTCCGCCTGCGTGTCGTCGACGGCCTGCCCTACGCCGAGGTCGCGCGCGCGCTCGGCGTAAGCGAACAGACGGCGCGAGCCCGGACAAGCCGCGCGCTGCGCGCCCTGCGCGAGTCCGCGGCGCTGCGTGAACTGATGGAGGCGACCGAGAATGCATGAACTCGAAGACGTCCCGATCCTCGCCGAGCTGGGCGATCAACTCAAGGCCGGCTTCCGCCGGCGCGAGGCTCGCCGCCGGCCGTCGGCCGGCCGACTCGCGGTTGTGGCGGCGGGCACCACGCTCGCGGTCATCGCGGTTCTCGCCTGGGGCATCGGCGGAGGGGGCTTCGTCTCGAGCGAGGCGTCCGCCGCGCAGGCGCTGCGTGCCGCCGCCGACGCCGCGTCGCGCCAGCCGGAGGCGCTTCCCGGTCCCCGGCAGTTCTTCTATGTGCGCTGGCTCCAGATGACGCTCGTGCCCGTGTTGCAGCCCGGAGCGCTGGGGACGATCTCGCTGCAACGGAGCGCAAGGTTGATGACCGAGACCTCGGAATGGTGGAGCACGACACGCAACGGCCGGATCCGCTCGCGCGTGCTCGGGTTCAGCTTCCGCACACCGGCCGCGCGCTCGCTGTGGCTCAAGCTGGGGCGCCCCCCGCTCGGCGGCCTCGTGTTGCCGGTGACCGTCGCGGCCGAGCCGATCGCGGCGACGCTCGGACCGCACGAAACGCTGTCGCTGCGCCGCATCCTCGCCCTCCCGACCGACCCGGCCGCGCTCTACCGGCGCCTGTTCGCCGGCGATGACGCCGTCGACGCGGTGCTCGTGGCGCGCCAGCTAGACATCTACCCGCTTGGTCCCCGCCTTCGCGCGGCGCTCTATCGCGCACTGGCGCTCGTTCGCGGTGTGGAGGTCGCCGGCACGGTGCGCACGCTCACCGGCAGTGCCGGAGAGGCGATCGGGGCGGGCGGGGTGCAACTGATCGTCGACCCGCGAAACGGCACGATGCTTGGCCTGCGCCACGTCGTCACCGCGGCCGAGGCGCCGGTCCTGAAGCTACCCGCCGGAACCGTCGCGAGCGAGCAGGTGATCGTCGCGCGTGCGATCACCGACAGCCTCACCGCGCCGCCGCGCTGACCGAGCAAAATCCCGACCACGGACGCGGCGGAAGCCGCGATCCGTGCCCTAAACAGCCGAGCAGGACTCCTGGCCGGCGACGCGGAACGAGCTGCCGCAGCCGCAGGCCGCGACGACGTTCGGGTTCTCCACCTTGAAGCCGGCGCCCGTGAGCGCGTCCACGTAGTCGATCTGCGAGCCGTCGACGTACTCGAAGGCGGCGGGCTCGACCAGCAGCTTCATGCCGTGGCTCTCGAAGACCTTGTCGTCCTCGCGCTGTTCGTCGAAGGCGAGCATGTACTGGAAGCCCGAGCAGCCGCCGCCGCGAACGCCGACCCGCAGGCCTGCGACCGAGACGTCGGCGCCCTGTGCTTCGAGATACTCGCGCGCCTTCTCGGCACCCTTGTCCGTCATCGAGATCATTGCTTCTAAAAGTATAGCGACCCGGGCGCGTGCTTTAGACTTCTCCGCAGATGCCTGACGCAGCCGCCATCAAGGCCCGCATCGAGGCCGCGATCCCGGGTGCGAAGGCGGAGGTCGACGACTGGACCGGCGGCGGCGACCACTTCCGCGCGACGGTCGTCGCGGACGCCTTCGCCGGGCTTTCGCGCGTTCAGCAGCACCGGCTTGTGTACGAGGTCTTCGGCGACGAGATCGGCGGTCCGATCCACGCCCTTTCCCTGACGACGATCAGCCCCTGAGGAGCCCATGACCGATCAGCACGAAAACCCGATCCGCCAGGCGATCGCCAATGCGATCGCGAGCAACGACGTCATCCTGTTCATGAAGGGCTCTCCGGATGCGCCGGCGTGCGGCTTCTCGGCTCGCACGGTCGGCATCCTGCAGGCGCTCGACACGCGCTTCGCCGCCGTCGACGTGCTCCCGGATCCGCGCATCCGCCAGGAGCTCAGCGCGCTCTCGCAGTGGCCGACGATCCCGCAGCTCTTCGTCGGCGGCGAGCTGGTCGGCGGTTGCGACATCGTCACCGAGATGTTCGAGACCGGCGAGCTGGCGACTCTGCTCCGCGCCGAGGGTGCGGCCGAGTACGCAGAGCCCGCTGTGGCCGACGGGGCGACGCTGCAGATCGAGAACCGGCTCTCCTGAGCCGGGGGGCGAGCGCGCGCCGGGAGTAGTGTCCGCGCCGCATGCGGCCGGTCGTGATCGTCACCGACTCGACGCACTACACGACCCGCGAGCTGATCGCCGCGGCCGGGGTGCACGAGGTGAGCCTCTACGTCCGCGACGGGGAGAGCACACGCCGCGAGAGCGAGATCACCGACTACGACGCCTTCTACGCGCGGCTGCGCGAGGCGGTCGAGCTGCCGACCACCTCGCAGCCGTCGATCGGCGACTTCCTCGCGGCCTATGAGCCGCTGCTCGCCGCCGGCAACGACATCGTCTCGATCCACCTCGCGGGCGGCATCTCGGGCACCGTCGGCGCCGCCGCGGCGGCGAAGGCGCTGCTCGACGAGCGCCAGCCGGGCGGTCGCATCGAGGTCCTGGATGGCCAAACCGCCGCCGGCGGCCTTGGCTGCGTGGTGATGGCGGCGGCCGCGGCGGCCCGCTCCGGGGGCGACGTCGACGCGGTGCTGGCCCGCGCGCGTGAGGCGCGCGCGCACCTGGCGATCTGGTTCTGCGTCGACACGCTCGACTATCTCCAGCGCGGCGGGCGCATCGGCCGTGCGCAGGCCTGGCTCGGCGGGGCGCTGAAGATCAAGCCGATCCTCTCGCTCGAGGCGGAGATCACCCCGGTCGAACGCGTGCGCACCGCCGGTCGCGCGTTCGAGCGGATGGTCGACTATCTGCGCTCGCGCCGCGACGACGGCGCCGACGGCTGGGTCGTGCAGCACATCCAGGCGCCGGAGCGGGCCGCCGAGCTCGTGGCGCGCGGCCGCGAGCTGTTCGGCTGCGAGCCGCTGTGGGTCTCGGAGGTCGGCCCGGTGATCGGCACCTACACCGGCCCGGGGCTGATCGGCGTCGGCGGCGTGCCGGCGTGGCTGCTGCGCTGAGGGGGCGAGGGCGGGCGCCGGGCCGCCGCGCGGCGCGACCTCGCCGCGGGAATTACGTCATCCGCTCCATCATCGCGAGCAGCTCGTCGCGGCGATAGCCGTTGCGGCGGGCGAGCTCGATCAGCTCCCTCATCCTGGTCACGACAAGTCCCCGCTCGGGCGTACCGGCGACGGTGATCGCCCGACCGCGCCCGACCTCCAGGAGTCCCTCGTCACGCAGCATCCGCAGCGCCCGCAGGACGGTGTTGGTATGCACTCCGAGCACGGCGGCGAGGTCCTTCGCCTGGGGGATCCGCTCGCCCGGCCGGGCTTCGCCATCGGCGATCGCCCGGCGGATCTCGGCGGCGACCTGCTCATGCAGATCGGCGCCGCCTGAGCGGTCCACCGGTTCCAGGGCGAGGCCGCTGTCGTCGTAGCCGGGCGGCTTGACAGGACTCATGACAACAAGCATAGTAGCGTCAATGACTGTGGTCCATCCGCCCGAGGCTGGGGAGAGCGCCGCCGCTTCACCGTCCGGCGTGCCGCGGGCTGACGTGGAGGGCGAGCTCCCCGAGGTGCTGTTTCGCGAGGCGAGGCGTCGCGAGCGCCGCCGACGCCTCGCCGGGCTCGCCATCGTCGTGATCGTGCTCGGCGGCGCGGGCGCCGGGTACGTCCTGTCGAACGGCGGAGGCTCGCCAGGGCGCCACCGCGCCGCCCCGTCGTCGGAGAACGCCTCGCAGCCCACCGTGCCGACCGCGATCGGTGGTCCGCTCAGGCAGCCCTACCGCCTGGCGGTCGCCTGGGACGGGGACCTCTACATCGTCGATGTCGCCCGCGACCAGGTCCTGCGCCGGCTCCCCTCGGGCCGGTTTCAGGTCGTCGCCGGCGACGGTCGCCGCGGCTTCGCCGGTGACGGCGGTCCGGCGACCTCGGCCGAACTGAACCTCGAAGCGGTCTCCGGAATCGTGGTCGCGAAGGACGGGACGCTCTACATCGCTGACTCCGGCAACGATCGGGTCCGCGCCGTGTCGGCCGACGGGACGATCAGGACGGTGGCAGGCGATGGCCGCTCCGGTAGTGGCGACGGCCTGATTCTTCGCACGACGCCGGCACTCGACGCGTCCTTCGGCCCGCCTTCGGGGCTCGCCATCGGACCGAACGGCGACCTCTACATCGCCGCGGGCAACGTGCTGCGCCTCACGCCGAGCGGGACGATCGAGTGGGTCGCCGGCAAGCGCGGCGCCTTCAGCTGCGCGAACGGCATCTACTGCAACCCCGCGGGCGAAGCAGACTTCACCTACCCCGATCAGCTCGCCTTCGATCGCGCCGGGGACCTGTTCGTCGCGGGGGACAACGGCCCCAGCCTCTACGAGATCGCCGCCGATGGCCGCCTCGCCTACCTCGGCCAGTTCCGCGCAAACGGAGGCGGGCGCGCCGGCGCGCTCGCAGAGGCCCCGGATGGCAGCGTCGTCGAGGCCGGCACCCTCGGCCTGGCACGCCTGCCGGCGAACGGCGGCGTCAGCGTGCCCAAGCCGCTACCGCAACCGCAACTGCCTTCTGCTCCCGGCAAGGCCATCCGCGGCAATCTCGACCGCGCCCTCGGGCGCAACAGGGGGCTCGTCGGCGGCTACAACGTCTTCGTCGGCGGCGACGGCGTCGCCGCCGGTCTGGGCGGCGTGGTGTACGCCGACGCGAACACCGACATCGTCAGCTCCGTCGGCGCGCTCGTCGAAGTGGAGCCCGGCGGCAGGGTGCTGACGCTCTGGAGGTCCTGAACCCAGGAGCGACCGTCTTCGCGAGCGCCTGGAGCTCGTGGTCGTTGATGTGGCCGACGATTCCCGGGCTATGGACGGCATCGAGCAGATCCGGCTTCGCCGCGGCCAATTGGCCCTATCGTCGCCCACGGGAGGCTCCCAACTCCCGACAGGTTGCGGGACCCGGCACCGCGGCTCCTGTTCGGGCGGAGCAGCAATCAGTCGGGCCAGGAGGGGGTGCCCGGCACGCCGTCGCCGCCCTCGGGCTTCGGGCCGCCGACGGCGATCATGTCGAGCCCGTCGGGACCGGCTTCGAATGCACGGACGACCTCCGGCGCGACGCGCACCACGTCCCACTGCCGGAGCTCGAGAACGTCATCGTCCAGCAGTATCCGACCAGATCCCGCGACGACAACATAGGCCTCTTCCTGCTCGCCGTGGCTATGTGCAAAATGCCCGCGCACGTTGGGCTGGTAGCGGACGTGGCTGACGCCGAGGTCGCGGGATTCGAGGTACTTGCGGCCGAACCGAACCTCGATGCCAGGCGCTCGGTCGCCCATGGAGTCCTCGACCTCCAACAGATTCACGGTGGCGAAGCGCGACATGGCGGTCTCCTTTGCGGGGGGGTCGGGTGATGCCGTGTTCGGCGGACCTTACTCGCGCACCGCAAAGCCCGACAGGGCCGCCCCCGCCAATCGGTAGCCTGGCTGTCGGATGTGGCGCCACGCGGCGACGCGCCGGCGACAGTCTCGGCCGGCTGTGTCCGGGTTGAGTCCGCCGCAGTAGGCAGGCCGTTGACCAGCGTGCCGCAACCGCGTGATCTCAGTGCTTCTCTTTTCCTCGCGGGCCGAATATGTATCTTGGCTGAACGGACGAGTAGAGCATGAGTAAAGGGAGACAATGACGACACTCGAGAACCGACAGAACACTGCACTCCTCGTCGTCGACGTGCAGAACGGCGTCGTCGCGGGGGCTCACGAGCGCGACGCAGTTGTCGCGAACATCGCCAGTCTCGTTGAGAAGGCGCGTCGGGAAGGGATCCCCGTGGTCTGGGTCCAGCATGCCGATGAGCAACTTGCGAACGGGAGCGACGACTGGCGGATCGTCCCTGAGCTGTCCCCGGGCGACGGCGAGCCTCTCGTCGCGAAGAGCTACGGCGACTCCTTCGAGAGCACCACGCTCGAGAGCGTTCTGGCGGCCCTCGGAGTCGGGCGACTCGTCGTCGTAGGCGCACAGACCGATGCGTGTATCCGTTCGACGCTTCACGGTGCGCTCGTCAGGGGCTACGACGCGACCCTTGTCAGCGACGCGCACACCACGGAGGACCACACGGCTTGGGGAGCGCCACCACCGGATCAGGTCATCACGCACACGAACCTGTACTGGACTTACCAGACGGCGCCGGGGCGGACGGCCGGGACCGTCGAGACCAACGATGTCGACTTCGCCGGGACGTCGTAGAGCTGCCGGACCGCGAGCGGGACCTCCCCCCGGTCCGGCAACCTGCTAGGACCGTTGTCTCGCAACCCGCGTCAACGACACGCTGACGCAACGCGCGTGAACGCGGCCGCCTCGTTGCCAGCTTGGGGCGCGCTCTCGCCTGGCGGCTCAGCCGCGGCGGCGCCGGCGGCGGAAGACGGCCATACCGCCACCGAGCAGGAAGCCGGCGAGCGCGGCGCTGATCAGCGCCGGTCGCTGGTGCTCGCCGAGCTGCTTGCGCCAGTCGGTGATCTCGGCGACCTCGCCGCGCAGCTTCTCGATCGAGACCGCGAGCGCCATGCGGTTGGCCTCGATCGAGGCGCGGATCTCCTCGGGCGAGCGGCCGGACATCAGGTCGCCTCCTCCCGCGGGCCGACGGCCTCGCGGATCTTGCGGGCCTCGTCGATCGCCATCTTCGGCGAAGGCGGTGAGCCGCGCCGCATGAGCTTCGCCGCCAGGAAGCCGGCCAGCAGTGCGAACACCAGCAGCGCCCCGGCCACCACGAAGAACCCCCAGAAGTATTGGCCGGCCGGGAACAGCTCATACCAGGCGAGCCAGGCGAGCCCGATCAGCACGAAGAACAACGCGACGACGATGAAGATTCCGGCGGCGATGCCGATCACGGCGCCGCTGACGAGCTTGCCGATCTTCGCGCTGATCTCGGCTCGGGCGAGCTCGATCTCGTCGCGGATCAGCAGCGTCGCCCGCTCGGAGATCTCGGTGATCGCCGCGGCGATGTTCTCCGGGATCTCTTCCTGCTCAGTTGCCAAGACGCCTCAGCAGGAACGCGGCAATCAGGCCGCCCGCGAAGGCGGCGCCAACCAGCACCTCGGGCCGGTTGCGGATCAGCGCCAGGCCGGCTGCCGGGCCGCCGGCGGCCGCGGCGGATGCGTCGGGAGTGCTCGAACCGGAGCCGTTGGTCGACGCTGCGTAGTCGGATTCGATGCTCATTCGGGCGGCTCCTCATCGAAGATCCGCCGCCACATCATCGCGGCGGCCCTGCTCGAGGCGATCGAGAACAGGGCGCCCAGCCCGGCCAGCAGGCCCGACCACATCAGCCGCTTGACAAGGTCCTTTTCCACGTCCTCAGTCAATCAGATCGCCTCCGCGCGCGCAGCTCACGTGGGCCAGCGGTAGGCGTCCGGACGCCGGTTCGCCAGCGACGGGAGCGTCGAGCGAATCTCGTCGAGGCGGGCGAGATCGAGGTCGGCGACGATCACGCCGACAGCGTCGGGGGCCTGCGCCAGCACCACCCCCCACGGGTCGACGATCATCGAGCGCCCGCCGCTGCGGCGGCCCGGCTCGTTCTCCCCGATCTGGTTGGCCGCGATCACGAACGCCTGGTTCTCGATCGCGCGCGCCCGCAGCAGGGTCTCCCAGTGGTCGCGCGTGGTCGCCAGCGTGAACGCCGCCGGCACCACCAGCACGCGTGCGCCGCGCAGCGCGAGGATCCGGTAGAGCTCCGGGAATCGCAGGTCGTAGCAGACCGTCAGCCCCAGCTCGATGCCCTCCTCGGTCTGCGAGAGCACGATCTCGTCGCCGGGGTCCTCGTGCTCGGACTCGCGGTACTCGACGCCGTCGATCGTCACGTCGAACATGTGGATCTTGCGGTAGAGCGCGCGGATCTCGCCGTCGGGCGAGATGTGCAGCGAGGTGTTGTGAATGCGCCCGTCCGCCGTGCGCTCGGCGAACGAGCCGGCGACGAGCTCGAGCGCGAGCTCACGTGCGCAGGCGCGCGCCCAGCTGATCGCCGGGCCGTCGAGCGCTTCGGCACCGTCGCGGAGCTGCTCGCCGCTGCCGAGCAGCGGCCACTTCTCCGGCAGCACGACCAGCTGCGCGCCGCGCGATGCCGCTTCGCGCACCAGGCGGTCGGCGTTCGACCGGTTCGCCTCGCGGTCGGCGGTCGCGTTGAGCTGCACGGCGGCGACGCGCGCGACGCTCGACGGTCCGACGCGACGCTGCGCCACGGCCGGCGCCTCGCTAGCCACCGACGCGCTCGCCCAGGCGTGCGTAGAGCGCGCGGATCTCGGCGAAGATCGCGTCGGCGACCTCCTGCTGGCGCTCACGCGTGGCGCCCGGTTCGCGCTCGAAGCTCAGCGGCTCGCCGTACTGCACCCGCACCGAGGGGAAGCGCAGCCGCTTCCAGTTGCGGATCTTCGCGGAGCCGACAATCGCGATCGGCACGACCGGGGCGCCGCTGTCCAGCACGAGGCGCCCGATGCCGGGCTTTGCCTGCGACTGCAGCTCGCCGGTGCGCGAGCGGCCGCCCTCCGGGTACATCGCCACCACACCGCCGCCATCGAGGATCGCCTCGGCTGTGATGAAGGCCTCGTCGTCGCGGGCGCCGCGACGGACCGGGAACACGCCACCCTGCAGGTAGACCCAGCGTGCCACGGGCGTGAAGAGCTGCGACTTCGCCATGAAGCGGACCTTGCGGCGGATGAAGATGCCGATCAGGAAGTGGTCCATGTAGGAGAAGTGGTTGGGGGCGAGGATCGCCGCACCCGTTTCGGGCACGTTGCGCGCGCCGATCGCCCGTGCGCGCAGCAGCGTCCACGCGTACAGCGAACTGAACACGCGCACGACGTCGTACACGAAGCTCGGCCCGCGACTGCGCGCCCGCGCGTGGAAGCGGTCGAAGTACTCCTTCGGCCGCGGGTCGGTGTAGACCTGCGGCCTCAAGCTCGAGAGCTTCTCGCTCACCCCGCAGAGCTTATCCGGGCCTGTCGGGGACGCGAGCTATTGTGCTGGCACGATGGCCGATGTCCCAGCTCACATCACCGGCGTCGTGTGGAAGATCGAATGCGCGGTCGGGGATCAGATCGCCGAGGGCGCGGTGGTAGTGGTGCTGGAGTCGATGAAGATGGAGATGCCGGTCGAGGCCGAGGAGGCCGGCATCGTCACGGAGATCCGCTGCGAGGAGGGCCAGGCCGTCCACGAGGGCGACACGCTGGTCGTGCTCGGGTAGGGTGCAGCGTCGGCGATGCCCCCGTTGATCACGCCAGAAGAGGCGCTCGCGCTCGGCGAGCTGAGCGCTCAGACCGAGATCGAGGCGCTGATCGAGCGGGCGTGGCAGGCGCGCGTCGAGCGCTTCGGCGACTCGACCGACATGTGCTCGCTGGTCAACGCCAAGTCCGGCGGTTGCGCCGAGGACTGCGGCTTCTGCGCCCAGTCGCGCTACGCCGACGCCGACACGCCGATGCACGCGATGATGGAGCCCGAGCAGATGCTCGAGCATGCCCGCGCAGCGGAGGCCGCGGGCGCGCACCGCTTCTGCATGGTCGCGCAGGGTCAGGGGCTCTCGAAGCGCGACTTCGAGAAGGTCCTGGCCGGCGCCCGGCTCGTCGCCGAGCACACCAACCTGAAGCGCTGCGCGTCGATCGGCCACATGTCGGTGGAGCGCGCGAAGGCGCTGCGCGAGGCTGGCATCCAGCGCGTGCACCACAACGTCGAATCGGCCGAGAGCTTCTATCCCGAGGTCTCGAGCACGGTCCGCTACGAAGGCCGCCTGCGCACGATCGCGGCGGTCCGCGAAGCCGGGCTGGAGACCTGCGTCGGCGGCATCCTGAACCTCGGCGAGAGCCCCGAGCAGCGCGTCGAGATGGCGTTCGAGCTGGCCGCCATCAACCCGACCAGCGTGCCGATCAACCTGCTGATCCCGCGCGAGGGAACCAAGTTCGGCGACCGCGAGCTGATGGATCCGTGGGAGGCGGTGAAGTGGGTCGCGATCTTCCGCCTGATCCTCCCCGACGCGCTCTTCCGGCTCTGCGGCGGGCGGATCGAGAACCTCGCGGAGCTGGCGCCGCTCGCGGTCCGCGCGGGACTGAACGGCGTGATGATGGGGAACTTCCTGACCGCGCTGGGGGCGACCCCGGCCGAGGATCGCGCGATGTTCGAGCGCCAAGGCCTCAACGTCGCGCGCCAGCCTGACAACGGCGCCAACCCGCGTCCCGACAACCGCGCCGGCTGGCTGGAGGGTGACACGCCCGACGTGATCGAGGACTACCTCGAAGGCGCCGCCGAACTGAAGCTGGCGCTGTGGGACCCCTCGAAGCAGCTGCGCTACCGCGCCAAACGCGAACGCGAGCCGAGCCGGTGAACGACATCGCCGCACAGTTGGAGCAGTTGCGCGACGCCGGCCTCTACCGGCGAACCCGCCTGATCAGCGGCCCGCAGGGCCCGCGCGTGCTGCTCGACGGAACACCGGTGGTGCTGCTGTGCTCCAACAACTACCTGGGCTTCGCCGACCACCCGCGCGTGCGCGAGGCGGCCGCCGATGCGGCGATGCGCTGGGGCGTCGGTGCCGGCGCCTCGCGCCTGGTGTCGGGCACGATGACGATCCACGAGCGCCTCGAGCGCCGGCTGGCCGAGTTCGAGGGCAGCGAGTCGTGCGTGTTGTTCGGCTCGGGCTACCTCGCGAACGTCGGCGTGCTGCAGGCGCTCGGGACGGCCGGCCGGACGATCTTCTCCGACGCGCTCAACCACGCCTCGATCATCGACGGCTGCCGGCTGGCCCGCGCGGACACCTTCGTCTACGGCCACTGCGACCTCGACCACCTCGAGTGGGGTTTGCGCGAGCGTGGCCGTGAGGACGACGTGATCGTGACCGACTCGATCTTCTCGATGGACGGGGACGTCGCCCCGCTGGCCGGGATCGTCGAGCTGGCCCGCCGCCACGGCGCGAGGGTCGTCGTCGACGAGGCGCACGCGACCGGCGCACTCGGCCCCGGTGGGCGCGGGGCGATCGCCGAGGCAGGGCTGGACGGCGAGGTCGATGTGCTGGTCGGCACGCTGAGCAAGGCGCTCGGCTCCTACGGCGGCTATGTCTGCGCGCGTCGCGAGATCGTCGAGCTGCTGCTCAACAGCGCGCGGGCGCTGATCTTCTCCACCGCGCCGCCGCCGCCGGTGGTTGCCGGCGCGCTCGCCGCGCTCGAGCTGTTGATCGAACAGCCGCTGCGGCCGGCGAAGCTCCTGGCCACGGCGGCCCTGCTGCGCAGCGAGCTCGCGGCGGCTGGCATCCCGGCGCCGCGCGGCCGCACGCAGATCGTGCCGCTCGTCGTCGGCGACGCCGAAGCGGCGGTGCGGCTGTCGGCGGCCGCGCTCGCCCGGGGCGTGTTCGCCCAGGCGATCAGGCCGCCGACCGTGCCGGACGGAAGCTCGCGGCTGCGGCTGACCGTGATGGCCTCGCACACCGCGAGCGAGCTCTCCGCTGCGGTCGCCGCGCTGGACGGCGCCGCGCGCGAGGTGGGTGTCAAGTTCGCGGCGGCGGAACCGGCGCTCGCCGAGCCCGTCGCCCGCGCCGCGTAGAGCGTCATGGCACCGAAGGCAAGCTCGGGCGCCGATCCGGCGCCGCCGCTGCGCGGCTGCTTCGTCACCGCAACCGACACCGGCGTCGGCAAGACCGTGCTCGCCGCCGCGCTCGTCGCGGCCCTGCGCGCCCGTGGCGTGCCGGCGCATGCCCGCAAACCGGTCGTGACCGGCCTCGACGACGGGCCACCGCTCGATCACGAGCTGCTCGCTGCGGTCAGCGGCGAAGAGCCGCGGGCGGTGTCGCCGGTGCGTTACGGCCCGGCCGTCTCGCCACACCTCGCCGCGCAGCTCGCCGGGCACGAGATCGACGTCACGGCGCTGATCGCCGACGTCCGCGCCGCCGGCGAGCCGGTGGTCGTCGAGGGCATCGGCGGGCTGCTCGTCCCGCTGACCGACGGTTGGGACGTGCGCCGCCTGGCGCGCGAGTTGGGACTCGGCGTCGTGATCGCCGCGCGCCCAGGGCTCGGGACGATCAACCACACGCTGCTGACGCTCGAGGTCGCGCGGGCGGCGCAGCTCGACGTGCGCGCCGTCGTGCTGACACCCTGGCCCGGGCAGGCGGGCGCGATCGAGCGCTCCAACCGCACGACGCTCGAGCGCCTCGGCGAGGTCGAGGTCGCGACGTTGGCGCAGCTGTCCGAGCTCTCGCCGGCGGCACTGGCCGCGGCCGGCGCGACGCTCCCCTACGAGCGCTGGCTGAGCTGAGGGCGGCGGCGCAGGCGCGGTCGCGACGGCGCCTGGCCGAGCGCGGCGCGGCGACGGCGCATCAGCACGCGGCCGGTCACCAGCAGGGCGAGCGATCCGGCGGCGATCGCCCGCAACGCGACCCGCCCGTCGTTGATCGGCTGAAAGCGCGTCCCGTCGGGCCCGATCTCGATGAACCCAACCGGGCGCGCGTCGAGCGCGCCGCCTCCGCCGCCACCGGCGCCGCGGCCGTCCGGCTCGTTGCCGAAACCCCAGCCGCCCGCGGTGCGCACGCTCGCCACCGGGATGACGGTGCGGCCCTTCGCCTCGACGGGCCGCCCGAAGCAGAGCCGCGCACCCGTGAGCCGCGCCAGCGCCCGCTGCGCGGGTGGCAGCGCCTTCTCAGGCTTGGCGGCCATCCCCACGATCAGTCGTCGTAGGGGGTGAAGTCGCGCTTGCGTGCGCCGCAGACGGGACAGAACCAGGTGTCGGGAATGTCCTCGAACGCGGTGCCCGGGGGGATCCCGCCGTCGGGGTCGCCGTACGCGACGTCGTAGATGTAGCCGCAAGACTCGCAGTGCCAGCGCTGGATGGTGCGAACGGTCTCGGTCGACATGCGCTCACAAGCTTAGTGATCGCGCCCGTCAGCTCGGCCGCCTGAGGGTCGGATCGGCCGCCCAAGACGGTCGTCGCAGCGGCGCGCGCGGGACCCGCTGGTTCGCAGCTTCGCCCGCGCTACAGCGCCTGGCGATACAGCTGCGCCAGATCTTCTTCGCTCGGCGTGCGCGGGTTGACCAACGTACACGCATCGCCCATCGCACCCTCGACGAGCGCCGGGATCCCCGACTCGGGCACACCGACCTGCGACAGCCGCGTCGGCAGGCCGAGCGAGCGCACGAGCGCGCGAACGTGCTCGGCGAGCGCGTGGCCGACCTCGCCGGCGCCGTCCAGTCCGAGCAGCTCCGCCACGTCGCGGTAGCGCCCGGCGATGTCCTCGCCGCCGGCGGCGTTGTACTCGATCGTGCCCGGCAGGTTGATCGCGTTCGCGACACCGTGGGGAACGTCGTAGAGGGCGCCGCAGGGGTGGGAGAGGGAGTGCGCGATGCCGAGCGCACCGGAGGTCGTCGGCACGATCGCCAGCGACGCCGCGATCAGCATGTTGCCGCGCGCCGACTCGTCCGCCGGGGTGTGCACGGCGCGTTCGAGGTTGGCGTTGATCAACCGCAGCGCATGCAGCGCGTAGGCGTCGGCGTGGGCGTTCCAGTCGCGCGACACGTAGCCCTCGATCGCGTGCGTCAACGCGTCCATGCCGGTCGCGGCGGCGAGCGCCGGCGGCAGCGTGGCGGTCGACTGCGGATCGAGGATCGCGAGGCGCGGGATCAGCGCGAAGTCGCCGATCTGGTACTTGAGCGTGCGCCTCGCGGTCCTTGATCACGGCGGCGAAGCTGACCTCCGAGCCGGTTCCCGCGGTGGTCGGGATGCACGCCAGCGGCGCCAGCTCGAGCGCGCGCCCAGCGCCGTCGTCCGCGCGCGGCAGGCCGTAGTAGCCCTCCCATTCGCGCGCGCTGCCGCCGTGCGTGAAGAGCACGTTGGCGACCTTCGCGCTGTCCATCACCGAGCCGCCGCCGAGCGCGAGGAAGGAGTCGGCGCCGCGCTCGCGGGCGAGCTCCGCGATCTGCGCGACGACGGCGCTGTCGGAGTCCTGCGGCACGGCGTCGAAGATCGCGGCGACCTCGAGGCCGCCGTCGGTCAGGCCGTCGGCGACGCGGTCGACGAGACCGGTGGCGCGGATCACGGCGTCGGTGACGAGCAGCACCCGCCGCGCGCCCTCCTTGGCGAACTCGAAGCCGGCGGAGGAGAGCAGGTCGCGCCCGGCGATCACCCGGGTCGGGGCGGCGAACTGGTAGAAGTCCTTGAAGCCCGCCATCTGGCGGTCGTCGGCAGACTCGCTCAAGGCCGGTCCCGGTCCCTCTCCGCGGGACGCTGCGCCGCCACTACACCTCGGCCAGGTCGCTGCGGCCGGCCGCCTCGAGTTGCGCCCTGTAGCGCGGAAAGACCGGCTTCGTCAGCGGCACCAGCCGCAGGATCTTCGCCACCGGCCCCTTCGCCTTGATCTGGCCGCGCGCCAGCGCGACCGTCACGTTGACCTTGCCGAGCCAGAAGCGGTGTGCGGTGTCGGCTTCCATCGTCATGATCACCTCGGGCTCGAGCCTCGTCGGGCCGAGGTCCACCTGCCCCTCCTCGGCCTCGATCAGCTTCACCGTGATCTGCGACTCGGGGTTGTGGTAGCGGTATTGCACGATCGTGTTGGCGGTCCGGAACTTCGGCGAGAGCTCCGGGTCCGCGAGCAGGTCGAGGAACAGCTGACCGAGGTACTTGTAGACCTCCTGGTCGTCATTGAAATAGGTCACGCCACGCTCCGGATCGCTCGTCGTTTCATTGCGCCGCCGCCTAGGTGCCCAGCGGCGCCGCTTCCTCGTCGCGGATCACGTGCAGCACGGCGTTGATCAGCGCGAGGTGGGTGAAGGCCTGCGGGAAGTTGCCGAGGTGGCGTCCGCTGAGCGGGTCGAGCTCCTCGGCGTAGAGGTCGAGCGGCGAGGCGAGCGCCAGCAGACGCTCGCACAGGGCGCGTCCGCGGCGGCGCTCGCCGATCTCGAGCAGCCCCGAGACCAGCCAGAAGGAGCAGATCAGGAACGATCCCTCGTGCGCGCCGGCGAGCCCGTCGTCGGTCTGGTCGGGGCGGTAGCGGAGCACCAGGCCCTGCTCCGTCAGTTCCCGCTCGATTGCCAGCACGGTGGTGCGCACACGGTCGTCGTCGGCGGGCAGGAAGCGCACCAGCGGGATCAGCAGCGCGGAGCCGTCGAGCGCGACCGTGTCGTAATGCTGGACGAACGCGCCGCGCTCGTCCACGCCGCGCTCGCAGACGTCGGCGTGGATCTCGTTCGCGACCGCGCGCCAGCGGTCGGCGAGCGTGGCGCGACCGCGCCGCGCCGCGAGGCGCGCGGCGCGATCCAGCGCAACCCAGCACATCAGCTTCGAGGACACGTAGTGGCGGGGCTCGCCGCGCGCCTCCCAGATCCCCTGATCGGCCTCGCGCCAGACGTCGGCCGCCCGGTCGGCCTGCGCCTCGATCACCGGCCACAGCCGCTGCGGGCTGTGCCCGTACTTCTTGGTGTGCAGGTAGAGCGAGTCGAGGACCGCGCCGTAGACGTCGTTCTGGCGCTGGTTGAAGGCGTCGTTGCCGACCCGCACCGGCTGCGCGCCCTCGTAGCCGGTGAGATGCGTGAGCTGGTGCTCGGTCAGGTCGCGCTCGCCGCCGACGCCGTACATGATCTGCAGCGAACCGTCGCTGTTGCGCTGCAGGTCCGCGACATACTGGATGAAGTCGTCGGCCTCCCAGCTGAGGCCGAGCGACGAGAGCCCCCAGAGCGTGAGCGTCGCGTCGCGCATCCAGGTGTAGCGATAGTCCCAGTTGCGCTCCCCGCCCGGCGTCTCCGGCAGCGACGTGGTCGCCGCGGCCACCACGGCGCCGGTCGGGGCGTAGGTCAGCCCCTTCAGCACCAGCGCGGAACGCTGCAGCTGCGCGCGCCAGCGATGGTCGGGGAAGCGGCCGCTGTCGAGCCAGTTACGCCAGTACTCGCCGGTCCCGGCGAGGCTCTGCGACGCCTCCTCGTAGGTGCGCGGGCCATCGAGCAGCCGCGACCATGACAGCGCGCAGAACCGCCGCTCCCCCTTCCCGAGGCGGTGGCGAGCGCGGGCCGAGCCGCCCTCGATCCCGAGCGGCATGTCGCTGTGCAGGCGCAGCGTGCGGCCGGCGCCGGAGGCGTCGAGCGCCTGCGGTTCGCCGGGAACGACGGCCCACGTCGCGGGCGTGCGCCCGTAGTCGAAGACCGGTTCGCACAGCAGCTCGATCTGGACGGAGCCGTGGATGCACTTGATCGTGCGCACCAGCACGTGGTAGGCGTCGTGGTCGGCCGGCGGACGCGTGTGAGCGGTCGCGGAACCGGCCTCGCGTTCGCGCCAGGGACCGATGATCAGCGCGTCGCGCACGACCGCCCAGCCGGTCGCGGTCTGCCAGGTCGTCTCGAGCACGTTGGTGCCCGGCTCGTAGCGGCGGCCCGCCGGCACGCCCATCCCCGACGGGCCGAGCCGGAAACCGCCGGCGCCACGGTCGAGGATCGCCGCGAACACGCTCGGCGAGTCGAACCGCGGCGGGCAGAGCCATTCGACGGTGCCGTCGGGCGCGACCAGCGCCGCCGTGTGGCAGTCGGAGAGGAAGCCGTAGTCGGCGATCGGCGGGAACGGCGACGTGCGCGCCACGCGGTCGTCGAACGGCGTCGCGGTCGGGCGTGGGCGATCCCACGGATCCATCGCGCCCGCGCGCCGCAGGGCGGAGGCGCGCGAGGGCTCGTCCACCCCCGGCGTGGTCTTGGTTTGGCGCGTTTCGGCCATCTGCCAGATATACGATGACACGCGCCGGCGCATCCTCCTGCCGGCTGCATGTTTTCCCCCAACCGCGCGCGGCGCCACGGGCAGTGCGCGGCGCGCGCGCCCGGCGCGACCCGCGGCCGCTGTCAGCCGCCGTCGGCGATCACGTGCGCGACGGCGTTGATCAGCGCGAGGTGCGTGAACGCCTGCGGGAAGTTGCCGAGGTGGCGCCCGCTCGCCGCATCCAGCTCCTCGGCGTAGAGCCCGAGCGGGGAGGCGAGCGACAGCAGCCGCTCGCACAGCGTGCGCGCACGTTCGCGCTCGCCGATCTCCGACAGCGCCGAGACCATCCAGAACGAGCAGATCAGGAACGTCCCCTCCTCGCCGCTGAGGCCGTCGTCGGTCTCCTCGACGCGGTAGCGCAGCACGAGCCCGTGGTCGGTCAGCTCGTCGGCGATCGCGAGCACCGTCGCGCGCACGCGCTCGTCGTCGCTCGGCAGGAAGCGCACGATCGGGATCAGCAGGTTCGAGGCGTCGAGCGCCGTGGTGCCGTAGTGCTGCACGAAGACGCCGCGATCGTCGACGCCGCGCCCCAGGATGTCCTCGCGGATCGTCTCGGCGCCGGTCTGCCAGCGGTTGGCGAGCTCCGGCTCGCCGCGCAGCTCCGCGAGTCGCGCGCCGCGATCCAACGCGACCCAGCACATCAGCTTCGAGGACACGTAGTGGCGGGGCGCGCCGCGCGCCTCCCAGATCCCCTGGTCGGGGCGCCGCCACACCCGCCAGGCACTCGCCACCTGATCGCAGAGCACCGGCCACAGCCGATCCTGGATGTGGTCGTGACGCTTGGTGTGCAGGTAGACGGAGTCCAGCACCGCGCCGAAGCAGTCGTTCTGGCGCTGGTTGTAGGCGCCGTTGCCCTTGCGCACCGGCCGCGAGCCCTCGTAGCCCTTGAGGTGGCGCAGCGTCGTCTCGCGCAGGTTGCGCTCGCCGCCGATCCCGTACATGATCTGCAGCGAGCCGTCCTTGTTGCGCTGCAGATCGGCGAGGTACTCCATGAAGTCGTTGGCCTCCCAGTCGAGGTCCAGCGCGTGCAGGCCCCACAGCGTGAACGTCGCGTCCCGCATCCAGCAGTAGCGGTAGTCCCAGTTGCGGGCGCCGCCGGGCGTCTCCGGTAGCGACGTCGTCAGCGCCGCGATCATCGCCCCCGTCGGCGCGTAGGTGAGGCCCTTCAGCACCAGCGCGGAGCGCTGCAGGAAGGCCCGCCACGGATGATCGGGGTAGGTGCCGGCGGCCAGCCATTCGCGCCAGTAGTGACAGGTGCGCTGGATGTGCCCGAGCGCCTGCTCATAGGTGCGCGGCCCGCCCAGCTCCGCCGTCCACGACAGCGCGCAGAAGCGCTGCTCGCCCTCGCGCATCGTGTGCCGCGCGTGCGCCGACGCCTGCTCGATGCCCATGCGCATGTCGCTCAGCAGGCGCACCGTCGTCGTCCCGTCGGTGGCGTCGAGCGCGAAGTCGGCCTCCCCGTCCACCGGCGACCAGCGCGCGGCGGTGCGCCCGTAGTTGAAGCGCGGCGCGCAGATCAGCTCGACCGGCACCTCGCCCTGCAGGCATTCGATCGTGCGCACCAGCAGGTGCTCGGCGTCGTGGTCGGTCGGCGGCCGCAGGTGCACGCCGGCGCGTTCGCTGCCGTGCCAGGGGCCGATCGACATCGCGTCACGCACGACCAGCCAGCCGGTCGGCGTCATCCAGGTCGTCTCGAGCACGTTCGTACCAGGCTCGTAGCGGCGGCCGGCGGGCACATCCACGCCGTAGGGGGCGACGCGGAAGGAGCCGGCGCTGCGGTCCAGCAGCGAGCCGAAGACGCTCGGTGCATCGAACCGCGGCAGGCACAGCCACTCCACCGATCCGTCGGGGGCGACGAGCGCCCCGGTGTGGCAGTCCGACAGGAAGGCGTAGGAGGCGATCGGCGGGAACGGCGAGCCGCCATCCCACGGCGCGACGCCGCTGCCGGAGGCGAACTCGGCGGGCGGCGGGACGGCGGTCCGCGCCGCGCCCGGCTTGCGCCGCGTCCCGGCGGCCCGCTTCGAGCGCGACGGCGCCGCGGCCGGCTTGCGGGGGGTGGCGGGCATCGCGCGCGAGACTACCGTGGCGCGCGGATCAGCGGAACTTCGTGCTGGCCCCGGCGTTACAGTGGGCAAAGTCGATTCGCGAACGCGCCGCGCGTGGAAGCCTCAGCCCTCCCAACCCGTCTCGCTGCCGGCCGGGCCCCGTTTTCGGCCGCGTTCCTGCGGTTGCGTTCCGACGAGCAGCTGGTCGCGATGTTCCGCGCCGGCTCCGATGACGCGTTCCGCGCGATCCACGACCGCTACCGCGCGCGCCTGCTCGCCTACACGCGCCAGATGCTGCGCGGCGCGACCGGCGACCCGGAGGACGCGCTGCAGGACGTCTTCATGCGCGCCTACCGTTCGCTGCGCGCGAGCGACCGCCCGCTGCTGCTGCGGCCCTGGCTCTACCGGATCGCCCACAACCGCTGCGTCGACGAGCTGCGGCGCCCGAGCCCGATGCCGAGCGAGCTCGCGGCCGACGCCGAGCCGGCCTTCGGCGCGCTGAGTGCGACCCGCGAGCCGCCGGCCGTCGCGGAGCGCAGCGCGGCGCTCGCCCGGCTGGTCGCCGACGTGCGCACGCTGCCCGACGCCAGCAGCGTTCGGCGCTGCTGATGCGCGAGCTGCAGGGGCTCAGCTACGAGGAGCTCGCCAGCGCGCTGGCGGTCTCCGTGCCGGCCGTCAAGTCGCTGCTGCTGCGCGCGCGCACCGGCCTGATCGACATCGCGCTCGCGCGTGACACGCCGTGCATCGAGATCCGCGACGAGCTGGTCGGCGCGGCGGACCGCGGCGTGCGGATCAGCGGCCGCGCCCGCCGCCACTGCGGCGAGTGCGAGGGCTGCGACGCCTACCGCGGCGAGCTGCGGCGCGTGCGGCGCGGCTTCGCGGCGCTCACGCCGAGCGGGCCGCTCGCCCAGCTCGGCATGCTGTTCGGGATCGGCGGTGGCGCGCGCCGCGGCGGCCGGCGGCAGCGGCTGCGCGCGGCGGCCGGCGGCGGCGCGCTCGGCCGGCATGACGGCCGCCAAGATCGCCGTTGCGGTCTGCTGCGCCGCGCTGATCACAACCGCCGGGCGCGCGGTCATCGACCCCTCCTCCCACTCCCCGCGCCCGGTCGTGCAAACCCGCTCGGCGCCGCGCAGCGTCGCCGTCTTCGCACCGGCCGCAGCGCATCCGAGCGCCCCGGCGCAGGCGACCGAGCTGGTCGCCACACCCACGTCCACGCCCGCCGCGACCGGCCCGGCGCCCGGCGGCGCCGGCGCGACCGGTGCGACCGGCGCGACCGGCGCGACCGGCGGCGGCGGCACGCTCGACGGCCTTGGGAGCGGCAGCGCGACCGGACCGACCGGGGCGAGCGGCGCCGGGATCGAGCCGGCCGGCGCGACCGGCACGACCGGCGCGATCGGGGCCGGCGGCATCGGCGGCGCCGCCACGAGCGCCGCGCCGGAGCTCGGCGCCACCGGCGCGACCGGCGCCACCGGCACCGCCGACGGCCACTACGACACGGGCCTGGCCGCCACCGGCGCGAGCGGCGCGAGCAACACCGCACAGATCAGCTCAGCCGGAGGCTAGGAGCTCGTTCTGCTGTTCGAGTCGGTGCATGCACCGACTCGCGAGACGGCGCATGCGCCGTCTCGTCGGGGGGTGCATGCACCCCCCGAAAAACCCCTTACAGCAGCAGTCCGGCGGGACGCTCGAGCCGCTTGCGCACGGTCGCGAGGAAGTCGGCGGCGTCGGCGCCGTAGACGATGCGGTGGTCGGCGGAGATCGTCAGCTCCATCGTGCGGCGGGCGCTGACGCTGCCGTCCGCTCCGACCGCGGCGCGCGCGGTGGCGGCGCCGACCGCGAGGATCGCGGCCTGCGGCGGGTTGATCACGGCGGTGAAGCGCGTGACGCCGAGCATCCCGAGGTTCGAGACGGTGAAGGTGGCGCCCGAGAGCTCCGGCGGGGTGACCGAGCCGTCGCGGACCTTCGCCGCGAGCTGCGCGGGTCGCGACCGCGATCTCCGTCAGCGGCTTGGTGTCGGCGTCGAACACGGTCGGCACGACGAGCGTGCCGGCGCCGGCCACCGCAACGCCGATGTTGACACGCCCGTAACGCTCGAAATGCCCGTCGACGTAGGCGGCGTTGACGCCGGGGTGCGTGCGCAGGGCGAGCGCGCAGGCCTTGATCACGAGGTCGTTGACCGACGGCAGCGGCTCCGCCTGGCCGCGCAGCTGCTCGCGCAGATCGAACGCCGCCTCGGCATCCACCTCGACGGTCACCTGGAACTCGGGGACCGTCGCCTTCGCGGCGGCCATCCGCCGCGCGATGACCTGCTGCGCGCGGGTCGGCTCGAGCACCTCGACGGAGCCCTTCGAGCCGAGCTCGTCGGTGGCGGGGGGCGCGGGCGGCGCCGCCGTTGCCGGCCGCGACGACATCGGCCTTGACGATCCGCCCGTCGGGACCGCTGCCGACCACGTTCGCGAGATCGACGCCGAGCTGCGCTGCGGTGCGGCGAGCGACCGGCGATGCCTTGACACGGCCGCCGGAGCCGCTCGCTGCGGCCGCCGGCGCCGCCGACGCGGCTGACGCCACAAACTCGAGCTCGGGTTCCGCCGCGGGGGCGGCGGGCGCGGGGGCCGCGACGGCCTCCGCTTCGACAGGCGCCGCGGCCTCGGTCGCCGAGCCGAGCAAGCGCGCGATCAGGGCGCCGATCGCGAGCGGCTGGCCCTCGGCCGCGACGATCTGCAGGAAGCCCGCGGCGTCGGCCTCGTAGGTCATCGTCGCCTTGTCGGTCTCGATCTCGGCGATCGCCTCGCCGAGGCGCACCTCCTCGCCGGAGGACTTCAGCCACCTGATGATCGTCCCCTCCTCCATCGAGTCGGAGAGGCGGGGCATCACGACATCGCTCACGAGGCGCGTCCCAGGGTCGCGAGCACGGCCGCCTCGATGCGCTGCTCGTTGGGCAGCGCGGCGTTCTCGAGCTCCTTGGCGTAGGGCATCGGCACCTCGGCCATCCCGACCCGCTCGACGGGCGCGTCGAGATCGTCGAAGCAGGCGTACTGGATGCGCGCGGCGAGCTCGGCGCTGACGCCGTAGGTCGGCCAGCCCTCCTCGACGCAGACCGCGCGGCTGGTCTTGGCGACCGAGGCGGCGACGGTCTCCACGTCGAGCGGGCGCAGCGACCGCAGGTCGACGACCTCGGCGCTGATGCCGTGCGTGCGCTCCAGGCGCTCGGCGACGTGCAGGGCGCGCACGGTCGCGTACGAGTGGGCGATCAACGTCACGTCGGTGCCCTCGCGGGCGACCGCGGCCAGGCCGATCGGCGTGACGAACTCGGGGTCGAGCGGCACCTCGCCGCGCTCCTTGTAGATCGCGAGGTTCTCGACCACCAGCACCGGGTCATCATCGCGGATCGCGGCCTTGAGCAGCCCCTTGGCGTCCGCCGGCGTGGCCGGGGCGAGCACCTTCAGGCCCGGTGTCGCGGCGAACCACCCCTCGAAGGACTGCGAGTGCTGCGCCGTCAGCTGGTTGCCGGCGCCGTTGGGGGTGCGGATCACCAGCGGGCAGCGAACCTCGCCGCCGAACATCGCGCCGATCTTCGCCGCGTGGTTGACGACCTGGTCCATCGCGACGAGCAGGAAGTTGATCGTCATGATCTCCACGATCGGGCGCTCGCCGAGCATCGCCGCGCCGACGCCGGCGCCGACGAAGCCCTCCTCGGAGATCGGCGTGTCGCGGACGCGTTCGGGGCCGAACTCGCCGAGCAGACCGGCGGTGACCTTGTACGCGCCGTCGAACAGTCCGACCTCCTCGCCCATCACGAAGACGTGCTCGTCGCGCAGCATCTCCTCGCGCATCGCGAGACGCAGCGCCTCGCGGTAGGTCATCGTCTCGAAGCCGGGCCGGTCGGTCGGTTCGCTGCGATGCGGGGGCGCCTGCGTCGTGCTCACTCGCCCAAACCGCCCGCGAAGACCAGCTCGCGTTCGCCGAACGGCGCCCCGGGCAGCATGCGCGCGAACTGCGCGGCGCTGCCGGGCGCGTACATGCCGGTGGCCAGCGTGCTGACCGCCGGGGGCGGGCTCGCGACCGCCGCGGCGACCGCGGCTGCCACCTGCTCCTCGACGGCGACCATCAGCGCGTCGAGCTCGCCGTCGCCGACGCCCTCCTCGGCGAGCAGCGCGCGCACGCGGAAGATCGGGTCGTGCTGGATGTGCTCGTCGATCTCGCCCCGCGTGCGGTAGGCCAGGCCGGCGTCGGCGACGGAGTGACCGCGATGGCGGTAGGTGACGAGCTCCAGCACCGCCGCCTGGCGCTCCTCGCGCGCGCGCCGCAGCAGCGTCGAGGCCGCCTGCGCGACGGCGAGCAGGTCGTCGCCGTCGATGCGCTCCGCCGGCAGGTCATAGGCGGCGGCACGACGGTAGAGGTCGGTCACCGCGGACGCGCGCTCGACGCTCGTGCCCATGCCGTACTCGTTGTTCATCACCAGGAAGACGACCGGCAGCCGCCAGACCGCCGCGAGGTTCAGCGATTCGTGCCAGGCGCCCATGTTGATCGCGCCGTCGCCCAGCTCGCAGAGCACGGCCTGCGGGCGGCCCTGGCGGACGAGCGCCAGCGCGAGGCCGGTGGCGATCGGCAGCTGGCCGGCGACGATGCCCCAGCCGCCGTAGTAGCCACGCGAGACGTCGAGCAGGTGCATCGAGCCGCCGCGGCCGTGCGCGCAGCCGTCGACGCGGCCGAACAGCTCCGCCATCACCGCGTCGGCCGGCACGCCGCGCGCGAGCGCGAAGCCGTGGCAGCGGTAGCCGGTGACGAGCAGATCGGCGGCGTCGAGCGCGTGCGTCGCGCCGACCGTCGCCGCCTCCTGCCCCGACGAGAGGTGGCAGTAGCCGCCGATCCGCGCCGCCTTGTACTGGCGCTCGGCCTCGGTCTCGAAGACCCGGATCAGCAGCATCTGCTCGTAGAGGCCGCGCAGCGTGGCCGTCGCGATCGACATCAGCCGCGCTCCGTGTCGTCGAAGTACTCGGGGTGCTGCGCGCGGATCGCCGGGAGCGCCGACAGGACCATCCGCAGATGGTGGCGCAGCGTCGTCTCCGCGGCGTCGGGGTCGTGGCGGTCGAGCGCGTCGAGCACGAGGCGATGCTCGGCGACCATCTCGTCGAGGTAGTTGGGCTGCGGCAGGCTGAGGCGGCGCACGCGGTTGAGGTGGCCCTTGACGCGCTGCGCGACCTCCCAGGCGACGGGCCGCCCGGCCAGCTCGCAGAGCGCGGCGTGAAACTCGTCGTCGAGCACCGCGAACCGCTCGTAGTCGCCCTGTCCGACGACCTCGGCCTGGCGGCGCACGAGGCCGGCGAGCGCGGCGAGATCGCCGGGTTGCGCGCGGGTCGCCGCGAGGCGCACGGCGGCGCACTCCAGCGACTCGCGAATGAACTGGGCGTCCTCGACCGCGGCGGTGCTGATCCTGGTGACAAAGGTCCCGAGCTGGGGCACGATCTGGACGAAGCGGTCGTCGCGCAGGCGGATCAGCGCCTCGCGGATCGGTGTCCGGCTGACGGCGAGGCGCTCGGCGAGCTCGTTCTCCGACAGGCGCTGGCCCGGCTCGAGCTCGGTTGAGATGATCGCGTCGCGGAGCGCCGTGTAGGCCTGGCGACTCGCGGGTCCGTCGCCGGCGCTGGCGCGCAGACGGTCGATGCGCATGTCGCGCGGACGTTCGATGCGCACGTCGGTCACCTCTGCATACTTACATACCAGTGCCGTGGAGGGCAAGGGCTGCAGCGGGTTTGTCGGGCGGCGGGTGCGGGGCGGCTGCGGGGCGGCGCGGCGGGGCGCAGCGCGCCGCGGCCGAGAGGCTCGGGAGCGCCTAGCCGTAGGTCTCGGCGGTGGCCGGGTCTGTCACGAGCACCCGGAACGAGCTCGCGAGCTGCCGGGCGATGCCGCGCGCCTGCGGGCCGGTGCTCGCGGGGCACCCCTGCGCCGGAAACGGCGGGACGACGTCGAGCTCGTAGAACACGTCGTGGTTCGCCGCCTCATACGCGGCATTGACCCCGTAGGACGGGGAGCCCCGCATTCCGACGTCGAGCTCCTCCCAGACGCCCCTCATGCCGGCCACGGCCGGCAGCGGCCCGCGCGCCAGGACCGTGTAGCCGTGCCCGAGGAGCTCTCCCGGAGTCCCCGCTCCCCCTCCGGGGGCCATCGTCGCGTAGATGGTCTGCTGCACGCACTCGCCGGCGTCGCCGCGCCGGTCGCTCAGCAGGTACGGCTGCCCGCACTGGTACGGCGGCACACGCACGGTGCGCCACGCAGCCGGGACCGTGACCTCGGCGACGGCGCCGAGAACGTGCGGCGTCCTGCCGCTAGCGCAGGGCCCCGAGAACGGCAGCTCGAACACGCGCCCGGGGGTTGAGCTGTCCGCGCGCGAAGCAGCCAGTCGAGCGCGCGCCTGCGCCGGGAAGGTTGCCGCGACCGTGACGGCAGCGCTCACGAGCACAAGCAAGACCGCCACGACCGCGCACCGATGCTGATGTCGGCGGACCCTCATGCCAAAGATCGTAGGCGCGGCGTCGCTCGGAAACATCCGGCATTTGCCGCGGTCGCCTTCGGCATTGGCGCGCGCCCGTCAGGCGGCTGCCGCCGCGCCCTGGCGGGTGATCAGGCGCTTGCCCCAGCGGGCGTGCTCGGCGTATTCGATCAGCCGCGCGAAGTAGTCGCGCAGGTGCGGGGCGACGATCCCGAGCGGACCGAGCAGCTCGCGCGCGCGGGCATCGTCGAGCGTCGCGCCGATCCCGAAGTAGGGGACGTAGAGATCGGCGTCGGCCAGGCGCGAGGCCGGGTCGGCGACGATTCGCGGCGGCTCGCGGCCGAACTGCCGGCACGCCAGATCGATCAGCTCCGCGTTGGTCGGCGCGGCGCCCGCGGCGACGAGCGCGACCGTGCCGCCGATGCTCGCGTCGGCGAGCATCGCCATCAGGCCGTCGGCGACGTAGTCGACCGGGACGATGTCGGCGACGCCCTCGGGGTCGATCGCCACCTCGTCCATCAGCCCACGCGAGAAGGCGCGCATCGGCCAGTAGATCACGTTGAAGGCCGAGGTCCAGCCGCTGCGGCTGTCGCCGACGATGATGCGAGGGCCGCGCGATCGCCAGCGGCAGCCCGTCGCCGGCCTCGCCGATCGCCTTCTCCGCCTCGAACTTGGATTGCTCGTAGGTGTTGCGGAAGCCCTGGCCGAGATCGAGATCGGTCTCTCTGAAGAGCCCGTGGAAGCGCCCGGCGACGTAGGCCGTCGACACGTGCAGGTGGCGACGCAGCCGCCCGCCGGCGGCGATCGCGCGGCTCAACTCGATCATCCGCAGCGCTCCCGCGGTGTTGACGGTGCGTGCCTGCTCGAGCGAGTTGTCGAACGAGATCGAGGCGGCACAGTGGACGACGGCCGTGACGTCCGCGATCAGCGCCTCGCGGTCGGCCGCGCTGAGCCCGAGATCGTCGGCCGCGACGTCGCCGGGGATCGCCCGCACGCGCCCCAGCGACGCGGGCGGCGTCGTCGTAGAGGCGCTCGATCACGCTTGCCAGCCGCTCGCTCGCCGCCTGCGCCGACGGCGCCCGGATCAGGCAGACGATTTCGCCGTCCTCCTGCTCGAGCAGGCGGGCGAGCATCTCCATCCCGAGGAACCCGGTGGCGCCGGTGAGCAGGACGGTGTCGCTCACGGCGGCGCCGCGCCGATCGCGTGAAAACCGCCGTCGACGTGCAGGATCTCACCGGTTATCGCGCGCGCATGGTCGCTCAGCAGGAAGCAGACGGCGGCGGCGACGGGTGCCGCGTCGCGCGTGTCCCAGCCGAGCGGGGCGCCGGTACGCCACAGCGACGCGAGCTGGTCGAAGCCGGGGATCCCGCCGGCGGCGATCGTCTCGATCGGCCCGGCCGAGACGAGGTTCACGCGCACACCGCGCGGCCCGAGGTCCCGCGCGAGGTAGCGCGAGACGCTCTCGAGCGCGGCTTTCGCGACGCCCATCCAGTCATACACCGGCCATGCCACGCTGGCGTCGAAGTCGAGCCCGACGATCGAGCCGCCGTCGTTCGCCGGCCTCGAGCAGCGGCGCGAGCGCGGCGGCCAGCGCCTTCAGCGAGAAGGCGCTCGTCTCGAACGCGGTGATCGCGCTGCTCGCCGGCGTGTCGAGGAAGCCGCCGCCGAGCGCGTCCGGCGGGGCGAAGGCGATCGCGTGCAGCACACCGTCCAGCTCGCCGCCCCAGCGCGAGCGCAGCTCCGCCGCAACCCGCGTCGAGGTCGTCGGGCGAGTTGACATCGAGCTCCAGCACGTCCGGCGGATCGGGCAGGCGCTTGGCGGCGCGCGCGGTCAGGCCCATCCCGCGGCCGAAGCCGCTGAGCACGATCTCGGCCCCGCTCTCCTGCGCCTGCCGGGCGACCTCGAAGGCGATCGACCCGCGCGTCAGCACGCCCGTGATCAGCAGCCGCTTGCCGCTCAGCATGCTCACAGCGGGATGTTTCCCGCCGGCCAGCGCCGCAGCGAGGCGGAGTCGAGCGCCGCCAGCGCGGCCGCCACGCGGGCGCGCGTCTCGCTCGGCGCGATCACCTCGTCGACGTGACCGTCGGCGGTGGCCGCGCCGGGGTGCAGATGCTCGGCCGCGTAGCGCGAGGCGAGCGTGTCGCGCGCCACGATCGGATCGGAGGCGGCCTCGATCTCGCGGCGGTGGATGATCTCGACGGCCTGCGAGGCGCCCATCACGCCGAGCTGCGCCGAGGGCCAGGCGAAGACGAAGTCCGCTCCGAGGTCCTTGCTGTTCATCGCGATGAAGGCGCCGCCGAAGGCCTTGCGCAGGATCACCGTCACGCGCGGGACCGTGCATTCGGAGAAGGCGTAGACGAGCTTCGCGCCCTGGCGGATCACGCCGAGCTTCTCCTGCTTGGTGCCGGGCAGGAAGCCGGGCGTGTCGACCAGCACGAGCAGCGGGATGTTGAAGAGGTTGCACGTCCGCACGAAGCGGGCGGCCTTCTGCGAGGCGTCGACGTCGAGCACGCCGCCGAGGTAGTGCGGCTGGTTGGCGACGATCCCGACGGAGCGCCCGTCGAGGCGCCCGAACGCGCAGACGACGTTGCGCGCCCAGCGCGGCGAGATCTCGAGCATCCGGCCGCCGTCGAGCAGCGCGCGCGCGACCTCGCGCACGTCGTAGACCTTGCGATCCTCGCGCGGCACGACGCTGTCGGGCTGCTGGCCGGGCGGATCGATCGCCGGCCAGCGCAGCGGGCGCTCCTCGCAGTTCTGGGGAAGGTAGTCGAGCAGGTCGCGCGCGAGCAGCGCGGCGTCGACGTCGGTCGGTGCGACGAGCTGGCAGACGCCGTTGCGCTCGTGCACGCGGTGGCCGCCAAGCGCGGCCTGGTCGACGTCCTCGCCGGTGACCTTGGCGACGACGCCCGGCCCGGTCAGGAACATGCTCGCGCTCTCGGTCATGATCACGAAGTCGGTCAGCGCCGGCGCGTAGGAGCCGCCGCCCGCCGAGGGCCCGCAGATCACCGAGATCTGCGGCACGTGCCCGGACAGCGCGACGTGCTTGCGGAAGATCCGCGCGTAGCCGCTGAGCGCCGCGAGCCCCTCCTGCATGCGTGCGCCGGCGGACTCGACGAAGCCGATCACCGGCACGCGGGAGCGCTCCGCCAGCTCGAGCACCGCGACGACCGTGTCGGCGTGGGCCTCGCCGAGCGAGCCGCCGGCGAACGACGCGTCCTGCGCGAAGACGGCGACGACGCGCCCGTCGACCCGGCCGCTGGCGCCGAGCACACCGTCGCCGGGCCGCGCCTTCTCTCCCATGCGCCGCGAGAGCACCTCGGTGCGCAGCAGATCCAGCGAGCCCGGGTCGCAGAGCACCTCGAGGCGCTCCATCGGGGTCAGTCGCTCATCGGGTCGTGGGACGAGTGCAAGCGTCATGTTGCCTCCAGACACAGCACGGCGTTGTGGCCGCCGAAGCCGAATGAATTGGAGATCGCGATCGGCCGCCGCCCGTCGCCCAGGTCGAGCGGTCGCGCGCGGTCGGGCACGTAGTCAAGGTCGAGATCCGGATCGCGCTCGGCCCAGCCGAGCGTCGGCGGAATCAGCCTGGCGCGCAGTGCGAGGATAGTCGCAATCGCCTCCACGGCCCCGCCGGCGCCGAGCAGGTGGCCGATCGCGGACTTGGTCGAGGAGACCGGGATCGTCGTCGGCATGCTCGCCGAGCGCCGTCTTCAGCGCGATCGTCTCGGCGCGGTCGTTGAGCGGCGTCGAGGTGCCGTGGGCGTTGACGTAGACGATCGTCGCTCGGCGCGACCGAGGCGTCCTCGAGCGCCCGCGCGATCGCGGCGGCGGCGCCCTCGCCGGTCGGGTGCGGCGCGGTCACGTGATGGGCGTCGGCGGTCGCGCCGTAGCCGCGCAGCGACGGCCAGGATCCGCGCGCCCCGCGCGCGCGCGGCGTCGCCCTCCTCGAGCACCAGCACGCCGGCGCCCTCGCCCATCACGAAGCCGTCGCGCCGGGCGTCGAAGGGGCGCGAGATGCCGCTGGTCGAGAGCGCGTCGAGCGCCCCGAAGGCGGCGCGCGAGAGCGGCGTCAGTGCGGCCTCGGCGCCGCCGGTAACGACCGCGATCGCGTCGCCGTGGCGGATCGCGCGGATCGCGGTCCCGATCGCGTCGGCACCGGACGAGCAGGCCGAGACGGTGCCGAACGCGGGCCCGCGCAGGCCGTGGCGCATGCTGACCGCGGCGGCCGCGGCGTTGCCCATCATCAGCGGCACCGCGAGCGGCGACACGTGCTTGGGCCCGTTGTCGAACATCGCGCGATCGTTGAGCCTCGATCGTGCCGATGCCGCCGATCCCGCTGCCGATGATCGAGCCGATCCGTCCCGCGTCGTAGGGCAGCCCCTCGCCCCAGCCGGCGTCCTCGAGCGCCTCGATCGAAGCGACCAGCGCGAGTTGGGTGAAGCGGTCGGCACGCCGGGCGTCCTTGACCGAGAGGTGCTCGGTCGCGACGAACTCGCGGCAGCGACCCTCCCCGTCCTCGATCCCGCAGACCCCGGCCGCCCAGCGCTCGTGCAGCGCCGTGGCCCCGATGCCGAGCGGCGTGACCGCGCCGATCCCGGTGACGACGACGTCGTTCATGCGCGTTCAGCTGCGTTCCACGACGATGTCGATCGCGTCGCCGACGGTCGTGATCTCAGCCACGTCGCCGCTGGTCAGCTCGACGCCGAAGTGCTCCTCGATGATCTGCGAGAGCTCCGCGAGGTCGAGCGAGTCGATGTCGAGCGCCGTCAGCTCCGCGTCACGGTTGATGTCCTCGGCGTTCGCGCCGAAGCTGACCAGCGAATCCGTGATCACCTTCTCGATCTGGGCGCTGCTTGTCTTCTGCCATGGGTGTCCTTTCGTTGAAGGTCAGGCGGACAGGCCGCCATCGACGTACACGGTGCTGCCGGTGATGTAGCCCGCGCGATCGGACGCGAGGAACGCGACCGCCGCGGCGACCTCCTCGGGCGTGCCGGGGCGCTGGGCCGGAACCCTGTCACGGAACGCCTGTGGGATGTCCTCGGTCATGTCGGTAGCGATCAGCCCGGGCGCGACGGCGTTGATCGTGACCCCGCGCCGCGCGACCTCGACCGCGGCGGTCTTGGTGAACGCGATCACCGCAGCCTTCGACGCGGCGTAGTTCGCCTGGCCGGCGTTCGCGCGCGGCCCGACGACCGAGGCGATGTTGATCACGCGGCCGAAGCGGGCGCGGATCATCGCGCGCAGCGCGGCGCGCGTCAGCCGGTACGTCGCGCCGAGGTTGGTGTCGAGCACGACCCGCCAGTCCTCGTCGCTGAGCGAGAGCGCGAGGCCGTCGGCGCGCACGCCGGCGTTGTTGACGAGCGCCAGCACCGGCCCGCCAAGCGCCTGCTGCGCAGCTTCGAGCAGGACCGCCGCGGTCTGCGGATCCGCGACGTCTCCTTCTATGGCGGCGGCACTGCCGCCGCTGGAGTGGATCGTGGCGACGAGCTCGGCGGCCGCGGTCGCGCCGGTCAGGTAGTTGACCGCCACGGGCCAGCCGTCCGCGGCGAGCGCACGCACGATCGCGGCGCCGATCCCGCGCGAGCCGCCCGTCACCAGCGCGCACGCCTCCGCGGGGCGCGCGTCGCTCATCGCATCCCCCACTCGACCACGCTCGCGCCCCAGGTGAAGCCGGAGCCGACCGCGCCGAGCAGCACACGCATGCCGGCGCGCAGGCGCCCGTCGCGGCGGGCCTGCTCGAGCGCCAGCGGGACGCTCGCGGCGGAGGTGTTGCCGAGCTGCGCGATCGCGTCGACGACCTTCCCGGGGTCGAGCGCGAGCCGCTCCGCCAGGCTCGCCAGGATTCGCGTGTTGGCCTGGTGGTAGACGTAGAGGTCGAGCTCCGCCAGCGTGACGTCGGCCGCCTCGGCGGCCGCGATCGAGACCTCGGCGAGGCGCCTGACCGCCTGCTTGAAGGTTTCGTGCCCGTCCATCGCGAGCAGCTGCGTCTCGCGGTCGGCGACGACCAGCTGCGCGTGCGAGCCGTCGCTGCCGAGGATCACCGGACCCAGCTCCCCCGGTGCGCCGGCTGTCGCGACGATCGCGCCGGCGCCGTCGCCGAACAGCGCCGCCGTGTTGCGATCGTGGGGGTCGACGTGGCGCGACATGATCTCGGCGCCGATCACCAGCGCGGTCTGCGAGGCGCCTGAGACGAGCATCGCGCGTGCGACCGCGAGCGCCGCGAGAAAGCCGGTGCAGGCGCTGCCGACGTCGAATGCTCCGGCGCGTTCGGCGCCCAGCGCGTGCGCGACCTGCGGCGCCGCGTTCGGCATCACCGAGTCCTGGCTGCAGCTCGCCACCAGCACGAGGTCCACCTGCGCCGCGGCGACGCCCGCATCGGCGAGCGCCGCCCGCCCCGCCGCGGCGGCCAGCTCGGCGAGCCGCGCCCCCGGCTCGGCGTAGCGGCGCTCGCGGATCCCCGTGCGCCGCTCGATCCAGTCGTCCGCCACGCCGATCGCGGGGCTGATCTCGGCGTTGCCGACGATTCGCTCCGGCAGCGCGCAGCCGAGCCCGACGATTCCGGCGCGCACGAGCGCCGCCGGCCGCTCGCGCGCCTGTCCCTGCTCAAGCGTTGCCGGCATAGTGCTCCTCGAGCGCGATCGCCTCGACGTCCGCCACGTTGCGGGCGACGAGCCTGGCGAGCACCTGATCGGGGCCCACGTCGATGAAGGTGCGCGCGCCGTGCGCGGCGAGCGCGACCATCGTCTCGCGCCAGCGCACCGGCGAGGTCAGCGCGCGGGCAAGCTCGTCGCGCGGATCGCCAAACGGTTGCGCGGTCAGGCCCGAGAAGACCGTGACGACCGGTTCGCCGAATGTAACTCGCTCCAGCGCCTCGCGAAACGGCTCCTGCGCCGCGGCCATCCACGGCGAGTGAAACGCCCCCGTGACGTCGAGCGCCAGCGAGCGCACGCCACGCTCGCGGGCGATCCGGGCGGCCTCGCGCAGTCCCTCGCGCGGGCCGGCGAGCACGGTCTGCCCCGGCGCGTTGTCGTTGGCCACCCAGACGCCGGCGTCGTCCGCCACCGCCGCCGCCTCCTGCGGCGTGCTCTTCAGCAACGCGAGCATGCTGCCGTCGCCGCCGTTCGCTCGCCCCGACTCGTCCATCAGCGCGCCGCGCAGCACGACGAGCCCCAGCGCGTCCTCCCAGGTGAGCGCTCCCGCCGCCGCCAGCGCGGTCAGCTCGCCGAGCGAATGCCCGGCGAAGGCCGCGGCGGCCGAGCTGTCCTGGAGTTCGAGGAAGGCGGCCAGGCTGGAGAGGAAGATCGCGGGCTGGGCGAAACGGGTCGACTCGCCGGCCAGCTCGAAGCAGTCTTCGCCGATCAGCTCGCCCGCCAGCTCGAGCAGCTGCGGCAGCGCGGAGGCCACGCGCGCCTGCGACCGCGCCACAGACACCCCCTGGCCCGGAAAGAGGACCGCCGCACCCCGTTGCACCCGCACGCGGACATCATCGCGCCTGCGACGGCGCACACGCCCACGTCCGCGAAGCATCACCCCCGCTCAGGGGGTGCCGACCCCCCCAACCGGGGGGTGCACGCGGGCGTCGAGGCGGATCGTCCACGGCTCGAGCGGCTTGGAGTGGTCGTATCGCGGACCGCAGCGGCGGAGCGTGACGAGGAACATCGCGCTGTCGGCGTTCACTCCGTCAGGCCGGCGCGATGGGCCCGCTGGACCGCGTCGGCGCGGTTGCGCGCGCCGAGCTTGCGGTAGAGGCTGCTCGTGTGCTCGTGGATCGTGTGCGGCGAGAGGTGCAGCGCGGCCGCGATCTCGCGGTTGGTGGAGCCGCCGGCGATCAGGTCCAGCACCTCGCGCTCGCGCGGCGAGAGCGCGGTCGCCGCCTCGTCGTTCTGCGGCTGGAAGACGGTCATGCCGAGGCCGACCATGCGCACGGCGCGCGAGATGTCCGCCGCGCCCCAGTCCTTGGGGATGAAGCCGGAGGCGCCGGCCGCCTTCGCCGCGCCGGGCGAGATCCGCCCGGCGCCGCTGATCAGCAGCACCTTCGTCTCGGGCGAGCGCTCGCGCAGTTGCTGGGAGATCTCCGGACCCGACTCCTCGCCGATGAACAGGTCGACCAGCGCGACGTCCGGCTTGTAGCGCTCCGCGAGCGCGTAAGCCTCCTCACCGGAGCGCGCGCTGAGGCTGCGCTCGACCCATGGCTCGTTGCTGAGCATCAGCCGAAAGCCCCAGTGCACGACGTCATGGTCGTCGACGATCAGCACGCGTAGCTTGGTGTGATCGCCGAGGGCGTCGAGTTGCGCGCTCGAGAGCGTCATGAGTCCTCGTAGGGAACGACCAGGCGGACCTGCCAACGCTCGCCGTCGCGGGCTCCGAATTCGAGCAGGCCGCCGGCCTGCAGCGCCTCGAAGCCGGCGAGCCGCAGGCCCATGCCGGCCGGCTCGTCCCCGTGCTGGACGCCGTCGTTGGTGACCTCGAGCACGAAGGTGCCGTCGCTCATCTCGCTGCGGACGCCGACACGCGTGGCGTGCGCGTGCTTGTGGGCGTTGCGGATCGCCTCCGCCAGCACCGACTGGGCGAGCGGCTCGAGCGCCACGGGCGCCGCGAGCTCGGCGTCGTCGTCGACCGCGATCCCCAGCTCGGGGTACTCGTGACGCAGCCGTGCGACCTCCTCGGCGAGGGTCGTGCTCGTCGCGGCCACCAGGCGCCCGAGCGGCCGCTGCATCGCGGTGCGCAGATCGCCAAGCGCAAGCTGGACCTCCTCGGCGCAGCGCCGGCGGGTCTGTTCGTCGAACGGCTGGTCGCCCGAGAGCGCGAGCGAGACGCCGAACAGCCGCTGCACCACCCCCTCGTGGACCTCGCGGGCGAGGTCGATCCGCTGTTCGAGCGCGACCGCGCGCTCGTGCTGACGCGTCGCGGCGCGTGCCATCGCCGCGAGCGCCGCCATCTTGCCGAGGATCCACAGCACCTCGCGCTCCGGCGCCGTGAGCGGCGGCCCGTCACCACCACGATCGCCGAGGATCGCCCCCATCCAGCGTCCACGTGCCGACATCGGCGAGCAGACGACGGTGGTTGCGGCCAGGCGCTCGACGTACTCGGCCGGCAGCTGCTTCTCCAGGTCCTCCGCGATCTCGAGCACGCGGTCCTGCTCGAGCGCCTCGCGGGCGAGCGCTGCCGACTCGAGCGTGAAGAAGTCGCCATGGAAGAGCTCGAGGTCGACGCCGTAGGCGCCGGCGGCGAGGATCCGCCGGCGCGTCGAGTCGTAGCGGAAGATCACGACGCGGCGCAGAGCGGTGCAGCGCGTGATCCCCTCGCACAGGCGGCTGTAGAAGTCGTCGGCGAGGCCCTCCTCCTCGTTCTGAGCCAGCACCTCGGCGAAGATCTCGATCGCGTCGGCATGCGCGGAGGTGAGCTGGGTGGCGGGTGGGTTGGGATCGGGCATCGGGGCTCGGCGGTGATTCTCGCGCATCCGTCCCTCCGGCGAGCGTAGGGTTCCGGCGCATGGAGCTTCGCCACCTTCGCTACTTCCTCGCGGTCGCCGAGGAACTTCACTTCCGTCGCGCGGCGACGCGTCTGCACATCTCGCAGCCGCCGCTCAGCCAGCAGATCCGGGCGCTGGAGCGCGAGCTGGGCGTGACGCTGCTCGAGCGCAACCGCCGACGCGTCACGCTGACCGCCGCCGGCGAGGGTTTCCGCGACGACACGCGAATGATCCTCGCCGCGGTGGACCGGGCTGCCGAGCGCGCCCGAAACATCGCCCGCGGCTCGCTCGGCACGCTGTCCGTCGGCTTCGTCGGGTCGGCGATGTTCAGCCCCACGCTGCCGGACATCCTGCGCGAATTCCGCGCCACCCATCCCGAGGTCGACCTCGTGCTGCGCGAGCTGCCGACGCTCGTCCAGCTGCAGGCGCTGATCGGCGGCGAGCTGGACGTCGGCGTGATCCGCGGGCCGGTTGCCCACTCGGAGATCGACCCGCGACTGGAGCTGATGACGATCCAGCGCGAGCGCCTGGTCGCGGCGCTGCCATCCGGCCACCCGCTCGCCGCGCGCCGTCGGCTGCGCGCCGCGGATCTGCGCGGCGAAACCTTCGTGATCCTCGCGCGGCGCGACTCGCCGGGCCTCTTCGCGAGCCTGACCTCGGCGATGGTCGAGGCCGGCGGCGTGCCCGAGGATGTGCTGGAGGTCGCCGAGATGCAGACGATCATCAGCCTCGTCGCCGGGGGTTTCGGCGTCTCGCTGGTGCCCGCCTCGGTCGGCACGGTCGACCGCAGCGGCGTGGCGTTTCGCCCGATCGCGGGACCGACGCCGACAATCGAGCTCTCAGCCGCCTGGCGGGCCGCCGGCGGCTCGCCGGTGCGCGACGCGTTTCTCGCGCTCGCCCGTCCGGCGCGCGCCGCCGCGCGTGCACCGCGTCGCGATGGCGGCTAGTGCGAACGCGGGGCGGCGTCGCCCAACGTGGTCGTTAAATGTGCAAGACCTCCGAGAGGGATCAAGAGGGTTCGCGGAGGCCTTGCACGGGGGGAGGAGAGGAAACCATAGGCTAAGCCGTGATCAGTGGTATGTCCAATACTCATTTTTTCTCGCTGTGAGTCGTTCTAACAATCAGCTTTTCCCTGCGCTAGGGTCCCGTCCACAAGCTCGACTGCAAGCGAACTGAACTGAGATACCCGTGACAGATGAGGCCCCCACCGTCCTGGTCTGCTTCGACGGCTCGGAGCGCGCCGCTCACGCCGTCGCCGTGACCGCGAAGCTCTTCCCCGGCGCGCACGTGCACGTGCTCAACGTCTGGGAGCCGATCGAGCGAATCGTCGCGCGCTACTCGGCGCTCGGACCGTATTTCGGCGACGGCGTCGGTGACGCCGACGTGGGGCTCGAGTCCGACTCCGCCGGCGTGGCCGCCGCCGGCGCGAAGCTCGCAAGTGACGCCGGGCTGGACGCGACGCCACACACGGCGACGCTGCGCACCTCGGTCTGGGAGGCCGTGATCGAGGCTGCGGACGAGCTCGACGTCGACGCGATCATCACCGGCACGCGCTCGCTGCACGGGATGCGCGAGGTGCTTTCGAACGCGCTCTCGCACGCGCTGCTGCAGAACAGCAAGCGCCCGGTGCTCGCAATCCCGATGCCGCGCTCCCACCACAGCGACTGACGCGTGCGCGGGCGCGCACCGCTGCCCTGTGCTAGAAGTTAGGCGTCCCTAATTCGGGGGACGGCGGCTGGAAGGGTCCATGAGCTTCGCCGAAACCACGTTGCTCGGCGCGATCGCCGGCATCACGATCTACCTCGGCCTGCCGGTCGGGCGGGTGCAGCGGATCGACGACCGCCTGCGCGTCGGCCTGGCGATGTTCTCGGCGGGGATCCTCGCGTTCATCTTCATGGACGTGACGACCAACGCTCAGTCGATCATCGCCGCGACGCTCAGCCAGTTCAAGCACGGCCGAACCGGCTTCGGTCACGTCGTCTGGCTGTTCGCCCTGCTCGCCGTCGGTTTTATCGCCGGGACCGCCGGCATCGCCGGCGCAGAGCGACGGATGCGCGGCAAGCAGCGCACAGTGAGTGCCCCGATCGCGGGAGCCGCGGCCGGCGCAATCACCGCCGACCCGGGCGCGCTGCGACAGGCGGACGCCGCGCTGCTGCGCGCCAACGCGCTGCGCACCGGGATGACGATCGCCTTTGCGATCGGCCTGCACAACTTCGCCGAGGGCCTGGCGATCGGGGTTTCGGCGCGAGCCGGCGCGATCGGCCTCGCGACCGTGCTGATCATCGGCTTCGCGCTGCACAACGCCACCGAGGGGTTCGGCATCGTCGGCCCGCTCGGCGACGTGCGGCCGTCCTGGAAGTGGCTGGGAGCCGCCGGGCTGGTCGGCGGTGGACCGACGTTCCTCGGCGCGATGGTCGGCTACCAGGTCCACTCCGGCCCGCTCGAGCTCTGCTTCTACGCCCTCGCCGGCGGCGCGATCCTCTACGTGATCGGCGAGATCTGGGCCGGCGTGCGCCGCTTCAACCACCGCGAGCTCGGTCTCTACCTGCTGGCCGGCGGTTTCCTGCTCGGCGTCGCCACCGACCTGATCGTCAGCTACGGCGGCGCGTGAGGACGCCACGATGGCGATCTTGCAACGCAATGTTCAAGTCAAGGCGTCGCCGCAAGAGACGATGGCGCTCTTGAGCGATGCCAGTCGCTGGCCGGACTGGTATCCGGGTATGACGGAGATCGACATCGCCGCTCCCTTCCCCGAAGCGGGTGGCAAGGTCGTCTTCAAGGTGAAGTCGGCGGGTGTTTCCATGCCGATCACCGAGACAGTTCTCGACTACCAGCCGGGCAAGCTGCAGGTTCTCCAAATGGACGGCATGCTGTCGGGGCGCGCGCGCTGGGAGCTCACCCCGGATGGCGATGGGACGCGCCTGACCACGACGTTCGACTACTCGCTTCCAGGCGGCGTGTTCGGCAAGATCGCTGATGCGCTGATCGTTAGACGCCTGAATGCCAAGAGCCTCGAAGAGGCTCTCAAAAACTTCAAACTGCTCGTCGAACGGGAGTAGGTGGCCCGGCGGCGGGGCGGCGGGTGTCGCGCGTGGCAACACTCGCGCGGCGAGGTTCGTGCGATGCTCCTCGCGTGTTCGTCGCAGTTGCACGCCCTCGCTGGCGGTTGAGCGTCTGTTTCGCGATCCTGATCGCGCTCGTGGTCGCCGGTCAGCACGCGGATGCCGCCAACGCTCCGGCGCGCTGCCCCAGCGGTTCGGTGCGACTCGTCCTGGGCAAGCCGGAGGGCACCGCCACGCAGATGGTGGCTTTCCTAACGGCTTTCAACCGCGGCACGGAGTGCAAGCTGGCCACCGCGGCATCGTTGACCGTCATCCGAGGCGGCGTCCGCGTGGCAGCCATTCGCGGCAATCCGGTCAGCTACCGCATCAACCAGACAATCAACCACGGTACGACGATGCTCTTCGACGCCTGGTGGGCAAACTGGTGCGGAAGCCGAAGCGGCGCCTTCCGCGTCCGGGGTGCCCTCGGAGCGCTGACGGCGGCAGCCCCATACCCCTACCTGCCCGTCTGCATTGCCGCAAGCGAGCCCGCACGCTTACGCGGGGTTCGCGACTCACCGCCGCCCACGGTGGTCGATCCAGGCTAGCGGCCGCCGGCCACCGTGCGAATCCCGTCGCTCAGCGGGCGTGCCACTCGTGGGCCAGTAGCGCGTAGACGACGATGTCTGCCCACTCGCCCTTGAACATCTCGCTGCTGTGATGCTGCGCCTCCAGGCGCATGCCCAGGCGAGACGCCAGCCGCGCCGAGGCGCTGTTGCGAGCATCCATGTGCGCCACGACCCGGTGCAGACCCAGGCCGTCGACCTCGTCGAAGGCGAGGTCCAGTACCGCTGTGCAGGCCTCGGTTGCGTACCCCTTCCCCGCGACGTCGGGGTGGAAGGCGTAACCGATCTCACCCCCGGCGTGGCGGGCAGAGTGAAAGAACAAAGTCACATCACCCACGAGCCGTGCGCTCGCGGCCAGCTCCGCACCCAGCGTCAGCACCTGACCCTCAGCGGTGATTTCACGGCGGCCCAGATTGCCGGCCAGCCGAGCCGCCAATGCCTGCTCGTCCATCGGCTCAAACGGCAGGTAGCGGCAAACGTCGGCGCGACCGCGGTAGGCCAGCAGCTCCTCGATGTCCTCGAGATCCAGTGGCCGCAGCCGCAGTCGCGAGGTGATGATCGGATACGACGGCCGCAGCTCCATCAGGTGATTGTCCATGCTTCCGGACGACTTAGACAATGCCAAATCACATGCTCCAACTCGCGTGCGGCGACACCATTGCGCGCTCGTGGTGGGCCTGGATCTGCTCGCGCGAGGCGACGCGCGGCTGCGCTGCTCGCTTGCCGATGGGCGCCGCAGCGGCCGCGCTGATCCTTGTCGCGCGAGGCAGCGGCGCGTTGTGAGGCCGCTAGTAGAGGTAGTAGATCAGCGGGTGGCCGCGTCGGTCGACGAAGAACAGGCTGGAGATGCAGGCGTCGCATCCGTGCCGCCGTCGCGGACCGAGGTAGACGCTGAGCGAGTCAGAGGCCAGCCGGCGACCGCAGGAGTAGGCGATCACCCCGGAGTACGCGATCCCAGGCCCCACGCTCGCGCCGGTGACGACTTGGTAGGAGACGCCGCGTCCGGGGCTACCGGAGCGCCACATGCGGCGTACGTCGGGCCACCACGCGCGGTCCGAATTCCGAAGGTCGGTCGCCTCGCTGACGCGGTCGTAGCGGCCGGCGATCGTGATCGCGGCCGTTCGCACGGCGGCCGTGAAGCGCTCGGCACCCGCCGGACTCGGGCACGCCGCCAGTGCCCCGCCCCGCGAGTGCACCGGCTGCGGGTAGGTGGATGCGGGAAGCTGCGATGAGCTTCCGGGAGTGAGGCTCGTGCCGATCGCGGGACGCGCGGGCGGCCCACTGCCGCTCGCGATCGCGAGCGCCGCGACCGCGATCAGCAGCAAGAAGACGATGGCGGCGAAACGGTGGTGGCGCTGGCGGCGCCGCGCGTCATCGATCACGCCCGCGTCGACGCTGATGCCGGTGGAGTGCGCCTGTTGTGCGGACATCTGTCAGGTGGGTGCGAGGATCGGTGTTCGCATCAAGCGGGCTGATCGGATACTGCCCGTCATGCGCTATTATGACTAGCACAATGTTGGATGTCAAGATCGACCGCGACGACCCGGCGCTGCTTCACGAGCAGGTCGCCGCGCAGATCCGCCAAGCAATCGCCGACGGCGAAGCCAAGCCAGGCGACCGCCTCCCGCCCGCCCGCCACCTCGCCGCCGTCATGCACGTCAACACCAACACCGTGCTCCGAGCGCTGCGAATACTTCGCGACGAAGGCCTGCTCGAACTACGCCAGGGACACGGCATACGCGTCACCGGCACACCCGAACGCAGCGCCCTGCTCGACAAGGTCGCCGAACTCGTGCAACTCGGCCGACGCAACGGCTACACGCGAGCCGAACTGGCACGCATGATCGAAACCACGCCATAACCCCTCGTGCGGGCGGTCGCTCGTACGTCAAGACCAGAGCGTGGCCAGCGCCGCGAGATCGGCCCGAGCACGTCCACGAAACATGAGACCCCCGGCCGTGGCAGAGGCTCGCTAATCGGGGCGCCCGGATTTGAACCGGGGACCTCACCGACCCGAACGGTGCGCGCTACCAGGCTGCGCCACGCCCCGACGAACGGGCGGAGTATCCCACAGCGGTCGCGTCCGCTACGGTGCGAAGCCGATGGCGCTGCTGCAGGAGATGCTCGCCGAACTCGATCGGCTGCTCGAACCCGAGGGTTTCGCGGACTACTGCCCCAACGGGCTGCAGGTCCAGGGCTGCGACGAGGTCACGCACGTCGCGACCGGCGTGTCGGCGAGCCTGGAGCTGTTCGAACGCGCGATCGACGCCGGGGCGCAGCTGATCGTCACCCATCACGGCCTGTTCTGGCAGGGCGACGATCCGCGGATCGTCGGCGCGCTGCGCGAACGCCTGCGGACCCTCTTGGACGCCGACGTCAGCCTCGCCAGCTACCACCTGCCGCTCGACGCGCATCCGGCGGTCGGCAACGGCGCCCTGATCGCCGCCGGCCTGGGACTCGAGGATCCGCGGCCGTTCGGCCGTCACGGCGGACGCGATGTGGGCGTGCGGGCGAGCTACCCCGGCGACGGCGTCGCGGTTGAGGAGCTCGTTGCGCGGTTGGCCGGGCTGACCGCACGCGAACCGCTTGCGTTCCTCGGCGGACCGCCGCGGGTGCGCGGCGTCGGCATCGTGTCGGGCGGCGGCGCCCGCAGCGTGCACGAGGCAATCGACGCCGGGCTCGACGCGTTCATCACCGGTGAGCCCGCCGAGTGGGCGAGCGCGATCGCACGCGAGCGCCGCATCCACTTCATCGCCGCCGGGCACCACGCCACGGAGACGTTCGGCGTGCGCGCGCTCGGGCAACATCTGGCCACGCGCTTCGCCGTCGAGCACACCGATGTCCTAGTCGACAACCCGGTCTAGAAGCTTTTGCGAAATCGGCTTGTATCCGTCCTGGCGAAGAGGTATATCTAGACGCGGTCACGATCACAGGAGGGACGCACCGATGGCGAATCACCTGACGCCCACGGAGCTCGCGCGCGAAGCAGGCCTGGAACGCCGCGAAGTGATCTCGAAGTGCATGGAGATGGGCGTCCCGATCTTTCAAGGTCGGATCGACAAGGCCCTGTTCCTGGAGAACCTGCGGCGCCTCGCCGTGGTCCGCCAGCCGGTCGAGGCGTAGCTATCCCTGACGCTCACGTGCCGGGGAGCCGGCACGTGAGCCCTGGGCTGCAGCCCACCGTCCTGGCCCCGGCCGAACTGCTCGCGCCCCGCCTGCTTCCCCGTTCGGGCCTGCCTGCCCCCGTGGCGGCGGGCCGGCCAGCATCCGGCCCGCCTTCCGCGCACACCAGGTTGCGAAGCGGATCCGCCCGGCTGCGCTGACGCTCAGGCGCCGCCGGACTGGCGCAGCAGCGCGCCGGTGGTCTGCTCGAAGATTCTCCGCCAGCCCTGGCTTCGCTCCTTCTCCGGAGCGAAGTGCTCGAGCACGCCGCGCACGCGGTCGGCGGAGATCTCGACGCCGTGGCGCGCGCAAACCTCCTTCAGGTGGTCATAGTCGCCGGCCAGTTTGTGCGTGATCGAGCGAAAGCCGTGTTTGGCGATCTCGATCCGCGAGGAGTAGCTCATCAGCGAAGTTTCGAACATCAGCCGGTCGTCGCGGTCCGGCTCGATCAGCACGATGTCGACGCCGGGAAAGCGGGCCGCCCAGCTCTCGCGACGCTCGTGGAGGCGCTGATGCGCCAGCAGCTTGAACGACTGGTAGGCGACCTGCGAGAAACCGAAGTCCGAAACGCGGCGGCGGCGCTCGGGCCCCTCGTTGCTGAACGGGACCAGCGGGTTGACGACGACGATCAGCGTCGCGCCGTGCGCCGCCGCGACATCGAGGTTGGTGGTCGAGACGATGCCGCCGTCGATCAGCTCGCGATCGCCGATCCGCACCGGCGCGTAGAGCACCGGCAGCGCGGTCGAGGCGCTGACGGCGCGTGAGATCGCGATCTCGTCCCAGCCAGGCTCGCCGAAGACGATCCGCTCGCAGCTGTCGAGGTCGGTCGCCACGATGTAGAGCTCGCGAGCGAGCGCGCGGAAGTCGTCGGACCGTTCAGGGTGCGCCAGCACCTCGCTCATGTAGCGCTCGATCCCGCGTGTCGTGGCGAAACCGGCCGGCAGCGAGTCGGCGAAGTCGAGCATGGCGTCGATCAGGGCGCCGCCGCCGCGGGCCGTGGCGAGCTGATAGCCGAGTTCGAGCAGATGGCGCGGCAGACCGACCGCGCTGCGCAGCAGTCCCGCCAGATTGGGCGGCAGCAACATGCCGGCGTCGAGGTCGTGGAAGGTCGCCGGGCTCTCGCCGAGCACGACCTGCATCATCTCCTCCGACGTCACGCCGTTCGCCACGAGCGCCGCCACGAACGAGCCGGACGAGGTGCCCAGGTACACGTCGAACTGGTTGACCGACATGTTCACCGCGAGCAGATCCAGCGCCCGCAGCGCGCCGACCGCGTAGACGCCGCCCGTCACGCCGCCGCCGCCGAGAACGAGCGCGACCTTCGACGCCCCGCCACGATCGGCGGCGCGCTGCTTGACCGGCTCGAGAGGGACGAGCGTGCCCATCGTCGACAGCGATTCTACGCCGCGCCCGCGACTATCCTTGACAGCGCGTGCGAGCTCGCTCCACGATCAAGACCCTCGCGCTGGTCGCCGCCCTCGCGATCGGTCCGGCCGCCGCGATGGCGTCCTCGACCGGCGGTCCGGCCGGGCCGCCATCCAACGGCGGCACGCCCGCGCCGACCGGGCAGACGGGCGCGACGGGACCGACCGGCAAGACCGGGCCAACGGGGAAGACCGGCCCGACCGGGAAGAAGGGCCCGACGGGCAAGACCGGCCCGACCGGCGCGACCGGGCCGAGCGGGCACGGCCCGCCGCTGCCTGCGGCCGAGGTCGCGCATCTGCGCGCCGTGATGACCAAGGCGATGAAGCCGCTCGGAGGCCATTCGGGAGCCTACGTCGTGGACCTCGCCAACGGTGAGGTGCTGTTCGACGACGATGGCTCGGTGCCGCGCAACCCGGCGTCGGTCGAGAAGCTCTACACGCTGTCCACCGTGCTCGACCGCTTCGGGCTGACCGGAACGCTGCAGACAAGCGTCTACGGCGTGGGCAAGCTCGAGCCTGGCGGCCTGTTCGTTGGCAACCTCTACCTGCGCGGCGGCGGCGATCCGACCTTCGGCAGCGCCGGCTTCATCAAGACCTACTACGGCGCCGGCACGAGCGTCCAGACGCTCGCCAAGTTGCTCGTCGCCGCGACGGACCTGCGCAAGGTGAAGGGCTCGATCATCGGCGACGAGTCCTACTTCGACAGCCGCCGCGGGGGACCGTCGACCAACTACGCCGTCGACCCGAACCTGGTGGGATCGCTCAGCGCGCTGGCCTTCAACCGCGGTGAAAGCGGCGCGCTCGGCTCACCGGCGGCGTACGCCGCGTTCAAGCTGGCGGGTACGCTGCGCCACGACGGCGTCGTTGTCAGCGGCCGCTCGCACGCCGGCGTCGCAAACCTGTTCGGGGCGAAGCTGCTGCTGAGCGTGGCCTCCCCGCCGATGACGACGCTCGTGGAGCTGACGGCACTGCCGTCGGACGACTTCTTCGCGGAGATGCTGCTGAAGGCGCTCGGCGCCCGCTTCGGCACCGGCGGCACGACGGCGGCCGGCGCGACGGTCGTGCAGCAGTTCCTCGCCGGCCTGCACCTGACGCCGACAATCGTCGACGGCTCCGGGCTCTCGCGCGCGGATCGCACGAGCCCGATCGACGTGGTCACGCTGCTGCGCGACCTCAGCCCAGGCGGGATCGCGTCGCTCCAGGCTGTCGGCGCGGCGCTGCGCGCGGCGCTGCCGGTTGTCAGCGAGAGCGGCACGCTCGCACTGCGGATGCCCCACACCGCCGCGTCCGGTCACTGCATGGCCAAGACCGGCACGCTCAGCGACGCCTCGGACCTGGCGGGATGGTGCAACGGTACCCTCGCCTTCGCGTTCCTGATGAACCACGTCAACGTCGTGGCGGCGCAGGCGGCGCAGGACACGATGACGATCGCGCTGGCGAAGCTCAAGCTCCCAGCAGCCTGAGCAGGCCGGCTTCGTCGATTACGCTGACGCCGAGCCGCTCCGCCTTCTCGAGCTTCGAGCCGGCGGTTCCCGCGCGCCGGATCTTGTCCTTTCCGGTTACCACCAGCGCCCGCTTGCCCCACGCGCCGGCGATAGCGGGGAGTTCAGCTATCGTGCCCGGTCCGAAGACGATTCGCCCGGCGCTCGCGAATTCGAACCGCATTACGAGCTACCAGGCCTCGTCGCCGGGGAATACGCTGGTGTACCAGCTGCGCGTGCGCGCCTCGACAAACATGTCGGAAACCGCTTCCACCCATGTCGCATAATGCGCAGTCAGCTTATGCGCGGCGACGGCCTCTTCGGTGCGATAGACCTCCCACAGGACGAAACGGTTCGGATCGTCCTGAAGCTGGAGAAAATCGAAGCGCGCGATGCCCGGCTCCTGCGCGCTGTTGCGTGCGTTCTCAATGGTGGCGGCGCGAAAGGCATCGAGGCATTCCGGCTTGACGTGAATGTGGACTTGAAGGATCAACATATTTCCTCATGATAGAAGGGCTACTTCAGTAAGCCGGTCTTCGGCGATCCTGAGCAGGCGCCGAATGTTGGAATCGGAGGGATCCGCGCCTGCCAGGCGCGTGAACATCGCGACGGACTCCTTACATTCCGCAATGCCGGATTTCCGGTCCGAGCCCGAAAGCGCGAGCTTATAGCCATAGTCCAGATGATTCGCAGCCAGCTGAATGCGATCCTGCTTAGGCGCGTTCGCCAGCGCTGCGAGCGTGCGGCTGAGTTCCAGGCCTTTGCGCGAATAGATGAGCGCGCCTGCGCGGTCGGCGCCGCGCCACAGGGAATCGCTCAGCTTTGCATAATTGGCAATCAGGTCGCGCTTCAGATCGGAATCGGCGGGGTTCTCCGCGGTGGCCTTTTCGCGAATCTCCATGGCTTTGCGGTAAGTCGCACGCGCGCCCGGCAGGCCCTGCTGTGCCTGTACGTCGCCCAGACGTTCGTACGAGCTTCCCAACTCGCGTTCGAGTGCGGGATCGTTGCCCGCATCGGGCGCAAGGTTATCCAGAAACTCCGTCGCCTTCGCGGCGATCAGCTGGCGCGCGCCGGCTGCATCGGGCAGATCCCGAATCGCATCCTGCACATCGAACAGCAGCGAGTTGGCCACGCGCCGGACATCGTTGAAACGCCGTTCCGCGCGCTCGCGCTCAACCCGCGCCGCGTGCGCTTCCCATGAGGTGGTAACGGTTCCCGCGATCAGCGCCAGCACCGCCACGCAGGCCGCAATCACAGCGCCCTGATGGCGGCGGACGAACTTGCCCGCGCGATACCGGAAGTTGCCGTTGCGCGCAAGGACCGGCAGACCGTCGAGATAGCGCTCGATGTCGTTCGCGAGCGCCTCCGCGGAGAGATATCGTCGTTCTGGTTCGCGCCGCAGCGCCTTGAGCAGAATGTTATCCAGATCGCCCGCAAGCTCACGCGCGCGCCGTCCCGAAACAACGCCGGAGGGCCGCCGCGGCTCGCTGTTCTTAATGACCTCCCCAATCTCCTGCGGCGACCGTGTCTTGAATACGAACGGCTTCTGCCCTGTGAGCAGCAGGTAGAGCAGCACGCCCAGCGAATACGTGTCGCTCGCGGTGGTCACGGGCTGCCCGAACAACTGCTCCGGACTGGCATACTCCGGCGTCATCATCTGCACGCTGGTAGTTTCATCGGCAGCTTCGGCATCGGGGTCGAGCAGTTTGGCGATGCCGAAATCGAGCAGCCGGATGTCGCCATCCGCGGTGACCAGAATGTTGCGCGGCTTGATGTCGCGATGCACCACGAAATTCTGATGCGCATACTGCACGGCCGAGCACACCGTGAGGAACAGCCGGAGGCGATCGTCAACCGGCAGCTTCGCGTTTTCGCAATGCTCGTCAATCGGCGTGCCCGCGATGAAATCCATTACGAACCAGGGCTGCCCGTCGGGCGTGGTTCCGCCGTCCAGCAGCTTTGCGATGTTCGGATGCTCCAGATGCGCCAGAATGCCGCGCTCCGTTTCGAAACGGCGCATGGCATCGCGGCTGTACAGCCCGCGCCGCACCACCTTCAGGGCCACAAGCTTGCGGTAGAGGTCGTCCACGCGCACCGCCTGATAAACCATGCCCATGCCGCCTTCGCCGATCACCTGCACGATGCGGTACGGACCGATGCTCATGCCGGTGCGGAACGCCGGATCTTCCACGGCCGACTCCGGAACGGGCGGCGGAGACTCGATGAAATCGCCCGCATCGTCGAGCGAAGCCAGCAGCGACCGCACTTCGTCGAGTAACTCCGGATCGCCGCCGCAGATTTCGCCGAGGAACGCTTCGCGGTGCGTGGGTTTGATTTCGGCCGCGGCGTCGAAGACGTCCTTTATGCGCCGCCACGTTTCGGGCGTCATTGGAAGATCGCCTCTGGCGTCATGTCCGCGTCATCTCCCGATACAGCCAGGCACGGGCGGAACTCCATTCGCGCTTCACCGTCGCGGTCGATAGCTGCATCACTTCGGCCGTCTCTTCCACCGACAGTCCCGCGAAAAAGCGCAACTCGACGATGCGCCCCTGCCGTTCGTCCATGGCGGCGAGCCGCAGCAGCGCGGCGTCCAGACCCAGCAGATCCAGTTCGCGCTGTTCCGAAACCGCCATCGCGTCGTCGAGTTCCAGCCTGACGGCACCGGCCCCGCGCTTGCCCGCATGTTGCGCGCGCGCATGGTCCACAAGTATGCGCCGGATCATCTGCGCGGCGATGCCGTAAAAATGTGCCCGATTGCGCCACTGGACGTTGCTCTGATTCACCAGCCGCAGGTACGCTTCGTGTACCAGTGCGGTGCACTGCAGGGTATTGGCGGAACGTTCCCGGCGGAGATGGGAGCCCGCCAGCCGCCGCAGTTCTCCATAGACCAGCGGCATCAGTTCTTCCAGCGCCTTCTCGTCGCCGTTACTCCAGTCGATGAGGAGGCCGCGTGACGTCCGGGGTCGATTCCGCTTCAGGCATTTCCCTGTTTATTATTGCAGCCAGAAAAAACTTTGATCCCGTTTTTCGCAAACCTGCGCGTGTAGAGACAGAGCCGCCTGAACGGTGGCTGAGGAAAAGGGGAACAAAATGAACAAACGATATATCTTTCCGGTTGTAGTGCCCACACTGCTGGCTCTGGCCACCGTCGGCAGCGCCATGGCCGGCTCGGGCGTAGCTTATCAGGATCGTGGCCACGGTTCGGCGATCCGCGATCTCATCATCGAACCGGGTACCGATCCCTCTTCCGTCCAGTTGCACTTCGCGGACGCGGAGCGAATCGGCTACTCGGGAACCGGATCGCTCGAGATCGTGAGTAAGGACGGCCACGCGTGGCACTACCGGCCTCAGGTTTACCAGGTTGTGAACGGAAAAAGGAAAACGCTGACTGTGACCTTCAGTTTCATCGGGCATGACCGCGTCGGCCTGAAGGTCCTGGGCAACTACGACCCTTCCGCACCGTTAGTGGTCACGCCGGTTGCCGGTGCTGCATCCACGATGTAACAACTGGGCGTGTACGCTCAGATATTGGACGCCTACCTCTCGTTCCGCCTCCGCGACTATCGGTATCTGCTTTCCGGCGCGTTTCTTTCGAACTTCGGACTACAGATGCTGTCGGTCGCGGTGAGTTGGGACCTCTACGTTCAGACCCGTTCGGCGCTGGTGCTGGGCAACGTGGGCTTTGTCCAGGTTGCGCCTTTCCTTTTGTTTTCGCTTTTCGCCGGACATGTGGCCGACCGCTACGACCGCCGCAAAGTCATGGTGGTGACGCAGTGCATTTACCTTGCGGCGTCGGCTCTGCTTGCGTTCGGTTTTCATTCCGTGTTTGCGATCTACGGCTGCCTGCTGATGACCGCCATAGCGCGCACGTTTCAGAACCCGGCGCGCGGCGCGATGCTGCCGCAGATCGTGCCGCTGGAAACGCTGGGCAACGCCATCACCTGGAACAGCAGCGCGCAGGAGATTGCCAATGTCAGCGGGCCAGCGCTGGCAGGCCTCATCCTTGCAACCTCCGGCAGCCGCACAGTGTATCTGCTGCAGACAGTCTTCGCGGTTCTTACCTTAATCAGCTTCGCTTCCATTTCCAGCCGCACGGCAAATAATGCGGCGGCGATTCCGCGCGATATGAAGTCGCTGCTGGAGGGAATTCGTTTTGTAATCGGGAACAAGCTGGTACTTTCCGCCGTATCTCTCGATATGTTCGGGGTGCTGTTCGGCGGCGCGACCGCGCTGCTGCCCATCTTCGCGGTGGATATCCTGCATGGCGGCCCGTCGGCGCTCGGCTGGCTGCGCGCCGCCCCTTCCGTGGGCGCGGTGCTGATGGCGCTGACGATGGCGCACAAACGGAGGATCGAACGCGCGGGTCCGGCGCTGATGCTGACTGTCGCGGGCTTCGGCGCGGCCACCATCGCCTTCGGACTCTCGCGTAATCTTTGGCTGTCGCTCGCCATGCTGGTGCTGGTGGGCGCATTCGATAACGTCAGCGTGGTGCTGCGCCAGTCGCTCGTGCAGACGAAGACGCCGGACCATGTGCGCGGCCGTGTGCTCGCGGTCAATAATATTTTCATCAGTTGTTCGAATCAGCTGGGAGCGGTGGAATCGGGGTGGACCGCGGCCCTGATCGGCGCATCTCCCAGCGTCTGGGCCGGAGGTCTGGCGACGCTTGCGGTGGTTGCCATCTGCGCCACGCTGTCGCCCGCTCTGAGACACTGGCGTCAATGAAACGATCGCGAAGCGTGGAATTATTTCTGGTGGTATCGGCGGCGGCCGCGATGACCGGTTGCAGCTCCGAACGCGAACGCTGCGTGGATGGGAATAATAACATCGTCGAAGACCGGAACTGCCAGGGTCCGACTACGGGCGTGTATCACTGGTATTACGGCGGATCGAGCAGCGGCGGCGCAGTCGGATCCCATGTCAGCGGCGGCTCCACAACTCCCGGCGCGGGCGACGCGGATTCCGCAACTTCGCACGGCGTGATCGGCGGCGCGGGTGAAGCGCACGGCGCAGGGGGCGAGGGGCACGGCGGGGGCGGGGGCGAATGAAGCGCATCGGAATCGTTCCGCGGCCGAACTGGCAGCGCGAAGCGGAGCGGCTCGGGCTGGTCTTCCATACGCCCGAGGGCCGCACGTACTGGGATGAATCGGCGTGTTATCACTTCAGTCTGCGGGAGATTGAGGTCATCGAAGCCGCCACTGCGGAACTACAGCGCCTTTGCCTGCTCGCCGCGCAGGACGTCATCGATAACGACCGTTTTGCGGAATTTCATATTCCCGAAGCGGCCTGGCCCGTCATTAAGCAGGCATGGGAAGCGGAGCCGCCTTCGATCTACGGGCGCTTCGATCTCTGCTATGACGGCGTCAACCCGCCGACGCTTCTTGAGTACAATGCCAACACTCCGACGGGTCTGCTGGAGGCGTCGGTCGTGCAGTGGTACTGGCGCCGCGAAGCGATGCCGGCCACCGATCAGTTCAATTCCATCCATGAAAAACTGATTTCGCAGTGGGGAGATATTAAGCCTTATCTCAAAGGCGACCTGCTTTACTTCGCGTCGATGCGCAACGACGAAGACGCCATGACCGCGACCTATCTGAGGGATACCGCGCAGCAGGCAGGCATCGCGACGGCAAGTCTTTTTGTGCGGGATATCGGATGGAACGGGGGGCGGCGCGAATTCAGGGATCCGGAGGAGCGCAGAATTCAGAGCGTCTTCGCTTTGTATCCCTGGGAGTGGCTGCTCAAAGATTTCAGCGGTCCGATTCTGGAGACATACGGCGAGACGATCTGGATTGAGCCGATCTGGAAAATGCTGTGGTCGAATAAGGCTCTTCTGGCCGTGTTATGGGAGTTGTTTCCGGGCCATCCGAATCTTCTGGAAGCGCACCTCGGCGGACCTTGCGGGATGGCGGAATTCGTGAGGAAGCCATTGCTTTCGCGCGAGGGCGCGAATGTCACTTTGCATCGGCGGGCTGGGGACACGGCGACTGACGGCACGTATGGCGAAGAGGGTTTTGTGTGGCAGGCTGTCGCTCCGGACGCGGTGTTCGATGGCAAGTGGCCGGTGCTGGGAAGCTGGCTGATCACGGACCGCGGGCCGGCGGGGATTGGCATCCGCGAGTCGGACGGCCCGATTACGGATAATTTAAGCCGGTTTGTGCCGCATTACTTCGATTGAAAAGTCGGAGCAGAGCCGCATGCCCTGTAGCGTAGGCGATTCGCCTGCGTTCCCAGCGAAAGCGTAAATTGCGGGGAAGTCATCGGCTTCCAACTGCGGGTAGTCCGCGAGGATCTGCTCCTCATTCGCACCGCACGCAAGCCAGTGGATAACTTCCGCAACGGTAATCCTGTGCCCTCTGACACACGGCTTTCCGAGGCGAACGTCCGGGTTCACCGTAATACGGCAGACCTGAGTCATTTATTTCGAGCCTTTAGAATCTCCGCAGCCTGCCTGCGAATATCGTCCCAGTCCAGCCGAGTCATTTCCGATGATTCGCTGGCCAGTCCTTCCATCAGAAGCACTTCCAGACGCTTCTGAGCTTCGGTCATCTCTGTCGCCATTGCCTGAGCTCAAATTTTACGGGACTGTCACGCGCGGCGGTGCTTCTTCGCAGCGATTCCCCGCCGCCGTATTCTCCGCCACCGCGACTCCAGGAGCCGCTGCGACGCAATGCTCCGCCATGCCGAACCCCGTGATCGTATTCCCCCGGATCACGTTCCCGCGCGTCACGGCCGCCCGCCCGCCGTTGTTCGCCAGATAAATCCCCGCCCGCAGCATATCCGGCTGATCCGTCGCGTAGGCGCAGCGCGCGGGCACCGGAGTCGCTCCGCAATGCGCGCGGTTCATGTCCAGAAAACGGTTGTCTTCAATCCGGTTGCCATGCCCGATCAGGAACACGCCGCCATACGCGAACCCTTCAATGTCGTTGCCCGTCACCACCACCCCGGTCGATTCCATCTGGGGATTGTTATTGCCGAACACAATCCCCTCATGCAGCCAGGGATAAGCGTCGAGCGGCTTCTTGTCGATGCAGGAGTTTCCGGTCACCGACCCATCGTGGAACCCGTCCAGATCGATGCACTGGCCGTTGACGTCAGTGAAATGGTTGCCCGCATAGACGCTGTGGTCAACGTTCCCCGCCGTGTCCAGCGCAACGGCCACGGCCTGACTCTCAATATCCACGTATTCCGCCGGATATCCCAGGTCCGACCCCGAATTATTCTCCACGCGAACCCGCGTCGCGTGGCCCACCTGAATGGCATCGCGCCCCACCGTAGAAATCGTATTGTCGTGAATTACGCCGTCCGACGATCGCGGCGCATTGGAATACGAATGCGTCCAGATGGCGTTGCCGGTTACGCGGGTGATCGTGCAGTGCGTCACTTCGAAACGCGACACACCCTGCTCCAGCAGAATCCCGCCCGAAGTATTATTGCGGCCCGCGCGGTTCAACGTCCCGCTGTCCGCGATCCGAAGCCCGTCAATCAAAACGTCCGACGACGCGCTCACAATCACAGGAAACGCCCGGATCCCGCTGAACGCCACGTTCCGGATCTTCACGCCCGCGCTCTTCCGCACCACGATCCCGTTGTCCGTAAAATAATCGGCAAACGGAGTCTCGCCCGGCGGCAGATACCAGTCCGATTTCATCTCCGTCCGGTTGCCCCGAATCGTGAAGCCTTCCAGCGTCAGGTCCGAAACGCCCTCTGCCACGATAGCGGCTGCGCCTTGGAAGCCCGCGTCGAGAATCAGCGTGCTGCCCTTGGGATTCCCGCGAATCACCGTGTGCGGAGCCTTCGGAATCTCCATGGGATGGCTCAGGTGCGTCTCGCCCGGAGGCAATTGCACGACGCCCGAAAGCAAAAGCGCTGCGGCCAGTATGACGATCAATGCATTCAGGTTACCCCGGATACATTGGCGTCAGCCGTGCACGTTATCCTCGGAAGAATGCCCGTAGATTTCGAAAGAGCGCTGCGCACGTTGCCGCTCGATAACGAGGCCGCGCGCCCTTATCTGGAAAAACACCTGCCGCGCCTGGTCAAAACGCTGGAACTGGTGCCGCAGTCGGAAGGTGGGCGCGCGCTCGAACTCGGCTGTTACATGCAGATTACGCCGTTTCTGCAAAGGATTTGCGGATATCGCGAAGTGCGGGGCGCATATTATGGCAAACCGGGCACGCAGGATCGCAAAACCATGTCGTTTCCCGATGGCGACTTCACCTGTCTGGTGGATCACTTCGACGCCGAGCGCGACCCGTTCCCGTACCCGGAAGGTTACTTCGATCTGGTGCTGGCGACCGAGATCGTCGAGCATATGGCGTACGACCCGATGCACCTTTTCGTGGAGTCGGGGCGCGTGCTGTGCGAAGGCGGGCGGTTGCTGGTGAGTACGCCGAACGCGGCCAGTTTCGCCAGTATCGCGAAGGCGCTCGACGGCCGCACCAATCCGCAGATATTTCCGCAGTATAAGCGCCCGGATCCGATGTTCCCGGAGATCGGTCACGTGCACGAATATACGGCGCATGAGTTGCGTCTGACGCTCGAAGCCGCGGGGTTCGAAATCGAGCGACTTTTTACCACCACGATTGAGGAATACGCGCTGCATGCGGAAATGCTGAAGCCGCTGCTGGAAGCGCTGGGATACGAGGCGGAGGATCGCGGCGAGCAGACCTGGTGCCTCGCGGCTAAGCGTGGTGAACTGCGGATAAATCGCTATCCCGAGTTCCTCTACTCCGAATAAGCAGACCGAGCGACAGCAGCATCACGGCAATGCTTACAGCAAGGCAAGCCTTCAGTTCCGTACCGCCGTCATAATAAAGGTCGAGCGTACACGGACCTTTGCACTGCGGTTCGATCACCATCAGGTCCAGGCCATCGGGGCGGATTTTCTGCGCTGTGCCATTCCAGGTCGCGTGCCACCCAGGGTTGTAGGTGATCTGTAGTGAGATCGCCTGGCCGGGCTGAATAGTTGCGTGCAGCGTGCCGGAATGCCAGTCCTTCCACTGCCAGTCGGCGTTGGGCAGGGCAGGATCTTCGAGTGCGCCGACGTAGGGTTTTACCTGATCCAGATCGATGCCATTGATCGGCATGGTGCGCACCAGCGCCGCTTCCGGAACCACGTGCGCGAGCGATTCGGAACGGGTCGGAACGCCGTAGATCGTATCGCCACCCTCATGCCACAGCACGGGCAGAATGCCATCGAATTTCGCCGGGTTGCGGAACGGCTTGTAGAACTCTTCGCTTTTCGGTCCGGACACATAGATGGCGCGCGTCCCAAAGGCCTTCATCCACAGCACGGCGACGTTGCCCTCATCGGCTTCCGCGCCCATTCCGCTGTAGATCTGGAAGGGAGCGCTGCGCATCAGAAAGTTGGGCTGCATGGGGTCATGCCCGCCGGTCATCTGTGGCGTGTCCGTGAAATCGTTGAAGTAAAAACCGTAAGCTCCGCCGACGAAAATGCGTCTGCCTTGCAGGTGATCGTTCGCCCACTTCGCGACTTTGTAAACCGCGTTCTGCTCGATCACCGGAACGGAATGGATCGACGCGCGTGCGTAGTGCACCGTATAGCGTGTCTGCAGGGCCGCCAGCAGCAGGCAAACCGCGACGAGGGCAAAGCCCGCGCGCGGAGGAAGACGGCGCGCCGCCTCACGCACCCCGAAGACAACCACAATGCAGATCGTCATATCCATCGCGACGTGATAACGGTGCGGCTGCGGCAGCAGATAGATCTCGGCAAAGAAGGCCGGCATCACGATGGCCGCGATCAGAAACGCGAGCAGCCCGAAGAACTGAAGCTCCGGTTTCCAGCGCAGTTTGCGCAGTCCGACAGCGAGCGCCGCGAACGCGACGGCCAGAATGGCGAGCGCGACCCAGGTCCGCGTCGTGTAGTGGAAATCGCCCCCGACGGTCGGCGAATTCATTCGGATCGCCGCCAGCACCGAGGGCGGAAACAGCGGCAGAATCCAGCACCACGCGAGCAGTCCGATCAGCGCAATATTCAGAGCGTTGCGCCAGACGCGGGGTGTTTCGATGGTGCAGAGCAGGCATAACGCAGCCATGCCGAGCAGCGTACCGCCGAACGCGTTGGTGAGCACCGTCAGCCCCATCAGCGCGCCGGCCACTACCTTCATCCACATTTTTCCGCGTGTGATCGAAAGGTAAAGGAACAGGACTGCGAGCGGGAAGATCGTGAGCGCGGCCGTGGGCGGACCTTCGCCGTATCCAACCAGAACATGCAGTCGCCGCAGCCGCAGGACTCCGCCCACGTCGTTGGTAATAGCGGGGATTAACATCGCGCTGGGGGAGATGATCGAGTACGCCAGCGCGGCGAAAAAGCTGGTGCCAGGCTGCTCCGTGATGATGTATGCGAGCAGCAATACCGCAACGGGCCCCAGGCAATAGAAGGTCGCGCAGACTTGATGAAACGCCAGCGCCGCCGAGTGGCCGGTAAGGATGCTGAACCCGCCCACAATCATGTGAAGGAGCGGCAGGTATGTGTTCTGGAAGGGCAAACCGCAATCCCAAATCGGGAACCAAAGGATGCCGCCCGGACGTGCCGCAATTTCGCGCGCAATCGCAATGAATGTTCCCTCGTTCGAGGAAAGATAGTCCGAATATTCCTGCGAGAACAGTTTACCCGCGATCAGAATATTGATAACAAAGATGACCGTCGCATATGCTGCTACGGTCCGGCGCTTCACGGTCGATTACGCGGAGGCGCGGCGGGCGGTTCTGTTTTCGCCGGCGGCTTTTCCGACTTCTCGGGTTTCGATTCTTTCACCACCGCGGCTTTCACCGGGCTGATCAGAATGTGCGCGTTGCGGCCTTCCATGCGCGGCGTGCCGTCGACTGCGCCGTAAGCTGGTAAGGTCTTCGGCAAAGCGCAGCAGGAGCTTGCGGCCCAGATCCGTGTGAGCGATTTCGCGTCCGCGAAACTGCACTACGGCCTTCACGCGGTTGCCTTCCTGCAGAAAGCGGATGGCATGGTTCTTCTTGAAGTCGTAGTCGTGATCGTCGGTATTGGGACGGAACTTGAGTTCCTTCACCTGCACCACGTGCTGCTTCTTCTTGGCCTCGTGCTGACTTCTTCTTCATCTCGTACTGGTAGTGGCCGTAATCGATCGCCTTGGCCACGGGCGGCACGGCGGTCGGCGACACGACCACCAGATCGAGCCCCAGTTCCTGCGCCCTGCGAAGAGCCGCGGAGGTGGGCATGATTTCGGCGGTGCCGTCCGGGAAGACTGCGCGCACTTCGCGTCGCACGGATCGATTCGTTTACGTTTTCTCGGCGACTGGGCTTTCGAGGCGGGAAATTTCTGCCTGGAATCATGCGGTGAGTAGACTATTCCCCAACATAGCCTCTACGGTTGAACATGTTCGCCGATTGTTGTCGAAACATGCCCGTCAGAATTTCCGGGGCGACTTGATATCCCGTCATTTCGAGATCGACCAACACCTTTCCTTGTACCCGAATGATCCGCCGCCACCTTCCCAGATCGGTGGCAATCTTCCGCCGGGTCATAAAGTTCCTGGTCCGGAAGCACGGCTTTCGCGTCGATATCGACATGCCCACGCCGGACCTGATGCGCCCATTCGACCGGGTATTGGCGCCACTTCGCGCCCGGCTGCAGGACGAATCGCGCATGAGTCAGGTGGAGCGGTTTGCCCCGGAATCGATGAATGTTCCCGAAGAATCAGGGTTCGATGCTGCCGTCCTTGTGCGCGCAGTTCGAAGAGCATGAGTTCGGTCCGATCGTCCACTGGACGCTGAACCAGTCCCAGCCGACCTGATCGGGGGCGAGTTGCTCGGTGAACCATTCGTGATCCATCCAGGCGCGGCCCGTCACCGGCGCGTTGCATCGATAGTCCCGGAGACGCGAAGCAGCGGGAACGAGACGTAGTGCGAGGCGCGGCCCTTGCCTTCGTGCCTTCTGACTGACGCCGTTCTCGCCCTGAATGACGAGCGGCTCGGGCTGCAGAGTCAGGTGAAATCGGAAACGATCTGTATGGCCTCAAGCGTCTGCCTGTCGCCCGACCATGCGCCGACCAGTTGCCGTTGCAGATGCGCCGTTTGTCGAGCTGGCGCCTGCCACGCCGGGGCCCGACGGCTCAGGCGCTCGTCATGACAGAAACGGTTGCCGTTTTCGTCGGTGAGGGCGGCGTGGGCGAGGTAGAGATCCTGGACGGCCATCGGACTTGTTTTCGGTGGCATCGGATCCGACTCGACCCTGGCGGAAGAAAACCAGTTCGAAGCCGAACCATTTACCCGCCGCATCCGACACATTGCCTGTGTAATACCACCATTCCGTGCGGAACTTCGGTGTTCGAAGTGATCGCGGGGAAACTGGTGCAGGATAGCCCGGCAGTGCTTCGCGATAGGCGA
>CAWHDS010000007.1:0-21040 GCA_963828135.1 uncultured Solirubrobacterales bacterium
CCGCGCGCGGCTCATGGCCGCCGGTCCTACGCAGGTACGCCGGACAGGCGTTCATGGACGAAGCGCACGACCATCGCGCCCTCACCGACAGCGGTGACGCAGCGCTTCGCCAAGCCTGACCCACGTAGCCCGCGGCGTAGATCCCGGGCACGCTCGTCTCGAGCAGCGTCTCCGACCCGGCGCTCGCTCCGGTCAGCACGAAGCCGTTGTCGTCGCGCGCGACCGTCTCGCCAAGCCAGTCGGTGCATGGGGCCGCGCCGAGGAAGACGAAGAGGAAGGAGAACGGAGCCGCTCGCCGTCTCGCAGCACGACAGCCTCGAGTTCCCCGTCGCTGCCGGCACTCCGTTATCTCGCTGCGGTCGCGCACGGCCACGCCGTAGCGGTCGAGTTCGAGCACGAGGTAGTCGGACATCGTCTCGCGCACGTCGGTGCGGCGATGCAGCAGCGTCACGAGCGCACCGCCGCGGGCCAGCCAGACCGCTGCCTGTCCGGCCGAGTTGCCGCCGCCCACGACGCCCACGCGTGTGGCACCGCAGCGCTGGGCCTCGGGCGGCCCGGCGGCATAGAAGACGCTGACGCCCTCGTAGTCCTCGAGGCCGGCGACCGGCAGCCGGCGGTAGTCGGCGCCGGTCGCGAGCAGCACGGCGCGTGCGGCGATCTCATGACCGCCCTCCAGGCGCACCACGTGGCGGTCGGACCCCGGTTCCAGCGAGAGCGCGCGGTAGGGGGTGGCGGTGCGCGCACCGAACTTGCGCGCCTGTGTGACCGCGCGGCTGGTTAGCTCCGAGCCGCTGATCCCGGCCGGGAAGCCGAGGTAGTTCTCGATCCGCCTCGAGGTGCCCGCCTGTCCACCTAGCGCCGTGCCCTCCACGACCAGCGTCGCCAGGCCCTCCGACGCCGCATACACCGCCGCCCCCAGGCCTGCCGGACCGCCGCCGACCACGACGAGGTCGACCTCCTCATGCGCGGCGAGCTCGAGGCCGATCCCGAGCGCCCGGGAAAGCTCGCCGACCGACGGGTTGCGCAGCTCCATGCCGCCCGGCAACGTCACGAGCGGAACCTCCCCGGGATCGAGCGCGCCGATCACCGCCGCGGCCGCCGGGTCATCGGAGTGCTCGGGGTCGCGCCAGCTGTATGGCAGGCGGTTGCGCTGCGCGAACTCGACGATCCGGCGCGTCGATTCCGACGAATGGGGACCCACGACCTCCATCCCGACGCCCTGCTGCTGGAGCGCCTCCCGCCGCGCGATGAAGGCCGACAGGAGCAGGTCCGCGAGCGGACCGTCCTCGAACAGCAACGGTCGCAGCTGATCGCGGTCGACGGCGATGTAGCGCATCGGCGCCGTGACGACCGCCGTCACGAACACCGTCTGTCCCGACATCAGGTTCAGCTCGCCCAGGAATCCCGCCGGGCCGTGGCGGATGATTTCGCGCCCCGCTGCATCGAGGATCGCTGCCTCTCCCTCCAAGATCGCGATGAACGGGTACCGCGCGTCGCCGACCCGGTACAGGACATCGCCGACCGCGGCGACGCGCTCCTCCCCGTGCTGGGCGAGCGTCGCCAACTGCGACTTCGACAGGATCACGGCGGGGGGGACGCTCACCCGCGAAGCGTACCCGGCGCCCCGTTCACACCCGCGGCGGGGCGGCGCCCCGTTCAGACTCGCGGCGGGAGCGGCGCCCCGTTCAGACTCGCGGCGGGAGCGGCGCCGCCGCGTGCTCGGCCGCGATCCGCCGGCGCACCACGTCGGTCGGATGGATCCAGGCGCGGCTGCAGAGCGGCCGCAGCCGCCTCGGCGCCCACCAGTTGGCGCGCCCGAGCAGCGCCATCAGCGACGGGACGAGCAGCGCTCGCACGATCGTCGAGTCGATGATCACCGCCAGCGCCGCGCCGATGCCGAACTCCTTCAGCGAGGCAACGCTCGACGCGGCGAGCGAGCCGACCGCGGCGCAAAACAACAGCGCCGCGGCGCTGACGACGCGTCCGCTGCGCTCGAGGCCGGTGGCCACCGCCACGCGGTCGGACGCGCCGGTGTCGTGCGTCTCCTTGATCCGCGCCAGCAGGAAGACGCCGTAGTCGGTCGACAGCCCGAAGGCGATGATGAACAGGATGATCATGTTGGTCTGTTCGAGCGTGCCGGTGGAGGTGTAGCCGAGCAGACTCTGGAAGCGGCCGTCCTGGAACACCAGCACGAGGATGCCGAAAGCGCCGCTGAGTGTCAGCAGATTCATGATCAGCGACTTGATCGCGAGCACGACCGACCCGGTCATCCGGAACAGCACGACGAGCGTTGTCGCGGCGAGGATCAGCAGCGCCAGCAGCATGTGCGTGCGCAGGCTGATCGCCTGGTCGTACTGCGCTGCGGCCACGCCCGCGAGCGCGACCGGGTAGACGGCCGGCACGGCGTGGATATCGCCGATCAGGGCCTGCGACTGTGTGCTGAGCGGCGGATGCGAGGCCAGCACGTCGATGCTCCACAGCCCGTTGGCGATCAGCGACGGCGGCTGTGTGGTCGCCACGCCCGGCAGCCGCGCGAGCTGGGCGCCGTAGTCGGCCATCGCGGTGCCCGCGCTGTTCGGTGCGTGCACGAGCGCCACGACCGGGTTGACGTCGTCGGACGCGAACTGGCTCGCCAGCCGGGCGTCGACGACACGGGCGCTCGAGCCCGCCGGCAGCACGCGCGAGTCGGTCGACCCCAGGTGCAGGTGCAGCGCCGGGAGCCCGACGAGCAGCAGGCACACCGCACAGGCCCCCGCGACCAGAACTGGGCGGCGCATCACGCGCATCGCGAGCCGATACCAGTGACCCTCGGTAACCGGCCCCTCGGCGCGCTTTCGCGCGCGCTGCAGCCGCGCCGGCGCGAGCGCGTTGATGCGGGGTCCGAGCAGCGTCAGCACAGCGCCGAGCGGGATCAGCGCCGCCGTGGCGGCGAGGATCGTCACGATCGCCGCCGCGATCCCCATCGACGAGAGCATCTTTTGGGGGAAGACGAGCAGCGACAGCAGCGCGACCGACACCGTCAGCGATGAGAACACGACCGTGCGACCAGCCGTTCCGAGTGTCCGCTCGAGCGCCTCGGAGCAGTGCCCGCAGCGGGCCAGCTCCTCGCGGTAGCGGTACACGACGAACAGCGAATAGTCGATCGCCAACCCCAGCCCGAGTCCGGTGACGAGGTTGAGCGAGTAGACCGAAAGCGACGTCACCTGCGAGAGCGCTCGCATGATCAGCAGGCTCCCGGCGACGGCGATCGCGCCAACCATCAGCGGCAGTGCCGCGGCGACCAGGCCGCGGAAGGCGATCAGCGACAGCAGCAGGAGGATCGAGAAGGCGATCAGTTCGACCTGCGGCAGCTGCGCGGCGATCGCGTCGTCGAGCTGGCTGAACGTGAGCTGGCTGCCGCCGACGGTCACACCGGGGAGGCCGCCGAGGTCGCGCTTGATTCGCTCGGCGGCGGCGGTCGCCGTGTTACCGCCAACGCGTGTGCCGAAGAAGGTGAGCACGACCGTCGAGCGTGCGTCGCGCGAGAGCAGGACCGCGGGGCGCGGAGCGTCGAGGATGCTCACCACTCGCGACACCGCGGCCTGCGAGCGGACCTCGCGCACCACGCGTGCCACCACCGCGCGACCCGGAGCTGCCGCCACCGGTCCCGGGGTGCTCACGAGCACGATCAGCTGCGGCTCGGACGAGACGCCCGTCGCAGCGGCGATCTGGCTTTCCGCGATCGCGCTCGGGGCGTGGGGGTCGGAGCTGCCGCCGTCGCTCAGCGACCCGACGACGCCTGAGCCGACCACGCCGGCCGCGACCGTGAGCACCACGGTCAGCGCGAGCACGAGCCGGGCGCGGCGATGGATTAGTTCAGCGAGAGCGTGCAAGTGTCTGGGGGCGGGCCCGACCGTACTGTCAAGGGGTCGGGGACGACACCGCCAGCGCGATCACTACCTGCCGTCCTTGTAATCGGACGAACTGGAAACAAAGCTTAGCCCGTCGTTCCGACGGGGGGCGTAGGTTCGCTCGCACGAGCCGGCGGCCGCGTCGTCTAGGGTGCCGTCAATCAGCGGGAGGTGACGTGTCGGTGAGCGGTGACGGTGCGGTCGTGGGCGTCTCGCCGACCCGAGTTTGGCTGTTCGCCGCGGTCGCGCTCGTCGTCACGGCGTCTCTGACCGGCGCCCCGGCGTGGTCGGCTGCGGCCGGGTCTGCCGGCGGGCGCCAGCTCGATCCGGCCCGCTTCGAAGCCGGCTCGTGTGTCGCGTTCGCGCCGACGGCCGCCCGGCCGCACCACAGGACCGTCTTCATCGACGCCGGCCACGGCGGCCCGGACCCCGGTGCGGTCGGCGTGACGCTGAGCGGGAAGCCCGTTCACGAGGCGTCCGAGACGTTGCGCGTGGCGCTCGACGTGCTGCCGGTGCTGCGCGCCCAGGGCTACCGGGTGGTGCTCTCGCGCACGGGCGCGGCGGCGGTCGCCCGCCCCGCGCCCGGCGACCTTTCGGGCGGCGAGTTCACCGGTCAGGGAGTCCATCGCGACATCGTTGCCCGCGACGTCTGCGCGAACGTGGCGCGCGCGAACGTCCTGATCGGCGTGTACTTCAATGCGAGCGACTACAGCTCGGACGCCGGCAGCCTGACGCTGTTCGACGCGGCGCGGCCGTTCTGGCGCTCGAATCGGCGGCTCGCGCAGCTCGTCCAGACCAGCGTGCTCGCGCGGTTGAAGAGGACGCGATCAGGCGTCGCAGACGACGGCGTTCATCCCGACGTCGGCTACGGCTCCTCCGTCACCAGCGCGGATCGCGCCTACGGTCACCTGCTGCTGATCGGTCCGGCGAAGGCCGGCTACTTCTCGACCCCGAGCGAGATGCCCGGCGCGCTGATCGAGCCGCTGTTCATCACGAATCCCGCGGAGGCCTCGCTCGCCGACAGCGCCGCCGGCCAGCAGGCGATCGCGCACGGTCTCGCGACCGCCGTCGACCGCTACTTCGCCACAGGCTGAGATCTCGGCTCAGCGAATCGAGAAGGACCGGCGCGCCGGCTTGTGCCCGCCGGGACCGAGCGCCCGCGCGTAGAAGGTGTAGCGCCCCGCCGCCAGGTGCGTGTACACGCGTACCGCGCCACAGGCGGCGTAGTGCGGGCCGCCGCCGTTCTGCTGGCGCGGCCCGCGCCGCACCAGCGCGCACTCGAAGCCCGCCGCCCTACCGGCGGCACGCAGCACGAAGCGCGCGACATGAGCTCGCGGGTCAACCCAGGCCTGCGCGATCACCGCTATCGGCGTCACGCCCGTCGCGTTCGATGTCGGCGTCGCGGCACCGATCGGGGTTGAGGGCGCCGCGGTGCGCGAGGTGCCGCTCCCGCTCGGGGACGGCCCGCTGCCGGAGGAGCCGCCGGCAGAGGGGGAGCCGGTGCCGCTGGAGGAGCCGCTCCCGCCGGAGGAGCCGCTGGCACCGGAGGAGCCGGCGCCGCCCGAACCGCCGATGTCGGCGAGTGCCTGCGTCCACGTGTAGTCGAGCGTCGTCCAGCTGGTGCCTGCTTCCTGCGTCCACACGATCGTCAGCGCATAACCCGGCTCGCCGGAGGGATCCGTGCCCGCGGCCGCTCCCATCACGAGTCCGCCGGGGTCGGAGAACGACAGGACGTCCTGGCGATGGCCCCAGCATCCGGGGTCCCCGGCGTTCTGGCAGTCGAGGTTCGCGGAGCCGACGCCGTCGTCGTACATCCACGCGTAGTAAGCCAGCGGAGCGTTGGCGAAGCCTTCCGCCCAGTTCGAGGCCCAGCCGCTCCCGTCGAGGCCGGCGGGCAGGTCCGGCTCGGGGTTGGGGTCGGTGTCGTCGGCGACGCCGAGCTGCGCGGCGGAGTTCAGCGCCGGGCTGAGCCCGCTGACCGCCGGCAAGCCGTAGGCGACCCGGTCGAGGTTGGAGAGGATGAACAGCTGCTCCTCGGGCGCCAGCGTGTCGAAATCCGCAGGCAGGGTGTAGGGAGCGAGTCCCAGCGCCGTGTGCGCGCTGTCGAGGCCGGCGACCACCGCGTTCTCGCAACTCGCGGAGGTCGGGACGCTGCAGCTCGGCGGCGTCGCGAAGGGCATGTTCGCGGATGGGTTCGGCGCCGCCGCCAACGCGGTCGTCGCGCTGCCGGCGCAGACGACGACGGCCATCAGCAGCGCATGCCGCATCCGTGCACGCATCCTGGCCACCGTAGCAACGCGGGTGGGCGCCGGGCGAGCGTTCTAAACGAGGGAACGATACCGCCGCACGTTTCGTTCCCATTTTGCGGAAAAACACCTTCGCGATCGCGCTCGCGGGCGCCTTCGCGGTTCCCGGCCCCTTGCTCGAACGTCAGGCGTTCCAGGCTTCGGTGAGCACCAGATCCTCGTCGAGCGACCGGCGCGGGCGCAGTCCGAGCGCGTCCAGCTCGGAGTGGTAGGACCGGCATGCCTCGCGCGCCTCCATCTCGCCGTCGGCGATCGCGCGCAAATGGCGGACGAACGTGAGCGGATGGTCGCTGTCCATGATCTTGCGCCCGAACAGCGCCGCCCGTGCTCCGTGCCGGCGCGCGTCCTCGAGCAGCAGGAAGGCGTCGTAGGTCGTGCCGGAGGAGCCGCCGAGCACCCCCGGGATCAGGTGCGGGTCGTACGCGGCGAGCTCCTCCATCGCGTGCGGGCCGCCGTAGGGCATCTTGAGAAACAGCGGCCGGCTGTCGCGCGGAACGCCGGCGAGCGTGCGCGCGACGAAGTCGTTGAGGAAGCGAGCCGGGTCGGGGGGCGCAAGCTCGGCGACGTTGGGGACGAACGCCTCGAGAAAGTGGCGCAGGCCGACGCGCCCGGCTTCCAGCCGGAACGTGCGATAGGCCTCGAGCGCGGCGACGTCCAGCGTCGCGTCGTTGCAGGGCGTGATCGAGTACAGGGCGAGGTCGACGCCGGCCGCGCCGGTGATCTGTTCGACCGTCGCGGTTCGAAACGGGCGCGAGGCCTGCTGCGGATAGTTGGCACCCGCGAGCTCGTGGACGTCGGTCGTGTCGTTGCCGCGCGCCGCCGGCGTGATCGCCGAGTCCTCGAACAGCCGCTGCTCGACCGTCAGCTGCTCGCTCGTGCTGACGCTCATCAGCACGATGTCGACGAGCCCCTGGGAGACGATTTCGCTGACCTGGTCGCGGAAATCGGCGAGCGAGCGCCGTGCGCCGCTGGCCGGGTCGATCCCTGGTGCAGCCAGGCCGCGGGCCATGTCAGGGTCCGTGGCCGCGGCGAGGATGAAGTCGCTCGCGCCACCGGGATCGGCGTGGATGTTCGCGAGCTTGGTATCGAGTGACTTCATCAGCGAAGCGTCAGCGTGCCTGCGGAGCTACGCGCGACGATCACATTGTCCCCCAGTTCGACCTCGAGCGCCGTACGGGACCAGCCGCGGGCGATTCGTGCCGCGACATCGGGCCACGGCGGCACCGAGCTTGTGGGGTCCACGGACTCGACACTGCAAGCTCCCACCGCGGTTGCACCGGTAGCAGCGTCGACCGGGTCCGCCCCCCGCAGCAGCGCGGCGAGCAGGCCGGCGATCGTGCAGTCCCCCGAGCCGGTTGTGCCCACCACCGCGCGGGCTGCGAAGCACGGCGCGATCACCTCTCGATCCCGCCACGACTGCGCGGAGAGGCCGACGCGGTCGCAGAACGCGCCGATCCTCGCGTCGTCTCGGGAGCTCCGCAGGTAGAGCCCCTGATCGCCGAGCTTGATCGCGACGACCGCGACACCCATGCCGAGCAGGCGTTCGCCCAGCGCCGCGAGCCGCTCCAGGTCGATGAACGCGCCGATGCCGGCGCTCGCCTGCAGCCGCGCGTGCGCGTCGCGGTCGAGCATGAACAGCAGCTCCTCGATGCTCGGCGCGAAGACGTCCACGAACGGCAGCGCATTCGCGAGCACCGCCTGCCAGTCCACGCCACCGGCCTCGCTCTCGGGATCGACCGCGCAGAGGTCGAGCGACGTTGCCGGCCCTGCCGCGTGCACCCGCTCGAACAGGCGGCGCAGCTGCGCTCCCGCCTCGGCGTACATCTCGCGCATCAAGGGCGGGTAGCCGAAGTGGAAGATCCGGGCGCCGTCGAGCGCCTCGTCGCGGACGTCGTCTGCGCGGAAGGTCTGGTTGGCGCCCGGGCAGTGCAGGAAGGTCCGGTCGACCCCGGGCGGGCTGATCGCGATCGTGTAGCTCGTCACGTCACGCGGTGAGACCACGATCTCGCTGCCGAGGCCACGGTCGAACTGCGCGAGCGCGTCCAGCACGGCCCGGCCGAACAGATCGTCGCCTACTTTCCCCACCAGCCGCACCGGGACGCCGAGGCGGTGCAGCGTGAGCCCGGTATTCGAGACCGAGCCGCCGGTCGAGATCAGCGCCGGCCCGACGACGGTCAGGCGGCCCGGCTCGTAGGCGACGGGGCCTGGAAGCTCGGGAAACAGATCCAGGGCGATGTGCCCGGCGACGACGGCGTCGGGCGCGGCGGCTGAGGCGTCGTGCATGCTCGCCTCGCACGCTAGCGCGATCGCCTCGCGGCCAGGCGAACCCCCGCCGGCGTCAGCTCCCCTTGGCGTGGGGAAAGCCGAGAAGCTTCAGGGCCTGGCGGACCATCGAGCCGAGCGCCGCGGGCGGCGCGGCGGGATCCCACCAGCGGGCTTCGGCGATCTCGACGGGGTCCGGCCGCACGCTCCGCGAGGCGAGGTCGACTCGGTACAGGTGCGTGGTGTGGCGGGCGAATCTCCCCGGTCCGGCGCGGACGCCCAGCGGCACCGGATCGATCGCGGTGAGCCCCAGCTCCTCGGCCAGCTCGCGGCGCAGCGCCGCCAATGGATCCTCGCGCCGCCTCACGGCGCCGCCCGGCAGCTCCCAGCGATGGGGGCCGTAACTGTGACGGACCAGCAGCACCTCGCCGTCGCAGACGACGGCTGCCTTCGCCCCGCGCCCGCGTGGCGGCCGCACGAACGCGACGAGCCGCAGTAGTCGATAGGCGAGACGGTAGGCGGCGCGACGGAACCGGAGCACCAGCGGAGCTTGACGCCCGGGCCGTCGGTTGCGCAACCACAATTGAACGCAAACGGCGATTGCGCCGCAGCGGGCCGGTGTTGCGCACCTTGGAACCACATCGGGCGGCGCTCCCGCCGGCTGTGCGGCCGGCCGTGTGCACCGTGGGATGATCCCCCTCGTGCGAAGCAACGTGACGATCCCGCTGGTCCGTGGCCGCACCCTAGGCGGCGTGCTGGCGCTCCCGGCGGGGTCGTGCGACCCGCCGGTGCCCGGGGTGATCGTGCTGCACGAGGTGTTCGGGCCGGCCCCCGACATCCTCGACGCGGCCGATCGCTTCGCCGAGCACGGTTACGGGGCGCTGACACCGGACCTGTTCAGCGCCGGCATGCGGCTCGGCTGTCTCGCCCGCGCCATGGTCGAGAGCAGCCGGGGGCGCCCGGGCAAGATCACCGCGGCGGTCGAGGCGAGTCGCGCATGGCTTGCAGCGCGCGCGGAGATCGACTCTGAACGCCTCGCGATCATCGGCTTCTGCATGGGCGGCGCCTTCGCGCTCACCTACGCGGCCGGCTCGCCGCCGGGCCTGCGGGCGGCAGCCGTCAACTACGGGCAGGTCCCGACCGACGCGGAGAGCCTGCGCGGCGTGTGCCCCGTGGTCGGCTCCTACGGCGGGCGCGACCGTGCGATGGGCACTCAGGGCGAGCGACTGCGCGAGCATCTCGACCGGCTCGGGATCGAGCACGACATCAAGACCTACTCGCAGGCCGGGCACTCGTTCATGACCGACGGGCACCATCCGATCGGACGGCTGATCTATCTGCCGCTGCACCTGGGCTACGAGCCGAGCGCCGCGCAGGACGCCTGGGCCCGCGTGTTCGAATTCTTCGCCCGCCGGCTGGAGGCCGTGCCCGGCCGCTGACCAGCGACTCCCTCGAGCCGGATCAGGCGAGGGGAAGGTCGTCGGGCGTCGGAACCTCCTGTGGCGGCCGGCCCGCTCCGCCGTCCTCCCACGCTCTCCAGGCGCGGGCGTCGCGCCCCGCGTGCTCCCCGGCACCCCCGAGCGCCAGCAGCACCAGGCGCTCGGCTCCCGCGTTGACCAGCTGGCGGCGCACCGCCGGCCCGACTCGCGCCACCTGGTCCGCGCCGAGCCGGTGCTCGACGCCCGCGACGACCAGCGTCAGCTCGCCCTCCAGCACGAGGTAGACCTCCTCCTGGTGTTCGTGGGCATGGATCCGGCCGCGCTGGCGGGGCTGCAGCACGATCAGGTTCATGCCGAACGAGCGGACTCCGAGCGCCATGCGAAGCGACTGAAACCGCTCGCCGCTCTCCCGGTCGAGCGTTGCCAGGGCGACGTCGGGTTCGACCGTCACGGCAGCGGATGCGCGGCGAAGAAGGCCCACATCACGTTGTCGGCGTTGATCGCGTTCGACTGGGCTCCGAGCAGGCCCGTCAACGCCGACGGCAGCGGCGGGCCGCCGGGCCATTCGTGCCCTTCGCCGCTGATCGTGTACAGCTCCACGCTCACGCCGCCGCCGCAGTGGCCGTAGGCGGTGAGCGTCACCGTCTTCTGCGGTTTGGAGGTCGCCGGGTGCGTTGAGCAGCCGTCCTGCTGCGCCCAGTCCGCTGCGGCCTGCGCAACGGAATAGGTCCAATAGGGCTGGCCGTGGCCGTTGTAGGGGTCGACCGGGTCCGCGGTACCGTGGAAAGCGATGATCGGCATCGGACGCCCGGTCGGGCACGGGCTCGGGCGTCGCAGGCCGCTGACCGCCGCGACCGCGGCGAACACCCTCGAGGCGTCGCAGGCAAGCTGACTGGCGGTGCGCGCGCCACCGGAGAAGCCGGTCGCGTAGACGCGTGACGGGTTGATGCAGTAACGCTGCTCGAGGACGTCGACCAGCTGCGTGAGGAAGGCGACGTCGTTCGCCGAATGGGCGGGCACGGACCTGCCCCCGACCAGCGGAACGCCGGGGACGTTCCAGTCGAAGCCTGTGCCGTCGGGGATCAGGCCCTGCGGATACGCGACGATGAAGCCGTCGGCGTTGGCGGTCGCGTCCATGCCGGTGAAGAGCTCCTGATCCACGGCGGTGCTGCCGCTGCCGTGCATGTTGAGGACGAGCGGGACCTTCGTGGACCCCTTGTAGTCGCTCGGGACGTGCACGACCACGATGCGGCTGTGCCCACCGATCGACAGCGTGAGCGTCGTCGAGCCGGCGCCGGCGCCGCCGCATGCACTCGCGGCGCCGTGTGCAGGTGCGGCCGGGGAAGAGCCGCTCCACGCCGCGAACGCCAGCGCCGCCGCGAAAGCCGTCAGCACCCACGCCAGTGGACGCCACCAGCGGCCACGTGACCAACGCGCGAGGGGCTCTGCCATGTCCTCTCCTCTGCGATCTGTTCGCCCCCGGTCAACGGCAGTTACTAGCAGCCGCTCGACGTGTCGTCAAACTGGATTGATGGCGATGCCCACGCTGAACCAGGCGTAAGGCCGGGGCCCCTTCGCGTAGCGCTGCTCCAGGCGCTCGATCAAGAACCCGGCGTCGGCGATCAGTGCCGGGCAGTCGCGCGTGAGGTGACAGCCGCCGGCGAGACGGCGCTGCAGCGGCTCGAGACGCCGTTGCCAGGCGACGACCGAGGGCTCCGGCGCCAGGCCGTGCTCGAGGAAGTGGAACTCGCCGCCCGGGCGCAGCACTCGCCGCAGCTCAGCCAATGCTTGCTGCACGTCGGGGATGCTGCAGAGGGTGAACGTGGAGAGGGCCGCGTCGGCGCTCGCGTCCGCCAGCGGAATCGCCTGACCGTCGAGACCGACGTGCTCGACCGCCAGCCGACTCGCGGCGACGCGCCGCGCGGATAGGCGCCGGGCCACCGCCGCCGGCTCCACGGCGAGCACGACCTCGACGCCGGACGGATAGTGGTCGACGTTGAGCCCCGACCCGAAGCCGATCTCCAGCACCCTCCCTCGCAGTCCCGCGGTCACCTCGGTGCGCCACGCGGCGAGATCGGAGCCTGAGCACGCGCGGTCGACGAGACGAGGAAGCACGCGGTCGCGGTAGAAGTGCACGGTGGCGCAACGGTAGCGGCACGCTCGACGATCGCTCGGCGGATGCCGTAACGCGTCGGTCTTCCGGCGAGACGAAACAGTGTGGCGCGGGTCACCGATCGGGGACCAAGCTGTCATCGCGTGCTCGCGCGCGGCGAGCTCGCGAACGCGCACGGAGAGGCCTGTTGCGACCGCGAACCAGGAGACGCCGATGACCCCACTCAGTGCCGTTCAGGAGCAGCTCTGCGAGCAGTCCCGTTGGGATCTCTCCGCTCTGCGCGCCGTTTACATCAACTGCACGCTGAAGCGCTCGCCCGAGGTTTCGAACACCCAGGGTCTCGCGGACCAGTCGATCGCGATCATGGAGCGAAACGGCGTCGACGTACAGGTCGTCCGCGCCGTCGACCATGAAATCGCGACCGGCGTCTATCCCGACATGACGGAGCACGGCTGGGATCGCGACGACTGGCCGGAGATCTACGCGCAGGTGATGGCGGCCGACATCCTCGTGCTGCTGTCACCAATCTGGCTGGGCGAGAAGTCATCGGTTTGCACCCGGGTGATCGAACGCCTCTACGCCAACAGCCATCTGCTCAACGAGCACGGCCAATGGTCCTACTACGGCCGCGTCGGCGGCTGCATCATCACCGGCAACGAGGACGGCGCCAAGCACTGCGCGATGAACATCCTCTACTCGCTCCAGCATCTCGGCTTCTCGATCCCACCACAGGCTGACGCCGCCTGGCTCGGCGAGGCCGGTCCCGGGCCCAGCTACCTCGACCCAGGGTCGGGCGGTCCCGAGAACGACTTCACCAACCGCAACACCACCTTCCTGACCTGGAACCTGCTGCATCTCGCGCGGATCCTGAAGGAGGCGGGCGGGATCCCCGCGCACGGCAACCAGCGCTCGCGGTGGGATGCCGGTTGCAGGTTCGACTACCCGAACCCCGAGCACCGCTGAGGGCACGTCGGCTACTTGAAGAAGTGCGTCGTCGGTCGCTCGAGGCGCACTCCGTCGAGCGTGATGTCGACCTGCTCGTTGTAGAAGGCGATCAGGCCGGCGATCGGCGCGAGCGCGGGCGTCGGGAAGTCGTAGGCCCAGGCTCGGTCCGGGTAAAGCGCTTTGCCGACGCGGATCGACCAATACCCGCTCGTGCGGCCCTTGTACGGGCAGGACGTGACCGTGTCGCTTTCGACCAGGTGCTCGAAGTTCACCTCGCTGCGGTTGACGTAGTAGCGCGTCGGCAGTCCCGTCTCGAACACCATCACCGGCGAGCGCGACTCGGCGAGCGCCACGCCGTCCAGTTCGATGCGTACCGCTCGGGTCGAGCGCAGCGCGTCGACGCGGGTGTAGGGGTTTCGCGGGTGGACGAAGACCCGCTCGTCCTCTTCGAACCAGGCATCGAGCGCGTCCCATTCGAACCGCGCCATGCCGGCGAGCCCCTCCAGCGATGCCTCGCCGTACACGCGCAGGCTGCCGGGCCGGTCGATCTGCCCGACGCGCAGGCCGTAGCGCGTTGCGCTGCCGCGGCTCAGGCGCTGCTCGTGGTTCTCGTCGACCAGGAACGCTGCGGTGACGTCGGCGATGGGGATGTGGAACTGGGGATAGTTGGGCCACTCCCAGACGTAGATCGCGCGCGTGGTGTCAAGCACCAGCTCGCCGCCGAGAAACGCTCGGACGCGTCGTGGCACCGGCTCGATGTGGTTGACCGGGACGATCATCTGCGGGTAGTCGCTCATCAGGATCTCCGGATCGGGTCAGGACGGGGGCTCGGGCGCGGCGCCACGCGGGAAGAGATCGGCGAGCGCGCCGTCGATCAGCCGCCGGTTCCCGAGCGGGTGGGGAAGCGCGATCCGCACCGGCGTCTCTGGGTTGCTCGAGCCGGCCTGGTACCCAGGTCTCGGCGTCACGAACAGCGTCAGCACGAGCCGGTCATCGTCGACATACATGTCCGGCGTGAGCACGCGACCGTAGGCACGCTGGCCGCCCGAGAAGGTCTGCTCGGTGACGAGCACGCGCAGCGTGGTGTCCTGGACTGCGGATCATGTGTGGGATCAGGGCGCCAGGACGAGGTGCGAATAAGGTCGCGCGTGGCTCGCAGGGGTCGCGCCGCGCTGGACGCGGAGACGCTCCAGCTGTGTCGGCGGGAATCGTGTAACACGGCCACGGTCACCAGCTGAGGTGGCGGCCCACGCCCGAAGACGCCCTCGTCGCGGTGCGCGCAAGCAGCCGCCAGCCGTCGAGGTTCACCTGTGGATGTGTCGCCGCGGAGGTCGTTGCCGCGTTTGCGCTTCGCTTCCATGGCGCGCGCACTCCCTGCTTCGGCGCCGACCTGACGCAGATGGCCGGCCAGCGCCGCCACAGCCGGATCCTCGGGGTCGAGTCGGCCGGCCGCTGCCTCGAGTACGCCCGGGGGAAAGGGGAGCCCGCCGCCATCGCTGACAAGCTCCGGCCGGAGCGAGCGGAGCGCGGCTCGAGCACGGCCGAGCGTTCCCAGTCACGTGCGCTCGGGAGCTTCGGCTCGCGAGCGGGCGGGCGGCCGAAGCGGCGGGAGGCGGGCGACACACACACAAGGCTCCGGCGTTCCGGGGTGGACGCCAGCATTGCGTGGCCACGGATCGCGGCGATTCGCTGCTCCAGGCGGGTCAGGGGCGCGTGCAGCGTAAATTGGCCGATCGACCTGCGCTTCACCCGAGAGCAGCCCGAGAGCACGCTGGCCGTCGCGCTGCTTGAGCGCTACCACCGTGAGCTCGATGCCGCTTCCCCGACGGGTTCGACCGAGCTCGCGGCTCGGCGGCGCCGTCGGCGGAGCTGGTGGCGCCACATTCTCCTGCTGCTCGCCTGGCAGGGACAGCAGGCCGTGGGTTGCGGTGCGGTCCGGCGGCTTGACGCCGACACGGCCGAGATCAAGCGGATGTGGGTCGAGCCCGCGGCGCGCGGACAGGGAATCGGACGCAGCCTGCTGGCCGCACTGGAGGACGGCGCCGTCGAGCTCGGCTGCCGCACGGTGCGGCTCGACACGGCAGCGTCGCTGACCGAGGCTCTCGCGATGTACGAGGCCGCCGGCTACGTCGATCCCCCTCTACAACGAGAACCCCTACGCCGCGCACTGGCTCGAGAAGCGGCTGAGCTGAGGGGCCGAACCCTCCCTCGACCGGCCTTGCGACGAAGCACGGGCCACGTCTAGCGTCTGGATGACGCTCGCGGCGCGGGCACCGGTCTGGGTGACCGCGGGCAGCACCTGCAAGGCCACGCGAATAGAGGGCTAGGCTGCGGGGAACGATGGGCGAGCCGGTGACCGCAGACGCATCAGAAGCGCCGATCGCGAATCTCAGCCACCGCCGCGTGCTGATCATCATCGGCGCGCTGATGATGGGGATGTTCCTGGCGGCGCTCGACCAGACGATCGTCTCGACCGCGCTGCCGACGATCGTCGCGGATCTCCACGGCGCGTCACACCTTGCGTGGATCGTCGTCGCCTATCTGCTCGCGGCGACCGTTCGACGCCGCTGTGGGGCAAGCTCGGCGACCAGTACGGACGGAAGGTCTTCTTCCAAGCGTCGATCGTCATCTTCCTGTGCGGTTCGGCGCTTTCTGGCCTCAGCCACACGATGACCGAGTTGATCGCCTTCCGAGCGGTTCAGGGTGTCGGGGGCGGCGGGCTGATGGTCGGCGCGCAGGCGATCGTCGGAGACATCGTGTCACCGCGCGAGCGCGGCCGCTACCAGGGGCTGTTCGGGGCGGTGTTCGGGGTGGCGAGCATCATCGGTCCGCTGCTCGGCGGCGTGTTCGTCGACCAGCTCTCCTGGCACTGGATCTTCTACATCAACATCCCGATCGGCGTGGTCGCGCTGGCCGTGATCGCGATCCAGGTTCCGGGGCGGCTCGGCCGGATCCACCACGTGATCGACTACATCGGCGCCGCCGTGCTGACGCTCTCGGCGAGCTTCCTCGTTCTCTTCACGAGCCTCGGGGGCACGACCTACGCCTGGGGCTCGTCGCTGACGATCGCCTTCGCGAGCGCCGGCGCGGTCCTGCTGGTCGTCTTCGTCGCCGTCGAGCGACGCGCGACCGAGCCGGTGCTGCCGCTGCACCTGTTCTCAAACCGGGCTTTCTCGGTCACCAGCATCGTCGGCTTCATCGTCGGCCTCGGGATGTTCGGGGCGATCACATCTGCCGGTGTTCTTTCAGATCGTGCATGGAGAGTCGCCAACGGTCTCCGGTCTGCAGCTGCTGCCCCTCCTCGTCGGTTTGATCATCTGCTCCACCGGATCCGGGCTCGTCATCAGCCGGACCGGGCGCTACCGGGCTTTTCCGATCGCCGGAACCGCGCTGATCACGATCGGGATCCTGCTGCTGTCGCAGGTCGGCATCGGCACGAGCCTGGTCGTCGCGGCGCTCTTCATGTTCGTGCTCGGCGTCGGGCTGGGCTGCGTGATGCAGGTGCTCGTGCTGATCGTGCAGAACGCCGTGCCATACGGGGAGCTCGGGGTTGCCACCTCCGGCGCGACGTTCTTTCGCTCGATCGGGGGGTCGTTCGGAACGGCGATCTTCGGCGCGATCTTCTCCAACGTGCTCGTCGGCAATCTCGTGCGCCACCTCGGCAGCGCGAGGTTGCCGCGCGGGCTCGCCAGTTCGAGTGTCACGCCGGCGATCCTGGACAAACTTCCCCCGGCGGTCCATCACGCGGTGGCCGCCGCCTACGCGCAGTCGATCCAGACGGTGTTCATGATCGCCGTGCCGATCGCCGCCGTCGCCTTCCTCGCCTCGTGGCTGATCCCCCAGGTCGAGCTGCGCCGAGCAGTCGGCGCCGGCGCACAGGCGCCCGCATCGGTCGAGGGCTCGTAGCGAAGCTGTTCTCGCGGCGTCCCGTCCGTGCGGGCATGCCGGCTGCCGGCCAGGCGGCGGTCGCCGGAGGCGATAATCAAAGCCTGATGCGATTCGCGTGTTTTTCCCGCCGCCTGCGGCACCGAGCGCCGCTTGCCGCGATCGTCGCGTGGGGTGCGCTGCTCGCAGGCTGCAGCACACACCAGGTCGGTGCGATCTCGGTCACGGCCCTCGCCACGGCGCGGGACTTCAAGGAGTACACGGTCTACTGGGCCGGTCTCGAGGTCGACGGCGTGCACCTCACGGAAGCCGACAGCCCCACCCTCTTCAATCTCTACACCCGGGTCGGATTCATCGTCTACTACGGCAACTGCGAGGGACGCGGTCCACTGCGCGACGGTGGGTGCACGCTTCCGCTGAAGATCACGACGAACATCTACGAATCGCATTCGGACGCATCGTTCGGACCGCAGCACTGGATCGAAATACACGGCGTGCCCGCCGTGGTCTACGGCGGGGGCGACAATCTCGAGATCTACACCGACCACCAGGACATCGACATCGTCGCCGACTCACCCGCCCGCGCGATGGCGGCGGCAGTGGCGCTCGAACCGTCAACCGCACGCCGTCCGCGAACTGGCCGGCGTTTCCGCAGCCCGTCTACACGCCCAACCCGCCGCAGGCGCCGCTGGCCGGAGCGTCCGGTCCGAGCGGCGTCACCGGCGCGACGACCGCCATCGCGCCTCCGCCCGAGCTCGAGCCGTCCCCGTCCTGATGGCTGGCGGCGGAACGTCGCAGCCGCGGCGCGCGCCGAGCGGCGCGTATCGGGTGGGCGCAGGAGCCTCGGCGATCGTCCGGAAAGTCGCACCGGGACCCGTAGTTCTCCCCCATGACAACACGATCGGACGGCGTACCGTGACACCTACGATGCGTCTGCCTGTCAGGTCCGAGTCAGAAGCGTTTCGGCTTGCGGTCGCGAGTGCTGCGGCGATAGGTCTGTCGGTGCTGATCGGCTGGCTGACGGAGCCGCTTGTCGGCGCGGTCTTCTTTGGGTGCGTCGTCGTGCTCGGCGCGGTCGCGTACCTGCGAGCCGACAATCCGGACCGCCGCACCGCGCTGCGCGACGCGGCGCACCAGCGTCACCCGCACGGTCCCGCGACCGGCGTGCGACATGTGCTCGTCGTCGCCAACCAGACGCTCGCCGGCGACGAACTGCGTGAGCGGATCACGCGGGTGAGCGGTGAGCGCGTCGAGGTCGACGTGCTCGCCCCGGTGCTCACGTCTCACCTGCACTACGGCGTGTCGGATATCGACGAGGGGCTCGCGCAGGCGCGGACGCGGCTCGAGCGTTCGCTGGCGTCGGCGCACGAGCGCGGCCTCGTGGCCCATGGGGCGGTCGGCGATACCAACCCGGCCACCGCGCTCGAAGACGAGCTGCGCGACTTCGGCGCGGACGAGGTGATCGTCGTCACTCATGGGCGCGCCGGCGAAAGCTGGCAGGAGCACGGCGAGCTGGGACGCCTGCGCCGCGAACTGGACGTGCCGGTCACGCATCTGACCGTCGACGACCTGGCTGCGTCGGCGACCATGGCCGAGCCCGCGGCCGATCTGCCGCTCGACGGCTGAGCGGCGCTCGAAGCCCGTTCTTGCACGGCGCCGCTGCGCGTCGCCTGAGCGCCCGGCGCCGCGCCCGGGCGCGATCGCGGCCTGGACCGCGGAACTAGACTCCCCTCGGGCAAGCGCCGCACGTCTTCGCGCCGGCCGGTCGCTCGCTTGGTGCCGTCACATCGACATGAACGCCAACCCTCAAACGACCGTCGTCGCCGATTCGCTTGGCGTGGTCACGGATGCGATCGCGCGCGCGGGCGAGACTCTCCACCTCGCGGCGCGCCACCTCGACTCGTCGCTCGTCGACGTGCTGAAGATCCTCGGGTTCGACCGCGACTACGTGTCGGCGCAGGGGCCTACCTCCACGACGCGGCGGGTCGCGCCTACCTCGACTTTCACACGGGGGAGGGCTTCGCGAGCCTGGGTCACAACCATCCGGACGTTCGCGACGTTCTGCAGGCCACACTTGCCGCGGATCTCGTGGACGGCGTGCAGATCTACATTGGCTCTGGCCGGCATGCTCGCCGAGGGCCTGGCCCTCCGCCTGCCGCGCGGGTCGACGCGGTGTTCTTCACTAGCACCCGCGCCGAGGCTGTGGACTCGGCGATGAAGTTCGCGCGTGCGGCGACGCGGCGGCCGCGTCTGATCTCCTGCGACGACAGCTTTCACGGTGTGACGCTCGGACCGCTCTGGCTGGTGGCGACGGGTTCTTCAAGGAGGGCTTCGGCCCACTGCTGTCGGGCTGCGCGCGCGTGCCGTTCGGCGACCTCGGGCGACTGGAGGCGGAGCTGGGATGAAGGACGTCGCCGCTTTCGTCGTCGAGCCGATCCAGGGTCGCATGGTGACGCTTCCGCCGGCGGGCTATCTCGAGGCAGCCCAGGCGCTGTGCAGGCGCTACGGCACCCTGTCGTGATCGACGAGATCCAGACCGGGCTCGGACGAACGGTAGATGGTTCGCGCTGGAGGAGTCGGGACTGGAGCCGGACTTCGTGCTCGTCGGCAAGGCGCTCAGCGGCGGCTACATGCCGGTGGCTGCGATGGTCACGAGCCGGGAGATCTACGACAAGGCTGTGGGAATGCTTGAGCGCTCTCATATGCATCAATCGACTTTCGGTTGCAATCGTCTCTCGATGGCGGCAGGTCTCGCGACGTTGCGCATCATCGAGCGCGATTGCCTGCTCGAGCATGTGGCGCGGGTCAGCGCCGTGCTGCGCGCTGGGCTCGCGGAGCTTCAGCAGCGCTACGAGATGATCAAAGAGGTGCGCGGCAGCGGGCTGATGATCGGGATCGAGCTGCGTGCGCCGAGCTCCCGCGTCGGTCGGCTGAACTGGCGTTTGATTCACATGGCAAGCGAGGGGCTCTTTCCGCAGTTGATCGTGATCCCGCTGCACCGCGACCACGGCGTCATCACGATGGCGGCGGGGAAAAACGACGTGATCAAGCTGCTGCCGCCCCTGACGCTCTCCGAGCCCGAGGCGCACAGCTTCCTGGGCGCACTCGATGCCGTGCTGGCCGACTGTCACGGCGCTGCGGGCAAGAACTGGGCGGTTGTCCGCGATATCGCGACCGCAACGCTCGGCCGTCGCGCCGCGCACCCGGCTCGGTGACCGATCAGCCGCCGTTTCGCGGTCAGGCCGCGCGATCCTGCGCGCGGCGACGCGTGTCTGATCACCGGTGCGAGCGGCTTCATCGGCGGCCACCTGGCGGAGCGTCTGCTGGCGGAGGGCTACGACGTGCGCTGCCTGGCTCGCGGCTAGCAGCGACACCACGCAGCTCGACACGCTCGATGTCGAGATCGTCGTCGGCGACCTCGCGAGCCCGGAGTCACTCGCTCACGCCGTGGCCGGCTGCCGCTACGTGTTTCACTGCGCGGCGTGGGTGTCGGACTGGGGCACGGCGGACGAGATCGCACGCGTCAACGTCGCCGGTACGCGGAACCTGCTCGAAGCGTGCGCCGCACGCATCGGTGGAACGCGTCATCCACTTCAGCACCACCGACGTCTACGGCTACCCCGGTGGCGGCGCCGGTCGACGAAACCTTCGTCGTCGCCACGTTTTCGAAACTGGTACGCGCAGACGAAACTTGCGGCCGAGGCCGAGGTTCGGGGCGTGGCACAGGCGCACGGCCTCGACGCCGTGATCCTCCGTCCGGCGACCGTCTACGGCCCCCGTTCGACGGACGTGATCGGAGAGATCGCGCGCGCGCTGCGGCGCGGCCAGATGCTCCTGATCGATCACGGTCGCGTGCTTGCCGGCCTGTGCTACGTCGACAACCTCACCGACGCGGCGCTGCTCGCGTTGCGTCGCGAAGCCGCTCCCGGCCAGGCCTTCAACGTCTGCGACGGCCTCGACATCACGTGGAAGCAGTTCACCGACGACCTCGCCGAGGGACTGGGTTGTCGGCAGGCACGCCTGAGCTTGCCGTACTGGCTGGCGAACGCGATCGGCTTCTCGCTCGAGCACGGCTACCGCTTCCTGCGCAGGACGACGCGGTTGCACACGCAGCCCCTGCTGTCGCGCCAGGCGGTGCACGTGCTGGGCATCGACCAGAATTTCAGCAACCGCAAGGCGCGCGAGCTGCTCGGCTGGGAA
>CAWHDS010000008.1:0-411325 GCA_963828135.1 uncultured Solirubrobacterales bacterium
GATCCGCCGGTGCCCGCGATCCCGCTGCCCCCGGATCGGCTCGTGCGGCGCGTCGGCTGGGATCTGGGCACCCGCGACCCCGCAACGGTCTACGAGCAGCGCGGTCTGGAGCAGTGGCGGCTGATCCGGACGCTCCTGCCGGCTGACTGGAGCTTCGAGGGGAAGCGGGTGCTCGACTTCGGCGCCGGCGCCGGCCGCGTGATCAGGCACGCGCTGACCGAGAACCCCGACGGCCGCTACTGGGCCTGCGACATCGAGCCGCGCAGCGTCGAGTGGATGCGCGCGCACCTCTCGCCCCCGCTGCAGGCCTTCCAGACCGCGGACTGGCCGCCGATCCAACAGCCCGACGGCCAGTTCGACCTGATCTATGCGTTCTCGGTCTTCACGCACCTGCTCGACGCGTGGAGCGCCTGGCTGCTCGAGCTGCACCGCCTGCTCGACCGCGAAGGCGTGCTGATCATCACCGTCTTCGGGCCGGGGATCAGCCGCCACGGCGAGGTCCCGATCGGCGAGGAGATCAACGGCATGAACATGCTCGAGCCCGGCACCGAGTGGGAGGACGGCGGGCCGCTGATCGCGCATTCGGAGTGGTGGCTGCGGGCCCACTGGGGTCGCGCGTTCGAGATCGTGGCGCTGCGCGCCGGCGACCCGTCGGGAGCGCCGCCGCTGTTCGGGCAGGGGGTCGTCGTGATGCGCAAGCGCCCGGGCAGCTTCACCACCGCGGAGCTCGAGCGCTGGGAGGAGAACGAGCCGCGCGAAACTGCGGCCGTGCTGGCCAACGTCGTGTCTTTGCGGCGCGAGGTCGAGCTCCAGGCGGCGGAGCTCAGGGTTTTCGCCACGAGCCGCAGCTGGCGGCTCACGCGGCCGCTGCGCAAGTTCGCGCGCCTCGTGCGCGGAAAGGCGCGGTGACGATCTCCACAGCGGTCACGTACACTCGAAACGCGCCCCCAAGAGAGGAGTGCCCGAAAAACTCATGTGCTTGGCGATACCGGGGCAGGTGGTTGAGATCGTCGACGCCGGCAACGAGCTCGCGACGGTGGAGGTCATGGGGGTGCGCCGCAACGTCAACGTGGGCCTGCTGGCCGGCGAGGACGGGGGCGTGGCGCCCGGTGACTGGGTGCTGATCCACGTCGGCTTCGCGCTCTCGAAGGTCGACGAGGAGGAGGCGCACGCGACGATCCGCCTGCTCACGGAGATGGGCGAGCGCTACGAGCAGGAGCTCGAAGAGCTGAAGGCGAGCGCGATCGAATGAGCGGGCGGCCCGCGGGCGCGGAGTGCGCGCCCGCCGACGAGCACGGTGACCGCACGCTCGCCGAAGAGCACTGCATCACCTGCGGCGACGCGGGGACCGTGATGCGGGTGCTCGAGCTCGACCGCGACGCCGCGCTCTGCGCCGGACCCGACGGCGTCGCGCAGAGCGTCGCGATCGACCTGATCGGAGCGGTCGCGGTCGGCGACGAGCTGCTCGTGCACGCCGGTGTGGCGATCAGCGCGCTCGGAGCGCCGGCGTGAGATACATCGACGAGTTCCGCGACGCCCAGCTCGGGCAGGCGCTGGCCGGCGAGATCCTCGCCGCCGTGGAGCCGGGCCGCCAGCTCAAGCTGATGGAGATCTGCGGCGGCCACACACACGCGATCTACAAGTACAGCCTCGGCGACCTGCTGCCCGACAGCGTCGAGCTGGTGCACGGTCCCGGCTGCCCGGTCTGCGTGATCCCGATGGGCCGCGTCGACGACGCGATCGCGCTGGCGCGCACCGACGGCCTGATCTTCACCTGCTTCGGCGACATGCTGCGCGTGCCCGGCTCGGAGCAGACGCTGCTGGACGCCAAGGCGCAGGGCGCGGACGTGCGGATGGTGTACTCGCCGCTCGACGCGCTGCGGATCGCGCGCGAGAACCCCGAGCGCGAGGTCGTCTTCTTCGCGATCGGCTTCGAGACCACGGCGCCCTCGACGGCGCTGACGCTGAAACGCGCCAAGGCCGAGGGCATGACGAACTTCAGCTGCGTCTGCAACCACGTCACGATCGTGCCGCCGATGCGCGCGCTGCTCGACTCGCCCGAGCTGTCGCTCGACGGCTTCGTCGGCCCGGGACACGTCTGCACCGTCGTGGGGACGCGGCTGTTCGAGTTCATCCCGGCCGAGTACGGGCGACCGATCGTGATCTCCGGCTTCGAGCCGCTCGACGTCCTGCAGTCGATCCTGATGCTCGTGCGCCAGCTCGGCGAGGGGCGCTGCGAGGTGGAGAACCAGTACACGCGCGTGGTTTCCAGGGACGGGAACGCGCGGGCGCTCGCGGTCATGTCCGAGGTGTTCGAGCCGCGGCCGCACTTCGAATGGCGGGGTCTCGGCTCGATCGCCCACAGCGCCCTGCGCCTGAGCGACGCCTACCGCGAGTTCGACGCCGAGCAGCGCTTCGACGTGCCCGGCGTCAGCGTCGCCGACCCGCAGGCGTGCCAGTGCGGCGAGGTGCTGAAGGGCGTGATCAAGCCGTGGGAGTGCCGGGTGTTCGGCACCGCCTGCACGCCGGAGCACGCGATCGGCACCTGCATGGTCTCCCCCGAGGGCGCCTGCGCCGCCTATTACAACTACGGGCGTCTCGCGACGCCCAGGGCGGCCGTGTGAGCGCGTCCGAGTCGCCCACCCGCGGGCGCGAGCAACGTGTGCTCGAGATCATCGAGACGGCGCGGGCCAAGCCCGCACGCTTCCGCGACGAGCGGATCACGCTCGCCCACGGCGCCGGCGGCAAGGCCACTCAGACGCTGATCGAGGGACTGCTCGTGCCGGCACTCGGGCGGGGCGGCAGCGCGCTCGCCGCGCTCGGCGACGCAGGCGCCGTGCTGGCCGGGGGCGTGGCGCTCGCGATGACCACCGACAGCTTCGTCGTCAAACCGCTGCGCTTCCCGGGCGGCTCGATCGGCGAACTTGCGGTCAACGGCACCGTCAACGACCTCGCGGTCTCGGGCGCGCAGCCACTCGCGCTGACCGTCTCGCTGATCCTCGAGGAGGGCCTCGACGCCGGCGTGCTGCGCGCCGAGGTGGCGGCGATCGCGGCCGCGGCACAGACCGCGGGCGTCGAGATCGTCGCCGGCGACACGAAGGTCGTGGAGCGCGGCGCGGCCGACGGCATGTACATCTGCACGAGCGGGATCGGCGCGATCGACCCGCGCGCCACGCTCGCGAGCGACGCGATCGCCCCCGGGGACATGGTGCTCGTCTCCGGTCCGATCGCCGAGCACGGCACCGCGATCATGCTGGCCCGCAACCTGTTCGAGCTGGACGCCTCGATCGAGTCCGACACCTGCTCGCTGTGGCCCGCGGTCGATGCGCTGCTGGACGCCGCCGGCCCGGCGCTCCACTGCATGCGCGACGCGACCCGCGGCGGCGTCGCGTCGGTGCTCAACGAGCTCGCGCGCGCCGCGGGCGTGTCGGTGACGGTGCGCGCCGCGGACGTGCCGGTCGCGCCGAGCGTCGCGGCGGCGGCGGAGCTGCTCGGGATCGACCCGATGTACGTGGCCAACGAGGGACGGCTCGTCGCGTTCGTCGCCGCCGATGCGGCCGAGCGGGCGCTCGCGGCGCTGCGGAGCGTCGCCGGCTGCGAGCAGGCGGCGCTGATCGGCTGCGTCGAGCGCGAGCCGCCCGGGATGGTGCTGGTGGAGACCGGCTTCGGCGGGCGCCGCGTGATGGACCAGCTCGTCGGCGACCCGCTGCCGCGGATCTGCTGAGGAGGTGAGCCGATGCATGAGCTGTCGATCGCGACCGCGATCGTCGACACCGCCACCAGGCACGCGGAGGGACGCCAGGTCGCCGTCGTCGCCGTGCGCGTCGGCGCGCTGCGCCAAGTGAGCGTCGATTCGCTTCGCTTCTACATCGGGATCGTCGCGCGCGAGGGCGTCTGCGAAGCGGCGTCCGTGGAGTTGACTGAGGTTCCGCTGCGCCTGCGCTGCCGCGACTGCGGGCGGGAATGGGAGCCCGACGAGCCCGACTTTCGCTGCCCGCACTGCCCCACCGGTAGCGTTGACGTCATGGCCGGCGAGGAACTCGAGCTCGACTACATCGAAGTCCAGGAGGAGGCCGCATGCATCGCACCAGGGTGAGGATCGTCGAGGACGCGCTCGACGCCAACAACACGATCGCCCGTGCCAACCGCGAGGACTTCGACCGCGCCGCGGTGCGCGTCGTCAACCTGATGAGCGCCCCGGGCGCCGGCAAGACGACGCTGCTGGAGGCGGCGCTCGGCGATCTGGACGGGATTCGCGCCGGCGTGCTCGAGGGCGACGTCCAGGGCAGCCTCGACGCCGACCGGATCGCCCACCTGCACATCCCCGTCGTGCAGCTCAACACCGGCTCGGGCTTCGGCGGCGAATGCCACCTCGACGCCAACATGGTCCGCTCGGCGCTGCCGGCGCTGGCGCTCTCCGAGCTCGACCTGCTGATCGTCGAGAACGTCGGCAACCTCGTCTGCCCGGCCGAGTTCCGGATCGGGGAGGACGCCCGCGTGATGATCTCCTCAGTCACCGAGGGCGAGGACAAGCCGCTCAAGTACCCGCTGATGTTCCGGGCATGCGAGCTGGTCGTGATCAACAAGATCGACCTGCTCCCCCACCTCGACTTCGACCTCGAGCTGTTCCGCGACCACCTCGACGGCGTCCATCCTGGGCGTGCCGACGATGCTCGTCAGCGCCCGGACCGGTGAGGGCGTCGACGAGTTCCGCTCCTGGCTGCGCGAGGTCGCCGCGCGCGAACCGGTACCGGCGTGAGCGGCGCGCGCGCGGGCCGCGGGCGTTGACGGCGGTACCGTGAACGAGCGCCGGCGCCGGCGCGTCCGCGCACGTGTCGACGGCACCGTCCAGGGCGTCGGCTTTCGCCCGCACGTCCACCGCCTCGCGACCGAGCTCGGCTGCAGCGGCTGGGTGCGCAACGACGAGCGCGGCGTGCTGCTGGAGGTCGAGGGCGACGCGCAGACCGTCGCGGCATTGCTCACGCGGCTACAGGCGCAGGCGCCGCCGCTGGCCGTGATCGAGCGGGTGAGCGTTCAGGAGCTCGAACCGACCGGCGGCCGGCGCTTTGAGATCCGCCCCTCACGCAGCGCCGGCACGTCGCACGCGCCGGTGTCACCCGACAGCGCGACCTGTGAGGCGTGCCTTCGCGAGCTGTTCGATCCGCGCGACCGCCGCCACCGCTACCCGTTCATCAACTGCACCGACTGTGGTCCGCGTTTCACGATCATCCGTGCCGTCCCCTACGACCGCCCGCAGACGACGATGGCCGCCTTCACGATGTGCGAGCGCTGCGCCGCCGAGTACGAGGACCCCGCCGACCGGCGCTTCCACGCCCAGCCGAACGCCTGCCCGGCCTGCGGCCCGCACTCACGGCTGACCGACGCCCACGGCACCCCGCTCGACGCGGGCGCTGACCTCGACGCCGTCGCCGCCGCGGCGCGCTGCCTGCTCGACGGCGCGATCGTCGCGGTCAAGGGCCTCGGCGGCTACCACCTCGCCGCCCGCGCCGACGACGAGGCCGCGGTGGCGCGGCTGCGCGCGCGCAAGCGCCGCGAGGAGCGGCCGTTCGCGCTGATGGCGCCCGATCTCGACGCGGCGCAGGCGCTGGTCGTGCTGAGCGCGAGCGACCGCAAGCTGCTGTGCTCGCGTGCGCGCCCGATCGTGCTCGCGCCGCGGCTGCCGGGCGCACGCGTCGCGGACTCGCTCGCGCCCGGCTGCGCCGATCTCGGCGTGATGCTCCCCTACTCGCCGCTCCATCACCTGCTCGCCCGCGACTTCGCCGCCGGCGCCGCGGCCGCGGGCGCGGGAGCGGCGCTCGTGATGACCAGCGGCAACGTCACCGACGAGCCGATCGCCTACGAGGACGCCGACGCGTTCGAGCGGCTCTCCGCGATCGCCGATCGCTTCCTCACCCACGATCGCCCGATCCACATGCGCACCGACGACTCGCTCGCGCGCACGACCGCCGCCGGCGGCGAGGACGGCGTGCTGATGCTGCGCCGCTCGCGCGGCTACGTGCCCGCCGCGATCCCGCTGGCCGGTCGCGACCGAGCGCCACGTGCTGGGCGTCGGCGCCGAGCTGAAGAGCACGTTCTGCGTCGCCAAGGGTGCTCGCGCTTGGGTCAGCCAGCACATCGGCGATCTCGCCAACCTCGAGACGCTGCGCTCGTTCCGCGACGGCGTCGCGCATTTCGAGCGCCTCTTCGACGTGGCGCCACAGATCGTCGCGCACGACCTCCACCCCGACTACCTCTCGACCCGCTTCGCGCAGGAGCTCCCGGGCGTCGAGCTGGTCGCGGTCCAGCATCATCACGCGCATCTCGCCGCCGCGGCGGCCGAGCACGGCGTACGCGGGCCGGTGGTGGGCGCGATCCTCGACGGCGCCGGCCTCGGCGACGACGGCACGATCTGGGGCGGCGAGATCCTCGTCGGCGACCTCGCCGGCTTCGAACGCGCCGCCCACCTGTGGCCGGTGTCGCTGCCGGGCGGCGACGCCGCCGCCCGCGAGCCCTGGCGGATGGCCTGCTCGTGGCTGCTGACGTGCGCGCGGTCGCCGCAGCCGGCGGAGCGGCTGCCGATCCCGGCGGCGCTCGCGCGCGAGGTCACGCCGGAGCGCTGGCAGCAGGTCGCGCGGCTCGCCCGCTCGGGCTTCCAGGCGCCCGTCACGACCAGCGCCGGGCGGCTGTTCGACGCCGTCGCGGCGCTCTGCGGGGTGCGGGCGCACGCCAGCTACGAGGGTCAGGCGGCGGCGCTGCTCGAGTCGAGCTGCGATCCGCACGAACAGGGCGCCTACCCGATGAGCGTGCTGGACGGTTCGCGGCCGGGGGCGCCCGCGGTGCTCGACGCGCGCGAGCTGGTGCGCGCCGTGGACGGCGAGCTGGCGGCGGGCGTCAACCCCTCGCTCGTCGCGGCCCGCTTCCACAACGGGCTCGCCGACACGCTCGCGCGGGCCTGCGCGGCGGTCGCGGGCGCCCGCGGCCTCGACACCGTCGTGCTCTCCGGCGGCGTCTTCCAGAACCGCCGCCTGCTTGCGCGAACGCAGGAGAGGCTGCGCCGCGGCGGGTTGCGGGTGCTGATCCCACGACTGCTGCCGCCCAACGACGGCGGCATCTCCTACGGACAGGTCGCCGTCGCCATCAGCAGGCGGCCGGCGTGACGCGCGAGATCCTTCGACCGGGGCGCGGAGCGCCCCCATAAACAGCCGTCGCCGCCTAGCCCGACGCCTCGGTGTCGCCGAGCCGCGCGTTCCAGCGTTCCTCGATGCGGGCGAGGCGCCAGATCGTGAGTGCGATCAGCCAGGTTGCGGCGAAGGTGCCGGCGATGATGAAGCCCAGCGTGTTGATGTTGATGTGTTCGAGCGCGGTCCAGAAGCGGCCCTGCGCGTCGAGTTGGGTGGCGGCGACGCCGACGAGCTCGAGTGTGCCGATGATCAGTGCGACGGCGACGGAGAGGCCGGTGATGGTGAGGTTGTAGAACACCTTGCGCACCGGTTTGGAGAACGCCCAGCCGTAGGCGAAGTTCATGAACGAGCCGTCGATCGTGTCGAGCAGGGTCATCCCGGCGGCGAACAGGATCGGCAGGCAGAGGATCGCGTAGAACGGCAGTCCGGCGCCCGCCGCGCCGGCGGCGAGGAACAGCAGAGCGACCTCGGTCGCGGTGTCGAAGCCCAACCCGAACAGCAGTCCGACCGGGTACATCTGCCAGGGCTTGGTGACGGTCCTCGTGAGGCGGCCGAACACCCGGTTCATCAGCCCGCGCGCGTTGAGCTGTGCTTCGAGCTCGCGTTCGTCGTAGCGCCCGCCGCGCATCTCGCGAAACACCCTGAGGATCCCGATCAGGATGACCACGTTGAGCGCCGCGATCAGGTACAGAAACGCGCCCGACACACCCGTCCCGACCAGGCCGGTGACGCTGTGCAACGTCGAGGTGGAGCGCGTCACCGGACCCGCGAGCGCGCGCGCCCCCGCCGCAAACAGGAACGCCAGCACGAACACCACACTCGAATGCCCGAGCGAAAACCAGAAACCCACACTCAACGGGCGTTTGCCCTCGCCCATCAGCTTGCGCGTCGTGTTGTCGATCGCCGAGATGTGATCAGCGTCAAAGGCGTGACGCAACCCCAACGTGTACGCCGTCACCCCCGTGCCGATCGCAAACACCCCCGACCCGCCCAACCGGTAATGGTGCGGCACGACAAGCGCGAACAGCAGGAACAGGCCGAGCGCGTGCAGACCGAGCACAACCGCCGCCATCAGAGCGATGGTCCGCCACTGCCCGCGGTCGAGGGAGGCCGCGATCGCGCGCCGACGAGAGGTGCCGCCCGCGCCCGCCGCACTCGCTTCCATTCCGCCTCTTTCCTTTCAGGGCCCGACTTTCGTCGGGATCGTCCCCGCAGCGGGCCTGCCACCCATCATTGCAAGCCGGCCGCGGTGACCGCCGTGCGGCGCGGCCCCCGGCGGCTCAGTCCTCGTCGGTCCTGAAGCCGACGAGCGCGTGCGTCCCGTCGCAGAACGGCTTGTTCGCCGATTCGCCGCAGCGGCAGAGCGCCACCCGCGTGCCGGTCCAGGTGGCGAGCCCGTGGCCGGTGGTCAGTGTCAGGTTGCCCTCGACGAGCAGCGGGCCGTTCGGCCTCGGGGTGATCCTGAGCGCTCCGCCTCGGGCTTCGAGCGGCTCGCCGACGTCGCCGATCGGGCCGCGGTCGCGGAACTCGGCGGCCTCGTGGCTGTTGTCGCAGAACGGCTTGTTCGCGGAGCGCCCGCAGCGGCAGAGCGCCGCGCGTGTGCGCAGGCCGGGGGCGTCGGCGGGCGCGCCTTCGATCTGAAGCTCGCCGCGCGCGTAGAGCGGGCCGTTGCCGGCGACGACGATCGAGTTGACGGCGGGTGTCGCCTCCGCCGGGCCGCCGTCGGTGCGGGTGTAGCTGAGCGCGCCGCTCGGGCAGCGCTCGATCACCGCGGCGACCGCGTCGGCCTCGGCGCGGTCGGGGTCGCACCACGGCTGGCGGCCGCTTTCGAACAGCTCGCCGCGGGCGCGCGTGCACTCGCCGACATGGATGCACAGCCGCCCGTCCCAGACCACGTCGACCGCGGCGCCCGGGTAGGTGTGCGGCCTGCCTTCCGCGCTCATGCGCTGGAGCGTAGCGGTCCGCGCAGCGCGGCCCGCGCGGCGTGAAAGCCGCACATCCCGTGTACGCCGCCGCCGGGCGGTGTCGAGGACGAGCAGAGCAGCAGCCTCGGGTTCGGTGTGGTGTAGGGGTTGGCGCGCAGCGTCGGCCGGGCCAGCACCTGCCAGAGGCTCGCGAGGCCTCCGTTGATGTCGCCGCCGACGTAGTTCGGGTTCTCCGCCTCGAGCGCCGCCGGGTTACGCGTGGCGCGGGCGAGCACGAGGGCGCCGAAGCCGGGCGCGAAACGCTCGATCTGACGCTCGATCGCCTGCGTCATGTCCACCGTCGAGCCGTTCGGCACGTGGCAGTACGCCCACAGCGTGTGCGACCCGGCGGGCGCGCGCGAGCCGTCGATCAGCGACTGCTGCGCAGCGAGGACGTAGGGACGCGGCGCGGTCTGGCCGCGCCCGACCGCGCGCTCCGAGGCGACGATCTCGTTCAGCGGCCCGGCGAGGTGGACGGTCCCGGCGGAGCGCGCCGCCGGCGCGCTCCAGGGCACCGGCCCTGACAGCGCGTAGTCGACCTTGAAGACCCCGGGACCGTAGCGGTAACGGGCGAGCGCGCTGCGGTAGCGCGCCGGCAGCGCGTCGCCCGCGATCGCGAGCAGCTGACGCGGCGTGACGTCGAAGAGCACGGCGCGCGAGGGCGGCAGCTCGCCCAGCGAGGCGATCGGGCGGTTGCACTCGACGGTGCCGCCGAGCGACTCGAGCTGGGCGCGCATCGCCGCCGCGATCTGCTCGGAGCCGCCGCGCGCGACCGGCCAGCCGCAGGCGTGTCCGAGCGCGAGCAGGACGAGCGCGAACGCGGTGGTGCCGGGCGCGCTGAGCGGGCGCATCGAGTGCGCGGCCATGCCGCCGAGCAGCGCCCGCGCGGCCGGCGTGCGAAAGACGGTTCGCGCGCACAGCTCGGCGGGTGTGGCACCGAGCGCGCCGAAGCGCGCCGCCAGCAGCGGTGAGCGCGGCGGCCGGGTCGCCGGCGCCAGCACGAACTCGGCGAGGCGGTCCCATTCGCGCGCGAAGTGGCCGACCAGCGCGCGGTAGGCGCGCGCGTCGGCGCCGAGCGCCTCGGCGGTTTCGTCGAGCGATCGCTGCAGCAGCACCGCGGTGCCGTCGTCGAGCGGGTGCGCCGCCTGCACCGGCGGCTGCAGCAGTTCGAGCCCGTGGTCGCCGAGCGCCAGGGTGCGTAGGAACGGCGAGCCGAGCGCGAGCGGATGGACGGCCGAGCAGACGTCGTGGCGGAAGCCGGGCAGCGTCAGCTCCGCCGTCCGTGTGCCGCCGCCGATCCGCTCCGAGCCCTCGATCAGGTGGACCGAGCGGCCGCTGCGCGCAAGCTCGATCGCGGCGGCGAGCCCGTTCGGGCCCGCGCCGACGACGACGGCATCGACCAAACCGCTAGACCCTCGCGCGGCGTCCGGCCGGCCGCTGCGGCTGCTGAAGCTGTGTGTTCACCAAGCTGCAGCCTACAGCGGCGTCGTGTAGGCGCCGGTGAGGCCGCCGTCGATCAGGAAGGTCGTCGCGTTGACGTACGTGGACTCGTCGCTGGCGAGGAACAGCACGCCGCTCGCGATCTCCTCGGCGCGGGCGAAGCGCCCGACCGGCAGGTGCACCATCCGCCGCGCCGCCCGCTCCGGGTCCTTGGCGAACAGCTCCTGCAGCAGCGGCGTGTCGACCGGGCCGGGGCAGAGCGCGTTGACGCGCACACCCTGCCGGGCGAACTCGACCCCCAGCTCGCGCGAGAGCGCGAGCACGCCGCCCTTCGACGCCGTGTAGGAGATCTGCGAGGTCGCGGCGCCCATCACGGCGACGAACGACGCGGTGTTGATCACCGAGCCGCCCTGCGGGTCGTTGGCCAGCAGGTGCGGGATGCCGTGCTTGCAGCAGAAGAAGACGCTCTTGAGGTTGACGTCCTGCACCCGCTGCCAGGTCTCAAAGCTGGTGTCGAGCACGGAGGCGTCGTCGGTCGGCGAGATGCCGGCGTTGTTGAAGAGCACGTCGATCCGCCCGAACTGCTCGCGCGTGCGCGCGTACATCTCGACCACCTGCTGCTCGTCGGTGACATCGACCTGCAGCGAGAGGTCGCCCGGCGAGCCCTCGAGCATGTCGACGCCGACGACCCTGGCGCCCTCGCGGGCGAACAGTTCGGCGGTGACGGCGCCGATGCCGCCGCGGGCGCCGGTGATCACGCAGACCTTTCCGTGCAGGCGGCTCATGAGGTTGCGAAGAAGATCGTCTTGACCTCGGTGTAGGCGTCGAGCGCGTGAGGCCCGAGCTCGCGCCCGTAACCCGACTGCTTGAAACCGCCGAACGGTGTCGTGACCCGCACCGAGCTGTTGGAGTTGATCGACAGGTTGCCGGTCTCGATCGCCCGCGCGACGCGCAGCGCGCGCGCCCCGTCGCGGGTCCAGATCGAGCCCGAGAGCCCGTAGATGCTGTCGTTTGCGAGCGCCACTGCATCCTCCTCATCGCGGAACGGAATCACGGCCACGATCGGCCCGAAGACCTCGTCGTGCATCACGCGCGCCTCGCGCTTCTTCGGCGCGAGGATCGTCGGGGCGAACCAGAAGCCGGGACCCTCGGGGGCGCTGCCGCGACAGACCACCGGGTCACCGTCGTCGAGGAACGACGCGACCGAGTCGCGCTGGGCGGCCGAGATCAGCGGCCCCATCTGCGTCGCCGGGTCCAGCGGGTCGCCGACCCGGATCGCCCGCACGTGGCCCTCGAGCAGCGAGGTGAAGCGGTCGAACGCCGACTCCTCGACCAGCACGCGCGATCGCGCGCAGCAGTCCTGGCCGGCGTTGTCGAAGACCGCCCACGGCGCGGCCGCGGCGGCAACCTCGAGGTCCGCGTCGGCGAAGATCACGTTCGCGGACTTCCCGCCAAGTTCGAGCGTCACGCGCTTGATCGTGGCGGCCGCGCCGGCGGCGATCGAGCGGCCCACCTCGGTCGAGCCGGTGAAGGCGATCTTGGCGACCTCGGGGTGCTCGACGAGGCGCTGGCCGCAGGTTCGGCCCGGCCCGACGACGACGTTGATGACGCCCTCGGGGATGCCCGCGTCGAGCGCCAGCTGCGCGAAGCGCAGCGCGGAGAGGGGCGTCAGCTCGGCCGGTTTGAGCACGACGGTGTTGCCGGCGGCGAGCGCCGGACCAAGCTTCCAGGCGGCGATCGCGAGCGGGAAGTTCCAGGGCACGATCAGCCCGACGACGCCGAGCGGCTCGCGCACCGTGAAGGCCTGCCCGTTCGCGACCGGGATCGTGTCTCCCATCAGCCGCTCGGGCGCGCCGGAGTAGTAGCGGATCGTGTCGACCACCATCCCCATCTCGCCGCGCGCCGAGCCGATCGGCTTGCCGGCGTTGCGCGCCTCGAGCAGCGCCAGCTCCTCGAGATGGGATTCGAGCGTGTCGGCGAGCGCGCGCAGCAGCGCGGCCCGCTTGCCGGGCGCGAGCGCCCGCCACGCAGGAAGAGCCCTCCTCGCGCGGGCGACGGCCTCGTCGACCTCGGCCGCCCCCGCGCGGGGAACTTCGGCGAGCACGCCCTCCGTGGCGGGCTCGACGATTGTCAGCAGGTCAGGCAACCGCCGGCGCGGCAGGCGGCATCGCCTCTCCCTCGGCCACCACGTTCGGGTCGTCGATCGTGCGGATCGGGCCCTTGAACGTCTTGTGGGCCCAGCCCGCGTACCAGATCGTGACCCCGAGGATGACGATGATCACCACGACCGGGGCGTAGTTGACGTCGTTGAGCGAGAACCCGGAATGGCCGGGCACACCCAGCGGCGAGAACGGCAGGCAGAAGATGATCGTGCACAGCGCGACCCAGACGCACGCGATCAGGTTCACCCACTTGTACTTGTTCCCCAGCGTCCACGGTCCGGGCTGGAAGCTCGAGCCGGCGCGCCAGCGCAGGAAGACCGGGATCGTGTAGGCGATGTAGAGGCCGATCACCGACACCGACGTGACCGCGAGGAACGCCACCGGCGTGCCGGCGCTGTTGGGGAAGTAGGCCGGGATCGTGATCACGAAGGCGAACACGGCACCGAACAGCACCGCCCAGGTCGGCGTCCTGTTCGCGCCGAGGCGCCGCCAGAGGTTGTGGCCGGGGACCGCGCCGTCGCGCGAGAACGCGAACACCATCCGCGAACAGCTCGTCAGGCAGGCGATGCCGCAGAACAGCTGACCGATCGTCGAGATGAAGATCACGGCCTTGGCGCCGAGCACGCTGAGCGCGGCGGTGAGGATCGGGATCACGGTGGAGAAGCCGACCTCGTTCTTAGCGCCCGTCTTGGTCACGGCGAAGGTCATCGCCAGCAGCACGATGTAGCCGACCACGGCCGAGTAGAAGACGGAGCGCCAGACGCCCTTCGCCGCCGAGTTGGCGGCGCCGTGCGTCTCCTCCGACACGTGCGCGGAGGCGTCGTAGCCGGTGATCGTGTACATCGTCAACAGGAAGCCGAGCGGGAGCACGTAGTACCAGTACATGTGCCCGCCGAAGCCGGAGTTGTTGATCCGGTGGCCGAACACGTAGCTGAAGCTCGCGTGATGGCTGGGGACGACGATCATGATCACGACGATCACGGCCACGCCGACCACGTTCCACCACACCGAGACGCCGTTGAACGTCGTCAGCAGTCGGTTCCAGAACACGTTGATCAGCAGTCCTGCGAGCAGGATGATCACGAACAGCGCCATCACCACGTGCGCCTCGTACTTCACGTCGGTCGAGGTGAAGTTGAAGATGAAGTTCACGTTGAAGAGGCCGAGCAGGTAGTAGATGAACTGGGCGCAGACGTAGTCGACCGAAGCGACGACCGCGACGAGCCCGATCAGGTTGAACCAGCCGGTGAACCATCCCCAGCCGGCACCGCCGAGCTTCGAGGCCCAGTAGTAGATCCCGCCCGCGGTGGGCATCGCCGACGCCAGCTCGGACATCGAGAACGCGACCGTCAGGATCAGGATGCTGATCACGGGCCAGCCGATCGAGATCGCGACCGGACCGCCGTTGTTGAAGGCCTGGCCGTAGGTCGTGAAGCAGCCGGCGAGCACGCAGATGATCGAAAACGAGATCGCGAAGTTGGAGAACCCGCTCCAGCCGCGGTGCAGCTCCTGCTTGTAGCCCAGCTCGGCGAGGCGCTTCTCGTCTGCGCCAAGGCCTTCGTACGTCGACATACCGCTCTCTCCCCTCGAAGGAAATGGTGTGGTGGTCCGTCCTTAGCCGCGGTACTGTAAGGGCCCGAAGGAGCCGAGTCAACCCCGCGCGGGTAGTAATCCTCCGAGGATGTGCGTGGTCCCCTCGACGTGCTCGCTCATGATCCGCGCGGCACGCGGCCCGTCGTGGTTCTTGAGCGCTCGCACGAGCCGCTGGTGCTGCTCGTTGGAGGCCCGCAGCACCGCGGCGGGATGCGAGATGTGCGAGATCAGGTCGGTCATCTCGCCCTGCGTGGCGGTCATCGCCGCGACCAGCCGCGAGCTGCCCGTGCACTCCGCGAGCGCGACATGGAAGCGCACATCGGCGAGACGGTAGTTGGGGTATTCGCCGATCTGGCGCGCCATCTCGTCGACGAGCGCGGCCAGCGCGTCGAGCGCCGCGCCGTCGGCTCGCCGCGCGGCGAGCACGGCGACACCCACTTCGAGCGCCATGCGCGAGTCGCAGACCTCCTGCCACTGGGCGAGCAGCTCCTCGGTCGGCCGCTCGCTCGGCGGCTGCGGGTCGGCGACGAAGGTCCCGCCCCGGCGGCCGCGGGTTGCCTGCAGCTGGCCGGTCTGGCCCAGCGCGAGCAGCGCCTGGCGCAGCGTCGAGCGCGCGATGCCGAGCTTGCGGCACAGCTCGCGCTCAGCCGGCAGCCTCGTGCCGGGCGCGAGCAGCCCGAGCTTGATCGCGGTGCCGAGCCGCTCGACCGTCTCCTCGAACGCGGTCTGCGAGCGAACCGGCGCGAAGACCGCGTCCTCGCTGACCGGTGGGGCGACGGTCACAGCCGCTCGAAGCCCCGGAAGCGCTCCCAATCGGTGACCGCCTTCCCGAACGCCGCAAGCTCGACGTCGGCGGCGTTGACGTAGTGCGCAACAACGTCCTCACCGAAGGCGTCGTGCGCGATCTGGGAGTTCGCGAACAGCTCGCGCGCAGCGGCCAGCGAGGCCGGCAGCCGGGGCAGCTCCGGCGCGTTATAGGCGTCGCCCTCGAACACCGGCCCGAGCTCGAGCTCGTGCTCGACGCCGTGCAGGCCGGCTGCGATCAGCCCCGAGAGTGCCATGTAGGGGTTCAGGTCCGCGCCGCCTGCGCGGTTCTCGAACCGCAGCCCGCCGCCGTGGCCGACGACGCGCAGCGCACAGGTGCGGTTGTCGTGTCCCCAGGCGATCGCCGTCGGCGCGAACGAGCCGGCGGCGTAGCGCTTGTAGGAGTTGACGTTCGGCGCGAGCAGCAGCGTCAGCTCGCGAAGCGCCGCGAGCTGGCCCGCGAGGAAGTGGTCGAAGGTGATCTTGTCGCGCGCGAACAGCGGGCCGTCCTTGTCGGTCAGCGAGAAGTGGATGTGGCACGAGTTGCCCTCGCGCTGGTCGTACTTCGCCATGTAGGTGATCGCCATCCCCATCTCGGCGGCGATCTCCTTCGCGCCGTTCTTGTAGATCACGTGACGGTCGGCGGTGCTCAGCGCGTCGGCGTAGTGGAAGTTGATCTCGTGCTGGCCGAAGTTGCACTCGCCCTTGGAGTCCTCGACCGGCAGGCCGGCGCCCTCCATGCTGTTGCGGATCCGGCGGATCAGCGGCTCGACCCGCGCGGTCGCCAGCAGCGAGTAATCGCTGTTGAAAAGGTTGGCCGGCTCGAGCTCCTGGTAGCGCTTGTGGAAGGCCTCCTCGTAGGAGTTGCGGAACAGCATGAACTCGAGCTCGGTGCCGGCGGCGGCGCCCCAGCCGCGCTCGGCGAGCCGCGCGAGCTGGCGGCGCAGCACCTGGCGCGGCGAGGCGACGACGTCTGACCCGTCGTGCCACACGACATCGGCGATGCACAGAGCGGTCGCCTCCTGCCAGGGGATCAGCCGCAGCGTGTCGAGGTCTGGCCGCATCACGAAGTCGCCGTAGCCGCCGGCCCACGACGCCATCGCGAAGCCCTCGACAGGCGTCATGTCGACGTCGACGGCGAGCAGGTAGTTGCAGCCCTCGGCGCCGTGCTCGGCGACCTCCTCGACGAAGTGGCGGGCGGTCAGGCGCTTGCCCATCAGGCGGCCCTGCATGTCGGTGATCGCCAAAAGGACGGTGTCGATCGTCCCCTTCGCGACCTCCTCCCTCAGCTCCTCGAGCTTCATCGCGGCTAGAAGGTACATGTTCCGAGCCATTTCGCGCAAATCGGATGTATGGTGCCGCGCGCCAACCCTGGCGACCCGGAACCGAGGAGACGCCCCATGGCCCGCCCGCGCGAGCTTCCGCAGAGAGCAAGGATCGTGATCATCGGCGGCGGCGTCGGCGGCGCGTCGATCGCCTACCACCTCGCCGCGCTCGGCGAGCGCGACGTCGTGCTGCTCGACCGCGACGAGCTGACCAGTGGCTCCACCTTCCACTCCGCCGGTCTGGTGGGCCAGCTGCGCGCCAGCGTCTCGCTGACCAAGATGATGATGTACAGCGTCGAGCTCTACGCGACGCTCGAGTGCGGCTGGGTGCAGTGCGGGGGCATCCGACTTGCTTGCACCCCGGAGCGCGAACAGGAGGTGCTGCGCCAGGTCGCCTGGGCGAAGACCTTCGGGCTGCCCCTCGAGCTGCTGAGCCCCGAGGAGGCGCGGGAGATGTTCCCGCTGATGGTCACCGACGGCGTTCGCTGCGGCTCCTACCTCGCGACCGACGGCTACCTCGACCCCTCCCAGCTGACCTACGCGCTGGCAGGCGGGGCGCGTGAAGGCGGCGTCCAGATCTTCACCCACACGCGCGTGACCGCGGTCGACGTCGAGCGCGGCCGCGTGCGCGGCGTGCAGACCGAGCACGGCGCGATCGAGGCCGAGATCGTCGTCAACGCGGGCGGCATGTTCGCCGCCGAGATCGGCAGGCTCGCAGGCGTGCGGGTGCCGATCATCCCGTTCGCCCACGAGTACCTCGTCACCCAGCCCTTCCGCGAGCGCGCCGCCGGCGAGCATTTGCCGACGCTGCGCGACCCCGACCTGCTGGTCTACTTCCGCGAGGAGGGCGCGGGTCTGGTGATGGGGGGCTACGAGCGCCACAGCGCGCCGTGGTCGCTGGATGAGCACAGCCTCGACGCGATCCCGCCCGACTTCAACGGCCGCCTGCTCGAGGAGGACTGGCCGCGCTTCGAGGAGATCACCGAAAACTCGCGCCGGCGCGTGCCGGCGATGGACGAGATCACCGTGACCAGGCTGATCAACGGGCCCGAGGCGTTCACGCCCGACAACGAGTTCTGCCTCGGCGAGAGCGAGGTGCGCGGCTTTTTCGTCGCCGCCGGCTTCTGCGCGCACGGCCTCGCCGGCGCCGGCGGCATCGGCAAGGTGATGGCGGAGTGGATCGTCGGAGGCGAGCCGACGCTCGACGTCTGGCACATGGACATCCGGCGCTTCGGCCCGCACTATCGCTCCCCGGCCTACACGCTCAAGCGCACGCGCGAGGTCTACGAGACCTACTACGACATCCGCTACCCCGGTCACGAGCGCGAGGCCGGCCGCCCGCTGCGCGTCTCCAGCGCCTACGAGTGGCACCGCGAGCACGGCGCCGCCTTCGGCGAGAAGTCCGGCTGGGAGCGCGTCAACTGGTACGAGTCCAACGCCGCCGCCGGCGACGAGTCGCTGCGTCCGAACGGCTGGGCGGGGATGCTGTGGTCGCCGGCGATCGGCGCCGAGCACCGGGCGGCGCGTGAAACGGCGGCGCTCTTCGACGAGTCCTCCTTCGCCAAGTTCGAGGTCGCCGGGCCGGGAGCGGCTGGGCTGCTGGAGGACCTCTGCGACAACCGCGTCGGACGCGACGTCGGCCAGATCACATACACCCAGATGCTCAACCGCCGCGGCGGGATCGAGTGCGACTTCACGGTCGCACGCCTCGCAGAGGATCGCTTCGGGATCGTCACCGGCACCGCCTTCGGCAACCACGACGCGAGCTGGATCCGCAGCCACCTGCCGGAAGACGGCTCGGTGAGTGTGACCGACGTGACGGCGCGGTGGGCCTGCTTCGGCCTGTGGGGCCCCCGCGCGCGCGAGATCCTCGCGCCGCTGACGCCGGACGCGCTCGACTTCGGCTACATGCGCCTGCGCGAGATCACCGTCGGCGACGTGCCGGTGCGCGCGCTGCGTGTGACCTTCGTCGGCGAGTTCGGCTGGGAGCTCTACTGCCCGACCGAATACGGCGCCGGCCTGTGGGCGACGCTGTTCGAAGCCGGCCGCCCGCACGGGCTGCTCGCCGGCGGCTACCGTGCGATCGACTCGCTGCGGCTCGAGAAGGGCTACCGCGTCTGGGCCGCGGACATCACTCCCGACGAGACGCCGCTGGAGGCCGGGCTCGGCTTCTGCGTGCGCAGCGACAAGCAGTTCATCGGGAGCGACCGGCTCGTCGAGCCCGCCCGGCTCCTGCGGGCGATCACGCTGGAGGACCCGCGCGCAGTCGCGCTCGGCAACGAACCGGTGCGCGTGCGCGGCGAGACCGCCGGGCGCGTGACGAGCGGCGGCTACGGCTACACGATCGAACGCTCGATCGCCTACGCCTACCTCCCGGCCGAGCTGGACGATGGCACCACGGTCGAGATCGACATCTTCGGCGAGTGGGTCACGGGAGTCGTAATGGCCGAGCCGCTGTTCGATCCGACCGGGGCACGGATCCGCGGGTGACCTCGTCGGTGATGCTCGCGAGCGCCGCCGGCGCGCTCGCACTCGTGATCGCGGTGTGGCTCGCCAGCCTGGCGCTGCGCGACGCCTCGATCATCGACAGTTTCTGGGGTGTCGGCTTCATCGTGATCGCCTGGGTCTGCGCGGCTCTCGGCCACGGCGACCGCGACCGCCGGCTGCTGCTCGCGATCCTCGTGACGTTGTGGGGCGCCCGGCTGGCGGGCCACATCGCCCGCCGCAACCATGGGCGCGGCGAGGACCCGCGCTACGTCGCGATGCGCGAGCGCGACGGCGCGCGCTTCTGGCTGACAAGCCTCTACCGCGTGTTCCTGATCCAGGCCGCGACGATGTGGGTCATCTCGCTGCCGCTGCAGGCCGCCGGTTCGCTCGGCGCCCGGCGCGGTCTCGGCGTGCTCGATGTGCTCGGCGGCGCGGTGTGGCTGGTCGGCTTCGCCTTCGAGGCGCTCGGCGATCTGCAGCTCGATCGCTTCAAGGCGGACCCCGCCAGCGCCGGCAAGGTGATGGACCGCGGTCTCTGGCGCTACACCCGCCACCCCAACTATTTCGGCGACGCGACACTGTGGTGGGGGCTCGGCCTGATCGGCCTCGGCGCCGGGATCGCCGCCGCCTGGGGGCTCATTGGCTCGGCACTCGACACGTTGATCCTCACGCGCGTGTCGGGCAAGCCGATCCTCGAGCGCGACATCGAGACGCGCCGGCCGGGCTACCGTGCCTACATCGAGAACACCAGCGGGTTCTTTCCGCTGCCGCCGCGGCCGCGGCGTTAGGGGCGGCCGGAGGCACGGCCGGCGTAGGCGGCGCGGCGGCGCGGCCGCGCAACGTAGCGCCGCGCCCGCTTAACGAATGCTTATTGCGCACTTAGCGGCGCCAACACCACCTCGGCCGATAATCGCTGCATGGACGAGACTGCGCAGCCCAACCGTCGCGCAACACTGCTGCGCCTGCTCGCCGCGGCGCTGGCCGGCGCGATCGGCGCGTTCGGCGTTCCGGGCGGCATCCACGCCCCCCAGCAGGCGGCCACGTCGGCTGCGACGCCGCCGCCAGCCGTCAGCTCCGACGCGAAGCCGGACTGAACGACGGCCGGCCCCGCTGGTGTTCGCGCTAGCATCGCCGCGCCGATGCGCCTGAGCACGATCCTCGGAGCCGTTCTCGCGACCGCCGCAGCAGCCCTCCTCGCGCTCGCCGTTGCGCTGCCGGCGCCGTCGGGAGCGAACGTCACGCGAAGCGTCGCCGCGAAGTGCCACGCGCTCAGCGCCGCCAAGATTCCGTTCGCGGCGCTCGAGGCCAGCTACCGCAAGCTCACAGGGCTCCCGGCGAACACGCGGCTGTCGAAGACCCAACCCCAGCGCTACGGCGAATGCGGCGCCACGCACTACGCATTCGCGCTCCTGGTCGTCCCCACGGGCGCGAAGCTGACCTACCGCCAACAGGTCGCGCAGCAGGACCACTCGCCGGTCTGGGTGCGCAAGCCGGGTGGCCCATGGGTGGACGAGGGGATCGACAACCCCTGCAAGCTCGCCCCCGCGTCACTGATCGACCTCTGGAAGGTCGGCGTCACCTGCAGGTAGCGCCGGTGCCGGTGCCGGGAGCGCCCGTCAGCACTCCAGCTGGTGCCAGACGAGGTAGGCATAGAGCCCTTCGCGGCGCGTCAGCTCCTCGTGGGTGCCGTGCTCGGCGAGCCGTCCCTGCTCCATCGCCAGGATCAGGTCGGCGTCACGGATCGTCGACAGGCGGCGGGCGACCATGAACGCGGTGCGCCCCTCGAGCATGCGCCCCCGCTCGCAGCTCCCCGGCCGGTGCCACCCCGGTCGGCTACGATTGCCGCCCGCCCTCTTAGCTCAGCTGGTAGAGCACTTCCATGGTAAGGAAGGGGTCAACGGTTCGAGTCCGTTAGAGGGCTTGGGAGCGATCGCGACGCACGACCCACGCCGGAGCCAGCCACCCGGCCTGCCGGGCTTCTGTTCCTCGTCCGCAGCGGGCGTGGCGCCGGACGGAGCGAGGCGCTCGCGTTTGGGCGGGAGCGAGCGCGCCGGAGACGTCGGCGGAGCTGGGCGCGGCCCCTGGTTTCGTGGCCAACCGGTCGGAGCGCTCGGGGGATCGCTTCCATCGAACACGTCCGTCGGTGCTGGCTGAGATCGCGCAAGCGCCGCGCGGTCGCGTTCATCAGCCGCCTCATTGGCTCCACGGCGACCGAGGGGCGACGAACTCAGCAGCCGCAGGTTCGTGCGGCTCGCGCCTGCATTTCCCCGGTAGCGGAAGCCAGGGCACGGTCCGACACGTCCGACCGGCGAGACCTTCTCGGTCGTGTCCTCGAGCACGAGGATCCTCGTGAGCACTTAGCTGCCGCTGCAGTACTCCGCGACCGTGCGAAGCAGTTCGACCATGTCGACCGGTTTCGAGATGTATCCGTCGAATCCGGCGGCGAGGAAGCGCTCGCGGTCCTCGTGCATCGCCTGAGCAGTCAGGGCGACTACCGGGATCGGTGCAGTGCGCGGGTCGGACCGCAACCGGCCGAGCGCTTCGACCCCGTCGATTCCCGGCAGCTGCACGTCCATCAGTACGAGGGCGGGGCTGCCCGAGACGGCGAGCTCCACCGCCTCCTCCCCCGTGCCCGCCTCGAAGGTGACGTACCCGGTTGCCCGTAGCACGTCACGGAAGAGCTTCAAGTTCTTCTCGTTGTCCTCGACCAGCAGCACGCGTTCGCCGGCCACGAACTACGCCTTTCGCTGCGGGAGGGTGAAGACGAAACGACTGCCTTGCCCTGGCTCGCTTTCAACCCAGATCCGCCCGCCGTGGAGCTCTACGAGGCGCCTCGAGAGCGCCAGGCCAAGCCCTGTACCGTCGCGCTGGCCAACGCCGACGTCCGTCTGCTGGAACTGCTCGAAGATGCGCTCGTGGTCTTCTGCGGCGATCCCCGGGCCTGTGTCGGCGACGGCCACCTGCACCTCGCCATCGACCCGGGCAGAAGCGACGGTTACGTGGCCGCCTGGCGGCGTGAACTTGACGGCATTCGAGAGCAGGTTGAACAGAACTTGGCGGATCCGCCGCTCGTCGCCGTCGACGATGTCCACGTCGGGCGCGAGCTCCACCGAGAGCCCGACGCCGTTGTTCGCCGCCCGCACGCCGAGTGTCACCGCACCTCTCTCGAGCGCCTCGCGCAGCGAGAAGGCTGCCACGTCGAGCTCGACCTGCCCCGCCTCGACCTTCGAGAGATCGAGAACGTCGTTGATCAACGAGAGTAGGTGATTGCCCGACGAGACGATGTCGTCGAGATACTCCTCCTGCTTCGCGTTGATTGCGCCGAACAGCCGTTGCTGCAGGACCTGCGAGAAGCCGATGATCGCGTTGAGCGGCGTCCGCAGTTCGTGCGACATGTTCGCCAGGAACTCGCTCTTGTGCCGGCTCGCCATCTCGAGCTCGCCATAGACTCGTCGCAGCTCGTCATTCATCCGGTTGAGGTTGGTGCCGAGCGAGCCGAGCTCGTCGCGGTTTGAGACATCGACCCGGCCGGAGAAGTCACCAGAGGCGATCTCAGCGAGTCGCGCTTCCACTCGCTGAATCGGCCCGATGAGCGCCCAGGAGAGCAGCAGACCGAGCCCGGCCGCCAGGGCGATGCTGGCGGCGCCGACGCCGATGAAGAGGTCGCGGGAGGAGGTGTAGGCGCTCCGGTTGGCGGCGATCAGCGCATCGGTCTCGTTGGTGGTTCGTTCGGCGAGATCGTTCGTGACTGCGTACAGGTCGTTGTCGGCGGCGATTGCGCGAAGGAGCGACGGGGTCACACTGTGGCCGGTGATGCCCGCGCCGTCGAGCCCGGCGACTCGTGAGAGCGCGTTATCGAAGCTGTGATAGTCGCCACGGATCCGGTTCAGCAGGCGCTGGTCGGCCGGTGGGGGCACGAAGCCGTACGTGACCTCGCTCGTCGACGGTCCGAGCTGCGACAGCGCGAACCGGATCGCCGCGTCGACGAGCGCCCATCGCCGTCCTTCCAGCGAGCTGGGCGTGCCGGTGATTGTGGCGGCTCCCGGATCGCCACCGACGCGGAGGGCAAGCAGCTGCCGCAGCATCTCGGCCTGAGTCTGCAGGGTCTGGTAGGTCGACGATCGCAGCTGGAGGGTGCCAAGCCCCTCGACCCGGGCGTTCGACTGGCCGAGGAAGCGGAGACCGACGACTCCGACGAGGACGAGGAGCACGGCGATTGCGAGGAACGCGACGAGGAGCTTGGTGCGGACTTTCGCCGGGGCGCGGGCAATCGCGAGGACAAGGCGATTGTCGGAGCCGAAGCGCGTCCAGCGCTGCGGGGCAAGGGGCGGCGGGCGGAGCGCTCGCGGCGCCGCCATCACTTAGCCCTTCGTGCTCAGTGACGTCGGCGCCGCGGCAGAGTCGAGGATCAGCCACCTGCCGTTGATCTTCTGCACTTCGTGATCGACGCCAACGGTCGCCACGACCTTCCCGGTCCTAACGTCGATGTAGTCGCACTCGAAGTAGAGCGTTCCCTTGTCGCCGTTGACAGTCGCCCTGATCAGGTACGTGGGCGTGTCGGCCTGCCAGTGGTTCTGCGGCATGAAGGCCGCGTTCTTCGTCGCGAAGAACCTCCTGATCTGTGTCTTGCCGGTGTAGGTCTCGGTGCCGATGTTGAAGACCGCGCCCGGAGCGAAGAGGCTCATCATCAGGTTCACGTCGTGGGTGGTGACAGCCTGGTGAAAGGTCTTCTCGATCCCCTCGATCTCGTAGAGAGCCGCTTCCCGTTCGATCTTGGCCTGGGCCGCGGAGGGCTTGCCCGACCCGCCGCAGCCGGCCAAGGTGCACGCAGCGAGCACCAATGCGCAACCTGCGACCAGTGTGCGCATCAGCTTGGTCTCCTTTCTCGACGACAAGACGAAGATCGTTCCATGCGTCAGAGAAACTGTCCAGGGGGTATGCCCCCTGACGAGGCGGGAGGCTCGCCTCTCGAATCGGGCGCCCGGGGCTCCGCGCAGATGGGCGCGGCCGCGCCGTCCACGACAAGCCGAGGCTCGGCAGGGCGATCCGCATCGTATCCTGCAACCGTGCCGATCCGGATCGTCTTTGCCGATGATCACTACCTAGTCCGCGAGGGTGTGAAGCGGCTGCTCGACACGGAACCCGAGATCGATGTGGTCGCGGTATGTGCGGACCTCGATTCGCTGCTCGAGCGCGTCGCTGCCGAGCTGCCGGACGTGGTTCTGACCGACATTCGAATGCCCCCTACCAGACACGACGAGGGTATCCAGGCAGCGACGCGTCTCCGGGAAACGCATCCCGACGTGGGCGTCGTCGTCCTGAGCCAGTACGCCGAGCCGGGCTACGCACTGGCGCTCCTCGGGGAGGGGACGGCGCGGCGTGGATACCTGCTCAAGGAGCGCGTCGACGACCTCGCCCAGCTCGTCGGCGCGATCCAGCAGGTTGCGGCCGGCGGCTCGGTGATCGATCCCAAGGTGGTCGAGAGCCTGGTGACCCGGAAGGCACTCCTCGATGCTTCCCCGCTCAACGAGCTGACCGCGCGCGAGCGCGACGTCCTCCGCGAGATGGCCGAGGGCAAGAACAACGCCGCGATCGCCCGTAGCCTCGTCCTCGCCGAGCGATCCGTCGAGAACGTCATCCATTCGATCTTCGTCAAGCTGGGGATCAGCTTCGAGCTCTCTGTGCACAAGCGCGTGAAGGCCGTCATCCTCTATCTCGCGGAACCGGGCTAGAGGGGCAGCGTCGCGGCGAAGTGAGCTCCGCTCGCCCGCCGCGCGACCGAGAAGACTCCGCCGAGCGTCTCGATGCGATCACGCGCCAGGGCGAGTTGTTCGGATTCTCCCGGGAGGGCGCTCCGAGGGCCGTCGATCGCGAGCCGGAGGCTCCGCTTGTGTTCTTCGATGTGGATCGCGATCGAGGTGTCCGTGTCTGCGGCCTCTTCGAGCGCAGCAAGGCAGATGCGGTAGGCAGCGAGCTCGATCTCGGGCGGATACCGTCCGAGGCTGACCATCTCGAGCGTTGCGCGCCCTCCCGACGCCGCGGTGACATCGCGCAAGGCGGGGCCGAGCCCCCATAGCTCCAGCAGCGAGGGATGGATCTCGGCTGCGAGCCGCCGTACCTCGTCGGCGGCGGCGCGGACCTCCTGAATGATCTCGTCCAGCAGCGCGGTTGCGTCGGCGGCGTCGCCGGGAAGGAGTCGCCGAAGCAGCTGGAGGCGCACCGAGACCGCCGTGAGGTCCTGTTGCACGCCGTCGTGCAGGGCCCGCTCGACCCTTCGCTGCTCGGCGTCGTAGACGGCGACCAGACGCGCCCGCGCCGCGCGCAACTCGTCGATGTGTCTGATGCGGATGGCCATTCGCGTCGGATCCGCCAGCCTAGGGCAAATGCGCTCCACGAGCTGTGTCGATAGGGCGCGGCGGAGAGGGCGCCGGGGGTAGACCGTCCGATCGAACGAGAGGCGAGCCACCCAACGAGCCAGGGGGTGGCCTCCTGGACGCACGCTGAAGCGGGCGACAGGATCGGCGCGTCGCTCGTCTCAATCCAAAGGAGGCTCTCTCGTGCGTCGTATCAAGCGCCCAATCAAGATGCGGCCGGCGGTCGGTGGCGACTCACGGGGTCAGCGGCTGATGCACGCCCGTGGTAGGCGCGTAGCGGTTGCGATGGCTCTGTGCGTGACATTTGCACTCAGCGCGTTTGGGATTGGGGCATCGAGCGCACCCGCGGCAAGTTCATCCCTATCGCTGTTGCTGAGCGGACCGGGATATCTCGTCGAGCAGGAGGCCGCACCGTACGACTACCACATCGCGAGGGTGAACGCGCACACCGGCGCGGTCGAGGCGAGCATCGATCCGCTGCAGCTCCTCGACCCGGGGTTCGAGCCAGACGGTTACGATCGCCTCGTCGGGGCCGTGGCCTGCGGGCCCACCCTGTGGTTGGTGGACTTCAACAGTATCGGCGGCGGCATTTTCATCACCAGCGTCTACTGGATCACGGCGACATCGATGGGTCAGGTGCCGCCAACCGCCGACCAGGATGACCCGTTGCAATCCGCCCAGTACCTGCAGTGCGCTGCAGACGGATCGGTATACATCCGCGGCTTGCTCTCGGACCAGGTCGTTGACGCGCAAGTCGGAGGCCAGACCACCACCTCCTTGATGGCGACAGGAAGTGGCGTGCCCACACAGACGGGGTACGCCTTCCTACCTCCAGTCGGTGACACGGCCACCATCCTCGCTGACACGGGCCAGGTTGCCGGCACGGTTACGGCCGCTAACCCATTCGGGCTGGGGGTCAACGATGCAGCGATCAATCCAACCCTCGCCTACGACGGCCAAAGCTTCTATGTCTTGACCCATACCTACCCAACCGGCTATTTCCGGGCCCTCGCCGATCAGGGTCGGGGCATCGCGGTCAACCCGGCGTCAGTTGCGTTGAGCACATACTGCGGCGGAGTTGTGGTGGGGACCGAGCTCTCCGCCTCTCGCCCCATCTCTCGCTTCATCGTTGACGGACGCGTGGTCAAAACCCGCAAACGTGGCGCGATCGCGGTGTTGGATCCTTCACGAGGTCTAGTCGAGCTGGCAGGCGGAGTCATCTACCACGCCTGCGGCTCCGACGCGGGGAATCGAGTCGCTGGCTCAGTAGCGATACGCCACGGCTCGCTGATCGGCGACGCGGCAACGGCCGTGGTCCCGGACTAACCGCGTCGCCGGAGGACCAAGCTCCGCCTCGCGCTCCGCCACCGCCTGCTCGACCCGCGCCCGGCGCTGCGAGAACACGCGGCAACGGCCGTGCTCCCGACCTTTACAGCCAGCTACTTCGTGCAGTCGGCTGCGGTCTAGGGATCGTATGTCAATCCAAAGGAGGCTCTCTCGTGCGTCGTATCAAACACCCAATCAAGATGCGGCCGGCGGTCGGTCTGCCACTCAGCGCGGTCACGCTCGGCCTCGTTGCCGCATTCCTCGTGTTCAGCGCACCGTCCAGCGCCGCAACGAATCCGTGTTCCGACCCCGACTCGCTGACGAACATGCCGACCGGTCCCGTGACCGTGTCGGCCGCCTCGACGCAGCAGTTTGGCAGGGTGCTGGTCATCGGTTCAGGGGCCTACGAGGGTTGCTCTCTATACCTCCTGACCTCTGATGAGATCCACGCGGCGAACGGCGCTCCGTACGCGTGCAGCGACAATCCGAACGTCAAGAAGAAGCCGTGCGACACGGTGCTGTGGCCCGCGCTTCTAACCGATGGCGCTCCGATTGCCGGGCCGGGGGTCAATCCCAGGCTGCTCGGCACGGTGACGCGCACCGATCTTGGCCTGCCGGGCGTGTCGTCCGTGCAGCAGGTGACCTATAACGGCTGGCCGCTGTACCGATTCTTCCGGGATGTAAACCCGGGAGACACGGTCGGGGCCGATCAGGACGATCCGGTCACGACGCCGCAGGGCATTTGGTACCTGATCAACCCCTGGGGGGGCATTCCCGCCCCTGGTCCGGCTGAACTGGAGCTGGAGACCGCTCCCGTCGGCGGGACCGGGCCTGAGGAGACCGTGTTGGCCGCCAGAATGGACCCTGACTACACGCCATTCCCGGACGCGGCCTTCCCGGTCTACACGCTGAACGATGACCGGCGCCCCTTCTGGGGCATTGGGAGCGACTGTCAGGGACTATGCAGCGTGTACTGGCCGCCGGTCCTCACCGCGGCCTGGCCGCAGGCCGGACCGGGCGTTGACCCGGGCGCCATCGGGGTCATCATGAGGCCCGGCGTCGGCTGGCAGGTCACCTACCACCACCGGCCGCTGTACCTATTCAACGGCGACGCCTACGTCGGGGGCGCGAGCCCCGTTGGCACGCAGGGCATCTACGGACAGGACGATCAGTTCGGATCGTGGGACACGATCCCGCCGGTCAACTAGATACAACGCCGTTTAGTGACGTTGAGTGAAGGAAGCCTCGGCCGATCCCGATCGGCCGGGGCTTTCTCGCGCACCCACGGGCCACTTCAACGACCTCGGCCGCACGTTCACCAACACATTCGACCGCCACGTCGAGGACATCCTCACTGCGCTGCGCGCCGCGGAGGAGCCACCGATTCACGCGCGCTCGGGGCGCCGCGCGGTGGAACTGGCCCCCGCTTCGGTGCGCTCGTTCGTAGACGGCGTGCGGGTGGCTGCCCCGAAATTGGTGGCGGCGGTCGCGAACGCCCGCTCGATCCTTGGGCGTTAGCTCGGGGCGTTGAGTCGTGCGCGCAGCCAGTCGGCCATGGCCGTCTCGTCCCACTCGCCTGAGGCGATTGCAAGGACCGCGTGCTCGGCGGCGTCGACGGTTGGTGGCGTGGTCCAGGTCCAGCCATTCGTCTCGATGAAGACGCGTAGCGTGACCCAGGCGGCGCGCTTGTTGCCGTCCGGCAGCGGGTGGTTCTTGGCGAGGTGGACGACGAGCACAGCGGCCTTGTCCACGAACTCAGGGTAGAACTCGACGTCGCCGAAGCCTGCAGCCGGGGCGTGCAGGGCCGAGTCCGCGAGGTCCAGCTTCGCGACGCGCATCAGAGTGTCGACCTCAAGGCCTGTTAGTTCAGCGGCGATCGCGACGTAGTCGACCAGGTCGACGTATGCGACGCTCACTTCGCGAGGCGTTCGAGCAGCTCGCGATCCTCCGCGATGATGCGCTGCAGACGCGCCTTGAACTCGGGGTCGCTGCGGCGCCGCTCGACGGCCTCCTTGAGCGCCAGTTTGACCGTCTCGTTCAGGCTCTTGTCCTCCGCACGCGCGAGCGCCTCGGTGTCCGCCGCGAGCTCGCTATCGAGCCGCACAGTCAGATTCTTCGCCATAGCTGCATAGTAGCATGGTGGCGTCCAGTCACGGACTCCTGGGTTGCTACCCGCGAAATCCTCGCTATTGCAGGCGATAATGGGCTTACGTGGGCGCTGGTGGCGGGCCAAGAGTTTCATGGTAGGGACGGCGTCAACGGTTCGAGTCCGTTAGAGGGCTTGGGAGGTTTCCCCTGCTCAGCTATCGCTTTTGAAGCGCCTCGATTGGCTGTCGACGCCGAACGTGCCTCCCTTCAGCGCATGGCGCGTCTGTTCCCACGAGGGACCCCTTGCCGGCTCAGTCAGGTGAAGGCCGCAGCCGTTAGCACTGGGGCGGCAATGTGCTGACAGCCTAGCGCGCGGCCGACGCGCAACCCGCGCGCCATGACGCGTCCCGCGCGCCGGCAGCGTACTCGCGGACGACGGGCAGCGTGATCTGTTCGAGCCAGCCGCGCGAGGCGCTGTGGGGGATGACGGTCACCGAGACCGGCGTCGCCTCGGACTCGAAGCATCGTGTGATCGAGACATGGGCCTCCGGGCGCCCGCGCAGCTGCTCGAGCTCGGCCGTGTCGAGGTCGCGGCGGTAGATCTCGCGACCGCTTTGATCGTGCGCGCCGAGATACCAGAAGGTGGCGTCCTCCCCTAGCGCGCCGGCGGGCAGCCGATCGAGGTCGAGCCCGAGCTCGATGCGATGATCGAGAACCCGCGTCGCCCAATCGGCTGCGGCTGGCGGATTGGGTGGTTCCAAGCAGGCGCGCGTGTAGTCCTGCACGCGGCGCTGGGCAAAGCTGATCCCGGCGTAGGCCTCGTAGTCCGCGAAGCTGCGCTGCGGGCCGAGGCCAAAGCGTCCGACGTAGGGCGCCGCGAGGAACCTGCCGATCCGCGCGCGGCCGCGGGCGTCCCGCTCGTGCCAGCCGACCGCGACGCCGTTCTCGCGAATGTGGTCGCCCCAGTGCGTGGCCCGATGATCGCGCGAGTAGAGGTGCCAGAGGAGCAGCTCACACGGCTGAAACAGCTCGTAGCCGTGGCTGAAGGCGCGCAGCGTCAGCATCGTCTCCTCGCCGTGGAAATAGAGTTCCGGGTCGTAGGGGACGTCCTCGACAAACGATCCCGGCGCGAACAGGAAGGCAGCCGACAAGAAGCGGGTGCGGCGTGGCGGCAGGCCCGGACTCCAGTCCGGGAACCACCCTGCGCCCGGCAGAGCGATCCCGTCTTCGTCGAAGCGCTCGAACGTCGTCAGCAGCGGCGCCGGGGCGGCGTCACCATCGAGCGTGAAGTTCGGCGGAAAGGCCGACAGAATCGGCCGTGAGCTGCGCGTCAGGGCGACCTGCTCGACCAGGCGCACGTCCCAGTCGGCGGCGAAGCGCATGTGCGAATCGAGTTGCAAATACCACTCCTCTCCCCGCCACAACGACATGATCGCCGCGCGCGCCCAGCAGGCACCGCGGCTCTCGCGCCAGTCGACATCGAGCACCGAGAACCGCTCGCCCGCGAACCAGTCGGGCAGCACCTCGTCCTCGCCGTGCTGCCAGCAGATCGCAAACCGCAAGCGCTCCGGTCGCCGAGCCTTCGCCAGGCAATCGAGCACCGTCGGCACGAGCTGCGGATCACGGTATGACGCGATCGACACCAGCACGTTCGCGTCGTCCGCGGCCTCCAACGCTGGATATCCGCGTGACGCGGCGCCTCCCACGAGCTGGTCGCCCGGTCTCTCCACGCTGCTCACGCCGTCACGCTAACAAGGCCCGCCCGGCTGCCTCCCGAGCAACACCTGCGCACGCCCGATCCCCAGAAGCGAAACGACAATATTCGCGTAAGTACGCGACTGGGCCCACCCGTACGAAGCCAAGTCTGAATGGCCCGAACGTCCGGCTCCGAGGGTCTTCCGCCGGGCTCCAGGATGCGACTGCTTCGACACATTTCGTGTCCCGAACCGTGTCCCGACTTGCCCGAATCTGGGGCGTGCCGGCGCACCTGAGAGCACCTCAGGAGCCCTAACACGCTCGGAACGACCTGCAAATGACGCCATGGTAAGGAAGGGGTCAACGGTTCGAGTCCGTTAGAGGGCTTCGCGGGTCTTGCCTGCTCGGCAGCCGGTTTTGGATCAGGGTAGAACTCGGCAGCGCCGAATCCTGCGGCCGGAGGTGCATCGTGGAGTCGGCGAGGTCCAGCTTCGCGGCGTACATCGGGGCGTCGACTTCGATGCCGGTGACTTCAGCGGCAATCGTGATCTGGTCGACCAGGTCGACGTACGCGACGCTCACTTCGCGAGGCGTTCGAGCAGCTCGCGATCCTCGCCGATGATGCGCGGCAGACACGCCTCGAACTCGGGGGCGCTGCGGCGCCGCTCGACGGAGCGCCAACTTCGAGCAGGCGGCGCGGGCGCTGGAGGGCTGAAGCGGCGCGCGAGCGTGGCCGCCTGGCGATAAGGAAGAATATGGTCATGGTCAACCAGCCCGCACGCATCGCGGAACTACTTCATGAAGCCGGCGAGACGCACCATGTCGTCTACCGGATCGTCGACGGCGACGACCCCGACTGGGCGTCGTGGTATGCCGACTGGCTGCTGAACCTTTCTGAGTTCCCGCAGATCCTCGGTATGACGCCAGTTCGCAGCGAGCTTGTCTGGCTCCTCGTCTCGCTGGACAAGGACTACACGCAGGCGAGTCCCGAGCTGCGATGGCCGCAGTGGTATGCCGAGAGGATCGTCGCTGCGCTCAAGCCCGAGCCGCCTTCGCAGTAGAAGTCGACCACGCGTCGATCTTGTCGGTCTTGCACGCCAACGCCGCAAGCCCCTTGACCTTGACCGCATCGCCGACTTCGACCTCCCAGCCGCAGCGCGCCAGCGTGTCGTGCACACCGCCCAACCGGCAAGCGCACCAACCGGCCGAACGTCGGTCGGAATGAGTTACTGACGCCCGCTCGCATTTGCGCGTGCGTGCATCCTCGCGATGCTCGGATCGACCTGGATCGCGCCCGCCAAGCGCGCAACATCGCGCGCACACCCGCGGATCGCCCCTCAGCGTCCGAGCGCGAGCGAGATCGCGGCGATGTGCTCGGGCGTCGTACCACAGCAGCCGCCGACGATGCGGGCGCCTTTGGCGACGTGGTCGAGCAGGTGCTCGGCGAGCATCGCCGGCGTGACTTCGTAGACGACGGAGCCGCCGATGACCTTTGGCACGCCGGCGTTTGGCTTGATCCACAGGGGCGCCACCGCGTCGGCCAGAAACTCCGTCACCAGTGCGTCGGTGTCCTGAAGCGAGCGGCCGCAGTTCGCGCCGAGCGCGGCGAGGCCGAGGGGCCTGGTCGCCGCCAAGACGTCGGCCGTGCTGAGTCCCATCATCGTGCGGCTGCCCTGGTCGAAGCTGAACGAGGCGACGAGTGGAAGCTCGCTCACGCTACGGACGCCCTCGATCGCCCAGAGCGCCTCATCCAGCGCGAAGAAGGTCTCGAGCACCAGCAGGTCGACACCGCCGTCGGCGAGCGCCTGCGCCTGCTCGGCGTACGCGCTGACACAGGTTTCGCGGGTGAGCGGGCCAAGCGGCTCGACGAGCTGGCCCGTCGGTCCCATCGAGCCACCGACGAGATGTTCGCCGCCGGCTGCCTCGCGCGCGATCTCGGCTGCACGACGACTCACCTCGACGGCACGACCCGCCAGAGGCCCCCTCGCGAGTCGCGGCGCAGTCGCGCCAAAGGAGCACGTGAGCACCAGGTCGGAGCCTGCATCGAGAAAGCGGCGATGCAGCTCCCCCACACGGTCCGGCGCGTCGATCACCCACTGCTCGGGAGCAACCCCGGGCGCCATGCCCATGTTCTGATAATTCGTGCCCGTGGCGCCGTCCGCGAGCAGGACGCCACGCTCGGCCAGCAGAGCGGCAAACGACGGCACCAGTGCAGCCTATGTGGATACCGGACGAGGGTGCGCCACGCCGGCTCGAGAGCAGCTCACAAAAGGCCGCGGTAGATCTCGACCGTGCGTTCCGCGACAGACGCCCAGCTGAAATGCGCCACGGCGCGCCGGCGACCGGCCCGGCCCAGCGCGCGTGCCTTCTCCTCGTCGCCCACGAGCAGGTTGATGCGCGCAACAAGCGCGTGAGCGAACGCGGCCGAATCGACAGGCTCGTGAGAACCATCGTCCCTTGCCTCGATCGGGACCAGCAGCCCCGTGACGCCATCCTCAACGACCTCCGGGATCCCGCCGGTGTCCGTTGCGACGACGGCCGCCTCGCAGGCCATCGCCTCGAGGTTGACGATTCCGAGTGGCTCATACACCGACGGACACACGAAGACCGAGGCGTGGCTGAGGATCTGGATCAGCTCCGGACGGGTCAGCCGGTCGACGAGCCATATCACGCCCTCACGCATGCCGCGCAGGCGTTCGATCTGCGCCGCCGTCTCGGCCGCGATCTCGGGCGTGTCGGGGGAGCCCGCGGCAAGCACCAACTGGGCGCCGGGGTCAAGCAGCTCGGCCGCGTCGAGCAGGTGGGCGAGACCCTTCTGTCGCGTGATCCGGCCGACGAACACGACGCTCGGACGCTGCGGGTCGATACCGTGGCGTTCGAGCGCGCCGGTTTCGCTGTCCGGACGGTACTCGTCGGTGTCGATTCCGTTGTGAATCACGCAGACGCGCTCGGGCTCGATCGCGGGGTAGCAGCGCAGGAGGTCGGCGCGCATACCTCCCGACACCGCGATGATCGCGTCGGCGCCCTCGAGCCCCGTGCGTTCGGCAAAGCTCGAAACCCTGTAGCCGCCGCCCAGCTGCTCCGCCTTCCATGGCCGCATCGGCTCGAGGCTGTGGACGGTCGCGACGTGCGGGATTCCGTGGCAGAGACCGGCGAGGTACCCGCCGAAATTCGCGTACCAGGTGTGGCTGTGCACGAGGTTTGCGGCGCCGGTCCCGGCCGCGACCGCGAGGTCGATTGACAGCGCCTCGAGCGCAGCGCGAAAGGCCTCCGCACCGGCAAGTGCGTCCCAGGGACGGTAGGAGACGACCGCCGGCCCGCCCGTCGGCGACACGCGGCGCTCGCCGCCCCAGGCGTGAACCGTGACATCGACGAGCCGGGCGAGTTCGCGCGCCAGATACTCGACGTGCACGCCGGCGCCGCCGTAGACGTCAGGGGGATACTCGCGCGTGAGCAGCGCGACGCGCGGCTCAGGCATCCACGCTGGCGCCCTTCGGGATCACCACGACCCCGCCGTCAGAGAGGTGGAAACGCTCGGCGTCGGCTGCCGGATCGACGCCGATCTGCGCCCCGGGGGCGATTCGCACGTTCTTGTCGACGATCGCGTTGCGCACGATCGCGCCGCGCCCCACGTCGACGTCGTGCAGCAGTACGCAGCGCTCCACGTCCGCACCCGAGTGGATCCTCACACCTGGCGAAAGCACCGAGCGTCGCACGATGCCGCCCGACACGACGACGCCGGCGCACACCATCGAGTCGAGCGCCATGCCCGTTCGGCCCGGCGACTCGTGGACGAACTTGGCAGCCGGTAGCGGCTCGTGCGACTTGAAGATCGGCCACTGCTCGTTGTAGAGGTTGAACGCCGGCTCGGGCGAGATCAGGTCCATGTGCGCGTCGTAGTAGGAATCGAGCGTCCCGATGTCCCTCCAGTAGCTGAGCTCAGGTGCGACAACGCCGGGCACCTGGCTGGCGGCGAAATCCCACACCTCGGCCGATCCCTCGGCGACGAGGCGTGGAATGACGTCGCGGCCAAGATCGTGGGTGGAGTCCTCGTCCTGCGCATCGCTCGTGACGGCGTCGATCAGCACGCTCGCGTCGAACACGTAGTTGCCCATCGACGCGAGCACGCTGCCTGGCGCATCCGGCAGCCCAGCGATCTCGGCGGGCTTCTCGTGAAAGGCGCTGATCGTGCGACCGTCGCTCTCCGGCTCGATCACGCCGAAGCGTTCGGCCTGCTCGATCGGAATGCGGATCCCCGCGACCGTGAGCCCCGCACCTGACTCGAGGTGCTGAGCGATCATCTGGCGAGGGTCGGTGCGGTAAATGTGATCGGCGCCGAAGACGACGATGTAGTCGGGTCGCTCGTCGAAGATGAGGTTGAGGCTCTGATAGACCGCGTCGGCCGAGCCGGCGTACCACCGCGGTCCGCGACGCATCTGCGCCGGCACCGAGGCGATGTAGCTGCCGAGCAGCGTCGAGAAGCTCCAGGTCGTGGCCAGGTGCCGGTTGAGGCTATGGCTCTTGTACTGAGTGAGGACGCCGACGCGTCGAAACTCGCCGTTGACGAGATTCGAGAGCACGAAGTCGATCAAGCGGTAGTTGCCGCCGAACGGGACCGCCGGCTTGGCCCGATCATCGGTGAGCGGCCACAGCCGCTTCCCCTCGCCACCTGCGAGCACCATTGCAAAGCCACGTCCGCCCGCCACGCGTTCAGCGTAGCGGCACGCGACGCAGTCGCGCCAGCGTTTCTCGCGCCGCCATCGTCGCGTCGCCCGTCAGCGCTCGACACGCCCCGACCGACCCGCACTTCGGACCCGCGTGAGCGCACCTGTATCGTCAGGGGCGGCGTCACACGCGTCAACAGGAGCCCGTATGCACAAGCTGCAGATCATCGTCGGAAGCACGCGCCCCACCCGTGCCGCCGAGCGAGTCTTCCCCTGGGTGATCGAGCGCGCGAGCGACCATGGCGCCTTCGACGTCGAGTTGCTCGACCTGCGCGACTGGCAGTTGCCGTTCTTCCAGGAGCACATGGGCACGATCGGCGACTTCGCCGATCCGACGTACTCGGAACCGGTGGTGAAGGCCTGGAACACGAAGGTCGCCGAAGGCGACGCGTACCTGATCGTGACCGCCGAGTACAACCACAGCGTTCCCGGTCGGCTGAAGAATGCGATCGACAGCATCTTCGTCAGCTGGGCGCTGCGCAACAAGCCGGTCGCGTTCGTCGGCTACAGCGGCGGCATCGCCGCCGGCACGCGCGCCGTGGAGCACCTCGCGCTGATCGCGATCGAGGCCGAGGCCGTGCCGCTGCGCAACACCGTGCTCATCCCGTTCGTGGCCGACGCCTTCGGCGACGACCGCCGCCCCACCAACCGCGCAACCGAGATCGCACTCTCGATCACGCTCGACGATCTCGCGTGGTGGTCCACCGTCCTCACACGCGCGAGGGCCGAGGGTGAGCTTCTGCCAGGCTCCCTTCGGGCGAGGGCCGCCGCCGCAGCCGACTGACGGGCGCGGACGGCGGCCGAGCTTGGGCCGCTGCGGTCGCCCGGCACCGCCGGCTACCTCGCGGCGGTCTTCCGCTCGCCCGAGCGCCAGACCTACGCGGCCTGGCGCTCCAGCCTCGGGTCCGCATCGCCGTGCAACCGCCGGACGGGCTCTGCGGCCAGCCGCGCGGCCGCTCGCGTGCGGCGCTCGAGTGGCGCGAGGACGACGAGCGTCAGCACGATTCCCACCGCGATCGACGCCGCGCCGACCGCGAAGGCGAGGTGATAGCCGCCCAGCAGCGAGCTGCTGAGTGTCTGCCCGTGTGCCTCGAGCGCCTTGCTGTGGCTGGTGGCGATCGTGCCCAGCACCGCAAGGCCAAGGGCGCCGGCGACCTGCTGGGAGAGGTTGACGATGCCCGATCCGAGACCCGCGTCCTGCGCCGGCACGTCGGCCATCGCGATCGTCAGGAGCGGCGTGAACGAGCTGCCGGCCCCCAGGCCGATTGCGAAGTAGGCGAAGAAGATCGTCGGGAAGAAAGCGCTGTGCGCGCCTGCGGTGGTGAGCAACCCGAGCCCGGCGATCATCGTGGCCAGGCCGGCCAGCAGCACGCGCATCGCACCAAAGCGAGCGATGAGTCGGGCCGTCAAGCCGAGTGAGAGGATGCCGACGGTCACGGTCCATGGGAGGAATGCGAGACCGGTGCGAAGCGCGCTGTAGCCGAGCACGTGTTCGAGGTAGAGCGTGCCGAGGAAGAAGGTCGAATACATCCCGGTGACGAGGAACCCGCGTACCGCGCTCGAGCCGACCAGGCCGCGCAGGCGCAGGATCCGCAGCGGCATGATCGGATTCGCGATGCGTGACTCGAGCGTCAGGAACGCGGCCATCAGGACGCCTGCGAGCGCCCCGAAGCCGAGTACCTGAACCGAGCCCCAACCGTGGCTGGTCGCCTGGACGATCGCGTAGACGGCAGTCATCAGGGATACGGTCACGAGCAGGGAGCCGAGCCAGTCGACTCCACCGGCGAGTCCGGCTCCGCGGTCGGCCGGGATCAGGGCGTTGCCCAGCGCGAAGGTGGCCACGCCGATCGGAAGGTTGACGAAGAAGATCCAGTGCCAGCTCAGCGCCTGGGTGAGTGCGCCACCGGCGAGCAGGCCGAGTGATCCGCCCGCCACCGCGACGAAGACGTAGGCGCTCATCGCCTTGGCGCGGTCGCTCGGCACGGGGAACTCGGTGACGACGATGGCGAGGATCACAGACGCCGAGAGCGCGGCCCCCACGCCCTGGATGAAGCGAGCGGCGATCAGCAATCCCCCACTCGGCGCCAGGCCACAGAGCGCCGACGCGGCCGTGAACACGACGACACCGGTGAGGAAGACCCGCTTGCGTCCGACCAGGTCCCCGAGCCTGCCGGCGAGCAGCAGGAAGCTACCGAACGCGATCAGGAAGGCGTTGATGACCCAGGTCAGGTTTCCCTGGTCGAAGTGGAGCTCGCGCTGGATCGAGGGCAGCGCGACGTTCACGATCGTCGTGTCGAGCACGATCATGAGCTGCGCCAGACATACCACCACGAGGGCGAACCAGCGACGGCGGTCGCTGGCGAGAGTGGAGGGCGAGGCGATGTTCATCTGCGGATCCCAACTGTTGAGGCGTACCGACGCCGGTGCTAAAGTGGAGGCACCCTCCAGGAAAACTGGAGGTTGCCTCCGGTACTATACGGAGGATCACTCCGTTTTGTCAAGCAGGGCCGCGAGAACCGCATGAGCACCACCGAGACCGTCCACGAGTTCGCCGCGCATCGCCCCAGGCGAGCCGACGCGCTGCGCAACTACGAGAAGCTGATCGCCGCTGCGCGCGAGGCGTTTGCGGAGGACGGAACCTCGGCGTCGTTGGAGGAGATCGCGCGACGCGCGCACGTCGGGATCGGCACGCTCTACCGCCACTTCCCGAACCGCCAGACGCTGCTCGAGGCCGTGTACCTCGACGAGGTCGACGCCCTGTGCCGCTCTGCCGCCGACCTGGCCGAGCTGCCGCCGTGGGATGCTCTGGTCGGCTGGCTGCACCGCTTCGTCGCATACCTCGCCACCAAGCAGGCGCTCGCGCAGGAGCTGCTGAGCTATGTCGACCGCGACGCGAGCGTCTTCCAGAGCTGCCGCAAAGGGCTCTTCGCCGCCGGCGAGCCGCTCTTGGTACGGGCGCAGCAGGCGCAGGTCGTTCGCGCCGACACCGAGCTCGGCGAGATCATCCAGATGGTCGGCGCAGTCGCGAAGATTCCAGCCGCGGAACCCGAGCAGATCGACCACATTCTCGAGCTGGCGCTCGACGGCCTGCGCTACCGACCGCCGGCCGGGCGCCGGGCGCCGAGCGCCTAGCCCTCAGCAGGCGCGGCGCGCAGCTTCCCTGCGTCGCGCCTCTCGGCCGCAGCGAGACCACCCCGCGCCGCCGGCACTCCGCCTCGGCGCCGGTGACTCAGAGCGAGGCGACGTTGGCGACGGGCGGCAGCGTGACCTCGGCGGCTTCGATTTCCCCCGCCGGGATCCAGCGCCGCAGCGCTGCTGTCAGGTCCGCGTGGCGCATCGGCTTGCTGACGTAGTCGTCCATGCCGGCGTCGAGGCATCGCTGGCGCTCGACATCCATCGTGTGGGCGGTCATCGCGATAACGGGCGTGCGGCGACCGGCGGGCTCGCGGCGGCGAAGCTCCGCGGTGGCGTGATAGCCGTCCATTCTCGGCATCTGGCAGTCCATCAGTACCGCGTCGTAGCGACGCGCCGCAAGCGCTTCGAGTGCAGCGACCCCGTCGGCCGCGACGTGTACCTGGCAGCCGCAGCGCTCGAGCGCGCGCGTGGCGACGATCTGATTGATCTGGCTGTCTTCGGCGACCAGCACGAGCGGTGGGTTCGACCACCTCAGCTCGATCATGTCGGCCAGCTCGGCGGGATGCGACGCCGCTGTTTGGGCCGCGGCCAGCTCGATCTCGAAGGCGAATGTGCTGCCATGACCCGGCTCGCTCACGGCCCCGATCGTTCCGCCCATCATCTCCACCAACTCGCGTGCGATCGCGAGCCCGAGTCCGGTACCGCCGTAGTTGCGGGTGGTCGAGACGTCGGCTTGTGTGAACGGCTCGAACATGCGTACGAGGTTCGCCGGATCGATCCCGATGCCGGTGTCGGCGACCTCGACACGGATGCGGCTACCGTTGGCCGCGTCCTGCGGCGGCGACTGACCGAGGCCGACCTCGACGGTGATCGTCCCCGCGCCGGTGAACTTGACGGCGTTCGACAGCAGGTTCAACAGGACCTGGCCCAGCCGGCGGCCGTCGCCGCGGACGTGTCGTGGCACGTCGTCCGAGATGTGGACATCGAGCGCGAGGCCCTTGGCTCTCGCCTGCGCGCGCGCCACGGCACACATGCGCTGGACCGTGTCGTCGAGATCGAAGTCCGTGATGTCCAGGTCGAGGTGGCCTGCCTCGATCCTCGACAGATCCAGGACGTCGTTGATCACGGCGATCATCTGCTCGCCGGAGCGCGCGACCTGTTCGGCGTACGCGCGCTGCTCGTCGGTCAGCTCGGTGTCCAACAGCAGGTCGTTCATCCCGATCACGCCGTTCATCGGCGTGCGAATCTCGTGACTGACGTTGGCAAGGAACGCCGACTTCATGTTCGATGCCTCGACCGCCTGGTCACGCGCGACCGCCAGCTCGGCGGTTGCCCGGTTGCGCTCCGTCACGTCCTGGCAGAGCACGAGGCGACAGGCCCGCCCGTCCAGCGAAAGCTCGTCGCTGGTTGCCTCGACGTCGATGATCGTGCCGTCCTTGAGGCGATGACGCCACGCCCGCGTGATCAGGCCCTGCTCGGCGCCGGATGCCACCGCCGTGAGGAAGCCGTCGGCCTCCGCGAGATCCTCCTCCGGCACCAGGTCGCGGATTGTCAGCGCGACGAACTCGTCGCGCGAATAGCCGTAGCTCGAGACCGCCGAGTTGCTGACGGCGACGATCGCGAGCGTCTCGCGGTCATAGACCACCATCGGCTGCGGGTTGTGCTCGAACAGCAGCCGGTACTGGCGGCCGACGTCGCGCAGCTGTTCGCGGGCGCGGCGCAGGGCGGGCCGGAAGGCGAGGCGAGTACCGGCGAGCACGAGCGTCGTCGTCGCGAGAGCGGTCGCGATCGGACCGAAGTCGTACACGTTCCCGACCACGAGGATGACCAGGCTCGCGACGGTGACCAGCCCGGGAAGGAAGAACCCCGACATGTGCTTCAGCGACGGCAGGCTGGAACCGTCGTCGCGCACCCACATCGACATCGCGAAGACCACGATCGACGTCGGCCACGCGACCGCGTTGACGATCTGGCCGACGCTCGAGGCCTCGCCGACGAAGTTGAACGTGTCCCCGGTGGCGCTGATCGCCAGACCGAGACCCATCAACACCAGCGCCGAGCGGCTGCGACTCGAAGCGACCACCACGCTGCCGGCGACGAGGCCGAGCAGCATCAGGTCACCGACCGGGTACGCCAGGTGTATCGCCGTACCGGGCGACGCGCCCTCGAACAGATGCTCGAGCCCGTGGAAGGCGAACGCCGAACAGAGCGCCGCCATCCCGAGCGCCGCGATCGCCCCGTCCAACCAGCGCAGGGCGTCGCCGCGCTTGATCTCCCCGCGCATGAACAGCACGAGCGCGATCGAGGCCAGCGGGAAGAACCCGAGATAGCAGACGTCCGCGAGCGACGGTGTCGGCGGTGTCGCGCCGCCCAGGCTTTCCAGTGTCGTCACCAGATCCCCGAGCGTCCACGCGAGGCAGCCCGCGCCGAGCGCAAAGGCCGCTCGCCGGTGCTGGCGAAAGACGAGCCCACTCGCCATGCAGAGCCCGCTGGCGACGACCTCGAATCCGACCACGAGCCACCCGTCGAGCAGCGGCGAGAACTGCCACGAGCGCCGCGAGACCAGTACGGCCAGGTAGGCGATCAGCAGGCCGACGAGCACCGCGAAGACGAACCAGACCGCTCTCCCGGCGAGGTCTTCCCTCGCACTCGCGGTCGCGCGGTCGCGCGGTCGCGGCAGGCCAGGATCCGACGGTCCGCGCATAGGCTCAGTATCGGCCGGTCCGCGCTGGGTCTTAAGGCCTGCGCGGAGCGCTCGACGGAGCCGCTCGCCCGACTCCGTAGTTCGCCGCGTCCCACCTGTGACCGGCCCCGATGCAGTCGCGCGCGCGGAGTGCTTCGATCCTTGCAACCGAAGGAGGCAGACGTGAGCGACACGGTCACAACAGAAGCTGCACGCGTGGGGGACTCGGTCGAGGTCAACGGGTTGCCGGGGCGGCCACCGAAGCATGGCCGGATCGTCGACGTGCTCGGCGTCGGCGAGCACGTGCATTTCCGCGTCCACTGGGACGATGAGCACGAGTCTCTGCTGTACCCGACGGAGGGGGCGACGGTGGTGCACGCCGCAGCTCGCAGCACCGCCCGAAGCTGACCGCGCGCTCGCGCGCGGTCAGGCGCTGAACAGCTCGGGCGATTAGTCCGCACGTCGTCGAGCCGCAACGCCAGCAACACCCAGCCCTCGAAGCTCAATCCCGCCGTTCATCGGCGCCCAGCGCCCCCGCCGGCCGCGCGACAGCGCCCCGCGCCCGCGGCGAGCCGGCGCGCTAGTGCTCGTGCTGTTCAGCGCGCACCCAGGCGCAGCCCGCGGAGAGGTCCTCGACCCCCATCGCGGCGGCGACGTTCAGCCACATCCCGTGGCGGAAGAACTCGTCGATCTGCTCCGGCTCGGCGGCGGAGAGCGCCTCGACGTGGGCGACGAGCTGCGCGTAGCGGGTGCGGACGCGGTCGCGGATCTCTGCGTCGTCGCAGGATGCGTAGGCCTGGTGCTGGAGCAGCAGGTAGTCGCGGTGGGAGTGCAGCAGCTCGATGTAGGCGACCCCCATGACCTTCAGCACGTCGACGTCCGCCGGCGCGCTCGCCGGGTCATAGCCGGCGGCCGCGACTGTGAAAGTCTCGGTCACCAGCTCGAACGCGCGCTCGACGGCGGCGAGGAACAGCTCGCGCTTGTTCGCGAAGAGGCTGAACACGTACGGCTGCGCGACGCCGACGCGCCGCGCGATGCGCTCGACCGGCGTGCCGTGCAGCCCGCTGATCGCGAACTCGTGCACCGCCGCGTCGATCAGCGCGTCACGCCGCTCGGCGGCGGGGACCCGCTGGCGGTGGCTGCTCGGCTCGTTGATCGAGGTCGTCGACATGGTCAGCCGCGATGCTATGCGACGCTCAGGCGGTCCCGCCGACGAGTTCCCCCGCGCCGCGCGCGCCCGAGCCTGCGCCTGCGCCTGCGTCCCGGCCTCGGCGGCGCCGTGCGCGGCTGCGGTTGCGCGCGTGCTGAACGGGAAGGCCGCCGCGATCAGCGAGCCGGCGCCGAGTACCGCCGTGCCGACCCACAACGCGGGAACCAGGCCGTTGACGAAGTCCTGCGATGTCGCATAGCCGCCGTGGCTCGAGAAGACGGTCGCGAGCACGGACACGCCAAGCACACCCCCCAGCTCGCGTATCGCGTTGGTCGCCCCCGATGCCTGGCCGGCCTGATCGGTGCGCACCGAGGCGAGCACCGCGTTCGCGGCGGGCGCGAACACGAGCGCCATGCCGCTGCCGGCGAGGATGAAGGGGCCGATCGCACTCGCGTAGGTCTCGTGGATTCCGGCGAGCGCCGCAAGCCAGCCGAGCGCGATCGCCTGCAATGCGAGCCCCGCCACCATGAACAGCCGGCTCCCCCACCGTTCCGAGAAGAACCCGGCCAGCGGCGAGACGATCATCGTCGCTCCCGTCCAGACGAGCAGCTTCAGCCCAGCCTGGAACGGGGTGTTGTGGAGCACGTTCTGGAGGAACTGGCTGAGGAAGAAGATCGAGCCGAACATTCCGAAGTACATCGCGAGCGACACGATGTTCGTGACGGTGAACCCGCGGCTGGCGAAGAAGCTCAGCGGCAGCATCGGCTCACCGGTGCGCAGCTCGTAGCGCACGAAGACGGCGACGAGCGTCACGCCGAGCGCGAGCGAGACGAGGATCTCCGGGCTGGTCCAGCCCTGCGACTGGACGCGTACGAGCCCGTACACGATGCCGAACAGCCCGGCCCCGCTGAGCGCCAGCCCTCGCAGGTCGAGCCGCCGCGCCGAGCCCCTGCTCTCGCCGAGGCGCGCCGCGGCGAGCGGCACGACGACGAGGCCGATCGGCACGTTGATCCAGAAGATCCAGTGCCACGAGCTGAGCGCGATCACGCCGCCGCCGACGAGCGGTCCGAGCGCGACGGCAATCCCGCTGATCCCGGACCAGACGCCGAGCGCGATGCCGCGCCGCTCGGGCGGGAAGGCGTCCGCCAGCAGCGTGAGCGTGAGCGGCGTGACGATCGCCGCGCCGACACCCTGCGTCGCGCGTGCCGCGATCAGCAGCCCGATCGTCGGCGCGAGTGCGGCGGCCGCCGAGGAGGCGGTGAAGAGCGACAGACCGGCGATGAACATCCGCTTGCGGCCGAAGCGGTCGCCGAGCGCGGCGCCCGTCAGCAGCAGCACGGCGTAGGCGAGGACGTAGGCGTTGACCGTCCATTCGAGCGTCTGGATCGAGGCGCCGAGGTCGCGGTGGATGCTCGGAAGCGCGATGCTGACGACGAGGTTGTCGAGGACCACCATGAACAACCCGACCGAAACGAGCCCGAGGGTCCAGCCCCTGCGGTGGTGATCCTGTGTCTGACCCATGGCCCCGAAACCTTTCTTAGTGAGTGCTAACTGCGCGTAGCTTAGCAGCCGCTAAGAACTTGTCAAGGGGACGCGCTTCGCGCGTCAACGGGATCTCGCTCGCCGCGCCGGCGGCCGCTGCTCGGCGACGGCGCCCGCCGGGCGCCGGATAGGCTGTGCGCGATCCACCCAACCACAGCAGAAGCGAGGAGCGCCAGATGAGCGTCGACGGGACTTGGAACATCACGGTGCATACGCCGATGGGAGCACAGGCCTCGACGGTCGAGCTGGTCAGCGACGGCAGCGCCCTCACCGGCACCCAGAGCGGCAACGAAGGCACGAGCGCGATCTATGACGGCAGCGTCGACGGCGACACGGCGACCTGGAAGGTCGACATCACCCGGCCGATGACGCTCACCGTCACCTTCACCGCGACGGTCGAGGGCGACTCGATCTCCGGCACCGCCAAGGCCGGCATGTTCCCGAAGTCGAACTTCGCCGGCTCGCGCGCCTGAGCTCACCAGGACAGCAAAGCAAGCCGGCGCCCGCGGCGCCCGCGTGCGAAAGTGCGCGCATGGTCTCCGACGGCGCCGGCGTTCAGATCGAGGTGGTGACCTCCGCCTCGGCGGAGATCGTCGCGGCGGTCGGGGCGCTGGTCGGTCAGCTCTCGTCCTCGGCACCGGCCCCGAGCGCCGCCCAGATCGAGGCGCTGGTGGCCTCGACGGCGACGCGACTGCTGCTCGCGCGCGACGCGCAGGGGCGGATCGCCGGCATGCTCACGCTCGCGGTGTTCCCGATCCCGACCGGCGTGCGCGCCTGGATCGAGGATGTCGTCGTCGATCGGGATGCGCGCGGGCAGGGGATCGGCGCGCTGCTCACGAAGGAGGCGCTCGCGCTCGCCCACGCGGACGGCGCGCGCACCGTCGACCTCACGTCGCGCCCCAGCCGCGAGGCCGCGAACCGCCTCTACGCGAGGCTCGGCTTCTATCCGCGCGAGACCAACGTGTACCGCTACGACGACCGCGCGAGCGCCTCCCGATGAGGGTACGGGGCGCCCCCTTCATCGTCACCGGGGCGGCATCCGGCCTCGGCGCCGCCACCGCGCAGGCGCTCGCCGCCGGCGGCGCCAGCGTGCTGCTCGTCGACCGCGACGCCGAACGCGGCGAGGCGCTCGCCGCGAAGCTCGGCGCGGACGCCGCCTTCTGCACCACCGACGTGACCTCCGAGGCCGACGCAGCCACCGCCGTGCAGACCGCGCGCGAGCGCTTCGGCGGACTCCGCGGCCTCGTCAACTGCGCCGGCGTCGCCGTGTCCGAGCGCGTGCTCGGCCGCACCGGCGTGCACGAACTCGAGACCTTCATGCGTGTGCTGCGCGTGAACCTCGGCGGCACCTTCAACATGACGCGCCTGGCCGCCGCGGCGATCGCGCAGGGCGAGCCTGACGCCGGGGGCGAGCGGGGGGTCGTGGTGTGCACGGCGTCGGTGGCCGCCTTCGACGGCCAGATCGGCCAGGCCGCCTATGCGGCTTCGAAGGGCGGCGTGGCAGCGATGACGCTGCCGCTCGCGCGCGAGCTGGCCGCGCAGGGCATCCGCGTGGTGTCGATCGCGCCGGGGGTCTTCGACACGCCGATGCTCGCGGGAATGCGCCCCGAGGTCCGCGAGTCGCTGGCCGCCTCGGTTCCGTTCCCGCCACGCCTCGGGCGCCCCGAGGAGTACGCCGCGCTGGTGGTCGCGATCGTCGAGAACGCGATGATCAACGGCGAGACGATCCGCCTCGACGGCGCCCTGCGGATGGCGCCACGCTAGGGCGGCGCCGGCCCGTGTCGACGGCCGCCTGCCGGCGCTGCAGCGCAGACCTGCGACGATGCGTAGAGCAGCGCCGTTGTGCCGGCGCTGCTCTACGGGTCATCGCTCTCGCTCCCGTCTCGGCGGACCATAACCGCTGGCGGCGGCGATTGCGAGCCGGAACCGACACCGTCCGATGAAAGCCGTCAACACCGTCACGCCGCTCGTTCTGGCCGCCGCCCTAGTGGCCACGCTCGCCGCCTGCGGCTCCGGCACGCCGGCGACCGTCACGGTGACGCGGACGGTGCCGGCGAGCACGACTTCGAGCGCCGCCGCGGCGCCGCCCTCGCACACCTCCAGCTCCTCCTCCAGCTCCTCGACGACGACCTCCTCGACCACCTCGTCGACGTCGAGCGCCACCAGCAGCACGAGCACCGCCGCCAGCTCGACCAGCTCGACGCAAACGACGCGCACGCAGACGGGACCCGCCTTCGTCGGCACCAACCCGTCGAGCGGTGCGGCGATCGGCCACGACCTGGCGGCGGCGATCGCGGTCCTCGCGCGCCACGGCTACGTGCCCATCAGCACGGCGAGCTACGGCTCCGACGACACGCTCCGTGTGCTGATCGGCCGCGAGCCGGGGACGGCGAACGAGCACGCCTTCTTCTTCGACCAGACGATCTACCTTGGAACCGACGCCTCGGCGCCGAGCCAGCAGATCAGTCTCGTCAGCCACGGCGACACCGAGGCGGTCCTCGCCTACGAGCTCTACCAGCCGGGCGCCTCGGCGCCAAGCTCGGAGAGCACGGTTGAGTTCGCGCTCGACATGGGCCAGCTCAGCGCGCTCGACCCGTTGCCGAGCGTGGCGAAGCGCCGCTGATCAGGGAGCCGCGACGCCGCCGGTGGCGCCCGAAGCTCCCGTTGCGCCGGTTGCGCCGGTCGCCCCGGTCGCTCCGGTCGCGCCCGTCGCGCCGGTTGGGCCGGTCGGGCCGGTCGCGCCGGTGCCGCCGCTCGGCAGCGTCGCCCACTGGACGGGGATCGGCGTCAGCGCGAGCAGCGCAGGCCATGTGGCCGCGTCGGCAACGCCGGTCGCCGGCAGGCCCCGCGAGAGCTGGAAGGCCTCCAGCGCCGCCTGCGTGCTCGCCGCGAAGATCCCGCTCGTGGGCGTCTGCGGCTCGGCGGCCGCGAGGTGCTCCTGCAGCCAGACGACCTGGTCGCCGCGCGAGTGCAGTTGGAGCAGCGGCCAGGACTGATCGACCGTGACGGGTGCGGTGTCGGTGATCGGCGAGATCAGCGCCCCCCACATCTTTGCGGTCGCCGACTGCCAGTCCCACCAGGACAGGCCGGGCGCGCCATAGGCGGCGGCCACCTGCCGGAAGCGCTCGATCTGCGACGCCGGCACGCCACCGTAGAGCTGACCGAGCGGCACGATCGGCCTCTCGTAGATGCGGTTCTGGACGACGGTGTGAGCGTATGCCGCATCCGGACTGTCGCCGATCGCGTGCCAGTAGATCTGCGGCACGTCGTACTGCGCCCCGCCGGGCCCGAGGAAGACGGAGTAGGGAACCGACTCGTGGTAGTCGACGTAGGGGAATGAGGCAAGGCCAATCGGGTAGTTGGCGCCGATGCCCGCGCGCAGGTCCTCCATGTAGGTCTGTGCCGCTGCGTACTTGCCGTCGTATTCGACCTCGGCGTCGATCACCAGGCAGTCGGCGCCGGCCTGGACCGCGCGGACTCCGAGCGCCGCCTCCTCGGCTGGACGATTGCCGTAGACGTACTGCCAGGCGCAGATGTCGAGGCCGAGGGCATGGACCTGCGCTACCAGCGCGGGACTGAACTGCGACCAGTAGTTCGTGCCGCCGTCGGAGCTCTTGACGTAGAGCGTCTTGATGCCGGCAGCCTCGGCCTGGGCGGCGATTGTCGCCACGTCGCCCCCGTCGGACTGGTTGAGGTACCAGATCCACATGCCTGGAGCGTCGAACGCGGAACTGGTTGGCGCCGCCGTGTCGAGCGTGCCGCCGGGGACTGGCGGCGGCGGCGCGGGCGCCGCGAGGACCGCGATCGGGCCGTAGAGCTTCGACCTCACGCCCGCGGCCGCGGCCACGTAGATGCGCCCGCTGGACGCCCCGGCCGGGATCGTCACGGCGAGCCCGTGATTGGTGGGGCGCAGCACTGCGCCCAGCGCGTGCGTGCGGGACGCGCTCGCGTGAGCCACGGGAAAGAAGACGATGAAGCCCTGCCTGAGGTTGTGGCCGCGCAGCACCAGCTCGCCGCTGATCTGCACGACATGGGGGTTCTTCGCGCAGCGGGTCCTGCGCACCTTGTAACAGTCGGCCGCCGTGATGATCGGCGTCGCGAGGTGGCGAGCGGCCTTCGGCGCGGGCGTCTTCGGCGCGGTGGACGTCGAACCGCCGCCACCCGCGGGCGCGGTGGCACCGCCGGTGGGGGGAGCGGCTTGCGCCGAGGCTGCGATCAGCGCAAGCGTGATCAGCGCGAGCGCGAGGTTCCGAAGTATCCGCGTGGAAGAAGTCATCAGAAAGATGCCCGTCGAGGGGCCCCCCAGATGAGCTGAACACGCCAGACTCGGCGGCGTCGCGGTGGTGGCGCTTCCCTCTCAATGGTTAACGGCGCCCCCGCAGGCGACCTGAAGAGCGTAGCGCCGGGCTGAAACATTCGTCTCACGATTGGCGCCGGTTCCGCCGCGGGCTCACAAGGAACGATGCCGCAGCCGTCGCCAGAGGCTCGGCTTGCGCGGCTGCGCAGCCCGCCAGTCCTCCTTCAACGGCAGCCTCCCCGCGGCGCGAGCACGCATCACGCAGGCCGTGTGGGCGTGGCGGCGCAGGCTGTGGTCGCCTTCGGGGAACAGCAACATGTGCTCCGATAGCGCGGGCAGATGACGCCCGCAGATCGGGCAGCGGTAGGTCGCGGGCTTGCGGTTCGCCGCCGGACGCACCTCCCACCACGCTGCGGCAGGGAGGCTCATGACCGCGCGGCGCGCGCGCCCCGAGAGGTGGGTCGAGCTTTCATAAATAGACTCGTCGGCGAAGCATGGCATCCCGCAAGCGCATCCTCCCCTCACCGGCTCGGCCGGCCTCCCTCGCTTCGGCGAGCCGGGCAGGATCGGACTACGGCGTCAGCGACCAGCCGGATTGGCGCTCGGTGGCGTGGCGCAACCACCTGCGTGCCGTGACCGTCGATGGCCGGCGCGTCCATCTGGTTGACATCGGTTCCGGCACGGGGGCGCCGATACTGTTGGTCCACGGCCTCGGCGGCCGCTGGCAGAACTGGATCGAGAACATCCCGCGCATCGCGCGCGAGCGCCGGGTGGTCGCGCTCGACCTTCCCGGCTTCGGCCGCTCCCAGCTGCCGACCGCGCCGATCTCGATCGCCGGCTACGCGGCCGTGCTCGACCGCGTCTGCGACCTGCTGGAGCTCGAGGCGGCGGTGTTGGTCGGCAACTCGATGGGCGGAGCGATCGCCGCCGAAACCGCGGTGCATTTCCCGGCGCGCGTCCAGCAGCTCGTGCTGGTCTCGGCGGCTGCGCTCTCGATCGCCGACTTCAACCCGGCGCCAAGCGCGGCACTGATGTCCGCGATCGCGCACACGCCGCTGGGCACCGTCGCGGGCGTGCGCTCCGTGATCGGCCGCCGTCGCGGCCGCCACCTCGCGTTCGCCGCCCTCGTGCGCCACCCCACGCTGATCCGCACCGACACGCTGTGCGAACTGGTCGGGGGTCGCGGGGCGGCGGGGCTCGTCGGCGCGATGGCGGCGATGATCTCGAACCAGCTGCGCGGAGAGCTGGCGGCGATCGCCGTGCCCGCCCTCGTCGTTCACGGACGCAACGACATGCTCGTCCCGGTCGCGGACTCCGTGTGGCTCGCAGAGCATCTGCGCGACGCGCGGCTCGAGATCTTCGAGGACACCGGGCACCTCGCGATGCTGGAGCGTCCGATTCGATTCAACGAGCTGGTGCTGGACTTCGTGTCGAACTGATCAGCTCGATGATCGCAGTGGCACCGAGGTGTCGGCACGATCGCGGTTGCTGAAGTCGGGGCCGTCGCAGATCGGCAGCGCGCTCTGCGGCAGCACGTCGGAGAACTCGTTGAGGAGGCCGACGCTGTTGGCCGACAGGGTGACCGTCACGCCGACGCTCTGGCCGCAGGCGTCGAACTCGAAGACCGCGTAGTCGGCACCGGACTGCGTGTACAGGACCTCAGACGTCGTACCGGGCTCGCCGCCGGGGAGCGAAACGGTGTAGATCAGGCCGAGCGCGACGCCAGGCGTGTTGCGCAGCTTGTCCGCCAGCGCGGCGGCTCGCGAGTGCGGCGTGCCACCGGCGGGCGTGCTCGCCTGTATCACCTCGGAGTCGTCGGCCTGTGACGGATTCACGAAGCCGGCTATCGCGGTGCCGTGAGGGCCAGCCAACAGCTCGTCGCTGTAGCCCGACGGCACCAGGGCGACCAGGTCCGAGCTGCGGTAGGGCAGGTAGCGCAGGCCGCCGTTGGCGGCGTCGACGACGATGCGCGTCACGAATACGGCGACCGCCACCGCCGCCAGGCACACCAGAAATCCTCGCCAGCCAAGGATCGGCCGGTAGCGGAACTGGCGCGCCCCGCAGTACGGGCAACTCGTGCTGGTCGCGTTGATCTCGACAAAGCAGTTGCGGCAAACTCGCGTGGGCGGCGGCTCGGATGTCAGCTCCTCGGTGCTCATCGCGGGTTGGAACTGTACGGACGCGCGAGATAGCTCGGCAGGTCGAAGCGGCGCAGCGCAGCGCGAAACCGCCGCGCCGAGTCAGGCCACAGGATCGAGTGGCCGCCCGCGTCCAGGTACCAGCTGGCGCAGCCACCGCTCTCCCAGACCGTTCCCCGCGCGCGCCGCCGCACCGTCGACACGAACGCGGCCTGCGCGGCAGCGCGCGGCTCGAGCACCTCGATCTTCCCCGCGTCCATCGCCGCCAGCGCCCCGAGCAGATAGCCGATCTGGCTCTCGATCATCAGCAGTACCGAGGTGTGTCCCAGGCCGGTGTGCGGCCCGAGCATCATGAACAGGTTGGGGAAGCCGGCGATCGTCGTGCCCTTGTATGCCTGCGGGCTCCCGTTCCAATGCGCCGCGAGCGTCCGACCGTCACGCCCGCGAATGTGATGCGCCGCCGGCGGGTCGCTGACGCTGAAGCCGGTCGCGGCGACGACCACGTCCGCCGCGCGCTCGACGCCGTCCGTGTCCACCACCGAGTGCGCGCGGAGCTCCGACACGGCGTGCGGGACGAACGTCACGCCCGGTCGCTGCAGCGCCGGGTAGTAGCGGTTGGAGACAAGGATGCGCTTGCAGCCGAGGCGGTACGCCGGTGTCAGCTGCTCGCGCAGCCGCGGGTCGGCGACCTGGCGCTTGAGGTGGCGCCGCGCGAGCGCCTCCCCGGGCCCACCGAGCAGCGGGTGGCGGAAGCCGAGCACGAGTGCTTCCCGCGACCATGCGATCGACTCCCGAACGGCGCGCTGGGCGAACGGAGCCGCGCGGTAGAGCGCACGCTCGCCCGGGCGAATCGCGCGATCGGGGTGCGGCAGGATCCACGGCGGGGTGCGCTGGTAGACGACCAGCTCGCCCGCCACCGGCGCCAGCTCGGGGACGATCTGGATCGCCGACGCGCCGGTTCCGAGCACGGCGATGCGAGCGCCGCGCAGGTCGACGTCGTGGCGCCAGGCCGCCGAGTGAAACAGCGGGCCTTCGAAGCGTTCGATGCCCGGGAGGACCGGCAGCGACGGCTCCGACAGCGCGCCCATCGCGGCGACCACCACCTTCGCGCTGAGCGGTCCCGCAGAGGTCTCGAGCCGCCAGTGCGCGGCCTCGTCCTGCCAGACGCAGTCGCGTACGTCCACGCCGAGCCGCAGCTGCCGGCCCAGATTCCAGCGTTCGACGCAGGCACGCAGGTAGTCCCAGATCTCGCTTTGGCGCGAGAACGTCCGCGTCCAGTTCGGGTTCGGCGCGAAGGAGAAGGAGTACAGATGCGATGGCACGTCGCACTGGCAGCCCGGATAGGTGTTCGCGCGCCACGTGCCGCCGACGTCGCCGGCCCGTTCGAGCACCACGAAGTCGTCGATGCCGGCCTCCCGCAGGCGAATCGCCGCGCCGAGCCCCGAGAACCCGGCGCCGATGATCGCGATGCGGTGATCGGCGCTCACCGCCACACCGTAATCGGTCGACCAGGCCCGCTTGTGCCCGCCCGGCATGAGTCTGGGAGTCCTTCGCCGGTCGCGTCGCGAAGTGCGACCGCCCGCAAGATCACCGCGTACGATGATCCCAGTGGGGAGCCGCAAGCTACGAACACCGGCGTGCGCGGCGCTCGTCGCGATGCTCGCGGCGGCGTGGCTGTGCACCGGCGCGTTCGCTGGGGGCGCTCCGCAGCCGCTGATGACCTACATCACGGACCTCGACAAGCCGGCGCCGCAGGTCTGGGTCGCCGCGATCGGGGGCGGCTCCGCCGAGGACCTCGGACCGGCGAGCAGCGCGTTGATCAGCCCGGACGGCGTCCTCGTCGCGGCGATCAGCATCGCCAAGGGGCAGGCCGCGAAGACGTCGGCGCTCTCGCTGTACACGACCGACGGCGGTGCGCCGGTGACGATCCTCTACAGCCAGCAATTCATTCAGCTGCTCGCCTGGTCGCCCGACGCGAAGAAGCTGCTGGTCGCGATCGGCGCGAGCCCGGCGCAGCTGCGGGTGATCGACGCGGCCACCGATCAGAGCCATACGATCGCAACCGGCGTGATCGACGGCGCAGGCTTCGCGCCGGGCAGCTCCGACCAAGTGGTCTACGCGCGCGCCGCGGTCAACACGACCCGAGTCAACGTCTACACCACCTCGGCGACGGGGACCGGCACGCGTCAGCTAACCCGCGACGGGCTCAGCGAGTACCCGCTCTGGGGCCCGAACGGCATCGTCTACTCACACGAGACGCCGCGGCCGAAGAACCCCTACCCGGCCCTGCAACTGTGGTTCATGAGCAGCTCCGGCGCAGGCGCGCACCAGCTGACCGCCACCAAGGTGACCGCGACCGAGCAGGGCCTGACGCCGATCGCCTTCTCGGCGAACGGCAAGCACCTGCTGGCGAATCTGGTCGGCCCCGAGGGCTCCGACCAGGCAGAGGCCTACGTGGTGGACCTCAGCGGGCGCAAGCCGGCTCCTCCCCGCGACCTCACCGGCCACGGCAACGGCTACATCGGTGACGCGATCTCCGCGGACGGAAACACGGTCCTGCTGACCAAGGGCGTCGCGAACAACCTGGCCCCGCTGTCGATCGAGACGATCCCATGGGCCGGCGGCACGCCGACCACCGTCGTCGCGCAGGGCGCCTACGCGAGCTGGGACCTGTAGCCCTAAGGCGCCGGCCAGCGGCCGTTGCGCTCGAAGTAGCGCCTCGCCCGCTCCTCCTCGTCGCGCGCGCGGTCGCCCTCGACGCCCACGCGGTAGAGCCAGGAGATCAGCCACGTTGCAAGGCCGGCGCCGATCAACCCGGCTCCCCCGATCAGCGAGGTCTCGGTGTCGAAGCACATCGCGACGATCCCGGCCAGCACCGCGAGTGCGGGAATCCCGTGGCGCGTGAAGCGCAGCAGCATCGGCGTCGGCGGGGGAGCCGGGTACGACGGCGCGTGAGCACGTTCGGGCGCGCGCAGCGGCGGCAGTGGCCGCGCGCGGGCGGGGCCGCGCGTGACGTGCGGACGCACGCGCTTGGGCAGCCTCGAATCCATCGCTCGAGGCTACACCCCGCCCGGGCTACCCGAGCGCGGAGAACGAGGCGCCGCTGCCGGCAAAGGCCAGCTCCAGGGCGCCGGCACCGGCCGTCGCCGACACGAGCGAGACACCGAAGGGCGAGTCTCGCAGCGTGCGCGAGCAGCGCGTGTCGCCGCGCGCGAGCGCCAGTTGTGCGGCGTCGACCGGGTAGCCGTCCTGCTCGAGCCCGATGATCGTGAAACGGAGGCTCGCGCCCGACACGTACGGTCGCAGGCGCACCTCGACGGCACGCCCTTGCGGCGGCAGCAGATCGATCCGCCCCGGGAAGAGATCCACGCGCGGGGTGCGCGTGAGTCTGGCGAGCATCCCCTGCGGCAGCGAGTCGACGCACGCCGCGGTGGCGAGCAGATCGCGCACCCCGGCCGGCGGCAACGTCGCCTCGAGGCTCAGCGAGCCGATCGCCCCCTGCAGGCCGGTCAGGCTGCGCAGGTGCACGTCGTGCAGGGTCGCGCGCAGCGCCAGCGGCGGCAGGCCGTCGATGTGTGCGCCGACGGCGCTGACGCTGACCGAGCTCAGCCTGCCGTGAACGATCTGCAAGAGCAGCGGCGTCGAGCCGAAGCCGATTTTCGGGGCCACGCCGATCCGAGCCTGGACGGCGTGAGCGACCGCGTCGCCGATCAGCTTGCGCGCGACCAGTTCGGCCGCGATCAGCGGGATTGCGAGAAACGCCGCGAGCAGCAGCAGCCGGCGCAGGATCGGGAAGAGCAGCAGCGTCAGACCAGTTTCTGGCTCGGTCGCGCCGATTCCTGCATCGCGGAGGCGGCGCCCAGCGCTCGCGATGGCCGGCGAGCGTCAGTCGTTGCGGCGGATCGGGCCTGTCTGCACCACCTGAAAGGCGCTCCCCGGAACCGACTTCAGGCTGTCGAGCGCGGCGTCGTTCCAGCGCGGATCGGTTGCCCCCTGGAAATACCACGGGCTGCCGTTGTCGGCGAGGATCAGGCCGTAGGTCTTCATCGCGGCAAGGATGATGCGCGCAACGCGCGGGAAGTGGGAGATGTCGAAGCTCGCCTTCAGGCGCAGCCGCAGCCCCATCGGCGGCAGGTCCGGGTTGGTGGAGCTCGAGGCGAAGTGGGTCGCCGGGTGGATGAAACCGGCCTGCGTGGACGGCGCGGTGAAGCGGATCGCGTGATTGATGTAGCCGCGCTGGATTTCGTCGTAGCGAATCAGGCCAGCGAAGATCGGCAGGCCCGCCGCATCGGCCGACGTCCAGCCGTCGGGTCGCAGCCGGTTGGAGCGCAGGTTGAACACGGCGCCCGACGCCGCGTTCCAGGATCCATCCGGGTTGGGGTAGGCGGAGTAGAGCTCGTAGAGCTTGCAGACCCCCGCTTGCACGACCAGAACGTGGCGGTCGCCGGTCGAGTTCGCACCCCCTTCGACCGGCGCGCCCGTCGGGATCGGATAGGGCCCCTTGTCGGACTGGTCGCCGTAGGCGGTGAAATGGATCGGCACCTTCGGCTGGCTCGCCGGGACGACCGCGTAGGGGATGCCGTAGGTCAGGTTCGAGCCGAAGTCGGGATGCAGGTCGAGGTTCGCGCCAATCGAGGCGATGTAGGCGTTCGAGAGTGGACTGACCGCCAACTTGGAGATGTTCTCGTGCCAGGCGTTGTCGGCCGGGAAGACCGGGCAGCCGCCGGTGGTCGTGCCGTACGGGTAGGGCGCCGCCGCGATCGCCGCGATCGCCGCGGCGCCGGTGGCGGCGGTCGCAAGAAGCGTTGTGGTGATCACAAGAAGGCGCCGCCGGCGGGACATCGAAGAGATGGTCGCAGGCACGGCAGGCGCACTCGGCGGGTGTTCGATTGCGCCGGCCGGGCGGCTGAGCGCCGGCCGGCGCTCAGCGGAGCGTCAAAGCCGCCGGCTCACGGCCCTGACGCCTCGCGGCAGCTGCGCTCAAGCGTAGGCGAGGCAGCGCAGCGTCTCAGGTCACGCTGAAGTGAACGGTTCGCGTCGCCGTGCTCGAGCCGCGCAGGGCCACGGTCGCCGTGTAGCTCCCCGCCGCAAGCGATGACCGCGCGGCACCGAATTTGATCTGCACGCGGTTCGCGCCGGCCCTGCCGCGCCCAACGAGACTCCCGATGGTCTGCGGCTTCGACTTCGCGCTGCTCCGGCGCACGACCTTGACGACGATCGTCGCCGGCGCGCTGAGCGTCACGACCAGCACCACGGGGCGCCCCGCGCGGACCGGCGCCGCGGGCGCCTTGACGGCGGTGATGCGCGGTGTGACGGCGACGTGCAGCGGCGCGAGCGCTGTGGTGGCGGACGTCCAGGCCGGATCGGAGTTGTCGGCCGTCGGGTTGTTGGTCAGGTCGGTTGCGCTCGCCGGGAACGTGCAGCCGTTGGCGACGCTGCAGTTCGCCGGAATCGTGTAGATGTCGCCGGTGGCCTTTCCGTTCACCTGCCGGTGAGCGTCGAAGACGATCTTGGAACCGGCGAAGCGCGCCTGACCGAAGGTCCAGCCGGCTGGCTGGGCGACGACCTCGGTCACCGGCTTCATTCCCGGAACACCGGCCACCGTCGTCGTGTAGATGCCGGTGTTGGGCGCGGTCGCGTCCACCAGCAGCAGCGTGCTGCCGTCGGCGGAGAGATCGAGCGACGTCGGGCCGCGGCCGTTGGCGGCGACGAACTCGTTGTCGTAGATGACGACCGGATCGGCGAGGTTGGACGCCGTGCCGAAATGCACGGCGTACTGGCACGAGCTCTGCTGCACGTTCTGGGCGTTCGGGTAGAGGTAGGTGCATCCCTGGGACTCGACCCACGCCGTCATCGTCGGGTCGACCGGGTCCGGTGCGGGGTCGAACCCCGACGCGGGTTCGCTTTCGGCATTGGTGTTCGACCACTGTGTGACCGTGGCGTTCTGGGCCAGCGGGCGTTCCACGAGCGCCGTTGCCGGGGCACCCACGGTGCTGCCGGCGATGCCGGTGTAGAGCGCCGAATCGAACAGCTCCTGCCCGTCGGCGGTGATCCGCGGCTGGGTTTCGTAGTAGGCGGCCCCGACCGCCGGCGCGGCAGCTGGCCCGAGCTCGGTGAGCACCCCCTTGGCGAGCTCAAAGGTGCCGGTGCAGTCAGCGCCGCAGGCCGCCGGCAGGCTCGGATCCGAGAAGGCGCTCGTGCTGCCCAGGAACAGCACCGCCGTGCCGCCGGCCTGGAAGACGTCGGGTGCGCTGAGCGTCCCGGACGGGAGCCTGGCCGCCAGCGGCGGCGAGGCGGCGGAAAGCAGCTCGTGCGGGTCGGTGCCGTCGTCGTTCATCGCCCAGATCCCGTTGCTTGCGCTCCAGACGATCTGCCCGCCCACGGGCGACGCCGCCGCCTGGGCGCTCCCGCCGGCCGCGAGCAGCGCGGCGAGGCCGCAGAGGAGCGCGAAACACCCCGCCAGCCCGCGCCGCAGGGCGCTCGCAGGCCATGCCGCCGTCATCGTCCGAGCTTAGCGGGCCGGTCGCGCCCGGGCGTCGCACACCAGGCGCCGGCGCGTTCCCGCCTCAAGCGCAGGGCGACATAAACCGATAGCCAAGGTGATGAGTCATGCGGAGCGACGCAAGTCGACCGCACGCGAGGAAAGACGACGCGCGATCAACAAAGAGACCGCCCGCCTGTTCGCGAAGTACGCGGTCATCAGCCTCGTCCCCGTGTTCGCGCTGGGAGCGACTCTGGCCGCCACGAGCCCGAACCGCCTGTATCTGGGCCTGTCGATCGCGCTCACGCTCCTCTACATCGCTCTGCTCGGGCTCGTCTCGTCCGTCAGCCTGGGTCTGCGCCGCCAGCTGCTGGTGAACACGCTGCAGGCGGAGCAGCTCCGTACGGCAGGGCGCCAGTACCGCCTGTTGTTCGAGCAGAACCCACAGCCGATGCTCGCCTACGCCCGCGACACGCTGCAGATCGTCGCCGTCAGCAACTCGATGATCGCGCGCTACGGCTACTCGCGCGAGGAGTTCCTGACGATGACGATCCGCGACCTCTCGCCACCCGAGGATCTCGAAGAGCTCGACATCTACATGGCGAGCATCAGCGGAAACCAGCGACGCGGGCTCGCGAGCCACGCGCGGCGTCACCGTTTCAAGGACGGCACGATCATCGACGTCGAGATCACCAGCGACGATTTGACGCTCGACGGCCGCGCCTGCCGGATCGTGCTCAGCCAGGACGTCACCGAACGCAACCGTGCACTGGCCGAACTGGCGGTCGCGCGCGACCAGGCGATCGAGGCGTCAAAGGTCAAGTCCGCCTTCCTCGCCAACGTCAGCCACGAGATCCGCACACCGATGAACGGCGTGATCGGCATGAACGACCTGCTGCTCGACACCGACCTCGACGACGAGCAGCGCTCCTACGCCGAGCAGGTGGCCCGCTCCGGCGACCAGATGATGGCGGTCATCAACGACGTTCTCGACCTCTCGCGGATCGAATCCGGAAAATTCGAGCTGGACATCGCCGACTTCGACCTGCACGAGACGATCGAGCAGGCGTGCGCGATGGTTGGACCGCAGGCCGACGCGAAGGGCCTGGAGTTGAAGCTGGCGCTCGCGAGAGGTCTTCCCACGCGGGTGCGCGGAGACAGCACGAGGATTCGACAGGTGCTCTCGAACCTGGTCTCCAACGCGGTCAAGTTCACCGCCGAGGGGTCGATCGTCGTGCGGGTCGCACCGCTCGGTGGGTCGGGCGGCAACGCTCGGCTGCGCTTCGAGGTGGCCGACACCGGCATCGGCGTGGATCCGCAAGCGCTGGAGCGGCTGTTCCAGCCGTTCGAGCAGGCCGACGCGTCGACGACGCGCAACTACGGCGGCACCGGCCTCGGCCTCGCGATCGCGCGCGAGCTGATCGAGCGGATGGGCGGAAGGATCGGCGCGGCCAGCGAGCCCGCCGTCGGCAGCACCTTCTGGTTCGAGCTGGAACTGGGTCTGGCGGCGACGCTCGCCGAGCCGGCCCGGTCACAAGAAGAGCCGCGGCACGTCTCGGCGCGAGCAAACCGCTCGGCGCCGCTCGTGCTGGTCGCCGAGGACAACCCGGTCAACCAGATCGTCGCCGTTCGCGCACTCGAACATTGCCGCTGTCGCGCCCAGGTCGCGGCGGACGGCGAGGCAGCGCTGCGGGCGCTGGCGGCGGAGCACTTCGACGCGGTCCTGATGGATTGCCAGATGCCGGGGATGGACGGGTACAGAGCCACTGCCGAGCTGCGCCTGCGCGAGCATGCCGAGGGCGGGGGCCGCCGCGTTCCGGTCATCGCGATGACGGCGAGTGCGATGAAGGGAGACATCGAACGCTGCCTCGCCGCAGGGATGGACGACTACATCAGCAAGCCGATGCGCCCCGGCGTGCTGCTCGAGACGCTGCGCCGCTGGCTGCCAACCCTCAGCGAAGCCCTGAACGACGCCGCATAGGCGCCGGATCGGATCGTCGCACGCGCGCGACGCCTAACATGGCGAGCGTGTGGCTGCGGACGCGCGGATGATCGAGGCGTTACTCGTCGCGAATCGCGGCGAGATCGCCGTCCGTGCGTTCCGTGCAGCCAACGAGCTCGGCGTGCGCAGCATCGCGGTCTACGTCCCGGAGGACCGCGACTCCGTGCACCGCCTGAAGGCGGACGAGAGCTACGAGATCGGCGCACCCGGGCACCCGGTCAGCAACTACCTCGACGCCCAGCTGATCGTCGATCTGGCGGTCGCCGTCGGCGCCGACGCAATCTATCCCGGCTACGGCTTCATGGCCGAGAATCCGGTGCTCGCCCGCACCGCGCAGGCCGCCGGGGTTCGCTTCGTCGGGCCGCCGGCGGAGGTCCTCGGGCTCGCCGGCGACAAGACGCGGGCGCGCGAGATCGCGCGCCGTGCCGGGGTACCGGTGCTCGACGCCTCCGATCCTGTGCGCGACGCGGCCGCAGCCGGCTCGGTTGCCCAGCAGCTCGGCTTCCCGCTGTTCGTCAAGGCGGCGCTCGGCGGCGGCGGCCGGGGGATGAGGCTGGTCTCCTCGCCCGAGGAGCTGCCGCGCGCGCTCGACGGCGCGATGCGCGAGGCGCTCGCGGCGTTTGGCGACGACACGGTCTACCTCGAGCAGGCGATGCTGAAGGCCAGACACATCGAGGTCCAGATCCTCGCCGACGGTGCCGGCGGGATCATCCACCTGTTCGAGCGCGACTGCTCGCTGCAGCGCCGCCACCAGAAGGTGATCGAGGTGACCCCGGCGCCGGGGCTCGACCCCGATCTGCGCAGGCAGATCTGCGACGCTGGTGTCGCCGTCGCGCGTGAGATCGGCTACGAGAACGCCGGAACCGTCGAGTTCCTGCTCGACGGCAGCGGCCGCTTCGCGTTCATCGAGATGAACCCGCGCATCCAGGTCGAGCACACCGTCACCGAGGAGACCACCGACGTCGACCTCGTACGGGCGCAGATCCTGATCGCGGGCGGCGCGACACTCGAAGATCTCGGTCTCTCGCAGGACGCGATCCGCCAGCGCGGCGTCGCCCTGCAGTGCCGCGTGACGAGCGAGAACCCGGCGAACGGCTTCCGGCCCGACGCGGGACGGATCACGGCATACCGCTCGCCCGGCGGAGCCGGCATCCGGCTGGACGAGGGATCGGCGTTCGTCGGCGCCGAGGTGTCCCCCTTCTTCGACCCGCTGCTGGTCAAGGTCACGGCGCGCGGACCGGATCTGCGCAGCGCGGCCGCGCGGGCGGGCCGCGCGGTCGCCGAGCTGCGCGTGCGCGGTGTGAGCACCAACCAGAGCTTCCTGCGCGCGCTGCTGCGGCACCCCGACTTCCTCGCGGGCAACGTGCACACCACCTTCGTCGATGAGCATCCGGACCTGATCTCGGCCGACCCCGGTGCGGACCGTGCCTCGCGGCTGCTCGCGAGGCTGACCGACGTCACGATCAACCGCGAACGCGAGCCGCCGTCCGGCTTGCTCGACCCACGCGAGAAGCTTCCGCCACTCCCCGCCGGGAAGCCGCCCGACGGGTCGCGCCAGCGGCTGCTCGAGCTCGGACCCGCCGCCTTCGCTTCCGCGCTGCGTGCCGCGCCCGCGGTCGCGGTGACCGACACCACCCTGCGCGACGCACATCAGTCGCTCTTCGCCACGCGGATGCGGACCTTCGACATGCTCGGCGCGGCCGGGCATCTCGCGCGCGAGATGCCGGAGCTCTTGTCGCTCGAATGCTGGGGCGGAGCAACGTTCGATGTCGCCCTGCGCTTCCTGCACGAGGACCCCTGGACGCGTCTCGCGCGCCTGCGGGAGACGGTGCCGAACATCTGCCTGCAGATGCTGCTGCGCGGCAGCAACCTGCTCGCCTATTCGCGCTTCCCGCCAGCGGTCGTGCGGGCCTTCGTCGCCGAGGCCGTGCAGAGCGGCGTGGACGTGATCCGGATCTTCGATGCGCTCAACGACATCGAAGGGATGCTGCCGGCGATCGCGGCGACACTCGAGACGCCGGCCCTTGTCGAGGGTGCACTCTGCTACACCGGCGACCTCTCGAACCCGGCGGAGCGGGTCTACACGCTCGACCATTACCTGCGCCTTGCCGAAGCACTCGTCGCCGCCGGGGTCCACGTGCTCGCAATCAAGGACATGGCGGGGCTGTTGCGCGCGCCCGCCGCGCGCACGCTGGTCGGGGCGCTGCGCGAGCGCTTCGACGCGCCAGTCCACCTGCACACCCATGACACGACCGGCGGCTCGCTCGCGACGATCCTCGCGGCGGTGCAGGCCGGCGTGGACGCCGTCGACGGCGCCGCCGCGCCGATGGCCGGCATGACCAGCCAGCCGTCGCTGGCCGCGATCATCGCCGCTCTCGCGGGCACCGACCGCGCAACGGCGCTGGCGCTCGACTCGGCGCTCGCGCTCGAGCCCTACTGGGAGGCGGTGCGCACGCTCTACGCGCCCTACGAGGCCGGCCTGCCCGCGCCGACCGGGCGCGTCTACCGCCACGAGATCCCCGGTGGGCAGCTGTCCAACCTGCGCCACCAGGCGAGTGCGATCGGCGTCGGCGATCGCTTCGAGGAGGTCGAGGCGGCCTACGAGCGCGCCAACGCGCTGCTCGGGCACATCATCAAGGTCACGCCGACCAGCAAGGTCGTCGGCGACCTCGCGCTGTTCGCCGTCTCGGCCGGGATCGACCTCGACGAGCTCGAACGTGCGCCGGCGCGCTTCGATCTCCCCGACTCCGTGCTCGACTTCCTGCGCGGCGGGCTCGGCCGCCCGCCGGCGGGATTCCCGCAGCCGTTCACCGAGCGTGCGCTGAGCGGCCGCGCGAAGCCGCCGCCGACCCCGCCGCCGGCGCCCGAAGCGCTCGCGGCGCTCAGCCACCCGGGGCCGGAGCGCCAGTTCGCGCTGGCCGAGCTGATGTTCCCCGCACCGCTGCACGACTACGTCGCGGCGCGGGAGCGCTACGGCGACGTGTCGCTGCTGCCCACGAGCGCGTTCTTCTACGGGCTGCGCGAGAACGAGGCCTTGCCGGTGGACCTTGCGCCCGGCGTGCGCGTGATCTTCGAACTCGACGCGATCGGCGAGGCCGACGAGTCCGGCATGCGCACCGTGATGGCGCGGGTCAACGGCCAGCTGCGGCCGATCGACGTGCGCGACCGCAGGGTCGAGCGTGTCGTCGCCGAGATCGAACGGGCGGATCCGTCGCAGCCGGGGCACGTCGCCGCGCCGGTGATCGGGGCGGTGATCATCCAGGTCAGCGCCGGTGACGAGGTCCGCGCCGGGGAGCCGGTCGCGGTGATCGAGGCGATGAAGATGGAGTCGACGATCACCGCGCCGATCAACGGGCGGGTCGAACGCGTGGCGATCGCGAGCGGAACCCGGGTCGAGCGCGGCGACCTGCTACTGGTCCTGCGGCCGGACGGCGCGGGCGGCTGAGCGTCGGCCGCTCGCTCATCGCCCGCGCGTCCAGAGACTGACGCTGATCGCGCTGGGCGCACCGGGATCGCCGCAGACCGGGAGGTACATGGTGCGCAACTGGGCGACGGTCGCGACGATCGCGCGCGCGCCGGGCCTCAGTGTCACGAGCACGTGAGATGGGCGCCGACCTCCGGCGGCGGCGCTGGTCGGTGGAGCCTTCGACTGCGGGTCGCACCAATTGAACCACTGGAAGAAGACGGAGGCGGAGCGACCCGGGGCGAGCACGATCGTCGCGCTGTAGTGCTCGACGGGGTCCTCCGGCGCGGGCTTCATCGCCTGCTCGCGCAGCAGCTCGTGCGGCGAGCCGCCGGCGAAGGTGATCACCGGGCGCCCGCTCAGCCGACAGGCCGCGCGGCCGTGGTTGGTGACGGTGACGCCGCCGAGCAGCGACTGCGTCGCCCCCTGACCGCCGAAGCTCGCCGACAATTGCGCCGGCATACAGGACGGGACGCCGGTGGCGCCGGCGCGCGGCGCGAGCCAGGCCGCCGCGAGCGTCGCGAGCGCCGCCGTCGCGACCAGCATGCGCGGGAGCGTCACTTTGCGGCGTATCCGCGCTCGGCCTTGCGGATGTGCCCCAGCTTGGCGAGCTGGGCGAGGCGGCTCGACACGCTCGAGCGGTTCAGATCGAGGCCCTTCGCAACCTCGCCCGCCGTGCTACCGGGATGCTTGGCGAGGAACTCGAGGATGCTCGCGCGGGTGTCGGCCTTGAGCGTGCGGGCCTCGGCACGGCGTTTGCTCGCCCGCCTCGCGGTCGCGCGGCGCAGCGAGCGTTGGGGCACCGCGCCGGTCGCCTCCTCGCGGCTCGCGTGAGCCTCCTTCAGTTCCGCCTCGAGCCGGGCGAGGTGTGCGCGCAGATCGGCCACCTGGGCTTCGAGCGTATCGATCGCCTGCTGGGTTCGAGGCATCGCTATCCCTTCCGTCGAGGTGCCGCCAGCTCACGGACTACGATGGTCCGATGCTGGTCTTGGTCGCGAGCGTTCAGAGCGAACCAGAGTCGCAGATGATATGCGCGCGTCTGGCCGAGGCCGGAATCAGCGCCGTGAGCAAGCGCAACATCGGCGCCGACAACCCCAGATTCGGGGCCGCAGGCAGCCGCGAGGTCTACGTCCAGGAGGAGCTTGCGTCGCGGGCACTCGAACTGCTCGCGGTCCCCGAGTTCAGCGACGAGGAGCTCGCCGAGCTCAGCGAGCAGGCGGGTCGCGAGGCGGGGGGCGCGCCCTAGGCGATGTCGTACACGACCGCCGACGGGCGTCGCCAGGTGCTCGACGCCGTGGCCGCCGCGGCCGACCAGATCGGGGTGGCGGTGGCCTACCTCGGGGAGGCCTACGAGCAGCTCGACGAGTACGCCGCGGAGCGACTCGAGGAGCAGCTGTTCCGCCCGGTCCAGCTGGCCTACGGACGCGCGCGACGCGTTCACGGCGAGTTCGCGGCCCGCCACGGCCTGCCGGCGCACACTTTTGACGCGCCGCATCCGCACACGCGGGCGAACGACGCCCGTGGCCTGATCGACGACGCCGTCGAGGCGGTCACGCGAGCGGACGGGGGGCTCGGCGGGCTGCAGGACTCGATGCTGCCGATCGAGGTGGGCGACACGGAGCTGCGCGCCGGGCTCGAGGATGTGCGCATGCTGCTCGGCGAGGTCGCCGAACGCGCGCGGCGGCTGGAGCGGACGCTCGGGCGCTAACCGCGCGCGGCGCGGCGCAGCGAGTCGGCGAGCAGCGCGACGACCGCTAGCGGCAGCACCCACCAGGCGGCGACGGTGCTGGTCGCGATGAGCGCGGTGACGGCGATCGCGCAAACGACGCCCAGCGCGACGCGCCAGTCGTCGCCGGCGACGAAGTCCCAGACGTAGCGCGCGAGCGCCGCGAGCACGCTCACGGCGCCCTCACCGTGACCCGCGCCGGCGCGAGCGCCGAGGCGCGGCGGATCAGCGCCACGAGGGCGAGCGAGATCGCCAAGAGCGCCGGGATCATCACGAGCAGCGCGGCGTCGTTGCCCGGCCACGACGCGCCCGCGCCCTCGGCGCCCCAGAAGGTGCCGAACGAGCTGAGCATCACGCCGACGGCGAACTTCATCGTGTTCTCCGGCACGCGCGCGAGCGGTGCGCGAACCGCGACCCCCGCCGCCGCGACGAGCACGATCGCCGCCGCGGCGGCCGCCGCCGCGAGGCCGATGCGGTGCTGGTTGGCGCCGAACGTCAGCACGATGAACGCAACCTCGAGACCCTCGAGCAGGACGCCCTTGCAGGCGACCGTGAACGAATAGGGATCGAAACCGGCGGGCCGGGCGGCGCGGCGAGCCGCGTCGGCTTCCTCGGCGAACAGCGCCGCCTCGTCGTGGCGCGCCTTCAGGCCGGCCGCGCGCAGAATCGCCTTGCGCAGCCACTGCAGGCCGAAGACGAGCAGCAGCCCGCCGACGGCGACCCGCAGGACGTCGATCGGGAGCGAGGTCAGCGCCGGGCCGAGCGCCGCAACAAGCGCGGCCAGCAGTGCCGTCGCGGCGGCGACTCCCGCGAGCGCCGACGACCAGCTGCGCGTCGCCCCGACGGCGAGCACGATCGTCAGCGCCTCGACGGCCTCGACGGAGCAGGCAAGAAAGACGGAAACCGCCAGGCCGATCTCGGTGCCGCTCATCCGCTCACCGCGCGAGGTCCGTGGCTGCCGGAGCCATGGTCACGATTGTGGCGCAAAGCGCTGAGCGGAAGGCGCCGGGCGGTAACGCGGCGCTAACCGCGGGGCTGCGCGCAGGCGCGATAGTTGGAACACCACCCTGCCCACCGCCCCAGAGGAGACAGAAGCCATGACGCACGAGTCCTACAAGGCCTGGCTCGACGAGATGCCGATCGACGACGTGCGCCGGCGGATCGAGCGTTTGGAGCGCAAGATCGCGGACCTGCAGGTTCTGGAGCGCCTCTACGGTGAGCGCCACGGCGGCGGCGAGGCCGAGCCGGACGTCTCGGCCGGAGAGGACGAAATCCCGTCGCTCGGCGAAGCCGAGCCATCAGAGGGGAGCAGCGAGGAGCACCAGCACCACGAGGCGCCCGAGCAGGGTTGAGGTGCTAATGGTCGCCGCGCCCGCGCGGTCGTGACGGCCGCCGGCGCCAGCGGTTCTGCGGGTCCTCGCGGTCCGTGGGAGTGTTGCCGGCCGGGATGTCCTCGAGCACGACGATCGCGACGAACATCACGAACGCGCCGGTCGCGCCCAGTGCGGCGAGCACGCCGCAGACGATCGACCACGGCGATGGGAGGAGCGCCGCCGCGATCGTGCCGAGCACCGCGGTGGTGGCGAACACGAACCAGGCGCGTCGTGGCCTGACGGGCGGCGGGATCCGCTGACGCGGGGAGCCTGCGTTCACGCCCATCACCATAGACTCGGCGCGATGAAGGCCTTCCTCTTCGACGAGGCGACACGCGGCTACTACGCGGAACGCGCCGGCGAATACGACGACTGGTGGTTGGGGACCGGGCTGTTCGCAGAGCGCGACCGCCCCGGCTGGCACGAGGAGGTCGCCGCACTGATCGAGATCGTCGCCGGCCTGCCGGCGGTGCGTGTGCTCGACGTCGGCTGCGGCACCGGCTTCCTGACCGCGCATCTGAGTGGCGAGGTGACGGCGCTCGACCAGAGCACCGAGATGCTGGAGATCGCGGCCGCGCGAATTGGTCACGGCCGCGTCATCTGCGGTGAGGCGTTGCCGCTGCCGTTCGTCGCCGACGACTTCGACATCGTCTTCACGAGCCACGTCTACGGCCATCTGCCGGCGGGCGAACGCGAGGCCTTCCTGGCCGAGGCGCGTCGCGTCGCGCCGCGGCTGGTGGTTGTCGACTCGGCCATGCGCGACGGGGTGAGAGCCGAGGGCTGGCAGGAGCGCCGGCTGAACGACGGTTCGCGCCACCGCGTCTACAAGCGGTACCTGCGCGCCGCGGAGTTGGCCGACGAGCTTGGCGGCGCGAGCGTTCTGCTCGACGGGCGCTGGTTCGTGGCGGTGGACACGCAGTAGGGCTGCCCGGGCGGGACCCGGCGTCCGCGCGACGGCGACGCGCGACGGGGGACGGGCATGGCCGGCGTCCGGGCGACGGCGACGCGCGACGGGCTCGGGGCGCGAGGGTCGACCGATACAGCGGTACACTGGAGGAGCAGCCCCACCATTGAGTGCCCCAGCTCCCGCATTCTTCCGTGGCCTTGCCCAAACGCGGAGCAGCAAGGAGGCATGCCATGTCCGACCCGTCCGAACAGCGAGGCTCCGAGCGCCCGCCGCCGGCGTCCACGTCGTTCAACGACCTGATCAAAGAGGTCGCCCGGCGCAACGAGGAGGCTCACCGCGAGGCGCAGAAGGTGCGCGTCGCAAGCGGGCGCGTTGCGCGCGACCAGAAGCGGGCACGCGACCTGCGCTGATCGCCGCGCCGGCGGCCCGAAGCGGTCCGCGGAGCGCGGTGATCGCGCGCCGGCCGCTGAGGCGGTCCGCGGGGCGCCTATGCTGTCAGGGTGGTCGTGAGGGTGATCGAGCAGCGTCCGGTCGCTCCGCCTCGACGCCGCCGGCGACGAGGACCGGCGGCCGCGATCGCCGGTTGCGCGGTGGTTGTGATCGCCGCCGCGGTCGTGATCGTGACCGTCTGGTCGGGGGCGACGCTCTCGGCCGACGCCACCGCGCTGGCGAAGCTGAAGCTGCAGCCGTTCGCCGGCACGCTCGTGCGCGCCGACGCGTTCGCGCCTGACGGCAGCGCGATCCCGCTGCGCCGCGACGGCGGGCTGCTGACACCGCTGCAGCAGGTCACGCCGGGCGAGCTGATCACCGTGGACGTCGTGATTCGCCGGCCCGGCTGGCTGAGCTGGGCGCTCGGGAGCACGCACAACGAGCGCCTGAGCGTGCGTGCGCCGGTCGCGCGCGCACGCAATCCGTGGCTGACCGTCGCCCCGGGGGCGCCGGTGCGCGTCGGCTTCGAGCAGCCGGTCAGCGCCCTCTCCTACGCCGCGTCCGGCCAGCCGGCCGTGAGCCTTGCGCTCGCCGGCCCCACCCGCACCGTCACGCTCGGCGGCCTCGGCGGTGCCGGGACCGCCGAGATCAGCGCCGCGGTGCGGCCGTGGGAGAAGCTGAGCGCGCCGCTTCGCGTGACCTGGCTGCCGCCGTCGCGCACGCCGGTCCTGCTCGCCAGCCCCGCCCCGGGCTCGAACCTCTCGCCGGCCGCCGCGATCACGCTGACGTTCTCCGAACCGGTGGCGACGCTGCTGGGCTCCACGCTGCCGACGCTCTCGCCCACCATCCCCGGCAGCTGGCGTGAGAGCGACAGCCACACGCTGGTGTTCACGCCGTCGGGGCTCGGCGCACCACTCGGCAGCGAGCTGAGCGTCACGCTGCCGGCGGCGGTCGCGGTCGCCGCGCCATCCGGCGCGCTCGCCGCACCTAGCGCACGGCTCTCCTGGACGGTGCCGCTCGGCTCGACGCTCCGTCTGCAGCAGCTGCTCGCCCAGGAGGGCTACCTGCCGGTCGACTGGAAGTCGGCTGGGCCGGCCGTCGCCGCAACCGCGGTCGCGCAGGCGGCAGCGGCGATCGCGCCGCCGCCGGGGAGCTTCAGCTGGCGCTACCCGAACACGCCGCACGAGCTGATGGCGCTGTGGAAGCCGGGCCGGCCGAGCCAGATCACGCGCGGCGCGGTGATGACCTTCGAGCGCACCCACGGCCTCGCCGTCGACGGCCTCGCCGGACCCCTGGTCTGGCACGCGCTGCTGAGCGACGCGATCGCCGGCCGCCACTACGGGACGCCGTACAGCTACGTCTATGTGCACAGCCAGATCCCGCAGAAGCTGACGCTGTGGAGCGCGGGACACACCGTGCTCACCTCACCCGGCAACACCGGCATCCCGTCGCGGCCCACGGCACCCGGCACCTTCGAGGTGTTCGAGCACATCCGGGTGGGCACGATGAGCGGCACGAACCCGGATGGCGCCCACTACCACGACCCCGGCATCCGCTGGATCAGCTACTTCAACGGCGGCGACGCGCTGCACGCCTTCCCGCGCGCCTCATACGGCACACCGCAGAGCCTCGGCTGCGTGGAGCTCCCGCTCGCCGCCGCGGCGAAGGTATGGCCGTACACCCCGGTTGGGACGCTGGTGACGATCGAGAACAGCTGATCGCGGCCGGCCGGCCGCTTCGCTAGCCGGGCATCGCGAGCCGCCCGGCCGCCTCGGTCGCGCGTCGCAGACGACTCGCCAGCGCGGGCGTCAGCGCGCCCGGCGCAAGCCGCCAGCGCCAGTTGCCGCCGGCGCGCCCCGGCACGTTCATTCGCGCCTCGCTGCCGAGACCGAGCACGTCCTGCGCCTGGATCATCGCCAGGCGTGCCGGCGAGGAGAGCGCGAGTGCAATCAGGTTCCATTGCGGCTCGCGCTCGCTGATGCCGCGGGCGCGCAACGCCTGCTCGACGCGCGCCCGCGCGACGCCGTCGAGGCCGTCCCACCAGCCACGCACCGGATCCTGGTCGTGGGTCGCGGTGTACACGACGCTGTGCTCCGGGTGGTTCTCGGGGCGGTGCGGGCTGCGCGGGTGGCGTCCGTCGAAGCCAAACTCGAGCACCACCATCCCGGGCAGCCCGAGCTCGTCACGCAGCCGCCGCACCGGCCCGGTGATCACGCCGAGGTCCTCGGCGATCAGCGGCAGCTCGCCGAGCGCACGGCGCGCAGCGTCGAACGGAGCCCGGCCGGGACCGCGCCGCCAGCGCCCGCCGCGCGCGTCGGCGGCCCCGGCCGGGATCGACCAGTAGGCGACGAAGCCGCGGAAGTGGTCGATGCGGGCGAGGTCGAACAGCTCGAAGGTTCGTCGCAGGCGCTCGGTCCACCAGCGGTAGCGGCGCGCCGCGAGCGCCGGCCAGTCGTAGAGCGGGTTCCCCCACAGCTGCCCTCGGCTCGCGTAGCTGTCGGGGGGCACGCCGGCGACCACGCCGCGCTGGAACAGCTCCGGGTGAACGCGATGGTCCGCGCTGCCGGCCGCTACGTAGATCGGCAGATCGCCGATCAGTCGCACCCCGCGCGACGCGGCATAGCTGCGCAAGGCGGTCCACTCGCGCTCGAAGCGAATCTGGTCGTGCAGCGCGCGGCGGGAGGCGGCGTAGCGCTCCCAGTCGAGGATCCAGAAGGCGTGACGCTCACGGAACTCCGCCTCCTGCGCGCGCGAGACCGTGGCCGCCGGATCGGCGAGCAGGGCGGGCGAGGCGGCGAAGGCGGAGCGCGACTTGTAGGGGGAGCCGAAGCGGTCGGGCGGGCCGAGCGGCAGCATCTGCCACCACGACTGGCCGGCCGCGCACAGCCAGTCCACGAAGGCGAAGGCCTCGGCCCCGAGACGCCCGCCCGGCAGCGACGTCGGATGCAGCTGGACGCCGCTGGAGCGCGCGATGTTCACCCCCGCGACGCTACCGCTCCGGTCGGCCGCAGGGGGACGCCAACGCCGCGACCGCGCCCGACGCGGCGGTGCGTGACACTACGTGCATGCATCGTTCGGCGAGCTCGAAGCCCCCACCGCGCGTCCAGATCGAGGATCCGCAGCCGGTGATCGACTGCGGGCGCTACGCCGTCAAGGCATGCGTCGGGGACCTCCTGGAGGTCAGCGCAACCATCTTCCGCGACGGCCACGACCGCGTGCGCGCGCTCGTGCGCTACCGCGGGCCGGGCGCGCGGGAGTGGAGCGAGTCGCCGATGCAGCCCAGCGACGCCGCGCTCGGCGGCGACCGCTGGGCGGGCTCGTTCACCGTCACCGCCCAGGGGCGCTGGGTATGGACGGTCGAAGCGTGGACGGACGACGAGGCCAGCTGGCGCGATGAGCTCGAGCGCAAGATCGCCGCCGATGCGGCGGTGGATCTATCCGCCGAGCTGCTGGAGGGCGCGGCGCTCTTCTCGCGAGCGGCCGCTCGCGCGCACGGACGCGACCGCGAGGCGATCGAGGCGGCAGCCGTGGCGCTCGCCGATCCGCAGACGCCGCAGCAGCGCCGGCGCGAGCTGGCGCTGGCGCCCGAGTTGCTGGCCGCCTGCGAGCGACACCCGGACCGCTCGCGCTCGACGCTGATGGCGGCCGAGGTGGCACTCGACGTCGACCGCCCGCGAGCGCGCTTCGGCTGCTGGTACGAGCTTTTCCCACGCTCCTTTGGCGGCTTCTCGGGGGTCAGGGAACAGCTCGAGGGCCTCGCTGAGCTCGGCATCGACGTCGTCTACATGCCGCCCATCCACCCGATCGGGCACACCCACCGCAAGGGGCGCAACAACGCCCTGGTCGCGGGCCCGGGCGAGCCCGGCAGCCCGTGGGCGATCGGCTCGGAGGAGGGCGGTCACACCGCGGTGCATCCTGAGCTCGGCACGCTGGAGGATTTCGACGCACTGATCGCGGCAGCGCACGAGGCGGGGATCGAGCTGGCGCTCGACTTCGCGATCCAGTGCTCGGCGGATCACCCGTGGCTGCGCGAGCACCCCGAATGGTTCTACCACCGGCCCGACGGCACGCTCAAATACGCGGAGAACCCGCCCAAGCGCTACGAGGACATCTACACGCTCAACTTCGACTGCGACGACTGGCGCGCGCTGTGGCAGGCGCTGCTGGAGGTCGTCGAGTTCTGGGTCGCGCGCGGCGTGCGGATCTTCCGCGTCGACAACCCGCACACCAAGCCGCTCGCCTTCTGGGAGTGGCTGATCGGCGAGGTGCGCGGACGCGAGCCGGACGTGCTGTTCCTCGCCGAGGCCTTCACGCGCGCGGCGCCGCTGCGTGCGCTCGCAAAGATCGGCTTCAACCAGTCCTACACCTACTTCGCCTGGAAGAACTCCCGCCACGAGCTCGAGCAGTTCGTGACCGAGCTCGCGAGCTCGGGTATGCAGCTGTATTGCCGTCCGAACTTCTTCGTCAACACCCCCGACATCCTGACCGAGTACCTGCAGCAGGGCGGGCCGCCGGCGTTTCGTACGCGCCTGGTGCTCGCGGCGACGCTCTCCCCCAGCTACGGCATCTATTCCGGCTTCGAGCACTACGAGAACGTCGCGCTCGCCCCGGGATCGGAGGAGTACCTGAACTCCGAGAAGTACGAGCTGCGCGAGCGGGCGCTCGACGGTCCGCTGCTGCCGCTGGTCACGACGCTGAACACGATCCGCCGCGAGCATCCGGCGCTGCAGCGGCTCGACAACGTGAGCTTCCTCGCAGCCGAGAACGACGCGCTGATCGCGTACGCCAAGTCGGCGCCGGGCGAGACGCTGATCGTCGTGGTCAACCTGGACGGCGCCCGGGCGCAGGAGGGCGTCGTGATCGTCCCCTCCGGGCTCGGCCTGGCGCCCGCCTTCGACGTCGTCGACCTGCTCAGCGGCGAGCGCTTCGACTGGCGCCTGGGTCGCAACTTCGTCCGCCTCGACCCGGCCGTGCGCGCCGCCCACCTGTTCGTCGTGGCGGCGGCGCGGTGAGCCTTCGTTGAGCCCGCCCGGCCAGTGGTTCGAGTCCAACCCGCTGTGGTTCAAGACGGCGGTCTTCTACGAGATCCACCTGCGCGGCTTCTTCGACGCCAACGGCGACGGCTCCGGCGACTTCCGCGGCCTGACCGAGAAGCTCGACTATCTCGAATGGCTGGGCATCGACTGCGTCTGGCTGTTGCCGATGTACGCCTCGCCACTCGGCGACGGCGGGTACGACATCTCGGACTTCAAGGCGGTGCACCCCGACTACGGCACGGTCGAGGACGCGCGCGTCTTCATCGAGGCCGCGCACCAGCGGGGCATCCGCGTGATCGCCGACCTGGTGATGAACCACACCTCGATCGAGCACCCCTGGTTCAAGGCGTCGCGCTCCTCGCCCGCCTCGCCGAAACGCAACTGGTACGTGTGGTCGGAGGACCCGACCCGCTACCCGGACGCGCGAATCATCTTCCTCGACAGCGAGCTCTCGAACTGGACCTACGACGAACAGGCGGGCGCCTACTACTGGCATCGCTTCTTCCACCACCAGCCGGACCTCAACTACGACGAGCCGGCGGTGGCGGAGGCGATGCTCGACGTGCTGCGCTTCTGGCTCGACCTCGGCCTGGACGGGTTCCGTCTCGACGCTGTGCCCTACCTCTACGAGCGTGACGGCACCAACTGCGAGAACCTGCCGGAGACGCACGCCTTCCTGCGCAAGGTCCGCGCCACCGTCGACGCTGAGTACCTCGACCGCGTGCTGCTCGCCGAGGCCAACCAGTGGCCGCAGGACGTCGTCGAGTACTTCGGCGACGGCGACGAGTGCCACATGGCGTTCCACTTCCCCGTGATGCCGCGCATGTTCATGTCGCTGCGGCGCGAGCAGGCGGCGCCGATCCTCGAGATCCTCGCGCAGACGCCGGCGATCCCCGGCAGCGCCCAATGGGGCCTGTTCCTGCGCAACCACGATGAGCTGACGCTCGAGATGGTCAGCGACGAGGAACGCGACTACATGTACTCGGAGTACGCGAAGGACCCGCGGATGAAAATCAACCTGGGGATCCGCAGGCGCCTCGCGCCGCTGCTCGACAACAGCCGGGCCGAGATCGAACTGCTGACGGCGATCATGTTCTCGCTGCCCGGCAGCCCGGTCCTCTACTACGGCGATGAGATTGCGATGGGCGACAACGTCTACCTCGGCGACCGCGACGGCGTGCGCACGCCGATGCAGTGGTCGGGTGACCGCAACGGCGGCTTCAGCCGAGCCGATTTCGCCCAGCTCTACTCGCCGCCGCTGATGGACCCGGTCTACGGCTTCCAGGCTGTCAACGTCGAGGCGCAGCTGCGAACGCCGACGTCGTTGCTGCGCTGGCTGCGGCGCTTCATCGCTCTGCGCAAGGAGCATCCGGTGTTCGGGCTGGGCAGCTACGAGCCGCTGCACCCGGCCAACCCGCGGGTCTTTGCGCACGTGCGCTGCTACGAGGACGACATCGCGCTCTGCGTGCACAACCTCGGGCGCTCCGCCCAGGCTGTCGAGCTCGACCTCGCGGCCTACGAAGGTCGCTTTCCGCAGGAGATGTTCGGGCGGACGCTGTTTCCGCGCATCGGCACGCTCCCGTACCTGCTGACGCTCGCCCCGCGCGGCTTCTTCTGGTTCCTGCTCACCGCCCCCGACGAAGAGGACTCCCCCGATGACGGCAGTTGACCTAGCCCGCGCCATCAGGGCCGGCGACGCCGGCGCGTTGCCCGAGGACGCCCTTGCGTCCTGGGTCACCGGGCAGCGCTGGTTCAGCTCCAAGCTGCGCGACGTGCACGAGTTCCGCGTGCTCGACCTGGTCGCGCTGGAGTCGGAGGATCCCGTCGTCGCGATCGCGATCACCGAGGCGCGCTACGGCTCCGGCCGCCACGAGGTCTACCAGGTGCCGATCGCCGTTCGGCCGCTGGACCCCGGCTGGAGCGAGGGCGTGATCTTCACGAGCGCCGATCACGTCGTCTATGACGCGCTCGTCGACGAGGCGGCGGCCGCGGTGCTTGCCTGCCAGTTCGCCGCCGCCACCACGATCGAGCGCCCCGCCGGTCGCGTCCACTTCCACTGGGATCCCGCCGCCGCGCCGCCGTCGGCGACTCCGGCAACCCGCACGATGGGGGCCGAGCAGTCGAACACCTCGGTCGTGCTCGACGAACGTCTCGCGCTGAAGGTCTTCCGGCGCATCCAGCCCGGTGTCAACCCGGAGCTGGAGATGCTCCGCTTCCTCGCCACACACGGGTTCCGCAACATCGCGGAGCTGGCCGGCTGGTGTGTTTACACGGGAGAGCTGATGGACGCGACACTCGGCGTCGTGCAGCGCTACGTCGGCGGCGCACGCGACGGCTGGGAGGTCGCGCTCGACGCCCTGGTTGCCGAGGACCGGTCGTTCCTCGACCGTTTGGGCGAGCTCGGGTCGGTCACGGGGCGCATGCACGCGACGCTCGCGTCGGACGCCGACGATCCGGACTTCGCCCCCGAGGAGCCGACAGTCGAGACGTTCTCGCTGCTGATCGCCACGATCGACGAGCAGATCGAGCGCGCCTTCGATGACCTGCCGGACCTGCCGGCGCTCGCCGCGATCGCCGGGCGCGGCGAGGAGGCGCGTGACCATCTGCGGTCGCTGTCGCACATCGGTGTTCGCGGCCGGCTGATCCGGGTCCACGGCGACTACCACCTCGGTCAGACCGTGTTCGGCGCCGACGGCTGGGTGATCCTCGACTTTGAGGGCGAGCCCGCGCGGGCGCTGCTGGAGCGCAGGCGCAAGCGCTCCCCGCTGCGCGACGTGGCCGGCATGCTGCGGTCCTTCGCCTACGCCGCCGCCGCTGCGGAGTTCCTGCGCGGCGCGCGCGTGCCGGCAGGCTGGGAGCAGGAGGCTCGCGCACGCTTCCTCGACGGCTATATGGCGACCGCCGATCCGGCGATCCTGCCGATCGGCGCGTCCTCCGTCGAGAAGCTGCTTGGCATCCTCGAACTCGAGCGGGCGATGTACGAGCTCGCCTACGACCTCAACAACCGCCCCGACTGGGTCCCGATCCCGGTCGCGTGCATCGCGCGGCTGCTCGCGGGCGCCGAGTCGTGACCGCGCCGCGCGCCGAGATGACCGCGATGGGGCTGCAGAAGGACCAGATCGAGCGGATCGTCGCGCGCGACCACCCCGACCCCCACCACCTGCTCGGCGCGCATCCGGCGCGCGCCGGCGTGCGCATCACCGCCTACCGCCCCGACGCCACCGCGGTGCTCGTGCACACCGAGGCCCCGGATCCGCAGCGACTGCGGCGCATGCACCCGGGCGGGCTGTTCTCCGGTGTGCTCAAGGGCGCCACGCTGCCACTGCGCTATGAGCTGGAGGTTCGCTACGGCGACGGCGGCAGCTTCCGGCTGCGCGATCCCTACGCATTCCTCCCCACGCTCGGCGATCTCGACATCCATCTGCTGGCGGAGGGCCGGCACGAGCAGCTCTATGAGCGCCTCGGCGCGCACCTTCGCGAGATCGACGGCGTCAGCGGAACCTCTTTCGCGGTGTGGGCTCCCGCGGCGAGGTCGGTCAGCGTGGTCGCCGACTTCAATTCCTGGGACGGGCGCCTGCACCCGCTGCGCTCGCTCGGCGCCTCGGGCGTGTGGGAGCTGTTCGTGCCGGGTGCCGGCGAGGGCTCGCGTTACAAGTACGAGATCCGCACACAGAGCGGGCAGCTGCTGCTGAAGGCGGACCCTGTCGCGTTCGAGGCCGAGCTGCCGCCCGGCACGAACTCGATCGTGCACCGCCCCCGCCACGCTTGGAGCGACGGCGAATGGCTCCGCCGCCGCGCGGCGAGCGACCCGATCGCCGGCGCGACGACGGTCTACGAGGTCCACCTCGGCTCCTGGCGGCTGAACACGCTCGAGGGCAACCGTCCGCTCACCTACCGCGAACTGGCCGACGAGCTCGCCGCCTACGTCGCCGACCTCGGTTTCAGCCACGTCGAGCTGATGCCGGTGATGGCGCACCCGTTCAGCGGCTCGTGGGGCTACCAGGTGACCTCCTATTACGCCCCCTCGCCGCGCTTCGGCTCTCCCGACGACTTCCGCGCCTTCGTCGACCGCCTGCACGGCCACGGTATCGGCGTGCTGCTCGACTGGGTGCCGGCGCACTTCCCCCGTGACGACTGGGCGCTCGCGCGCTTCGACGGGACGGCGCTCTACGAGCACGCCGACCCGCGCCGCGGCGCCCACCCCGACTGGGGAACGCTGGTCTTCAACCTCGGGCGAAACGAGGTGCGCAACTTCCTGATCGCCAACGCGCTGTTCTGGCTGCGCGAGTATCACGTCGACGGCATCCGCGTGGACGCGGTCGCCTCGATGCTCTACCGCGACTATTCACGCGCGCCGGGCGAGTGGGTGCCCAACGAGTACGGAGGCCGCGAGGACCTCGAAGCGGTCGCGTTCCTCAAAGCGCTCAACGAGGTCCTCTACGGCCGTGAGCCCGGCATCGTCACCGTCGCGGAGGAGTCGACGGCCTGGCCCGGCGTGTCGCGCCCGACCTATCTCGGCGGCCTCGGCTTCGGCGCGAAGTGGAACATGGGCTGGATGCACGACACGCTCGACTACTTCGAGCACGAGCCGATCCACCGGCGCTTCCATCACGACGAGCTGACCTTCAGCCTGCTGTACGCCTTCAGCGAGAACTTCATCCTGCCGCTCAGCCACGACGAGGTCGTCCACGGCAAGGGGTCGCTGCTCAGCCGGATGCCGGGCGACCGCTGGCAGCAGCTCGCGAACCTGCGGGCCCTGTACGGCTTCATGTGGGCCCACCCCGGCAAGAAGCTGCTGTTCATGGGCCAGGAGTTCGCCCAGGAGGCGGAGTGGAGCCACGAGCGCTCGCTCGACTGGCATCTGCTCGAGCAGCCCGGGCACGCGGGGATCCAGTCGCTCGTGCGCGACCTCAACCGCGTCTACCGCGACGAGCCGGCGTTGTGGCAGGCGGACAACGTGGCGGAAGGGTTCCGCTGGCTCGAGGCGGGCGATGCGGCCGCCAACGTGCTCGCCTTCATGCGCCTGGGCGACGGTCGCGTGCTCGTCTGCGTGGCCAACAACTCGCCGGTGGTCCGCGAGGGCTACCGCGTCGGCCTGCCGCACGGCGGGCGCTGGCACGAGGTTCTGAACACCGATCGCGCCCTCTACGGCGGTTCCGATGTCGGCAACGACGGCTGGCTGGCGGCCGCCGAAGTGCCCTGGAACGACCAGAGTCACTCGGTGTCGCTGACGCTGCCCCCGCTCGCGGTGCTGTGGCTGCTCCCGGAGACACAGGAAGCGGTGAGCGTCCGCGCCGCCCTGCCCTGACGGAATACTCTCCGACTTCGTTGCCGCGCCGCTCGAGCCACCGATTGAGGATGCACCGCCCTTGCCAGCCATGACAGACGCCCGCGCAGACACCGGTGACCGGCGTCCCGACATCGCGGCGGCGGCCAAGGCGCCGGCGCCGTGACGGTCGCCTGGCGCGGACAGCCGTTCCCGCTCGGCGCGACCTGGGACGGCCGGGGCACGAACTTCTCGCTCTTCTCCGAGCGCGCGGAGAAGGTCGAGCTGTGCCTCTTCGATGACGACGACAACGAGACGCGCGTAGTCGTCGAGCACCACACCGCGCACAACTGGCACACCTACCTGCCGGGCGTCGGGCCACGCCAGCGTTACGGCTATCGCGTCCACGGCCCCTACGCGCCCGCCCAGGGTCTGCGCTTCAACCCGGCCAAGCTGCTGCTCGACCCCTACGCGAAGGCGATCGTGGGTGAGTTGCGCCCAGAGGCCGCCAACGTCTTGCCCTACGTGCCGGACCCCGACAACCCGGACGCCGATCTCGAGCCCGACGACGAGGACTCCGCGCCGGCGATGCCGCGCTGCGTCGTCGTCGACGAGAGCTTCGACTGGGAGGACGACCGCCATCCGCGCCGGCGCTGGGCCGAGACGGTGATCTACGAGACGCACGTCAAGGGGTTCACGAAGCGCCTGCACGAGACCCGCGAGGACCTGCGCGGGACCTACGCCGCGATGGCGTCGGAGCCGGCGATCGCGCACCTACGCGAGCTGGGCGTCACCGCGGTCGAGCTGCTGCCGGTGCACCACATCATCGACGAGACCTTCCTCGCCGCACGCGGGCTCTCCAACTACTGGGGCTACAGCTCGATCGGCTACCTAGCACCCCACGCCGGCTACGCGGCGACCGGCGCCCACGGCGAGCAGGTGAACGAGTTCAAGGGCATGGTCAAGGCGCTTCACCGGGCCGGCATCGAAGTGATCCTCGACGTCGTCTACAACCACACGGCCGAGGGCAGCCATCTCGGCCCGATGCTCTCTTTCCGCGGCGTCGACAACCCCGCCTACTACCGCCTGATGCCCGACGACCCGCGGCACTACATGGACTTCACAGGCACCGGCAACTCGCTGAACCCGGTGCAGCCGACGGTGCTACGGCTGATCATGGACTCGCTGCGCTACTGGGTGATCGAGTGCCACGTCGACGGCTTCCGCTTCGATCTCGCGGCGGCGCTGGCGCGTGAGTTCTACGACGTCGACCGCCTGTCGGCCTTCTTCGACATCATCTTCCAGGACCCCGTGCTCTCGCAGGTCAAGCTGATCGCGGAGCCCTGGGACGTCGGCCCCGGCGGCTACCAGGTCGGCAACTTCCCGGTCCTGTGGTCGGAGTGGAACGGGAAGTACCGCGACACGATGCGCGACTTCTGGCGCGGCGACGCGAGCGTCGCCGAGTTCGCCTCGCGCTTCACAGGCTCGAGCGACCTCTACCAATCGGACGGGCGCCGGCCGTTCGCCTCGATCAACTTCATCACTGCACACGACGGTTTCACGCTGCGCGATCTCGTCTCCTACAACGAGAAGCACAACGAGGCCAACGGCGAGTCGGGCCGCGACGGCACCGACGACAACCGCTCGTGGAACTGCGGCGCCGAGGGCCCCACCGGCGACCCTGAGATCGCCGCGCTGCGCGAGCGCCAGCAGCGTAACTTCCTCGCCACGCTGTTTCTGTCGCAAGGCGTGCCGATGCTGCTCGGCGGCGATGAGTTCGGCCGCACACAGGACGGCAACAACAACGCCTGGTGCCAGGACAACGGGATCTCGTGGTACGACTGGGAGCACGAGGAGTGGCAGCTGCGGCTGCTGGCGTTCACGCGCCGGCTGATCGAACTGCGACGCGAGCATCCGGTGTTCAGGCGCACCCAGTTCCTCGCCGGCCGCGAACTGGAGGGATCGGGCCTGCCCGACGCCTGGTGGTTTCGCACCGACGGCCGGCGCATGACCCAGCGCGACTGGTCAGACGGCGGGGCAGGCACGCTCGGCGTGTTCCTCAACGGCGATGAGATCACCGAGACGACCCGCGACGGCCAGCCGATCGTCGATGACTGCTTCCTGCTGCTCTTCAACGCGCATTTCGATGACGTCGAGATGCGCCTGCCCAACCAGAGCTTCGGCTTGGAGTGGGAGCTTGAGCTCTCGACGCTCGACCCGGAGCTCACGCCCGGCGCCGAGCGCTTCCCCGCTCGCTCACCGGTGAATGTCGCGTCGCGCTCGCTGCTGCTGCTGAAGCGCTCGCGGCCGCAGCGACGCAGGAAATAGACGGCGCGGTGGCGCGGCACGCGCGCGACGCGCGCGCTCAGAGCGGCTCGACCGTCTCCTCGCGCCAGCGCCGGAACAGCTCCGCGAACTCGGCGCGCATCTGCGGCGAGAGGTCCTCTGGCACGAGTCGCCCGGTCAATGCGATCGTCTCGCGCATCTGCTCGAGGTACTCGGTGCAGTGTGGGCAGCCGGCGAGGTGGCGCTCGAAGCGGCGCCGCTCACCGCCGGAGAGCGCACCTTCGAGGTAGTCGCTGACCAGCTCGACGACCTCCTGACAGGCGATCGCGCGTCTGTGGAGCAGCATCATCCGCCGCTCGCTCCTGCCAGGACGGCTTCGAGGGCACGCCGCAGCTGACTGCGACCGCGGTGCAGGAGCACGCGCTGGTTGGCCTGCGAGAGCGAAAGCACCGCGCAGACCTCGTCGCTGTCGAGGCCGTCGACATCGCGCAGCGTGACGACGGCGCGCTGGCGCGCAGGCATCTGCTCCAGCGCCTTGTGGATGTGCGCCGCGAGCGCCGCGGCGCCGAGACGCTCCTCCGCGTCCTCGACCCACTGCTCGGGTGGCGAGGACCAGGCGCCGGAGGCGTCGAAGCGCGCGCGGTCGACCGCCGGCGTCGCGTCGCCCACAGCGATGCTGCGCGCCTCGCGTACGCCCGTCGTGCGCGCCCGGTTCACCAGGATCGCCAGCAGCCAGGTGCGCAGCGACGAGCGTCCCTCGAAACGGTCGATGCCGCGCAGGACACCCAGCCAGGTGTCCTGGACGACCTCTTCGGCGACCGCCCTGGACGGTACGAAGTTGGAGGCGAGACGGAGCATGGCATCGTGATGAGCAGCTACGAGGGCGCCAAACGCCGCCTCGTCACCTGCCCGCAGGCGTTCGAGGAGCCGCTCATCGTCGTCCACCGGCGTAACGGTACGGTGATCGCGGCTTCGGCGGCTCGCGGCCGCTGGCTTCGCCCGAAGAACGGGGCCTCCTGAGATGGGTTCGCTGCGTGCATCGCATCAGTCCCCGGCGGCCCGCCGCCGTTACACGCGCCCCCCGCAGGCGGCGTAGCATGCCCGCGATGGAGCGCTCGATCGAGGACCCGCCGCTGCGAGCGCTCGCCCAGACCGGCCTCGGCCACGAGGTCGCCTATGAGCTGATCAGCAGCGAGCTCTTGTTGGACGGCAGCGCCCGGCTCAACCTCGCGACGTTCGTGACGACATGGATGCCCAGCCAGGCGGACCGTCTGATGGCGCAGACCGTCGAGAAGAACATGATCGACAAGGACGAGTACCCGCAGACCGCGGAGATCGAATCACGCTGTGTCGAGATCCTCGCCGATCTCTGGCACGCCCCGCCCAGCGATCGGGCGACCGGCTGTTCGACCACCGGGTCGAGCGAGGCGGTCATGCTCGGCGGTCTCGCGCTGATGTGGCGCTGGCGCGAGCGGATGCGTGCCGCCGGGCGCCCGACCGACCGCCCGAACCTCGTCGCCGGCATCAACGTGCAGGTTTGCTGGGAGAAGTTCTGCCGCTATTGGGATGTCGAGCCGCGCCTGGTGCCGATGGAGGGTGAGCGCTACACGCTCGGCGCCGCCGAGGCGGCGGCGCTTTGCGACGAGAACACGATCGGCGTCGCCGTGATCCTCGGCTCGACGTTCGACGGCAGCTACGAACCTGTCGCCGAGATCGCCGCGGCGCTCGACGCGCTCGAGCGCGACCGGGGCATCGACGTCCCGATCCATGTCGATGCCGCCTCCGGCGGATTCGTCGCGCCGTTCATCCAGCCCGACCTGATCTGGGACTTCCGGATCCCACGCGTTCAGTCGATCAACGCCTCCGGGCACAAGTACGGGCTTGTCTACCCGGGGGTGGGCTGGGCGCTGTGGCGTGACCGCGAGGCGCTGCCGGCCGACCTGATCTTCGACGTCAACTACCTTGGCGGCCACATGCCCACCTTCGCGCTGAACTTCTCGCGACCCGGGAGCGAGGTGGTCACGCAGTATCTGATGTTCGCGAGCCTCGGGCGCGACGGCTACCGGGCGGTGCAGCAGCGCTCGTCCGACATCGCCCGCTATCTCGCGGCCGAGATCGCGACGATCGGCCCCTACGAGCTGATCAGCGACGCCGCCGACCTGCCGGTTTTCGCCTTCACGCTGAAGCCCGAAGTGACCAACTACACGGTGTTCGACGTTTCCGACCGCCTGCGCGAACGGGGCTGGCTCGTCCCCGCCTACAGCTTCCCGGCCAATCGCGAAGATCTCGCCGTGCTGCGGATCGTCGTGCGCGCCGGGATGAGCCACGAGATGGCCGACCTGCTGTTGCGGGACCTGCGCGCGCAGACCGCCGCACTCGAGGCGCTCGCCGCCCCGCTGCCGCCCTCACGGCCGCAGGTGTCGGCCTTCGCGCACTGAACGCGCCGCGACGGTCCCGGTTTTGGCCTTCGCGCGCCAGCCGAGCGGTCACGTATGCTCCGCACCTGAATCTCGCTACCCGGGGGCACTGATGTCGGCAGAGCGTGCGGTTCGAATGGTTCCAGCCGCGCTGGCGGGCGCGCTGGTACTCGCGGCTTCGCTTGCGCTGCCCGGATCCACCGGCGCGCAGGCGACGTCCGGCCCGATCGCTGCCAACGGCCAGCCGGTGCAGGTCGTGACGCAGTACGTCTACACGCCCACCTCGTTCGCCTGGGGCGACGGGACCATGTTCATCGGTGAAGGACCGTCGCTGCCCGACTACGGCCCCGGCGGCCTGGTGAGCGTCGCGAACGGTGTCGCGACACCGGTGCCGAACGGCCCGACGGACGTCTATGGCCTGGCCTGGGAAGGCAACTCGCTCTACGTCTCGACGGGCCCGACGATCATCGCGCTGAGCGGCTGGACGGGCACCTCGTTCGCCAGCGACAAGACGATCTACGCCAACCCGTCACCTTCGTTCAACGGTTTCAGCGGCATCGCCTTCGGACCCGACGGGCGCCTCTACGCCGGCCTCTTGGCGAAGGAGCCGGCCTACGACCACGCCAAGGACCCCTACCCGATCTCCCAGGCCGTGGTGTCGATGAAGCCGAACGGCAGTGATCTGCGGATCGTCGCGCGCGGCCTGCGCCAGCCGTTCCAGCTGCACTTCCCGGCGGGCTCGCACTACCCCTACGTGAGCGACCTGGGCCAGGACGAGGGCGCATCCGACACGATCCCGCGTGATCAGGTCGTCGTGGCCAAGCCGGGCACGAACTACGGCTTCCCGACCTGCGTCTGGATGCCGGCGCAGGCGAGGGTGTGCCGGCAGTTCAGCAAGCCGCTGATATTCGTGCCGCCGCACGCGTCGCCGATGGGCATCAGCTCGATCTCGAAGACGCTGTACGTCGCGCTGTACACGGGCATCGGCAACTCCGGCCCTGAGGTAGTCACGATCCCGACGTCGGGCGGGCCGGCGAAGCCGTTCGTGACCGGGTTTGACTCGCCGATCATCGGCCTCGCCGTGCAGGATGGCTACGTCTACATCGGCGAGCAGTCGGGCGTGATCTACAGGGTCTACTCGTAGAGCGACGCTGCTCGCGGCGAGACTCGCGGGCGCCGGTCAGACCGGCCCGGGCGGCGTTGGTGGCGGCGGGCGCAGCTGAAGACTCCGGATCGCAGACGCAGTCGCGCCTCAGACGGACCGCCTGGAACTACGGATGCCGGGCATTTCCGGTCGTCCTAGCGTTCGCTGCGTGCCGGACGTCAGCCATCGACAGCCTTCATCGCGGGCCCTGATCCACGGCGCCGGCCGGCGCCGATCCAGCGCGAGCCACGGCGCGGCGGGCGGCGTCGCACGCGAGACGCGTCGCTGGGCGGCGCTCGCGGTGCTGTGCGTCTCGATCCTCGTCGTGAACCTCGACAACACGATCCTCAACGTTGCGCTGCCGACACTCGTACGCAAGCTGGGGGCGACCTCCAGCCAGCTTCAGTGGATCGTCGACACCTACGCGCTGGTGTATGCCGGGCTGCTCCTCGTCGGTGGCAGCCTCGCCGATCGGTTCGGACGCAAGCGACTGTTCCTGACCGGCCTGACGATCTTCGCCGGCGGCTCGGTGGGGGCGGCGTTCTCCGGCTCGGTTGGCACGCTGATCGCGTGGCGCGCGGCGATGGGCGTGGGGGCGGCGCTGACGATGCCCGCGACGCTGTCGTTGATCAACGACCTTTTCCGCGACCCACAGGAGCGTGCCCGCGCAATCGGGCTGTGGGCCGGGACGAGCGGCCTCGGCATCGCGATCGGCCCGATCGCCGGCGGGCTGCTGCTGGCGCACTTCTGGTGGGGCTCGGTCTTCTTCGTCAACGTCCCGATCGTCGCCGCCGGCCTGGTCGGCGCCGCGCTGCTCGTGCCGGAGTCGAGCAACCCGCACGCCGCCCGACCGGACCCGCTCGGCGGTCTGCTCTCGGTCGCGGCGCTCGGTCTGATCCTCTGGGCGATCATCGAAGCCCCGACGCACGGCTGGGGCTCCGCCGGCGTCGTCGGCGTCGGGCTCGCCGGACTTGCGGTGCTCGTGGTCTTCGTCGGCTGGGAGCTGCGCTGTGAGCACCCGATGCTGAACCTCGGCTTCTTCCGCGCGCGGCGCTTCTCGGCAGCCACCTCCGCGGTCGCGCTCGGTGCCTTCGGCCTGTTCGGAGCGCTCTTCGTGCAGACCCAGTTCCTGCAGTTCAAGCTGCGCTTTTCGCCGCTGCAGGCGGGTGTGCGAATACTGCCGCTCGCGGCCATGATCGCGCTCGCGGCGCCGCTCTCGACGCTGGTCGTGCGACGGATCGGCAGCAAGCTCCCCGCCGGTGCGGGACTGCTCTGTATCGCCGGCGGGCTTTGGTGGTTCTACCTGGTCTCCGACGCCTCCACCACCTACGCTCAGATCCTCCCCGGCGTGCTGATGGTAGGTCTCGGCGCCGGCTTGCTGATTCCCACCGCAACCGACGCGATCGTCGGTTCGCTGCCGCGCGGCGACGCAGCGGTCGGCTCGGCCACCAACGGCGTCTCGATCCAGGTCGGCGGCGCACTCGGTGTCGCGGTGATCGGCAGCCTGCTCGTCACGCGCTACCAGGCGCTGATGGGGAGCGCGCTCGCCGCCGCGCCGCTTCCGGCGGCCGCCAAGCAGGCCGCTCTGGGGTCGATCGGCGGCGCGCTCGGTGTGGCCGCCAGACTGCCCGGGACGTTCGGCTCGCAGCTGATGGGGCGTGCGGGCGCGGCGTTCATGAGCGGCAGCGGCTTCTCACTCGGCATTGGCGCGGCGGTCGCGTTCGCTGGGGCGCTCGTCGCGTTCGCCGCGTTGCCGTCCCGCCCCGGGCCGCCACGGCCTCAGGAGGGGGCTGTTCCAGCCGAGGAGCGTGAGGATCTCGGAGCGCCCGTTGTACCGGGCCCCGGTGCGGAGTACAGTGAGTCGTGAAGGGCATCCGGTGAGGTCGGCTCACAGCGCGTGGGCGGGCAACACCAAGTGACTTTCCGAGGTCCTGCTCTCACGAGCCCGGAGGTCGGCATGCCCTACCAGCTGGATCCCACCGATTCACCCGCGCGGCGCGCGCCCGCGGGCGCGGACGCGCCCGGGGGCGAGCTGCGGGACGCCGCGCAACTTGCTCGGAGGACCGCACGATCGCGGCGCGTGGTCACGTTCATCGGCGCCGAACCGAGCCCCGCCGGCGTCGCCGGCGTCTCGATCACCCAGGCACTCGGCCTCACGGCGCGCGCCGCGATCGCCGCCTCGCAAGCTTCGAAAGGACTGCCGTGAGCCGGGCAGGCTCCCATCTGCGGCCACCAAGCCGCAGCCACCGTGATCGCCTGGCGGGGCGCTCACCCATCCGTGATCAGGAGGATTGATGACCGACAAGAACATCGACAAGGCAAAGGGGCGCGTCAAGGAAGCCGCAGGCGCACTGAGCGGCAACCAACGCCTGAAGGACGAGGGACGCGTCGACCAGGCCAGGGGCTCGGTGAAGGACAGCGTCGAGAAGCTGGCCGACAAGCTCATCGACGCGCGCAAGCGCTAGACAGCCATAGACGTCACACAATCACCACTGCTTGACGTTGGGAGGTGACCATGCTCGTCACGATTCTGCTCATCGTCATCATCGTCCTGCTGCTGAGCGGCTACGGATACCGCTCCAGCCGTCGCAGCCGCCGCGGCATGTAGCGCACAATGGCAGGGGGTCGCGCGCCCGGGCGTTCCAGCTCGGGCGCACCCGACGTGACCCGGTGGCCGGCCGTGAGGGAGCCGCAGCCGAGCCGTCCGAGACGCCGGCCGTCGTGCCTTCGCTCGTGACTGAGCACTCGCAAGGCCGCGGGCGGCATCGTCCGCTACGCGTGTGAAAGGTTTCGCGCTCTGCGGTGGACACGGGTACCCTCCGGTGGTGGCGCGGGTGATGGCCGTGCCATGGGCTCGGATTGGGTTCGTTGAGCACGAAAGGGCGCTTGTGTCTGAGGTTCCAATCACGGCGGTACTCGGTGCGGGTGCGCTCGGTGCGGCGATGGCGGCGCGGCTCGGTGAAACGGGCCATGACGTTCGTCTGTGGAACCGCACGGAGCAGCGCGCCAGCTTGGCTGCAGGGCAGGCGCGCGGTGTCACAGCGGTCGGCGCTGTGACGGAGGCCGTCAGCTGCTCCTCCGTCGTCATCACGGTGCTTCGCGACGGCAACGCCGTCGCCGAGGTCATGGGCGATGCGATCGCCACGTTCGAAGGGGGTGCTGTGTGGATACAGGCGAGCACCGTGGGGCCGCGAAGCGCAGCTGCTCTCGCCGACCTGGCTCGCGATCACGACGTCGCCTACCTCGACGCGCCGGTGTCCGGCAGCACGACGCCTGCCCGCGAGGGGAAGCTGGTGTGGCTGGTCGCCGGGGAGGACGCCGCGCTGGACCGTGCGCGTCCTGTACTGGACGCACTTGGCTCCTCGGTGCTGCACGTCGGGACCGGCGTTGAAGGTAGTGCCCTAAAACTCGCGGTCAACGCTTGGATGACTGCGGCGACGGTCGCGATGAGCGACGTGCTCGCGCTCTGCGACGCTCTCGGGATCGATCACGAGACGTTCGTGACGGCGCTCGAAGCCGGTCCGCTGGCCATGCCGTACGAGCTGCAGAAGGTGCGATCGATGGACACCGGCGCCTACGCGGCCGGCTTCGCTGTGCAGCTCGCCCTAAAGGACATCGATCTCGCAGCGGAGCTGGCTGCCCCGAGTCCTCTGCTGCAGGTCGTCCACGACCGTCTCGAACGGGCGGTCGGCGCAGGGCACGGCAGCGATGACCTCGCCGCAGTCGACTATCAACGCCGGAACGTCTGACCACCACGCGCCGCCGCGGCGTTCGTCCGCAACGATCGACCGAGTGGGAACGGCCTACATCTGTTCCAAGAGTCGTGTTGTCCAGAGTGAGTGGCGTCGGCGAAGTTCGTGCTCGTCCAGGTCGCCGCGTCCCAGGGGCGCGTAGTTCGGGACCCACGTCTCGACTGTTTCGTAGGAGCGAGCGACCGCAAGGGCGTCCCAGAGCGCCACGTCGCCGAGGGGCCGGCCGGTCGCCGTTTCATAGGCCGCGAGGAAGACGTCGGCAATTCGCTCGTCGGACAGGAGGACGAGATCAAGGCGGCACCAGCCGAGGTCGTAGCCGCGCGGACCGCGTGCTCCACACGACCAGTCAACGATGCCCGTGAGCGTTCCATCACGCCAGACGACGTTCCCTGACCAGTAGTCGCCGTGGCTGAGCACCTCGGGCGAGCCGATGATCTGCGACCAGCGAGATCGAACCTCCCCTGCCAGCGGACCATCCAAAGCCTGAGACCCCCTGCCGTCGAACACGCTCGGCAGGTCCGCCAGCCGGTCGCTCGGCAGCGTGTGGACCCGAGCAAGCGCGCGACCCAGGTCGCGCGCCCACCTCTCCGGATCACTTGGCGTGATGTCCGACACGCCGTCAAGGCAGCTGATCAAAGAAGTCGGGTGCTCCGACCAAAGGCCGTCCAGGTCGCCGCCGAGCAGCACCGGGACCAAGCCCCCGAGCCCATCGAGAGTTCGCAGCACGTGCTGCTCACGGCGGGCGCCGGCGTCGTCCAGCGGGAACTGGCGGACGACCACGCTGGACGCGGGATTGTCCAAGTCGACCCTCCAGGTGTCGGCATGCTGACCGCCCTCGAGGCGTGCGACGTCGAGGATCACGGCCGACGACCCCGCGAGGCGGCGGACTTCCTCGAGCGCGCCAGCCGAAGGCAGAACCTCAGATTGGGCCACCTCTGAAACCCTACGGCGTGGTCGCCGTCACGAGCTTGCAAGCGCCAGGGCGCCGCCGCTATCGTGGGCCGGTGGACGTCGGCTTCGTGGGATTGGGCAAGCTCGGTTTGCCTTGCGCTCTCGCCGCCGAGTCGCGCGGACACCGCGTCCGTGGCACGGATCTCGATCCCGGTGTCAGGCGGGCCGTTGAGCAGCGCCTTTGGCCCCATCGCGAGAATAACGTCCCCGAGCTGCTCGCCGCGAGCCAGCTTGAGGTAGTCGGCCTGGTCGAGCTGGTCGCCACCAGCGAGATCGTCTTCGTAGTGGTAGCGACCCCGCACGGGGAGGGCCTTGATGGCGCCTCGCCACTCGGAGACTCGCGCGAGGACTTCGACTACACGCAGCTGACTTCGGCGCTCACTGGGATCACGGCCGCGGCGGCGACTTTAGACCGCACGCCCGCCGTGGCGATCGTTTCGACGGTTCTCCCCGGAACCGTGGAGCGGGTCGCGAAGCCGCTCGTGCGAGATCGGGTGCACCTTAGCTACAACCCGTGTTTTGCCTCTATGGGGCACGTCGTGGAGGACTACCTCGATCCGGAGTTCGTGCTTCTCGGCGCCGATGACGAAGAGGCGTTCGAGCCGCTGGACGCGTACTACGCCGAACTGACGCACGCGCCAGTGCTCAAGCTCCCCATTATCGATGCGGAGCTCGCAAAGGTCGCTTACAACACGTTCATCGGACTGAAGATCGTGTTCGCCAACGCGTTGATGGAGCTCTCTGAAAAGGTGGGCGCGGACGTGGACAACGTGACGTACTTCCTCAAGCGCGCGACCCGCCGCATCGTGAGCACCGCGTACATGGATGCCGGTATGGGGGATGGTGGTTCCTGTCACCCTCGTGACAGCATCGCGCTCTCGTGGCTCGCGCGGGAGGTCGGCCTGAGCCACGACATCTTCACGGATGTTATGCGTGCGCGCGATGACCAAACGCGGTGGCTGGCCCAACTCGTCGATCGCTTTGAGGGCCGAGTCATTGTGCTCGGCAAGGCATTCAAGGCTGAGAGCAACGTGACGGCGGGTAGCGCTGCGGTGCTACTCGCGTCGATGATCGCGGGTCGCGGGCGTGACGTGCGGGCTTTCGACCCGCTGGTCGACGATGGCGAGACGCCGCTCGACGCCGAGGTATTCGTGATCGCGACGAACCACAGTCAGTTCGGCGACCTGCGCTTCGCTCCCGGCTCGGTCGTCATAGATCCGTGGGCGATCATCCACGCGCAGGACGAAGACGTGAGGGTCATCGCGCCGGGTCGCCGCACACGAACGCGCACGCACGAACCGGCAGCATGATGCGTACGCCTACCCGCGGCAGCTCGCGGCCGTGAGCGCTGTGATTGAGAGCGAGCCCTCGCTCTCGCTGTGGCCCGCGCCCAACCGGACCTTGGACGGATGCTCGCCGATCACGTCGGCGATCCCGCAGCTGAAGATTGGAGTGAGGCCGACGGCGGGGAGCCGGTCACGTCGGACGCGCGCGATCTCGTCCTCCCGCGACGGCCGGGAGGCCACGGGTTTTGGGTTGGCGAGGTGCAACGCAAGCTACGGGTATGGCTCGGCCTGACGCCAGATCTCGCATCACCGCCGCTCCGGCGCGCTACGGCACGCTGACGATCGCGTTCGACGAGGCGGTGGTCGAGGCCGGAGGGTCGGGGCTGTCTGTCGGCATCGCACCGGCCAACGCGCGGCGGCCGGTGTGGACGTACTGGGTCCCGTTGCTCTGCCTTCTCGGTCCGGAGCGCCTAGAGGCCGTCCCGGTGGCCGCCGCCGGAGCATCGGCACGCCCGTTCGTCTATCCGGTAGAGCTGCGCTGGGAGGTCGTCGAGTGGTGCACGCGGAACGGCGAACACGAATCGCTCGTTGTGCTGCCGCCGGAGGTGGCCGGCGCAGCGCGCGCTGGGCGTGCGATCGTCCTGGTATCTCTGATGCACGAGAGCCGCGTGCTTTTCGCCCCGGCGATCGCGGCATTTTCGGTGTTTGACGCGCTAGCCCGACTCGCCGCCGAGTACGACCTCGCGCCCGGGCAGCTCTGGTTCGTCCATGGAGACGACGGTGCTGCCGCTGGGCTCGGCGCGTGGCTCAAGGCTCGCGCGCGAGATGAGGCACCGTTCACTGCTCGCGAGTGCGAGCCCTTCTCCGCCTTCGTCGGGGCGTCGGCCCGAGAATGCCTAGAACGCGGCCGGGCACCTGACGCAAAGACGGCCTTCGAGCGTCGCGATGCGGCAACGATCGGCTGGCAGCGGACGCGGCTCGGCTGGCGCCCCCGGGGCCGGCTCGTAGATTCCCCCCCGGGGCCGGGCGCCGCACGCTACGCGTGCCTGAACCGCGCCTTCAGGCCGCATCGTTGGGCGGTCCTGCGCCGCCTCTTCAGCGAGGGTCTTCTAGAGCACGGTCTCGTAAGCTTCCCGTGTCCAACGCCGTACCAGCTGGCCAAGGTGGAGGATCCCACGCGCTGGGATGGCGAGGTTCAGGCGTTGCTCGACCTGCTCCCGCTGAGGATCGACCGCGTGTTCCACCGTGATGATCAGCGCTACTTTGACGAGAATGCGGACGCCGTGGGTCTGCTCCCGCCGGCCGTCGCCGGCAGCGCGGTGCAGCTCGTGAACGAGACCTTCCACACGGGCGACGGCCGGTTTCTCTCAGAGAAGAGCTTCAAGGGCCTGCTCGGCTGGGGTCCGATGGTCGTGGTCGGCAACCGGGCCGCGCTCGCGCGGCTGCGCGAGCTGGGGGTAGAGACGTGGGCGGACCTCGTCGACGAGCGCTATGACGAGGTGCCCGACCCGGCCGAGCGCCTCGACGCTGCGATGACGGCGTTTGCGGAACTCGTGAGCGATGCCAGTCGGCTGGAAGCCGCGGTGACGGCCGCGGCGGGCCGGCGGCGGCTGAACGTCCGCTGGCTGCTCGAGGCGAGAAAGCCGTGGGACACCCTGCTCGATGACCTGCAGGAGACGCTTGCGTAGGTGGCTCATGAGCCCGCCCCTGCGAGACGCCGCAGATGAGCCGCAAACCCCAAGAGCCCGCAGACGGACTCGAACCATCGCCGCTTCGCCATTGCTCGCTGGGAGGTCTTTGGCTCCCGTTTGGCCCGTCACCAAGGCTCTCTGGGTCACGTCGGGGTCCCTGCCTCGCGTTGCCGCGCTCACTTCGCAGACCCGGACATGGCTCTCCGTGCCCTCACGGCTCGGCCCTTCTGCCGCGAAGAAGCGCGAAACGGCTCCCCACCAGGTCGCGCGCTCTGGTGCTCGCATGAAGATCATCGTCTTTCCCGCGTACACGAATCCATATCAGAGCCTTCTCTACGGAGCCATGGCCGCCTTGCGCCCAGATCTCGAAGTCTCTTACTCTCGTTATCACCGCACGCTCGGCTCGCTCCCTCTATTGACATCGATGCCTTGGAAGCGCCTTCGGGGCTATCACCTTTTACACATTCACTGGCCAAGCTTTGGGTTATCTCGCAACGGCCCGTTGAGTAGGCCCATCGCCTCCCTCATATTGCCAATAACCATCTATCTCGCAAAGCTTCTGGGTTTCCGTCTTGTCTGGACGGTGCATAACGTCCTGCCCCATGAGCCGCAGACCCTAGATGACGTAAAAGCAGCGAGATTCCTCTCCCGGAATGTCGACGCCAAGATCGTGTTGTCGCACTCCACGATTAGTGACATGCGCTGCCATGGACTTGACGTCAACCACGTATCGGTGATACCTCATGGCAACTACCTCGGCGTCTACCCGGATGTTGTCACCCGTAGCGCTGCGCGCGAGCGCCTCGCTGTCCGTGAAGATGAGGTTCTTGTGCTGTTTTTTGGACGCATCCGCCCCTACAAAGGCGTGTCCGACCTCCTAGGCGCGTTCGACCGATTGAACTCCCCTGCGGCGAAGCTTCTATTAGCAGGTCGCGTTTTCGATTTGGCCCTCCAACGGGAAATCCATCGGGCGATACAGAAATCAAATGTCATTGCTCACGAGGGACACGTCAATGACGAGGATGTCGCCACATACTTCAGGGCCTCCGATGTGGTCTGCTTGCCGTTTCGAGCAATCACCAACAGCGGGTCCGCGCTGCTGGCGCTGTCCTTTGCCAGGCCTATCATTGCTCCTCGTAGCGGATCTCTGTCCGCGCTGCCGAGCAGCGTCGGCTATCTCTACGATCCCCTGTCCCCGGGAGCGCTCGATCGGTCGCTTGCAGATGCCATCAGCGACCACGGTGGCAGGGCGGAACGCGGTCGAGCGGCCCGCGCCTACGCCGCAACGCTCCGCTGGGATTCAATCGCGGCGGACACGCTCAGCCTCTACGCTCATTTGTTGTCAAGCACGGTCGGCTGACCGCCGAATCGCTTTCGGTCGACCGCGGTGTCTCACTTGCACTCCCCGGCGTGCAGCGACGATACTGGCGCCGTGAACACCGGCCTTGAGCACCAGCCGCCGGCCAAGCCGCTTGTCAGCGCGATCATCCCCACCCACAACCGCGCGCACTGCGTGCCGCGGGCGATCGAGTCGATCCTCGCCCAACGGGGCGTGGACGAGGAGTTCGAGATCGAAGCGATCGTGGTTGACGATGGGTCCACCGACGCCACCGAGAAGGTCGTGCGTCGATATTCGAGCGTTCGCTACATCCGGCTCCCGTCCCGGCAGGGCGTCGCGGCGGCGCTCAACCACGGTGTCCGTGCGAGCACAGGACGCTTCCTCAGCTTTCTCGGCGACGACGACACGTGGCTGCCGCACAAGCTCGAGCTCCAGCTTCCCGTGCTGTGTGCGAATCCCGAGGTCGGCGTCGTCTACGGACAAGCCGTGGTGCCTGAGGACCGCTCGCCACGGCTCTATCCGGGCATCGACCGCGCGCCCTCCGGCTGGGTGTTTCTTGAAATGCTGATGTACAGCTTCTGCGGACACCATGCGGCCTTTCTCGCACGCCGTGAAGCGCTCGAGCGGGCTGGCGAGTTCGACGAGAGCCTCGCCACATTTGAGGACTACGACCTCTCCCTCCGGATCGCGCGGCATTACCAGTTCTTGTTCGTGCCGGCGGTGGTGACTGTCTACAACCAGTCGCCTAATGGCCAGTACCTCCGCCACGTGGCGAGCGGAGCGGCAGCGCGCGACTTGAGCTTAGTGATCGAAAAGGCGCTACGGACGCTGCCCGACTCACCGGACTATGCGGCCCTCAAGGATGCAGCCCGAGCGCGGGCGGCGCTCGAGCCAATCTCCGCATTGACCAAGATCGGGGAGGTGGGCCGCGCCCGCGAACAGCTGCTCGACGCTCTGCGAAGGTATCCCTGGGCGCTTGACCACGACTGGGGAAGGCGCTATGTGGCCTCGTTTGCGGCCCGCAGGGTACGGGACGGGATCTCGCCCGATGCCGTCGTCGGTGACCTCTGCGGCCAACTCCGGCCGCTCACCGACCCTGACCACGCGGCCCTGGATTGGTGGCTGGAGCTCCTCGCCGGGCTCCGGCGACAGGCCCGCAGACAACGATCGCGCGCGACCTGACACGGTCTGGCCGGATCCCTGCTCGCATGGTGCCCAACATCGCGTTGGGTAGAGAGGTTTGGCGCGTGCCAGCTCGATGCGTCGTCGAGCAGGGGGCGCAGCACCGCGCCATAGTTGAGTCCTCTTCGACCCGCTCATGGACCGGTGAGGCGGCCGCTCTCCCGCGCGTCCTCAGACGATCTCGTCGGAGCTAATCACAGGGCAGAAGTAGCGCTCGATATGGTCGAGCGCGGCGTCGGTGAATGCGGGCGGCATCGCCTCCGTCACGTCGCCTAACAGCGAGCAGGAGATGCCGGCGTCGCAGAGTGCAGCGATCCCGAACGGACGCTGCACCACGCATAGGTTGGTGTGGACGCCGGCTAGGAAGACATGTTCGATGTTGCGGTCGGCGACCACAGCGAGCATCTCCTCGCCACCGTCGAGGACGGCATCAGCGGGGTCAATTTCGATGGCCGGATGCTGACGTGTCCACGGCCACGGTGGCCCCGACGGTTCAGAGCATTCTGGCCGATCCGGGCAACGCCTCCCCGCCGGCGGAAACGGTACGGCAGCAGGCGATCCGCGGTTCGTAGGGCGTCCTCGCGCCACCTCAGCCGATAGCAGCGAGAGAACGTACTCCCGCGCCGGGTGGCCGGAATAGAAGCCCATCGTGTCGGAGGGCGCGTGAATCACCACGCCACCCCGTGAGCGGAAGCTCGCGGTCAGCGATGCCGCGCGCCGTGAGATCCGGGCCGTACCTACGGCGGCGGTCGAGCACCAGTGGGAGTCCCACAGATCGCAGAGGAGGATCGCGGCGCTCATTGGGAGGCTTCGCGACAGCTCACGCGGGACGCCATCCCGAAGTGCATTGGCGCAGGTAGGAGCCGTGCGCAGACAGATCGCGAGCTGGGCCGAGCCGGCGCCGGGCGCCTGTGCGCTTCGCATGATCGAGCGCGTCCGAGCCGATGGGAGTTGAGCGTCCCGTCCATATCCCGGAACGATAGTCAGTGAGTGATCATCGCTGCCATCGGCAAACGCCGGCCGCGAAGCGATCGATCGGCGCGCGCTGCCGGCCTTCCCGGCCGCGTCGGCGGCTGAGGCTTTCGCTCCGTTTCGCGGCGGTTATCGTGCCTGGCCATGGGAGGAGCGCGGTTCGGCGGTCGGGCGTCGCGTTTCTCGCTGCTGCGCAACCGTGACTTCCGGCTGCTGCTGATCGGCCAGGCGACCTCGAGCGTCGGTGGCGCGATGCTGCCGATCGCGCTGTCGTTCGCGATTCTCGCGGACCGCGGCAGCGCGCTCGACATCGGCCTGGTGTTCGGCTCGGTGTCGGTTGCAGAGTTGGCGCTGTTCCTGCTCGGCGGGGTGGCGGCGGATCGATACTCGCGTCGCGTGGTGATGGTCGTCGCCGACGCTGTCCGCGGCGCGAGCCAGCTTGCGCTCGCGGCACTACTCATCGCCGGCCACCCACCGATCGTCGCGCTGTGCGCGTGCGCGGCCGTTCAGGGCGTTGCCGGGAGCTTCTTCTCACCGGCGGAGACGGCGTTGCTGCCTGCGATCGTGGCGCCCGCGGACCTGCAGCCGGCGAACGGAATCACCCAGATCGCGTCCAGCGCCGCCGGTGTTGTCGGTCCGGCGCTCGCTGGGGTGCTCGTCGTGACGATCGGTGGTGGCTGGGCGATCGCGATCAATGGGGCGAGCTACCTCGTCAACGCGACGCTGCTGACGCAGGTGCGTGCCCGCGAGCCTGAGCGCGGGCAGTCGGCGGGCGGCGGCGTGCCCGCCCAGATTCGCGAGGGCTGGGCGGCGTTCGTGGCGATCGACTGGTATGTGACGCTCGCGTGCGCGTTCTCGTTCGTCCAGGTGTTCGTCGGCGTCTTCTTCTCGGTCGGACCGGTCGTTGCGAAGCAATATCTTGGTGGCGCCGGTGCCTGGGCTGCGATCTTCGCGGTCGGCGGCATCGGGTCCGTCGTCGGCGGTGCCGCGGTCATGCACGTGCAGCCCCGCCGGCCGCTCGCGGCGGCGATGCTGTTCTCGGTGCCGTTCTTCCTGCTAGCGCTCGGAGTCGCGCTGACGCTCCCGGTGGCGGTGCTATGCGCGTTCTCGGCGGTGGCAAGCGTCGGCGTGCTGCTGACGCTGACACTCTTCGACACCGTCGTCCAGCGCGTCGTCCCACCCGAGGTCCTCGGACGCGTCTTCGCCATCGACCTTTCGCTGAGCCAGATCGGCGTGCCGCTCGGATTGCTCCTGGGCGGCCTGCTCACGCCCGTGCTCGGCGCGCGCACCGTACTCGCCGCTGCGGGTGTGGGCGGCGCGGCGATGTGCGTCCTCACCGCCGCCCTCGGACCGGTCCGGCGGATGCGCCTCGCCCCCGCGGTCGTCGCGACCACGAGAGCACGCCACGGCGAGCGCCGCTAATGGCTCGTGGCGCAAGCGCTGCGCCGTCGGTACAGGCGATCTCGGGGCAGACGACGGCGGGCACCGCACAGGGCGTGGCGAGCGGTCACGGATGGTCGCGCTCGGCAGCTTGGTGGTTCGATGGCGTCGGCTGGTCCGACGGCGACTCGTCGGCTTCAGCGATTGCCGCACGCAGCGCGTGCTCGAAGGATCGTGGGACGAAGTCAAAGAGCGCCATTCCCGATGGATCGGTGACGGTCGTCTCGGTTGACAGCCCCTCGATCAGGGGCCTGGCGACGCCGGTATCGACCGGTGTGACGAGACCGATCCAGTGCGACGAAAGCCAAGGTGTCAGTAGCGGCACCGGGATACGCGGGCGACGGCGCAGTCCCAGCGCATCGGACATGCCGTCGAGCATCTGGCCGTAGGTGAGGATCTCGGCTGATCCGATCTGAATCTCGCGCGAACGCGTCTGGGCAATCCGCGGAGCCTCGGTGAGATAGCGCAACACGTCGTCGATGCCGATCGCCTGGGTGGGGGTGGAAAGCCACGCCGGTGCGAGCATCACCGGCAGGCGCTCCACGAGCGAGCGCAGAGTTCGGTAGCTCTCGGAGCCGGCGCCAACCACCATCCCCGCGCGAAACCATGTCAGTGGCGGTCCTTCCTCGCGCAACACCTCCCCGACGCGCTGACGCGAACGCAGGTGCTTGGATCCGGGACGATCGCCGAGCCCGCCGAGATAGATAACCCGATCGATGCCGGAAGTGGTCGCGAACCGCGCGAAGTTCGACGCGGCGGTCACGTCGCGCTGCTCGTAGTCCGAATTGCCGCCGCGACCCATTGAATGCACGAGGTAGTAGGCGGTGGAAAACTCGCCATTTACCGCACGCAGCGAATCCGTGTCGAGCATGTCGGCGCGGTACACCGTCACGGCCGGATCAAAGGTCACGCGGCTCGGATCGCGCACAACGGCAGCGACCGATTCGCCGAGCTTGAGAAGCTCGCCCACCAGTCGGCTGCCGATGTAGCCGGACGCTCCGGTGACGAGCACGGTCACGTGCGCACGCCTGCCCGCGCCCGAGCACGCACCGATTGTGCGGCACGCGAGACGTGCGTCAAACCAGGCCCCCGCGGCAGGTCCGTCGCCGCCGGTCCAATTGGCGGAGCCGTGCCGGACGCAGCCGGCGGCTGGTGCGTCAAACGCGCGAACGAGGTCATCACAACGATAAGCGCCACAACGATCGCGGCGACTAGCGCGACGTTCACGACTATGAGAAGTGTCAATGCCACGGTCGGTCTCCAGCATCTCCTCAGGGACGCCTGCGACAGGGCGGCGAGCGCAAAGGTCCGGCGAGTCAAAGGTAGTGATGGGGTCTGATGCCGCGACCATATGTTCGCGGCGAGCTGCTCGCCATTCGGCGACGGAGGTCAGCTGGCGCTGCGAGCCCGGCAAACCGGACGAGAAGCCCCACCGTTCTGACCTGCTGTAGCGACCATCGACACAGGCGCTACCAAGGTTGAGCCAATTCGCGAACCCTCAGCGGATCGCGGCCAGCCACGCAGAAACGCCGCGTTGATCGACTGCGTCACCCCGCCGTTCGGGCGCTGACAGCGACGCGCATCGCGCCGGGTCCGACCACGATCGCCGCCAGCTGCGCGCGGCTGCGACACAACGGCAGCCGGGAATCGAGAGCCGACGCCCGGACTCGAACCGGGGACCCCTTCATTACGAGTGAAGTGCTCTACCAGCTGAGCTACGTCGGCGAGTGGGCCGTTGATCGTATCGGGCCTTCGGCGTGGTCGCGGCCCGCGTCGGCCGCGCGACGGCCCGCGCGGAACGCCCTCCCGCGGGCGCCCTCGCCCCGATGCGCTCCGCCTCACTCCTCGACCCGCCACCACGGGACCGCGAGGCGCTCGACGACACCGACGGCCGCGAACAGCGCGACGCCGATCACCGCCAGCACGACGATCACGGCGAACACGTCGGGCGTCAGCGTCTGGGTGTTGTAGCTGAGGACCAGGTATCCAAGCCCGCTCGTGGCGCCCGCCCATTCGGCGAACACCGCGCCGATCACGGCGAAGGCGGCTGCCACCCGCAGCCCCGAGAAGACGTAGGGCAGGGCGCCCGGCAGGCGGGCGATGCGCAGGATCTCCCAGCGGCCGGCGCCGAGCGTGCGCAGCAGGCCGACGAGCTCGGAATCGGTGGCGCGCAGGCCGTCGATCGTGTTGACGGCGATCGGGAAGAAGGTGACCAGCGCGATCACGATCAGCTTGGGGCGGATGTCGAAGCCGGTCCACAGCACCACGACCGGCGCCAGCGCCGGGATCGGGATCATCTGCGACACGACGAGCCACGGGTAGATCGCGCGCTCGACCAGGCGCGAGCTCGACACGGCGACGGCGAGCGCGATGCCGACGACGATCGCGACGCCGTATCCGAGCAGGATCTCCGACAGCGTCGTCCAGGCGCTCGACAGAAGCACGCTGCGGTCGCGCACGAGCGCCCGACCGACCTCGAGCGGCAAGGGAAAGATCGAGTCGCGCACCCCCGACACCGCCACGTACGCCTGCCACAGCGCGAGCAGCGCCACGCCGGCGATCAGCGGCGGCACGGCACGGCCGGCGATCCCGGCCCGCCGCAGTCCGGCCCGCGGACGCGGCTCGAGCCGCCCGCCGAGCGCCAGTGCCAGTCGCGTGCCGGTCGTGCTCACGCCGACCCCAGCGCCGCCCGGGCCTCGTCGCGGAGCGGCGCCGGCAGGCGCTCCTTCAGCTGCGCGAACGCCGGCGTCGCCGTCAGCTCGAGCGTGCGTGGGCGCGGCAGCGACACCGCCACCTCGGAGCGCACGCGCCCCGGGCGCCCGGACATGACGTAGACGCGGTCGGAGAGGAATACCGCCTCCTCGACGTCGTGGGTGACGAGCAGGATCGTCTTGCGGTTCGGCCTCCCAGACACCAAGCAGCCACTCGCGCATCGCCTCGCGGGTCAGCGCGTCGAGCGCGCCGAACGGCTCGTCCAGCAACAGCACGTCGCGCCCCGCGAGGAACGTTCGCAGCAGCGCGGCGCGCTGGCGCATCCCGCCCGACAGCGCCGAGGGACGGCGATCCTCGAAGCCGGCGAGGCCGAAGCGCCCGACCTCCGCGAGTGCCCGTTCACGCGCCGCCCCACGCCCGACGCCGGCCAGCTCCAGGCCCAGTGTCGCGTTGGCGAGCGTGGTGCGCCATTCCATCAGCAGGTCGCGCTGGGGCATGTAGCCGATTGCGCCGAGCAGCCCGTCCGCCGGCGCCGTCCCGTCGAGCAGGACCTCCCCCGCGCTCGGCAGGATCAGCCCGGCGAGGATCGCCAGCAGCGTCGACTTGCCGCAGCCGCTCGGCCCCACGATCGAGACGAACTCCCCCTCCGCCAGCTCGATCGAGACGTCGGCGAGCGCCTCGACCTCGCCGCCGGCAAACCGCTTCGCCAGCCCGCGAGCCGCGAGCCTCACGGCAGGAACGCGTTCGTGCCGAAGCGCGCGACCGCGACCGGCCGCGCGACCAGGTGGTTGCGCACGAGCCACCGCGACAGCGCCGCGATCTTCGAGGCGACGAGCGTCCCGTCCGGCACGCCGCCGGCGTCGAAGATCGGCAGGTAGGCCGCGAGCGACGCGCGCGCCAGCCGGCGCGAGATCGACGGGTTCGCGGCCAGCAGGTCGGCGAGGCTCCGCGAGGGGTCGCGCAACGTGTCCTCGTATCCCTGGACCGTGGCGCGCACGAACGCGCGCACGAGCCGCGGGTCACGTTTGATCAAGGACCGCGTCGTGAACGCGACAAGCCCCGGATAGGCGGGGCCGCCGCCCGCATCGAGCTTGAAGACGGTGATCGGGTAGCCGCTGACCTGGAGCGTCACGCCATCGTCGGGCCAGTAGCCGGTGAACGCGGCGATCCGGCCGGCCTCGAGGTAGGGAACGCCGTCGAAGCCGATCGTCACGGTCCGCACCTTCGCCGGGTTGCCGCCGGCGTGAGCGACCACCGTGTCCAGCACCGCGAGGTCCGACGGCACGCCAGTCACCCCGACCGTCTTGCCGACCAGGTCCGCGGCCGAGCGCAGATGCTCGCTCGCCAGGGCGATCGGCGCGCCGAGCGGGCGCTGGACGATCGCCATGATCGCCTCGGCGTCTCGCCCCAGCGCGATCTGCTGCGCCACGTCGACCCCGTCGGCCAGGCCGAACTGGGCCTTGTCGGCCTCGACCAGCTCGAGCGTGGTCGAGGTCGAGCTCGGCGGGATCACCGTCAGGTCCATCCCGGCGCGGCGGTAGTAGCCGGCCGCCAGCGCGCGGTAGATCCCGGCATGCACGGCGTTCGGCACGAAGTCGAGCACCAGCGTCGCGTGGACGACGCCGGGAGCGCCCGAGCCGCCGCAGCCGGCGAGCGCGACGGTGGCGAGCGCCGCGGCGAGGATGCGGATCGTGAGAGCGTGCATTGCGCGGCCTGGGATGATCCCGCAAGCGCGCACCGCGCGCCCGACGCGACCGTCGCCACGCCCGTGCTCAACCGACTCCCCCCTGAGTATCGCCCCTACCTGCGCCGCGTCGTGATGCTGATGGTGCTGGCGGCCACGCTCGGCATCGCGCTCGCGCTGATCGTCCCCGGCGGGCATCACCGCTAGCGGCGCGAAGCCGCCTCTCTAGGACTTCGATGCGGCGTGCCGGTACACGCGTACCGAGAGCGGCACGAACACCACGACGATGCCGACGCACCAGACGAGCGCGAGCCATCCGTGCGAATGCACCGGCGTGCCGAGGAACCAACCGCGGGACGCATCGACAATCTGCGTGATCGGCTGGTTGTTCGCGAACGCGCGCAGCCCGGCCGGCATGGACGAAGTCGGCACGAACGCGCTAGAGGCGAAGATCAGCGGGAAGAGCCAGATGAAGCCGGCGGATTGCACCGCCTCGACGTTGCGCACGGCCAGTCCGATCGTGGCGCCGATCCACGAGAAGGCGAAGCCAAGCAGCAGCAGGATCCCGACCGCGGCCGCGATCTCGAGCGCGCCGCCGTGGGGGTCGAACCCGACCAGCAGCCCGACCGCGAACATCACCGCGCCGGTGAAGACGTTGCGGACGAGGTCGGAGAGCGTGCGTCCGATCAGCACCGCTGCGCGCGACATCGGTAGCGAGCGGAAGCGGTCGATCAGGCCCTTTTGGAGGTCCTCGGCGAGGCCGACGCCGGTCGTGAATGAGCCGAAGGCGACGGTGTTCACGAAGATCCCGGCCATCAGGTAGTTGACGTACGACACACCCGGGGGCAGCTTGATCGCCCCGCCCAGGACGTAGCGGAAGAGCACGACGAACATCACTGGCTGGATCGTCGAGTAGACCAGGATCTCCGGGCTGCGCGGGATGTGGCGAAGCGCCCGGCCGGTGAGCACGATCGCGTCGGAGACCTGCCAGTACAGCCAGCCGTGCGTGATGTCCTGCGCCACCGGGCGAGGCGAGCTCATGCGGCCTCATCCTCCTCGGCGCCATGGCCGGTCAACGCCAGGAAGACATCGTCGAGCGTCGGGCGGCGCACCGCGAGGTCGTCGAGGCCGATCCCGGCCGCATCGAAGTCGCGAACCACGTCCGCCAACCGCCGTGCACCGTGGGAAGCGGCCGCGGACAGGTGCCGCGCGCGCTCGTCGACGCGCACCGGCTCGTCGACATGCGGCGCCAGCGTCTCGGCGCCGAGCGCCATATCCGAGCCGCGGGCCAGCGTCAGCTCGATCCGTTCGCCGCCGACCTGGCGCTTGAGCTCGTCGGCGGTGCCGACCGCAATCGTGCGACCACGCTCGATCACGGCGATCAGGTCGGCCAGGTAGTCGGCTTCCTCGAGGTACTGCGTGGTCATCAGCAGCGTCACGCCACCGGCGCGCAGGTCGTTGATGCGCTCCCACATCGAGAGACGGCCGCTGGGGTCCAGTCCGGTCGTCGGCTCATCGAGGAACAGCACGGGCGGCGTAGCGATCAGCGACGCGGCGAGGTCGAGGCGACGCCGCATGCCGCCGGAGTAGGTTCTCGCCGGGCGGTTGGCCGCCTCGGCCAGCTCGAACTGGTCGAGCAGCTCGGCCGCCCGCGACCGCGCCGTCGCTCGCGACAGCCGGTACAGGCGCCCCACCATCTCCAGGTTCTCACGGCCCGTCAGCAGCTCGTCGACCGCCGCGTACTGCCCGGCTAGGCCGATCTGTGAGCGCAGGGCATGCGCGTCGCGCACGCAGTCGAGGCCGGCCACCTGCGCGCGGCCGCCGTCGGGTTCGAGCAACGTCGTGAAGATTCGCACCGCCGTGGTCTTGCCGGCGCCGTTTGGCCCGAGCAGACCGAGCACCGTGCCGGGCGCCACCTCGAGGTCGAACCCGTCGAGGGCGCGCGTCTTGCCAAACCGCTTGACGAGGCCCTCGGCGAGGATCGCTGGTCGGTTCGAATCAGCGGACACCGACGCGTGACCCTACCGTGTGCCTGTCTGCGGAGGCTGGCGCGAGAGCGCCCTCAGACCGCGCCCTCAAGAGCGACGCGACGACGCGATGCGCTTCACGCGCCAGGACGCCGCTCTAGCCTGAGGACGCGCCGACCCCGATCGGGCAGCTGACGCCGGTGCCGCCGAGGCCGCAGTAGCCAGCCGGATTCTTCGCCAGATACTGCTGGTGATACTCCTCGGCGTAGTAGAACGGGCCGGCGGGCGCGATCTCGGTCGTGATCTCACCGTGGCCGCTCGCACGCAGCATCGCCGCGTAGGCGTCGCGCGTGCGCCGCGCGCTCGCCTCCTGCGCGTCGCCCTGGAAGTAGATGGCGGAGCGATACTGCGTGCCGACATCGTTACCCTGGCGCATCCCCTGGGTCGGGTTGTGGTTCTCCCAGAACAGCCGCAGGATCTCCTCGTATGAGATGACCGCCGGGTCGAACACCACGAGCACCGCCTCGGTGTGGCCGGTCGAGGCCGAGCAGACCTCCTCGTAGGTCGGGTTCGGCGTGTGGCCGCCCGCGTAGCCGACCGCGGTCGTGTACACGCCGGGGGCCTGCCAGAACACGCGCTCGGCCCCCCAGAAGCAGCCCATCCCCACGACGGCGGTCTCGAAGCCCGCGGGAAATGGCGGCACCAGCGGCGTTCCGAGCACGAAGTGGCGCTCCGGCACCGGCATCGCGCGCTCACGGCCGGGCAGCGCCGACTCGGCCGAGATCATGCGCGTCTTGTCCTTGAAGAGGTCGGCGAGAAAGCTCATCGGCTCAGCATACGGGGCGCGCGCCGCGGGCGGGACCTCGCGCCGCGTTCACGCGGGCGGCGCGGGCTCCGCGAGGCGCGCGCGCCGCGTGCCGCGCAGCAGGCGCGACGGGCTGGAGCGCAGCCGCTCGAGGATGCGCAGCTCCTGCGCGGGCGTCAGCCGCTCTGCGTCGACCGCCTCGTCGAGGATCGGCCGGGCGATCCCGGGCGCGGCCCGACGGATCGCGGCGAGCGCCTCCCGCAGCGTGCGGCTCGCGTCCTCGCTGACGGGCGGCAGATGCTGGTCCGCGGCCTCCGGGTCGCTCAGCTCGACCAGCATCGCGTGGCGCTCGGCGCGGGTGATCGTCCCGGCGGCAACCGCGCGGTCGAGGATCGGCGTGGCGATCGCCAGCGCGCTTGACGCGATCGCCTCGATCACGAGCTCGAGCACGGCGCGCGCCGCGGGCGAGAACGTCTCATCGCGGTCCGGCGCCGGCGGGCGCTCCGCGGAAACCGACCCGAATACGGCGATGCGGCGGGTTGGGGGGTGCACGGCGGTGGCGGTCATCTGGCTCCTCTCGATGGCTCGCGGAGGAGTCTCCCGCGCGTGCGTCAGAGAACGTTGAACGCTGCCGAAGAGTTGTCGAAACTTAAGGGGCTCGGATCTGGCGATCCTGCGCCCGTTCGAAGGTTCGTCCGCGCCGCCGAGCCTCGCGGTTGTCGCCCGCTACGCGGTCAGCGTGATCGCGCCGATCACCAGCGCGATGCCGGTGGCGTCGAGGACCGAGGGCAGCTGCCCGAGCACGACGAGACCCATCAGCGTCGCGGTCGCCGGCAGCAGCGCGAGCATCACGGCGAAGCGCGGGCGCGTCAGGCGCCTCATCGCGAGCTGCTCGAGCGAGTAGGGAACGAGCGTGGAGGCGATCGCGACGAGCAGCGCGCGCCCGAACAGGTCGAGGCTGTCGAAGACCGGGCCCGCTTGCCAGGCGAAGAACGGTGCGAGCACGATCGCGCCGATCGCCAGCCCGGCGGCGAGACCGTCCTGGGGGCGCAGCTCCGTGGCGCGCGCGATCCGATGGCCGAACACGATGTAGCCCGCCCAGCCGACCCCCGCCGCGAGCGCCCAGGCGACGCCGACGGCGTTGCCGGACAGGTGGATGCCGCTGAGCAGGCCGACGCCCCCGATCAGCAGCGCCAGACCGACGAAGTCGCGCCGGCGGCGCGAACCGATCGCGGCGACCGAGACCGGGCCCACGAACTCGAGCGCGACGGCGGTTCCCAGGTCGATCCGCGCGATCGCCAGGTAGAAGGCGACGTTGACGAGCGCGATCGTGATCCCGAAGGCGGCGGCGCTGATGAGCCGCCGCCGCGTCCAGTGCGACTGCCAGGGGCGCCGCCAGGCGCACAGCACGATCGCCGCGAGCAGCGAGCGAGTCCACCCGAGCGACGCCGGCTCGACGCTGTGAAAGAGGATTACCGCGACGCCGGCGCCCGCATACCCGGACAGCCCGCCCGCCACGATCAGCAGCTGCGGCGGCGGCAGCGGCAGCGGCCCGCGCGGACGGCTCAGGGGTCGCCTCTCCGGCTCACTCCCCAGCAAGGCGGTAGGCGAGCGCCTCGAGCGCCAGCTCCTCGGTCACGTTCAGCGCGAGGCGCTCGCGCGTGTCGACGACCAGCTCGAGCGCCCGGTGCAGGAGGCGCGGCGTGCGCCCGGCCGCTGTCGCCTGCAGCTCCGCGAGGCGGTCGGTGGCGTGCACCAGCTCCGGCGCCCCCTCGAGCAGCATCGCGGCGTCGCGGTACCACAGCTCGACGAGCGCTAGGCCGACGTCGAGCGTGCTCGCCGAGCCGCGGCGCTGCGCCCGCTTGACCCGTTCGGCGTGCTCGCGCTCGTGGCGCGCCCGCTCCGAGCGCGCGACGAACTCGAGCTCGTCGCGGTGCCGCGCCTCCAGTTCGCCGGTGCTGCGCTCACCGGCGCGCTTGGCCAGCTCGAGCAGCGCCAGCCACGGGCGCTCGGCCAGTTCGCCGCGCAGCGCGCCGACCGCAAAGCTCTGCGCGGCGGCGCGCAGCGCCGGGCCGTCGCCGAGCGCCAGCGCAACCGCACGCTCGCCGTCGCCGAGCGCGAGACGCCCGCAGGCGGCCGCGGTCGCCGGGTCCACCCCCTCCGCCTCGAGGCGCTCCGCGAGCCGCGCCGCGCTCGGCGCCTCGAAGCGAACGTGCTGGCAGCGCGAGGCGACGGTCGGCAGCACCTCCCCCGGCCGCGAGGTCGTCAGGATCAGGTGCACGAACGCCGCCGGCTCCTCGAGCGTCTTCAGCAGCCGGTTGGCGGTCGCGTCGTGCATCGTCTCCGCGCGCTCGATCACGAATACCCGCCGGCGCGCCTCGAACGGGGTGCGGGCCGCGGCCGCGACGACCGGCTCGTCGATGTCGGCGACGAGCATCTCCGAGGCGCCGCTGGGCGTCACCCAGGTCAGGTCCGGGTGCGCCCCGCGCGCGACCCGCTCCGCCGCCTCGGCGGGGTCCCCGGCGCCGTCGCAGAGCAGGGCCGCCGCGAACGAGCGCGCGACCGCCCTTTTGCCGGCGCCAGCCGGCCCATGAAAAAGATAGGCGTGCGACGCCTCGCCCGGCGGCAGCGCCGGCAGCAGCACCGCCCGCGCGTGCGGATGCTCGTCGATGCCCGGGAGGGTCGTCGTGGCGTGCACGGTGACCCCAGCCTATCCCGCGTCGTCGCTGTCACGACCGTCGCGGGAGGCGTGTCACTTCGCGACCGCGAGCCTGACCTTCGTGCCGGCGGGCTTGATCTTCCCGGCCTGCGGGCTCTGCGAGAGGACCCTGCCCTTCTTCGCGCCGGCCGCGTGGATCCTGGTCACCTTGCCGACCCGGCAGTGCGCCGCGGTGATCGCGAGCTTCGCCGCCGCCAGCTTCCTGCCGACCAGCGCGGGGACGCGACAGACGACGCCGCCGCCACCGCCGCTCGTGCCGGAGTTCCCGCCGCCGGCGCCCGAGCCGCCACCGCCCTGGTCGCCGCCCGACGGACTCACCCCCTGCGCGGTCACCTCGACCGTTCCATGGCCGATCACGACAACGATGCCGTTGCAGTGCACCCGCACCACCCAGTGAACGGTGTCCCTTTTCGCTCCGGGCGGGTCCGGGGAGAGCGTGACCGGCCCGCCGCCGCTGGCCTGCGTGCTCCCGGTCGGCGCATAGAGTGGCCCGCTCCCGGTTGAGGCCCCGTCGGCGTGGGTGAGCAGCACGTCGACGTACCAGTAGTGAAACGACGGGTTCGACCCCACCGGGATCGGGCAGATCCCCTCCCAGCGCAGGATCATCGTGTGAGCGTTCGGGAACGACGCCGTCGCCGTGCCGTTGCGTGAGGCTGCGAGCGAGCCCGCAACGTTGCCGGCCGCCGACGCGAGGCCGACGAGCGCCGCGACGGCCACCGTCAGCGCCATCCGCTGCGCGAGCGACCGTCCCCGATGCCGGCCCACCAGCAAGACCCCTCCCGTCACCCGACCCAGCGTGCGCCGCCCCCGCCGTCGCGGCCGCGCCGGCGCCCAACACACGGCGAGCGTACGCTCGGGAAGGACTTCGGTCAAGCCCGGCGCGCCGCCGTCATGTGGTCGCGTGGATGTTCCGCGTCGAACTCCGCGTCGAACGCGCGCGTGCGGTGGTCGCCAAGAAACTCGACTTTCTCGAGCTGGGCGGCGCCGTCGCGGATCGGAAGCCGGCCTGTGCGGGGCGCCTCACGAGTAGCATCCGGCGCGATGCGCTCGATCCGCCCAGCGGCATGCGCCGCCGCTCTGGCGGTGCTCTCCTTGACCGTGACCGCGCACGCAGGTTCGAGCGCGCCGATCCCCCTCGGCTTCTACGGCGCGTCGGAGACGCTCGTGCTCGCGGGCCGCTCCGCGGCGGTGAACGTGACCGTGGTGGGCGGCGGCAGTCGCGCGAAGGACGTGGGGCTCTTCTGCGCCAGCGCGACCGTGCCCGACGCGACGATCGTCGTCATGGTTCCGGGTGGGCTGAGGATCACGGGCCGCGCGTTCTCCTACTCGGGAACGGTGGCGCCGACCCCCGCACAGACGCGGTCCGGCGTCAGCGCGACCAGCACCGTCTCGATCAGGGGCCGCTTCGCCGCCGGCAAGATCAAGCTCGGCACCGGCATCGCGGTGAGCGGGACCGTGTCGGCGTCGGCGTGCGCCGCCAGCACGCCGACGACCTTCTCGCTCGTGTGGTCCACGAAGTCGACCGCGGGCTGATCGAGGCCGTTTAGTCTGCAACCGTGACCGCCCGGCTGATCACGATCGAGGGTATCGACGGCGCCGGCAAGACGACGCTCACGGCGGCGCTGCGCGAGGCGCTCGTGGCACGCGGCATCGACGCGGTGGCGCTGCGCGAGCCGGGCGGTGTCGGGCTCGCCGAGCGGATCCGCTCGCTGGTCAAGGATCCGACGCTCGAGATCGCCGACCGAGCCGAGGCGCTGCTGTACGCGGCCTCGCGCGCCCAGCTCGTCGCCGAGCGCGTCGAGCCGGACCTCGCTGCCGGGCGCTGGGTTCTGCTCGACCGCTACGTCGACTCCTCGCTCGCCTACCAGGGGTCGGGCCGGGGCCTCGGCGTCGACGCCGTGCGCGTCATCAACGAGTTCGCGACCGCCGGCCGCAGCGCCGATCGCACGCTGCTGCTCGCGATCGACCCGGCCGCCGGGCGCGCGCGCCGAGGCGACCGCGGAGAGGTCGATGACCGACTCGAGCGCGAGGCCGACGGGTTCTTCGCGCGGATCGCCGCCGGCTACGCCTCGCTCGCCGCCGCCGACCCGGGACGGATCCGCACGCTGGACGCGACGCGCGCACCGGACGAGCTGCTGGCGGACGCGCTGCGCGAGCTCGCGGACCTGTTCGAGTAGGCCGCGCGCGGACCTTCTACGATGCCGCCGTGGTGATCGCCTTCGCCGTCCTGCTCGCGCTGCTCGCGCTCGCCGCGCTGAGCGTCGTCGTGCTCAACCTGCTGGCGCTCGATCCGCCCTGGCTCGCGCAGACCCGCCACGCCCTCGCCGAGGCGCGCTACCGCGCCGGCGGGGTGCTCGCCGAGTTCGGCGATTGGCTGCGGCTCGGGCGCTAGCCGACGCCCGTTTGCGGGCTTTTCGCAGCGCATTTTGCACGGCAGGTTGCAGCGTCCAAACGCTCGGCCCAGCATCCGCGGCCGGTAGAATTTGAGGTCCGTGCGCGCCAGGTGTTTCCGTCCGAGCCAAGGCGGAAGATCGTCGACCCCACCGAACACTTCGCCAGGGCGTCGACGCCGCGACGCAGAGAGGGAAAGACCATGGAAGCACGCACCGCCGACAGCACGATCCACAGCGACGCCCTGAAGCTCCGCCGCGTCTTCACGACGCCCGGGGTGCACCCCTTCGACACGGTCGAATGGGAGCTGCGCGACGCGCGGATCGGCCACGGCGACCACGTCGCGTTCGAGCAGCACGACGTCGAGTTCCCGGCCTCCTGGTCCCAGAACGCGACCAACATCGTCGCGCAGAAGTATTTCCGCGGCCAGCTGGCCTCGCCCGAGCGCGAACGCTCCGTCAAGCAGATGATCGGCCGCGTCGCCGGCACGATCGCCGACTGGGGACGCGCCCGCGCCTACTTCGCCTCCGACGAGGACGGCGACACCTTCGAGGCGGAGCTGACCCACATCCTGCTGCACCAGCTCGCCGCGTTCAACTCGCCGGTCTGGTTCAACGTCGGCTTCGAGGAGAGCCCGCAGTGCTCCGCCTGCTTCATCCTCTCCGTCAAGGACACGATGGAGTCGATCCTCGACTGGAACACCAAGGAGGGCAAGATCTTCCTCGGCGGCTCCGGCTCCGGCATCAACCTCTCCGCGATCCGCGGCTCGATGGAGCCGCTCTCGAAGGGCGGCACGGCGTCGGGACCGGTGTCGTTCATGCGCGGCGCCGACGCCTGGGCGGGCACGATCAAGTCCGGTGGCAAGACGCGGCGCGCCGCGAAGATGGTCGTGCTCGACATCGACCACCCCGACATCGTCGACTTCATCACCTGCAAGGCGAAGGAGGAGGAGAAGGCCGCGGCGCTGCGCGACGCCGGCTTCGACATGTCGATCGACGGCGACGGCTTCCTCTCGATCCAGTACCAGAACGCCAACAACTCGGTGCGCGTGACCGACGAGTTCATGCGGGCGGTCGAGGACGACGGCGAGTGGCGGCTGATCGCCCGCGCCACCGGCGAGCCGGTCGGCGATCCGATCCCGGCCCGTGAGCTGATGCGCGAGATCGCGCAGGCTGCCTGGCGCTGCGCCGACCCGGGCGTCCAGTACGACACGACGATCAACCGCTGGCACACCTGCCCGGTGAGCGGAAGGATCAATGCGTCTAATCCGTGCTCCGAATATATGCACGTCGACGACTCCGCGTGCAACCTGGCGTCGCTCAACCTGATGAAGTTCCGCCGCGCAGACGGCAGCTTCGACGTCCACGCGTTCGCGCACGCCGTCGACATCGTGCTGCTCGCGCAGGAGATCGTCGTCGGACCCTCCAGCTACCCGACCGAGCAGATCGGCGTCAACGCGCGCGCGTTTCGCCAGCTCGGCCTCGGCTACGCCAACCTCGGCGCGCTGCTGATGGCCAACGGCATGCCCTACGACTCGGATGAGGGTCGCGCGACCGCCGCGGCGATCACGGCGCTGATGACCGGCCGCGCCTACGCGCAGTCGGCGCGCATCGCCGGCGCGATCGGACCGTACGAGCGCTACGCCGAGAACCGCGCCGCGCACGACTCGGTGATGCGGATGCACCGCGACGCGAGCTACGCGATCGCCGACGAGGGACTGTGCGAGCCGCAGCTGCTCGGCGCCGCCCGCACCGCCTGGGACGAGGCGGTCGAGCTGGGCGACCTGCACGGCTACCGCAACGCGCAGGCCAGTGTCCTCGCGCCCACCGGCACCATTTCGTTTTTGATGGACTGCGACACGACCGGCGTCGAACCCGACTTCTCGCTCGTCAAGTTCAAGGAGCTGGTGGGCGGCGGCCAGATGACGATCGTCAACCGCACCGTTCCGCTCGCGCTGGAGGCGCTGCACTACTCCGACGAGCAGATCGAGCAGATCGTCGCCCACATCAACGAGCACGGCACGATCGTCGGCGCCCCCGGCCTGCGCGATGAGCACCTGCCGATCTTCGACGTCGCCGTCGGCGAGCGCGCGATCTCGCACATGGGCCACATCCGCATGATGGGTGCGGTACAGCCGTTCATCTCGGGCGCGATCTCGAAGACCGTCAACCTGCCGGCCAGCGCAACCGTCGAGGACATCGCCGACGCCTACACGCAGGCGTGGCACCTCGGGGTCAAGGCCCTCGCGATCTACCGCGACGGCTCCAAGACCGCGCAGGCGCTGCGCACCGACGCACAGGACGCCGGGAAGTCCGTCGATCCCGCGACGCTCGATGCGCTGATCGCCGAGGCGGTTGCCAAGGCCGGCCCGCAACGCCACCGGATGCCGCGCGAACGCAAGTCGATCACGCACAAGTTCTCGCTCGGCGGTCACGAGGGCTACATCACCGCCGGCATGTACGAGGACGGCACGGTCGGCGAGATCTTCCTCACCGACATCGGCAAGGAGGGCTCGACGCTCCGCGGCATGATGAACGCCTTCGCGACGGCGATCTCGATCGCGCTGCAGTACGGCGTGCCGCTCGAGAAGCTCGTGGAGAAGTTCAGCTACATGCGCTTCGAGCCGGAGGGCATCACCTCCAACCCGGAGATCCCCTTCGCCAAATCGATGCCCGACTACATCATGCGCTGGCTCGCCTCCCGCTTCCTCGACACCGACGCCCAGGAGGAGCTCGGCATCCTCACGCCCGCCGTCCGCGCGCGCCAGTCCGCCGAGCACGCCGTCGTCGCCGTGCACTCCTCCGACACCTCGGTGCCCGCCAGCGAGCTGGATGCCAGCGCCGCGCCCGCCAACGGCGGCGCCGTCGTCAAACCGCCGAGCGCGGCCTTCACCGACTCCCCACCGGTCGTCCCCGCCCGGCTCCAGGGACTCGACCTCGGCCCGGCGTGCACCCAGTGCGGCGGCATGATGCAGCGCACCGGCTCCTGCTACACCTGCCCCAGCTGCGGCAACAACACCGGCTGCGGGTAGGGGTAGCCGACGCCTGGCAAAGGCTTGGCTTGCCAAGCTGTTTCGTCCCTCATGACCTCGGTGGTACGGTTCAGCCGGCATGGGGCGAGTGAGCAAATGCCGGGGTGGTGCGCCTAGCGAGCGTTGTCGCACCATTCGCGGCGGGTCGTTGCCAAGATCCATCGCCCTAGTAGAGCCGTAAGCGGCCTGAACGTGCTCGACAAGTCGCGCGTGCTCGTCGTTGGATGCGGCTTTCTCGGATCCCACGTCGCCCTCGCCCTCGCCGAACGCGGCTTCACAGCGGTTGTGTTGACGCGGTCCCATCCGAATGCGGATGTGACACACGCCATCGACCGGAACGACATTGTCGTCGGTGATGCGTGCGATCCCACGGTGACTCGACAGCTTGTGGAGAGCGTGTGCCACGTCGTGGTATGCGCTGGAGGCCTACTGCCAGCTGCAGCCGAGCGTCACCCAGATTTGGACGCAACAATGGCGATCGAGCTGCTCAGCAGCGTGACGCGAGCGACCGCCGGGCGCCGTGATCTCAGGCTGCTATTCATTTCCTCAGGGGGAACTGTCTATGGTCAGCCGCGTCACTTGCCGGTAGACGAGCGGCATCCGACGGGTCCGCTCGGCGCATACGGCCGCGTGCGACTCGAATGCGAACGCCTTCTCGCACGGCGACGTGCCGACCAACAGCTACTCTCGTGTTCGTTGCGATGTGCAAACGCGTACGGCGAATACCAGCAACCTAATCGGGGACAGGGCGCCGTGGCCACCTTCCTGCACCGGGTCGGCAATGGCCTGCCGATCGATATTTACGGCGATGGTTCGGCTGTTCGCGACTACGTTTACGCGGGCGATGTGGCACGCGCAGTCATCGCGCTGCTGAAGGGCGAAAACCTGCCGCCGGTTGTCAACGTGGGCTCGGGTCGCGGCACTTCGGTCATCGAACTGCTCGGACTCGTCGAGCGCGAAGTGGGACGATCGGCGGAGATCGTCCGTTACCCCGCGCGAGCGTTTGACGTACCGGCAATCGTTCTCAGCGTAAACCGTCTGGCACAAATAGTCCGCGTTTCACCGACGCCGCTCGAGGAAGGCATCAAGTTGGCCCATCGCTGGCTTGGCGCGAGCTCACCGGTTGGGGCCAGCTGCATTGACTGAAGAACAAGGGGGAATGATCCGGCGCCGTGCGTGGTGGATGGTTTCTGCACTCGGCCGGCGGTTCCACGCGACGGTGCTCGTCTGGCGACGTGGAGACGCCAACTACGAACTGCTTCAGAGACATTACGCAAGAAAGGCCGCGGCACTTCTAGCAGCTGAAGAGGCCGCTCCCGAGCCGCCGGAGCCGCCGCCGGAGCCCGAGGTGGTCGTTCTCCAGGGATCGCTCGACGGTCCGACCAGTGGCGCAGAACTTCCTCCCGGAGCGGTTTACATCCATGGCTGGGCGCTCTTCTCATCCGGTCCACCGGTGCGCGTCGACCTCACCTTCGACGGCGTTTCGCTGGGAAGCGCCCGCCTCGGCTCCCCACTGAGGCCCGACGTCGCCGCGTACACGGGCGATCCCGCAGGCGAGTTGGCCGGATTTGAACATCTCGTCGACCTGTCTACTGTGCCCACGACGACGAGCGGCGGCGAGCTAATGGCTACGGCCGTCGGACTCGAAGGAGAAACCTGGTCGTCCGATCCGGTCCGACTGAAAGCCGCCCCGCGACTACCAGGCCCCGCCGGTGACGCAGCTCCAGCTGTCAGGACCATCACAGCGCAGCTCCCGGGACGGCCGCGAGGCCGGCGCCGATGCAGCTCAGTCGGACGTCGGCGCCTGCTCATAGCCACTCACCAGCTCGATATCGGCGGCGCGCAGCTGTACCTCATGGATCTCCTCCGCGGGCTACAGGCGACGAACCGCTTTGACCTCTCTTTGGTTACGTTCGCCGACGGACCGCTGCAAGCGGAGATTGAGGCCCTGGGGATTCCCGTACATGTCAACGGTGGCTTGGCGTTTGAGAAGCCCCAGGTCTATGACGGCCGGGTCACCGAGCTCGCCGACTGGGTGGCGGCGCGCCAATTCGACGTGGCGTTTGTGAACACCGTAGTGGCATTTCCGATCGCCGACGCCGTGCAACGTGCGGGCGTTCCGATGGTCTGGGCAGTGCATGAGAGCTACGAGCTGCCGGTGCTCTGGCGATTGCTCAACCTGCACCCGTCGATCGCCCGTCGGGCAGAAGTCGTGCTCCATGACGCAGCCACAGTGCTTTTCGAGGCCGATTCGACCCGTGCTCAGTACGAGCCGTGCCTCACACCTGGGAGTGCAGTGACCCTTCCGTATGGCATCGATCTTTCTCCGCTGGCGATCGCTCGCGACAGCTTCGACCGACATGCTGCACGACGCCAATTGGATCTGCCCGAGGAGGCGCCCGTCGTCCTATGCATGGGCACCATCGAGCCACGCAAGGGTCAGGTCCAACTAGCCCGGGCGTTCTCGATGGTCGCCCACCGGCACCCTGACGCCCGCCTCGCGTTCGTGGGAGCGCGCGCCGACCCTCATACCGTAAGCCTGCGCTTCGCGGTGGACACCTGGGGGCCGATTGACCGTATCGCCATGATTCCGGTCACGCCCGACGCTTGGACGTGGTATGGCGCGGCCGACCTGCTGGTGTGCTCCTCGGATGTCGAATCACTGCCGCGAACCGTTCTCGAGGCGATGGCGTGGGACCTCCCCGTGCTCGCAACCTGCGTTTTTGGACTGCCGGAGCTGATCGACCACGGCGTCACCGGCTGGCTGTGCGCGCCGCGGGACACGGCCGCTCTCGCCTCCGCTCTCGATCGAGCGCTCGCCACAGGCGCAATCGGCCGCCGTCAGATCGCCGTCGCGGCGCGGGAGTTGATCGAGCGGCGCCACGCGATTGAGCCATACGCGCGGGCCTGCGCTGATCTCGTCCTGCGCTGCGCCGACGAAGCGCCAGCGGTCGTCGATGCCACGGGGTGAGGGCACCAGCTGGCCGGCGGTCGTTCTGGTCGCCGCGCTTCTGCTGATCGTGCTCGACGTGTGGTGGCTACTGACCTACCGCCAGGGCCAACCGCTCGACGTCGATGAGGCCGGCTACATGTTGATTGCGCTCAACGATCACGCCGGCCTGAGCAGTAGTGGCCTATCGGCGTACTGGAACATGATCGAGAGCCAGACACCACAGGCGCCGCTCATTCCCGCGATAACCGCGCTCGTCTACGTCCTGCACGAGGGCATCCTCAGCAGCTACTCGGTCGTGCTCGCGTTCGTTGTCGTCCTCGGTACGGCGACCTACGCTGTTGGGACTCGTCTTGCGGGGCCAAGACTCGCAGCAGTTGCCGCGCTTGTCACGCTGACAGCGCCAGGCACAATCGCATATTCCCGTGAGTACACCTTCGCGCTGCCAGCAGCCGCGCTCGTAACCTGCTCGCTCTATGCCCTCTTGCGCTCGGACGGGCTGCGCTCGCGCCGCTGGGCCGTCGCGCTGGGAGTTGTCGTTGCGGCCGCCCTGCTAACGCGCACGATGACCGTTGCGTTCGTACCGGCGCTCGTCGTGGGAGCGCTTCTGCGCATTGCAACGCTCCAGGGCGGACGCCAGCGCGCTCTCCTCAACCTCGCCGCCTCACTGACGCTCGCGGCTGCCTTGTCCGCAATTTGGTACGCGCCCAACCTGTCGAGCGTATACCACTATCTCGTCGACTTCGGATACGGCCACACAGCGGGCCAGTACGGAACATCCCACCCGATCACATCGCTCTCGTGGTGGACGACCGAGCTCAACACCCTGGCGCAGGAGGACCTCTACCTTCCGCTTACGGTCACGCTTCTTGTGGGCCTTGTCGCCGGGGCGGTGATGACGGCGCACAGGCTGCGCGCGGCTACGGACCGCCGCACGGCTCTCGCCGGTGTTGCGCGAAGCGATGCACTCACCGTCGCCATCGTGCTCGTCGGCGCCTACCTCGCACTAAGCTCCTCAACGAACCGCGGCTCGGGGTTCGCGCTGGTTCTCGTCGCGCCCGTCGCGGCGCTGGCTGTGATGCCGCTACGCCGGTCCCGGGCTCTTCAGGCCCCAGTCTTCGCATTACTCGCAACAATCGCGCTCGTCAATTTGCTGGCCTCGACGGAACTGTGGAGCGGACTCTCTGATCCGCGCCAAGTCGACATCCCGGTACTTGGGTCTGTGCCGCTCGTCGGCCCCCAAGCCAACGCCGTCACGTTTCTGCGCGTCGAGCTGCCTGGCAATCCGACAAGATTCGAAGCACCGGAACGCGCCTGGCCACGGATAGATCGCACCGTAGCGGACTTTCTAATCGCGTTCGCGCACGCGCACGGACGGGAACCGATCGTGGCTTTTGGTGCTCGCAACCGAGTCTTCAACACCAATACCGTCGGGCTCGCCGCGCGCCTGTACGACGATACAGCCATCCCGATGGCCCAGCTCGATCCGACCTTAGCCGGCGACCGGAGCTCAGCATACGCCGCCTACCTCGATGCCCCCGAACATGGGCAGCCCAATCTTCTCGTCACGGTCAACCGCGACACTGGCGATTTCGCGCCGGCCATCAGCCCCACCCAAGCAACGGCGGCTGCACGCGCGGACGGCTTCACCAGGGTCGACAAGGTGCGGTTGCCGGATGGCCGCGTGGCGAGCATCTGGTGGCTGCCACGGGGACCTGTCGCGTAGTGCCTACGTTGGCATCTGAGAGTCGCGTCGGCGGGCCCGCGAGCGCACGGTACGCACCGACTCCACCATGCTCTGGTCGCTCAGCCTTCCCGAATGGAGCGTGCGGTAGTAGCAGGCGACCGTCGGGAGTGCAAGCGGGGCGGAGCGCGCAAACAAACGAAGCGCATGGTCCCAGTCCTCCGCACCCGGGACCGACTCGTCATAGCGGAGATCGGCGTGGCGCGCGCGAAAGGCCACCGTGTTGCGGTCAACGTAGTTGGCGCTCTCGTGCCGAGTTCGGTCATAGCGCCAGAACTCCAGCGCCGGGAGCATGCCCGACGCCAGCCCATTAGTGGATGCAGGATCCTCGATTATCCGCGCGCCATAGAGCGCCTCGGTATCCGGATGTTGTGCAAACGCCCACACAACACTGCGCAGCCAGTCCGGGTGCATGAGGTTGTCGTCGTCAAGCGAGGCGACGATATCCCCTCGGACTGCATCCAACCCGGTATTGAGCGCTGCGCCCACGCCGCGGTGATCCGAGTGGCGGACGACGCGCAGCCGGGGATCGGAAAGGCCATCCAGCAGCTCCGCCGTCGCGTCGTGGTCGGAGTCATCCACGACGATCAGCTCGAAGCGCCCGTAGCTCTGCGCGAAGATCGACGCGAGCGCACGCGTGAGGTGAGCGGGGCGGTCGCGGGTGGGAACGATTACTGAGACCACCTGGTCCTCGTCGACGATCGCGGCGCCGCGAATCCAATGCATCACCGTCCACACGTCCATCCACGCGAGCAGGCGACCGGCGACGGCAGGCTCGCCGGCTACCGACGACTCGTCGCCAAAGATGGGCGCCGAACCGAATGCGGCAAGCGTTTGCACAGCCGACCGCATCCACATATCCAGGTCCCCAAGCCAAGCCGAATTCCCCTCGACTGTCTGCCCGATCGCAGCTACTGTCGCGTCGTGTTGGGCATTGCGAGTTGTCAGCGCATCGGTGGCCGAGCGCATTGACGTCTCGACCTCGCCAAGTAGAGCCGAGTTCCTCTCGCCGGTCTGGCTCACCGACGCGACCGTCGCTTCCAGTAGGCCGGTCTGTGTCGCCACGTCAGCCGCCACCGCGCGCGCCCATGCCTCGAAGTCCCGGAGCCAAGCCGAGTTCCCTTCGACGGCACGACCGAGGGAGGTGACGGCCGTCTCAAGTAGCGCCGTTTGCGAGGCCATATCAGCCGCGACTGACCTCGTCCAAGTCTCGAGGTCGCCGAGCCACGCGGAGTTCCCGTCGACGGCACGTCCCATAGCGGCGACGGTGGCCTCAAGCTCAGTTAGCCTCGCCACTTCCGCAGCGATCTCGGGACGGTGGTCTTCGGTCAACGGTTGAGAGGAACGATAGCTCCACGTGACTACTCGGATGAACCGTGCGTTGTGCAGGCGCCTGTCTGCAATGCCGAGCAGGTGGCGTCGCAAGGATCCCCCGCCCCGGCCCTCCGCTCCCCAGCCCGCTGTTCGGGTCGGCGCATGCGCCGACCCGCGGGAGGTCGCATGCGACCTCCCGCGGCTGGGTGCATGCACCCAGCCGTAAAGCCAAAGAAGATCAGGCGGCGGCGAGGTACTGCGTGAGCGGGAGCTCGGCGCGGCCGACGTGGCAGGAATCCCAGTCCGGGGCGCCGATCAGCTGACGGCGCAGCGGGTCGCCGACCGCGGCCTCGAGCTGCTCGGCGGACGGGAACTCGCGCTGGACGATCCAGCGGGGGCTGTAGCCGAAGAAGACGACCATCCGCGTGCGGTCCGAGAGGTTGGTGGAGCGCCCGTGCCAGATCCGCCGCTCGAAGAGGGTGACGTCGCCGGCCTTCGCCAGCACCTGGATCGCGCCCTCGGGTGTCTGGCCGGGGGTGCGCGGCAGAAACTCGGTCCAGTGGTTGCTGCCCGGGATCACCTCGAGGTTCCCCATCCCCGGCTCGTCGCAGTCGCTCAGCCAGTAGCCGAGCTTCGCGGAGAGGCGGGCGCGGTAGTCGAGATCCGCAGTCTGGCGGCCGCCGTCCTCGTGCCAGCGCCAGGCGTTCGGCTTGTCCTCCTCGGGCGGGTGCACGTCGATGTGGGAGTGGTAGATGTGCAGGTTCGGCGTCAGCGCGCCCGCGAGCACCCCCATCAGCCGCGGGTCACAGGCGAGCTCGGTCAGGCGAGGATGCAGGTAGGCGGCGCCGAGGGCGTGCGTGAAGCCCTGCTCCGGATCGAAATGCTCGCGCGCGAGCGGCTCGACCACCTCGCGCAGCTCCGCCACCTCGTCCGCCGAGAGCACACCGGGGATGTGCACGAAGCCGTTGCGGTCCAGCTCCTCGAGGATCTCGCGCGTCTGCGCGGCATCGAACATTTGGCTGGTCGTGCTCACCGCGGCAGAGCCTAACAGCCCGGCCTGCGGTCAAACGCGCGGGCGCGCGGCGGGGCTCCGGTCGCTCAGCCGAGCAGGGTGCGGTCGAGCAGCGCGTCGACCTCGCCGCGCTCGATCGAAACGGCAAGCTCGTTGGCGATCGATTCGCGCGAGTAACCGGCGAGAGCGAGATCGATCGCGCGCACGCGGGCGGCCGCCAACTCCGGCGTCGCCTCGCGGTCGGGCGTCGCCGCAGCCGCCGTCAGAACCGGATCGAACTGGGACACCGGCGGCGTCGAAACGGCCGAGGGCGCAGCGCCGGCGGCGGCATGCACGGCCCGCCCCAGCTCCTCGATCTGCGCTGCGGTGGCCAGCTCGAAAGCGTCAAACCGCAGGCTCAGGCGCTCGAGCGCGCGGGCCACGTCGTCGATCGTCGTGTTCAGCGCAGCCGCGAGCGACTCGGAATCGTCCTCGCCGCGCGCCACGGCGATGATCTCGCGCGCCTCGCGCTCGGCGGTGCCGAGGATTTCGCCCACGCGCGCGCTGACATCCTGCGGGGTGAGCTGCGGAACATCCGTGTGCTCGTCGGTCTGCGTCAATGCACTATCTCTGTCGGCGTCCCGGGAGAGATGCTTGAGAGCCTTACGGCCCCGTGAGCGCGAGTTGCCGCCCATCAAACTCAAGCATACGTGGGGGAAAACTGCCTAGCCAGGTGCCTCCGGCTTGGTGTACGTTCGCACAGGGAACGACGATGGCCAAATCACAACCCCACTCCAAGAAGGGCGGCGGCGAGCCCGCCCCCGAGCCGCCCACGCCCGAGAGCGTCGACGTGGCCACCGCCGACCTGCGCGCGCAGGTCGCACAGCTCGCTGAACAGGTGAGCCGGCTCGGCGACCGAGCCGGTGGCGCGCGAAGCGACGCCGGCCGCGTGCAGACGCGGTTCGCAGAACTCGGAGACCTCCTCGTTCCCGCGCCACGGCGCCCGCGCCACACCCCAAGCGCCGTGGAGCAGCCGCCGGCGCCGGCGCCGGCGCCGACGCCGGTCGCGCAAGAGCCGCCATCCGAGCCCGCGGTGCAGACGCCGGCGGCCGAAGGCGGGGGCGGGGGCGAGCCTGGGGTCGAGGGCGGCGGCACGCGCGAGGGAGGGGGCGGCGAGGGCGACACGTTCGCCGACCGCAGCAGCCGGCTGGTCGGAAGCGTCCTGGCGCTGGCCGAGCTGGCCGCGATCGAGATCCGCACCGGCGCCGAGATCGAGGCCGCGGCGATCCGCGCGCGCTCGCGCGAACGCCTGAACGAGCCGAGCACGAGCCATCTGCTCGCGCTGCTTGAACGCCAGCGCCACATGCTGGCGGCGCTGGCGGCGCAAACCGAACGGCTGGAACGCGCCGGCGCGGTGCTGCGGGCCCAGATCGGCGCGCTCGAGGCCGAGCGCGAACACATCGCCGAAATGCTGGAGTCCGGTCGCCGGACCCCGTGAGCGGGTGGCTCGCGGTCAGCGGGCGCCGTGCTTGACGCGGTACATCTCCGCGTCCGCGCGCTTGACCAGCGCCTCGGCGCTCGTCGCCGAGTTCTGCTCCACCACCACACCGATGCTCGCGCGCACGTGGAGCGTGCGCTCCGCGATGCTGACGGGCTGGGCGACCGCCTCCGCCAAGCGTCGCGCGAGCGGCTCGGCGGCCTCGATGCGAACGAGATCCTCACACAACACGACGAACTCGTCGCCGCCGAAACGCGCGACCGTGTCGCCGTCCCGCACCTCGCGGCGAAGGCGGGCGGCAACGCTGACCAGCAACTCGTCGCCGACATCGTGGCCGTGGAGGTCGTTGACCTCCTTGAAGCCGTCGAGGTCGATGAACAGGACGCCGACGGCCGTGCCCTGACGACCCAGGCGGGCGAGCGCCACAGACAGGCGATCCATCAGCAGTTCGCGGTTCGGCAGGCCCGTCAGCTGGTCGTGCATCGCGCGGTGCTCCAGCGCTCGCCGGGCCCGCAACTCGCCCGTCGCGTCCCGGAAGCAGATCACGATGCTCTCGTCGCCGTCACCGAAGGCGTTGACCGACACCGCCAGCGCGCCGCCGTCCTCACCGTGCAGCGCCACCTCGAAATCGCTGGTCGGCCGCTCGCCGTCGAGCTCCGCCTCGGACGGCTCGAGCGCCAGCTGCAGGCGTGCGTCGAAGTCCTGCGGGTCGGCGACGATCCGGTGCACCTCACGGATCAGGACCGAAAGGTCATGCGTACCGCCGCGCGAAGGCGGCGACGGGAGCATCGAGGCAAGCTCGCTGTTCCAGGTCGTGAGCGTCCCACCGCGGTCGAGCACGGCGACGCCGAACGGGAGCGCGTCGAGCACGCCGCGCATTAGTGTCGCGTAGCCGCGCAGAGCCTCCCACGACGGCGCCGTGGACAGAACGGGGGCAGCAGCCAGAGGCGGCACCGGGCGCGGCCGGTCCGTGTCGGCCACCGGGTCGATGTCGGAATGCGTCGTTGTCACCTCAGTACGCCAGTGTATGCGCAGATGCGGCCAGAGCCATGGGTGGAAACGTAACCGCTTCCCCATCGGCAGGCGACCGTATTCCTAGCCTCATGAATGTTGGCTCCCGCTCGAGTCATGTTAGGCGGTGGCGCGTTAGGGTGGGGTTGGTGTAATCCCGCTCTGAGCGGCAATTTGCGAGCCGCACCGGCGGGTCGTCCAGCCACTAGCCTCTATGCGGTGTCGAACCGCGAGCAGGACAAGCGCGATGCCGCGCAGGCCGCCGCGGCGCTGGTGACGGACGGACAGCTCGTCGGCCTCGGAACGGGCAGCACCGTTGCGCACCTGCTGCCGGCCCTCGCCGCGCGGCGGCTCGCGATCCGCTGCGTCGCAACCTCGCCGGAGACCGAGCTGGTCGGACGTCAGCTGGGCCTCGAGATCGTCGCCTTCACCGGCATCGAACGCCTCGACATCGCGATCGACGGCGCCGACCAGGTCGACCTCGACGGCTGGCTGATCAAGGGCGGCGGCGGCGCCCACACACGCGAGAAGATCGTCGCGGCGGCGGCGGCGCGCTTCGTCGTGATCGCCTCGGCGGACAAGGCCGTGGAGCGGATCGGCCCGCCGGTCCCGCTCGAGCTGCTGCGCTTCGGCCTCGATGCCACGCTCGCCGCGCTCGGCGACGTGCGCCTGCGAGACGCGCCGCCCAGCCCGGACGGCGGCGTGATCGCCGACTACCTCGGGGAGTTGGACGATCGCGAGGCGATGGCGGCCCGCCTCGATGCGACGCCCGGCGTGGTCGGACACGGGATCTTCGCGCCGGCGCTGACCGCCGACGTGCTGCTCGCCGGCGACGGACGTGTCGAGCATCGCGTTCTGCGCTGAGACGCGAGCGGGGCGGAGCGGGTTCGGGCGCGCCGCCGGGCGGCGTTTGGCGGCGGCGGACGCGCTACCTTGGGCTCAGCCGCCGCGCGACCTCAGCAGTGGCTTGTAGGCGCCGTGAACGAGCTTGCGGCTCAGCCCGCGCGGCCCGCCGAACAGGCCGAACACCGCGCGCATCTGCGTGCGGTCGACGATCACGACGGTCTTGCCGCCGCCGGCGGCGGCAGCGATCGCGGCGGCGACGCGTTCGGGCGCCATCGCCTTCTCGAGCGTCGCACCGCCGGTCGGCCCCCAGGCGATCTCGCCGCGCATCTGGTCCGTGCGGACATCCCCCGGGCAGACCGCGCAGGCGTGCACGCCCGACCCGGCCAGCTCGTGGTAGAGCACCTCGGCGAGCCCCACCATCCCCCACTTGCTCGTGCAGTAGGACGCGTACGACGGCCCGCCGATCAGGCCGAGCTCCGAGGACACGAGCACGATCGAGCCGCGCCGGCGCTCGCGCATGCCGGGGAGCACCCGCTGGCTGAGCCACAGCGCCGCCCCCACGTGCAGCCGCCAGGTCTGCTCGAAGTCCGCCGGCTTTACGTTCTCGACGAAGTCGCGATGCAGCACGCCGGCGCAGCTGACCAGCACGTCAACCGGCCCGAGCGCGCCGGCCACCTCGTCGACCGCGCGCGCACAGTCGCCCGGCTCGGTCAGGTCCGCGGCGACGACGTGCGTCTGCCCGCCGATCCGCTCCGCCGCGTCCGTGAGCGCCGCGTGGTCGCGCGCCACCATGCCGACGCGCGCCCCCAGCGCCGCGAAATGCTCGGCGCTCGCCAGACCGATCCCACGCGAGGCTCCCGTGACCAGCACCGTCTGTCCATCGAACCGCGCCACCGCGTCCTCCCCTCTTCGATCGAGATTCAGGCGCGCACGCTACGACACCCGGTCGGTGCGCGCGTGCCCGCTGCACGGGCGGGCGCCGGGGTGGCCGGCGCGGGGTGTCGTCGGTTCGCGCTGCGCGGCCCGCGGCGTCAGCGCGGCGCGAGCAGATGGTGGGAGACCATCCACTCCTGCCCGTCGCGCCAGCCCCACATCTGCTCGGTGGAGAGCAGGAAGAGCCGCCAGCCTGCCATCACCCGCGCCGCCCGGCGCTCGCCGACGGCGTCACCCAGCACGATCCGCGCGCGCTCCGCGTGCGCGTCAAGGCGCTCCAGCCACGCCGCCAGCGTGCGGGCATAGTGGGTGCCCGAGACCGCCCAGCTCGCACGCACCTCGAGGTCGCGCTGAAAACGCAGCAGCAGCTCATGAGAGGGCATCCGCCCGGCGGTGAAGAAGCGGTCGGCGGCCCAGGTCCCGGTGAACTCGTAGGCCAGCCGCCGGTGCGAGAAGACGTGAACGAAGAGCAGCCCCTCGGGCGTCAGCCAGCCGGCGATCCGAGCGAGCAGCGCCTGCCAGTTGCGCATGTGCTCGAACATCTCGATCGACACGACCCGGTCGAAGCGCCGCCCCGGCGCCACGGCGTTGACGTCGGCGGTGATCACGGTCAGGCGATCGCGAAAGCCGCGCCTGTCGCGCAGCGACTCGATCCAAGCCCGCTGCGAGGCGGAGTTGGACACGGCGACGACGCTCGCGCGCGGGTAGCACTCGCAGATCCACAGCGACATCGAACCCCAGCCGCAGCCCAGATCGAGCACGCTCATGCCGTCCTCGATCCCGGCGCGCTCGCACGAAAGCGCGAGCATCGCCTCCTCCGCTGCGGTCAGATCCGCGACGCCGCCGCCCCACCAGCCGCACGAGTACTTGAGGCGCGGTCCGAGAAACAGCTCGAAGAACTCGGCCGGCAACTCGTAGTGCTGCTCGTTGGCGCGCGCCACCGCTTCGGCGATCGGACCGCTGCGCATCGTCGCCACGAGCTCACCGAGGCGCTGCTCCTGCGCCTCGACGCCGCCGCGCTGCTCACGACGCAGACGCGCGCGGGCGCCCGCGCGCGAGCCGGCTCGCAGCAGCGGGTCCGGCAGCAGCCCGTGCTCGAGCGCCCGATCGAGCAGTCCATAGCCGGCACGCCGCAGCACACCCATCACAACTCGCCTACGCAGATCGATCGCATTCGGCTCATTCGGCTCATTCGGCTCATTCCGGCTCCACCCGCATCGTCGCAGGCGCAGTCGCCGCGGCGTCGACTGACGTTTGAAGTGCAGACGGCCGATGTATAGACTGTCTGCTTATGGCCAGCACGGAGCTGCAGGGACACCTCGACGGCATGCTGCTCGCGATCCTCGAAGCGGGACCACTGCACGGGTATGCGATCGTGGAGGAGATGTGCAGGCGCAGCGACGGCGAGTTCGACCTCGCCGAGGGCACGATCTATCCGGCTCTGCATCGGCTCGAGGCCGCAGGCCTGCTGTCGAGCAGCTGGGAGGTGGTCTCCGGCCGTCGCCGCCGCGTCTACAGGCTCTCGCACAGCGGCGCGGCCGCGGTCGGCGAGCGCGTCGCCAGCTGGCAGGCCTTCCGCGGCGCCGTCGACGCGGTCTTCGCCCCGATCGCCTCGCAGGCTCAGCTGTGAACCCGATCGCCGACTACCTCGACGAGCTTGCGCGCCAACTGCGCCGCGGCCGCCGCGGGCGAATCCTCGCCGAGGTGCGCGCGCACCTGCTCGAGGCCGCCGCCGCCGACGCGAGTCGCGGAATCGACCCTGACCGCGCGGCCCGGCGTGCCGTCGAGAGGTTCGGTCCACCGGCGCGCGTGGCGACCCAGTTCAACGCGCTGCGCCGGCGCCCGCGCGCGCTGATCGCACGCACCGCCGCGGTGATGCTGGCGGGCGCCGCGATGGCGTCGCTCGGGACCGCGACCGTGTGGGCGTTCGAGCCGGGCGCCACATCCGCGCGCGCACACCACGTCCAGCACGTGCAGGCGGGCCGAGGCGGCGAGCACCGATGAGCACGCCGCCCAGGCATCCCGAGGAGCCGCGGCGCGACCCGAGGGCGCCGGCCCAGGACGGCGAGGCCGCCGGAGCGCGGCCGCACGCCTGGGAAGCCGCCGCCGCCGCATACGCGGCCCGCGTGAACGAGATCGCCGCTCGCGCGGCCGCCCCGGCCGCCCCGGATGCGGACGTCGCCGACGACGTGCACGACCGCGAGGCGATCCGTGCAGCACGCGCGCCGCTGATGCCCGGCGAGGCGGGCGCGGCGGGCGCGGCGAAGGCGCCTGCGCCCACGACGCTCAGCGCGGCGGAGGCCGCCGCCGCAAGGTTCGCCGCGGCTGCGCGCGGCGCGGGGCTCGTCGCTCCCGGCGCCGCGACGCCCGGAGCGCGTGAAGCCGGCCCGACCCACGTTCGGCCGACACCCGACGCGCGCGACGGCGTCACTCGCCCCGCCACGACGCCGGGCGCGAACCAGACCAGCACGCCCACCCCGCGCGCGCCCGGCGCGAGCGAGGCCGCGACCCCCATCGTCGCGACCGGCACGCAGAGGTCGACCCTCCCGCCGTACGGCCGCCCGGCGCACGACGCGCGCGACATCGGCTCTCCCGCCGCGGCGCCTTCCGGTGCGGCTCCTCCCGGTGCGCGGCCCGCCGCGTCGCCTGGCGCCGTGGCGCCCGCGGCGCGCACTTCCGCCCCCGGTTTCGCAGCGCCCGCGGCGCGGCCCGCCGCACCGCCTGCCACTGTGCCGCCCGCCGCGCGGCCCGCGTTCGCACCACCTGCCGGCACGCCGCCCGCGGTGCGGCCCGCCGCACCGCCTGCCCCTGTGCCGCCCGCCGCGCGCACTTCCCCCCCCACCTTCCCGCCGCCCGCCGCGCCGCCCGCCGCGCCGCCCGCCGCGCCGCCCGCCGCGCCGCCCGCCGCGCGCCCGCCCGCCCCCACGTTCACGACGCCCGCCGCGCCGCACCCCACCGCACCGCCGTTCACGACGCCCGCCGCGGGCACTGCTCCGCCCCCTCCCGCCGCGGCGCCGCCTCGGCCGCCCGCGTCGCCCGTCATGCGCGTTGCGCCGGCGCCCACAGCGGCCGCGCCGCCGCCCGCCGGCGCCGCGGCTCCCACGCGCCGGCCGCCCCCCATGCCCGCGTTCACGGCGGCCCCTGCCACCGCCACGCCTGGCGTCAGACCCGGTCCTCCCACATTCGTCCCGCCGAAGCCGGACGAGCCCGAGATCGCCGCCGGCGTGGCTGGGGTCCCCGTTCGAGACGAGCCCGAGGCGGAGCCATCACGGCCGCTGACCCGCCGCGAGCGCTTTCGCTCGTGGCGCTTCGCGCCGGTTGTCGAGATCGTTGTGACCGTCGCGCTGGCGCTGGCGCTCGCCGAGAGCGTTCAGGCGGCGGTGGTCAAGCCGTTCGTGATCCCGTCAGAGTCGATGGAGCCGACGCTCTTGCCCGGCCAGCGTGTGCTCGTCGATCGCCTCGCCTACGACTTCGGCGGCACGCCCTCGCGTGGCGACATCGTCGTCTTCCATCCACCCAGCTCGCTGACCTGCAAGATCAACGTGCCGCTCACCGAGCCATGCCCCGAGAGCGTCGCCACGCACGCCAGCGACTACTTCGTCAAACGCGTGATCGGGCTTCCCGGGGACACGCTGTCGATCAAGGACGGGCATCCTGTGATCAACGGCAAGGAGCTGACGGACGAGCCCTACATCACGCCGTGCAGCAACTCGACGAGCTGCAACATGCCCCACTCGATCGTCATCCCCCGCGGCGAGTACTACATGCTGGGCGACAACCGGGGCAACTCCGACGACAGCCGCTACTGGGGCCCGGTGCCGCTGTCGTGGATCATCGGCGAGGTCTTTGCGACCTACTGGCCGCTCGATCGCATCGGCATCTTCTGACGTTGGGCCTGCAAATGGCGAGAGTGCAAGTTCGATTGCAGCTAACGGATTTTTCCGCAGCTTTGCTCGCAACCGCAGGATAAGACGTGCTAGCCTCGACGCCCACATAGAGGAAGCCGAGTCGCCGAGCCCCCCGTGGCCGGCGAGCGGGGGACCCATTTCGACCCCCGAGGCCGATGGGGCGAATCGCCGCCAGGTGGTGGCGTAGCGCATTGCGCGAGCCCGTCAGCTAACCCCGCAGGCTTACAAGTCGCACGATTGGGAGGAGGCCTGCAGGTGGAGCTCGCACGTGATCTCGGAAGCGCCGATGTGTGGGCGGCCTCGCTCGAGCGCTCGCTCGCCCGTCGTGGACGACCTCGCCGGGCCTCGCTCGAACTGGGGCGCCTGAGCCCCGAGCGTGACCTCGCCGACACCGACACCGTCAACGAGTCGGTCGTGTACTGGCGGACGCGCCGCTCGGCGAGCGCGTCGTCCACGTTCACCGCTCCCGCGATCGGCGGCGCCTCCGTGCTTGCGCTGCTCGCTGCGACCACGCTCCCGTCACTGGCGGCCGGCTCCAAGCCGGCGAGGGCAGGCCATCTGCGCTCCGGCGCCGCGCCCTCGGGCGTGCAGACGCCCCCGCTGACGCAGACCATCGCCCACCAGACCCTCACGCACAACGGAGTCTTCACCCCCGCGCCGGCGGCCACCCAGGCGCCCGAGGTCGTGCTCGACTCGACTCCGGCGCCGGTCGCCACGCCACGCCACGTCGTCTACGGCAAGATCAGCTTCGGCGACCTGCGCGATGCCCAGCGGATGCTCGGCGTGGGCGTCGACGACGTCCTCGGGCCCAAGACGGGGGCGGCGATTCGCGCCTTCCAGGCGGCCCACGGGCTGACTGTGGACGGCGACGTCGGCCCGGCCACCTGGAACGCGTTGAAGAACGCCGAGCACGCCGCCGAGCGGGAGGCCAGCGTGGCGCAGACACCCGCCGCCACGACGGTCACGGTGCACGAGGCCTCGGCGCTCCAGACCACCGTCACCCCGTCGGACGCCGCCGATGTGATCGCGCTCCAGACCGCCCTCGAGATCCCCGCCGACGGGACCTTCGGCGCCGACACCACGGCGGCCGTCGAGGCATACCAGACCGCGCATGGCCTGACCGCCGACGGCGTCGTCGGGCCGAGCACGCGCGAGGCGCTCGGCCTCGGCGACGGCCCGACGCTCCAGCAGACCGATGCGAGCGGCGGCACAACCGCTCCCGGCACGGGCACCGCGACAACCGACCCGACGACCGTCGCGGCCACGAGCACCACGACCGACCCGACGGTCGATCCGACGGCCACAGCCGACACGACGACCGACGGGACGGACGCGGCGGGCGCGACGACCACAACGCCGGTGCCTCCGAGCGCCACGACCACCAGCACGGCGTCGGGGAGCGTCGGCCTCGCGCTGACGGCGATGATCAACGCCGCGAACCAGATCGCGGTGCTTCCCTACATCTGGGGCGGCGGGCACGGCTCCTGGATCTCGCCCGGCTACGACTGCTCCGGCTCGGTCTCCTATGTGCTTCACATGGGTGGCCTCCTGAGCGTGCCCGAGGACTCGAGCGAGCTCGAGAGCTACGGCGCCCCGGGGCCCGGCCAATACATCACGATCTACGCCGACGACGGGCACGCCTGGATGACGATCGAGGGCAGGCGCTTCGACACGGTCGCGCTCTCCGAGGACGGCTCGCGCTGGGCCGACGGCGGCGGCGAGTTCGCCGGTTACGTCGTCCGCCACCCCGTCGGCTTCTAGCCGGCTTCCAGCTTCCAATGCGCACGAGGGGCCGCCCGGTGGGCGGCCCCTCGCATAGCAGTGCGCGGGCTGAAGGTTCACCCGCTGGCGGGCACCAGCGCAGCCGGCGAGATCGGGTTCACCGTGATCGTGAACGGCGAGCTCACCGCTCCCTGGTTGTCGGGACCACCGGGGATCTTCACGCGGACGACCTCGGTGCCCGGCTCGAAGAACAGCTGCGTGATCGTGTAGCTCGAGTTGGCACCGATCGTCGCCGCTCCGATGATGTGCCACGCGTCACCCGCAGCGTCCTCGCGCTGGAGGTAGATCACGTGTCCGGTCCTGTCGGGCACGACCGAGCCGGTGAACATCACCGACTGGCCCTGGTTGATCGTCGTCGTCGAGGCCTTCGCCGTCAGCGCATCGGCCACGCCGATGAACAGCACGGCCGAGCGGATCCTGGCCTTGGTGCCGGTCGTGCCGGTCGTGCCGGTCGTGCCGGTCGTGCCGGTCGCGCCGGTCGCGCCGGTCGAGCCCGTCGCTCCCGTCGACCCGGTTGAGCCGGTTGAGCCGGTTGAGCCGGTGACGCCGGTGACGCCGGTCTTCACGGTCGGCGGAGCCGACGCGACGACCTGGTAGGCGGTGTTGTAGATCGGCGTAACGTTGAACGTGTAGCTGCCGCCGGTCCCGCTCATCGTCGTGGCGATCGCCCCGTACGAATGGCGGTAGTCACGCGCGTAGAGCGTCAACAGCTGGCCCGGTCCGGCCGCGTCGACGCCGGAGACCGTGTCGGAGCTTCCCTCGACGATCGGGTTGCTGGCGGCGTTGATCGTGAGGCTCGGATTCTGTGTCTGTTCGATCTCATAGGACAGCGTGTCGGACGGGCTGTCGATGTTGCGCCCGTCGTTGCGCAGCAGCACGCGGATCGTCGCGTCACCGTTCTGCGAGCTCGGGACGACGAAGACGTGCGCGATCGAGTAGCTGCCGTCGGCCGCCACGCTGCCGCGACCGATCGTCGCCCAGCCGTTGCCGTTGCTGGCGGCCTGACGCTGCAGGACGACGCTGGCGCCGGCCTTGCCGGGCGTCACCGTGCCGGCGAAGGTGTAGACGTACTTCGAGCCCGTCTGCAGAACCGAGCCACTGGGCTCGGAGACACCACCGGGACCCGTGACACTCAGCGACACGAGCGCCTGGACCCGTTCGAACAGGGTCCGGCTCACCGCGCGGGCCGACGCGACATACCAGAGGCGGTTTGTCAGGACCGCGCCGTCGGCGCGGGTGAACTCGTAGGCACCGGTCGAGTCGGTGTGCGTGACCTGCACCGGGACGAAGCCGCCGGGCTCCTCCGCGGCGCGGTGGAAGAGAACGACCAGCCGCCCCGAATGCAGGCGGCCGAACAGTCGGCCGAAGATCACGACCGGGTCTCCCGCCGTGATCGGGTTGGGCTGTGCATGGATCGTGATCTCGTGGTGGCGGAACCAGTGGCGCGGCGCAGCTCCGGCGCCGACCGCGGTCACCGCGATCGCGACGCAGGCGACCACAGCCGCCGCGCCACTGACGTACTTCAGTCGCATCGTGTACCTCCTCAGGAACAAGGGCATGAACATCTGCCCTTACGAACCGATCGGTGCGGCCCGCGATGCGCTCCGTTAGGCACTCATAACAGGCCGCATCTTTCGCTCGCCGGCGGTGTTCTGATCCTCTCGCCCGCGCCCACGATCCGGGCGCGCGGCAGCCACCGCCGAGCGCCCGGAACCGCGCCCGCCAGGCGGACACGGCGCCCAGCCGCGCGGCTCCGCTACCCGCTCTTCCAGGCCGTCTGCTCGCGCGTCAGGGCGACCACGTGCTTGGGCAGCCGTCCGCCGGCGACGTCGGCCAGCGTGACGCGCTCGAGCACGGAGCGGATGTTGGCGCGCAGCGCGATCCACACCACCTGCAGCGACTCAGCCGACCCCGCGTAGTCGAGGTGCTCGGGTCGCTCCCCGCGCACGCTGGCGAGCGGCCCCTCGACGGCGCGGATCACATCGGCGAGCGTCAGCGTTTCGGGAGCGCGCAGCAGCCACCACCCCCCGTCCGGCCCGCGTTGCGAGCGCACCACGCCCGCACTCTTGAGTTGGTTGAGGATGTTCTCGAGGAACGAGAGCGGGATGCCCTGCGCGACGGCGATCGAATCGGCCTTGCGCGGCGCCGCCGCGCTGGCCCCCACCAGCTCGATCGCCGCGCGCACGGCGTAGTCCGCTCTGGCGGTGACGCGCATGCCGCGATTCTGTCGCAGTCCGCGGGGCGGTGCACTTTGCTGGCGCGACCGCCGTCAACGGGCCGCCTTCACGTGTGCTTACGTAGGGCCGGCGACAGCGGTGCGCCTGCCGCCTCGCCCGGCCGGCGCGAACGACCGATCTCGCCGGCACGCGTCGTGCCGCCGGCGAGATCCGGATGCGCCTGGCGCACGACGGGCCCGGGCCGCCGCGAGACAGACGGCTACGGGTTGAGGTGCTTCTTCAGCGCGCTTGCCGCCGAGAACTTTGCCGCCTTGCTTGCGGCGATATGGATCGTCGCGCCGGTGGCCGGGTTGCGGCCGCTGCGGGCCGCACGGTGGCTGACGGCGAACTTGCCGAATCCGGCGACCGACACCTCTCCGCCGGCAGCGAGCTGGGCCGCGATGGCGTCGAAAACCGCGTCGACGGCGCTCTTGGCCTGGCCTACCCCGAGTCCGGCACTCTCCGCGACCTTGCCAGCGAGCTCGTTCTTCGTCATGACACTCCTCTCAGATGGTCAAATGCTCGGCCAAAGCTAGCGCGTGGCCCGGATGTTCACGAGTTGGGCGCCACGGCGGACGCCCGAATTTGGGCACGTTTGCGCGTCCGGAGCGGTTCAGCGCGCCCAATTGCGGCGATCGCCCACAGCACACACAGCCAGCTGAGCGACGCCAGCGCCACGTGCACCCAGACCAGCTCGGTCGGCAGATGGGTCTCATACTGGACCGCGCCGACCACGCCCTGGACCGCGATCAGCACGCACAACCAGCTCATCGCGCGCCGCGCCTGCGCATTCGCCTGGCGGCGTTCGAGCAAGACCCACACCGCGATCGCGGCGATCCCGAGCGCGAACGCGATCGCGCCGTGCAGGTGCACCGCCCAGTTGAGCGTGTCCGCGCCCTTGAACGTCAGCCGCTTGATGTGCTGCCCGGTCGCGCCGCCCGAATGCGGGCCCGCGGCGGTCGCGACGGTGCCCGCGAACACGACCAGCGTCGCCAGCGGCAAAAGCGACCTGACTGCCCATACGCTCCGCCGGTCCCCCGGCTCCGCGACCGGCGCGCGCTCTCGCGCCCGCCATGCGAGCGCCACCGCCGCAACCAGGATCGCCATCGACAGCGCGAAGTGCCCCATCACGAACCCGGGTGCCAGCTTGTTCTCGACCGTGTAGCCGCCGAGCACCGCCTGGCCCACGACGCCGATCGGCAGCGCCAGCGCGAGCAACATCAGGTCGCGCCGGAACGGCCGCCGCTTCCACGCCGCGGCGGCCACGACCACGACGATCACTCCCACGGCGCCCGACACGATGCGGTTGGAGAACTCGATCAGCGCGTGCGTCTTCAGCGGCGGGTAGACGTGCCCATAGCACCGCGGCCAGTCCGGGCAGCCCAGACCGGAGCCGCTCAGGCGCACCGCCGCACCGGTGGCGACGATCGCCGTCAGCGCGACCAGCGCGACCAGCGCGACCAGCGCGAACTGGCGCGGCGTGATCTCGATGCGGGCGATCCAGGCGCGCAACGGTGGTAAGGATGCCACGCCGCGTGTGCGGCACGCTACACGCCCGCGGTCCAGCCGAAGGGACCCGGTCGCCTGTCAGCGGCGCAGGATCCGCTGAACGTCGCCGGCGATCCGCCTGAGCCGCCCCGCGGCCGGACCGGCGCCAGCAGGCCCGAGCTCGCTGACGACGCGATCAGCCGGCACGAGTCCCGGAGCTTCCCGGACCTCGGCTATGAACTCGATGAGAGCCTCGGCGTAGGCGGCCTCGGTGCGCTCGGCCGCCAGGCGTCTGGCGTTCTCGCCGATGAGGCGCCGGTAGTCGGCGTCTCCCACAAGGCGCTGCAGCTCCGACTCAACGGCCGCGAAATCACCGGTGGGAGTGCTCGCGACGCACTGTGGGGGAAGCTCGGCGAACAGGCCGCCGTCGAAGCACAGGACCGGGCGGCCAAACGCCAGTTCGCGCATGAGCGATGCCGACCCGCTCTCGACCACCGGCAGGCGCAGGTTGACGAATATGTCGGTCGCCGCCATCAGCGCGTCCAGCTCCTGCTCCTCACACCAGCCGAGGATCTCCGCGCTGACCTGCGGCAATGAGCCGATCAGGGCGGCAAGGTTGGCAGCGAACGGGTTGCCGTCGTCGAGCGGGCCGACGATCGTGTAATGGGTCCGCGCAGCGAGCTCGGGATCACGTGCGAGCATGGCGATGAAACGGTGACTCTGCTTGTTCGCGTTGACGTGGCCGACGGTCGTCAGCTGCAGTCGCCCATCGGCGCGCTTGCGCGCCGTGGTATCTGCGAGCTTTCCAGCCTGCACCCACTGCCGGTAGGTGGGCTGGTGAAGGGCGCGCACCGGCCCGGACCAGCGCGCTCGCAAGTCGCGCGCGTGACTCTCCGAGTGCGTCACGGCGCCGAGCGCCTGTTGAAGCGCCTCCTCGACGAGCGGGTAGTCCACAACCTCATCGCTCTCCCAGACTCGCGCGCGGGCACCCGAGATGGACTCGCTTGCGGCCCGCGCGCCCGCCGCGCCGTAGTAGGCAGCCATGCGCGATACGTAGACGGGATCCACACGGCCCCCGTCTCCCGTCCACATCGCGACAAACATCGGGTGCAGAACCCGATCGTGCACGATCACGATCCCCGGCTCTCGCATCGAGACCTGGTGGATCGGGCGGTGCGATTGCAGCGTGTTGCCCATGTTGTAGACGACGACGTCGTAGCCGGCCAGCGCGGTCCGGACGTCAGCCGTGGCGTTGAAGGCGAAGACGGGCAACTCGCTCACGAGGCGCGGCGGCGCGTCGGGCGTCCATATGTCGACCTCGGCGCGCTCGGCGATCGCAGGCGTCACCCGTCGGCTGAACTCGGCGATGCCGCTGCGTGGCGAAAACGCGGTGAACCAGGCAATTCTCACGGCTCCGCGCCGCCGCGGCGCGTCGGGCGCGAATCGGCTCTCATGTGGTGGGCGTGTCCACGCGGGGGTTCGAGTGCGACCCGCGAAAGGCTCGTCGGCTGCCATAGGCGTGTCTCCGGGCGGTGCGGCAGAGCGCAGATGCCATCGGGGTTGATGCTACCGACGTCCAGTTCATGCGCGGTGGCAATGGCCTCTCGATAGCCTTAGTGTGCTAGAGCGCCTCGAACCGGCGGTGCGCTGTCTTCAGGAGGCAATACACAGGCTGATGCGCCACTCCCCGGGGTTGAGCTGGCCGGACACCTCAAGGCCGCGGTGGGCGCCGGCGAGGCTGCGCGTCGCTATCTCGACGCCCTCCGAGCAGTCGGGGTCCGGGTGCACGCGCGTGACGTCCCACTTCCCGGCCGCGATCAGGCAATGGCGCCCCTGACACGTGGGCGGCGGGTTGGGCGCACCGGCACACGGTTCAATTTGCTGTGCCTACAACCGGAGCAGCTCATCCCCTACCTGCGCTCTGGTTCGGCCCCACCCCTCAAGGGCCGGCGCAACGTCGGCCTATGGAGTTGGGAGGTTGACGTCGTGCCGACCAGCTGGGCTGAAGCTGCGCCGCAGGTCGATGAGATTTGGGCCTGCTCGGAGTTCGCAGCACGCCACATCAGGGCCGCGACCGACGCCCGCGTCCTTGCCGTGCTCCACCCCCTGGCAACGACGGCCCCCCCACCGGCGCCGGCACAGCGAACGTGCGTCTTTCGTGTCCTCGTCATCTTCGACTACCTCTCAACCCTCGAGCGAAAGAACCCGCTGGGGGCAATCGCAGCCTACCGGCGCGCCTTCGCCCCCAGCGACGGCGCGCAACTGGTCGTGAAGTCAATGAACGGCGCGCACCGGCCGGAGCGTCGAGGAGAGGTGGAGCTCGCAGCCGCCGGGCGGGACGACATCCTGCTGCGCGACGAAACGATCTCCAGCGCCGAGCGGGATGCCCTGGTCGAGTCTTGCGACTGCCTGCTTTCGTTGCACCGAAGCGAAGGCTTCGGACTTGCCCTGGCCGAGGCGATGGCGGCCGGCAAGCCGGTCGTCGCGACAGCTTACGGAGGACAACACGGAATTCATGGACGGCGACAACTCGTATCTCGTGCCGTACGAGCTGACGCTGGTGGGCGCCGGCGTCGAGCATTATCCCGCGCAGGCGACGTGGGCAGAGCCCAGCGTCAGCCGAGCTGCAGATGCTTTGCGCGAGATCTTCGGCGACCGGCAAAGAGCACATGCGCGCGCGCTCCGCGGCCAAGCCGATGTTCGCGCGATGTTGGCACCGGCGCACATTGGTCACCAGATGCTGGGTCGCCTCGAGGTACTCGACCAAGCCCGGACGTTGCCCGTACGGGCGTCTCGAGCCGGCCGCTGGATGACCGCGCGGCGATCCGGCCGATGAGCGTCCCGACAGGCGCTCTCGCGCTGCCGGCAACGTTGGCCGATGCCGGCGCAAGCTTTGCGCCGCGCGGCCGAGGGGTCAGTCCGAGTTCAGGTGCTCCGGCGAGGTGCCGTCGTCGTCCGCCGGCGCGCCACGCCCGATCAGAGCGAACGGGGCGAGCAGCAGCCGGCGCATCCGGGGCCGCGTGATGACCCGCAGCAGGCCGCGGCGCTGAGCGCCGCTGAGCAGGCCGCCATCGGCTGGCTCGGCGAACGCCCCGACGCTCGATCTCAGCGCCAGCAACGCCTGCTGCGCAGCGTCGTTGGCCCTTTGCGCCTCGTAGTTGGCCTGCTCAAGCTCGCTCGCTCGAGCGCGATCATGCTCCGCGGAGGCTGCCAGCGCAACGATGTGGGATTCGCGCTCGAGGTCGGCGGCCACATGGGGCGCGCTTGCGCGATGGGGGCTCGCGATCGCCTGCTCGTAGACGTCGCGCAGCAGGGGCACGACATGCGCCCAAGTGAGCACCCTGGCAGCTTCACGAAGCAGGCGAACGTGCTGGTCGCGCGCGCCGCCCGGCGCAAGCAGCGGCGCGACGGCGTCGGCGCTCGCGTCGGGGTCCCACGGCACCAGTGTCGCGCCGGCCGGCCCGGCAAGTTCGCTGAGCGCGGCGGTCGCTGCGTACAGGCACGGCACGCCGGCCTGCGCCGCTTCGAACGGCACGAGCCCGAAGCCCTCATAGACGCTCGGATAGACGACGGCCTGTGCGTTCGCGTAGAGCCAGGCACGCTCGGCGTCATCGACCGCACCGAGGTCGAGGACCAGCGACGCGAGCGTCGGATCGCGCGCGAGCGCGGCGGCTTCGCGTTCGCGCGAGGACCCGCGCTCGACGTGCGGTCCGGCGAGCACGAGCCGGCCCGACCAGCGGTGGCGCTCGTGCAGCGCACGCGCCAGGGCGAGGGCGAACGGCCGGTTCTTGTGCGCGTAGTCGGCGCCGATGCAGACCAGCAGGTCGGCCTGCTCCGGCACGCCCGCGGGCCGCACCGCGGCCGCCGGCGGCTGCGGCCAGACGCGTTCGGCGCCGTCGGGTACGGCGTGCGCGCGCGCCGGCGCGATCAGATCCTCCCGCAGCGCGTCCGCGCGCGCATGCCGCGAGGGGAAGACGACCATGTCGGCCGCTGCCAGCGCGAGGCGCGTGACACGGCGGTAGTCCTCCCATTGCGCGGTGCTTTCGTGATAGGCGCCGCAGCGGTAGCCGATCAGGTCGTGGTGGGTGACCACGAGGCGCTTGCCGAGCCCCCGCAGCAGCGTCAGGTCATCCGCGGTGAAGACCTGTTGGGGGCGGTGCACGAGATCGGTCCGCTCCACCCCGGCGGCGGCCTGCGCGTAGCTGATCAGCTCGATCGCGGCGTCAGCCTCCAGCAGCTCGAGGACCTCGGGGGCGGTGTCGGGCGGCAGGACGACGCGCAGGCTCAGCCACTGCTCGCGCGCCAGGGCGACGATCAGATCGAGGATGTAGGTGCGCGTGCCGGTCGCGGCCGAGCCGAGCGCACGCGCGTCGATCGTGACGCCGAGCGGCCGCGTCGAGGTTTGCGCGACGGCGACCGCGCGACGCAGCGCGCCAGACTCGCTGTCCGGGAGCCCGCCTCCGCCGCCGACGTAGGTGTCGTCGGCCAGCACATGCACCAGGCCGAGCGCCGAGATGCGTGCCGAGAGCTCGCCGAGCGCGGCGGCGTCATCGCCGCCGGCGTCCGGCGGCGCCACGAGCTCGAGCGCCGCCGCGCGCACGTAGCAGCAATCGACGCTCGCGCATTCGAGCGTCGGCCGCAGGCGGGCCGAGCCGGCGCGCACCGCGGCGGCCCGGGCGGCAACCTCGCCGGCGTCGGCGGCCGGGCCGGCCAGGGCGCTGGCGGTCATCACGATCGAGTCCGACCGGGCGGCGTCGCGCAGACCGTCGAGCCAGCCGGGGCCGACCAGGACCCCTTCGCGCACGAGCGCGAGATCGGCCTGGGGCGCGCGCGCGTGGACGGCCGCGATCGCGGCGGCGAGCCCACCGGCGCCGTCGAGTGCGAGCAGCGCGACCTCACCGTCGAGTTCGAGGCCGCCGAGCTCGCCGACGCGATCGCCGGCGCAGCCGACGACGAGCGGCACGCCGGCGTCGGTGTGGGCGAGCAGCGCACGCAGCGTCGCTTCGAGCGCGCTGCGCGATCCGGCGGCCGTCACGAGCGCCACCGGGGCTCCGCGACCATCGCCGATCTCGTCGCTGGATCGCAGCGCGCGAAGGCTCACGTCGCAGAAGGATAGGCGCTCAGGGGGCGGCGGTCGGACGGCCGCCGGACGTGTCCCCTGCGTTCAGGAGCTCGGACCGAACCGCAGCTCGTCCGCCTGCTCGCGCAGGCTGCGCGCGTTCGCGTCGCGCTCGGAGACGATGAAATCGATGCCGGCAGGCCATTCGATCGCGAGTTCCGGGTCGTCGTAGGCGATCGTGCGCTCGAGCGCCGGCTCGTAGTAGCCGCTCTGGCTGTAGACGACGTCGGCGACGTCGCTCAGCGTGCAGAAGCCGTGGGCGAAACCGACCGGCACGAACAGCTGGTGGTGCGAGCGGTCGTCGAGCGTGAAGGCCTGCCAGCGGCGGTAGGTCGGCGAGTCGGCGCGGACGTCGACGATCACGTCGAGAATCTCGCCGCGGGCGCAGCGAATGAGCTTGGCGATGCCGGCGCCGATCTGCAGGTGCATCCCCCGCAGCACGCCACGCGACGATCGCGAGTGGTTGTCCTGGACGAAGTCGACGACGATCCCGAACGCGTCGAAGCGGTCGCGGCGGTAGACCTCGCAGAAGAAGCCACGCTGGTCCTGATGCACGGTCGGCACGACCAGTTTGGCGTCGGCCAGCGCGGTTTCGAGTACCTCCATGCGCGGTCACGATAGCGACCGGCCCGCCGCCCGCGGCCGGCCGCGCGCGACTGTGGCGGCCCGGACGCGTTGTAGAGTGCACGCAGGTTCGGGCCGCAGGCATCAGGCTGCCCCGGCGCCTGCCAGGGACCTGAGAGCCCCGCCGTGACCTTCCGAGCGTGACGATCACCACAGCCCCATCCACGCCCGCAGCCCCCGGCGGCCGAGGCCTGCTGCCAGCCGTCTCGATCCAGGGCGCGAGCAAGGCCTTCAAGCTCCACCACCGCCAGTACCACACGCTCAAGGAGCGTGCCCTGCACCCGTTCCAGGCGCGCACCTACGACCTGCTGCAGGCGGTCGACAACGTCAGCGTCGACATCGCGCAGGGCGAGTTCTTCGGCATCATCGGCCGCAACGGCAGCGGCAAGAGCACGCTGTTGAAGTGCCTCGCAGGGATCTACGGCATCGACGCCGGCAGGATGGACGTGCGCGGGCGGCTGTCGCCGTTCATCGAGCTGGGGGTGGGCTTCAACGTCGACCTCACGGCGCGCGACAACGTGATCCTCAACGCGCTCGTGCTGGGCCTCACGCGCAAGGAGGCGAAGGCGCGCTTCGACTCGATCATCGCCTTCGCCGAGCTCGAGGAGTTCCTCGACATGCGGCTGAAGAACTACTCCTCGGGCATGTCGGTGCGGCTCGCGTTCTCGGTCGCGATCCAGGTCGACGCGGACGTGCTGCTGATCGACGAGGTGCTCGCGGTCGGCGACGCGAGCTTTCAGCAGAAGTGCTTCGACGAGTTCCGGCGGCTCAAGCAGGAGGGTCGCACGATCCTCTTCGTGACCCACGACATGGGCGCGATCCAACGCTTCTGCGACCGCGCGATGCTGCTCGAGAAGGGCCGCATGGTCGCGATCGGCGACCCGGCGGAGGTCGCGCACCGCTACAACGAGCTGAACTTCGGGCGCACGATCCACGAACCGGCAGCGGGCGAGCACCCCGACGGCGAGCGGCGCGGCGACTACCGCGACGCGGACGTGGTCGACGCCTGGTTCGAGGATGCCTCGGGCGCACGGATCGCGTCGATCGGGTACCGCGACGCGCTCGCGGTCGGCGTGCAGGTGCGCTTCAACACGGCGCTCGACGACCCGAGCTTCGGCGTGACGATCCGCAACACCGCCGGGGCGACGGTCTTCGCCACGACGACCGAGTGGTCGCTGGGGCCGACCGGGCATTTCGCCGCGGGAGAGGTTGCGACGTTGAAGCTGAAGCTCGAGAACTGGTTCACGCCGTCCAGCTACGCGGTCACGGCGTCGATCGCCCGCGCCGGCCTGGGCTCCGACACGATCGACCTGCGCGCCGACCTCGCCACCGTCGTGGTCCACGGCGGGCGCTTCACGACCGGCGTCGTCGACCTCCCGCACGCCTTCGAGATCGAGCGCCAATGAGCACGAACGACTACGCGGAACCCCGCCGCTACGGCCCGAACGCGTTCGGCGACGACCTGCGGCGGTTCCTCAGCCTGACCTACACGCTCGCGTCGACCGACTTCAAGCTGACCTACTTCAACTCGATCCTGGGCTACTTCTGGTCGCTGATGCGCCCGCTGCTGTTCTTCGGCGTCCTCTACTTCGTCTTCACCAACATCTTCCACGTCGGCTCCGGCGTGCACGACTACAGCGTCGAGCTGCTGCTCGCGATCATCCTGTGGACCTTCTTCCTGCAGGCGACCACCGGTTCGGTGCAGTCGATGCTGTCGCGCGAGGGGCTGCTGCGAAAGATGCGCTTCCCGCGCCTGGTGGTGCCGCTGGCGGTCACGCTGACCGCGCTCTTCCAGCTGGCCACCAACCTCGTCCCGATCTTCGTGCTCGCGCTCGCGAGCGGGGTCACGCCCACGCTCGCGTGGCTCGAGCTGATCCCCGTGATCGCGCTGCTGGCGATCCTCGCCTCCGGGATCGGGATGCTGCTGTCGGTGCTCTACGTGCGCGCCCGCGACATCCAGCCGATCTGGGACGTCATCTCGCAGCTGCTCTTCTACGCCTCCCCGATCATCTACCCCGTCTTCTATTACAACCACAGCACGACGAGCTATGCCGCCAAGGGCTGCGTGTTCAACAGCACGCGAGACGTGTTCCTCAACGTCTACGGCAAGATCTGCAAGGCCAGCTCGGCACCGATCGGCGACAACCTCCACCTGCACTTCATCGGCCATTTCCTGATGACCAACCCGATCGCCGCGCTGATCGCGCAGGCCCGCCACGCCTTGGTCGGGGGGGGTCTCGGCGCCAACCCGTCCGCCAACTTCGCGCTCGGCGGCTGGGAGTACGCGATGATCCCCGTCGGGATCATCCTGGTCGTCTTCGCGCTCGGCGTCCTCGTCTTCCGCCACGAGGCGCCCAGGATCTCCGAGAACCTCTGAGCCCCGCGCTCGGGTGCGTTCAGAAGCCCGTCTCGGCCGCGCCGGCCGCCGCCGCCGCCGCCTCGATCGCGTCCATGTCCACGAGCCTCGGCGTCGCCACACCCTCCAGGAAGCGCTCGAGCGCGTCCAGCCGACGTTCCCAGGCGTAGTCAGCCGCGGTCTGGATCCCGGCGCGCCCCAGGCGCTCGCAGAGGCCCGGGTCGGCCAGCAGCCTCTCGATCGCGGCACGGACGTCATCGGTCCGGCTTGCCGGCATAAGGCAGTTGAGGCCATCCACGCAGAAGTCGCGGTTGCCGTGGGCGTCGGTGCAGACCACGGCCGCGCCGGTCGCCATCGCCTCCAGCGCAGGCAGGCAGAAGCCCTCGTGGGTCGAGGTCTGGACGAAGATCGTGGCCTCGCACATCAGCTCGTTGACGCGCGCGTCGGACGGCGCCTGCTCGTAGACGATCCCCGGCGCCCGCTGCGCCAGCTCCGGCTCGATGCCGAAAAGGCGCAGCTCGGGCGCCGGCGCCGGCAGGCCGCGCCAGGCGTCGAGCGTGAGCGGGAGGTTCTTCAGCGGGTTCGAGCGTCCCAGTGCGAGCAGCATGTCGCGACGGCGGCGCACCGCCGGCAGCGGGCGGAAGTTGTCCAGGTCGACGCCGGGAGGGATCAGCTCCGCGTCGAGGCCCAGCTCGCGCAGGCGGTCGCGGTTCCAGCTCGAGATCGTCATGTAGTGAAACTCGTGCCGGTATGAGGCGAGGACGCAGTTGCGCACGTACTCGTCGTCGGGGTAGTAGCTCGTCTCGATGTCCTGAACGAAATAGACGGGGATGCCGTGCAGCGTGCTCGCCAGCCAGACCGGGGCGGCGGTGTTCCACCACGTCGCGACCTTGATCGCGTCGAGCGGGCCGAGCGCGTCGACCAGTTCGCTGTAGTCCTCGAAGGTGTGCACGGGGACGCGCAGGTCGAACCAGTCGGGCGTGTCGGCCAGGCTGTACAGCGCCACCTCATGGCCGCGGTCGGCGAGCCCGTTGAGGTGCTCGAAGATGTCGCGGTGGCCGCCGCCGATGCCGGTGTCCTCGGTCACGTAGACGACGCGCAGGCGGCCCTCGCGCGTGCGCACCGGGCGGGCGTCGAGAAACTCGCCCCAGCGCGCCCAGAACCGGTGCTGTGATTCACGCTCGCGCTGACCGAGGTCGGTCCCGCGCGTGATCGACTCGTGGTGGGTGAGCACCGCCGCGGGCGCGAGCGTGACGCGGTGACCGGACTGCCAGCAGCGCAGGCAGTAGTCGACGTCCTCGTAGGCCATCGGGTAGCGCTCGTCGAACTCGCCGATCTCGTCGATCAGCGACCGGCGCAGGTACATGCACGCCCCGGTCACGGCGAGCACGGGCTGAGCGATCGTCGACGGGCCGAAGCCGGCGGGCTTGAAGCGGTAGCGATGGTCGAACCACTGCGGCGCGCCGAGGTTTCGCACCGTGCCCGCGAACTGGATCTTGCCGTCGGGGTAGAGCAGCTTGGCGCCGACGATGCCCACGTAGTCCGCCTCGCGTGAGCTGTACTGGAGCGTCGCGAGCCAGTGGCGGCGGGCGATCACGTCGGAGTTCAGGATCACGACGTCGAGCCCGTCGCCGGCGGCGCGCAGGCCACGGTTGACGTTGGCGGCGAAGCCGGCGTTGCGCTCGCCCTCGACGACCTCGATGCCCTCGATCGCGTGCAGCTCCGCGAGGTGCTCGGGGCCGCTCGCGTCGTCGGCGACGATGATCCGCACCCGATCGGCGGGGGTCGTAGCCCTGATCGAGCGCACCAGCGCGCGGACAGCCTCGGCGTCGCGGTAGCTCGGGATGACGATCGCCACCGGCTCCCCGTGCAGGCGGTACCAGCGCTGCGCCTGGTAGGAGGTCGGGTCGATCAGTCGCGGCACGCCGAGCCGGTCGCGCATCGGCGTGTAGCGCAGCGGGAAGGTGACGATCCGAAAGGCGACGCTCCAGGGGCCGTGGTAGCGCCAGGTGAGCGCGATGCGCCGCCAGAGCGTCGCGACGCGGCCGCGCGCAGGCAGCTCCTCGGCCGGCGAAGGAGCGACGGCGTCCGGCTGCGGGTCGGCGGCCGGGCGGTTCGGGTCGTCGCTCATGGAGCGGCCCGTCCGCGCACCGAGTCGCTGACCCGTCCCTCGAGCGAGAGGCGGCGCTGCAGCGCCGCCGGCAGGCGGGCGCCGCGCGAGCCGAGCACCGCACCGGCGAAGCGGATCAGCTCGTCGGCGCCGGCGCGCGTCAGCGTGGCGAGGCCCGCGCGCTCGCGCCGCAGCGGCCCGAGCTCGCCGCGCAGCCGTGAGATCAGGCGAGCGGGCGTCGCCGGCTCGCGCCAGCCGTAGACGTCGTGCAGGCCGCGCCACTCGTCGAACGTGCGGCGAAAGCGCTGCCGGGGACCGTACTCGTGCGAGTGCAGCACGGCGGCCTGCGGCTCATAGACCTTCGCGTAGCCGGCGCGCAGCATGTCGAGCGCCAGCGCGCGGTCCTCCGCGTAGGGAATCGCGCGGAACGGCACGCGCTCCCAGGCGGCACGGGCGATGCAGGCGTTCGCGTCGCTGAAGAAGCCACGCCGGCCCATCAGCTCGTGTGCCGGCAGGCCACGCTCGCCCGCCGCCAGGCGCTCGACGCCGGGAGCGAGCGACCCGAACCAGCGCTCGAGCTCGCGGCGCACCGCCGGCGAGGCGTCCGGGCGCGGCAGGTAGCGCCCATAGACGAGCGCGACGTCGTCGGCCTGCGTCGAAGCCGGCGAGCAGCCGGGCAAGCCAGTGCTCGTCGGCCGGCTCGGCGTCCTGAGTGAGCAGTGCGACGTGGCTTCCCCGAGCCGCGTCCATCAGCAGGTTGCGCGTCGCACCATGGTTGAAGTCGGAGCGGGCGATCTCCAGCACGCGGGCACCGTACTCGCGCGCGCGTTCGCGCGACCCGTCGGTTGAGCCCGAGTCGGACACGACGAAGCTCGACCTCGGCCGCGACGACCTGCGTTGCGGATCGCCGCCAGCGCGCTCGCGAACAGCTCACCGCCGTTCGAGACCGGGATCGCCACGGTCACCACACGCGATAGTCGCCGGTCAGGCGATGAACGCCGTCAGTCTGCATTGGCACGTCATAGCTGCCAGCGCGAGCATCGCGACCAGGGCCCCGACCACCGATCCACGGGGCCGACGCGGCGAGCGAACGCGTAGAGGCCCGACCGCGGGGTCCGCGAGCGGACCGAAAGCCGGTAAGCGCGAGCGCCCAAAGTGGGAACGAAGTACTCGATCGCAAGCGAACGGTAGGACTGCGACTCGAACTCGGCGACGACGGCCGGCGGCCATTGAGACGAGCAGCACCAGCTCGGTCGCGTGACGGCGGAAATGAGTCGCGTTCGCGCACCAGTCGCGATCTGCGGCGAAGCCGAAAGCGAGTCCATCGGGCCTCGATCAGGTAGTCACCCAGGTAGGGGAACAGGATCGTGTAGAAGCCGAAGCGCCGAAGCCGCGGATCACGAAGATCACCCTGAAGGGGAAGCCGAGCCCCGGCGAAATGGGCGTGCAGGAACGGCAGCCGCGGCAGAAGCACCTGCCAGAGCAGGGAGAGCAGGCTGAGCGGTGCCGAGCACGCCCAGCGCGGCCGGTCGAACCGCGGCCCGGAAGCGGCACGGTCGGCGAATGGAAGATCGGCGCCAGCAGACCGTCCAGATCGCGAGCGGAGGCGAAAGCGGCCGCCGCGAGCGCCGCCACGGAGCGCACGCGGCGACGCGCTCGGCCCGGCCGGCGGCCCGCAGGCCCCACAGCACGCGACCGAGCGCGAAACGAACACGGCGCGGCCACCGGATAGAGCGAGTACGCGTCCCCTTGACGAACGGCAGCAGCGCGAGCACCACGCCTGTCGCGAGCGCGCGGCGGACCGTGAGGCCGCGCGTGACATGCGCAACAGCAGCAGCTCGAGCGCGGCCGCGCCGGCGTTGATCCCGACGTCGTTGTTGACGCCGCCGGAGATGAAGCCGTACATCGGCTCGAAGCTCACCAGCAGCGCGGCGAGCACCGCAAGCCAGCGTTTTCGCGGCGCGAACTCGAGGCACATCAGATAGGTGCAGAGCGCCGCGATCGAGCCGATCAGCGCGGAGATCAGGCGCGCCAGCCCCAGCTGGGAGAAGACGTGCCCGGCGCCGGCGAGCAGGAACCCGGGCGCCAGCGCGAGGTAGTAGAGCGGGCCGTGCGACGCCGCCGTCTCGAGACCCCCGCCGTCGCCGTCGCTCGGGTGGGTCGACGCGACCAACCCGTTGTACGAGGCGACGTCGACCGCCAGCCACGGCGCCCGCGAGTCGTCGGTGTAGTGGTCGGTCAGGAAGTTCGTGGCGGCGATCGCATCGGTCTCGGCGCTCGACCAGCGCGCGCGCGCCGAGGGCACCGTGTCGGGCGAGCGCAGATGCGTGGCGATCGACGCGACATAGGCGAAGTGGTCCACCTCGTCAGGCACCTGGAACGCCGGCGTGATCAGCGACCAGCAGATTGCGTTGACCGCGCAGATCACGAACAGCCAGGCGCCGTAGCGGCGACGCTCCCGGCCATCGCCAGCGCGATCAGTCGCACCGACCAGACCGCCAGCGCGGGAAGCACGAGCAGCAGGATCAGCACATAGAGCCAGGGGCCGACGATCCCCGGGCGAAACAGCGACGCGCGATCGACAATCGCCCCCAGCTGATCGAGATAGCTGCGCCGGCTGCCCGCCGGCGGCAGGTAGCGCACGGCGACGCGGGCCGGCCCGATCGCCACGCCGCCGACCGTCGGCTTCGGCGGGAACCCGGTCTGGATCACGGTCGTGCCGCCCCAGTTGACGAAGCCGCCCGCGCGCACGCAGATCGAGCCGGGCTGCGCCGAGGCGCGACCGTGGGTCAGCGGGATCGGAAAGTAGGCGGAGCTGATCCGCGAGGCCGACACGAGCCTTGCCGGCAGGTCGCTCGTGACCGTGTCGCCGCCGATCCTGACGACCGCGTCGAGCGCGGGACGCTCGCTGGTCAGCGAGATCAGGTCGAGCTGGATCCGCGCCGTCCCGGCGGGCACCTCGAGCCCCGGCACGCACATCGGCGTCCCGGCCGGCGTCTGCGCGACGAACGTGTACGTGTTGACGCTGTTGGTGCCGGTGAAGTAGGCGCGCGGGACGGCGCACCAGACGAAGATCACGATCCAGAGCGGCACGCCGACGGCGGCCGCGGCGACCCAGACCCGCTTGTCCCCGGCGAAGAGCGCTCGCAGCCCGCGACGCGCGGCCGCGAACCGCACGCTACGGGGTGCCGCCATCGCGGCGGCGGAGCCCGAGGATGCTGAGCAGGAACGACGAGAAGAAGATCTGCAGGCCGACGATCAGGAGCTCGAACGCCACGATCGCGAGATTGTTCTCGGCGAGCGCGCCGAACCCGTGCTCGATCCACTGGATCACGATCACCAGCGCCGTCACGAAGCCGGCGAGCATGATCGCGCCGCCGACTGCCAGGCCGTGCTCGAGCCGGAAGCGCGCGCGCATCGCGTCGAACCAGGCGTCCTTCTCGCCCATGAAGTAGGTGCCGTAGGCGTGCGCGCAGAGGCCGAGCGCGAGAACCTGGGTGCCGATGATCGTCAACAGCGCACCGCCGATCAGGGCGTGGATGTTCCAGCTGCGCCCGAGGATGTCGATGTTGGCGAGCACGGTGATCGAGATCAGCGTGCCGACCGCGGCGAGCAGCGCGCCGGGCAGGATGAAGAGGTAGGTCGGGCTGTGGACAAGCAGGAAGCGCAGGTGGCGCCAGCCGTCGCGCAAGCTCGACAGCTTCGACTCGCCGCCACGCGGGTGATACTCGATCTCGACCTCGGCGATCGCGAGATGCTCCTTGGCGGCGCGGATCACCATCTCGGACGCGAACTCCATGCCGGTGGTGCGCAGGTCGAGCGTCTCGAGCACATCGCTGCGCAGCGCCCGCATGCCGCAGTGGGCGTCGCGCACGCCGGTGCGGAAGAACAGGTTGAGCAGGCCGGTCAGCAGCGGGTTGCCGATGTAGCGGTGCAGCCACGGCATCGCCCCGGGCTTGATGTTGTCCATGCGGTTGCCCATCACCAGCTGCGCGCCGGCGTCGAGGCTCGGCGACGAAGTTGGGGATCTCGCCGAAGTCGTAGGTGAGGTCGGCGTCGGCCATCACGATGTAGTCCCCGCGCGCGGCGGCAAAACCGGCGAGGTAGGCGCTGCCGTAACCACGACGAGGCTCCTCAACCACGCGTGCACCGGCGGCGGCGGCCAGCTCGGCGCTGCGGTCCTCGGAGGCGTTGTCGACGACGATCACCTCCCCGGCCAGGCGGCCCCGCTCCAGCGCGGCGAGCGCGTCGTGCACGCAGCGCTCGATGTTTTCCTCCTCGTTGAGGCAGGGAATCACCACCGAAACAAACGCCGTCCACCTCACTCTCTGACGTCGCCGGTATCTGCTCGGATGTGGTCACTGGGAGTCCGTTGACGCTCGGCGCACGCTGTGCAGGTGGGGGGCGCGCAGCGCGTCGAGTCTAGATCAAGTCTGGGATGCTGGGACGAACGTGCGGATCTGCGTGCTCTACGACTGCCTGTACCCGAACACCGTCGGCGGCGGCGAGCGCTGGTATCGCAATCTCGCAGAGCGGCTGGCCGCTGACGGGCACGAGGTGACCTACGCGACGATGCGCCAGTGGCCTCGCGGCGAGAAGCCGGACCTCCCCGGCGTGCGCGTGCTCGCGGTCGGACCGCGGATGGGCCTCTACACGCAGAGCGGTCGGCGGCGGATCGCGCCAGGCGCTCTGCTTCGGCTGCTGCGCGCTGTGGCACCTGCTGCGTCACGGCCGCCGCTACGACGTCGTCCACACCTCGTCGTTCCCCTATTTCTCGCTGCTCGCCGCCGCGCTGCTACGACCCCTGGGGCGCTACGCGCTGATTGTCGACTGGTTCGAGGTCTGGTCGGCGGAGTACTGGCGCGACTATCTCGGCGCAGCGGGATGGGCGGGAATCGCGGTGCAGCGCCGCTGCGCCCGCGTGCCGCAGACGGCGTTCTGCCTGTCGCGAGCTGCACGCCGCGCGTCTGCGCGAGGAGGGGCTGCGCGGACCGGTGACCGTGCTGCGAGGCCTCGTGACCGACGAGGTGCGTCCGCAGGAGCCGCTCGCGCCCGCGCCGTTGGTCGTCTTCGCCGGCCGCCTGATCCCTGAGAAGAACGCGCTCGCCGTGGTGTCGGCGGTCGCGCTCGCCGGCGAGCATGTCCCGGGTCTGCACGGCGTGATCTTCGGCGACGGGCCGCAGCGCGAAGCCGTGCTGGCGCGAATCGCCGCGCTCACGCAGCCGGCGCTCGTCAGCGCTCCCGGATTCGTCGACTCGGAGGTCGTCCACGACGCGATTGCGCGCGCCTGCTGCCTGCTGCTGCCCTCGCGGCGCGAGGGCTACGCTCTCGTGGTCGTCGAGGCCTCCGCGGTCGGCACGCCGGCGATCCTCGTGCGCGGTCCCGACAACGCCGCCGTGGAGCTGCTCGAGGACGGCGTCAACGGTGTGATCGCGGCGAGCGCGGAGCCGGCCGACCTGGCAGCGGCGATCGTCGCCGTCGTCGCCGGGGGGCCGGCGCTTCGGGCAAGCACGCGCGAATGGTTCGCACGCAACGCGCAGGAGCTCTCGATCGAGCGCTCGCTCAGGCTCGTGCTCGCCGGCTACGAGCCGGCCACGGCGCGCGCGTAGCAGTCGAGCGTCAGCGACGCCGCACGTTCCCAGCTGAACGCGGCGGCCCGCTCGCGGCCCGCCGCACGCAGCCGCTCGATCGCAGGCCCGCCCGCGAGCAGCTGCTCGATCGCGCCGGCGATCGCCCGCGGATCGCCCGGATCGAAGAGCAGCGCCGCATCACCCGCGACCTCCGGCAGCGAGGCGGCGGTCGAGCAGGCGACCGGGACGCCGCGCGCCATCGCCTCCAGCACCGGCAGCCCGAAACCCTCGTAGAGCGAGGGGAAGACGAAGCCCGCCGAGAGCTGCCACAGGCCCTCCAGCTCCGCCTCATCCAGCCAGCCCGGCCAGCGCACGTCGCCGGCGATGCCGAGCGCCTGCGCGCGCGCGCGCAGCTCGCGCTCATATGCGGTCGGATAGCCCCCGAGCACAAGTACGGGTCGCCGCTGCAGCAGCGCGCAGCGCCTCGAGCAGCGCGGCGAGGTTCTTGTGCGGGCGCTTCGCGGAGAGCGCGAGCAGCACCTGGCGATCGCCGAGCGCGAAGCGCTCGCGCAGCTCCGCCTCGCCCAGCGGCGTGACGCGCCGCAGCGCGCCGATGCCGAGCGGCACCACGTCGATGCGCTCCGCCGGCGTGCCGAGCAGCGCGACCAGATCGCTCCTCGTCGACTGCGAGTCGACGATCACGCGCTCGCGAGCGGCGCACCGCGAGCGGCACGAGCAGCCGCAGACCCAGCGCGCGCAGGCCGGCGTGAGCCTCCGGGAAGCGCCGGAAGATGAGATCGTGGACGGTCACGACGCGCGTGAAGCGCCCCCGCAGGGGCGCCGTCGACGCGAGCGAATGCACCAGGTCGACGCCCTCGCGCGCGGCGAGCGCCGGCAGCAGCAGCTGCTCGCCGCGAACCCACTCGAGGCGGTTCGCGACGCGCACCGGAACCTCGACCTTCGGGATCAGCTCGCCCCACGGACCGGGGCCCGCGTCACGGTTGACAAACGCCGTGAAGCGCGTGCCGGCCGGGGCGGCCCTGACCAGCGCCGGGATCGTCTCGCGCGCCGCGACCTCCATCCCGCCGGTTTCGCCGGGAACGAGGAAGATCAGGTTCAGTCCGATGTGCACAGGGCCCGCTCGTAGGACTCGATCGTCAGCCGCGCGGTGCGCTCCCAGCTGAACTGCTCGACCCGCGCCAATCCCGCCTCACGCAACCGCGCCGCCAGCGCACCGTCCCCCAACACCCGCCGGATCGCCTGCGCGATCTGCGCCGGCGAACGCGGATCGAACAGCAGCGCCGCATCCCCCGCCACCTCCGGCAACGACGAGGTGTTCGAACACGCGACCGGCACGCCACGCCCCATCGCCTCCAGCACCGGCAGGCCGAACCCCTCCTGCAACGACGGCAACACGAACACATCCGCCCGCGCATAGAGCGCCTCGAGCTCGCCGGCACCAACCCAGCCGACGAACCGCACATCGACCCCCAAACGCTGCGCCAGCGCACGCAACTCCAGCTCATACGGGCCCGCCGACCCCGCCAGCACCAGCTGCGCCCCCGGCACCTCCACCATCGCCTCAACCAACGCCGCCTGATTCTTGTGTGAGCGTTTCGCCGACACGCACAACACCACCGGACGCTCATCCAACACCACCGGCAACTGCGCCGCCACCACCACCGCCGGCGGCCGCGGCGGGCGAAAGCCCAGGGGCGTCACATCGATCCGCGTCCGCTCCAGGCCGAGCGTCGCGACCAGGTCGTCGGCCGCGGCCTCGGAGATCGTGATCACGCGGCGCGCCGCGCGCGCGCAGCGGGGGATCAGCGTCCGCCAGGCCACGCGGCTGCGCTGCGTGAGCGTCTCCGGGTGATGGATCCAGATCACGTCGAGGACGGTCACGACCGCCGGCGGGCGACGCGGCACGATCGGCGTGATGCCGATCGGGCCGTGGATCAGCTCGACGCCGCGACGGCGCCCGTCCCAGGCGATCCCGGCGAGCTGGTGCCACGCGCGCGCGGCGACGCCGTCCGCCGGGTGCCTGACGTGCACCCAGTCGACGCCCGGGTCGCGAGCACGTCCGCCGGCGCGCTCGGCGTGACCCACGCGGTGACCGTGACGCCGCGTTCGAGCAGGCCGCTGAGCAGCTCGCGCGAGTAGGTGCCTGCGCCGCCCGAGTCCTCGGCCAGCCAGACGAGGTTCAGTCCGATGTGCACAGGGCCCGCTCGTAGGACTCGATCGTCAGCCGCGCGGTGCGCTCCCAGCTGAACTGCTCGACCCGCGCCAATCCCGCCTCACGCAACCGCGCCGCCAGCGCACCGTCCCCCCAACACCCGCCGGATCGCCTGCGCGATCTGCGCCGGCGAACGCGGATCGAACAGCAGCGCCGCATCCCCCGCCACCTCCGGCAACGACGAGGTGTTCGAACACGCGACCGGCACGCCACGCCCCATCGCCTCCAGCACCGGCAGGCCGAACCCCTCCTGCAACGACGGCAACACGAACACATCCGCCCGCGCATAGAGCGCCTCGAGCTCGCCGGCACCAACCCAGCCGACGAACCGCACATCGACCCCCAAACGCTGCGCCAGCGCACGCAACTCCAGCTCATACGGGCCCGCCGACCCCGCCAGCACCAGCTGCGCCCCCGGCACCTCCACCATCGCCTCAACCAACGCCGCCTGATTCTTGTAGCGACGCTTCGCCGACACGCACAACACCACCGGACGCTCATCCAACACCACCGGCAACTGCGCCGCCACCACCACCCTGGGCGGACTGAACCCGAGCGGCGTCACGTCGATCTTCGCCGGCTCGAGGCCGACGGCCTCGACGATCCGCTCCCGCGCGTCCGCGGAGATCGTCAGCACCCGCGTCGCCCGGCGCGCGCACAGCGGGAAGAGCAGGCGCGAAGCCATGCGCACGCGGAGCGGATAGGTCGCGGGCTGATCGAGCCACAGCGTATCCAGAAGCGTCACCACGCTCGGCAGCGAGCGCGGCACGAGCGGAACCGTGCCGGCCAGACCGTGCACGAGGTCGGCGCCGCGCCGGCGCGCCTGCAGCCCGATCCCGGCCAGCTCGTCCCAGTAGTGCCGGCGCCCGCTGACGCCGGGCGCGGAGAGGCGGACCCACTCGGCGCCCGGGATCTCGAACACCTCGGCCGGCGCGGTCGAGCCGACGAACGCCGTGACCTGGACGCCCGCGCCGGAGAGGCCGCCTACCAGCTCGCGCGCATAGGTGCCGGCACCGCCGGCCTCGTCCACGAGGAAGATCACGCCCAGCGCGACGTGCATCACGGCCTGCAGCGCCCGGTCACGGCGCGCATGCTGGTCAGCTCGATCTGCTCGTTGGGCATCGGCAGCGGGTAGCCCGTGCTCGACGGCGCCGATGGACCGAGCGGCGCGAGCGTGTCGATCCCGAGCACGGCGCGGCGGATCGGCGCCGCCCCGGTGGTCGGGACGCAGGCCACGATCGAGCCGGCCCGCTCGGTGTAGGCGACGCCGACGGAGAGGTCGAGCGGGACGGCGGTGCGCAGCGTGACCCGCACGAAAGCCCGGCCGCTGCCGTCGCCGCCGACGACGTAGAAGCGCAGGATCTCGGCGGCCGGCTCGACCCACGCGGCGCCGCCCCGGTCGAGGCGCTGCAGCGGCAGCGACAGCCCGGAGTAGACAGTCGCGTCGAGCGGCGCGGTGCGCCGTTCGAGCGCGATGCCGCCGCTGCGCGCGATCACGGTCCGGTCGGTGGCGACGGCGCCCAGCCGGGTCAGGACGTATCGGTAGTTCGGGTGGAACTCCGGCCCCGGCGGGTGGACCAGGGACAGGTAGGCGTCGCTGATGTTGTCGTCGGTCTCGACCGACACCGAGACGGTGAAGCCGCGCTCGGCCAGCAGGGCGTAGACCGCGGCGAGCTCCGACGGCCCCGAGATGTCCTCGTTGAAGCCCTCCAGTTCGATTGGGCCGGGGTGGGGCGGCAGGTCCGCCACGAGCGCCCGGTCGGCTGGTTCGAGAAAGTAGTCGTACTGCGTGAAGCGCCGGTGCTCGGCGCGGGCCTGGACCGCCGTCGACACGATCACGAGCACCGCGGCCGCGGCGCCGACGATCCGCAGCGACCGCCTGGCCGATGCCAGCAGCGCCCCGACGCCGAGCGCGACGAGCACGATCGCGGCCGGCTCGGCGGGGAGCAGGTTGCGGTCGATGCAGTACTGACAGCTCTGACTGGCGTAGGCGTACTCTGCGAGGCCGACGGCGACCAGGACCAGGCCGACCAGCGCGAGGCCGACGCGGCGCCGCCACAACCCGAAACCCGCGATCGCCAGGAGCAGCGCCGGCAGCACCGCGCCGCGCAGGATCGCGTCGAAGCCGCTTTGCGTGACGAAGTTCGGCAGGCTGGCGAACTGGCCCGTCTGCAGCAGCCAGGTCGGGACGATCTCGGGCGAGAACTGGTAACCCAGCACCGGCAGCGTCTGCGTGTGCTCGATGATCGCCTGCCAGTAGCGCAGGTCGCGGGCGAACGCGACGCTGCTCAACGCCGCGGCGAGCGCGACCACCAGGCCGATGCGCGGGAGCGCGTGGTGGATCGCCGCGCGCAGCCGCCGGCCGCGGTGCGCCACCGCGGCCAGCCACAGCAGGACGAGCGCCGCGGCGACTGTGAGGGCCGGCGCGAACAGCGGGTAGACGGCGAGCAGCGCCGCCGCGATCAGGCCCAGGATCGCGAACTCCGTCCACCGCCGGCCGCGGATCGCCTCCCACCCCACGAGCCCGAACGGCAAGAGCAGCGCGCTGCCGCAGATCGCCGCCTGGCTGCCGTCGAAGAACAGCTGCATGAAGAACGGCCCGCCGTAGAGCGCCCCGGCCAGCGCGGCTGCCCAGCTGCGCGAGGCGAGCGTGAAGCGCACAGCCGCGAACGCGCCCAGCGCGCCGACCAGGATCAGGACGAGCATGAACGAGGAGATCGTGTCGGTGCCGTGCAGCCCGAGCAGGTCGTTGGCGCTGGCTTCCAGCGCGCTGGCGTCGATGTTCTGGAAGCCGGCGGCGTAGGCCGCCCAGTACACGTCGTCGAGGTTCGCCAGCTGCCTCCCCTTCAGCCGCGCGGCCGCCGGGAGGGACAGGTGCTGCTCCGCATCGACCTCGGCCGTGTAGCCGAGCACGTCGCGCACCAGGTACACCGACGGGCCCACGCTCTCGTGCTCGTGCAGCGTGTAGTCGATCGGCCCGGCGGCGAAGGCGAGCACGACGAACAGCTGCGCGATCTCGCGGCGACCGAACGCGCCGCGCTGGACACGGCCGCGCAGCCACCACCAGAGCGCAAACGCCAGCGACCCGAGCGCGGCGACGAGCACCACCCACCACGTGCTCTCGACCGGCGCCACGCCGATCAACGCGACCGTCAGGCAGACGCCGACGCAGAGACCGAGCACCGGCGCGAGCGCCGCGCGCGTGGCCAGGTCGAAGCGGCGGGAGAGCAGGACCACCGGGCCGGCGCCGAGCGCGAACAGCAGCGCAAGGAACGCTCCCTGGCGCACCAGCAGATCGAGCGCTACAGACGACGAGGCCGCCTGCGTTGCGAGGTCCATCGAGTCGTTCTCCCTGTGCCGCGCCGAGCGGTGCGGCGCCTGAGGCGGGCAACACCGACCAGCGCCTGGATCGCGCGGCACTATACGCGCGACCACGGCGTCCGGAGGACCCGCGCCCCTCTCGAGCCGGGCGGTTCTGGGACACTGCACGCTCGTGGGGAGTCCAACGGACAAGGCGGGCAGCCGGCCGGCGGACGCGATCGACTCTCCCGATGCCGGCCGCGTGTTCGTGCGTGGCGGGGCGCTGCGGGTGGTGGCCTTCGGCGGCGCGATCGCGTTCAGCATCGGCGCGATCCCGCTCGTGACGCGCCACCTCGGCCCTCCGGCGTACGGCCGCCTGGCGACCGTCGCGAGCCTGATGCTGATCGCGCAGGTGATCACCGAGGGCGGCGTCGGGACCGTCGGGATCCGGGAGTACACGAACCTCACGGGCGAGCCGCGCCGGGCGTTCATGCGCAGCCTGCTCGGCCTGCGGCTCGCGCTCAGCCTCGCCGGCGCGCTCGCCGCGTTCGGCTTTGCGCTGATCGCCGGCTACCCGCGCGTCGAGGTGGAGGGCACGGCGATCGCGGCGGTGGGACTCGTGCTGACCAACGTCCAGGCCACGGTCGGGATACCGCTGGTCGCCGAGATGCGACTGGGCTGGGTCGCGGCGCTCGACCTGCTCGGCCCGGCGACCACCGCCGTCACGCTGATCCTGCTGGTGGTGCTCGGGGCGCCGCTGCTCCCGTTCTTCGCGGCGCCGCTCGTCGCCTACGGCGTGTCGCTCGGGCTCACCTCCGCGCTCGTGCGGCACACGATCTCGCTGCGCCCGAGCCTTGCCCCGGAGCGCTGGCTGGCGCTGCTGCGAACCACGATCCTGTTCGCCGCGGCGACGGCGCTCGGCACCGTGTACTTCCGCGTCGTGCTCGTCGCGATGTCGCTCCTGACGCCGAACACCGACGCCGGACACACGACGGTCGGCGTCTTCGGTCTCGCGTTCCGAAGCCTCGACGTGCTCACCAACCTGCCGTGGCTGCTGATCACCTCGGCCTGGCCGATCCTCGTGCGCGCGGCCCGCGACGACACCGAGCGCCTGCGCTACGCGCTGAACCGCCTGATCGAGGGCTGCCTGCTGCTCGGCGGCTGGATCTCGCTGCTGCTGGTCAGCGGCGGGCCGTTCGCCGCACAGGTGCTCGGCGGGCCCAAGTACCCGGGGGCCGGCGAGGTGATGCGCATCCTCGGCGCGGGTATCGGCGGGACGTTCCTGATCGCATTGTTCGCCTTCGCGATGCTGTCGCTGCAGATGTTCCGCCAGCTGATCACGATCAACGCGGCGATCCTGGCGCTCTCGATCCTGCTCTCCGTGCTCGTGATCCCCGGCAACGGCGCGCGCGGCGGCGCGTTCGTCACGGTGTCGCTGGAGGGCATGCTCGCCTGCACCTACGCGGTCACGGTGTTCGGCACACACCCCGAGCTGCGCCCGTCGCTCGGTCGCACGGCGCGCATCGTGCTCGCCCTCGCCGTGGCGTTCGCCGTAGCGCTCGCGGTGCCGGTCTCCTCGCTGCTCTCGGCGGTGATCGGCACAACGGTGCTCGCACTCGCGGTGGCGGCGCTGCGCGCGGCGCCGCCGGAGCTGCTCGAGGCCGTGCGCCCGCGCCGCTGAGATACTGGTCGCGATGACGGCGCGCGCGGCTTCGATCCAGCTGCCCAACATCGCGCGTCGCGCGTCTGGCGACGGCGACCATGCGAAGCGAGGCCTCGGTCCCTCGCGCCGGCGCGGCTACGAGGTCGAGGTTCCGGGGCGCACGCTGTCGGCAGTGCTCGAAGAATCGCCGGTCGACCTGCTCTACCGGCGACGGGACTAGGACCCCCCTCTCGATGCCGATCCCCCTCTTCGACACCTCGACGCCGCTGCTTCCGCTCGCGGACGAGCTGCGTGCCGCGATCGACCGTGTGCTGTCGAGCGGCCGTTTCGTGCTCGGCCCCGAGGTCGATGCGTTCGAGTCGGAGTTCGCCGCCCAGGTCGGCGCCGCTCACGCGATCGCCGTCGCGAACGGCACCGACGCGATCACGATCGCGCTGCGCGCGATGGGCGTGGGTCCGGGAGACGAGGTGGTGGTCCCCTCGTTCACCTTCTACGCGACCGCGGAGGCGATCCCGCACACCGGCGCGACGCCGGTGTTCTGCGACATCGACCCCGAGACCTTCTGCGTCACTGCCGAGACGGTTCGCGCCGCGCTGACGCCGCGCACCAAGGCGGTGATCGCCGTGCACCTGTTCGGCAACGTCGCGCCGATCCGCGAGATCGAGGCGCTCGGCATCCGCGTGCTCGAGGATGCCGCCCAGGCCGCCGGATCGCGCGGCCCCGACGGGTCTCCCGGCTCGCTCGGCACCGCGGCGACGTTCAGTTTCTACCCCTCGAAGAACCTCCCGGCGTTCGGCGACGGCGGCGCGATCACGACCAGCGACGCCGGACTCGCCGAGCGCGTGCGCTCGCTGCACTTCCACGGCTCGCGCGACAAGCAGCACTTCGAGATGGTCGGCTACAACTCGCGCCTGGACGCGCTGCAGGCAGCCGTGCTGCGCGTGCAGCTGCCCCATCTCGACCGCTGGGGCGCCGCGCGGCATGCCGCCGGCGAGCGCTACGCGCACAGCGGCCTCGGCGAGCTGGTCGCGCTGCCGCGCGCGAGCGCGGGCTCGACCCCGGCCTGGCACCTCTACGTCGTTCGAAGCGCTCACGCCGACGCGCTGGAGAGCGCCCTGCGCGTGCGGGGAATCGAGGCACGCGCCTACTACCGCGTGCCGATCCACCGCCAGCCCGCACTGGCGGCAGACGTCGAGTTGCCGGGGACCGACGAGGCCGCCCGAACCAACCTCGCGCTGCCGATCGGCCCGTCGCTGCGCGCCGAGCAGGTCGACGAGGTCTTCAGCGCGATCGCGAGCGCGCTGCGGTGACAGTGGCGCGTGCGCCGTGGCCGCAGCGGCGCTGAGACGCTTGAAGGCGCGCATCGCCTCGCGCGCAGAGGTGGGCGCCACGGCGGCGCGGGCCTGGTGCAGGCAGGCCCCGCGGGCCGCACGCCGGCCGGAGACGATCGCGCTCGCCGTGATCATCCTCGCCGGCCTGGCGCTGCGGATCGCCTTTGTGATCCAGTGGCGCCCGGCGCTGATCGGCTTTCCCGACGCCGCGGTCTACATCGAGGATGCGCGCACCGGCATCTTCAACGATCCGCTGCGGGTTGGCGGGTACTCCGCGTTCCTCGTCCTGTTGCACGCGATCCGCCCGCACCTGGCGTTCGTGATCGAGGTTCAGCACGTGCTGGGGCTGGCCAGCGGGCTGCTGCTGTTCGGGGCCGTCCGTCGCGCCGGCCTGAAGGCGTGGATCGCGCTCGTGCCCGTGGCGGTCGTCGTGCTGGGCGGCTCCGAGCTGTTCGTCGAGCACGCGCCGCTGACCGAGGCGCTCTTCATCTTCCTCGTCGACCTGCTCCTGTTGCTCGCGTTCGCGGCGCCGCTCTTGACGCGCGGGGCGGAGCGGCGCGCGGCGTGCCTGTTCGGCGTCGCGGCGCTGATCTTGCTGGTCGGCCCGATCCTCACCTCCGAATACGACTACCGCTTCACGATCCCGGCCTTCGGGGCGCTCGCGGCGACCGCGGCGATCGGCGGCTCGGGCGTGCTGCGAGGACTCGCGCGCTGGCGTCTGCGTGCGCGCCTGCGCCCACGCCGGCCCGCGCCGCCTCCGCCAGGCGAGCCGTCCGTCTGAGCGCCGCTCAGCGCCAGCGCTCCAGCAGCTCCTCGTCGCCGACCCTACCGACGACCCGCGCCGGCACGCCCAGCACCACGGCGCGCGGCGCGACGTCGCGCGTGACGACCGCCCCCGCCCCCACGAACGCCTCCTCGCCGATCTCGACGCCGGGCACGAGCACGGCGCCGCCGCCGACACGGCAGGCCCGCCGCAGGATCGCGCCGCGCAGTTCGAAACCGACGGCGCCGTGTCGTGCCATCGTGTCGTCGTTGGTCGTGCAGACGCACGGGCCGACGAACACGTCGTCCTCGACGATGCTTCCGCCCGTCAGGTAGACGTCGGTTTGGACGCGCACGCGACGGCCGACCCGCACGCCGGGATCGACGGCGCTGCCGCGGCCGATCACACTGCCCGCGCCGAGCACGGCGCGCTCGCGCACGAACGACTGGTCGCCGAGGATCACGTCCTCCTCGACCCGAACACCGACGAACACGATCGCGCCGGCGCAGACCGTCACGCGCTCCCCCAGCACCAACCCGGGCGGCTCCTCGGCCGACGACGCGTGCGAGTGGCGGGCGAGCCGTGGGCGCTTGCCGAGCACGACGCCGTCCTCGATCACGCAGCCGGCGCCGATCACGGTGCCGGCGTGGATCGTCACGTGGGCGCCGATCGCGACGTCGTCGGCGATCACCACATCCGCGCCGACGTGGAGTCCGAGGCCGCGCGGGTCGGGGCGCAGGCTCATCGGCGCGTGCGCTCCAGCTGCGTCTGGAGCGCCTCGAGCACCGCCACGACCCGCACGCCGCTCGCGCCGTCCGAGCGGGGCGCGACGCCCTCCCGGATGCACGCCACGAAATGCTCGACCTCGAGCGCCAGCGGCTCGCTCGCCGCGATCGGCGGGCTCGTCGAGGGGCCCGAACGGGCGATGTACTCGCCCCAGCGCTCGGCGCTCTCGTCGAAGCCCTTGTCGTAGATCGTCAGCTTGCGTTCCGGCTCCATGTCGTCAAAGGTTGCCATCCGGCGCGAGCCGACGACGGTCAGGCGCCGCTCCTTGTGCGGGTCGAGCCACGACAGGTGCATGTGCGCGGCGAGGCCGGAGGGAAAGCGCAGGAAGGCGAAGACCACATCCTCGATCCCGGGCCGCATGTAGCACTCGCCGCGAGCGTCCAGTTCGACGGGCTGCTCGCCGGCGAGACTGAGGATCACCGAGACGTCGTGCGCGCCGAGGCTCCACAGCGCGTTCTCGTCGGCCCGCAGCAGCCCGAGGTTCAGACGCTCGGTGTAGATGTAATGGATCCGGCCCAGTTCGCCCGCCGCGATCAGCTGCGCGAGCGCGCGCACGCCGGGGTGGTACTCGAGCAGGTGCCCGACCATCAGCATGCGTCCGCTCGACGCCGCGGCCGCGAGCACGCGCTCCGCGTCCGCCAGCGACTGCGCGAGCGGCTTCTCGACGAAGCAGTGCTTGCCAGCCGCGAGCACGCGGATCGCCAGCTCGGCGTGGCTTGGCACCGGCGTCGCCAGCAGCACGCCATCGAGCTCGTCGTCGGCCAGCAGCTCGTCGAGCGAGTCGCTGAAACGGGTCCCCGCCGGCAGCGCCGCCTTCACACGCTCACGCGCCGCCGGATCGCTCTCGCAACACCAGGAGAGACGGGCGCCCGGTGTGCCGGCGACGACACGCGCGAGGTTGGGGCCCCAGTAACCGAGGCCCACGACAGCGAGCGAAAGCTCGCCCTCAGAGCCTGTCCCGGTAGGGCTCATCTCAACGCTCCGCGTGGCGCTTCACAGGCGTATCACGTTGGCCGCCGGGCTCGCCACGCCTCGAAGGTCGAGCAGCCACGGCACGCGCGTCGCGATCGCGTCGAAGTCGAGCCCCCTCGACGCGGTGACGATCAGCGCGAGGTCCGCGCCGGCGAGCGCGTCGTCGAGCGCCAGCGAGCGCAACCCCGACCCGGCGAGCTCCGCCACCAGCGGGTCGTGGTAGACGACCTCCGCACCCAGTTCGCGCAGCAGCGCGATGATCTTCAGCGCCGGCGACTCGCGCACATCGCTGATGCCGGGCTTGTAGCTCACGCCGAGCACCGCGATACGCGAGCCGCGAACCGCGCGGCCGGCCTCGTTCAGCGTCCGCTGCAGCTTCGCGACACAGTGGTAGGGCATCTGCTGGTTGAGCTTGCCGGCAAGCTCGATGAACTCGACGGGCATGTCGAACTCGCGCGCACGCCAGGCCAGGTAGAACGGATCCACCGGCAGGCAGTGGCCGCCCATCCCCGGGCCCGGCTCGAAGCGCATGAACCCATACGGCTTGGTCGACGCCGCGTCGATCACCTCCCAGATGTCGATCCCCATCCGGTCGGTCAAGAGCGCCAGCTCGTTGACCAGCGCGATGTTGACGGCGCGAAAGATGTTCTCGAGCAGCTTCGCCAGCTCGGCGATCTCGGGTGTCGCGACGCGGACCACCTCGCCACAGACAAGGCCGTACAGCTGCTCGGCACGGTCGCCGCAGGCGTCCGTCAGACCGCCGATGAGCTTTGGCGTGTTGGCCAGCGTGAAGTCGGTGCGGCCCGGATCGACCCGCTCGGGCGAGAACGCGAGGTGGAAGTCGACGCCGGCGCGCAGGCCGCCGCGCTCCAGCAGCGGCGCGACGCGCTCGCGTGTCGTGCCCGGGTAGCTGGTCGACTCGAGCACGACGAGCTGGCCGGCTTGCAGGACCGCTCCCAGCTCCTGCGCGCACGCCAGCAGCGGACCGAGATCCGGTTCGCGATTGGCGCTCAGCGGGGTCGGCACGCAGATCAGCACAGCATCGACCTCGGCCAGCGGGGCGTACTCGGTGGTCACGCGCAACCGCGGCAGCGCCACGGCGAGTGCGTCCTGGGAGACGTCCTCGACATGGGAGCGCCCGCCGGCGACCGCGTCGACGAGTGACCGGTTGACGTCCACCGCGACCACCTCGACGTCCGCAGCGGCGAAGGCGACCGCGAGTGGCAGGCCGACGTAACCCAGGCCGATGATTCCGACGCGCATGAGGCCCGGAGTCTATTCGGGAGCCGGTGGCTCCCGACCGCCGTCACCAGCGCCGCGAGCCCGCGCGGCGTTGGCGCTAACCGAGCTTCGGCTGACGCAGCAGACCCGCGACGGCGACGGCCTCAACACGCGAGTGCACGCCGAGCTTGCGCAGGATGCTCTTGGTGTGGCTGTACACGGTGTCCTCGGAGAGGAACAGCTTGCCCGAGATCTCGCGCGTGGAGTTGCCGGCGCAGATCAGGTCGAGCACCTCCCATTCACGGGTGGTCAGCGGGCTCTTGACCGGGCGCATGCCGCTGCCGTTCTCGGCCGTCGTCCGCAACAGCTCGACCAGGTGGTTGGTGAGCGCGCGGCTCACGGCCGCCTCGCCGGTCGCGACCGAACGCAGGGCGCGCGCGACCGCGTCGATGTCGGCGTTCTTGGACAGGAAGCCGCCGGCCCCGGCGCGCAGCGCGCGGATCTCGACATCGCGGTCCTGAGGCACCGAGAACATCACGACGCGCACCTGCGGCGCCTTCGCGGTGATCTCCCGGCAGGCGCCAATCCCGTCGAGGCCGGGCATTCCGATCTCCATCAGCACGAGCTCGGGGCGGTAGTGCAGGGCCAGCTCGACCGCCTCGACACCATCCTTGGCCTCGGCTGCGACGATGAAACCGCCGTCGAGATGCAGGGAGTCGCGGATCACGCGGCGCGCCAGCGGGTCGGGGTCGGCGATGATGATCCGCAGACGGTCGCCGGACGGGCGCTTCCCGTTGACGGGCGACCCGGCCGCGTGCCCCTCGCGCTCGGCGGGCTTGCCGTTCGATCCTTCGTGTTTCCCGTTCATCGCGTCACCAGCGTCGTTCATTGCGCTCCCTGCGACTTTTTTCGATGCCCCCTCACCAGGAGGCAAGCATGGACGTACCCTGTCTGGTCCCTGTGATAGTCCGAAGAGTAGGGGCCGCTCCAAAACCACTTTGGGTGTATTTCCACCCCTGTTTCCGGGAAGGGAGGAGCCGGTCGGGGGCAGCTTCCTACCAGGCTCGCGCGGCATGATAGGCGTCCGGCGGCGCGCGGGCGGTCTCAGAATGTTGTCAGGCGGCCATCGTGACGGGCGCGGCGCCGAGCCGGACCAGCTCGGCGCGAAGCGCGCGACGGCCCCGGTGGTGCAGGCCGTTGACAGCGCTCTCGCTGCGCCCGAGGCGAGCCGCGATCTCGGCCGGCGCGAGCCCGCCGACGTGGCGCAGCACGATGATCTCGCGCTGGTCCGCAGGCAGTGTCTCCAGCGCGCAGCGGAGCGTCTCGCGACGATCGCGGGCGCTCGCCTCCTCCACCGGCGCCTGGCGCTCGAACGGTTCGGCGACCGGTGTCGCACGGCGCACGCGCAGCTGGTCGACCGCGGCGTTGCGCGCGAGACGCACGAGCCAGCTCAGGAACGGGGCGCCCCGGTCCTCGTAATGCGCCAGGCTGTCAACCAGCTTTGCGAAGACCTGCTGGGTTACGTCCTCGGCCTCGTGGTGGTTGCGCACAATCGACGCGACGTAGCTGTACACGTTGTCGGCGTAGCGCACATAGAGGTAGCGCAACGCGTCGTGGTCACCCTTCTTGGCGGCGGCGACGGCGAGCCGGACCGCACGCGCCGCCTCCGAGCTCTCCGCCGGAGCCCGGCGCAGGCGAAAGCGAGTCAGCTGCTCGCACGTCCCGCGCGCTGCGGCGCCACGACCGTGCGTGTCTCTGCGAGCGGCGGTGGTCGGTGCGGGACTCGGCGTCACGGAATACAGCGTCCACCCCGGTCGCTCCCCGATGAGGGGATCTTTACCGACCCGCCAGGGGGAGAAACCTGCCTGCCGTCGCCGCCGCGCACTTCGGGCGATCTTCACCACCCGCGACCTGCACTTCCCCCCAGTCGTGTCCGCCGTCGCTGGCCTAGCATCCGTTGGTCACCGTGTCGCAAACACCGTCAATCGCCGAGTCCCCCAAAGCCGGGGCGCAAGACGTCGTCCGCCTCGTGCTGGTCGACCGCGACGCGCTGGCGCGTCGCGCGATGCGCGAGGCGATCACGGCAGCCGGCGAGTTCGTGGTCGCCGCTGAGGCGGCCGCCGAGGAGGACGCGATCGTCGCCGTACGCAGCGTCCGCCCTGACCTCGTGCTGATCGACATCGGCTATCCGCGCCTCGAGGGGATCGCGCTCGGCAAGGAGCTGCGCCGCCAGCTGCCGGGCACGCGCATGGTCTTCTGCTCGATCACCGACGACGAGGACACCGCCGTGCGCGCGCTGCGCGCCGGCGCCGTCGGCTACGTCCGCAAGGACCTCGACTACGGGCCGCTGTCGCGGGCCTTGCACGGTGCGTGCAACGGCGAGGCGGCGATCTCGCGCCAGCTCGGCGCGCGCCTGATCGACGAGCTCTACCGGCAGTCCGAACCGCACACGCGGGCGCGGCCGGCGGGCGGCGCGCTGACCGGGCGCGAGTGGGAGGTGCTGGATCTGCTGATCGATGGCGCCGGCACCGCCGAGATCGCGCAACGGCTCGGGCTGGCACTCGAAACGGTGCGCAGCCATGTCAAGCACGTGCTGCGCAAGCTCGGCGTCGGCACGCGCGGCGAGGCGATCGACATCGCACGGCGGCTGCGCTCACGCAACTACTGAGGGTCTGCCCCGCGACGCGGAGACGGCCGCATCCGGGGGAGCGACGCTCGCCCGATTGAGATAGGACCACGATCACGGCGGACGCGGAAGAAATCTTGCGGGCCTGGACGAATGTACGCCCCGTCCGCTACGAATTGGGGACGAAGATCACTGGCTCGCTCGGCGATTCCTCACCAGCGGGCTCGGCCCTGGCGTACCGAAATAGACGTCTAGAGCACCAGCGCACTTGCCGCCGCGACGAAGGGCAGAAGACCGTGAAGCACATCACCGCAGACGCCGCCGAAACCGAGCGAATCGGCGAGATCGCAGCGCAGGCGCTCGCAGACATCCACGGCGCGATCTACGGCCAGCCGCCGCATGCCGCGCGTGCGTGGACCGACGGCGACGCGATTCTGCTGGTGATGCGGATACCCCCCGAAACCACCGGGCGCACCGAGCCGCCGCTCAGCGCGATGCAGCAGATGGTCGCCGCCGCGGTGCAACGTCGCACCGGGGAGACGCTGCGAGCCGCCTCCACCAGCGTCGATCCCGAGCGCGGGCTCGTCGTGCTCGCATTCGAGCGCGTCCGGGCGCGCCGCGGTGAGCAGAACCCCGGGCGGCTCCCCGCCGGCCCTGTTCGCGGCGCTGGCTGACGCAGCGCCCTCAGCGCCGCTCAGCGTCCCGATCCTCGGCGTCCCGCTCGCGCTCACCGACTACGCCGCAACGATCGAGTGGATCGACGCGATGGTCGCGTCGGGCGCGCGCGGCTCGCTCAGTGCCGCCGCCGTTCACCTCGTGATGCGCGCCCACGAGGACGCCGAGGTGCGCCGCGCGGTGCTCGCCGCGACACTGGTGGTGCCCGACGGCCAGCCGCTGGTGTGGGCCCTGCGAGCCCTCGGACACCGCTCCGCCACGCGCGTCTACGGGCCCGAGCTGATGGCGCGTTACTGCGAGCGGGCGGCACGCAACGGCACGCGGGTGTTTCTCTACGGTGGTCGCAGCGAGGCGGTGCTGGTCGAGTTGGCGGTCAGGCTGCGCGCGCGCTTTCCCGGGCTCGCGATCGTCGGCGGCCACTCGCCGCCGTTTCACGAGCTGAGCGCCGAGGAGGATGAGCGGATCGCGGAGCGGATCGACGCGTCCGGCGCGCAGGTCGTCTGGGTCGGCATCGGCCAGCCGCGCCAGGAGCTGTGGATGGCCCGCATGCGTCCGCGGCTGGCCGCGCCGATGCTGATCGCCGTCGGCGCGGCCTTCGATTTCCACGCCGGCCTCGTGCCGCAAGCCCCGGCCTGGATGGGGCGTCACGGACTCGAATGGACCTACCGGCTGGCGCGCGAGCCGCGCCGTCTGTGGCGGCGTTACGCCCGCTACAACCCGCGCTTCGTCGGCGGCTTTGCGCGCCAGTACGCGCGCGAGCGGCGGCGCTCGCGCTGACGCTCGCGCCGGCGCGGTGGCGTACGATGCCGTTTCGTGCCAGGCCCACCAGCCGACCCCGCCGCCCGCGGCGACGCTCCGCAGCGGCCAACCTCGGCGCCGGCGCGCCGGACCGCAGCACCTTCGTGACCGCGCTCAAGCGAACCTTCCATCGGCTCCTGTTTCGCGCTCAGGATCCGCGCAGCGACGCCGAACATGACCAGCGCGTCGACTTCTCGCGCCAGCTCGGCGAGGCGCGCGCCGAGCTCGAGCGGCTCGGGCACCGAGCCGGGCACCCGGCGCCATGAGCCACGACGTCGCGATCGTCGGCCTCGGCCGCGTCGGGCTGCCGCTCGCGCTCTGCTTCGCCGACCACGGTCTGCGAGTGCTCGGCATCGACAACGACGAGCAGCGCCTCGAGCTGCTGCGCGCGCGCCGGATGCCGTTCCGCGAAACCGGCGCGCAGGAGCTGCTCGACCGCGTCGAGCTGACTCTGTCGCACCGGATCGGCGACGCCGCGCAGGCGACGCACATCGTGATCACCCTGGGCACACCGTCCTTCTCGCACATCGAGATCGACATCAGCCAGATCCGCCATGCGCTCGACGAGCTGACCGGGGAGCTGCGCGCCGGCCAGTCGCTGATCCTGCGCTCGACCGTGGCGCCGGGCACAACCGACTACGTCGCCGCCTACCTGCGCCGCCACACGACGCTCGACGTCGGCAGCGAGGTCTTCGTCGCGCACGCGCCGGAGCGGATCGCCGCCGGACGCTTCGTCGAGGAGATCCACTCGCTCCCGTGCATCGTCGGCGGCGTCGGCGCAGGCAGCGGAGCGGTGGTCGGCGAGCTGTTCTCCGTGTTTGGCGCGCCGGTCGTCCAGACGACCGCGGTGCAGGCCGAGTTGGCGAAGATCTGGACCAACATCCTGCGCTACACCACTTTCGCGCTCCCCAATCTGCTGATGATGGACTGCGAGCAGTACGGCGCGAACGTGTTCGAGGTGATCGAGCTGATCAACCGCGATTACCCGCGCGGCGGGATCGCCAAGCCCGGCCTGACAGCCGGAACCTGCCTGCGCAAAGACTTCGCCTTCTCGGAGGAGCGCTCCTACGCCCCCGGCATGCTGCTCGCCGTCTCCCGCGTCAACGAGTCGGTCCCGCTGTTTCTGATCCGCGGGCTGATCCGGCGGATCGGTCCGCTCGAGGGCCGCCGCGTGTGCGTCCTCGGCCTGGCCTTCAAGGCCGACACCGACGACGAGCGCGACAGCCTCTCGCACAAGCTGGTGCGCCTGCTCGAGCGTGACCTCGCCGACGTGGCGGTGCACGACCCGCTGGTGGCGCCGGCCACCGCCTCCTTCGAGGACGCGCTCGCCGGCGCCGACGCGGTAATCGTGGCGACCAACCACACCGCCTTTCGCAGCAGGGACGCGCTCGCGCAGATCGTCGCGCGCGCGAGCGCCGACTGTCTCATCGTCGACCCCTGGGACTGCTGGGGCTCCGGCCAGCTGTTCGCCTACGCGTCGGAGCTCGCGCCGGGCACGGGACCGCGATGAGCCGCGTCCTGGTCACCGGCGGCGCCGGGATGATCGGCCAGGCGATCGTGCGCGCGCTGCTGCGCGACCCCGACTTCGAGGTGCGCGTCTGCGACCAGCGCGAAGTTCCCGGTTGGATCCGCGAGGGTGCCGAGGTTCAGACCGGCGACCTGCGCGACCCCGTCCAGGCCCGCACCGCGGTGAGCGGCGCCACGCACGTGATCCACTGCGCGGCGATCGTCGGCGGCATCGCGAACTTCCACCGCCTCCCCTACACCCTGACGGAGGTCAACAACGCGCTCTACAACGGCGTCATCGGCGCCGCGCTGCAGGAGCGGGTCGAGCGCTTCGTCTACATCTCCAGCTCGATGGTGTTCGAGCGCGCCACGCTCTTCCCGACCCCCGAGGAGCACATCTCGGAGTGCCTGGCGCCACGCTCGGCATACGGCTTCTCGAAGCTAACCGGCGAGGTCTACTGCCGCGCCGCGCACGAGCAGTTCGGGCTGCCGTACACGATCTGCCGCCCGTTCAACGCCTACGGCCCCGGCGAGCTGCCGGACGAGGAGCCGGGAATCGCCCATGCCGTGCCGGACCTGATTCGCAAGGTGCTCGCCGGGCAGCGCCCGCTCGCGATCTTCGGCAGCGGCGAGCAGACCCGCACGCTGACCCAGGTCGACGACATCGCCGCCGGGGTGCTCGCGGCGACACGCTCGCCGGCCGGCCTGAATGAGGACTTCAACATCTCCGCCGCGCAGGAGCGCAGCGTCGCCGAGATCGCGAGGATCATCTGGGAGGCCTGCGGCGAGGACCCGGACGCCTTCGCGCTGGAACATTTGCCAAGCTTCCCGGTTGACGTCCAGCGCCGCTGGCCGTCGGTCGAGAAGGCCAAGCGGCTGTTGGGCTGGGAGGCCCAGATCGAGCTGCCCGAGGGAATCGCGGCCACCGTGCGGTGGCTGCGCGAACGAGAGGTGCTGACGTCTTGAGTCCAACCGCGCTGATCACCGGCATCACCGGCCAGGACGGCTCCTACCTGGCTGAGCTGCTGCTCGAGAAGGGCTACGACGTGCATGGCATGGTGCGCCGCTCCTCGACCGAGCGCTTCGAGCGCATCGAGCATCTGCGCGACCGCGTCACGCTGCACCAGGGCGACCTGCTCGACCAGCGCTCGCTCGTCGACACCCTGCGCGCGAGTCGCCCCGACGAGATCTACAACCTGGCGGCAATGTCCTTCGTCGCCGTCTCCTGGGTGCAGCCCACGCTGACCGCCGAGTTCAGCGGCGTCGGCGTCACGCGCATCCTCGAAGCGGTCCGTGAGGCCTGCCCCGAGGCTCGCTTCTACCAGGCGTCCTCCAGCGAGATGTTCGGCAAGGTGCGAGAGATCCCCCAGACGGAGCTGACGCCGTTCTACCCGCGCTCGCCCTACGGCGTGGCGAAGGCCTACGGCCACTTCATCACCGTCAACTACCGCGAGAGCTACGACCTGCACGCGACGAGCGGGATCCTCTTCAACCACGAGTCCCCCCGCCGCGGGCTCGAGTTCGTCACGCGCAAGATCACCTGGCACGCCGCGGCGATCCGCCTCGGGCTCGCCACGAAACTGCATCTTGGCAACCTCGACGCGGAACGCGACTGGGGATACGCGAAGGACTACGTCGAGGCGATGTGGCTGATGCTCCAGCGCGACGAGCCCGAGGACTTTGTGATCGCCACCGGGATCGCGCACTCGGTTCGCGACTGCGTGGCTGTCGCCTTCGACCAGGCGGGGCTCGACGTGGCCGAGCACGTCGTGATCGATCAGCAGTTCGTGCGCCCGGCGGAGGTCGACCACCTGATCGGCGACCACACGAAGGCGACGGCGCTGCTCGGCTGGGAGCCGACGACCGACTTCGAGACGATGATCCGGCTGATGGTCGACGCCGATCTCCAACTGCTTTCGCGCTAGGTCGATCGCAGCGACCCGACGTCGCGCAGCCCTCGTGCCAGACACTCGCGAACCCGCGCTTCGCTGAGCGGCCGTGGCAGCCGAGCCAAGACCCCTGGACGAAGCGCCGACTGCGCAGCGGAGGCGCCTGGCTTGGCTGGTCGGGTGCCTGCGCACCCTGGGTGAGGGAGCCTGGGTCGCGATCGCCTGCCTGGTCTTCATCGGCGTGACGGTGTGGTGGCTGACGCAGGACCGCCGCGTGCCCGACTTCGACGAGGGCCACCACCTGATCTTCGCCTTCATCGTCCATTACGAGCTTGCAAAAGGCCAGCTGCTCGCGCCGTTCACTGACTTCAACGACTACCCGCCGCTCGTGCACCTCGTGGGTGCGATCGGGGTGTTCCTCGGCGGCCTGCACGAATCCGCGGTGATTCTCGCCGACAACGTCGTCTTCGTGCCGCTGCTGGCCGGCGGCTGCTACGGCGTGGGCACGATCGCCTACGGCCGGCGCGCCGGATTGCTCGCGGCGCTGTTCGCGCTCGGCACACCGATGATCGTCTCCGAGATGCGCGAGTACTACGTCGACCCCGGCGAGGCGGCGATGGTGGCGATCAGCGTATGGGCGATTCTCGCCTCACGCCGCTTCGGGCGGGTCAGCACGTCCGCGCTCGCGGGCCTGATCTGCGGGATCGGCATGCTCTCCAAGGAGACGTTCCCGCTGTTCGTCGTGGGCCTGATCCTCGTCGTCGTGCTGCGCGGCGGCTGGCGCAACTGGCGTGGCCTGCTCGCCTTTCTGGCGGTCGGCGCGCTGATCGGCCTGCCCTGGTACGTCGACCACTTCTCGCAACTCCACGGCCTCACCGTCGGTGCGACGGGGGCGGCTACCACCGCCACCCCCAACGCCACCGGGCTCTACCCGTCGCGCTACTCCGCGACGAACGCCGCCTGGTACGCGTGGAGCATGGTCAACCACCAGCTGCTCGTGCCGCTGACCCTGCTCTTGGTGACCGGCACCGCCCTCGGGGCGTGGCGCTTCGCTCGGCAGCGCGACCCCCACGACCTGGCGCCCGAGTTGATCATCGGCGGACTGGTGTCCTACCTCGGCGTGACGTACATCTCGCTGAAGGATCCCCGCTACTCGCTGCCGGCGCTGGTCTTTATGGCGGTGCTCGCCACGGGCTGGATCGCGACCGCACGACCGCGGCTGCGGCGCTGGCTGACGACGATCTTCGGCGTCATCGTCGCCGCCAACTTTATCGCCGTGTCGTTCGGCGCCGGCCCGACGCTCAGCATCACCTTCCCCGGGGCGCCGAGCACGAGCCTGGCAGGCGCACGCGTGCTGACGTTCTTCTCGCCGAACGGCTGGCTGCGCGGCGGCCCGGTCAAGGACGGCGACCTGCTCGCGCTGCTGACCGGGCTCCACCGTGTCGGCGTGCAGCAGGTCGAGTTCGACGGCGGCAGCGCGAACATACCCGACTTCAGCCCAGCGGGCCTCGACGCGCTGGCCCTGGAAGCCGGTCTGCCCGCACCCCCCTACAGCTTCGCGTCGCTTGGTCCCCACGACGCCTACGTCCTGCGGCACTACATCGTGGCCGGCGATCCGCCACCCTGCCAGCGTCTCGATGACGGCTCCGGGGTATATGTCGTGCTGGGCAACCCGCAGCGGGCACCGTTTCAGGAGCTGACGTTCATCTGCCCGGGGCGCAAGCCGATGTTTTACAAACGCACGGCGCCGCTGCCCGAGATCCTGACTCACGTGATAACCGGCCAGCCGCGTCGGCAGTTCCTCGCGCTGCTGAACGCGATGCGCCGCCAGGGCCATCGCAGCGTCGAGTTCGACCTGTCGAACATGTACACCAGCCAGGTCGACCCGCTCGGCCTGTTCGCGCTCGCGGCGGCCGCCGGCCTGAAGGTGCCCGCGGACTATCAACCACAGACGCTGGGCCCAACTGACGCTTTCATATTCCGCCGCTACCCTCAGCCGGGCGACCCACCGCCGTGCCTGCGCCTGTCCGACGGCTCCGGCGTGTACATCGTGTTCGGCTCGCCGCTGATCGCGTTTGACAAATACAGGTTGTACTGCCCGACGCGTACGCCGCACTTCTACCGCGGCTGAGTGCCTGCGCCGGTCCGCGAAACAGGTGTTACATCACCGCGCGCCGCAAGGCGCTACGCTCGTGGACATGACCACCTCAACGACGATCGACCACATCGTCGAGCTGCTCGGCGACGACGCCGACTCGCTGCTCGAGCACACCTCGACCACCGTCGAGCGCTCGCTGTTGCACCTCCCGGGCCCCGACTTCGTGGACCGCATCTACAAGGACACGGACCGCAACAACGCCACGCTGCGCAACCTCGCCTCGCTGTTCGGCCACGGCCGCCTGGCCGGCACCGGATACGTCAGCATCCTGCCTGTCGACCAGGGGATCGAGCATTCCGCCGGTGCGAGCTTCGCGCCGAACCCGATCTACTTCGACCCAGCCGCGATCGTCGAGCTGGCGATCGAGGGCGGCTGCAACGCGGTGGCCTCGACGCTCGGGGTGCTCGGCTCCGTCAGCCGGCGCTACGCCCATCACATCCCCTTCATCGTCAAGCTCAACCACAACGAGCTGCTGACCTACCCCAACCGCTTCGACCAGGTGATGTTCGCGAGCGTGCAGCGTGCATGGGAGCTGGGCGCGGCCGCCGTCGGGGCGACGATCTACTTCGGCAGCGAGGAGTCGACGCGCCAGATCGTCGAGGTCTCGCAGGCCTTCGAGGAAGCGCACAGCCTCGGCATGTTCACCGTGCTGTGGTGCTATCTGCGCAATCCCGCCTTCAAGCGCGACGGCGTCGACTACCACCTCTCCGCCGACCTGACCGGCCAGGCCAACCATCTCGGCGTCACGATCGAAGCCGACATCATCAAGCAGAAGATGGCCGAGAACAACGGGGGCTACACCGCGCTCGGCAAGGACTACGGCAAGACCAGCCCGCTGGTCTACTCGCAGCTGACCAGCGATCATCCGATTGACCTCTGCCGCTACCAGGTGGCGAACTGCTACATGGGTCGCGCGGGCCTGATCAACAGCGGCGGCGCCTCATCCGGAGCGACCGACCTCGCCGAGGCGGTTCGCACCGCGGTGATCAACAAGCGCGCGGGCGGGACCGGGCTGATCAGCGGTCGCAAGGCCTTCCAGCGGCCGATGGAGGACGGCGTCGAGCTGCTGAACGCGATCCAGGACGTCTACCTCGCCTCCGAGATCACGGTCGCCTGAGCGCGACGCGGCGCCCGCCGTCAGGCCACCTGCAGCGCGGCGAGATCGGCGGCGACCATCTCGGCGATCAGCTCCTCGAAGCTGATCTGAGGGCTCCAGCCGAGCTGCTCGCGCGCGCGCCGGTTGTCGCCGATCGCCGGCGAGGCCTCGGGGGGCCGCACCAGCTCCGGGTCGACGCGCAGGTGGCGCGAGACGTCGAGCTCGACGCAGGCGAATGCGACCTCGACCAGTTCGCGCACGGTGCGCCCGACACCGCCCGCGAGCACGTAGTCGGCCGGTTGCGGCGCGGCCGCCATCAACCGCAGGCCCGCGACCACGTCGCGGGCGGCCGACCAGTCGCGCACGGCGTCGAGGTCGCCGAGCCACAGCTCGTCCTGGCGTCCCAGGCTGATCGCCGCGGCGGCGGCGGTCACCTTGCGCGAAAGGAACTGCGGGTGGCGCCGCGGCGACTCGTGGTTGTAGAGGATCGCGGAGGACAGATGCAGCCCGTTGTGGTCGCGCAGCAGGCCAATCAACTGGTGTGCCGCGAGCTTCGCGACGCCGTAGGGAGAGCTCGGCACGCACGGCGTGTCCTCGCGCTGCGGGCTCGGCGCGGCGGCGCCGAAGATCTCACGCGAGGTCGCGACAACGACGCGCGCGCCCGGCGCGTGGTCACGCACCGCGTCGATCAGCTCCCCGGTGACGGTCGCGATCCCGTGCTGCGTGTCGGCGGCTGCACGCCACGAGTCGGGCACGAACGCGGGCGCCGCCAGATGGTAGATCTCGTCGGGCGAGACGGCGGCGATCACCGCCGTCAGCGTGCCGCGCATCATCAGGTCGCCGTCGTGCAGGGTCAGCGAGTCGCGCACCGCGTCGAGGTTGGGCGAGTCGCCGTCGGCGCGTTCGCGGACGATCCCGTGCAGCTCGAGTCCCTCGGCGCACAGCAGCTCCGCCAGGTAGGACCCGTCCTGTCCGCTGACGCCGGTGATCAGCGCGCGTCGCGGCCCCGGAGCGCTCACGGCGCCGGCGCCGCGCGGCTCGCCTCAAGCGTCAGGCGCAGACCCTCGCGGATCGTCACGCTCGGCGCCCAGCCCAGCGCGTCGCGCGCGAGCGTGACGTCGAGGCAGCTGCGGGCCAGCTCGCCGAGCCGCGCGGGCGCGAACTGCGGCTCGAAGCTCTCTACGCCGGCGAGCTCGCGCATGATCGCGATCAGCTCGAGCACGTCGGTCTCGACGCCGGTGCCGATGTTGATCGCCCCGTGCACGTCCGCCTGCGCGGCCGCGAGGTTCGCGGCGACGACATCGCCGACATACACGTAGTCGCGCGTTTGGCGCCCGTCGCCGAAGACCGTCGGCTGGCCGCCGCGTTCGAGCAGGCCGGCAAAGATCGCGATCACGCCGGCCTCACCGAGCGGGTCCTGCCGCGGCCCGTAGACGTTGCCGTAGCGCAGTGTCACCGAGCTCTGGCCGTAAAGGCGCTCGTAGAGGCCGAGGTAACCCTCCGCCGAGAGTTTGCTCTGGCCGTAGGCGGCCTCGGGCAGCGGCGGCGTGCGCTCGCTGGACGGAACCTCCTCCGCCTCGCCGTAGATCGCTCCCCCGGTTGAGCTGTTGACGATCCTCGCCACGCCGTGCCGGCGCGCCGCCTCGAGCACGTTGATCGTGCCCGCCACGTTGATCGTCGCGTCCCAGGCGGGATCGGCGAGCGAGCGGCGCACGTCGATCTGCGCCGCGAGATGGAAGATCGTGTGCGGCCTGTCCTCCTCGATCACGCCGCCCAGCTCGGCGGCGTCGCGGATGTCGGTAACGCAGAGTCGGGCGCCGCGGGCGAGCGCGTGATCCAGGTTCTCATGCTTGCCGGTCGAGAGGTCGTCGATCACGGTGACCTCGTCGCCGCGGTCGAGCAGCGCGTCCACGATGTTGGAGCCGATGAAGCCAGCGCCGCCGGTGACGATCGCGCGCATCTGGCCTTGATCCTATCGGGGGGGCTCGGATGCGTAGATCGACGCGAGCCTTGCGGCAAGCTCGCCCGGATCGAGCAGCCCACAGACCGTCGCGAGGGCGTCGTCGCCGGCATCCGGGTCGGCAACAAGTTCTGCGATCGTGGCGGCCAGGGCGCGCGCGTCACCCGGGGGCGACAGCCAGCGTGCCGGGATCAGCTCCGGCAGCGCGCCGATGTCGGACCCCGCGACCGGGAGACCGGCGGACATCGCCTCGGCGGCGGCGAGCCCGAAGGTCTCCGCGGTCAGCGACGGCATCAGCGCGAGCTTCGCGCCCGCGCGAAGAGACGCCAGCTCGCCCTCGCCGACGAGACCGGCGAAGCGCACGCCGGGCGCTCCGTCGAAGCGCGGGCGCTGCGAGCCGGCGCCGGCGACCAGCAGTGGCACGCCGGCGATGCGGCAGGCCGCGACCGCCACCTCGAGACCCTTCTCCGGTTCCAGGCGCGCGCTGAACAGCGCGTAGTTCCCGGCGCGCGCCTGCGAGCGGGGCGCGAAGGAGCGGACCGGGTGCGGCAGCACGTGCGTCGCCGGCAGCGGCGCGCCGAGCTCGAGCAGACGCCGGCGGGCGAACTCGCTGGGAACGATCGCGACGTCGATCAACCCCGCGACACGGCGCTGCCACAGCGCGAGGCCCGCCGCGTAGACGAGCGACTCGGCGGCGTCGCCGCGGCAGCGGTGCAGCACGCCGGGGAACGTGTTGCGCCCATGGCAGCGGGTGCATTCGCGCCCCTCGGTGAAGCAGATCCCGACGGCGCAGACGAGCCGGTACTGATGCAGGTGGGCGACGACTCGCGCGCCGGCCTCGCGCGCCGCCGCGAGCGCGCGCCAGCCGAACGACGGCGTGAGATTGTGCGCGTGCACGATGCGCGCACCGGTGCGCCTGACCGCGTAGGCCACCTCATCGGGACGCAGCCCACCGCCCAGCATCCCCGCCGCAGCGCGACCGCGACCGAGCAGCGCGGAGTCGCGCGTCAGCAGCTCCGCATCCTCGCCGAGGTGTTCGCGCACGAGCCAGAGCAGATCCTCGACGGCGCGCTCCTCGCCGCCGCTGCGACGGTAGCGGTTGTGCAGAAAGAGGATCACGCTCGTTGCTAAACCTAGACTCTTCGGACAGATGACTCCATCCGCGTCGATCATCATCCCCACCAGGGCACGTCCCGACTACCTCGCGGTGGCACTGGCGTCGATCGCGCCGCAGGCGCGGCGTGCCGGTGCCGAGGTGATCGTCGTCGACGACTCGGAGGGCCTCGCGCGCAATGCGGAGCTCGCCGAGCGCTTTGGCGCGCGCTACCTGTCGCTCGGCGGGCAGCGCGGCCTGAACGCCGCACGCAACGCGGGTCTGGCGGCGGCGGAAGGCGAGCTGCTCGCCTTCGTCGACGACGACGTCGAGGTGCACGACGACTGGCTCGAGGCGCTGATCGCGGCGGCGCGCGCGCAACCCGAGGTGGGCGTCTTCACAGGTCCGATCTTCGCCCGCCTGGAGGACTCCGGGGCGCGCCGCCACGTGTGCGGGCGCGAGGGGCCGCCGATCACACACACCGACCTGGGCGGCGAGGACCGCGACGTCACGCGTGCCTGGGGCGCGAATATGGCGATCCGCGCCGCCGCCTTCGACGCCGTGGGCCGCTTCGACCCCCATCGGCAGTGCTGGTGCGGCGACGAGGAGGAGTGGGAGCAGCGCCACCTTCGCGCGGGTGGACGGATCCGCTATGTCGCCGCCGCGGCGCTCGACCATCGCCGCGCGGGCGCCGACGCGACGCTGGCGGCTCTGATGCGCGCCGCCGTGGCGCGTGGCCGCCAGGCACGCGCGTTCGATCAGGATGAGGGCCGGGCGCCGCCGCTGGCGGCCGAGGTGCGCGTGTTCGCGGGGTGCATGTGGCACACCGCGCGGCGACGCTGCGCCAACGGACCGGTGATGGCGGCGCACAGCTGGGGACGGATCTCGCGTGCGCGCCAGGCGCATCGCGACCGGGTGCGCGGCGACAGCGCCGCCGACTTCCTGTCCGGGGAGAGCGGAACCGTCGGCGGGCGGCGGGATCTGCTGCGCGCGGTTGTCGACTGGGCGATGGCTGTCCGCGGCCTGCCGCAAGTGTTGTGCGTTCGCCGCGCGGCCAGAGGGGATGCGAGCTGGCGCGTGCTGGTGCTGTCGGTTGTGAGACCGGAGAACGAAGCACTCCACCGGCGCGCCGTCGCGATCCTGCGGCGATCGAGCTGCGAGCTGGTTGTGCTCGAACGCGCGCCCGGGGGCGCGGCGAAGTTCGAGAACCTCAACCGGCTGCTCGACGGGGTCGAACTCGCGGCCTTCGACTGGGTGCTGGTAGTGGACGACGACATCGAGCTGCCCGCGGACTTTCTCGACGGATTTCTCTACCTCGCGCACCGCTTCGGGCTGCGGCTCGCGGCGCCCGCGCACCGGCTGCGCTCCCACGCGGCGTGGCGCCTGACGCGGCGGCAGTGGGGAAGCGTCGCGCGCGAAACGGCGTTCGTCGAGATCGGGCCGCTGACGGCGCTTCACCGCGACACCTTCGACACGCTGCTGCCGTTCCCGGCTGTCGGCATGGGCTGGGGCCTGGATGCGCACTGGGCGTGGCTGGCGCGCGAGCGGGGCTGGCCGATCGGCATCGTCGACCTCTTCCCGATCGGCCACCGCGTCGCGCCGGCGGCCACCGGCTACGCGCGCGAAACGGCGGTTGCACAGGCGCGGGCGTTCCTCGCGGAACACCCCCATCTGCCGGTTCGCGAGTCACAACGAACGCTTGCCGTGCATCGCCGATGCGCGTAGCGGTCGTCGCCGAGTTCTACCCGCGCCGCCGCGACCCGGTGCTCGGCATCTGGGCGCACCGCCAGGCGCTCGCCGCGCGCGACGCCGGAGCCGACGTGTCGGTGTTCGTGCTGCACCGGCTCGTGCCGCCGAAGCGCCACCTCACAGCGGCGCTTGCCCTGGCTCGCCAGCCGCACCACACGCAACTCGATGGCCTGGACGTGCGCTACGTGCGCTACGTCTCGCCGCCGCGTGCTCGCAGCTACGCCCACTGGGGCGCATGGGCGGCTCCGGCGCTGCGGCGCGCGGTCCGGCAGGCGGCGCCGTTCGATCTCGTGCACGCGCACAACGCCGTTCCCGCCGGGGACGCGGCGCTGCGCATCGGCTCCGCCCTACCGCTCGTGGTGTCCGTGCACGGCGGCGACGTGCTCTGGACCAGCTCACGCGTGGCCGGAGGGCGTGAGGCCGTGGAGCGCGTCTTCGGCCGCTCGGCGCTCGTGCTGGCCAACAGCGCCGGCATCGAAGGTCTCGCCCGCGAGCACGGCGCGCACTACACGCGCGTCGTGCATCTCGGCACGGACGTGCCGCCCACGAGCGGCGTGGCCGCTGGCCCCCCGCTGATCGTCACCGTCGGGCACCTCGTCGAACGCAAGCGCCACGCCGACGTGCTCGAGGCGCTCGCCGAGCTGCCGGGCGTGCGCTACCTGGTGATCGGCGACGGTCCGCAGCGGCGGCCGCTGGAGCGGCTCGCGGTCGCCTTCGGCGTCCGCGACCGCGTCGAGTTCGCCGGCCAACTCGCACACGAGGCGGCGCTGGCACGCGCCCGCGCGGCGTCGTGCTTCGTGATGCCGTCGACCGAGGAGGCCTTTGGCGTGGCCTACATCGAGGCGATGGCCGCGGGGATTCCCGCCGTCGGCTGCGCCGGCGAGCCCGGGCCGGAGGAGATCGCGGCCGCCGGCGGCGGAATCGTGCTCGTCGCGCCCCGCTCGCCGTCCGCGCTCGCGCACTGCCTGCGCGGCCTGCTCGCAGATCACGACCGGCGTGTGGCGCTCGGCGCCGCGGGGCGGGCGACAGTCGAGCGCGACTTCAGCTGGCCGCGGTGCGGCGAGCAGACGCTCCGCGCGTACACGGAGGCGCTACGGTGAAACCGGTGCTGTTCGTCACCGGGCATGTCCCCGCAGATCGCGGCGGAGCCTTCGAACGCCTCCACGACCGCGTCGGGATCGAGCTCGCGCTGTACGGCGGACGCCACCGCCACGGCTCGCCGCCGGGCCCGCCGCCGGCGACGATCCCGCACCACCTCGTCGACCAGCGCGAGATCGGCCCGCTCGTGCGCTCCGGCGACTACCGCGCCGTCGTCGCCGGCACCGGGGGCCGCGTGGCGCTGCCGGCCGCCTGGTGGGCGTCGCGGCGCGCCGCGGTGCCGTTCGTCTTCTGGGCCGCGCTGTGGCGCACACCGCGCACGGCGGCGCACCTCGCCGCGCTGCCGCTGATGCGCAGCATCTACCGTGACGCCGCCGCGGTCGTCACCTACGGCGAGCACGTCAGCGCCTACGTGCGCCGGCACGGCGCCAGGCGCGTCTTCGTCGCCCCGCAGGCGGTCGACAACACCTTCTGGTCCGCTCCCGCCGCGCCCCGCACGGACGCGCGCTTCGCGGCGCTGTTCGTCGGGCGCGCCGCGCCCGAGAAGGGGCTCGCCGTGGCGCTGGAGGCTTGGCGGCGCGCCGCGCTGGACGGAACGCTGACGCTCGTGGGCGATCTGCGCGCCACGCTCCCGGACGGGGTCGTCGCCACCGGGCCGCTCGGCCCGCTGGCGCTGCGCAACTTCTACGCATCCTCCGACGTTCTGGTTGTACCGTCCATCAGCACGCGCCGATTCATCGAGCCGTGGGGGCTGGTGGTCAACGAAGCCATGAACCAGGAAGCAGCGATCATCGCGAGCGACGCCGTCGGCGCCGCGGCAGGTGGCCTCGTGCGCGAAGGGCGCAACGGGCTGATCGTGCGCGAGCGCGACCCGGCTGCGCTGGCGGCCGCGCTGGCGACCCTCGCCGCCGACCGCCGGCGCTGCGCCGCGCTCGGGGCCGCCGGACGCAACGACGTCTCCGCCTACACCTTCGACGCCTGGGCCGAGGGCTTCGCCGGCGCGCTCGAAGTGGTTGCGCCGCCGCCCGTGCGTGCTGGTAGCGTGGAGCCATGACCCGCCCGCGCGTGCGAGCCCTATCAGCCGTGCTCGCGTGCGTCCTGCTGGCCGCCCCGGTGTCCGTCGCGGCCGCTCACACGAAGCGCTACAAGGACACCCCGGGCGCGGCGATCCAGGATTGCAGCGCCGGCCATTTTCCGCTCAAGGGCCACTACACGATCAAGGTCCTGCAGGAGGCGCTGGACCGGCTCGACGCCAGTGGTGACCAGTACACGAACTGTGCCGACGTGATCAAGGCCACGATCAGCAAACTGGAACTGGCGGCACATCGCAAAGCGAGCGGCGGCGGCAGCGGCCATCCGCGCTCGACGCGCGGAACGGGCAGCGGCGCGCACACGTCCGACATCGTCAAGAAGCGACTGCAGAAGCTGACCTCCGGCGGGGGCTTGCCGGTGGTGCTGCCGGGGATCGGCCAGACGGTGACGCCCGGGACCGTGACGGACCGCGGCGTGTCGTGGCTCTCGAACCTGCCGACGCCGCTGCTGGTCGTCCTGGCCGCGCTGCTCGCGACCGTGCTCGCGGTCAGCGTGCGCGCGATCAACAACCTTGTCCGCGCACGCCGCCCGCATTAGCCGCGGCGACGGCGCGCCGCTCGTTGCGACGCTCACGCGCCTGGCCGCTGACTCGTGGCTGACGATCGCGATCGCGGCGGCGGTCGCCGCCGTCGGCTTCGCGGCCACCGGTGGTGCTCTCAGCGTCGACGGCAGCAGCCCCTCCGGCGCCGGGCTGGGCCCGAACACGGTCGTGGAAATGGCGCTGACGATGGTCGGAGGGTTGCTCGTCGCGCTCGCCTTCGCGCGTGAGCATGCCGGGCGCGTGCGCGTGTTCGGGATCGGTGCGGCGATCGCGCTGTTCGCGCTCGCGGCGTTCAGCGCGCTCTCCGTCGACTGGTCCGCCGCGCCCGCCAACTCGTGGCTCGAGGCGAACCGCACGCTCGCCTACGCCGCCACCTTCGCCGGCGCGATCGCGCTCGTGCGGCTCAGCGCGGGACGCTGGCGAAGCTTGGTCAGCGGCGTGCTGCTGGCGACGCTGGTGCTATCCGCCTATGCCGTCGCAAGCAAGATCGTGCCCGCGACGCTCGACGCCTCCGACCCCTACGCCCGACTGTCGGTCCCGTTCGGCTACTGGAACGCGGTCGGTCTGACAGCCGCACTGGGTCTCGCGCCGGCGCTCTGGCTCGGCGCCAGGCGCGACGGCCATGCCGTGCTGAACGCGCTCGCGGCGCCCGCGCTGTGCGTGCTGCTCGTTGCGCTCGTGCTGTCCTATTCGCGCGGCGCTGTGCTCGCCGCCGTGATCGGCGTGGCGTTCTGGGTCGCGCTCGCGCCGCTGCGCCTGCGCGCGCTGTCGGTGCTGGCTATCGGCGGCGTCGCCGCCGCGGCGGTGGTCGGATGGGCCTTACGCCAGCCGGCGCTCACCGACGACCACGTCGCGCTCGCCGCCCGCAGCGCCACCGGGCATCGCCTCGGCGTCGTGCTCGTGGCAGCGCTGCTCGTCGCCTTCGTCGCGGCGCTGCTCGTGCGTTTCGCGCGCGACCGCAACCCGCTCTCCGCGCGGCGTCGGCGGATGCTTGCGATCGCGGCCCTCGTCGCGCTCGCGCTCGTCCCGGTCGCCGGCGTCGGCGCCGCGGCAGTCAGCTCGCGCGGCCTGTCCGGCACGATCTCGCACGGTTGGCACGAGCTGACGACGCCGAACGCACAGCAGCCGTCCAACAGCGCAGGCCGGCTGACCTCGGCGGGCAGCATGCAGGCGCTGTACTGGTCCTACGCCCTCGACGTGTTCGACGCGCACCCGCTTGCCGGCGCGGGAGCCGGAGCCTACGCGGTCGCCCATCAGCGCTACATGACAGGCCCCGCCGCGGCGCTCAACGCGCATAGCTACATCTTCCAGACGCTCGCCGACCTCGGCCTGCTCGGTCTCGCGCTCAGCCTCGCCGTGGCGATCGGCTGGGGCATCGCCGCTGTTCGCGCCGCGCGGCCGTTCCGCGCCCGCGTGCCGGGCGCCGAGGGGGCCGAGCGGATCGGTGTGCTGACGCTGATCGCCGTCGTGATCACCTTCGCCGTGCACTCGTCGATCGACTGGACCTACTTCGTCCCAGGCGACGCCGTGATCGCGCTGCTGTGCGCCGGATGGGTGGCCGGACGTGGGCCGACGCGGCAGCTCCTGGACGCCGGCCGGCTCTCGCCGGGCGTCGTGCTGCGCTCGCCGGTCGCAGCCGCCGGCGTCGCCACCGCGGTCGCGCTCGCGCTCGTCCTCGCCTGGTCGCAGTGGCAGCCTCTGCGCTCCGAGCAGGCCGCGACAGCCGGGAGCCTCGCGCTCGCCGGCGCGGACACGGCGCTGGTGCTCAACCACAACACCCAGGCGAACCGCGAGCTGGCCGTCGCCCGTGCCGACTACCTGGCGGCGAACTCGCGCGACCCGCTCGACACCACGCCACTGATCGGCCTTGCCGGCGTCTACAACAACACGCTCGGGGAGACCCGGCTGGCCCAGCAGACGCTCGAGCGAGCGATCGCGCTGCAGCCGTCGAACGCGGCCAGCTGGTTCGCGCTCTGGCAGCTCGACGGGTCCACGAAGGTCGGGCTCGCGGCGCTCGCCGCCGCCCACCACCTCTACCCCTACGATCCCGACCTTCCCCGCTCGGCGCTGGAGAACGCCGCCGCTAACTGACCCGGCGGCGGTCCGCAGGCTCGGACGCGCGCGCGGCGCGCCGCAGCTCGCGCGTCCTGCGTCTCCACTCGCGCGCCGTCATGACGTAGACGACGTGGTCGATCACCCGGGTGCCGATCCGCTCGGCGGAGCGCAGCACGCCCTCCTCGCGAAACCCGAGCCGCTGCGGGATCGCGCGGCTGCGCGTGTTGAGCACACCGGCGCGGATCTCGACGCGGCTGAGCTGCCAGCTGTCGAAGGCGTGATCCAGCAACGCGCACACCGCGGTCGTCATCGTGCCCGCCCCCTGGCGGTCGGCGGCGAGCCAATAGCCGATGCTCGTCGACTTGCGCGTCCAGTCGATCGCGTGGAAGCCGGCGACGCCAATGATCCGCTCATCCTGGACGAGCGCGAGCTGCATGCCGCGGTTCTCCTCGTACTGTCGACGCGCGGCGCGGATGAAGGCGAGCGAGTCGGCCACCCCGCGGGTCTGCCCGACGAACGGCATCCACGCCGCCAGATGGGCGCGATTGGCCTCGATCAGCGCGAACAATTCCTCCGCGTCGACGTCGTCGAGCGGACGCAGTGCGCGGCCGTCTCCGAGGTCGACTGCGAACGACACGCCGCAAAGTCTTGCGCACCGTGCGGTTGCGTTAGGCTCGCCGGCGTTGCTGGGAGAGTTTGACCACGTCGGATACCTGGTCCGCGACCTCGACGCCGCGGTGGCAGCGGCCGAGCGGGCTTTCGGCCTGCCGCTCGTGCGGACGCTCGAGCTGCCGCAGTACGGGATCGTGGCGGCGTTTCTCGGCGATGGTCCCGCAGCGCTGGAGATCTTCACGATCGACGACGCCGACCTGCGCGAGCCACGCCTCGGCGGCGTCGATCAGCGAATCGACCATCTCGCCTTCCGCGTCGCGGACCTCGACGCGATGACCGCGACGCTGCGCGCCGGTGGTGCGCGCTTCAGCGGACCGGACCGCCGCGGCGAGGTGCCAGGGCCGCTCGAGCTGGGCGGCCGCCGTCACCTCTGGACGCTGCCCGAGAGCACCGCCGGGCTCGCCGTGCAGCTCATCCAGGCACCCGCGCAGTAGCGAGCAGAACGCCGCCTGTGCGACGGATCGCGACCGCCTCGAAACCCCCGGCTTCGAGCAGCGTCCGCAGCGTTGCGGCGGTGAAGAAGCGCAGATGGTCGGATCGCGGCTCGAAGTGACGCTCGAACGTTCGACGGCTCAGCCCCAGGCGCAGCCGCAATGCCCAGCCGTGGTCGGGCGTGGACAGCGCGAGCCGCCCGCCGGGCACGAGCACCCTGGCCACCTCGGCCAACAGGCCGATCCCGTCCTGCACGTGTTCGAGCACCTCCCCCATCCACGCGCCATCGAACGCGCCCGCCGGGAACGGCAGCTCCTGCTCGCCGACGACGAGGAACTCCAGCTCGGGCGAGCGCTCGCGGGCGCGGCGGACCGGCTCGTGCGCCACCTCGACTCCCACCACCGCGAAGCCGGCCCGCGCAAGCTCCGCGGCGAACCAGCCGGCGCCGCAGCCCACGTCGATCACCCGCGAACCCGGTTGCAGCACCCCGAGCACGAAGTTGCGCCTGAGTGCGAAGTGCTCCGGCGGGCCGTCGCCGAGCTCGCTCCAGAGGCGTTCGAAGTAGCTCACGCGCCCGGAAATCTATCCCTGCAGGGCCAGGATCCGCGGTACAGTTGGGCTGGATGCCCTTTCGGGTGGGCGCCGCGGGGAGAACGCGGACAGGAGGCGGGGTAGGCGCATGAGGGTGGCGTTCGACAGCCGTGCGAAGGGAGACCCCCGCGGGATCGGCCGCTACGTGCGCTGCATCCTCGACGCGCTGCACGAAACCGCCGCCCCCGACAGCGTGATCACCGAGACGCAGCATCCGCGGCGCGGCGACGTGTTCCATTCGCCGTGGCTGGACGGCGCCCACCTGCGGTGCCCCTGCCCGACGGTCGTCACGCTGCACGACCTCGTCAATCTCAAGGGCCGCGCGGAGTACCTGCGCACCGGCGTGCGCTTCAAGCTGCGCTACCTCGCGGTCCAGCGGGCCGACCGCGTGATCGTGCCGACTCAGGTCGTCGCGAACGATGCGCGCGAACGCCTCGACATCGACAGAGAGCGGATCAGCGTGATCCCGGAGGCCGTCGCAGCGTCGATGTATCAGCGCGGAGCAGAGGAGATCGCCAGGGTTCGCGCGCGTTACGCGCTACCCGAGGAGTACCTGCTGTGGGTGGGGGGCATGCTTCATCCCGAGCGCCGCAAGCGCGTCGCCGACCTCGCCCAGGCGCCACGGCGGATGCCGCTCGTGCTCGCCGGGCCGGCGCGGCCGTGGGCCTATGAGCTGCCCGACGTCACGCTCACCGGACAGGTCTCCGACGATGAGCTGGCCGCGCTGTACAGCGGCGCGCACGCACTCGTGTTCCCGTCCGACGACGAGGGGTTCGGCCTGCCGGCAATCGAAGCGCTGGCGTGCGGCACGCCGGTAGTGGCCTGCGAGTCGCCGGCGCTGCGCGAGGTCCTCGGCGAGCGCGCAACGTTCGTCGAGCTCGGTGACATGGAGGGGCTGCTGGACGCCGGTGTGAGCGCCGCGCGCCCGGCGCCGGCGCCGCCGGCGTGGACCTGGACGGACGCGGCCCGCGAAACGTGGGCGGTCTACGCCGCAGCCGTAGCGCAGTCGCAGCCGATCAGTAGGCGCCGCGTCCCCAGATTACCGCGGGGAGCGTTTTGACCAGGATCGTCAGGTCGAGGAAGACCGACCACCGCTCCAGGTAGAGGAAGTCGAGCCGGACCAGGTCGTCGAAGCCGAGCTCGGCCCGCCCCGACACCTGCCACAGGCCGGTCATCCCGGGCATCACGAGGTAGCGCTTCTTGTGCCAGTCGTCCAGCTGGTCGAAATCGCGTTGCGGCAGCGGACGTGGGCCGACCAGGGACATCTGGCCACGCAGGACGTTGACCAGCTGCGGCAGCTCATCGAGCGAGAAGCGGCGCAGGGCGCGCCCGACGCGGGTCCTGCGCGGGTCGCTGCGCACTTTGAACAAGGCGCCGGAGGCCTCGTTGTGCTGCTCGAGATCGCCCTGGCTGCGGTCGGCGCCGACGACCATCGTACGGAACTTCAGACAGGGGAAGGGAACGCCGCCGATCCCGGGCCGCATCGAGCGGTACAGCACCGGCCCACGCGAACCAAGCTTGACCGCCAGCGCGATGACGAGCAGCAGCGGGCTCAGCACGATCAGCGCGAGCGTCGAGACGACCAGGTCGAAGGTGCGCTTGATGAGGAAGTCGATTCCCTCGAAGACCGGCGGGCGAAGCTCGAACAGCGGCACCGACTGGCCCGGCACGAACTCGCCGCGGCGGACAAGGATCTCCGTCGTCGACGGCGCGATGCGCACGCGCACACCGCGGTCGTGCGCGCGATCGACGAGCTCGAGCAGCTCGCGCTCGGGGAAGTCGGGATCGACGACGATCACCTCGTCAACGCGGTTGACGGAGATCGCCTCGCCGATCTCCGCCAGCGTGCCGAGCGAGCGCAGGCCCCCGTTCGCGCGGTCGAGGCGCGAAACGAAGCCCACCAGCTCGACGCTGGGGTGTGGGCCTGAGGTCAGCGCCTTGGCGACCGCGTCGATGTGCTGGCCGGTGCCGACGAGCACGGCACGGCGGCGGTAGCCGGCGGCGCGCAGCAGCGCCCCGGAGACCCGCTCGTAGAGCGCCCGAAACGACGTGACGTAGACGAGCGCGAACAGGAACGAGCCGTAGAAGACGTAGTACGAACTGAATTGTCCGGTGCTGGTCACCACCGCGAAGATCAACGCGACGAGCATCACCTGGAAGAGGGTCGCCAGGATCCTCGACAGCCCGGGGCGCTCGCCGCGGTCGGCGTACATGTCGGAGCGGGCGAACAGCAGGAGCGTCACGAGGTAGGCGAAGGCGACGAACCCGCGCGTCTGGTGGAACGCTCCGGAGATCAGCCGGGACTTGCCGTAGACGACGTCCTTCAGCAGCAGCGCGGTGAAGATTGCGAGGAACACGCCGGCGAAGTCGAGCGCCATCAGCACGACGACGCGAGCAAAGCGCCGTGCCGTCTCCCACCGCAGCAAGAACGACAGCAGCGGCGGGCGCTTCGCGCGGACGTCACGCTCCCCCAGCGCGGGCTGCTCCGACCGCGAAGGCGCGTCGCCGCTTACCGTCTCGTCCGGCAGGGGGTCGGGGACCGCGCGAATGCTCTGGCGGGAAGTTGACATCACGCTCGTTCCAACGCCCAACTCTGCCAGATGTTGCGGCGCACCGCCAGACCTTGGTCGATGCGTGCCAATCGCCGCACCGCCGTGTGAGCGATCCCGGTCGGCGGCGCGTTCAGGCGGCGGCTCGGTCGGCGTCGATCGTGCGCCGCAGGCCGTCCGGCAGCGAGACCTCCGGGGACCAGCCGAGCAGCTTGCGCGCAAGGGTGATGTCGGGCCGGCGCTGCTTGGGGTCGTCGGTCGGCAGTTCTTCGAACACGATGGGGGAATCTCCGCCGGTGACCTCGAGCACCGTCTTCGCCAGGGCCAGCAGCGTGAACTCGTCGGGATTGCCGATGTTCACCGGCTCGTGGTAGCCGGACTCCGCCAGCGCGATCAGGCCGCGGATGAGGTCGCTGACGAAACAGAACGAGCGTGTCTGCGAGCCGTCGCCAAAGATCGTCAGCGGCTGCCCGGCGAGCGCCTGGCGGAGAAACGTCGGTATCGCGCGCCCGTCGTACGGACGCATGCGCGGCCCGTAGGTGTTGAAGATCCGCACGATCGCGGTGTCGACGCCCTGCTGGCGGTGGTAGGCCATCGTCAACGCCTCGGCGTATCGCTTGGCCTCGTCGTAGACGCCCCGTGGTCCGATCGGGTTGACGTGGCCCCAGTAGCCCTCGGACTGCGGATGCTCCTTCGGGTCGCCGTAGACCTCGCTCGTCGACGCGAGCAGGAAGCGTGCGCGATGCGCCTTCGCGAGCCCGAGCGTGTGATGCGTGCCGTGGGAGCCGACCTTCAGCGTCAGCAGCGGCAGCCGCAGGTAATCGATCGGCGAGGCGGGCGAGGCAAGGTGAAAGACGACATCGACCGGCTCGTCGACGAAGTAGGGCGCGGTGATGTCGATGTTCAGCGAGCAGAACTGCGGGTCGCGGATATGGGCGATGTTCTCGAGCGTGCCGGTCTCGAGATTGTCGACGCAGATCACACGATGGTCGCGCGCGAGCAACTCCTCGCACAGATGGGAGCCGAGGAAGCCGGCTCCGCCGGTGACGAGACAGGTTGACATCGCAGCCAGCCTACCGGCTAAGCCGGGTCGCGGCCCGCACGAGGCGGGGACGCCGTCCGTCCACGCGCCGCGCGTGAGCGACGCGCTGTCGCGACGCGCCGTTTAGGGTGCCCGCCGTGGATGTGATCGACGAGCTGCTTGCGAACAATGCCGCGTTCGCCGCCTCGCTGCCCGAGCGCCATGTCGATCTGCGCCCGAGCCGCCGCCTGGCGATCGTGACGTGCATGGACTCACGCCTTGACGTGTTCGCGGCACTCGGACTTCGCGACGGGGAGGCGCACGTGCTGCGCAACGCCGGTGGGGTGATAACCGACGACGTGATCCGCTCGCTCGCGGTCTCCCAACGACGGCTCGGGACGCGCGCGGTGATGCTGATCCACCACACCGACTGCGGCATGGCGAAGCTCACCGACGACGGCTTCCGCCAGGAGCTGCAGCAGGCGACGGGCGTCGCGCCGGCCTTTGCGATCGAGTCCTTCAGCGACGTCGATGCCGACGTCCGCCAGTCGCTGCTGCGTGTTCGCCGCTCGCCCTTCGTTCGCCACAGCGACGCGGTGCGCGGCTTCGTCTACGACGTCGACACGCATCGGCTGCGGGAGATCCACGTCGGGCGCGAAGACTGACGAGGATTGGCGGCCGCCATCGGGGCGCGCGGATATCCTGGGTTCGATGGCGCGGCTCGAGAGCGGCGAGGAGCCCCCAACGATCGCTCCGGTCGTCGGGGCGGAGGATCCGCGCCGCTTCACCGACTCGGGGATCGAGATCGAGCCGGTCTACCGCCGCCCGGCGCGGGAGAGCGAGCTGGAGCAGCCGGGCGAGTTCCCGTACACGCGCGGCATCCATGCCGCGGGCTACCGCGGGCGGCTGTGGACGATGCGCCAGTACGCGGGCTACGCCTCCGCGACAGAGTCAAACGCGCGCTACCGCTACCTGCTCGAGCAAGGCTCGACCGGCCTCTCGATGGCGTTCGACCTACCGACGCAGCTCGGCCTCGACTCCGACGACCCGCGCTCACTCGGCGAGGTCGGGCGAACCGGCGTCGCGATCGACACGATCGACGACATGCGCACCGCGTTCGACGGCATCCCGCTCGACGGCGTCTCGACCTCGATGACGATCAACGCGCCCGCAGCTGTGCTGCTGTGCCTGTACGAGCTGGTCGCGGAGGAGCAGGGCGTCGCGGCGGCGAAGCTGCGCGGCACGAGCCAGAACGACATCCTCAAGGAGTACATCGCGCGCGGCAACTACATCTACCCGCCGGCGCCGTCGCTGCGGCTGACGACGGACCTGTTCGCGTACTGCCACGAACGGATACCGCAGTGGAACACGATCTCGATCTCCGGCTACCACTTCCGCGAGAAGGGCTCCTCGGCGGTGCAGGAGGTCGCCTTCACGCTCGCCAACGCCATCACCTACGTGCAGGCGGCGATCGACGCCGGCCTCGCGGTCGACGAGTTCGCGCCGCGGCTCGCGTTCTTCTTTGGCGCCCACAACAACGTCTTTCAGGAGATCGCGAAGTTCCGCGCCGCGCGCAGGATGTGGGCCCGGATCATGCGCGAGCGCTTCGGCGCGCGCGAGGAGGCATCGATGATGCTGCGCTTCCACACCCAGACCGCGGGCGTCACACTGACCGCGCAGCAGCCGCACAACAACATCGTCCGCGTCGCTCTGCAGGCCTTCTCCGCGGTCTGCGGTGGCACCCAGTCGCTGCACGCCAACGGCTTCGACGAAGCGCTCGCACTGCCGAGCGAGCAGGCGGCCACGATCGCCCTGCGCACGCAGCAGGTGATCGCGCACGAGTCGGGGGCAGCGGACTCGGCGGACCCATTCGCCGGCTCCTACCTGATCGAAGCGCTGACGGATGAGCTTGAGCGCCGCGCGAATGTCCTGATCGGACGGGTGGATGCGCTCGGTGGATCGCTGGAAGCGATCCCCTACATAACCAATGAAATCGACGAATCCGCGTGGAGCTACCAGGAGCGCTACCGGACCGGCCAGGATGTGGTGGTTGGCGTGAACCGCTACGTCGAGGAGCACGAGCCCCGGCTCGAGGGGATTCTGCAGGTGGATCCGGCTGCCGAGCGTGAGCAGCGCGACCGTCTCGCCCGTTTCAAGCGCGAGCGCGACGTCACGCTCGTCGCGGCGCGTCTGCGCGAGCTGGCCGACGGCGCCCGCGGCAGCGTCAACCTGCTCGTGCCGATCGGCGCGGCGCTGCGCGATCGCTGCACGCTCGGTGAGGTCTGCGGCGCGCTGCGCGAGGTGTTCGGGGACTACCGGGCGGCGTGAGCGCGGCGGCCGCCCCGCGGCAGGATTGTGGCCGCGCAGAGCAAATACCAACGCTCATGGGCGTCGTCGAAACCCAGCGAACCGTCGTCAAGTCGGTGCCCGAGCTGTGGGCCGAGCTCAGCGAGGTCGCGCTGCTGGGACCGATGCTCGGCCGCTTCGGCGAGATCCGCATCACGCGCCTGGTTCCCGAGGCCAGCATCGAGTGGCGCAGCGAGCTGGCCGCCGGCTGCGTTGAGCTCGAGCCGAGCGGCTTCGGCACACGTGTGCGTCTGACCGCCCAGATCACGCCGGACACGATGCAGCCACAGCCCGCCGCGGAACCGAAGCAGCCGGGGCTCTGGGCACGGCTGATGCGGCGGCGGCCGACACCGCCGGCGGCGCCCGTGGTTGTGGCGGTTGCAGCCGATGCGCTGGACCAGCGGCTCGCCCAGGGCGCGCTCACCGCGGTTCTCGACGAGATCGGAGCCGCCCGCCACCGGCCATTCTCGCGCGACGTCGGAGCGCCGCCGCCGACCAGCTAGTGCCCGGCGCTGCCAGCCACGTAGGATCGTGCACGCGGTGACGGAGCATGCGCCCCACAGCTATGCCGAGAAGCTTGCGCAGCTACACGAGCTGCGCCACGAGGCTGCCCACGCCGAGGGGCCGGCGGTTGCCAAGCAGCACGCGAAGGGCAAGTACACCGCTCGCGAACGGATCGAGAAGCTGCTCGACGCCGACTCCTTCGAGGAGCTCGACGCGTTCGTACGCCACCGCACGACCGACTTCGAGATGGGGCGCACACGCCCGCTCGCCGACGCCGTGATCACCGGCCACGGCACGATCGACGGCCGCCAGGTCTGCGTCTTCAGCCAGGACTTCACGGTCTTCGGCGGCTCGCTCGGTGAGGTGATGGGCGAGAAGATCTGCAAGCTGATGGATCTCGCCGCGCGGGTCGGCTGTCCGGTGATCGGGATCAACGACTCGGGCGGCGCACGGATTCAGGAGGGCGTGGTCTCGCTCGGCGCCTACGCCGAGCTCTTCTACCGCAACGTGCGCTGCTCGGGCGTGATCCCGCAGATCTCGCTGATCATGGGTCCCTGCGCGGGCGGTGCGGTCTACTCGCCGGCGATCACCGACTTCATCCTGATGGTGCGCGAAACCTCGCACATGTTCATCACCGGGCCTGACGTGATCAGGACCGTCACCGGCGAGAGCGTCGGCTTCGAGGAGCTTGGCGGCGCGATGACCCACAACACCAAGTCGGGCGTCGCGCACTTCGCGACGGAGGACGAGGACCACTGCCTCGAGGAGGCCCGCTACCTGCTGACGTTTTTGCCGCAGAACAACCTCGAATCGGCGCCGGTCGTGCAGACCCGCGATGACCCTCGCCGGATGGACGCCGAGCTCGACAGCGTCGTCCCCGACAGCCCGAACAAGCCCTACGACATGCGCGCCGCGATCACGCGGATCGTCGACGACGGCGAGTTTCTCGAGGTCCACGAGCACCACGCACCCAACATCGTCTGCGGGCTCGCGCGCCTCGACGGTGTCTCGGTCGGCGTGGTCGGCAACCAGCCCGCCGCGCTCGCCGGCGTGCTCGACATCGATGCCTCCGCGAAGGCGGCGCGCTTCGTCCGCACCTGCGACGCGTTCAACATCCCGCTCGTCACCTTCGTCGACGTCCCCGGCTTCCTCCCCGGCACGGCGCAGGAGTGGGGTGGCATCATCCGCCACGGCGCGAAACTGCTGTACGCCTACGCCGAGGCGACCGTGCCGAAGATCACGGTGATCACGCGCAAGGCCTACGGCGGCGCCTACGACGTGATGTCCTCAAAGCACCTGCGCGCCGACTTCAACTTCGCCTGGCCGACCGCGGAGATCGCGGTGATGGGGCCGGAGGGGGCGGTCAACATCATCTACAAGCGCGAGCTGGCGGCGAGCGGGTCCCCGGAGCAGCTGCGTGCGCAGCTGATGGAGGACTACACGGCGCGCTTCGAGAATCCCTACGCCGCGGCGGAGCGGGGCTACATCGACGATGTGATCGAGCCCCACGAGACCCGGCCGCGCCTGATCACCGCCCTGCACCTGCTCGCCACCAAGCACGAGGCCGGGCCCAGGCGCAAGCACGGCAACATCCCGCTCTAGACTCTCGCGTCGTGAATGCCACTCGACCTCGGCGAGCGCCGGGCGCCCGGCGTCCGCAGCGCGCCCGCAGCGCCGCCGGTGATCACACCCACGCCCTCGCCGCTGGAGGCTGCGGCGATCGTCGCGGCGATCGAGCGCTATGCGCGAGACACCGCGGCGGACTCGCGCCGGCCGGCAAAGACCGCCGCCGGGTGGCTGCGCGCGGCCCGCATCGAGGCCGTCGGCAGGACCCCGGAACGGCCTGCGGCGTCGGCCGATTGGCGACCCTCGGGCGACCGCGCGCGCACGCATCCAACTAAACCCTAGAAAAGCACCCCGCTTTCGGTAGTATTCCCGCTTCCACGAACGGAAGAGGTTGTTGGATGGCGCATGGCTCCAACGGCGCGCGCGGCTCGCTCGCCGACCCCGAGGTCTACGAGAACGTCCCCGGACATGTGATCCCGATCATCGAACGCGAGTTCGACGACTTCGACACGGAGGCCGGAGCCTTCCTCGCGGGCCGGCTGCCCGAGGACCAGTTCATCGGTTTCCGCCTCAAGCAGGGCGTCTACGGCCAGCGCCAGGTCGAGCGCCAGATGATCCGCGTCAAGCTGCCGTTCGGGGGGATCAACCCCGATCAGCTCGACGCGTTCGCCGACGTCGTCGAGCGTTACGTCCCGCTGCGCAAGGGCCACATCACGACGCGCCAGAACGTGCAGCTGCACCACGTGCCGCTACCCGACGCCGCCAAGCTGATCCGGGAGATCTCGCTCACCGGCCTCTCCTCGCGCGAGGGCTGCGGCAACACGATCCGCAATGTCACCGGCGATCCGTGGGCCGGGGTGTGCGAGAACGAGCTGTTCGACCCCACCCCCTACGTCGGCGCCTACGTCCGCTACTTCGTCCGCAACGAGGTCTGCCAGCTGATGCCGCGCAAGTACAAGACGGCCTTCAGCGCCACCGACGAGGACGTTGCGATCACCGGGATCCATGACGGTGGCTTCATCCCGCGGATCAAGGACGGCCGGCGCGGCTTCGAGATGCGCGTCGGCGGCGGCACCTCGATCATGCCGCGCGTCGCGCCGACGCTCTACGAGTTCGTCGGCGCCGACGACGGCGAGTACCTGAAGGTGACCGAGGCCGTGCTGCGGATCTTCAACCGCCAGGACGAGCTGCGCGCCAACCGTGCGCGGGCACGGATCAAGGTGCTGATCGACCGCATCGGGATCGACGCCTTCCGTGAGCAGGTTGAGGAGGAGCTGCGTGGGGACTGGGTCGCCGAGCGCGACTTCGATCCCGCGCCGATCCTGTTCGTGCACGACGAGGAGGCGGGCGCACCCGCCGCGCGCGACGGCCGGCGCCCGGCCGAGGGTGACCGCGACGAGTTCGACCGCTTCGTGGCGGCGAACACGCGCTCCCAGCGCCAGCAGGGCTTCGTCACCGTCGAGGTGAAGGTCGTGCGCGGCGACCTGACGCCGGCGCAGTTCCGCGGTCTGGCCGCGATCATGCGCGAGCATGCGGGTGGCCACGCCCGCACCACGATCCAGCAGAACCTGGTCCTGCGCTGGGTGCGGCCGGACTCGCTGTACGAGATCTGGCTGGCGCTGCGGGAGCTGGACCTTGCGGGCGTCGGACCCCGGACGATCGCCGACATCGTCAGCTGTCCCGGGACCGACAGCTGCAAGCTCGGCATCACCAGCTCGATGGGCCTCAGCGCGGCGATCCAGGAGCGAATCGAGGCGATGGGGATCGAGGACTCGCTGACCCGCGCGATCAACATCAAGATGAGCGGCTGCCCGAACGGCTGCGGCCAGCATCACATCGCGGACATCGGCTTCACCGGCGCGTCGATCAAGCTCGGAACGCGCACGATCCCCGCCTACATCCCGCACCTCGCCGGGAGCTTCGAGGGCGGCTCCGTCGTGATGGGTCAGCGGCTGAAGGCGCGCCTGCCCGCGAAGCGGGTGCCGGAGGCTGTCGAGCGCTGGCTCGGGTACTACCAGCGCGAACGCCTCGAGGGCGAGGAGTGGGGCACCTTCGTCGAGCGGACCGGCACGGCCGGCTTCGAGGCGCTGGTGGCCGACCTCGCGCTGCCTCCGGATTTCGCGCTCGAGACGATGAACCACTTCATCGACTGGAACCGCAACGAGCCGTTCGCGGTGATCCGAGGGGAGGGCGAATGCGCGGTATAGCGACATCGCCCGCCGTTCCCGACCTGGAGCGTGTGAGCGCGCAGGAGGTTCTCGGCCACATGCTCGAACACCACCATCCGCGACTCGCCCTGGCCTGCTCCTTCCAGAAGGAGGAGGCGGTGCTGATCGACATGCTGATGGAGCTGGAGCCGTCAGCGCGGGTCTTTACGATCGACACCGGAGTGCTCTTCCCCGAGACCTACGCCGCGTGGCGCGAGCTCGAGCGCCGCTACGGCGTGAGCGTCGAGATCTTCGACGCCCGCCGCCACACGGACGCGGCGTGGGAAGGCGACGTCTGCTGCTCCGCGCGCAAGGTGGCAGCGCTCGACGAGGCGCTCGACGGCCTCGACGGCTGGATCACGGGGCTCCGCCGCGAGCAGGCGCCGACGCGTGCCGGCGCGCCCAAGCTCGCCTTTGACGCCGCCCGCGGCATCTGGAAAGCCAACCCGCTAGCCGACTGGGACGCCAAGGCGGTGTGGGACTACATCGCCGCCCGCGACGTCCCCTACAACCCGCTGCACGACCGCGGTTACGAGTCGATCGGCTGCATGCCCTGTACCCTTCCTGGGTCCGGGCGCGAAGGGCGCTGGGCCGGTAGCGACAAGACCGAGTGCGGCATTCACGTCTGAGGCCTAAATGAGCTCCACCACCACGGCGGCCTCGTCCCGCCTGACGCATCTTCGTGCGCTTGAGTCTGAGGCGGTGCATGTGTTGCGTGAGGTGGCGGCGGGGTTTGAGCGGCCGGTGTTGTTGTTCAGTGGGGGCAAGGATTCGATTGTGTTGTTGCGGCTGGCGGAGAAGGCGTTTCGTCCGGCGCGGTTTCCGTTTCCGTTGATGCATATCGATACGGGCGACAACTTTGTCGAGGCGCTCGAGTTTCGCGATCGTCGTGTCGCCCAGTTGGGGGAGCGGTTGATCGTCGCGAGCGTGCAGGACTCGATCGACCGGGGCCGTGTGGTTGAGGAGACCGGGCCGCGCGCGTCACGCAACCGTCTGCAAACCACAACGTTGTTGGACGCGATCGCGTCCAACCGTTTCGATGCCGCGATCGGCGGCGCCCGCCGTGACGAGGAACGCGCCCGCGCGAAAGAGCGCATGTTCAGCTTCCGTGACGACTTCGGCCACTGGGACCCCAAACACCAGCGCCCCGAACTATGGAACCTCTACAACACCCGCATCGCCGGCGGCGAACACGTCCGCGTGTTCCCGCTCTCCAACTGGACCGAACTCGACGTCTGGGAATACATCCAAGACGAAGCGCTCGAAGTCCCCTCGATCTACTTCTCCCACACCCGCCCCACCTTCATCCGCGACGGCATGCTCTACGCCTACCGTGAAGGCCAACAACTGCTGCCCGGCGAAACACCCGTCAACGAAACAGTCCGCTACCGCACCGTCGGCGACATGACCTGCACCGGCGGCGTCCGCTCAACCGCCACCACAATCAGCGAAATCGTCAAAGAAATCGCCGCCACACGAATCACCGAACGCGGCGAAACCCGCGCCGACGACAAAACCTCAGAAGCCGCCATGGAAGACCGCAAAAAAGCCGGATACTTCTAAAGATGACGACGCACGCTCCGGCATCGATGGCGACCGCGGCGATCTTCGGATGACGCTTGACCTGCTGCGCTTCACGACCGCCGGATCGGTGGATGACGGCAAGAGCACGCTGATCGGCCGGCTGCTCTACGACTCCAAGCAGGTCTTCGAGGATCAGCTCGAGCACGTCACCGAGGTTTCCCGGCGACGCGGCTCGGACGAGATCGACCTCGCGTTGCTGGTCGACGGCCTGCGCGCGGAGCGAGAGCAGGGCATCACGATCGACGTCGCCTACCGCTACTTCACGACCCCGCGGCGGCGCTTCATCATCGCCGACTGCCCCGGACACCAGCAGTACACGCGAAACATGGTCACCGGAGCGTCAACCGCGGACCTCGCGGTGATCCTGCTCGACGCCCGCAAGGGCGTGCTCGAGCAGTCCAAGCGCCACGCCTTCATCAGCGCGCTGCTGGGGATCCCTCACATCGTGGTCGCCGTCAACAAGATGGATCTCGTCGAGTACTCGCAGGAGCGCTTCGCAGAGATCGTCGCCGACTTCGCGCCGTTCCTCGAGAAGCTCGGCGCCGCCGACTGGCTCAACATCCCGATCTCGGCTCTGCGCGGCGACAACGTGGTCGACGCCTCCGAGCTGATGCCGTGGTACGGCGGACCGACGCTGCTGCGCCACCTCGAAGAGGTCGAGGTCTCCTACGACCACCCCTATGACGTGCCGGCGCGCTTCCCCGTTCAGTGGGTCGTTCGAACCGGCGGCAGCGACGGCGAGTACCGCGGCTACGCCGGACAGCTGGCGAGCGGGGCGCTGCGCGCCGGCGAGGAGGTCGTGGTGCTGCCATCCGGCCAGCGCACGCGCATCGTCGCTATCGACACCTATGAGGGCGAGCTCGACGAGGCCGTCGCGCCGCTCTCACTGACGCTGCGTCTCGAGGACGACCTCGATGTCGCCCGCGGCGAGCTGATCGCGGGTGTCAGCGAGCAGCCGCTCGTCACGCGGGAGTTCGAGGCCGACATCTGCTGGCTGGACAGCGAGCCGCTGAGACCCGGCGGGCGCTACGCGATCAAGCACACGTCACACATGGCGACGGCGATCGTCGAGGAGCTGATCGATCGCGTCGATGTCGACACGCTGGAACGCGAGCCGTCTCCGCGCGAGCTCGCGCTCAACGACATCGCCCGCATCAGCCTGCGCACAAGTGCGCCGCTGGCGATCGACCCCTACACGCGAAACCGCCGCACGGGCAGCTTCGTGCTGATCGACGAGACGACCAACGCAACGGTCGGCGCCGGCATGATCGTCGGCGAATCCACCTAGAGCGTCTGCGGGGCTGCGACGGCGGAAGCCGTCGACGACGTCGAGCGGGCGGGCTACGAATCTCCGTCGTCGAACGGCTCATCGGAGGTCGACAGCGGCGCGTACGGGTCGACCTCGAAGCTGTTCGGGTCCGGGGCGGCGGTGTCCCGCGACGCTCTGGCCGGCCCGCCGAGGAACCGTCGCCTGGCGGTCTCGGGCGAGCCCGCCTTGTCCGAGGTGTCCGCTTTGCCCGCGGCCTCGCCACGCTCCGGCGCCTCGGTCTTCTCCCGTGCCTCGTCCCGGTGCGGCGCCTCGGCCTTTGGCGGGGCCATGGGCGGCGGCCGCTCGTCGCGCCCGCGGTCCTCGTCGGACCCCCTGGGCGTGGGAGCGGCCTTGCCCGGCGTCCGGGTCGTCGCGCCCTCGACGACGAGCACGCGAGAGAGGCTCGCCCGCAGGCGGTCGCGCGGCACCTTGTGCTCGCCGATCGCCTCGTTGATCGCATCGAGGAACGCCGCCGACGGCTTGGCGGCAAGCTGCGCGAGCACCGTGCGAACGCGCGGGTCGGTGAAGACCTTCTGCTCGCCCCACAGCGCCAGGCTTCCGTCGGCGAGCGACTCGCGCGAGAGCAACGGCAGGTTGGCGCAGTCGCTGGGCGATCCCACGGCAACCTTGCTCAGATCGACCTCGAACGAAAGCTTCTCGTCGGTCGGCACCAGCTCGTCGGAGCGGTAGACGCGGTAGATCAGCCCGTTTGTGGTCACGCACCAGAGCACGCCCTCGTCGTTGACGCGTTCGACCGCGCGCGTGGTGAACGACTCGTCATCGAGGTTGTCGTTGACTCCCCGGACCTCGACGAACATGACGTTCTCATCGCCGATCCTCAGCGCGTAATCGATCGAGCTGTTGTTGTGCACCGGCCAGTCACGGAGGACATGGTCGAGGTTGGTGGTGTCCCAGCCGAGCGCTGAGAGCAACGGCTCGATCAGCAGCGCCTTGGTGTTCGCCTCGTTGCCGACCGGGCCCTTGAGCCGCTCGGCCACCCCGGCAAGCTTTCTTACCTCGTCGACAAGTGCCATCGTGCTGTGATGTTAGCTATAGACGGCGCGACGCGGACGCCCGGTCGACACGGGGTGCCGCCGAGCCGCCGCTCCGGCGGCGTCGAGGCGCCCCACGCACGTGCCACAGGCGACCGCGTTTCAGCCGCCATCGTGCGGTGCCGCTGACTCGTGATACGCCAGCTTGATCAGCTGACGCGCGTTGTCGACGTCGTCAGCCCGGCTGACGGCGTACTCCATTTCGCCCGTGGCGCGCTGGCGAATGTCGATCATGTAGCGCTTCTCGGTGGGCGACCACCACCATGCCTGGACCGCGGCCGGCTCGAGCGACAGGCACAGGAGGATGCGCTCGCGATCAGCCTCCAACGTGAAGCAGGGCGTCTCGCCGCGCAGGTACTCGACGCGCTCGCGACGAATTCGCCGCGTCGCCTCGAGGCTGCGCGCGTACTCGTCAAGCTCGCCGAACAGGTCGGCGATCGCGGCGGGCGTGTCGCCGAGGTAATCGCGCAGCGTCTGCCGCGCCTCGACGCCGTCGCCGGGCAGGTCCGGCAGCCGCGGCTCGCTCCTGGACGGCGTCGCCGCCCCCTCCGAGGCCGGCGCTATACGGGTTGTCCATTGCAGCTCGGGCGGCGGCGCCGCGATCGGGGGCGGCGTGAGCGGCCGGTCCGCGGGCGGCGGCGTCGCGATCGGGGGCGGCGTGAGCGGCCGGTCCGCGGGCGGCGGCGTCGCGGTCGGCGGCGGCGGGGTCGGCCGGGCTTCGGGTGGTGGCGCGGCGGTCGGGGTCGGCGTGGCCGGCCGGGCTTCGGGTGGTGGCGCGGCGGTGGGGGTCGGCGTGGCCGGCCGGGCTTCGGGTGGCGGCGCGGCGGTGGGGGTCGGCGTGAGTGGTCGACCCGCTGCTGGTGGCGTGGCCGGCGGGGGCGGGGTGAGCGGCCGGCCCGCGGGCGGCGGCGTGGCGACAGGCGTGGCCGGCGCCCGGGGTGGCGGAGGCTGGGGCGTCACAACGGGTCGGGGACTCGGAGTGCTCGCGGGCGGCGTGCTCGGGGTCGTCGGAGCGCTGGCGGGCGACGGGGCGCTGGCGGGCGACGGGGCGCTCGCGGGCGGCGGCGTGGTCGCGGTCGGCGGAGCGCTCACGGGCGACGGGGCGTCCGGGCGACTCGGAGAAGGAGTCGGCGGCCTGGCCGGCGCCTCGAGCGGTGGCGTCTGAGGCGTCGGAGCGAGCGCCGGCGGCAAGGCGATCTCGGGTATCGCGGCGACGACCGCCGGCGGTTGAGTCGCCGCGGGCGTCGGAGCCGCGGCGGGCGGCCGCGCCCCCTCCGGCGTCGCCGGCGGGGCGCCCAGCGGTCGAGCGGCCCGAGCCCCACCTGCTGCGCCACCGTGGACGATGGCCAGTCGGGCGAGGCTCTCCTTCAGGCGGCCGGCCGCAACCTCCGGCGCGCCGAGCGCCAGCGCAACCGCGTCGAGAAACCCAGCCGGCGGATCCGCGACGAGCTGCGTGAGCGCCCGCTGCACGCGCGGGTCGACGTAGGTCTCATCGCCCCGCCGTTGCAGGCTGCCGTCGATCAGCGAGTCGCGGGTGAGCAGCAAGAGATCCTGCATTGCGACGGCGGACGCGCCGACGTCGCCGAGATCGACCTCGATCAGGGGCCTGCGGTCGATCGCTCCTGGTTCGTCGGCTTTGTAGATCCGGTAGATCAGTCCATTGGTGAGCACGCACCAGGCAACGCCCTCGTTGCCGACGTAATCGAGCGTTCGCGCGGCGAACTGCTCGTCGTCGAGGCTCTCGCTCGCTCCGCGCGTCTCGATCATCAGGACATTCGCGTCGTCGACCCTCAGCGCATAGTCGATCGAGGCGTCCTTGTCGACCGGCCAGTCGCGGACCGTGTGCTCGAGGTTGGTGGTGTCCCAGCCGAGCGCTGAGAGCGTCGGCTCGACCAGCAGGGCCTTTGTGTTCGCCTCGTTGCCGATCGGGCCCTTGAGCCGCTCGGCCACTCCGACAAGCCTCCTGATCTCGTCCACGAACGTCATGCTGTGACGATCTTATGCGCAGACCGGGGTTCGCTCCAACCCGGCCGTATCCGCGGCCCGCTGCGACGGCGAGCCGAGACCCCTGCCACGGCGGCGCGCGCCGCCATGTCCTAAGCTGCGCGCGGTGTTCTCGAAGGTCCTGGTCGCCAACCGCGGCGAGATCGCGGTTCGGATCATCCGCGCGCTCGAAGAGCTCGGGACCACTAGCGTCGCGGTCTACTCCGAGCTCGATCGCGATGCGGTCCACGTCGTGCGCGCCGACGAGGCCTACCTGCTGGGTGGGGCCGAGCCGGCCGAGAGCTACCTGAACGTCGATCGCATTCTCGCCGTGGCGCGCGAGTCGGGGGCGGAGGCGATTCACCCCGGCTACGGCTTCCTGGCGGAGAACGCCGTCTTTGCCGCGCGCTGCGAGGACGAGGGGATCGTCTTCATCGGTCCGCCTGCGAGCGCGATCGCCGCGATGGGATCGAAGACCCGGGCGCGGGAACTGATGGCGGCCGCCGGGGTCCCGATCGTCCCCGGCACGACGATGGCGGTCAAGTCGGTCACGGCGGCACGCAAGATCATCGCCGCCGAGATCGGCTACCCGGTGGCAATCAAGGCCGCCGGCGGCGGCGGCGGCAAGGGATTCCGTGTCGCCCACACGGCCGGGCAGCTCAGCGAGGCCTTCGAGGGCGCGGCGCGCGAGGGCGAGAAGTTCTTCGGCGACGCGACCGTCTACCTCGAGCGCTACCTGCCAGACCCCCGTCACGTCGAGGTGCAGGTGCTCGCCGACGCCCATGGGCATGTGGTTCACCTCGGCGAGCGCGACTGCTCGATCCAGCGCCGTCACCAGAAGCTGATCGAGGAGTCGCCGGCGCCGCCGTGGATTGTCAGCGAGGCGCTGCGCAAGCAGATCGGCAAGGCGGCCACGGACGCCGCGCGCGCTGTCGACTACCGCGGGGCGGGCACGGTCGAGGGCCTCCTCGCCGACGGGCACTACTACTTCCTCGAGATGAACACGCGGGTGCAGGTCGAGCACTGCGTGACGGAGATGACGAGCGGCATCGACATCGTCAAGACCGGCATCCGCGTCGCCGCCGGCGAGCCTCTGCCGTTCACCCAAAAGGATGTCGTGCTGCGCGGTCACGCGATCGAATGCCGCATCAACTCCGAGGACGCGGCCCTGCGCTTCCTTCCCCACCCGGGCCGCATCGCGACCTACCGCGAACCGTCGGGTCCCGGCGTGCGCGTCGACTCCGGCGTCCGCGCCGGCTCCGAGATCTCGAAGAACTACGACCCGCTGATCGCCAAGCTGATCGTCTGGGACAGCGATCGCGCCGCGGCGACGAAGCGGATGCTCCGCGCCCTCGGAGAGTTCGAAATAACGGGCCTGAGCACGCTGATCCCTTTCCACCAGAGGCTGCTGGCGACCGAGCAGTGGGCACGGGGCGAGACCTGCCGCGACCTGCTGGAGGACGACAGCTGGCTGGCGTCGATCGGCTCCGAGCCATCGAGCACCGAGAGCGCCGACGAGGCGGCCGTCACGCTCGGCTACATCGTCGAGGTCAGCGGCCGCCGCTTCGACGTGCGTGTCAGCGGTCCGCCGGGCGGCGCGGCGAGCGGTCCCGGTGCGGGCAGGCCCGCGACCCCGCGGCCCAGGCGCGCCCCTCGCGCCAGCACCGCCGTCGCAGGCGGCGACGACGCGCTGAGGAGCCCGATGCAGGGCACCGTGCTGAAGATCGCAGTGGAGACGGGAGCGAAGGTCGAGCAGGGCTCGCTGATCGCGGTCGTCGAGGCGATGAAGATGGAGAACGAGATCACCGCCCACAAGGCCGGCACCGTCGCGGCGCTGCCGATCTCGGTTGGCTCCTCGGTCGCCTCCGGGGACACGCTCGCGGTGATCGAGTCGGCGTGAGCGAGGTCTGGCCAGCGCGCGCGGATCAGGCGGCCGACGTCACGCGCCTGCTGATCGCCTTCCGCGACTGGCTGGGCGAGGATCATCCAGACAAGCGCGCGGTCGCCGCATCGGTCGCGCAACTGCTCGCCGACCCGGGCACCGAGTTCCTGCTCGGCAGCGCCCAGGCCGGCACCCGTCCATCCGGGGTCTGCCAGCTGCGCTTCCGCCACTCGGTCTGGACGTCGACACCGGACTGTTGGCTGGAGGACCTCTACGTCGAGGAGGAGGCGCGCGGACGCGGCGTCGGACGCGCGCTCGTGGAGCTCGCCTTCGAACGCGCGGGCGCCCGCGGGGCGCGGCGGATCGAACTCGACACCAACGAGCACAACCACGGCGCGATCGCGCTGTATGAGTCGCTCGGCTTCTCGACGTCGAGCAAGGCCCACGGCGAGCTGCGCGGGCGCGACGTGTTCATGGGACGCCGCCTTCCCTGAGATCGGCTGTGGCGCCGCCGCAGCTCGCGGCCGGCGAACGAGCCAAGACCGCGGCGTGGATTCGCATCCGAGCGCGGATCCGCCGGCCACCCGTGGCCGCTACGCTGGATCGCATGCCGGGCCGAGCACGGAAAGCGCTTCTGGCAGCGGCCGGCTTTGCAGCCGCGCTACTCATCACCGGGCTCGTCGCGTTCGAGTGGCCGTTGGCGAGCTCCCACGACGCCAAGATCCTCGCCGGCTTTCGGGCGTTGGCGCTCAGCCCGCGGATCGACACGGTGGCCAACTGGATCGCCGAGGCAGCCACGCCGCTTCCGTACGTGCTGCTCGGCGTGGCCTTCGTCGGCGTCGCGCTGGCGCGGCGACGCCCGCGTCTGGCACTGGCCGTCCCAATCGCGATGGCTGCGGCGAGCGGGACCACGGAGCTGCTGAAGCAAGCCGGTCGTGTGCGGTTCGCAGCTGCGCTCGGGCCCTATGACCAGATCTCGGTGCCGTCGTGGCCGAGTGGCCATGCGACCGCGGCAATGATGGTCGGCCTGTGCGCTGTTCTGGTCTCGCCGCCACTGCTGCGACCGCTCGCCGCCCTGCTCGGAAGCGCACTCGCGGTCGCCGTGAGCTACTCGATCCTGATCCTCACCGTGCACTACCCCAGCGACGTGCTCGGCGGGTTTCTGGTTTCGGGGACGTGGATGTCGCTGACCCTCGCGTTGCTGTGGTCGAGCGAGCGGCGGCTTGTGCCGCAGCACACTGTCGACGACGGGGCAGCCGGCCTACGCTCGGCGCTTCCGCCGGCAGCGTTGGCGGCGGCGGGTCTCGCCGCCGCGGTCGTGACCAGTCTGGTCGCATCGACCCACGTGCACGTCACCGGCTCGCTGATCGCCGGCGCCAGTGCGATCGCGATCATCGCCATGGCCATGACCGGCGGACTCGCCGTCGCGCTACGCCCGCACGGCGACGCTCAGCGCCAAGCCGCGGCAGGTTCACGCGGGAGGAGCATGCCTGCGCCGCGGAGCTGGACGCCGGAGCGCTGAGGGTCCTTGCCCCGGGCGCTCACGAAGCGCCGCGTTCGGTCAGCCGCGCCTGGTTCGCGGCGTGCAGCCGGCGCTGCTCCGCGTCGCGGCGGCCGGGCGGCAGCGCGGAGGGGGATCCGCGTCCGTCGCGCAAACGCTCGAGGTACTCGCGGTCCTCACGCAGCAGGGCTCGGGCGGCCGCCATCTCGATCGGTCCCCCGTGACCGGGCACGACGTATGCAGCCTGCTCGACCAGCGGCTCCAGGCGCGCGAGCGTCGCCACGTAGCCGTCGAGCGACGCCTCGGGCGTGGGAATCTCGACCGGCGAGAGGTAATCGCCGCAGACCAGGATCTTCGCCCACGGGATCCAGATCGCCATCCCGTCAACCGTGTGTCCGTCGGCCGGATGCAGCTCCAGCTCGCGCTCGCCGAGACCACAGTAGCCCGGGACGGGCAGCGCCTCGACGGAGCCGAGCGTGAGCGGCGCGGGACGCGAGAGATAGTGGCGTTCGTCGAAATCGCGCAGGGCCCGTTGGGCCGCGCCGGGGTGAGCTCGCAGACGCGCCGCGGTTGTCTCGGCGACGCCGAGAGCGGCGGCCGGGAACGCGAGGCGCCCGAGCAGGTGGTCCCAGTCGCCGTGGGTCGCTAGCAGTCCGCTGAAGGGGAAGTTCGCCTGCTCGAGCAGGGCGGGCAGCAGTTCGAGCTCGTCGGGGAAAACCGGCGAGTCGATCACGAACGCCTCCGATCCACTCCGCACGACGGTCGCGGTGGTGCACCAGACGCGGCTCTCCAGGACGATCACGTCCTCGTGGACGCCCGTCGCTCGCACGGCCCTGCCCGCCCGCCTAGACGGCGCCGAGAAGCTTCGCCGCCTCGCGCAGGTTCGGAACCTCGGCGGTCGGTTTGCGCTGGCCCGCGTCGAGCGTCTCACGGTGGCGGTTGACCCAGATCACGGGGATCTTCGCCTTCACACACGGCTCGATGTCGTGGTAGTAGCTCGACGCCACGTGCACCCAGCCCTTCTTGCCGCCGATCCGACGTGCGCACTCGTTGAAATGGGCGAGGTCGGGCTTGTAGGAGCGCACCTGCTGCGCGGTCACGACGAGGTCGAAGTCGATCGGGATGTGGCGACGGGTCTGTCCGAGCAGCTTGTCGTCGATGTTCGAGATCAGTCCCAGCCTGTACTTCTTCGAGAGCTTCTCGAGCTGGGGACGGGACTCCCGAAACAGCATCCACTGCTGCACCGAGTCGGGCAGGAATCCCGACCGCGACGGCTCGAGTGGCCAGCCGAGGCGCTTGGAGATCTCGACCGCCGTGCGGCGCAGGACCTCTGCGTACAGCTCGTAGGACCCACCCTCAATCTGACGTGATATCTCGTGAAAGAGGGGGATGACCTCCTCGCGCTCGATCGTGAAGCCGTCACGTGCCGCCTCCGCGGCGAAGGCGTCCCAGATGCCTGTCTCCCAGTCGATCAGGGTTCCGTACACGTCGAAGGTGACGAACGTCGTCTTCGCTGGCAGTGGCATGTAGAGCTTGTGCTCCTCGCTCCCGTGGGTGAGCCGCCAATTATGAACGTCGAATAGAGTCCGTGGCGGCCGATGGATTTACTCGAGTATCAGGGGAAGCAGCTGTTCGCTCGCCACGGCATCCCCATACCCGCCGGAGAGCCGGCCGCCACCATCGACGATGCGGTCGCGGCCGCCGACCGAATCGGCTACCCGTGCGCGATCAAGGCGCAGGTGCAGGTCGGGGGGCGCGGCAAGCTGGGCGGGATCAAACTGGCGAGCGACTCCACGCAGGCGCGCGAGTACGCCGAAGCGATCCTCGGCATGGACATCAAGGGCCTGACGGTCCGCGAGCTGTGGATCGAGGGGGCGTCAACGATCGAGGCCGAGTACTACGCCTCGTTCGTCTTCGACCGCGGCGCGAAGGCGCCGCTCGCGATGCTCTCGACGCGCGGCGGCATGGACATCGAGGAGGTGTCCGCGCAGACCCCGGAGGCGATCGCCACGCTGCACATCGACCCGTTGATCGGCTTCCAGCCCTTCCACGGCCGCCGGCTCGCCTTCGAGGCGGGCGTCGACGCCGACCTAGTGCGCCCGGTCGGCGCGTTTCTCGAGCAGCTCTACGGGGCGTTCGTCGGCGAGGAGGCGATGCTCGTCGAGGTCAACCCGCTGATCGTCACGCCGGAGCGCACGCTCGTTGCGCTCGATGCGAAGGTGACGCTCGACGGCAACTCGCTCTACCGCCATCCCGACAACGCGCAGCTGCGCGACCTCTCCAGCGAGGACCCGCAGGAGCGGATGGCGAAGGAGCGCGACCTGACCTACGTCAAACTCGACGGCGACATCGGCATCCTCGGCAACGGCGCGGGGCTCGTGATGTCGACGCTGGATGTCGTCGCCCAGCACGGCGGCGCCCCAGCGAACTTCCTCGACGCCGGCGGCGGCTCGAAGGCCGAGGCGATCACCGCCGCGGTCGAGGTGATCACCTGGGACCCGGGCGTCAAGGCCGTGCTGTTCAACATCTTCGGCGGCATCACGCGTTGCGACGAGGTCGCGCGCGGCCTGATCGCGGCGTTCGAGCAGATCAAGCCGACGATCCCGTTCGTCGTGCGGCTCGACGGCACCAACGGCGAGGAGGGGCGGGCGCTCCTGGCAGCCGCCGCACTGCCGAACGTGCACGCGGCGAGCACGATGGACGAGGCCGCCGCGCTCGTAGTGGAGCTCGCGAAATGAGCGTCATCGTGGACCGCGAGACACGCCTGTGCGTGTCCGGGATCACGGGCCGCGAGGGCACCTTCCACTCGCTGAACAACCGTGCCTACGGCACCAACGTCGTCTCTGGCGTGACGCCCGGCAAGGGCGGCCAGGACGTCGAGGGCATCCCGGTCTTCAACACCTTCCGCGCCGCGGTCGAACAGACGCAGGCCAACACGGCGATGATCTTCGTGCCGCCGCCGTTCGCCGCCGACTCGATCCTCGAAGCGGCCGATGCGGGGATCCTGACGATCATCGCGATCACCGAAGGGATCCCGGCGCACGACGAGCTGCGGGTCTACACCCAGCTTCGGCGCACGCCGGCGATCCGTCTGATCGGACCCAACTGCCCCGGCGTCCTCTCGCCCGGCAAGGCCAACGTCGGCATCATCCCCGCCGCGTTCTTCCGCGAGGGCAACGTCGGCGTCGTGTCACGCTCCGGCACCCTCACCTACCAGGTGGGCCACGAGCTGGCACAGCGCGGATTCGGCAACTCCTCGATCGTCGGCATCGGCGGCGATCCCGTCCCCGGATCGAGCTTCGTCGACATCATCGACCTTTTCGAAGCCGACCCCGAGACCGAGCTGATCGTGATGAGCGGGGAGATCGGCGGCGACGCCGAAGAGGTGGCCGCGGGCCACATCGCCGCGCACATCTCCAAGCCGGTCGTCGCCTACATCGCCGGCTTTACAGCGCCACCGGGCAAGACGATGGGCCACGCCGGCGCGATCGTCTCCGGCTCCAAGGGCACCGCGGCGGCGAAGGCGGAGGCGCTCGAAGCGGCCGGCGTGCGGGTTGCGAAGACCCCAACGCAGGTCGCCGAGATCGCCGTCGAACTGCTAGGAGGATGACGTGATGGAAGTGTCCGGACTCTCATTCGCGCGCGGCGCTCCGTCGCTCGACATCATCGACGTGGAGGGCCTGCAGGAGGCCGCCCAACGGGCGTTCGCGAACGACCCGGGCGGCATGACGGCCTACGGCACCGCCGTCGGCTATGTCCCCCTGCGCCGCTGGATCGCCGAGCGTCACGGCGTCGAGGAGGCAAACGTTCTCGTCACGAACGGCTCGATGCAGGCGGACGCGTTCCTCTTTGACGAGCTGGTCGGCAGCGGCGACGAGGTGGTCGTCGAACGGCCGAGCTACGACCGCACACTGCTCTCGCTGCGCGGGCACGGCGCGGTGCTGCGAGCGATACCGCTCGAGCCCGACGGGATCGACACGGAGGCGCTCGCCGGCGCGCTCGCCGGCGGCGCGCGGCCCAAGCTCGCCCACATCATCCCCAACTTCCACAACCCTGCCGGCTGCACGCTGACCGCAGCCAAGCGCGAGCGCATGCTGGAGCTGGCTCGCCAGTACGAGTTCACGATCTTCGAGGACGATCCCTACATCGCGCTGCGCTTCCGCGGCGAGACGCTGCCGACGATGCTCTCGCTGGACGCCGGCGAGGGGAGCGTGGTGTACGCATCGTCGTTCTCGAAGACCGTCTGCCCCGGCATCCGGGTCGGATTTTTGATCGGCCCACGCGAGCTGATCGCGCGGATCGTCGTGCGAGCCACCAACACCTACATCTCACCGAGCATGGTCGACGCGGCGATCGTCTACGAGTTCTGCTCCTCGGGCGCGATCGACCGTTCGATCGAGCGCGTGCGCGGCGCCCTGGAGGAGCGCGTCGACGCGCTGGCACAGGCCCTGCACGAGCAGATCCCGGGCGCGTCGTTCGTGATGCCGGACGGCGGCTACTTCCTCTGGGTGAAGCTGCCCGACGGGGTCGAGCCGGCGGCGCTGCTGGCGGCCACGGCCGAGCGCAAGCTGGCGCTGGTGAGCGGCGACGACTTCGTGCTCGACGGCGGTTCCGGGGCCGTTCGCCTGGCGTTCGCGGGCGTCACACCGGAGGAGATCCGCGACGGCGTGACACGGCTCGCGGCCGCGCTGGCGACGCTGTAGCCGCGGCTCAACGCCCGTAGCGCTGAAGGCCGAGCACGAGCTGCTCGGGCAACGCGACGCGCGGCGGGGGCGAGGGGTCGGCGGTGACCGACACCGTCTCGGCGACGCTGCGGGTGATCGTGACACGCCGATCGCCGGTCGCCACGACGATCTCGTCCGTGCCTGACTGCACGACGGTCCCGTCGAGGCCCGGCTCGAGGCCGACCTTGCGCAGGTAGTGCAGCAGGTCCTCCGCCTCGTTCTCGAAGCGCAGCACGCGGATCGTCGCTCCCTCGCTCACGTCGGCCAGCGGAACCCCGGGGATGCGTGCGCCGACCCGGATCGGGTGCCCGTGCGGGCAGGTCGTCGCGTCGCCGATCGCCGCGAGCATGCGCTCCTCGAGCACCGGCGACATGGCGTGCTCGAGCCGTTCGGCCTCCTCGTGCACCTCGTCCCAGGGGATGCCGAGCACGTCTGTCAGGAAGCGTTCGATCAGACGGTGGCGGCGCACGATCTCCTCGGCCTGGAGCGCTCCGGCCGCCGTGAAGCCGATCACCTTGTCCGAGCCGCGGGTGATGTAGTCCTCGCGTTCGAGGCGGCCGATCATCTCGTGCACCGCCGGAGCGGACAGCTGCATCGCGCGCGCGACGTTCGCGGCGGTCATCGGCAGCTGCGCCTCGTGCAGCCAGTACAGCGTCTCGAGGTAGCCGCGCTCGGCGTCGGTGAGGTCACTCGTCGCCATCAGCAGGGGACTGTAGCTACGCTGGCGCTCGATGCGTTTCGGGATCGAGCCCCAGCTCGCGCGCGCCGCCGCCGCCCTGCCGCTCGGGCCGCAGTGGGGCTACGAACAGAAGTTCGACGGCTTCCGCGCGATCGCCTTCGTCGACGGCGAGCAGCTGAAGCTGCAGTCGCGCGGCTCGAAGGATCTGACGCGCTACTTCCCGGAGCTGACACTGCCGCCGGGGCGCTACGTGCTCGACGGCGAGATCGTGATCGACGGCGACGGCGACGGCCAGGCCTTCGGCGCGTTGCAGCAGCGCATCCATCCCGCGGCCTCGCGGATCGAACGGCTCGCGCGCGAGTGGCCGGCGGCCTACGTCGCCTTCGACCTGCTGGAACTCGACGGCGAGGAGCTGCTGACGGAGCCGTTCGAGCGCCGGCGCGCCGCACTGGAACGGCTCAAGGGCGTGCGGCGCTCTGAGCTCGTGCGCGACCCCGCAGCCGCCGAGCACTGGCTCGAGCGGACCGAGGGAGTCGTGGCCAAGCGCCTCGACCTCGCTTACGCGCCCGGCAAGCGCACGACGATGGTCAAGGTCAAGCGGCTGCGCACGATCGACTGCGTCGTGATGGGCTACCGGCCAGGAGTCGATCCGCAGAGCGTCGGCTCGGTGATCCTCGGCCTCTACGAGGCGGACGGCGGGCTGCGGCCGGTCGGGCACAGCTCAGCCTTCACCGCCGCCCGCAAGCGCGAGCTGCGCGGCGAGCTGGCGGCCTACGAGACCGGGGCACGCGGCAGCGGCGAACCGAGCCGCTGGAGCTCCGAGCGCGAACTGGAATGGGTGGAACTGCGGCCGCAGCTGGTCGTCGAGGTCAGCTACGACCACACCAGCGACGGGCGGATCCGCCACGGCACGAAAATCGTTCGCTGGCGCGAAGACAAGCCGCCGCGCGAGTGCACGGTCGATCAGCTGCGTTGAGGCGTGAGCCGTGAGCGCCGCGTCAGCGGCGCTTCGCCCGTGATGGCGCGACCCGCGGGCCCTCCCCCTCGCCCTTGGGGAAGTTCGGCGGCCACGGTGCATCGCCCAGGCCCGCGGCCTCGTCGCGCGCGGCCTGCTCGAGCAGGCTGTCGAGCGAGCCGGCGTGAACGTCGATGCTCGCGGAGGGGTCGCCATGCTCGCGCAGCCGAGCAGGGACAGTGTCGAGCCGCAACTCCGCCGGCTGCACGTCGGGCAGCTCCTCCCAGTCGAACGGACACGAGACGCGTGCGTCGGCGACCGCTCGAACCGAGTACGCCGACGCGACGGTGCGATCACGGGCGTTCTGGTTGTAGTCGACGAAGACGCCGACGCGCTCCTCCTTCCACCATTTGCTGGTGGCGCGCCCCGGCATGCGGCGCTCGACCTCGCGGGCCAGCGCGAGCGCGCAGCGGCGGACCTCCTGAAAGCCCCGCTGCGGGTGGATGCGGACGTTGACGTGGATGCCGCGCGAACCGGACGTCTTCGGGAAGCCGATGAGCCCGTGCTCCTCGAGCACCTCGCGGACGCACTGCGCGACGGCGCGGACCTCGTCGAAGGCGATCTCCGGCATCGGATCGAGATCGACGCGCAGTTCGTCCGGGCGATCGAGGTCGCGGCGGCGCACCGGCCACGGGTTCCAGTCGATCACGCCGAGGTTGACTCCCCACGCCAGATGCGCGGCGTCGGAGACGACGAGCTCCCGCGCCGAGCGGCCGCTGGGAAAGCGCACGGTGGTGGTCGTGAGCCAGTCCGGGGCGTTGTCAGGCACCCGCTTCTGGAAGAAGAACTCGCCCTCGACACCGTCGACCCAGCGCTTCATCGTCGTCGGGCGCTCGCGCAGGTGGCGCACCACAGCTTCCTCGCACTCGAGGTAGTAGCGAACCAGGTCGAGCTTCGTGAATCCCGGCTGCGGAAAGAACAGCTTCGCGGGGTTTGAGATCCGCACCTCGCGCCCGGCAGCCTCGATCGTGATCGCCTCGGACTTCATCCGCCTGGGAGAATGCCGCACGATGGCGCGCAACGGCCGGCCGGTCCTGGTCGCTCCCGACTCCTTCAAGGGAACGCTGTCGGCCAATCAGGTGGCGCAGGCGATCGGCCGCGGGCTCTCACGGGCGGGTTTGAACGCCGACCTCGCTCCGGTCGCCGACGGCGGCGAGGGCACGATGGCGGTCCTCGCGGACCATCTGGGCGGCGAGACCGTGACCGTTGGCGCGCACGACCCTCTGGGGCGCGGGGTGGCGGCGAGCTTCGCGCTGCTCGGCGACGGCCGCACAGCGCTCGTCGAGGTCGCGGCCGCCAGCGGCATGGCTCTGCTCGCGCCGCACGAACGCGACGCCGAGGCCGCCTCGAGCGCGGGGACGGGTGAGCTGGTCGTCGCCGCGCTCGCGCACGGCGCGACGCACGTGCTGGTCGCGGCGGGCGGCAGCGCCAGCACCGACGGCGGAGCGGGAGCGATCGACGCGATCAGCGCCGGCGGCGGCCTGCGCGGCGCGCGGCTGAGCGTCCTGTGCGACGTGCGCACGCCGTTCGAAGCGGCCGCGGCCACCTTCGGCCCGCAGAAGGGCGCCGACGCCGCGGCCGTGGCGCGCCTGCAGCGCCGCCTGGAGGCCTTCGGGCTGCCGCGCGGGGTGCCGATGAGCGGCGCGGCCGGCGGCCTTGCGGGCGGACTGTGGGCCAAATTCGACGCCCGGCTCGTCGCGGGGGCGCCGTTCGTGCTCGAGGCGCTCGACTTCGACGCGCGCATGCTCGCCGCCAGCGCGGTGATCGTCGGCGAAGGCCGCCTCGACGCGACCAGCCTCGAGGGCAAGGTCCTCGCCGAGGTGGCGACCCGCGCCCGCCAGCACGGAGTGCCGGCGCACGCGATCGTCGGACGCTGCGAACTGACCCGCTTCGACGCGAGAATCCTCGACTTGCAGGAAATTCTCGAGGCCGGCGCTGAGCCGGCTCTAGAAGAAGCCGCTGTCGCGCTCGCGGGCGTGATCGAAGCGCGACCGCTACGCTCGCAGCGGTGAGCATGGAAATCGCTCCTGAAGCGAGCACGCCGGCCCGCCCGGCGGTGCTCAGCCGAGCGCAGGCGTCGCTGCCCGGCGCCCGGCGCGCAACCGTGATCGGCGCCGGCTCGTTCGGCACCGCGATCGCGGTGCTGCTGGCGCGCGCGGGGGTGCGCACGACGCTGCAGACGCGCACGGAGCAGCAGGCCACCGAGCTGCTCGAGAGCCGCGTCAACGACAAGTACCTGCCGGGCGTGGAGCTGCCCTCGCAGCTGCGAATCGAGCCGGTCTCGAGCGGCGTCTCGCGTGCCGACTACGTCTTCCTCGCGGTGCCCTCGACGAGCCTCGCGGAGGCGATCGCCGCGCTCGAGACCGCGGGGCTCGGCCGGCGCAGCGCGGTCGTCTCGCTGTCCAAGGGGCTCGTCCCGCCGGACGGCGCGGCGCCAACCGATGCCCTGCGCGCTCGCTTCGGCGCGCAACGCGTCGCCTGCATCGGCGGCCCGGCACACGCCCAGGAGATGGTGCACGCGGGCGCCGGTCTGGTCGCGGCGGCCTTCGATGAAGGGCTCGCCGAGGGGCTGGCCGGGATCTTCAACCGTGCCGGGGTCGTCTGCGAGTTGGCCAACGACCCGGTCGGCGTCGAGCTGGCCGGCGTCGCCAAGAACGCCGCGGCGCTAGCGGCAGGCGCCACGGAGGCGCAGGGCCTCAACGCCGCCGGGGCCGCCGCCGGGCACATCTTCGCCGAGGCCTGGCGGCTCGCGGAAGCGGCGGGCGCGCGCCCGGAGTCGTTCATCGGGCTCGCCGGGGCGGGCGACCTCGTCGCCACCGCGCTCGCGCCGATGAGTCGCAACCGTCGTGCCGGTGAACTGCTCGCACAGGGCGTACCGCCCGCGGAGATCCAGCAGCGGGTCGCGCAGGCGGTCGAGGCGCTCCAATCGGTGCCGCTGCTCGCCCGCTCGATCGAGCGCGCCGGGCTGCCGGCCCCGGTCACGGGAGGGTTGGCGCGGCTGATCGACGGGGAGCTGCCGCTCGCCGAGTGGGTGGCGCTGGTGCGCGCCACGGTCCCGCCGCGCGCTCGCTGGCGGCGCTCGCGAGGCTTCTGGCAGCGGCTGCGCGAGTGGCTCACGCGTCGGCGCCGCGACGCTCCGCCAGCGTTGTGATCACCGCCTCGTAGACTCCGGGCCCATACCCCTCGGCGGTGACACGCGCGGCGGGGTGGGCGCGCAGCAGCTCGGCGACGGAGGGGTCGCGCGCCAGCGCGTTGGCAACCAGCCAGAAGCTGCCGACCACAGTGGCAACGGCGAGGTCCTCGCGCGAGTCGCCGACGGCGAAGGTCTCGTCCGCCGAGAGTCCGCGCGCGCGCATGTGCTGGGCCACCGCCGCCGCCTTCGAGCCGCCCGCGGGGATCAGGTGATAGGCGCGCAGGCTCTCGCCGGCGCCGCGCGTCACGCCGCCGTTGTCGACGAGGCGAAGATTGCCGTGGCCGTTCTCGCGCAGCACCGCGTCGGCATCCGCCGCGTCAACCGACCCGCGGAAGAGGTGTGAGATCTCGCGACCGCGATGCCACGGATCGTGGTACTCGAGACGACCGGCGTAGTGCTCCAGCAGCAGCCCGGGCGCCCCGGAGTCCTCGATCTGCTCATACACGCTGCGCTCCCCCGCGACCAGTTCGGTCATCCACAGCTGTTCGCCATCGAGCTCCAGCACGCAGCCGGCCTCGTAGATGAAGGCGCTCTGACCGAGCAGCCGGGCATCCTCGGCCACCTGTGCGCGGCGACGCCCGCTCATCAGCACGACCTCCACGGACGCTCGCAGGCAGGCCTCGATTGCCCGTACGCCGAGCAGCGAGACAGCGCCCTCACCGTCGTGCAGGAGGGATGCGCCCCGACCCAACAGCGTGCCGTCGAGGTCGAGGTACAGTGCCCCGCTCACCGCGTGCTGACCATCGGCGGGCGCTCCGAGACGGGCGGTGGCTGGAGCGCGGGATCGCCTGTCAGCAACGGTGCTGGATCCAGCTCCAGCAGGCGGCCCTCGCGTTCCAAGCGCGCGGCGATGACATTCAGGACCGAATACGCCATCGGCGCCAGCTCCAGCAGTGGCCGGTGGCTGTTGTGGTGGGTGTCGAGGTCGACCTGGGCCATCCCTTCGAGGCCGACCTCTGCGAGCACGTCGAGCAGCATCGCGATCTCAACGCCGTAGCCGGTCGCGAACGGCAGCCGCTCGAGCAGCGAGCGGCGCGCCGCGATCTCGCCGGCAAGCGGCTGGCGCACGCCGGCGAGGGCGGGATAGAAGATTGCGAGCGCGGGGCGCGCGAGCAGGTGGTTGACGCGGCCGCCGCCGTCGGCGATCGCGAGGTCGCCCTGTCGAAACGGGCGGCGGTAGAAGGCCTTGACGAAGTCAATCTCGTCGAACTCGATCAGCGGACCGAGCAGCCCGATCGCATAGTGCGCCGGGAACTCGAGCAGGTCGGCGTCGAGGAAGCAGACGAGCTCGCCGTCCAGCACGCTCAGCGCGCGCCACATCGCATCTCCCTTGCCCGCCACCGGCCCGTAGCCGGTCATCAGCTCGGATTCGGCGAAGACCGTCGCGCCCGCGTCGGCGGCAATCCTGGCGGTGTCATCGCTGGATCCGCCGTCGATCACGACCAGCTGGTCGATCGCACCGCGCTCCCGCAGCCCGGCCAGAAGCTCGACGATCGGCCCGATCGTCGTCCCGCATTCGCGCGCCGGCAGGCAGACCGACGCGGTGCATTCGCGCGCAACGAGCAGGGTCTCGTCGTAACGGGAATGGTGGAAGCTGCGGGCTCGCTGCCAGTGGGCCGGAGAGTCAAACGGCATCCGCCCTACTATGGCAAGGCGTGAGCAATGCGGCCGCGAAGATGCGCGAGATCGAACCTTGGACGGCGCTGTTGGACGCCGCGCGGGACGATCGGCGACTCGTCGGGGAGGCTTTCGAGCACGCTCGCGCGGCCCGTTTTGCGGCGCTTCCGCGGGAGCTGCACCCGATGCTGGTGGCGGCGCTGCGCGCGGCGGGGATCGATCGCCTCTACAGCCATCAGGCGCAGGCGCTGCAGGCGGCCTGGACCGGCGCGACGATCACCACCACGGGCACCGCCTCCGGCAAGTCACTGTGCTTCAACCTACCCACGCTGGACACCCTGCTGCGCGATCCCAAGGCGCGCGCGCTCTACCTCTACCCGACCAAGGCGCTCGCGCAGGACCAGGCGCGGGCGATCGGCGCGCTCGGATTGCACGAGCGGATCCGCCCCGCGATCTACGACGGCGACACCCCCCGCGAGACGCGCAATGAGATCCGCCGCAAGGCGAACCTGATCCTCACCAACCCGGACATGCTTCATCTCGGCATCCTGCCGCACCACGACGCCTGGGCGCCACTGTTCTCCAACCTCGCGGTTGTCGTGGTCGATGAGGCGCATACCTACCGCGGCGTGTTCGGATCCCACGTCGCGAACGTGCTGCGCCGGCTGCGCCGGATCGCCGCCGCCTACGGCACCGCGCCGCGGATCCTGCTCGCCTCCGCAACCGTTGCCAACCCGCTCGAGCTGGCCGAGCGTCTGACCGGCCTGGAGGAGGTGACGCTGATCGACGACGACGGCTCGCCGTCGGCAGGGCGCCGAATCGCGATCTGGAACCCGCCGCTGAGCGACGAGGCGCTCGGTGTGCGCCGCTCCGCGCTCGCCGAAGGAGCCGAGCTGCTCGCCGCTCTGGTCGCGGCCGGCTCACGAACGATTTGCTTCGTACGCTCGCGAAAGGGGGTCGAGCTGCTCAGCCGGATCACCCGCGATGAGCTCGAGCGGCTCGGGGTCGGCGAGCTCGGCCAGCTGGTGACGCCTTACCGGGCCGGCTACACGGCGGCGCAGCGGCGCGAGATCGAGGCGCGGCTGGTGGCGGGCGAGGTGCGCGCCGTCGTCACGACCGACGCGCTCGAGCTGGGCATCGACGTCGGCGCGCTCGACGCCGCGCTGGTGGTCACGTTCCCCGGCACGATCGCCAGCCTGCGCCAGATGTGGGGGCGTGCCGGACGCCGTCGCCGCGGGTTGGCCTGTTATGTCGCCGGTGAGGATGCGCTCGACCAGTTCTTTGCCCGTCACACCGAGGACTTCCTCGACCGTCCCGTGGAGTCGGCGATCCTCGACCACGAGTCCGAAGAGATACACCTCGCGCATCTGCTCTGCGCCGCCCACGAGGGCCCGCTCAGCAGCCACGACAGCGAGTGGTTCGGTCCGCGCACGCTCGCCCACCTTGAGCGGCTGGAGGGGCTCGGTGAGCTGCGAGCCCGCGACGGACGGTTCGTGCTGCGCCGCCGCGAGCGCTACCCGGCCGGCGAGGTCTCGCTGCGATCGGCCTCGCGGGACGCGTTCGAGATCGTCGAGCTGGGGACCGGCGAGGCGCTGGGGACCGCGGAGTTCGCGCGCGCCTTCTCGACGCTTCACCCGGGTGCGATCTACCTGCACCTCGGTCGCTCCTTCCACGTCCGCGAGCTGGATCTGGAAGCACGCCGGGCGCTGGTCGAGCCCTTCGACGGCGACTGGTACACCCAGCCCAAGCGCGAGACCGACACGCTGATCGAACGGCTACTCGACCGCCGCGAGACGCTTGGCGTGACACTCTCGTTCGGCCGTGTGCTCGTGACCGAGACGGTCCTTGCCTACCAGCGCCGGCGACTCGCGGACCACGCCGAGATCGACCTCACCGCGCTCGAACTTCCGCCCACGCGCTTCGCAACGCAGGCGATGTGGTTCGAGCTCGACGGCGCCATGCTCGACGGTTTCCCGCCCGAGCTGCTGCTCGGCTCGCTGCACGCCGCGGAGCACGCGCAGATCGCGGTGCTGCCGTTGCTCGCGATGTGCGACCGCTGGGACATCGGCGGCCTCTCGACCAACGCCCATCCCCAGACCGGTGGGCCGACCATCTTCATCCACGACGGTCATCCCGGCGGGGTCGGCATCACACGTATCGCCTTCGCTCACTTCGAGGAGCTGGTGGGCGACGCCCACCGCCTGATCGCCGAATGCGGCTGCCGTGACGGCTGTCCGTCCTGCGTTCAGTCGCCGAAATGCGGCAACCTCAACGAGCCGCTGTCGAAACGCGGCGCCGGCGAGCTGTTCGAGCGGCTGCTGGCGGGCGGGAGTGTCGCTGCTGGAGGCGCCGGCAGCCGTCCTGCGCGCTAGCTGCGGGAGACGGCTCCGCCGTGGTCCGCGTGCGCTGCGTGAGACGTTGATCGTGCCGCGTCTCCATCGCCCCGCCGCGAGGGCGCCCGGAGCCGTGGCGCGCCCTCCAACGACCGACGATCGGGCACACGACGGCGTTCGCCGTCGGCAGCGGTCACCCGGACGGGAGCGCCGTTGTGGACGAGCGACAGCTCCGCCGCCTCCACCATCTGCACGATGTCGAGGCCGAGGTGCATGTGCGATCGCGGCTGCGCGCCGGTACGCATCGACGCGACGAAATCCTCCAGCTCGCGGCGCAGCGGCTCTTCGGCTTCCAGATGCGGAGAGAGGACGTCCCCCAAGCGGTAGGACATTCGATGCTCACCAAAGTTGTGGGGTTCGACCAGTTCGGCGCCGCGATCGAAGATCCGCACCTGCTCGCTGCTGGTGTCGTCGTAGACCACCATCGCCTTGCTCCCCGCAATCACGGTTCGGCGGAGCTTGGTCGGCGCGAGCCAAGACAGCTCGACGCGCGCGAGCATTCCGGTGTTTGCGTATCCGAGATCGATGAATGCGACATCCCACAGCCCTGGCACGACGGAGTCGCGTGCGATCGACCTGGCGAACGTCGGCATCCCGAACCAGTAGTGGAGGATCGAGAAGTCGTGCGGCGCGAGATCCTGGATCACGCTCGAGTCGCTGCGATGGATCCCGAGGTTGACGCGTGTCGAGGTGATGAAGTAGATGTCGCCGAGCGCACCGTCGTCGATCAGCCTCTTGATCGCCACCACCGGCGGTGAGTACAGGAACACGTGGCCGGGCATCAGGATCAGGCCCTGCTCGACGGCGCAGCTGATCAGGTCACGGCAGTCCTCGCTGCTGGTGGCGATCGGCTTCTCGACGAACACGTGCTTGCCGGCCCGCATGCACCGCTGAGCGATCTCGTGGTGGGTTTGAACGGGCGTGGCGATGAGCACCGCATCGATCGTGTCGTCCTCGATCACATCTTCGAGCCGTGAGGTCAGCCGGATGCTCGGGTGCCGCCGGGCCTGAGTGACAAGCGCCTCGGAGGAGGTGTCGCAGATCATCGTCACCTCGGCATCCTCGAGATCGGCGGCGGCGCGGAGCAGGTTGGGGCCCCAGTAGCCGACACCGACGAGCGCCAAGCCCAGCCGCCCGTTATTCGTTACCGGCATCGCGGCGCTCGGCTGGTCGTGGGCGGGCGGCCTGCGCGCCGGGACCGGCGACCGCGACATCCGGCGCAGTGCGCGCCGCCTTCGTGCAGGGGCTCGGCGCCGGCACGCGATTCGCGCCCCACGCGCTCGCAGCGCCCGCCGCGGCCGGCGAGCCTGCGACCCGGAAGTCCGCCGCGAAATGACCTCATCGAGGATCCGCTAGCGCCCTGGCGAGCGCATTCGCGACCCGCAGCTGCTCTTCCTCGGTGATTCCCGGGAAGCACGGCAGGGAAAGGCAACGGTCGGCGAGTGCTTCGGCAACCGGGAAGTCCCCGCGGGCGTATCCCAGATGACGCCACGCCGGCTGGAGGTGGATGGGTGTCGGATAGTGAACCCCGGCGCCGATGCCCGCCCTGCGAAGGCTCGCGAGCACCGCATCGCGGTCGGCCACCTCGACGACGAACAGGTGATAAACCTGCTCCTCGTCGGGTCCGTCGGCCGGCGGTAGGGTCAGCGGCAACTCGGCAAGCAGCTGCCTGTACACGGCTGCGGCCCGCCGGCGCTGCTCGTTCTCCTCATCGAGGCGGGCGAGCCGCAGTGTCAGCAGGGCCGCCTGAAGGTTGTCGAGCCGAGCAGTGGTGCCGCGCCGGACGTGTCGGTTCGGCTGATCGGGTAGCGAGCCGTGGTGACGCAGCGACCGCACGGCGCTCGCGGCATCAGCGTCGCGGAAGATGATCGCTCCCGCGTCTCCCGCGGCGCCCAGGTTCTTAGTTGGGTAGAAGGAGAACGCGGCGGCGTCTCCCCAGGTGCCCGCGCGGCGGCCGCCGCGCTGCGCACCGTGTGCCTGCGCGGCGTCTTCGAGCAGTGGCACGCCGGTGCGTGCGCAGATCGCGGAGATTTCGGCGACCGGCGCGAGCCGGCCAAACAGGTGGACCGCGACGACGGCGCCCGTTTCGGCACCGACCGCCGCGGAAAGTCGGCCGGTGTCCATGCAACGATAGACCGGATCCACGTCGACCAGGGCCGGCTTCGCTCCAGTCGCGTCGATCGCCTCGACGGTGGCGACGAACGTGTTCGGCACGGTGATCACCTCAGCCCCCGGCACCACCCCGAGCGCGAGCAGTCCAAGCTGAACGGCGACCGTGCCGTCGCTGACACCGACGCAGTGATCGGCTCCGCAGTACTCCGCGAAGCGGCGCTCGAAGTCGTCGAGATCTGGGCCGAGCGTGAACTGCCCTGCCGCCCAAACACGCTCGAAGGCAGCTACAGCATCGGCGCGCATCGGAGCCAGACCGCGGGCTAGGTCGAAGAGTGGGACCTCGACCGCCGGCGCCGTCCGGGCGTCGAACCGCCGCCGTCGCGACGGTGTGTCTTCCCTGACGAAACGCGTGCGCGGTTCGGCTTTGAGTCGTAGGTTCATCCTCTTGGCTCTCGTGAAGTCCTATGCGAGCGACTGGTGAATTCCTATACCAGGGACTGCTCCTAAGGCGGGTGATATTTCTCCGGAACCGGCGAACCCGGGTAATGCGAGCGCAGTTTGACGGCTGGCTTGGCGTGTTCGTGCAAGCAATCCGCAAATTGGGTCCACCGCGATTGCGCGCTGATCGAGCGGGGGGGACAGGACCTGTCTGAAGCGGTTAGGCTCGCCGCCCGAGTGGGCAGGTGCCAGCGCCCGGCCAGGTGTGCGGCCGTGCTGGGCGGCCATTCCGGCGAGCCTGAGGTCGTCGGCCGAGGGGCTCTCGGCCAGCGTCGGGCGCAACGGACGATGCCGCGCGGCGAGTGGCTCGAGCGGTCGCCGTCGAGCGTCGGCCTCGCGCGGATCCCCCTTCGCAGCGTCGTCAGTCCAGCGCTCGCAGGCCGCAGAGCCGGCGCAGCCAGCGCTTGGCGGACCGCCACGATCGCCGCCCGGCGCCCGCGGCGCTCGGACGCGCGAGGGCGACCTGATACGCGCCTAGCAGCTCGGCGCTGGCGTGCTCCCAGGAGAGCGCCTGCTCCACGCGCTCACGCCCGACGCGACCCATCAGCGCGCGCCGCCGCGGGTCGTCGAGCAGTTGATCGATCGCGTCCGCAAGGGCCGTCGGATCGTTGGGGCGGGCGTAGGACGCAGCGTCCCCTGCGGTCACCCTTGACTCGGTCAGGTCGTAACAGACGACCGGACGTGACATCGCCATGTACTCGGCGATCTTGACCAGTGTCGACGCGTCGCTGAGCGGTGTCTTCGGATCCGGTGCGAGACAGATGTCCGACGACGACAGAACGCGTTCGAGCTCGGGATCCTCGAGCCACCCTGTGAACTCAACATGGTCGTCCAGTCCAAGGCTGTTCGAGAGGGCGATCAGGTCGCCCTGAGACCCGCCGTCCCCGGCGAAGATCGCGTGCCAGTCATCGCGGCGGCGCAGCAGGTCGGCGAGCGCGCGAAGCGCGTGATCCACGCCATCCTGCGGAGCCATCTCGCCGATGAAGCTGATCAGCCACTGGCGTCCGCGCTTGAGCGCCGGGTCCGCGCCGACCGGACCGAAGCGCGCGAGCTGCGGCCCGCTGCGCACGACAAAGACAGCCTCCGGGCGCATTCCGCCCCGCTCCACGGCGATCCTCTTGTACGACTCGTTCGTCGCGAGCACGAAATCAGCCAACAGGAAGTTCAGGCGCTCGATCAGCCGCGTCAGCCAGTAGAGCGTGCGTGCGTCGTCGCCGAACTTGGCGAGCAGCAGTTCCGGCGCGAGGTCGTGATGGTCAAAGATCAGCGTTGTGCCGCGCCGTTTGAGGAAGCGGACCGCCAGCAGCAGAAAGTCCGGCGGGTTGGAGGCCTGCACGACGTCGAACCCGCGCTCGCCGGCGAGCCTTCGCGTCAGGCGGCGGATCCGCCAGAACGCGGTGGCGTACTCACGCAGATAGCTCAGCGCAGTGCCGTTCGCGGCCACCTGCCGGTAGCGAAAGATGTCGATCCCCTCGCGGCGTTCGAAGCGGCTCTCGTCGAAACCATGCCCCTGAGGGCAGATGGCGACGACCTCGTAGCCCGCCGCGGCGAGCGCGCGCAACTCGTTGCTGACGCGCCGATCACGCGGAACCGAGGCGTTCTGCGAGACGACCAGGATCCGCGGTGGCGGCCGGTGGAGCGAGGTGGCGAGCGGAGGGTTCTGCTCGGCGGCGCTCGGCGTTGTGACATGGTTGCGCGGCATCGGCCTGAACATGCGATCGTCGAAGCGGACGGCGATCCTATAGCCTGGCGCCGTGGTTGATTCCGCCGTCACACCGTCGCGTGCGTGGGCGGCTCGCAGCGGAGTTATGACCACCGCGACACGCCGATGGCTCTGAGGCGGGGCTAGTGGGACGCGTCCGCCGCGTGGATGAGGATCCGTTGGCACCGGTCGGGGTCCGCTACCTGACCCGTGCACTGAACGCCTTCGTCGCCTCTCCCCCGGACGCCGCAGACCGCGTGATCGAGAAGGCCGCAGTGCGGTGGGAGCGCGCCCGCCGCCGGGGACAGCTACCCGAAAATCACGCCGCGCCGCAGTGGGAGCGCGACCTTCACGCGATGCTCGGAGCCGCCTGGCCGTGCCCGCACGCGCAAGCCTTCGCAGACATCTGGGAGGGTGTGGTGGAGACGATGACGAGCGGCGGCTTGAGCGTCGGGCGACGCAATTACGGGGACCAGGACGACGCCGACCCCGGATTTGCGCGGGCTCTCTGGTGCATCGTGCATCACCTCCACGCTGAAGCGGTGATCGAAACGGGCGTCGCGCACGGTGTGAGCAGCCGCGTGATGCTCGAGGCGCTACGCGAGGACAGCGGCGGCCGGCTCTACAGCATCGATCTTCCGCCGATGCTCGTTCCGCAGCGTTGGTCGGAGATGGCCGTGGCCGTGCCCCTTGAGCTCCGCGATCGTTGGACCCTGCTCGAGGGCTCGAGCCGGCGGCAGCTGCCCGACCTGCTGCGCCGCCTCGGGCGTATCGACCTGTTCGTTCACGACAGCAGGCATTCGACGCGCAACGTCCATTGGGAGCTTTCCACGGCGTGGCCGTCGCTGGCGCCCGGCGGTGTCGTCGTCGTCGACGACGCTGATGTGAACTGGGGTTTCGAGCATTTTCTGCGCGGTGGCGATGACCGAGAGCCGCTGTGGTGTACAGCCGACGATGGGCAGCGCCAGTTCGCGATCGCGCGTAGGAGCCCAGATCTGCCCCGGCCCTCCCCCGATGCGGTCGACAGCTCCGAACTCGGCCGCGCATCAGCTGGACGCGGTCAGCCGGTCAATGCTGCTCACAGCTCGCTTCCCGATCCGCCGGATGAGGTCAGCCGGTGAACGGTGCGCCCTCGCCGCTGCCGGATCGTGCAATGCGCCAGGCTACGAGCGCGGGCTATGCTGACCGTCCTCTCGGAGATCAGACGCACATGCCGCCGACCGGTACCAGCATCAGGACCACGCCTGACGATTCTCAGGCGTTGCCAGCCGCCGAGCCCGGCCGTGGCACCGTGCGCGTGCTCGTGATCACCCAGGACCGCTCGGTTCCCAGTGATCACCGTGTCTGGAACGAGATTCTCACTCTGCGATCGGTGGGCTACGAGGTCGTGGCCATCAGCCCGCAGGGGAACGGGCGTGACCGGGAGCTGTTCGAGCGCCGCGACGGCGTGGACATACACCGTTACGTCCAACCGCCGGCGAGCGGAAGCACGCTGAGCTATGTACGCGAATATGCGGGCGCGGTCTGGCACATCCGCGCCATCGCGCGTCGCGTCGCAGGCGAGCGTGGTTTTGACATCGTGCAGGCTTCCAACCCGCCTGACTTCCTGCTCTTAGCGGTGCATTTCCTCAAACGGAGCGGCGCCCGGATGATCTTCGACCATCACGACCTCGCACCCGAGCTCTACCTCGCGCGGCGGGGCAGCAATCGGCTCGTGTACAGGCTCGTGCTGGGACTCGAGTGGGTGAGCTACCGGCTGGCGGACCTGGTGCTCGCAACAAACGAGTCCTACAAGACGGTGGCCGTAACGCGTGGCGGCATGCGCTCCGAGGACGTCTTCGTGGTCGGCAGCGGGCCGGACCTCACCACGTTCACGCCCGTGCCCGCCGATCCGGCACTCCGACGCGGGCGCCGCCATCTGATCAGCTTCATCGGCGAGATGGCACCGCAGGACGGCCTGGACCAAGCGCTGCGCGCACTCTCCCGCCTGGGCGAGAGCCGCGACGACTGGTATGCGATGTTCGCCGGCGACGGCAGCGCCCTCGAGGACCTACGGCGTTTGACGACACGCCTGGGACTCGACGATCGAGTCGAGTTCGTCGGGTGGCTGCAGGGCGAGAACCTGCGGCGACTGCTGTGCTCCTCGGACGTCTGTCTGGTACCAGACCCCAAGACGGCGTTCAGCGACGCGTCAACGCTGGTCAAGATCGGCGAATACATGGCGATGTCGCGATCGATTGCGGCATACGACCTGACCGAGTCGAGACTGACCGCCGGCGACGCTGCGCTGTATGCCCGCCCCAACGATCCCGATGACCTCGCCCGGGCGATCGCCGAACTGCTCGACGATCCGGACCGCCGCGCCGAGATGGGTCGCATAGGACGCGAACGCGTTGAACAGATGCTCTCGTGGGAGCGCGCGAGCGCGGCGTTCCTGGCCGCGTATGCCACCGCGCTCGAGCGCCAGCCCTCGCATTGGGCTCGCTCGGCAGCGCCCCACAGGCGTCTCGCGAACTGATGGGCACGGCCTCGGCGGTTCGGGCGATCTCACATCGCCGCTGATGAAGGCGGCCTGGTGATCGTGCGCGTCGTGCCGGCTGGATCGCTCAGCACGCTAGAGCTGGCACGCTGGTCGGAGCTCCAGCGCACCGTGCCGTCGCTGGCCAGCCCGTTCTTCGCCCCCGAGTTCACATCGATAGTTGCCGCCGCGCGCGACGACGTCAGCGTCGCCGTTCTGGAGGTCGATCAACACGCCGAGGGCTTCTTCCCCTTTCAGCGCGGCCGCCTCGGCATGGGCTCACCGGTCGGCTCGATTCTTTCGGACTATCACGGCGCGGTGTTACCGGACGAAGCCAACCTGGATGCCAGGGCGCTCATTCGCTCCTGCGGCCTGAAGACCTGGGAGTTTCACCATGTCGTTAACTCACAGCCGACCTTCGCGCCGTTCCACCGCGTTCATGCCGAGTCCATGCAGATCGATCTCGACGGCGGCTTCGAACCGTACCTCCAATGGGTGCAACGCAATCATGGTCATTCGATCACGCACCTGCGGCGCAAGACCCGCAAGCTCGAACGCGAGCACGGAAAGATTCGCTTCACCGCGCACACCGACGATCCCGCGGTGTTGGCGACCATGCTGCGCTGGAAGTCCGCGCAGTACACAAAGACGGGCGCCGTTGACATCCTCGAACAGCAGTGGATCCGCGACGTGCTGGGTCTGGTCCATGGCACCCAGAGCGAGCGATTCGCCGGCCTGCTGTCGATCATCTCGGCCGATGAGCAACCGGTGGCGGTGCACCTCGGATTACGGTCAGGGCCAGTCTGCCACTCGTGGTTCCCGGCCTACGATCCACGGTTTGCGGCGTACTCTCCCGGCCTGATCCTGCTGCTGATGCTCGCGGAGAGCGCACCGGAGGCCGGGATCACCACGATCGACCTCGGGAGCGGAGGCTACGAGTTCAAGCGCACGCTGGCAAATCGCAGCGTCATGACGGCGGCGGGAGCCGTCGAACTCCCGTCGCTCGCGGCCGCGGCGGCGCGGAGCAGGCGGCTGGCAAGGTCGGCGGTCCGGCGTGCGGCGATCGCTCCAAAGATTCGCCGTCTTGCGCGAAGCCTCGGCGGCGGCAGCAGCAGCAGCAGCGGCGGCGAGGCCCGCTGACGAGGGCGCTAGCGAACCGTTGAAACGCCGACCCGGTTACGGCGGCGTCCTGACGCCGTGCGGCGAGGCACGCTAGCCGGCGTCCCGATCGCGGCCCGGACCTGAACGGCTCGCGACTGCAGCTCGCAGCCGGGCGGCAGCGCCTCGGCGCACGAAGCCAGCCAGGCACGCGACGCCGGGCGCGGGGTCGCGCGGATCCAGGATGCCGAAGTCGCGTGTGCCCGCGTATGAGCGCGCCAACCGTAAGGCGACAGCCCACCGCTTGCCGCGCGGAGCACCATGCAGGGCAGCCAACGCAGCGCGCACGTCCTGCTGGGGGTAGACAAGCCGAGCGCGGCGGCGAATGGGCGGCTGCGGGGCGAGACGTTCCCCACGCAACGTGGCCACGAGCCGTGCCGACGCGTCGAGGCCAGAGCAGTCGGCAAGCCCCCACTGCGTCGGGATCCGTACGTTGACCTCCACGAAGTAGTGGACGCCGGTTTCGGCGTGGCGCTTGGTTTCCACGCCGGCGACGCCAACGAACCCGGCCTCGTCGAGGACGGCACGAGCAAGTGCTGTCGATTGCGGCAGCTCCGCTATCTCGCACAGCGAGGCGACGCCGAAACCGACCGGGTACTGGCGAATCTTCTGGCATCCGAACGACACGGGATAGGAGCCGTCGGCCGCCCGCACGACGATCGCCTCCTCGACGTTGCCATCGCCACCCGGCACGTACTCGCTGAGGATCAGCGGAAAGCCCGCGGCGTGTGCCCGCTCGGTCTCACGTCGGGCCTCCTCGGCGTTCGCGACGAGCATCACCCGGTGATCTCCGAGTGCCACGCGCCATTCGTGCGAAAGCACGGGTTTCAGCACGCATGGCCACGGTGCATCGGCGGACACGGCGTCGACGTCCTCGGGCGTGGAGACGGCGACCGTCCAGGGCACGGCGACACCAGCCGCCTGCGCGATTGCGTGCGAGGTGGCCTTTCCCATCAGCTTCGCGTGAACGTCGTCCGCACGCTCGAAGCACACGATCCCCGACGGTAGCCGGTCGCGAGCGTCGAGTAGCCATGCGCAGGTCGCGTCACTCCCGGTCAGCAGAACGTAGCTGCCGCGGCTTGCAAGCTCGTGCAGCAGATCGATCCACGCTTCGCCGTTCCCCGCAAACGGCACGAAATATCCCTCGACGCCTCGCGAATGGGTGGTGAACGAGTTGTCGCTGCCGGCGATCACCACGACGTGATCGCCGCGCCGCCGAAGTGTCCTCGCAGCCGCCAAGCCACCGTTCAGCGGGTCGAGCAGAATCACCCCGCTTGTGGGGCGGGCGCTCAAAACGCCCAGTTCAAGGGCGGCTGACGGCGACCCAGCAGCGACCGCGCGACCGCAGGGGCGGCGTAGCAGCTCCCGGTGACGAATCGCATCACCGGGCCAAACGTGCGCGCGGCCGGCGCACCCACGAAATACAGACCAGGGAGCGAAGACTCGAGACCCGGACCAAGCCGCGGGTACCCGTCGATCAGTTCGACCTTCTCGAGCAGCCCCGGGGCGAGGAACGGGTAGCGGCGAACGTCCACCTCATAGCCGGTGGCGAGAAGCAGATGGTCGACCTCGCGTTCCGCACCGCTTCGAAGCGCCAGGTGGATCTGTTCGCCGCGCGGCTCGGCCGTCACGATCGTCTCGCCGGCCGTCATACGAACCGCGTCGGTGCGCGTGTGCAGCCACGCGGCCGCTGCGGGCCTGATGCAGCGAAAGGCGATCCGTGGCTGCCACGCCTGCGGCAGCCGCCTGAAAAGGTCCGGGGCTGCGGCCAACCAGCTCGACCGCGGACCACCAACTCCGGTGGGCGCGCCCATCTTCGGCAGCCGCCACGCGGCTTGGGCGTCGAGCCACACGATACGGTCCTCACGGAAGATGAGCTCGACGTCGGCGCCTGCCTCCCGCAGCAGTGCCGCCGTCTCAACCGCGCTCTGTCCCCCGCCGAGCACGACGACGCGGCGTCCCGCGAAGTGGCCGAGGTCGCCGTACTGGGAGCTGTGGGAAACCAGCGTCGGTGGGAGCGCTCTGAGCTCCGGTGGGATGTAGGGAAAAGGCGCGATCCCGGCGGCCACGACCACCCGCTGGACGCGTAGCTCCTCGCCCCCCTCGAGCGCGATCCTGAATGAGCCGTCGGCGTGTTCTATCGAGCTGGCTTTGCGCGGATCAAGGTCCGGCGCGGCGCGCTGCTGGAACCACTCGCCGTAGGCGATGAAATCTTCGAGCGGAAGCGGGCTCGTGGTCGCCCGCGCCTCGGCGCTGCTCCAGCGCTCAAGCGAGAGCTCCCGCCGCGGTGAGGAAATGCTGGTTGCGCGAAGCGGCGAGCGCAGCATCATCCCGGGCGGCATCTGGTCGCGCCAGAACTCCATCGTCCTGCCGCAGACGAAGGCCGAGACGCGAGCATCGCGCAGATGGGCCGCGACGGCGAGGCCCAGCGGGCCAGCACCCACTATCGCCACCTCGTGGTCTGGTGTTGCCGTCGCCGTCATCGAGCCCTACGCCTGAATGCGCTCCGCGGCGCTCGAGCCCGCACCTTCGGCCACGCACATGCCGCAGCGGAATTCGCTGCGCTCGGCCGCCGACAGCGCGCGCGGGCGTGCCGGGTAGGCGGCGGGAAGACGGAGTGCATGTCGTAGGTGCGTGCAGGCCATTGCTCGCGAAGCATATCCTCCACTTCTCGTGGCCGACCCGCCAGCCGGACGCGGGTGACGCGCAAAAGGCCCGCCGACCAGCGGAGCGCCGCCGAGGTTGACGCGCAGCGCGGCGGCGTCGCAGTCGTGCGTTTGGAGACCATGGGACAACCACTGAAGCCACTCCTAGAGACCGCGGGCGGCATGCGCACCGTCGATCCGCTAACCGACGGAGCGTGGCTTGATCTCTGCGAGCGAGCGCCGCAGAGCACGATCTTCCACCACCCGGCGTGGCTGCGGCTGATCCACGAGCACTACGGCTTCCCGCTGTCGGCGTGGTGCCTGACGAGTCCAGACGGCCGGCTCAGCGCGGGGATCCCGGTGTCGCTCCTGCGCAGCAGGATCACCGGTTCCCGCCTGATCGCGCTGCCATTCTCGGACTCGTGCGAGCCGCTCTTCGACCCTTCGGCGGGCGTCGAGAGCGCGCGCCTCGCTCAGGGCGTCGCCGACGCCTGCGAGCAGCTCCGGCTCCCGCTCGAGGTGCGGGGGGCACTCCCGGGCGCCGCCGAAGGCCAGGTGGTCGAGCGCTACGTGCAGCATCGTCTGGCGCTCCTGCCTGACGTCGACCGGGTCGTTGACGGATTCACGAAGACACACGTGCTGCGCGGCGTGGCCAAGGCCCGGCGTGAGGGGGTCACAATCGAGCACAACGTCGGCCGCGACGGCCTCGCTCGCTTCTTCCGCCTGCACACGGCAACCCGCCGCCGTCAGGGGGTCCCGACACAGCCCCGCCGGTTCATCCTCGGTTTCAGCGAGCTGTTCGACGCCGGACTGGGGTTCGTCCTACTCGCGCGCCATCAGGAGCGCGACATCGCCGCTGCCGTCTTCCTGGCGGCCGGCACGACGCTGACCTACAAGTTCGGCGCGTCAGATCGCCGCTTTCTGTCACTGCGGCCGAACAACCTGCTCTTCATGGAGGCGATCAGATGGGGATGCGAGCATCGGCAGCGCGAACTCGACTTCGGCCGCTCCGACCGCGACAACACGGGCCTGCGCGCGTTCAAGAGCTCGTGGGGCGCCACCGAGTCGCCGCTTCAGTTCAGCTACTTCGGCGGCTATGACCTGGGGCTTGGACGCGGCTCCACGAGGCGCCTGATGGGGACCGTGATCAAGCACTCCCCGGCGGCCTTTGGACGCGTGGTCGGAAACGCGCTGTATCAACATTTTGGGTAACCCGCAGAGGACGAAGCGCGGTCGGCGCCGCGGGGACGAACGCGCGCGGCCCACAGAGAATTCTGCTCAGAAGCCCGGCCTCGTCCAGGGATGCCGTGCAAGTGCAGCCCGGACGGCGCGGATGTAGGAGCGGGCGGCCGCGTTGCCCCACGGCTGCGGCGAGTACCAGGCGCCAACGCTTCTCCAGGCCTCGCCCCGGCGGTAGCCGGCCGAGCACCAACTGCAGTAGCCGTCGTAGTAGTAACGCACGGTTGCGGCGTAGTAGTCGAGGCTGAACGCGGTCGACTCCCAGCGCAGCGGCTCGGTGCCGGCGCCGATCGAGCCGTTCGGAACCCACTTGTCCTGCGCGATCCCGAGCGACTCATAGACGGTGTTCGATCGCAGCAAGCGCGAGAAGGTTGGATACAGCCTGGCCCACTTCGCGCTGACCGGCGTAGCGTCTCCGAGCTGGGACTGCTGCCAGTCGGATTCGACGACCATCTGCGCCCGAATCCAATCCGTCGGGATGCCCCATTTGTGCGAAACCCACTGAATCAGCTCGTCGGTCGTTGGATCTCGTATCCCGGGGCGACCGGTCACGTACTTGGTGAGCGGGTTGAACACTCCCTGCGCCCGGGCCGCCTTCTGGGCCACATGAAACGCGGCGAGCTCGGCGTTCGTCGGCACGTAGTCGTTCGCAGCGGCGTTCGCAGGCCGGTTCTCCGGCTGGCGAGCGACGAGTGCCGCGGCCTGAGTATCTGGCAGCGGCTGCGTGCCCGGCGGAGCCCAGAACGTCACGTCGTGCTCGTTGGCGCGCGGCACGATCACGCTGCCCGTCCTGGCGCCGCTGACGATCACAGCGAGGCCGACGGTCAGCACGATCGCCAGCGCCGCGGCCCACCAGTAACGCGGCAAAGTCCTGCGCGGGCGGCGCGGGCGCTCCTGCGGAGCGCTACCACCCGCGGCAACCCGGGGAGTGGCGCGCTCAGCGGGCGACACGCCGCACAAGCTCTCGCCGCAGGCGCTCCCGGTGCTCGCGGGCGAGAAAGGCACGCTCGTCAGGATCGGCTCGCGGGTACGATCGGATCGCCGCCGTCAGCCAGCCGACGAGATAGTTCAGCCCGCCGACGACTCGCGGCCGGTCGCAGACCCGGCGCGCAGCGCCGAGAATCACCCACGCCGGGGCCGCCCCGTAGGAGTAGGCGGCGACGCCGTTGCGACGGTGCCCCCGAGCCGCCCCGTCCTGCGTCGCGGTTGGTCTCAGGTGGATCGGATCCCCCGACGGCACCGAGAACGATTGCGTGCGCCAGCCGAGCATGCGCGCGCGCAGTTCGTCGGAGGTATCCCAACCGAGCCGCATCGGCAGCGGGTAGACCTGCTCGAAACAGGCCCGCCTGTAGAACTTGGTGGATCCGCGCACGTGATTGGCGGGACAGCGCTCGCGGACCACGCTTCCGTCTGCGGCGACGATGCTCTGGTGAACTCCGGCGATGCCGAGCGCCGGATCGGCCTCGAGCCGGCGCTCGAGCTCGGCGAAGGTGTCCGGGGAGAGACGCAGGTCGGCGTCGAGCTTGGCCACGACATCCCAGGCGATGTCCACCTGCTCGACAGCCCAGCAGAAGGCTTCGAGCTCGGCGGCTCTCGCAAGCCGATCGCGAGCAGCTGGGCGGCGCGGGCGACGCAACACCGCAACGGTCGGGCGGCCCCGCGCGAACTCCTCCGCCAAGCGCGCCGAGCCGTCCGCCGAACCATCGTCGACGAGCAGCAGCGCGTCCGGCTCGCGCACCTGGGCGGCGAGCGACTGGAGGAAGGTGGGCAGGTATGCTTCCTCGTTCAGGAAGCAAGCGATGACTGCCAGCCGCATCGTCGGTCAGCTTACTCAGCCGGCGGTAGCGGGTCACCGATGACCGAAGCCCTCGCTCCCCGCCTATGGATCAACGCCACACTCGTTGGCGCGGTGGCGGTCCTGCTCGGCGTGCTCGCCGGCAAACACCCGAGTTACGCGGTCGCGGTGGCCGCACTCGCGGTGGTGACGCTGCTCGCGTTCACGGCGCCGGTCACCCACCTGACCATCCTGATCGCGCTGACGACGCTCGTGCCGTACTCGGTCGCGGATGCCTACCACGTCGGCGGCGGCGGCACCGGCAGCGGCGGACTCCAGGCATCTGATCTCTTCCTGCTGACTGGCCTGCTTCGGGCCGCATTCGTCCTTCCGCGACTGCGGCTCTCACGCCGCCAGCTCGTGGTCGTTGCGCTGGTTGTCGTCGCCTGTCTATTCACCGTGTATGAGGCCTGGACGGGCCTGCGCGCCGGCAACGGGCTGTCGGAGGTGGGCGCCGAGTTCCGGGCGCTGGCCGGCGGGTTCGCGTTCGTGCTGATCGTGATGACAGCGCTCGAAGACCGAGGCGCCCAGCCCCGGGTGATGCGAGCGCTCCTGCTCCTCGGTCTCGCACTCGGCCTCACCGGCATCGCGCAGTGGACGCTGGGGACGAGCTTTGGCGGGGACTTCGGCGTGCGCTCGGGCGTCAGCCTCACGACCAACGGCGTGGGGCAGCTCCAGGGTGGCCTGTTTGCGTTTCCGATCGCCGTCACGCTGGCCGTCGCCGCATTGACCTCCGGAGCGCTGCGCGGCTGGCGTCAGTGGACCGCCGTCTCGGCGGTCCTCGTGCTTAACGCGGTCTCGTTGCTGCTCACGTTCGAGCGGACATTCTGGGTCGCGGCCGTCGTCGCGGTCCTGCTCGTCGTGATGCGCTCCGGACGCGCGCGACGCGCCCGCGCGCTGCTCTCGATCGTCGCCGGCACGATCATCGGCGTATCGGTGCTGGCCGCCGTCTCCCCCACCACGCTGCAGACGGCCGAGCAGCGCCTGCTCAGCATCGGGCAATACCAAACCGACAACTCGGTTCGCTACCGGACGGTCGAGTCGGGATTCGTGATCGCCAAGATCCGCGCAAAGCCGCTGCTCGGCTGGGGGCTTGGCGACACGATCTACTGGGGGCAGCCGTGGGATCAGGTACCTCCGTCCGCCCAGTCCTACACCCACGTCGGCTACCTCTGGCTGTTCTGGCGGGAGGGTCTGCTCGGGGCCGCTGTGTTCCTGTTATTGCTGCTGCTGTCCGCCGTTTGGCCCGGCAAGGTGCGCGGCGGCCCTCTTGCCAGCGCGGTCAAGGTTGGCGCTCAGGCGAGCGTCGTGGCGCTGCTGATCGTGAACTTCACCTTCCCGGCGTTCCACCAGGGCTCGCAGATCACCTACGTGATGGGCTTCCTCGTGGCGTACTGCGCGTTGCCGGCGATCCGTGGGCGAGCCAGGAGCGACCGCGACGCCCACACGGCCGCACTCCCGTCGCCGGCCTAGGCGTTCGGCGGGTCGGCTGAGCCCGGCCATCACGCAGCGCCGCGCCGCAGCGTTGCGGCGAGAACCGTGCGGCCCTCGGCGAGCAGTTCGCCGGCGTATGCTCGCAGCGCGACGGCGAGCGCGAGCACGCCGGCGGCCGCGCCGAGCAGACCTCCGGCCAGCAATCCAATACCGGCGCGCTCGAGGCCGAGCGTGACCGCGGCGGTGACCGCGGCCTGCAGCGCGGCGCACAGAGCGACACCGCGGACCGCGCCGAGCATGGCGCGCAGCGACAGGCCGATGCCGCGGCCGCCGCGCCAGCCGTAGGCGATCGCCAACCCGCAGAAGGTGACGACGTGCGCGAGTGCCGCGCCACGGATCCCGTCGAGGTTGACGCCGATCACGATCGCGCCGATCGTCGCGACCGCCCAGGTGACGTCGATCCTCGCGCGCACGCTGACGCTCCTGACCCCCGCGCCGGCCAGCGCCTCGCCGAGAATGTTGAGCACGCCGTATCCGACGCCGACCACGACCAGAATCTGAAACGGCACAACCATGCCGGTCCAGCGAGCGCCGAGTGCCGCCGGGATCAAGCCCGGAGCGACGGCGATCGCAGCCGGCAGCAGCGGCACGAGCATCAAGGCCATCATCCGCACGGCCTTGAGTGTCTGGCGCCTGACCACCTCCTCGTCGCCGGCCGCGGCGATCGCCGGCAGCAGCACCTGGCCGACCGTCCACGACACCTGGGTCAGCGGCAGGTAGGCCAGCGAAAAGGCGAGCGCGTAGAGGCCGAGCTCGGTTGGCGTGGTGAAGGCTCCAACGGCGAGGTTGTCACAGGTCCAAGCCAGGAAGGTTGCGCTCGCGATCATCAGGAACGCCGTCGCTCCAGCCCGTCGCGCGGCTGGCTCCCCGGCCGAACGCGCGCGTGGGAGAAGGCGCCGCGCGGCGAAGACGGTCAGCACCGTCAGCACGGCCTGGTTGACGACGATGCGAATAACCAGCGCCCAGACGCCGGCGTGGAGCGCGGCGGCCACCACGGCCGCAACCGACGCGATCGCCGCGGCCGCAATCCAGATCTGGGCTATCGCCTTGAACCGCAGATGCTTCGACAGCAGCGCATTCGGCACGATCGAAACCGCCGCGAGCCCGACTGTCACCGCGATCACACGCAGCACTCCGGCGTCGGCGCCGCCCGTGAAGACGTCGGCGATCGGCCCGGCCAGGGCGATGAACAGCGCGGTCGCCGCCAGCCCTGCGACGCTTGTGAGGATCAGCGACCGCCGCACCGACGCCGGCGTAAGCTCGCGCGCGATGATCAACGACCCGCCCGTTCCGGACTCGAGGATCAGCAACGTGCCCGACACGACGGCGGAACCGACAGCCATCACACCGAAATCGCGCGGCGGAACGAGTACGGCGAGCACGAGCAGCGACGCGTACCAGGATCCCTGGCCGAACACGACGCTGAGCACCTTCCACGAGACGCCGCGCGCGACGACGGCCATGGTGGGCGCCGGTACGGCGATTTCGCTGGCGGGTCGGTTCACAGGCGCAGGTCGTTGTTCTGGAAGCTCAGGCGATTTGGTCGAAAGCGACGCGCGCGGTGGACGACCACCGTCCAGTCGGAACACACTCGACCCTCGGTTGTCTCCGGCGAATCGCGTTGTCAGACGACGATAACGTTGGCGAGCCCTCCGACCCGGAACGACGAGCGCCACCGCCGCGAGGGCCACGAGCAGCATGCGCGCCCCGGCGACCAAGCGTCGGGCGCCGAGTGCCGGCGCGCGGCCGTCGCGCACCTACGGCCCTCCGATGCCCGCCACGATCGCGCGGCCTGGCGCGGCGTCGCCGGGAACATCCCTGCTCACCGGACGATCGTAGCCGCTGACGAGCGAGCAGACCGTTGACGGTGGCTGGGGCCCCGGACCGCAGACCGCCGCCTCGCACCCGGCGGCCGGCAGGCAGCGCGGGCGCGATAGCGTGCGTCGCGATGCCCGAGACGGTGCGCCGCGAGCCTGGGGAGATCGACCCGGACGACTACCTCTTCGAGCGCTACCACGCGCCGGGACGGCGGCGCCGGGTCCTGGACGGCTACTACGCGATCAAGCCCCTGGTGCCGCACCGGGTTCGCATGGCGGCTCGTCGCGTCCACGCCAGGTACGTCCATCCCTCCTTCCCGCACTGGCCGATCGAGCCGCTGCTCCTCGACCACCAGCGCGCCGTCTGGCAGCGCGCGCTGTCGGAGCGCGCGGCGTCAAGACTGCCGTTGGTCGGCTTCTGGCCCGATGGGCATCGCTTTGCCGTCATCGTGACCCACGACGTGGAGTCCGCTCGCGGGATCGAGAACATGCAATCGCTGCTCGAGGTGGAGCGCGAGCACGGCGTCTGCTCCTCCTGGAACTTCGTCGCGGAGTGGTACCCGATACCGGCCGAAACGTTCGACCGCGTACGCGCCAGCGGTGGCGAGATCGGTCTGCACGGCATCAGACACGACGGCCTGCTGTTCAGCGACCGCAGGAGCTTCAGTGAAGCCCTGCCAGCGATCCAGCGTTACATGCGCGAGTGGCAGGCGGTCGGTTTCCGATCGCCGGCGACGCATCGCAACGCCGAGTGGATGCGCGAGCTTGGCTGCCTCTACGACTCGTCGTTCCCTGATACCGATCCCTACGAACCCCAGCCGGGTGGTTGCTGCTCGATCTTCCCCTACTTCCTCGGCGACGTCGTCGAGTTGCCGGTCACGATGGTGCAGGACCACACGCTGTGGGAGGTCCTGCGCCAGCCGAATATCGATCTGTGGCGGCAGAAGGGCGACTGGGTGATGGCAAACCAGGGACTCGTCAACGTGATCGTGCACCCGGACTACGTGCGCTCGGCGAAGCGTCTCGAGCTCTACTCGGAGCTGCTCGGCTACCTGCGCCAACATGTCGACGAGCACAACGGCTGGCACGCGCTGCCGCGCGAGGTCGCAGGCTGGTGGAAGGCGCGAGCGCAGATGCGCGTCGTCGAGGACGGGGCCGCGGCTCACATCGCATGCGACGGACCGGCTGGCGGATGGTCTGACCGGGCGACCGTCGCGTGGGCTCGCGAGCACGACGGCAGCGTGACGATCGATGTCTGAAGCAGCGCGCCCGCGGCTCGTCTTTGCAACCTGCCGCCCCCCCTACCCACTCGATAACGGCGCACGTATTCGCACTTACCGCCTCCTCGCCGGGCTCGTGCAGTCCTTCGACACGCTCGTGGTCACGTTCGAATTCGAGCCGGGCGATCCGGATGGCCACTACACGCGCGAGCAGCTCGAGACGCTGATTCCGGGCGCCGCGGTCGTGACGGTGCCGGAAGCGCGCCGTGCCAAGCGCACGGGCCAGCTGATGAGCCTGCCGCGCCGGGAGTCCTGGTCGCTTGGCAGGTACCGAACCGGCGCCTACGCAGCGGCGCTCCAGCACGCCGTCAGCTCGCACCGCCCCGACATCGTGCACTTCGATGACGCCGGCGTCGCGCTGGTTCGACCATTTCCAGGCACCCTGAACGTCTACAGCGCGCACAACATCGAACACACGATCCTACGGCTCGGTGCCCGCGTCGGGAGTCCACCGAGGCGCCTGTTCAACGCCGTCGAGGCAGGCAAGGTCGGCCGCGAGGAGCGGCGCATCTGGAGCAGCATGGACATCTGCCTCGCCGTCTCGCCGCTCGACGCCGCCGTGATGAAGGCGGGCGGGGCCCGCCGGGTCGAGCTGTGTCCCAACGGAGCCGACAGTGTCGAGCCGCTCGGCCTACGGCCGCGGCGCGACGGCGAGCCGCTGCGTCTGCTGTTCGTCGGCTCCGGCAGCTATGCGCCGTATGAGCGTGGTCTCGCGTGGATCGTGCGCCAGGTACTGCCGCGTGTTCGCTCGGAGGTGGCGGTCGAACTGGACATCGTCGGCACCCCACCGGCGCATCTCCTGGCGGCCGACGGCGTCCGCTACGTCGGCCGCGTGCCCGCCGTCCAGCCTTACTACGAACGCGCGCATGTCGTCGTGGTGCCGGTGTTCGAGGGCTCGGGCACTCGACTGAAGGTGATTGAGGCCGCCGCGCTTGGGCGGCCGGTGGTGTCAACGAGCCTCGGAGCAGAGGGCTTGCCGCTCGAGGCCGGTGTGCACTTCATGCAAGCCGACGGCGCCGAGGAGTTTGCCGCTGCGGTGCTCAAGCTCGAGCGCGGCTGGCGCGAGCCGATCGACGTGAGCCTCGAGCGTATGGTGGCGCAGGCGCGGGAGGCCGTCCGGCCGCTCGCATGGACGCAGATCGTCGAGCGCCTATCGGCCCTCTACCGCTCCGCGCTCGCGGGTGCGCCGCCGTTTGAGCACGCTGATCCCCAGGGCGCACCGCCGGCCGCGGCGACCGTCCGTGGCCAGGACGCGACGGCCTGAGATGCGCAATCTGCTGATCGTCAACGCCGACGACTGGGGCATCGATGAGCCGACAACCGAAGCGGCCCTGCTGTGCTTCGAAGCCGGCGCCGTGACGTCGGTCAGCGCGATGGTTTTCATGGCCGGGTCGCAGGCAGGAAGCCGGCTCGCCCTGGCCCGAGGCGTTCCGGCCGGGCTTCACATCAATCTGACGGAGCCGTTCAGTGCGGCCACCGACGGCCCAGTGCGCGCCCGCCAGGCAAGAATCGCCGAGTACTTCGCGGGCCCGGCCCGGCGCCGCTGGGGGCCCAACTCGAGGCTGTTCGCGGAGATCGAGCGCGCCATCGGTGAGCAGTTCGACGAATTCCACCGGCTCTACGGTCGTGGGCCGACGCATGTCGATGGGCACGAACACATCCATCAATCGCTCGGCGTTCTGGCAGCCCGCACGATCCCCTCCGGCACGAAGATGCGGCCGAGCTTCACCTACCAGCCAGGTGAGAAGTCCTGGCCGAACCGTTCGGTCCGGGCGCTCCTCAATCACGCCTTGCGGACGCGCTTCACCGCACCGCGTTACTTCTTCTCGATCCGCGACATGCACCCCGTGCTGGGCGGCACGGGCCTGGAGGAAAAGCTCGCGCTCGCCGGCGGGTCGACGGTCGAGGTCATGACCCATCCGGGGTGGGAGGACGAACGCGCGATCCTGCTTGATCCGGCGTGGGTCGATCTGCTCAGTTCACGTCACCTCGGTTGCTACAGCGACCTTGAGGCGCCCGGGCCCGGCTTGGTGCGTCTGCGCCGGTAGGGCACCGGCTAGCGGATCTCGTCCGCTGATGCTCACGCCGTGTGCGCCCGGAGCACCGCGAGCGGCGTGCGCAGCATGATCCACAGGTCGAACGCGAACCCATGGTGGCGGGCGTACTCGACGTCGAGGTCGAGCATCTCGTTGAACCCGAGCCGAGCGCGGCCCGAGACCTGCCACAGACCGGTGATCCCGGGACGCACGCCGAAGCGCTCGAAGTGCTCGGGCCTGTACAGGTCGAGTTCGTAGCGGACCGCCGGACGCGGCCCGACGATCGACATCTGCCCCGCGATCACGTTTAGGAGTTGGGGCCCTTCATCGATGCTGGTCTTGCGAATGATCGCCCCGGCCCGGGTCACGCGCGAATCGCCGGTCAGCTTGCGGAGATGTCCGGTGACCGGCTCGGCGGCGCCGGCAGCGAGTGCGGCGACGTACAGGTGATGGGCCTCGTGGGTGGCGTGTTGCGACATCGAACGGAACTTCAGCATCGTGAACTCCCGGCCGTCGCGGCCGATCCGCCGCTGGCGGAAGAAAACCGGCCCGGGCGAGTCGAGGCGTATCGCGAGCGCCACGACGACGAACAACGGAGAGAGACAAACGAGCATCACCGTGGCGACCAGCAGGTCGGTGGCGCGTTTGAGCACCGCGGCAAACCGGTTCCGGCGGCCGTGGCCGACGAGCGCGTAATGCGCCGCCCGCGCGCCGCCACGCACGCGAGGCTCGCGTTGCGGCTCCGGCTGGTGCGATCGCCCTGTCTTACGTGCCGGCGTTCGCGGCGGGTCAGCTGCGTCCGGGTTTTCGCGGAGCGGAGCCATGCACAGACTCTAGACACTGCTCTGCCGTCCGGGGCCGGCGGGCGGCGCCGCGGCACAGGCGACGGGGCACGGGCGTGCCGCAAAAAACGCTGCGACGAGGCCAAGACTCGCATACACTGATCCGCGCTCCCTGCGTGGATCGACATTTCCCGAACGGAAGGACCTCGACGGTGACCACTGGCGAGATCACGGAAGATCATTCAACCGGCGACGACTCGGGCTTCCTGATGTCCGAGCAGGTCACTGCCGGTCTGCGGGTGCTGCGCCGGCGCTGGCTCGTGATCGTGATCGTCCCCGTGCTCGCCGTCGCTGCGAGCCTCGGCGTGACCGCCACGTCGGCCAAGCGCTACACCGCGACCGCGAAGCTCGACCTCTTCCCGACCAACGAGGTCACCAGCCTGCTCGCCCCCGGATCGCAGCCCACTCCCGCCGACCCGGAGCGCGACGAGAACACGGAGGTCTCTCAGATCACCGAGACGCCCGTGGCGAACATGGTTCGCACGAGCCTGCGCCTGATCGAAACGACTCAGTCGCTGCTGCAGCAGACCTCCGCAGCACTCGAGGGCACGACGAACATCGTCGACATCTCCGTGGAGGATCCCAGCCCCACCCGCGCCGCGCGGCTCGCCACGGCCTTTGCGACGCAATATGTCATTTACAGCACCGCGCAGGAGCGCCTCCCGCTGGCGCAGGCGGTGAGCACTGACCAGCGTGACCTGGCGAAGTTGACGCCGGCCCAGCAGATCTCGGCGCCCGGCCTGCAGTACACGAAGAACGAGCTTGCGCTGCAGGCAGCGCTCGCGACTTTGACGCCGGACGCTCAGGTGACCGAGAACGCGACCGCGCCATCGTCGCCGTCCTCGCCGCGGCCGCTGCTGGACGCGGCGATCGCCCTCGTCGTTGGCCTACTGATCGCGATCGTCGCAGCGATCGTGATGGAGTTGTTCGATCGCACCCTCCGAGACGAGGAGGACGCAGCGGCAGCGGCGCGACTCCGGACCCTCGGCGTGATCCCGCGCCCTCATGTTCGCACGGTTCACAGTCACGGAGGTCATCCGCATGGGCCACATGGACCGGCCTTGCGCGACATCGGCCCGCCAGCTGCGCTGGCGCGGCGCTTCGCTGACGAGACTCTCACCAGTGATGTCGTGCCAGCGCGAGCCACGGCATTCTCGTCGCCCGATTGGGAGCGCGATGAGAGCTACAGCTCGCTCGCGATCAGCCTGCTTTCGCTGAGGCTTGGCCCCGAGGAGAACGTCCTGATGATCACCTCGGCTGGTCCGCAGGACGGCAAGACGAGCGTGACCCTCGGACTCGCCCCCGCCCTGGCAGAGCTCGGCTACAGCGTGATCGCAGTCGAATGCGATCTGCGTCGCCCACGCTTTGCCGAATACCTCGGACTGGCGCCAAGCGGGGAGGGCCTCAGCTCGCTGCTCGCGGGCACCATCAAGGTGCCCGCAGGTCTCGTGGACATCGCTATCGACAGGAATCGTCCTCCCGCAGCCCGCCTCCCAACGCGCGCTCGAGCCACCAAGAACTCCACGACGGCAGTAGCTCGCGCCAGCTCTAACTTCACGATCCTGCCGTGCGGTCCGGTTCCGACGAACCCCCTGGCGCTGCTCGCCGGCGCGAAACTGCCCCCGCTCCTGCGCCAGCTGCGGGCGATGGCCGACATCGTGCTGATCGATACGCCGCCGTTGGGTGTCATCAAGGATGCCGTCGTGCTGACGGCGATGGTCGACCAGGTCGCCATTGTTGCGCGCATCGGGCACACGCGCCGCGACGCGCTAACGCACTGTCGCGCGGCGATCGCCGAAATCGGCAGTCCGATGGCTGGAGTCGTGATCGTCGGCGGGGCGCGTGGGGGAACACTCAGCTACTACGGTCGCGCGGCCAGCGGGTCCGCAACGGCCGCACTGCACGGGCCAACCATTGTGCCGACGCCTGAGCCATTGCTCGAAGATCCCGCGGAGCCACACGCGGAGCCGCCGGAGGAGCCGGCGATGCACGCCGAGCCGATAACGCTGAGCGAACCGAAGGCGCAGCGCGAGCCCGCGCAGCGGGCCGAGCCGCAGCCGACGGCTGCCGGAAAGCGCAGCCGCCCGAGGCGGCAACGCGGCGATTCCACTGTGGGTTGACGCGCCGCAAGCCGGGATTCTTGAGATGCGTCGCCTCGACCGATCCGCTGAAGGCAGTGCCGTTTCGATCGTCGCCATCCTCGCCGGTGCCGTCGTGGGCGTCGTCAGCCCGGTCGCCGTCGCCGCGGTCGCACGCAGAAGCAGGCGAGAGCTCGACGCGAGCGCGGCTCGCCAGCGTGCGGCGCTCGATGCCGAACGGGAACGACTCCAGACCACACTGCAGGCCGAACGTCTGCGTCAGCGTCACGAGACCGAGCGCCGGCTGCTCGACCGCGGCACAATGCTGATCGCCGAGTTCCGCGCGGTGGCCGCCGACCTCAAGCTTGATCCTCGCGGCAGGCCGATCGCCACTGACCGCTGGCGTCAAGTCGTCCACGAGATCGCGGCGTTCCGCGGCCGGCTGCTGCTGTGGTTCGATGAGAGCACCGACATAGTCCAAGCCTTCGACGGCGTGATGGCGTTCACGGCCTGGAGCGCGGCCTGGGTCGGAGAGCTTCGTGCCGGCGAACAGAAGATCAAGCTCACACGCGTCCTGCGCGGTGGCAGCGCGGAGGCGGACGCCAGCTTTACCGATAACACATTGGAGGATGTCGACGTGGCGCACCTCCGGTACGTTGTTGCCGCCCGCGGCTACCTTCGCAGCTGACGGGCGACAACCACTTGGGCATCGAGCCGGCGATCAGAAGCCGGGTTGAGCCCAGCTTCGCGCGGCGAGCTGGGCCTGCACCTCGGCGATGTAGTTCAGCTGCCCGGAGTTGAGCCAGGGATAGGGCTCATACCAGCCGCCGAGGCTGTCCCAGGCGTTTCCGGGAGCGTAGGTCGAGTCTCCCCACGCGCTGCGGAGGCCGTCCGGATCGTCGAAATAGAAGCGGATCGCAGCGGCCTGGTAGTCCGCGTTGAACGCGGTTGACTTCCAACGCAGCGGCTCCGTCCCGGCGCCAACGGAACCATCCGGAACCCATTTGATCTGGCTTATCCCCATCGACTGATACACCTCGTCGGTGCCGGGTACCCGGGCCGCCACCGGGTACTCCGCATAGGCGGCCGGCGAGACGGTGGCGAGGTCACCGAGTTGGGACATGTTCCAACGGGACTCCTGAACGTATTCGGCGCGCAGCCAGTCTGCCGGGATGCCCCACTTCCACGCGGCCCACTGGATGATCTCGTCGGTGGTCCCGCTGTAGTGCCCCGTGACGTACTGGTCGTACGGATTGGCCTGCACAACGGTTTGGCCCTGGCTGTTGACGGCGCTGTAGAACGCCTGCAGTTGAGCCGACGTCGGCACATAGTCGTTCGCCGCGACGTTGCCCGGTCGGTTCTCCGGTGTGGGAGCGACGTCGGCGGCCGCAGCCGCGTCAGACAGCGGCGTGTAGTGGCCGTTGGTCGCCGGTACCCATGAGGTGAGTGGAGCGGGCGGTTCGGCGCCGGTCACCGGAAGGCCCGGGGGCGTTGGCAGAGGGTCGCCTCCCGGGAGCGAAGGTGGGGTCGGTGCAACCGGTGTGGTTGCCGGCGCGTTCGCGTGCGGCGCCGGCACATCGACGGTCCAGCTGATACTCGCGGCATGGCCGCTGATCCCGCCCGCGACGGCGTACACCTTGAACGTGTGCACCCCGTCGGGGAGGCCGCCGTAGGCAGCTGGGGAGGTGCAGCTGGAGTAGCGCGCTGCGTCGATCGCGCACTGGAAGCTCGAATGGGCCGCCGACGAGCTGAAGCCAAACGCAACACGCGAAGAACTCGAGGTGCTCCCGGACGCAGGGCCTGAGGTGATCGTGACGGTGAGCACCGTCGGAGGCGTCCAGGTGATGATGAGGCTCGGGCGCGTCAGCCTGGCGGCGGCGGCGCCTCTCGCACGGCCCGCCGTCGACTTCCGGCACGCCGAGTCGTGGCGGGTCGTCGCGCTGCGCGCACGCCGGCACCGCGGCCTCTGGGCGGCCGCGGAGGTTGCGTGAGGCCGATCAGACGTGCGAAGCGGAGACGCTGACGCCGAACCAAGCCCCAGCCACAGGGCCAGTCCGGTCGACACGACAACACCCCACAGTGCTGCCCGACGTAGTGGCGAGTTGGCCTGCGTCGCCGAGCAACCGGATCGCAGAATCATGCGGCTCTCCTCGTGGACGGTCGGCATTACCGTCTGCATCGACACCGGCCAGAGCCCATCCGGTCGCCCGGTAAACGAACGTTGTCCGACTTGGACCGGTGGCCTAGCGAGCTGGCCCTGTACTAGACGTACACGTGGAGCGGCGGCTCCACATAAGCCGGGCTGGCGTGCAGCCTGCCCGCCGCGCTGAGCTCAGCCGCGTGTCAGCGCACCCGAGCGCCTGTGCGGCACCGTCGCCGCGCTACGGCGACCACCAGCTGAACTGGCCGGTCCAGTCGATTTGCCCGTTGAAGGAGATCGACGTCGGCTGCGCCTTCCAGATCTTCTCGGGGAACAGGGGCCGCGCGATCTCGACCGGCTTGCCGCCGGCGGCGGGGGCAAGCCAGAGGCCGTCGCCGCTGACGTACAGCAGATCGCGGCCGTTGCGCGACCACGCCGGCGCCGACGCGCCGGACGGCCCGGCGAGCTTCGTGCTCGCGCCGGTACGCGGGCTCCACACGAACAGCTCGTGAGCCGCGTACCAGACCGGGGTCGCGAGACCGCTGGGGGTGGTCGGGGCCAGCACGTAGGCGAGCTCACTGCCATTGGGGGACCAGGCCGGTTCGAGCGAGACGGCGGAACCGGGCGTCCCCGGCGCTGGACTGCGGAACGGGCCGCAGCTTCCGCCGAGGCACGGCAGCTTGGGCGTCCTGCCGAGCCAGACGGTGTCGTCGGGAAGCGCGGTGCAGCTCAGTGTGCCGCGCGTGCAGGCCTCGACGGCCTTGCCCTGCGAGTAGACGCGCCCGGCGCTCGTGGTCGCGACCACCGCCAGTCCGCCGCCCCGCCCGGCGGCGACCGGATCAGTGCCGCCCTCGGACAGCGTCTGGGCGATAAGGCGAGGCCGCACACCGGGTGCGCTGAGCACCTCGAGTGGCGTTTCGTCGAGGTTACGGGAGGCGCCGCAGGCAATCGCCCAGAACCCGATCCCCCATCGCGGCCACCAGCCGGCGAGTGGGGCGATCACCTCGCCGCAGCCCCCGCCATATACGTCGGGGAGATGCTGGTCGGCGCGGATCGAGAACCAGGTGGCTGGCCTGCCGGCGCCCACCGGATATGCGGTCACCGTGCCCGAAACGCCCGGCCGCGGGTTGTCAACGGAGACCGCGAGCTCGCCGCCGCTTGGCGACCAGACCGCGCCCTCGAGCCAGGTTGGCGCGGTCGCGGACGCTGGCAGCGCGAGCAGGCGCCTGACAGCGCCGTGTGCGGATACGAGATCCACCGCCTGCGGCCGGCCGTTCGCGTCGGCGATCACGGCCAGCACGTCCGCCGTCGGGCTCCAGCCGACCAGCCCGTCGACCCCAACACCCGCCACCTCGTGCGCACCGCTGCCATCGCCGTTTGCGAGCCACAGCTGCGAGGGGCTCCCGTCGCCGTCGCTCTGCACCGTCACCAGATAGGCGAGCCAGCGGCCGTCGTGCGACAGCGTCGGCCCGGTCGGGGCCACCGGCGTGGACAGCGAGACCTGCGTGTTCCAGCTGGCGTTTGCGACCGCTTGCGCTGTGTAGGTCGTCGAGGCGACCTTCCGCAGCGAGCCGGCCGTCCCGTCGAGCACCCACAGGGCGCCGCGTGAGATGAATGCCAGCTCGCCCTCACGGCTGAACGCCCTGACGTCGACGAAGGGCCGGCCGGCGGTTTCGGCGACGACACCGGCGCCCCCGCCAGAGCCCGCGACGAAGGCGAGCCCGGCCGCGGCCACCAGCACAGCCGCGCCGATCGCGGCGCGCACGCGCCGGCGCCGAGTGCGCCGCCGCGCCTCCTTGATCAGCGCCTCCGGGCCGTCGGCGACCGGCACGGTCGGCGGAACACCCGGCGGCACGCCCGGCGACCCGCCCGGCGGCACGCCCGGCGGAACAAGAACACTCATCGGCGGAGTCGCCCGATCATTTTGGAACTAATATGGCTAGCATCATGCTCCGTGTCAAGGCTGCCCCCGAGGATTCTGGACTCACCGTCGCGCGCCCGCTCCGCGAGGCGACCCGAAACGGTCGCACCGCCCGTACGACCCGAGCCGTCGTGCCCTACCGTTAGCCGTCGACATCGAGGCGACACCCTGACCCAACCGCGCCCGTCCATGGACGACTTTCCGTCCGATCCCAGCGACAGCCTGATTCTCGACCTCCTCGAGTGGATGGGTCCGAGCCCCCGGCCCTACGCCGAGGTGCTCGGGGCGTGGCGGACGTCGTGTCCCCGCCTGCCCGTGTGGGAGGACGCCAACGACCGAGGCTTCATCGCGCGTCAGCAGGGACCAGGAGGCGGTGCGCTGGTCTCGGTGACCGCCGCGGGGGCGGAGCACCTGCGCAGGCACCGCCGGCCGTCGCCGCGCTGAGGCCCGCCACGCGGGGCCCGGGCACGGCGCGCGCCCCGCCGCACGCCCCCACCGCACCGCCCCCGGCACGGCGCGCGCCGAACGCCCCCCCCCCGCCGCGCGCTATCCCCCCAGCGCCATCTTCCGCAGGTCGAGCGCCTCGTCGAGCACGGCCTCGCTGACGCCCTGCTCGCGGGCCACCTCGCGCAGCGGGCGACCGGAGCGGGTCGCCTCCTGGACGATCAGCGTCGCGCGGTCGTAGCCGATGAAGGGGTTGAGCGCCGTCGCGACCGCGAGCGTCGACTCCGCGCTGCGCGTGCAGCCGGCGCGGTTGGCCTCGATGCCGCTGACGCATTTCTCGTTCAGCACCGTCGTGGCGCTGGTCAGCAGCGTGATCGACGACAGCAGGTTGCGCGCGATCAGCGGGATGCGCACGTTCAGCTCGAAGTTGCCCTGCATGCCGCCGATCGTGATCGCCGTGTCGTTGCCGATCACCTGCGCGGCGACCTGCAGCACGACTTCGGGGATCACCGGGTTGACCTTGCCCGGCATGATCGAGGAGCCCTTCTGCAGCTCCGGCAGGAACAGCTCGCCGATGCCGGCCCGCGGACCGGAGCCCATCAACGCGAGGTCTTGGGCGATCTTGGTCAGCGAGACGGCTAGCACCTTCAGCGCGCCCGACAGCTCCACCAGCGCGTCGCGGTTGGCCTGCGCCTCGAACGGGTCCTCCGGCGGCGAGATCTTCAGCTTCGTCTCAGCGCTGAGGCGGCGGCGGACCATCGCGGCGAACTTGGGGTGCGTGTTCAGCCCGGTGCCGGTGGCGGTGCCCCCGAGCGGGATCTGGGCGACGCGCGGCAGGGTGTCGGAGATCCGCGCACGCGCCAGCCGGATCTGGGCGGCGTAGCCCGCGAACTCCTGCCCGAGCGTCACGGGCACGGCGTCCATCAGGTGCGTCCGGCCCGCCTTGACGATCGTGTTGAAGCGCCGGCTCTTGGCCGTCAGCGCGCGCTCGAGCGCGGCGAGGGACGGCAGCAGGCGCCGCGTGGTCAGCTCGAGTGCCGCGAGATGAACCGCCGACGGGAAGACGTCGTTGGAGGACTGCCCGAGGTTGACGTGGTCATTGGCATGCACACCCTCACCCGCGAGCTTCGCGATCACCTCGTTGGCGTTCATGTTCGACGAGGTGCCGGAACCGGTTTGGAAGACGTCGATCGGGAACTGCTCGTCGTGCTCGCCGGCGGCGACGCTCGCCGCGGCCTTGGCGATGCGTCTCGCGAGCGTCGGCTTGAGCAGGCCCAGTTCGCCGTTGACGACGGCGGCGGCGCCCTTGATCGCGCCGAGCCAGTGGATCACCGTGGCCGGGACCGGCTCGCCCGAAATCGGGAAGTTCTCGACCGCCTTGCGGGTCTCGCCACCGTAGAGAGGTTGTGGGCTCATCAGTTCGTCCTTTGTCAGCCGCCGGTTATTCGCAACCCTATCCGCAGAAGGCGGCGAGCTCGCGCGCCACTCCGACGGGATCGTCGTAGGCGATCAGGTAGCCGGTGCCTGGCAGCACCCGCAGCACGGCGCGGTCGATCAGCTCGAGCGCCTCCTCGGCAACGGCCAGAGGGTGCATGCCGTCCCCGTCCGCCCACAGCAGCAGCACCGGCATCTCGAGCCGCGGATAGAGGTCGAGCAGATCGTGCTGGGCTCCGGACGGCCAGCGGGCGGCGAAGCGCGCCCATGAGCGGGCCCGTTTCGCGTTGCCGCCCACGTCGGCGAAGGCGTGGCGCACGAGGTCACGCGCACCTGGCTCGGCGCGTGAGGACAGCCGCAGCCCGAGGTCGGGCCGGAAGACCAGGCGCGCGCTGTGGGAGAGCACGTAGTCCAGGCCGGGGACCGCGCCGGCCCGCGCGGCGATGCGAAAGCCGCGGCGCAGCTGCGGGTGCTCGGCGCGACGGTGCAGCCGGTTCGGCAGCAGGATCAGGCGCGCCGGCGCGATCTCCTCACGTGCGAGCGCGTGCAGCAGGATCTCGGCGCCGAGCCCGTGACCGCCGATCAGCGGACGCGGCCCGAGCACCTCATGGGCAAAACCGGCAAGAACCTCGGCAAACCAGTCCGGCGTGTACGGGTGGCGCGGACGATCCTCCGAATCGCCGTGCAGCGGCAAATCCGGCAGCACGACGCGGAAGCGGTCGGCGAGACCCTCGACGATCGGCTCGAACTCCTTGTGCGAGAGCGTCGCCGAATGCAGCAGCGCCAGCGGTGGGCCGATCCCTGCCTCGCGGTATGCGACGCGTGCCCCGTCGCGGTGATGGTAGAGACGAAGCTTCACACCGGGCCATCGTACGCTGCCGACACGGGCCCGCGCGCAGGCGCTCGCGCCGCGCCGGTCCCGGCCCCGCCGCCACGCGGCGCGCCGGCGCTCAGGCAGGCGCTCTCGCCGCGCCGGTCCCGGCCCCGCCGCCACGCGGCGCGCCGGCGCTCAGGCAGGCGCTCTCGCCGCGCCGGTCCCGGCCCCGCCGCCACGCGGCGCGCCGGCGCTTCAGGCGACCCCGCGCGCGCCCGTCAGTCGCCGCAGTACGGACAGCCGCCCTGACCGCGCTCGATCGAGCGGGCCACCTGCAGGCCGTGTTCGAGCTCGAAGCTCGGGTAGCGCGCAATCGCCTGATCGTGCTCGCGGCGGGCGCGGGTCTGCGCGGCGTGGCCCTGGTACGCGCGGACCACGCCGCGGCGTATCGCGCCCGGACGCAGGCGGGTCGGAACAAGTGAATTGGGCATCGGGTCTCCTTGGGTGGCGTTGGTTTTCGCCTCTGCTCCCCGTGCTGCGGACCCTTCTCCTCCAATCCCCTCTCAACGGATGATAGACAGGCGCCCTCCCCGGCCCGTGAAGATCCTGCGCGAGGGGAGCGGCCGCGGCCGCGCAGCGACGGCCGCACAACTTCCGTCAGCCCGCCCGCCGCTCGCCCGCAGGGCCCGCCCGCGGCCCGCACCTAGAATCCCCGGCGTGTATCGCGCGGTCGACCCCAAGCGCTCCTTTCCCGAGCTCGAGCTCGAGGTCCTGGCACGCTGGCGCGAGCGCGAGGTTTTCGCCGAGTCGCTGCGGGCCCGCGCGGACTCGCCGGCATGGGTCTTCTACGAGGGCCCCCCGACCGCCAACGGCCCGCCGGGCTCCCACCACGTGCTGGCGCGCGTCTTCAAGGACATCTTCCCGCGCTACAAGACGATGCGCGGCTACCGGGTCGAGCGCAAGGGCGGCTGGGACTGCCACGGGCTGGGGGTCGAGATCGCCGTCGAGCAGCAGCTCGGCCTGACCAACAAGACCCAGATCGAGGAGTACGGGATCGAGCGCTTCAACGCCCGCTGCCGCGAGTCGGTGTTCGAATTCCTCGAGGACTGGGATGCGCTGACCGAGCGGATCGGCTTCTGGCTCGACCTCGACGGTGCCTACCGAACGCTCGACCGAAGCTACATCGAGTCTGTCTGGTGGGCGCTTTCGCAAATCCACGCGAAGGGTCTGCTGTACGAGAGCCACCGGGTCGTGCCCTACTGCCCGCGCTGCGGCACGGCGCTCTCCTCGCACGAGGTCTCGCAGGGCTACCAGGACATCGTCGACACGAGCGCCTACGTGAAGCTCTGGCTGATCGGCCACGACGAGGCGCTGGTGGTCTGGACGACCACCCCGTGGACGCTGCCGGGAAACCTCGCGGCGGCCGTCGGCGCCGACATCACCTACGCGCGCGTGCGGGTCGGCGAGGAGACCCTGATCGTCGCCGCGGCGCTGGTCGAGCGGATCTTCGGCGAGGGCGCAGAGGTGCTCGGCACGCTCGCGGGCTGGGAGCTGGTCGGCCGCCACTACCAGGGACCGGTCTTCGCACTCGAAGACGTCCCCCCGCACGGCTTTCCGGTGATCGCCGGCGACTTCGTCACAACCGAGGACGGCACCGGCATCGTGCACCTCGCGCCCGCGTTCGGCGAGGACGACTTCCGCGCCGGCGTCGAGCACGAGCTGTTCGACCCGGCCAACCCGCACGCGCTGTACAACCCGGTGCGCCCCGACGGCACCTACGACTCGCGCGTGCAGGGCTACGAGGGACGCTCCGTCGTCGATCCCGCGCTCGCCGCCGAGCTGATCGAGAACCTCCGCGCACGCGGGCTGCTGCTGCGCGAGGAACAGCACGTACATTCCTACCCGCATTGCTGGCGCTGCGGCACGCGGCTGCTCTACTACGCGAAGCTGTCCTGGTACATCGCGACCTCGCGCCTGCGCGACCGCCTGCTCGCCGCCAACGAGACCGTCGACTGGCACCCGCCGCACATCAAGCACGGGCGCTTCGGCGACTGGCTCGCCGGCAACGTCGACTGGGCGCTCTCGCGCGAGCGCTACTGGGGCACCCCGCTGCCGGTCTGGCGGTGCGGCGCCGCGCCGGAGCACCGCATCTGCATCGGCTCCTTCGCGCAGCTCGAAGCGCTCTGCGGCAGCCAGGTCACCGATCCGCACCGCCCGTTCGTCGACGAGCTGACCTTTCCCTGCGAGCAGTGCGGCGCCCAAATGCACCGCGTGCCCGAGGTGATCGACGTCTGGTTCGACTCCGGCTCGATGCCGTTCGCCCAGCACCACGCCCCGTTCGAGAACCTGGAGCGCTACGAGCGGGCGTTTCCCGCGGACTTCGTCTGCGAGGCGCTCGACCAGACGCGCGGCTGGTTCTACTCGCTGATCGCGATCTCGACGCTGCTGAACGACCGCGCCCCCTACCGCAACGTCCTCTGCCTGGGCCTGCTGGTCGACGGTGAGGGCCAGAAGATGTCGAAGTCGAAGGGCAACGTGGTCGTGCCGTGGGAGGTGATCGATCGCTTCGGCGCCGACGCCTTCCGCTGGTACTTCTTCACCTCCAAGCAGCCCTGGGACGGCTACCGCTTCTCGATCGACGCGGTCGGCGAGTCGGTGCGCCACTTCCTGCTGCAGCTGTGGAACGTGTACGCCTTCCTCGTCCTCTATGCCAACGCCGCCGAGCCGCCGGCCGATGATTTTGAGGCCGGGCCTTCAGGCCCGGATCATGACCTCGATCGTTGGGCGCGCTCGCGTCTGGCGGCCACGGTCGCTACGGTCCGCGAGCGCCTGGACGCCTACGACGCGACGGTCGCCGGCCGTGCGGTCGCCGAGTACGTCGAGGACCTATCGAACTGGTACGTGCGCCGCTCGCGACGGCGCTTCTGGGACGGCGAGCCGGCCGCCCTGGACACGCTGCGTACGGCGCTCGTGACCGTCGCGAAGCTGCTCGCGCCGTTCACCCCGTTCGTCGCCGACGAGCTCTACGACAACCTCGACGGCGCGCTCGCGAGCGTCCACCTGTGCGACTTCCCGGAGCCCGGCGAGCGCGACCACGAGCTCGAGTTCGCGATGAGCACCGCGCGTGAGACGGTCCGGCTCGGTCTCGCCGCCCGCAGCCAGGGCAACCTGAAGGTTCGCCAGCCGCTGCGCGAGGCGATCATCGTCGCCGACGGCCGCGAGCGCGAGGCGATCGAGCGCCTCGCCGAGGTGGTCCGCGAGGAGCTAAACGTCACCGCCCTGCGCTTCGTCGCCGCGGCCGACGAGTTGGGCACCTACACCGTCAAGCCGAACTTCCGCACGCTCGGGCCGCGCTTCGGCAAGCGGATGCCGCAGCTCGTGGCGGCGGTCGCCGCGCTGGATGCGGCCGAGGTCGCGCGGGCGCTGCGGGCCGGCGAGACGGTCGTCGTCTCGATCGCCGGCGAGGACCACGAGCTCGGCGCCGCCGATCTCACGCCCGCGCTCGCGCCGCTCGAGGGCTACGGGCTGGAGCGCGAGGGCACGCACGCGGTCGCCCTCGAGCTGGCGCTCGACGACGAGCTGATCCGCTCGGGCCAGGCGCGCGAGATCGTCCACGCCGTCCAGCAGTGCCGTCGCGACGCCGGCCTCGAGATAACCGACCGCATCACGCTGATCCTCAGCGGCGACGCGCCGCTGCTCGCCGCCGCGCGTGAGCACGAGGGCTACATCGTCAGCGAGACGCTCGCGACGAGCTTCGCCTGCGACGAGCGCGACGACTGGCTGGCGTCGGTCCAGATCGACTCGCTGACGCTGCGGATCTGGCTCGCGCGCAGCTGAGCGCGCCCGGCCCGCTGCGGACCTCGCTCGCGCGCAGCTGAGCGCGCCCGGCTAAACCTCGGCGAAGAGCTGCGCCTCGAGCTTCTTCTTTGGGTAGGCGCCGACCACCGTCTTGACCGGCTGGCCGCCGCGGAAGAGGATCATCGTCGGGATCGACAGAACCTGGAAGGCGGCGGCGGTCTGCTGGTTCTCGTCGATGTTCAGCTTGACGATCCGCAGGTCCTCGTGCTCGGCGGCGATCTCCTCGAGGATCGGCGCGACGACCCGGCACGGACCGCACCACGGCGCCCAGAAGTCGACCAGCACCGGGGTCTCCGACTCGATCACCTCGGCCTGGAAGTTGTTGTCCGTGACGTCCGCCAGCGTGCCCGCCATGCTCCGCTCCTAAGGTCGTTTGCCAAAGCTCCTGCCCAATACTATACAGAATGAAGTATCAGATCAGCAGCGGCAGCACATGCGGCGAGACATAGACCTCGATCAACGCCGCGACCACCAGCATCGGCACCGCGATCGCAACCGTCACGAAGGTCGCGGCGAGCAGCTGGTCCCACTCGCCTCGGCGGCTGGCGATGATCCAGGCCGCGAGCGGCAAGAACAGCGCGGTCAGCTCGATCAGGGCGTGGGGCAGGAGCACGACCAGCAGGACCCCGGGGGAGGTGTGCAGCGCGGCGGCGACCGATGCCGTCTCTCCGCCCAGCACGAGCGCCTGCGCGGAGAGCGAGAAGGTGGTGGCCGCGATCACGAAGATGATCGCGAAACGCCCGCCGCGCTCGTGGATCAGGCGCGTGACGCCGGAGTGCCGCTCGGCCTGCAGCGGCAACGAGGAGCCGGCGATGAAGCCGGCCACACAGGCCATCGCGTGCAGCGCCAGCACCAGCAGGTTCTTGACCACGATCTGCTCGACCGAGGCCCAGTTGCCGACCTTGAACGGCGGCGCGATCGTCTGCACCGCGAAGCCCCCCGAGCCCGACACGCCGGCGATCAGCCAGGTCGCCGCGAGCAGCATCGTCGCCGCGAACAGGCTGCCGGCGAACCAGCGCCGCAGCGCGGGCCACGGATCGTCCTGCCAGCTGCCGAGCGTGTCACGGGTTCGCCGCACGCCGTGCACGAGGGCGAACCGCGACACAGGGTGCCCTTCAACCGAAGGCCCGCTCATTGGAGAGGCATCGGCGCTCCGGCGGCGCGGCGTGAATGTCCGTCGCGCCTGCTTCAGCGAAAGTCGCTGCGCCAGCGCAGCTGCGGCAGCACGACGAACGCCTCGGCCGCGATCCGCGGCGACATCTTGCTGTGCCCGCGACGGCGTTCGCGAAACACGATCGGCACCTCGCGGACGCTGAAGCCGCGCCGCAGCACGCGCTGGGTCATCTCGATCTGGAAGCAGTAGCCGTGCGAGCGCACGGTGTCCAGCTCGATCGCCTCGAGCACCTCGCGGCGAAAGCACTTGAAGCCGCCGGTGAGGTCGTGCACGTCGAGGCCGAGCACGCCGCGCGCGTACATGCAGCCCGCGCGGCTGACGATCTGCCGCAGCACCCCCCAGTCGGCGACGCCGCCGCCGGGGACGTAGCGGGAGCCGAGCGCGAGATCCGCCCCGTCAGCCACCGCTCCCAGCAGGCGGCCGAGGTCGGCGGGGTCGTGCGAGAGGTCGGCGTCCATCTGGAAGACGTGGCTCGCGCCGGCGTCGAGCGCGTGGCGAAAGCCGGCGAGGTAGGCGGGCCCGAGTCCCTCGCGCCGCGTGCGGTGGAGCACCTCGACCGCGGGGTTGCGCGCCGCCAGGGCATCCGCCAGTTCGCCGGTCCCGTCGGGCGAGGAGTCGTCGACGACCAGCACGCGGTGGCCGCCCGGGGCGCAGACCTCGAGCTCGGCGAGCGCGGCGGAAACCACGGCCTCGATGTTCTCCGCCTCGTTGAACGTCGGCATCACGAGCCATGCGGTGGGCGACATGGCGGCCTACCCTAGTGGAATGACCGCACCCTCAAATGGTGTGATCGCCGACGCGCTCGACGAGCTCGGGGACCTCTACGAGCTGGACGGGGCGGTGATCCACCGCGTGCTCGCGTACCGCAACGCCGCCAAGGTCGTGCGCGACGCGCCGACCTCGGTCGCGGCGCTCGCGCTCGAGGGCCGTGTCACCGAGCTCGCCGGCATCGGCGCGACGCTCGAGCAGAAGATCCTCGCCCTGATCGAGACCGGCGAGATCCCCGCCGCGGTCAAGCTGCGCGAGCGCTTCCCGCCGGGCCTGCTGGCGATCACCGGCCTCCCCGGGCTCGGGCCCAAGCGCGCACGGCGCCTCTTCGACGAGCTCGGCGTCGACTCGCCGGCGGCGCTGCGCGCCGCGGCGCAGGAGCACCGGCTGAGGACACTGAGGGGTTTCGGCGCCAAGTTCGAGGAGTCGGTGCTCGCGGCGCTGGACGCCGGCGCCGCCGAGCGCCCCACGCATCGCGTGGTGCTGGACCGCGCGCTGGCCGTCGGCGAGCAGCTGTGCGACGCGCTGCGCGCGCTCGACCGCTCCGCCCGTGTCGAGCTGGCCGGCTCGGCGCGCCGGCGCGCCGAGAGCGTCAAGGATCTCGACATCGTGCTCGACCGCCCCGAGCTGCTGCACGCGGTCGGGTCGCTCGAGCTGATCGAGAGCGCCACGCGCACCAGCGAGAGCGCCGCCCGGGCGCGCACGCACAACGGCATGCTCGTCGAGCTGCGCGCCGTCGCCCCCGAGGCCTTCGGCAACCTGCTCCAGCACCTCACTGGCTCCGCCGCCCACAACGCCGCGCTGCGGGAGCGCTCCGTGCGGGCCGGGCTGCACGTCTCCGAATACGGCGTGCTCGACGACGCGACCGGGGAGACCCGCGTGTGTGCGCAGGAGGCGGAGCTGTACGAGCTGCTCGGGCTCCCCTACATCGAGCCGGAGCTGCGTGAGAACCGCGGTGAGCTGGAGGCCGCGCTCGCCGGGACGCTGCCGGAGCTCGTCACGCTCGACGACATCCGCGGCGACCTGCACTGCCACACGACGGCGTCGGACGGCCGCGCCGGCATCGCGGAGATGGCGCTGGCGGCGCGCGAGCGAGGCTACGAGTACCTCGCGATCACCGACCACTCGGCGACCCACGGTTTCGGCGACGAGGTCTCGCCCGAGCAGCTCGTGCGCCAGATCGAGCTGGTCCGCGCGGCCGCGCAGCGGGTCGAGGGGATCACGCTGCTGGCCGGCAGCGAGGTCAACATCCTGCCCGACGGTTCGCTCGACTACGACGACGAGCTGCTCGCGCAGCTCGACTGGGTGATCGCCAGCGTCCACACCTCCTTCGGGCTCGACTCGGCCGCGATGACGGAGCGCGTGATCGCCGCCGCCCGCCATCCGTCCGTTGACGCGATCGGGCATCTCACCGGCCGGCTGATCGAGCGCCGCCCGCCGTACGCGATCGACACCGACGCGGTGTTCGCCGCCTGCGCGCAGGCGGGCACGCTGATCGAGATCAACGCCAGCCCGGACCGCCGCGACCTCAGCGAGGTGCACGCGCGCGCCGCGGCCACCGCGGGCGTGGGGATCGTGATCAACTCGGACGCGCACTCCCCGGGCGGCTTCGACGTGCTGCGCTACGGCGTCTGGACGGCGCGGCGGGCATGGTTGCGCGCGGCCGACGTCGTCAACACGCTGCCCTGGCCGGCGCTGCAGGCGAGGCTCAGGCGGCCGCGCTGAGCAGTGGCAGCACCTGCTCGGCGATGATCGCATCGACGCTCGCGGCGCCGAAGCGCTCGAGCGCGGGCGCCGCGGCCGCGGCGTAGCCGGCGCGCGGATCGTCCAGCGCGATGCGGATCGCGCCGGCGAGGTCGGGACCGACGAGCCGGTGGTCGATCTCGCGCGCGATGTCGAGCGCGGGGTAGGAGGGCGCCGTCTCGGTGCTGACGAGCATCGCGCCGTCGGCGAGCGCCTCGAGCTGCGCGATCCCGTACTCCTCGCGCCGCGACGCGGCGATGTAGAGCCGCGCACGCCGCAGCAGCCCGCGGTAGGCGCCGCGCTCGAGCGTGCCGAGCAACCGCACGCCCTCGACCGGCGGCAGCTGCGAGGTTCCGGCGATCAGCAGCTCCTCGCCGTCCCGGCGCGCGGCGGCCCACGCGTCGAGCACGATGTCGAGGCCCTTCTTGACGCGGTCCGTGGCGTAGGTGACCGCCGCGATGTCGCGCTGCGGACCGGCCAGCAGCTGCCCGGAGCGTTCGACGACGATCGGCACGACGACGACCGGTCCGATCGCGGCCGGGGCGCCCACCAGCGCGCCGTCGCTGACCGGCAGCAGCAGCGGCGCACGCGCCAGCACGCGCCGCTCGCGCGGGCGCTGCCAGATGCCGTGGCGCCCGGGCCGGTTGGCGGCGCTGAGCGCGTCGAGGCGGATCGCGCCCGGCACCGGTGCGAGCAGCGCGGCGGTGATCGTCGAGTAGATGACCGCGTCCGGTCGCTCGCGCGCGATCGCGCCGGTCGCCGCGACGCGCGCCGCGCGCGCCCAGACCAGGTCGGTCAGCGCGAGCGTGCGCACCGAGCGTGGCGGCGCCGCGGCCGCGATGGTGACCGTCGCGCCCGCGCGCTCGAGGCTCGCGGCGAGTTCGGCGTCGGAGGCGCGCAGCCCGGCGGTCGAGCCGAGCGAGACGAGCAGGATCGACGTCACGCCGGGCTGCGCTCCTCGGTCGGCAAATAGGCCTTGAACCCGGGGGTGCGGGTGAGCGTGATCGGCCGTAGCGGTGAGGTCTCCTCGACGTAGAAGCGGACGCCGTCGCGACGCTCGATCGCGATCACCGCCCCGTGCTGCTGGCGCCAGGCGAGCGCCCAGATCAGCGCGAAGCCGGTCGCGATCGCCGGGATCTGCGGCCACAGGAACGCCAGGGCGCCGGCGACGATCGTCGAGAGCAGCAGCGGCCACAGGCGGGCGAGCAGGATCCGCCCGGGACGCTGCGGCGGCAGCACACCGACCACCTTGGCGCCGCCGAGCAGCCGCGTGATCGGCGGCGAGGCGGCGGCGCGGCGGCCCATCGCGAGGCCGACCAGGCAGGCGAGCGCCCACCAGATGATCGCGACCGTCGCGGTGCGTGACTCGCCGGCCGCGCGAGCGCTGAGCAGCGTGATCGCCGCGAGCGTCGTCGCCGCGGCGGCGCAGAGCACGACGGTGGCCTTGACGAAGTCGGCGAACGGCATCGCGCTAGGCCGGCAGCAGTTCGAGCAGTTCGCGGACGCCGGTCGGACCGTCGACCATCGCGTCGGCGGCCGCGTCGAGCTCCTCGGGTGTCTCCTCGGAGCGCACGCCGACGCACACGGCTCCGTGGCCGAGCAGCTCGCGCAGCCCGGCGAACGCGTCGATGTCGGTGCGGTCGTCGCCGATGTAGAGGGCCGCGACGGGGCGGATGCTCGGCGAGCAGCCAGCGGACACCGCGCCCCTTGTCGATCGGCACCGGCGGGCGGATCTCCAGCACCTTGCGACCGCGGTGGGTGTGCAGACCCGCTTCCTGCGCGGCCAGTTCGAGCGCCGCGACGGCCACCAGCGCGGAGCGCTCGTCGGGCGCGCCGCGCCAGTGGAAGGCGACGATCGCGCCCTTGTCCTCGCGGCGGATCCGCAGCTGCTGCAGCGACGGCGTGTCGGCACGGTCGGCGAACTGGTGCACGCGCGCGGCCCAGCTCGCGACCTCCGCGTCGACGATCGCCTCGCGCGAGCCGGGCGCCAGCAGCTCGCTGCCGTGGTTGCCGATGTAGGCGATCGAGCCGATCGCGACCATCTGGCGCGCGACCGCGGCCGAGCGGCCGCTCACGCAGGCGACGGTGCCGTAGCGCCGGGCCAGCTCGATCAGCGCCATTCGCGTCCGTTCGGGCACCGTCGCGTCGGAGGCGTGGCGCGCGATCGGCGCGAGTGTCCCGTCGATGTCGAGCAGGATCGCGGCGGCGGCCGGGTCGGCGCGCAGTGGTGCGAGGAGCTCGGCGATCGCTGGGCTGGCGCGCATCCGCCAAGTATCGCGCGCGCCCCGGGTTGCGCAAACGCGACCCGCCGCCCCCGCCCTGCGCTATCGTACGCGTATGGGCCTCGAGAATCCCCTCCATATCCTTCTGCTGCTGGTGGTCATCCTGTTGGTCTTTGGCGCCAAGCGCCTGCCGGAGATCGGGCGTTCGCTCGGCGAAGGCATGCGCGGGTTCAAGGACTCGCTGAGCGGTGACAGCAACCAGCACTCGCTGACGTCAGCTCCGCCCGCTGCGCCGCCCGCCGCTTCGGCGATGGCCGCCGCACCGGTCGCCGCACCGGCGCCCGCACCGGTCGCCACCGCCCCCCCGGTCGCGCCTGTGCCCGCCGGGGTTGCGCCGCACGAGGACGCTTCGGCGTCCTGAGCGCAACCGGCTGACAGCGAGAGCTACGCGGCGCGGACCTTGTCCGCGCCGTTTTCGGGTGCGACCAGCTCCGGCAGCGGCGTCGGCCTGCGCTCCTCCGGCTCGCCCAGCGTGGCGGTGAGCGTCCGCGGAGACTCCTCGATCCCGGCCAGCTCGACGGGGCGACCGGACGTCGCGCCGGCCTCCTCGATCCGCCGCAGCTGCGGCACGACGCGTGACTCGAACGAGCCGACCGCCTCGTTGTAGGCGCTGACGGCGGAGCCGAGCTGGCGCCCGACGCGCGCCAGCGGCTCGACGAAACGCGCGATCCGCTTGTGCAGCTCGCGGCCGGTTTCGGCGATCTCGCGCGCCGAGGCGGCGATCAGCTCCTGCTTCCAGCCGTAGTGGACCGCGCGCAGCAGGCCGATCAGCGTCGTCGGTGTCGCCAGCAGGACCTGCTGGTCGACGCCGTACTCGATCAGCGCCGGATCCTCGCTCAGCGCGGCGTGGTAGATGCCGTCGGAGGGCACGAACATCACGACCAGCTCCGGGCTCGTCTCGAGCTGCGATTGGTAGGCCTTCGAGGCCAGCTTGGTGATGTGGTCGCGTGTCTGGCGCGCGTGGCGCGCGAGGTGCATGCCGCGCTCCTCGTCGGTCGTCGCCTCCATCGCCGAGAGGTAGGCGTCGAGCGGCACCTTGGAGTCCACGACGATCAGCTTGCCGCCCGGCAGGCGCACGAGCACGTCGGGGCGCAGCCGCCCCGAGTCGCTCTCGATCGTCGTCTGCTCGGTGAAGTCGCAGTGCGCGACCATGCCCGCCATCTCGATCACGTTGCGCAGCTGGATCTCGCCCCACGAGCCGCGCGTGGCCGGCCGCCGCAGCGCCCCGACCAGGCTGCCGGTCTCCGAGCGCAGCCCCGAGATCCCCTCGTTGAGCTGCTTGAACATCTCGCTCAGCTGCCCCTGCGCCTCGCGGCGCTCGCGTTCGAGCAGCTCGATCTGGCTCTCCACCTTGCCGAGCTTGTCCTTCATCGGCTCCACCAGGCCGCGCAGCTCGGCCGCCCGCCGGCCCATCTCGCCCGCCGCGCGCTCGTTCTCCAGCCGGTGCTGCGCCGCCAGCTCGCGGGTCAGCGACTCCGCCGTCTTCTCCAGCACCGCGGAGGAGATGCCCGCCATCTCGTCGCGCAGCTGCACGCGACTGGCCTCGAGCAGCTCGCGCTGGCTGGCCCGAGGCCTGCGCCGCCTCGCGCAGCGCGCGCTCGGTGCGCACGCGCCCGAGCAGCAGGGCGCTGGCGAGTGCGCCGCCGATGATCGCTCCGGCTATCAGCATGACGATCGACATAGGACCGTTCAGCTTCCAACACGCGTCGGACGGTACGGTGTCGGCCAGCGCCAGCGATGCCGCCACGATGAACGAGACCGCTCCCAGACGCATCGCCACGAGCGCGCCGCGCCGCCGCCGCGGGCGCCCGGCGAAGCTCACGCGCGAGGCGATCCTCGCCGCCGCGCTCACGCTGCTCGACCGCGAGGGCGCCGATGCGCTGACGATGCGCCGGCTGGGCGGCGAGCTGGGCGTCGAGGCGATGTCGCTCTACCGCCACGTAGCGGACCGCGCCGCGCTGCTCGACGGACTGGCCGACCGGCTTGCCGCGGAGATCGAGCGGCGCGGACGCGACGAGGACTGGGCGGACGCGCTGCGCGGGCTGGCCGGCGACGTGCGGGCGGTCGCGCGCCGCCATCCGGCGGCCTTCACGCTGCTCGCCGCGCGCGTGCTGAGCACGCCGAACGTGCTGGCGCCGATCGAGGACGTGCTCGCGAGCCTGCGCGGCGGCGGCTTCACGCCGGCGCGCGCGATCTTCGCCTTCCGGCTCGTCCTCACCTACGCGCGCGGCTACGCGCTGGCAGAGCTGGCGGGCTTCGCGATCGAGGTCGGGCCGGAGCAGCCGCTGCCGACGATCCGCTCGCTGAGCCGGCGCCTCGCGAGCGAGCCGACCGAGGCCAACTTCCGCAACGGGCTCGAAACGATCCTCGGCGGCCTGCGGGCCGAACGCGAGGCGCTCGCCGAAAAGGAGGCACACCAGTGACCCACCCCTACGTCATCGCCGACGTCTTCACCGACACCCCGCTCGCGGGCAACGCCCTCGCCGTGTTCACCGACGGGACCCCCTTCGACGACGCCACGATGCAGCGGCTCGCCCGGGAGATGAACCTCTCGGAGACGGTCTTCGCGCTGGCGCCGCGGGACGGCGGCGACGCCTGGATCCGCATCTTCACGCCCGGGAGCGAGCTGCCGTTCGCCGGTCACCCGGTGCTCGGCTCGGCCTTCGCGCTGGCGGGCGACCGCGACGTGGTCGCGCTCGAGACCGGTCTCGGCACCGTCCCGGTCACGCTCGAGCGCGCGCCCGGCGGCGCCGTCGTGTTCGGCCGGATGCGCCAGCCGCTGCCGACGATCGAGCCCTTCGAGCAACAGCAGGCGCTGCTGGCCGCGCTCGGCGTCGCACGCTCGCGACTGCCGATCGAGGGCTACGTCAACGGGCCGCACAACGTCTACGTGGCGCTCGAGGACGAGGCCGCCGTGGCGGCGCTGGCGCCCGACCACCGGGCGCTCGCCGCGCTCGGGCGCTTCAACGTCAGCTGCTTCGCCGGCGCCGGCGCACGCTTCAAGACGCGCATGTTCGCGCCCGCGATCGGCGTCAACGAGGACCCCGCGACCGGCTCGGCGGCCGGCCCGCTCGCGCTGCACCTGGCGCGCCACGGCGCGATCGAGTTCGGCCAGGAGATCGAGATCGCCCAGGGGGCCGAGATCGGCCGCCCGTCGAAGCTGCACGCGCGCGTCGAGGGCTCGCGCGAGCAGGTCGAGCTGATCGAGGTCGGCGGTGCCGCCGTGATCGTGGCGCGCGGCGAGTTCGACCTGCAGGCGCGCTGAGCTACCGCGTCACGCCCGGCCGACCCGCGCGTCGAGCCCGTGCTCGAGTGCGCCCTTGACGGCGGCGTCGAGAGCGTTCAGGCGGTGCAGCGCGAGCGCCTCGACGCTGCCGAAGCGCCCGCCCGGCGCGGCGTCGGCGCCGTGGTGGCAGAGCACGCAATGCTCGAGCGCCAGCAGGCGGCCCTCGTCGAGCGCCACCCGCACGGCGCGCTCGCGCAGCAGCCGCAGGCCGATCTGCACATGCCCGAGCAGCCGCCCCTCGTCGCTTAGACCGATCGTGGCGCCGTAGGTGAACTCGCGCGTCTTGCCGATGTCGTGCACGATCGCGGCGCAGATCAGCAGGTCGCTGTTCAGGCGCGGGTGCCCGAGCGCCAGCTCCTGCGCCAGCGTCGTGACGGCGACGGTGTGCTCGAGCAGGCCGCCGAGGTAGGCGTGGTGGCCGGCGCGCGTGCAGGCCGCCAACCGGAACTGCGCGCGAAACGCCTGGTCGTCGAGCAGCGCGTCGAGCAGCGCGCGGTAGCCGCCGTCGGCCACCTCCCGCGAAAGGTGCTCGAGGAAGCCGTCGAGCTCGTCGAGGTCGCGGTAGGCGACCGGCAGGAACTCGGGCGGGTCGATCGCCGCCTCGTCGGCGCGCACGATCCGCTCGAGCTCGATCTGGGTCTGCTCGCGGAAGCGCACGACACGGCCGGAGACCGCCACCAGCTCGCCGGCCTCGAAGCGCCCGCCCTGCAGGTCGGCGTCGCGGAACAGCCGCGCGGGCAGCGCGCCGCTGCGGTCGCGCAGCTCGACGGCGAGGTACGGGCGCGCCGGTGCGGGCCGCCAGGCGCTCCTTGCGCGTGCAGGCGAAGACGCCGTCGACCCGCGTCGCCGGGGCGCAGCGTGGCGAGCGTTCCGGTCGGCGGCGACGGCGGCGAGGGTGGCGGGCGTCATCGCTCCATCATGTACGGTGAAGCGGATGCAGCCGTTGATCTGGGAGCATCGCCCCGACAGCCTGCGGGCTCCGGCGCTGGTCTGCGCCTTCACCGGCTGGAACGACGCGGGCGACGCGGCATCCTCCGCGCTCTCCTTCCTCGGCGCCTCGCTCGGCGCCACGCGCTTCGCCCAGATCGACCCGGAGGAGTTCTACGACTTCCAGAGCGTGCGCCCGAAGGTCAAGCTGGTCGACGGCGAGACGCGCGAGATCGTCTGGCCCTCGGTCGAGGTCTTCGCCGCCCGGGTTCCCCGCGCGCCGCGCGACCTCGTGCTGCTCGGCGGTCCGGAGCCGTCGATGCACTGGCGCGGCTTCACGGCGCTGATCACCGATCTCGCCGAGGCGCTCGGCGTGCAGCTCGTCGTGACGCTCGGCGCGCTGCTGGCCGACGTGCCGCACAGCCTGCCGGTCCACATCAGCGGCTCGGCCTCCGATCAGGCGCTGACCGAGCGTCTCGGCCTGCATGGCACCGGCTACGAGGGGCCGACCGGGATCGTCGGCGTGCTGCACGCGACCTGCGCGGCACGCGGCATCCCCTCCGCGAGCCTGTGGGCGAGCGTGCCCCACTACGTCGCCGCGGCGCCCAACCCGAAGGCGGCGCTGGCGCTGGTGCGCAAGCTCGAGGGGCTGGTCGGCGTCGCCGTCGACGCGAGCGAGCTGGAGACCGCCGCCGCCGACTACGAGCGCCAGGTCGGCCTCGCTGTGCAGAGGACCCCGACGTCCAGGCCTTCGTCGAGCGCCTCGAGCAGATGGCGGCCGACGAGCACGCCGACGAGACCGAGGAGATCCCCTCCGGCGACCGCCTCGCCCGCGAGTTCCAGCGGTTCCTCAAACAGCGCGGCTCGGACGATTCGTAGTTCCGAGCGGCGCATGCGCCGCTCGGGGGACGGCGCATGCGCCGTCCCCCGGGAGGGTGCATGCACCCTCCCGCACAGCCCCTTACTTTTCGACCGCCGGGCAGGCGATCCGGTACTCGCACATCGCGCAGACCGCGAACGACGGCGTCGGCTCGAAGGCCTGCGCCATGATCGCGTCCGCGACCTCGTCGACGGTCTCCTCGATCCGCCGTGGCGAGCCGTCGGTGGCGCTCAGGCGGACGCGCTCGTCGTCGAGCACGTAGTAGTAGGTGCGCTCGGTCGCCTCGATCTGCCAGGCCTCGCGGGCCGCGACCGCGTAGAGCGCGAGCTGGACGTCGTCGCGCAGCTGCTCGGCGCGCCTGGGGACGCCGGTCTTGTAGTCGATCAGCTCGTAGCCGCCGCCGGGCAGCTCGTCGATACGGTCGACGCGGCCACGGATCAGGTTGCGCCCGAGCGGGAAGGTGAACGAGCGCTCGAACCAGCGCGGCTCGCCGCCGCCCTCGTGCAGGCGCTCCTGGTAGCGGGTGAGCGCGACGCGCGCCTTCTCGCGCAGCTGGCGCTCCTCGTCGGAGTCGGCGAAGCCGCCGCGCCGCCAGGCGACGTCCAGCAGCGCGCATCATCTCCTCGGTGCCGCCGGCGCGCGGTGGCGTGGAAGCGCTCCAGCACCTGGTGCACGAGGATGCCGAAGCGCTGGTTGAGCGTCGGCTCGCGCGGGATCCGCAGCACGCGCGCGAACTTGTAGCGCAGCGGGCAGCTGAGGTAGGACTCGACGTCGGAGGCCGACAGCACCAGCCCGTCGCCGCGGCGCGGCAGGAACGCCTCGAGCGTCGGCTCCTCGCGGGCCGCCATCGCCGCGGCGCGCGCGCGGGCGTCGCGCTCGGCGCCGAGCAGCAGCTCGTCGAGCGGCGAGCTGGACAGGACCTCGCGCTGCAGCGGCGTCAGCGCCGCGCCGAGCCGCGCGTTGATGTCCGCGAGCGAGTCCGCGACCGGCTCGTTGTCGCGGCGCTGCGAGCAGCGAGGCGAGCTTGACCAGCTCGAGCGAAGCGAACGACGCCGTGGGCGACGTCGAGCTCGGTGTCGAGGCGCAGCTCGCGCAGGCGCGTGCCGAGCCGCGCGACCGTCGCGAGCAGCTCGTCACGGCGTTCGCGGAAGATCGAGTGAAGCGCCTCCGCGGGGCCGAACAGCTCCTCGTCGCGTGACTCCCACTGCGCGCGCAGCGCGCCGCGCGCGGCCTCGGCGAGCGGCGAGGGGCGAGCGGTCGGCGCGGCGCTCCGAGCTGGCCGCGTAGGCGAGCACGAGCGAGCGCGGGCGCGCGTCATCGCGACGTAGAGCAGCCGTCGTGCCCGCTCGTCGGCGCTCGGCGGGACGAGCGCCTCGGGCGCGAGCGCGTCCGGGATGTTCTCGCGCGGCGCGGCGCGGCCGCCGAGCGCGCCGCCGCCGGCACGCGTGGCGTGCAGCCCGAGCACGAACACGTGGTCGAACTCGAGGCCGGCCGCCGCCTCGATCGACATCACCGCGACGGCGCGCGTGCGCCCGGGCGTGCTCGCCTCCTTCTCGCCGAGCCCGGCGTCGGCGAGCACGCCGAGGTGGCGGGCGAACTCGCGCGCGCTGGCGCCGGGCACGCGGCGCTCGTAGGCGCCCGCCAGCTCGCCGAGCCGGGCCAGGTTGAGCAGCCGCTCGACGACGTCGGCCTGGGCCGTGAAGAGCTGCTGGCGGCGCAGCCCGAGATGCTCGATCAGGCGGTGCACGAAGAGGTCGGCGCGGGTGTTCTCGAGCGCGCCGGCGGCGGCGCGCTGGATCTGCAGGAAGCTGGGCGATCCGCTCGCGCGCCTCGGGCGCCAGCTGCGGCGACTCGGTCGCCGCGACGAGCGCCGCGACCATGTCGATCCGCCGCCGCCGCGCGATCTGCACGCAGCGGGCGATGTCGGCGGACGGCAGCTCGATCGGCGGGCGCGCGAGCGCCCGGACGACCGCGGCGGCGTCGCGCGGGTCGAGCAGCAGCCGCAGCCAGGCCAGCACGTCGCGGACCTCGGCGCGGTCGAAGAAGGCGTCGGCGCCGAGGATCCGGCAGGGCACGGCGCGCTCGGCGAGCGCCACGGCCACCGCCTGGCCCTCCTCGCGCGACCGAGCGCACGAGCACCGCGCAGCGCTCCGGCGCGACGCCCTCGCGCGCCGTCAGCCGCTCGAGCTCGGCGGCGACGCGCTGCGCCTGCGCGCGCTCGTTCGCGGCGCGCCAGAAGCGGACCTCGCCGCCGGCGCCGCCGCGCAGGTCCTTGCCGATCCGCGAGCCGACGCCGCGCGACGACCGCGTGCGCGGCGTCGAGCACCCGCTGGGGGCAGCGGAAGCACTGCGACAGCGACACGACGCTGGCGCCGCGGCGCTGCTCGGTGAAGCGCAGCAGGTTGGCGGCGCCCGCGCCGCGCGCACGCCCGACCGCCTGATCGTCGTCGCCGGCGGCGCTGAGCGCGCTGCCGCCGCGTTCGAGCGCGACGACCAGCTCGCGCTCGCCGTGGGAGCGCTCCTGCCAGTCGTCGACGAGGAGCTCGGGGTAGCGCTCGGCGACCCGCTCGCGCAGCTCGCCGTCGCCGCGCAGCAGCGCGACGCAGGCGCCGAGCACGCCGCCCTCGTCGAAGACGCCGAGCGCCTCGAGCATGCGGTCGTGGGCGGCGAACACGCCGGCGAACTCGCGTTCGCGTTCGCCCGCCTGGCCGTCGATCGCGGCGGCCCAGGCGGCGTAGCGCTCGGCGTCGATCAGCTCCGCCTTGCACTGGTCGATGCGCCGCACGAAACCGGCGAACAGGGCGAGTGGCCGCCCGCGGAAGTCGTGGTGGTGAAGGTCGAGCTCGTCGGCGCGGTCGAGCAGCATCGCCAGGCGCTCGCCGGGCCCGAGCACCTCGACGAACGGGTCGATGCCCGCGTGGCGCGCCTGCGCGGAGAGCAGCGAGACGCAGAACTCCGCGACGCCGTAGACGGCGAGCTCCTCGTGCGCGCGCGCGAGCGCCAGCTCGATCCGTTCGCGCAGGCCCTGCTGTGCGCTGAGCACGAGCACGCTGTGGGGCGGGCAGCCGTCGTCGGCGAGCCAGACCAGGCGGCGGACGAGGACCTCCGTCTTGCCCGTGCCGGGGCCGCCGATCACCAGCAGCGGCGAGCCGCGATGGGTGACCGCGTCGCGTTGCGCGTCGCTCAGATGCGCCGGCACGGAGCCGTGACGGGGGCGCGCGTCGCGTTCCGCGTCGGTCAGGCCGTCGAGCGCACTCGCCATGCACCTAGGATATGGCGGCATGATGGCCACCGCGCAGGAGCCTGATTGGCTCGCGGTGTGCGAGCGGATCGCCGTCGGGCTGCGCGCGATGCTGGCGGCGCACCCGGGCACCGGCGAGCGCGCCGTGGTCGTGGGGCGCGGCGAGGGGGGCGACGGCACGCTGGCGATCGACCGGGCCGCCGAGGAGCTGATCTTCGCGCAGCTGGCGGCCGTGCACGCCGGCGGCGCCGACTTCGTGGCGATCTCCGAGGAGCGCGGCGAGGTGGACTTCGGCGGCGGCCCGCGGCGGGTCGTGATCGACCCGATCGACGGCTCGATGAACGCCAAGCGCGGGCTCTCGCCGTACGCGGTGTCGATCGCCGTCGCCGACGGGCGGACGATGGCCGACGTGTTCTTCGGCTACGTCTGCGACCTGAGCGGCGATGAGGTGTGGAGCGCGTGGCGGGGCGGCGGCGCGTCGCTGGGCGGCGTGGCGCTGGCGGTCGGGGGCGCCGAGCGGCGCACGCGCGCCGGGCGTCTCGAGCTGGTCGCGATCGAGGCGGCCCACCCGGACCGGATCGCCGCCGCCGTCGAGGCGATCGCGCCGGTCGCGCACCGCGTGCGGGTGCTCGGTTCGATGGCGCTCTCGCTCTGCCAGCTCGCGGCCGGGCGTGTGGACGGGATGGCGACGCTCGGGCGCTGCCGCTCCGTGGATGTCGCGGCGGCCCAGCTGATCGTGCGCGAAAGCGGCGGCCTGGTCGCCTTCACGGCGTGTGCGGAGCCGCTCGGCGCCGAGCTGGATCTCGTCGCGCGCTCGCCGGTCGTGGCTGCGCGCACCGCCGCCGCCCTCGCCGAGCTCGCGACGCTGCCATCATCCGTGATGTGATCGACTGGAACCTCGTCCGCCGGATCGCCGAGACGATCGGCGGCCAGGGCGGCAGCGTGGCCCCGCCGCGCGGCGATCTGGCGGCGATCGCGGCGGACTCGGAGCGGCGGGTGCTGGCCTACACGCGTCTGACGCCGATGGCCGAGCTGCCCGCTCCGGAGATGGTCTCGCGCCAGCAGTGGATCGAGGCGAACCTGCGCTCGATGCGGCCGGTGCTCGACCGCGTCGGCAACCGCGTCGGCGGCGGCATGGGCGTGCTCGGGCGCCCGACGCGAGCGCTGACGCGGGCGCTCTTCTCCGCCCAGGTGGGTGGTCTGACAGGCTTTCTCGCGCAGCGCGTGCTCGGCCAGTACGACATGCCGCTGCTCGACTCGACCGGCGCGCCACGCCTGCTGCTGGTCGGCCCCAACCTCGGTTCGGCCGCGGCGCGCCTGGAGGTCGACGGCGAGCAGCTGCTGCACTGGGTGACGCTGCACGAGATGACCCACGCGGTCCAGTTCGGCTCGGTGCCGTGGCTGCGGCTGCACCTGGCGTCGCTGGTGCGCGAGGTCGTCGACACGCTCGAGGTCCGCATCGACCCCGCGAGCGGGCTGCGGCTGCCGAGCGCCGACGACCTGCGCGGGCTGATCGACTCGCTGCGCCGCGGCGAGCTGGTGACGCTCGTGATCGGGCGCGAACGGCGCGTCCTGGTCGACCGCATCCAGGCGACGATGGCGGTGATCGAGGGTCACGCGGAGCACGTGATGGATGCCGTCGGAGCCGAGGTGATCCCGTCGCAGGCAGCCCTTCGCGCCGCCCTCGAACGCCGCCGCGTCGACCGCTCGGGGCCGATGCGCCTGCTCGAGCGGGTGCTCGGGTTCGAGCTGAAGCTGCGCCAGTACCGCGACGGAAAGCGCTTCTGTGACGCGGTCGTGGAGCGCGCCGGCATCGAGGGGCTCAATCGCGTCTGGAGCGCCCCCCACGCGCTGCCGTCGCTGGCCGAACTGGTCGATCCGGACGCCTGGATCGCCCGCACGGCTGTCCCCTTTGTCACAAAGTAGCGACACGCGAAGGCCGGAAAATACGGCGCTTCCGCAGTTCCGCGCGTGCACTTGTTACAATCCTGCGAGCGGGCTGGACAAACAGACGTTCGCCGCTATACTTTGTTGAGTTGATGTTGAGTTGATGTTGAGTTGCGTCGCAGCATGGGCGCGGCTCTTGGCGCGAGAGGCTTGAGATGAGGTCCGAAGGCACGATCAGCGGCAGTGTTGCGCGCACCCGGCGAATCGCCGAGTTCGCCGTGGCCGCGACGCGCGCGCAGCGCGTCGAGCGGGTTCGTCAGGCGACGCAGCGTCTGAGCGCGAGCCGTTCGAATGTCGCCTCGAGGCTGCGCCCGGCGGTCCCCGCATTGCGGCCCTCAAGCATCCGCCCACAGGTGCCGAAACCGTATTAAAGCTTCCTCCAAGCTTCCCCCGCCCGGTTGGAGAGACCGGATCCGGGTAGGTCTGCCGGCCTCATAACCCGCCGGCAGGTAGGACCCTCTCCTCCCTCGACTTCCGGGGCGTCTCGCAAGGGGCGTCCCGGAGGTCTTTAACGGAGCGGTTTGCGGCGCGGTCGCCGCGCCTTCGGCTCGGCCTCGACCCGCCCGCCCGGGGGCGGAGTGGGCGGCGTGCGCTCTGCTACGGCTGCGGTGCCGAGCTGGTGCGCAGCGCGGTCGGCTCGACCGGTGAGATCTCGACGTGGTTGCCGGGGTCGGGGGGCGCGCAGTAGTCGAACCGCGGCCCGTCGCCCGGCAGCGCGGCGGCGAGGAACGTGTCGCTCTCAGGCGGCGCCAGCTCGATCCGGGTGGCGAGTTGGCCGTGGTCGCTGGTGACGCAGTGGTTCTTGTTGATCAGGACCCAGGCGCTCGCTCCCGCCAGTAGCGTGACCGTGCCCGGCTGGCGGCTGGTGACCTCCTGGTCGCCGCTGTCCCGGTAGGTGAACGGGTAGGGGGAGCCGTCTGGGCCGTCCAGCTTGATCAGCGGATAGCCGTTGAGTGCGCAGGCGCCCGAGCCGCGGTTGACGAGCCGTAGCAGCAGCGGAGTCTGCTCGGTCTTCGGTGAGACGTCGACGTCGAGCTCGAGGCGGAGCGTGCCCGTGTCGCACCCGGGTAGGGCCGGCGTTGGGCTGTAGAGGTTGAGGCCGGTCGGAGGGACGAAGTAGGCGGTGTGCGAAGCTGGGACGAGCGGCAGGGATGTCGTCGCCTCGAGCTCGCAACTGCCGGTTTCGTTCTCATCGTCTGTGAGCGGCGATGTGTCGCAGAGTCCGATCGGATAGTTGTTCGCCAACGCATACTGGTCGCTGCCGGGCGCCGGGCTGGGTGAGTAGCTGACCCAGTAGGTCGTGGCGCCGTCGGCGGCGACGCCGGCGACGGCGCTGTCGACGGCGTTGACCACGGCCGGCCCGGGCGCCACCGACGCCGTCTCCCAGCGCCGGGCGGCGGGAGCGAACGACACGAGGCGGGTCGACTCATCGAGCGGCGCGTCGCCCCGATTCCGCTCCACGGGGAATTGCCAGGAGTAGAGAATCGAGCCGCCGACGGCGCTCGGTGAGGCCGGCATGTAGCGCGTGGCGTTGCACCCGTCGTAGCCCCCGGTGTCAGCGAAGGTCCGCTGCCCGCCGCTGAGCTGGTCGGCGAGCATCTCCCAGATCTCTCCGCCGAGGCCTCCGCAGCCCGCCGGGGCGACGTGGTAGCCCTTCAGCGCCCAATCGATCGCGAGCACGTTTCCGTCAAGCGACATCGCGGCTGCCCAGGCGTGGCTGTGCGGGCAGGACGTGCCGAGCGGGCACGGCGGACTGCCGCCCGGTAGCCGTCGCAGCGGCCTGCCGGCAGTCCACAGATAGATCACCGGCACGCGCGGGGAGGCGTGCGCGGGAACCCTCGCGAACGCGATCGCGCCGTCCCAGATCGCCGGCGTCGAATCGGAAGCACCCGGTGCGCCGAGCGCGCTCACACGCTGCGGCGAGCCGCCGAGCAGCGACAGCTCCCAAATCCGGCAGCCCCGCGCCGTCGCCCAATCGAACTGCCCGAACCCGTCGTAGCTCGGCTCGGTCGTGCAGCGCGAGTACACCACCGCCGGGTCGCCGTTCGCATCCGGGCCGACGTCGGCGTCGAACGGCACCGAACGGGCCGGGACCGCCAACGCGCTGACCACGCCGTCGTGCCACTCCATCAGCTGCCACTGCGCCGTGCCGGGGTCCTGCGTGCTGAAGATGACGTGGCCGTCGTAGGCCTTCAGGCCCCAGGCCCCGCCGGGCAGCGCGGCCAGATCGCTGCTCGACGCAACCGCCGCCGCGCTCGACGCCGCCGTGGACGCAGCGGTCGCGCCGGCACCGCCGAGCCCAGCCGCGCCGGCGAGAACGCCCAGAACCGCGATCAACGCCACACCCCTTCCCCGCATCACAACCCCCTCACCAGTCGAGCCAGTTGTCAGCCAACCACACAAACGCGCAAGGCGCGCCGATGTCTCGCGGCCGCCGTGACGCTGACGGGCGCCGCGGGATCGATCGCCACAGCCTGCCGGCAACATGTCCGGCAGGCGGCCGGACCTTTCCGCGGGTTGCCGCGCCCCCCGAGACCCGCAGCCCGGTCGAGATCCGCCTGTGGGCTGGTGGTGAGCTCCAGGCCCCGACCCCGCCCCGAGCACGCCGGCACCGTTGACGGTCGGGGGGACTCCCCGTGGCTGCTGGGACTCCGGCGTCGGCGACGGTGGTCCCGCGCACGCCCGCCGCCGCCGGTTTGCGAGAATAGGTCGCGTGGCCACCGTCGAGGAGATCCGCAAAGCGCTCGAGGTCGTGATCGACCCGGAGCTGCACCGCTCGATCGTCGAGCTCGACATGATCCGGCGGATCGACGTGGGCGCCGGCGGCGACGTCGCGGTGACCGTCTCGCTGACGACCGCCGGCTGTCCGATCCGCGGGCACTTCCAGAGCAGCGTGCGCGACGCCGTGATCGGCCTCGATGGCGTCAGCTCGGTGAGCGTCGACTTCGACGTGCTCAGCGACGAGCAGAAGACGGCGCTGCAGGCGAAGCTCGGCGGCGGCGAGCTCCCGAGCGGCGCGCTCGCCGCGGTCGAAAACGTCGTCTGCGTCGGCTCGGGCAAGGGCGGTGTCGGCAAATCCACGCTGACCGCGAACCTCGCCGCCGCGCTGGCCGCCGAAGGGCGCCGTGTGGGCGTGCTCGACGCCGACGTCTGGGGCTACTCGATCCCGCGCATGCTCGGCCTCGCCGCCGAGCGTCCGGAGGTTTCGGCGGAGCGCAAGATCATCCCGCTCGACGCGAACGGCATCGCCGTGATGTCGATCGGCTTCTTCGTGCCGGAGGACTCAGCCGTCGTCTGGCGCGGGCCGATGCTGCACAAGGCGCTCAAGCAGTTCCTCGAGGACGTCGCGTGGGGAGCCCTGGACTTCCTCCTGATCGACCTTCCGCCTGGCACCGGCGACGTCTCGATGACCCTCGCGCAGCTGTTGCCGCAGGCCTCGTTCGTGATCGTCACGACCCCCCAGCCGGCGGCCCAGCGGGTCGCGCGGCGCGCGGCGGAGATGGCCCACAAGGTGTCGCTCGAGATCGCCGGCGTGATCGAGAACATGGCGGGCTTCGTCACCCCCGACGGCGAGCGCTACGCGATCTTCGGCGAGGGCGGCGGGCAGGCGCTCGCCGACGAGCTCGACGTGCCGCTGCTCGGGCGCGTGCCGCTGACGATGCCGCTGCGCGCCGCCTCGGATGCCGGCGTACCGCTGGTCGTCGAGAACCCCGATGACCCCGCCTCGCAGGCGATCCGCCACGCCGCCCGCGGACTGATCGCGCTGGCCCCGCCACCCAGGCCGAGCGCACCCGCGCCGGTCGGGATGGCGCTGCCGATGGCGGGGTAGCCCCGGTGCCCGCGGCGTGCGGCGCGGAACAGCGGGCGTGACGCGCCGCCGGCGCGCGCGCACGAGCCGCTGCGCGCCCGGCCGCGGCGACGCGAGCGACGCCGCGCGCCGGCCCGCGCGGCGCTGGAGCGCCGGCGCTCGCGTCGCCTTCGGCACGCTGGGCGGCGTGCTCGCCGGCCTGGTGGTCCCAGCGGCGGCCGGGGCGCACGGGATCCAGCTCGTCACCGACCTGCCGATCCCCGAATGGCTGTTCGCGTGGGCCACGGCGATCGTGCTGGTCGTGTCGTTCGTCGCCCTGGCGACGCTGTGGCCGGTGCCGCGGCTGGCGGAGCCCCACGATCGCCCGTGGCTTCGCTACCCGCGCTGGCTCGACCCGCTGTGCGGGGCGATCGGCGTCGCGTTGTTCGTGCTGATCGTTTACGCCGGCATCGCCGGCGCGCAGCTCGTCACGGCGAACATCACCCCGACCTGGATCTACGTCGTCTTCTGGGTCGGCCTCGCGGTCGCCTCGGTCCTCTTCGGCGACGCCTTCCGGCCGTTCAACCCGTGGCGCGCGATCGCGCGCGCCAGCGCCTGGCTGACCCTGCGGCTGCGCCGCGGCGCGCCCGGACCGCAGCCGCTGCCCTATCCGTCCTGGCTCGGGCGCTGGCCGGCCGCGTTCGGCATCCTTTGCTTCGCCTGGCTCGAGCTGGTCGACAGCCCGGCGCAGCGAGTCGAGCCGCGCCTGCTGGCGTTCCTCGCGCTCGCCTACGCGGCGGTCCAGCTGGTCGCCATGAGCCTCTACGGGATCGAGACCTGGAGCGAGCGCGGCGACGCCTTCTCGGTCTACTTCGGCCTGTTCGCGCTGATGGCGCCGCTGCGCTGGGAGGACGGGCGGATCTACCGACGCGCGCCGTTCGTGGGCGCCGTCTCGCTCGAGCCGCTGCCGGGAACGATCGCCCTGATCGCCGTGATGATCGGCTCGACCAGCTTCGACGGCCTCTCAAACGGGACCGTCTGGATCAGTTTGTTCCCCCACCTCTACAGCCTCGTCACGAGCCTCGGGGTCTCGAACGCCAACGCGGCGTCGGAGTACGCCTACACGCTGGGGCTGGTCGCGATGGTGGCGATCGTCGGCGGCCTCTACCGCCTGGGCACGCTCGGCATGCGCTCGATCGGCGGCTACGAGGCGAGCGACCTCGCGCGGCGCTTCGCGCACACGCTGCTGCCGATCTCGATCGCCTACGTGATCGCGCACTACTTCTCGCTGCTGGCCTTCTCCGGCCAGTCGATGATCTATCTGGCGTCCGACCCGCTCGGGACCGGCGCGAACATCTTCGGCACGGCGAACTTCCAGCCCAACCTGGCGATCGTGACCGGCAACGTCGTCTGGTACGTGCAGGTCGGCGCGCTGATCGTCGGCCACGTCGGCGCTCTCGCGCTCGCCCACGACCGGGCGCTGACGCTCTACCGCCGGGCCCGCGACGCGACGCGCTCGCAGTATTGGATGCTGACGGTGATGGTCACGTTCACGAGCCTCGGGCTGTGGATTCTCTCCTCGACCCAGTAGCGCGCAGGAAATCCCACCAACCGCCCGCGAGGGGATAGGCTCGGTCCATGCGCGGGCTGCTGAAGGACTTCAGGACCTTCCTCTTCCAGGGCAACGTGATCGACCTCGCCGTGGCGATCGTGCTCGGCATCGCCTTCGGCACCGTCGTGAAGGCGCTCGTGACCGACCTGCTGACGCCGATCATCGCGCTGATCTTCGGCAAGCCGGACTTCGGCGCGCTGTCGTTCACGATCAACAACAGCCAGTTCCTCTACGGCGACTTCATCAACGCGCTGATCGCGTTCATCTCCGTCGCCGCGGCGATCTTCTTCTTCGTCGTCAAGCCCGTGAACATGATGGCGGCGCGCCGCGCCGCAGGTCAGCCGGATCCCGAGTCCGACACGCGGGCGTGCACCGAGTGCCTCTCGGAGATCCCCAAGGCAGCTCGCCGCTGCGCCTTCTGCACAGCGGTCCAGACGCCCGTCGGCGAAGAGCCGGCGCCGTCCGCGTCCTACTGAGCACGCGCGCGGCCCTGCCTGCAGCACGGTTGGCGCCTGTGGTGAGCGCGCCGTCCGCGGCGCGCGCGCGCCGTTCCGCGGCCCGGCTCGCGCCCCGCCTCAGCCGTTTTTGTAGTAGGCCGCGTTGATCTCGATGTACTTCGTCCACTCGTCCGGCAGCTGATCCTCGGCGAAGCAGGCGTCGACCGGGCAGGCCTCGACGCAGGCGTCGCAGTCGATGCACTCGTCTGGGTCTATGTAGAGCATCTCGACCTCGGCGTAGCCGGTTTCCTCCGGGGTCGGGTGGATGCAGTCGACCGGGCAGACCTCGACACACGAGTTGTCCTTGGTCCCGATGCACGGTTCGGCGATCACATAGGCCATCTGTCTCTGATTCCTGTCTTCGGGGATGGAAGCGCCGCAAATATTACGGGCCTGATCGCCGCGCAGCTCAGCGGGGGCTCGGCGTCAGCTGACCAGCGGCCGGCGCGGGATCGGCGGCGCCGCCACCTCCAGTGCGGCGGCGAGCGCCAGCAGCGGCCCCTCGCCGGCGGGGCGGCCGACGAGCTGCACGCCGAGCGGCAGGCCGTCGTCGCCTTCGAACAGCGGCAGCGCGACCGCCGGCTGCCCACTCGTGTTGAGGATCGGCGTGAACGGCGTGAAGTGGCCGGAGCGGGCGAAGGTCTCGAGCGGATCCGCCGCCGCGGTGTCGAGTGAGCCGAGCGCCAGCGGGCGCTGCGCGAGCGCCGGTGTGATCAGCGCGTCGTAGGGGTCGAGGAACCCGACGAGCACCCGCATGCGGGCCTGAAGCTGGGTCGCGACCAGCTGGAAGCCGACCGCGTCGATGCCGCGGGAGCGCTCCCACAGCGCCCAGCTCATTGGCTCCATGTCCTCCGCGGCAGGCTCCGCGCGGCCCACGTTGATCGCCGAGAAGCGGATTCCCAGCGAGACCTGCGCGGCGAAGTAGTCGCCGAAGAGGTCGGCGAGGTCGTCGCTCTGCCAGGGCGGGCTGACCTCCTCGACGACGTGGCCGAGCTGCTCGGCCAGCGCGGCGGCGCGGTCGACGGCGCCGGCGCAGGCCGGGTCGACCTGCGCGTCGGGGATCGGCGGCAGCTTGGTGAAGGCGATCCGCAGGGCGCGCGGGGGACGTGAGGCGGTCAGCGCGAACGGTTCGGCCGGCGGCGGGATCCACGCCGCGTCGCCCGTCTCGTAGCCGGCGATCAGGTCGAGCAGCTGCCGCGGTCTCGGCGACGGTGCGCGTCAGCACACCGTCGACGACGAGCGGCGACGAGCCGAGGTCGGGCGCCGTCGAGACGCGGTGACGCTGCGCCTTCAGGCCGACCAGGCCGCAGCAGGCCGCCGGGATTCGTAGCGAGCCGCCGCCGTCGTTGCCGTGGGCGATCGGCACCATCCCCGCGGCGAGCGCAGCCGCGGCGCCGCCCGAGGAGCCGCCCGGAGTTCGCGAGGGGTCCCACGGATTGCGCGCGACGCCGTGCACGCGCGGTTCGGTGACCGGCAGGATGCCGTACTCGGGCAGCTTCGTCGTGCCGACGATCACGAAACCGGCGCCGCGCAGCCGGCGCACGACGCTGTGGTCGTAGCTCGCGACGAAGTCGCGCATCAGCGTGCAGCCCTGGGTCAGGCGCAGACCGGCGACGGCGCGGTTGTTCTTGATCGCGATCGGCACGCCCGCGAAGGGCCGCTCGTCACCGGGGGCGATCGCATCCGCCGCGCGCAGCGCGCCGTCGTGGTCGACCTCGACGAAGGCGCCGAGCTGCGGGTCGAGCGCCTCGATCCGCGCCAGCGATTCGCCCACCAGCTCCCGCGCCGACAGCTCGCCGGCGCGCACCAGCTCGGCCAGCTCGCCCGCCGGGCGGAACATCAGATCGTCGCTCATCGCTGCGGGCAGCCTACCGGCGGCGGATTTGCGCAAGGCTTAAGAGCGGTTACCGTGAACACGTCCAAGCGGACGCCTTCGGCAAGAAAGTGGGTCAGATGAGCGAAGTCCAGTCAGGTCTCGAGGGGGTCGTCGCATTCGCCACGCAGATCGCCGAGCCCGACCGCGACGGCGGCGCGCTGCGCTACCGCGGCGTCGACATCGAGGAGCTCGTCGGCGCGGTCCCCTACGAGCAGGTGTGGGGGCTGCTCGTGGATGACAGCTTCGAGCCGGGCCTGGGCCGCGCGGCATCGCAGCCGCTCGGCGTTCACAGCGGCGACGTGCGGGTGGACGTGCAGGCCGGCCTGGCGATGCTCGCCGCGGAATGGGCTCTCGGCCAGCTGATCGACATCGACGAGAGCCAGGCCCGCCAGGATCTCGCCCGCCTGTCGGCGGCCACGCTGTCGTTCGTCGCGCAGTCCGCGCGCGACGCCGGCGCGCCCTCCGCCTCGCCCGCGCAGATCGAGGCCGCGCAATCGATCGCCGAGAGCTTTCTGCTGGCCTGGCGCGGCGAGGCCGACCCCGGCGCGGCCAGGGCGATCGACGCCTACTGGGTCTCCGCGGCCGAACACGGCATGAACGCATCGACCTTCACCGCGCGCGTCGTTGCCTCAACCGGCGCGGACTGCGCGGCGGCGCTCTCCGCGGCGGTCGGAGCACTGTCGGGCCCGCTGCACGGCGGCGCGCCGTCCCGCGTGCTGAAGATGCTCGACGAGGTCGCGGCGCTCGGCGACGCGGAACGGTGGGTCAAGGACGCGCTCGACCGCGGCGAGCGGCTGATGGGCTTCGGCCACCGCGTCTACCGCGCCGAGGATCCGCGCGCCCGCGTGCTGCGCCGCACCGCCCGCGAGCTGGGAGCGCCCCGGCTCGAGGTGGCCGAGGCGCTCGAGCAGGCCGCGCTCGCCGAGCTGCACGCACGCAAGCCCGACCGTGTGCTCGCCACGAACGTCGAGTTCTGGTCCGCGGTCGTGCTCGACTTCGCGCAGATCCCGACCGAGCTGTTCACGCCGATGTTCGCCTGCGCGCGCACCGCCGGCTGGTCGGCGCACATCCTCGAGCAGAAGCGCGAGGGCCGCCTGATCCGCCCGAGCGCGAAGTACGTGGGGGAGCCGCCGCGCAGCCGCGGCGAGGTGGCGTGAGCGGGCGCGGATGGGAGTACCGTCGCCAGACGGGGGCTTCCGCCCGGCTAAGCCTCGGCGCGCCGCGCGCCGCGGCACCGGGGACACCACGCGTGTGATCCGCGCGCCCGCGCCGCCCGCCTGATCCCCGCCGGCGACCCCGCCGCCGCTCAGCCGGCCGCGTCCGCGGCCACGCCGGCCAGCTCCGCGCTGCGTTCCCACAGCCCCAGCGCGAGGTCGTCGTCGCGCGCCTGGAGACTCGGGACGACGACCTTCTCGTCCTCCACGTAGGCGCCCGTGAGCGTGGCCGCCTGGTCGGAGCTCGCAAGCCAGACGAGCGAGCGAGCCCCGCGCTGCGGCGAGCGCAGGAAGGGCCCGCCCAGCGTCGTCAGGAGCTTCCAGATCCCGTTCTCGTTCTTGCCGAAGCCGGTCCGCACCACGCCCGGGTGAAAGCAGTTGGCGTGCAGCTGAGGCGCCCGCCGCGCGAGCTCGCGAGTGAAGAGGATGTTGCAGAGCTTGGAGGTGCCGTACACGCGCATCGCCGCGTAGGAACGCGTGGATTGCAGGTCGTCGAGGTCCAGCAGCCCGCCGCGGTGCGCGTCCGAGGCGGTCGTCACGACACGACCACCGGCGAGCCGGTCGAGCAGCAGGTTCGTGAGCAGGAACGGCGCGAGATGGTTGAGCGCGAACGTCCGCTCGAGACCCTCGGAGGTCTCCCGGCGCGACGCGAAGAGCGCCCCGGCGTTGTTAGCGAGCACATCGATCCGCGCATGGCGCGCGCGGATCTGCTCGGCGAGCGCGCGGACCTCGGACATCAGCGTCAGGTCGGCGACATGCTCGTGGACCGGCGCGCCGGCGCCGGCGGCCCTGGCCGCCACCGCGACGCTCCTGACGCGCTCCGCGTCGCGCCCCACGAGCGCGAGCTCGGCGCCCTGCGCGCCGAGCTCGAGCGCGGCGGCCCGCCCGATCCCGCGGGTCGCGCCCGTCAGCAGCACGAAGGTCACCGGCTGACCTTAGGGCCTATTCCGGCGGGGCGTCGCCCCGGCACGCAGGCGGCCCTCAGCGCGCTCAGGCGCGGCGGCGCAAATGCCGATAGAGCAGGTCATGCCGCCACGCCGTCGCGTCGCCGCCCTCGGCTGCCGGGCGCTGGTTGTCGCCTTCGCAGCCTCGCTGGCACTCGCGCTCTCCGCGGGCACCGCCGCCGCGACCGGCACGCCGTGCGGCCCCGGTAGCTGGTCGGCTAACGGCACCAACAGCCCTACGAGCTGCATGGCCGCCGGTTTCGGCAACTACGTGGCGGGGTCGGGGGCGACGATGGAGACGCCCTGCCCTGCCGGCACCTACGACCCGATCACCGACTCGGATTCGGCCTCGGACTGCCTGGTCGACGATGCCGGGACCTATTCGTTGGCCGGCGCGGGCAGTCCGACCGTCTGCGCGGCGGGAACCTATGGGCCGACATCCGACCTCGCCGCCTGCGATTCCGCGGACGCGGGCTACTTCGTCCCCTACTCCAACGCGATCGCGGAGCTCCCGTGCCAGGCGGGCTCCTACGCCGCGGGGCCGGAGGCGACGGCGTGCGATCCCTCGCCGGCGGGCTTCTACGCCCCACAGGCGTCCCCGAGTCCGATCCCGTGTCCCGCCGGCACCTCCGCCCCGGCGTCCTCGGGGTCCTGCCAGAACGACCCGCCTGGAACGTATTCGGGCACCGAGGCCGCGACGGCGACGGTGTGCGCGCCGGGAACCTATGCCCCCGCCTCGAACAGCTCCCAGTGCACGAACGCGGACCCCGGCTCCTTCGTCGCCACCTCGAACGCGACCGCCGAGCTGCCGTGCCCGGCCGGGAGCTACTCCGCGACCTCCAGGGCAAGCGCCTGCACGCCGGCTGATGCCGGCTCCTACGTGGCGCAGTCCGGCGCAACCGCGGAGACCCCGTGTCCCGCGGGCAGCTACTCCTCCTCTACCGCCGCCACGGCTTGCACGCTCGCACCCGTCGGCTCCTATGCCGCGGCGGGCGCGACCGCGGCCACCGTCTGCCCCGAGGGCAAGCAGACGACGAGCCCCGGGGAGTCGGCCTGCACGCCGACGCCGACCCAGGCGGGTGGCGGCGGCGGTTCGGGCAGCTCGACACCAACTTCGTCCGGCGGCTCGGCCAACCAGTCCGCCGGCTTCAGCGTGACGAGCGTCGTCAAGCTCGCTCACGGCGGCGTGCGCCTGGTGCTGAGCGCCTCGGCCGCCGGCGCCTTCACCGCCAGCGACAGCACGACCGCGGTCAACCTGAAGCCGTCCTCGGGCGGCCGCTACGGCACGATCAGCGTCTCGGCGTCGCGCAAGGGCGCGAGGATCACGGTCCGGCCGACCAGCGCCGCGAGGAAGCTGCTCGCACACGCCCGCAGCGTCCGCATCGCGATCGTCGTCACGTTCACGCCAAAGCACGGCGGCCACACCACCACGAGCACCGTCGCCGTCACGCTCCACCACGCTTAGCACGCCCGGCCGGCCTCGCAAACGCGCTAGGCCCGGCGCCAAGCTCCGGGCCCCGAAACGCACGGCGAGGAGAGGCGGCGAAAAAGGCGGGCTCCCGCAGCCCCGCCGGCCGCATTAACGAAGCGGAGGCCCGGCGCACCGCGCCGGGCCTCCCAAAACCGCAGGGCGAGGACAGCCCGGCGAACGCCGGGCTCCCGCAGCCCCCTACATCATTCCGCTCATGTCCGGCATGCCGCCACCGCCGCCGCCGTTCTCCTTCTCCGGCATCTCGGCGACGATTGCCTCCGTCGTGAGGATGTTCTTGGCGATCGAGGCGGCGTTCTGCAGCGCAGAGCGCGTGACCATCGCCGGGTCGATCACGCCGGCCGCGACGAGATCGACGATCTCGTTGGTGGCGGCGTTGAGGCCGAAGCCCTTCTTGGCCTTGCGGACCTCGTTGACCACGACCGAGCCCTCGAGCCCGGCGTTCTCGGCGATCTGACGCAGCGGCTCCTCGAGCGCGCGCAGCACGATCTTCGCGCCGGTCTTCTCGTCCTCGTCGTCGATCGCGTCGAGCTTGATCGCCGAGCTCGCCTCGAGCAGCGCGACGCCGCCGCCCGGCACGATGCCCTCCTCGAGGGCGGCGCGGGTGGCCTGCAGCGCGTCCTCGACGCGGTGCTTCTTCTCCTTCATCTCGGTCTCGGTCGCCGCGCCGACCTTCACGACGGCGACGCCGCCCGACAGCTTCGCGAGGCGCTCCTGGAGCTTCTCGCGGTCGAAGTCGGAGTCGGTGTTCTCGATCTCGGTCTTGATCTGGTTGATCCGGCCCTTGATCGCAGCCGCATCACCGGCGCCGTCGACGATCGTGGTGTTGTCCTTCGCCACGACGACGCGACGCGCGCGCCCGAGCTGCGAGACCTGCGTGTTCTCGAGCTTCAGGCCCATCTCCTCGGTGATCACCTCGGCGTTGGTGAGGATCGCGATGTCCTCGAGCATCCGCTTGCGGCGGTCGCCGAAGCCGGGCGCCTTGACCGCAACGCCGGTGAAGGTGCCGCGGAGCTTGTTGACGACCAGCGTCGCGAGCGACTCGCCCTCGACGTCCTCGGCGATGATCAGCAGCGGCTTGCCCGACTGGATGACCGCCTCGAGCACCGGCAGCACGTCACGGACGGCGCCGATCTTCTGGTTCGCGATGAGGATGTAGGGATCCTCGAGCACGGCCTCCATGCGGTCCTGGTCGGTGACCATGTAGGGCGAGATGTAGCCCTTGTCGAACTGCATGCCCTCGGTGAACTCGAGGTCCATGCCGAACGTCTGGCCCTCCTCGACGTTCACCACGCCGTCCTTGCCGACCCGCTCGATCGCGTCGGCGATGACGTCGCCGATCTCGTCGTCGCCGGCCGAGATCGTCGCGACACGCGCGATCTGGTCCTTGCCGGAGACCTCCTTGGACTGCGTGCCGATGTGCTCGACGACCTGGTTGACGGCGCGTTCGATGCCGCGCTTCAGCGCCAACGGGTTGGCGCCGGCCGTGACGTTCTTGAGGCCCTGGCGAACGATCGCCTGGGCGAGCACGGTCGCGGTCGTCGTGCCGTCGCCGGCGACGTCGTTGGTCGCGGTCGCGACCTCGCGCACCAGCTGCGCACCCTGGTTCTCGAACGGGTCCTGGACCTCGATCTCACGCGCGATCGTCACACCGTCGTTGGTGATCGTCGGCGCGCCGAACTTCTTGTCGAGGACGACGTAGCGGCCCTTGGGGCCGAGCGTCACCTTGACCGCGTTGGCAACGGCGTCGACGCCGGCCTCGAGGGCCTTGCGCGCGTCGCCGCTGTACTTCAGTTCCTTGTGAGCCATCTTTGTTCAGTCTCCTTAGGACTCGACGCGTGCGAGGACGTCGGACTCGCGCAGGACCAGCAGGTCCTCGCCGTCGACCTTGATCTCGGTCCCGCCGTATTTGCTGTACAGGACCTCGTCGCCCTCGGCGACGTCGAGCGGAATCCGCTTGCCGTCGTCGTCGAGCTTGCCGTCGCCGACGGCCAGGACCTTGCCCTTCTGCGGCTTCTCCTTCGCGGTGTCGGGCAGGACGAGGCCACTCGCGGTGGTCTCTTCCTCCTCGATCGCCCGCACGATCAGCCGATCGCCCAGGGGCTTGAGCTTCATCTTGAAACCTCCGTTGAGTGTCGTGCTTCCGCGGCGCGCGCTCCCCTTGGGAGGCCGCCGATCGTTTTGGCACTCTCGTTGTGAGAGTGCCAGCCACCCTTGACAATACAGGCCACCCGGCCTCACTGTCAAGCAGAATTGGCACTCTCCGGCGTTGAGTGCCAGGATTTTTACAGGTGGGCTCCGCCCACGGGGGCGGTGTGGTCGCCGGGCCGGCGCTCGCGGCTGTCCCGAGCGCTCAGTTCTGCGCGCCGCCGAAGCCCTTGATCGCTTCGGTCATGCCGGCCGGCTTGTCGATGATCTGCGAGAAGCGCACGACCGTGACGGTGTCGTCGAGCGTGACCGTGCGGCCGTAGATCTGCTCGAGGAAGTTGACGAGGTCCTCGTGGCGGCGGAACTCCGGGTTGTCGTGCTCGATGTCGCGCGGCGAGAGGTCGCGCAGGCGAGTCACCTCGACGGCGTCGATCACGGCGTCGAAGATCTTCTCGCGCGGCGAGTACTGGTAGCCGATCGTGACGAGCACGGCCTGGTTCTTGCGGTACTTGTGCGACTTGTCGCCGAGGCGGATCGTGGCGGTCTTGCGGCCACGCTTGAGCTGGTCGGCGAAGATCGTCGAGTAGAAGTTCAGCACCTGCACGCGCTGGAGGCTATCGGTCCAGTCGGGTTTTCGACAGCACGCTCTGCACCATCTCGCGCTCGCCGGGATAGGTGAGCGCCTTGACGGCTTCCTCCATCGCCATCCAGCGGGCGTCCTCGATCTCGTGGTCGTGGTCGTTCGGCGAGCCCGACCTGAATTCGAACAGGAAGAAGCGCACGCGCTTGCTGATCAGACGGCCGCGGCGGCGGTAGTGGTAGTGGACGTCGCCGAGCGACGCAACCAGCTCGGCCTCGACGCCGCCCTCCTCGCGGACCTCGCGGATCGCGGCCTGCTCGTCGGTCTCGTCGCCGTCGAGGTGGCCCTTCGGCAGCGCCAGCACCCGCGCGCCGTTGGCGGCGCGGCGCATCGGAACCACGACGAGCACGTCCTCGCCGTTGAGCACGACGCCGCCGGCGGAGCGCTCCTCGAGCGGGTGCGGCCGCCGCGGGCGCCCACCCCCGAGCGGCAACGGCCCGGATCCGTTTTGGCGCTCGCTCATCGCCGGGCCTCGCTGCGGGGCGCCCGCTGTCGCCGCTCGGCTGAAACATCCCCGCACATGGACATATATTCCACTGCATCGCGCTGCGAGGCGTCGGCCGGCGGCGCCGGCGACGCTATCGTGGCCTGCGTGCGAACCCGAAACCGCGCCGCAGTGCTCGCGCTCGCCATCACCCTGTTCGCCGCGCCGGCGGCCGTCGCGGCGGCGCCGCAGCCGCTTGCGTCCTCGCCGCTGCTGTGGGCGACGATCGACGTCTGCGCCACCGCGGCGCGCCCCGACACGATCGGCATCCGCGGCTCGATGCCCGGCACCGGCGACCGCCACGAGCGGATGTTCATGCAGTTCGTCGTCGAGTACCGAAGCTCGTCGGGGCACTGGCACTACCTCCACGGCGGCGAGTCTGGGTACGTCGCCGTCGGCGCCGGTTCGGCGGCCGACCGTCAGGCCGGGTGGGACTTCTCGCTCGCCCCCAACTCGACCGAGACCTACAGGCTGCGGGGCGTCGTCGTGTTCGAGTGGCGCCTGCGGGGACGCACGGTCGCACAGCAGGTGCGGGCAACCCGATCGGGGCACGGTCCGACGGTCGGGGCCGACCCGGCCGGCTACAGCGCGGCGACCTGCACGATCAGACCCGCCGCCGCCGCCGCCCGCGCCTAGCGGCGCTCAGGCGAAGAGGCGCGGATCGTTGCTGATCACGCCGGTCACGCCGAGCGCTCGCAGGCGCTCGATCTCCGCGGCGTCGTCGACGGTCCAGGCGTAGAGCTCGCCGCCCGCGCCGCTCACCGCGGCGACCAGCTCGGCGGTGACCATGGTCCAGTGCGGGACGAGCGCGTCGATCGCACCGGCGCGGATGCGCGCGGCGGCCCGGCGCGGGAGCAGCCGCCGGTAGAGCCGCCCGAGCGTTGGTGTCAGCAGCGGCGTGCCGGTGATCCCCGGGATCTCCGGCACCGTCCAGCCGATCGCCAGTCCGGGCTCGAGCGCGCGCAGGCGTTCGAGCACGCTCCAGCGCCCGGTGCTGACGAAGGCGCGCGCCGTGCTCGCCGAGCGCGCCAGCGCGGCCAGCACGCCCTCCTCGCTGCCGGCGCTCTTGACGTCGAGCTGCAGGCGGATCGCCGTGAACGCCGGCGATCCGAGGTGCTCGAGCGCGTCCGTGAGCGTGAGCGGGTCGTGCTCGTCGAGCGCGCCGCGGTCGTGCGCGACGTAGAGCTGCTCGCCGCGGCCCGGCACGGCCAGCACGTCGAACTCGATCATGTCGACGCCCGCCGCGAGCGCCGCGTCGAAGCTCGCCAGCGTGTTGCCGGGCGCGAGCGCGGCCGCCCCCTTGTGGCCGACACGGATCAGCGCTGGCATCCCGGGCACCAGTAGGTCGTGCGGTTGCCGTCGCCCTGGCGCGCGCGGCGGATCCGTTCGCCGCAGCGCGGGCAGGCCTCCCCCTCGCGCCCGTAGACCGACCGCGGCCGTGCCTCATAGCCGTCGCGGGCGGATTGCGCCATGTGCTCGCGTGCGAAGCGGACGGCGGCGAGCACGGTCTCGTCGCCGGTCCGCGCGAGCGCCTTCCACGGGTCGGCGGCGGCGGCGAAGCAGGACTCCGACTTCCAGATGTTGCCGATCCCCGCGATCGTGCGCTGGTCGAGCAGCGCGTCCCCCAGCGCCCGCGTCGGGTCGTCCTCACGCACGCGGCGGATCAGCAGCGCCTCGTCGAAGCGCTCGCCGATCACGTCCTGCCCGAGCTCGCGCAGGCGCGGATCCAGCCGGCAGCGCGCCTGCGTGACCAGTTCGAGCAGCGGCCCGTCGAACTGCACGACCTCGGCCGCCTCCGCGCGCAGCACGAGCCAGGCGCGGCGCTCCGCGCGCCGCCAGCGCTCGCCGGCCGCATGCACGTCCCACGCGCCCGTCATCCGCAGATGCGAGTGCAGCACGAGACCCCCCTCGAAGTGCATCAGCAGGTGCTTGCCGCGCGCCTGCACGGCCGCGACCTGGCGCCCCGCGAGTCGCTGCGGCCAGCGGGCGCGCTCGTGGCGACGCTGCGGCGCGCGAATCTCCTCGGGCACCCGCCCCTCCAGCACCGCCCGGATCCGGTTCGCCGCGTAATGGATCGTGTCGCCCTCCGGCATCGCCTTGGCGATCCTAGAGCGTGGGTGGCGGCGCGCTCAGCCGAGTGCGCGCGAGCGCGAGCGGCGCAGCGCCACGAGCGACGCGAGCGCGAGAAACGCGACCACGCCGAGCGGAACTGCATCGTCGGCCAGGCCGATCGAGACGTCGGCGTTGCCGAGCAACGCCTGCGCCATCGGAACGAACCCGAAGACGAGCAGCAGCGGCGAGAGTACGGTGATCGCGACCAGCGGCACGGGGTTGCGCCGCGCCATCGCCAGCGCGACGACCGCCGCGGCGAGGAAGGCGATGACCAGCGTCCGCGGAATCGCGTAGTCGCTCGGCGAGCCGTACACGCTGTCCGCCCAGGCGAGGTGCTGCCATCCGGCGATCTCCGCCGCCAGCACAACGGCGCCGATCAGCTCGATGCCGCCGCGCGGGCCGATCAGCTCGCGCCCGGCCGCGCTCACCCCACGGTGGACGATCAGCACCGTGGCGACCGCCGCGAGGCCAAGGATCACCATGATCAGCGGCCACGACACCGTGTAAAGGCCGTTGCGGAGCAGCAGCGCGGCGAGCAGGAAGCCGGCGTCGGTAAGGGCGATCGCGATCAGCGCGCCACGACGCAGCCGGGCGACCCAGCATGCGCACGCGATCAGGCAGCCCGCGGAGGCGGCCAGCGCGACGATCGGAGCGCCGGAGGGTTCGGTGAGGTACCCGGCGCCAGGATTGAAGGTCGCCCCGCCGCCGGACGCCCACACGGCGGCGCTCGGGACGAGCGCGATCAGCTGCAGCACGCTGACGGCGGCCAGTACGGCCAGCGCCACGATGCCCGCCAACGCGAACCCGGATCGCGTGTCGTCGCGCGTGGGCGAGCGGCCGGCACGGTGCGCGCGTTCGGCGAGCGCGTGCCCGATCAGGTCGCACGCGTCACGCCAGCTCGGCCGCGTGCGCCCGGGCGGCGAGCACTCGAGCAGCACCGCGAGGATCTCGTCGTCGTGGCACGCACGCCACGACGCGGGGTAGAGCGCGAGCAGGCGCCGGTAGCGACGCTCGAGCGCCGAGGGCTCGGCCCGCCCTGTGGGCGGCTCCGCGCTCACGCCAGTCCCTCCGCGGGGTGCGCCGCGAGCACGCGGTTTGCGGCCGCGACATTCGCCTTCCAGCGGTGCGCCTCGAGCGCCAGTGCGTGGTGGCCGATCTCGCTCAGGCTGTAGTAGCGGCGCAGACGTCCCTCCACGACCTCCTCGCCCTCGACCGCCACGAGGCCCTCGCCGACCAGGCGGTCGAGCGCTGCGTAGAGCGTGCCGGCGCGCAAACGCACGCGGCCGTCGGAGAGCTCCTCGACGCGGCGCAGCAGCGCGTAACCGTGCAGCGGCGCCTCGGCCAGTGCGGTCAGGATCAGGAAGGTCGGCTCTTGCAGTCGGGGCGGCATGCGCGGCAGCATACTCCTTTCATCAGTATATGCAAGCCAAAGGCTTACGTCACGCGCTGAGGGTCAACCGCCGCGGCCCGCTGCGGAAGCCGAGCTCGACCAGCAGCGACTCCGCCGGCCCGCCGAGCACGGGCTCGCCGTCGATTCGCTCGAGCTCGAGCTTGCGGATCCGCCCCCCGCGCACGGCGTCCGCGAGCGCACGGAGCGCGACGCGCAGCGGCTCGCCGCTGACGAAGGTCTGCAGGCCGCGACCGCCCGCCTCGACGTAGCAGGCGACGTCGGCGCCGACCAACACGACGTGTGCGCCGGCGACGCGGGCGGGCCGGCGACCCTCGGCGCGGGCGCCCTCGGCGGAGCCCTTCGCCCCGGGCCACGGCAGCGCGGCGCCGAACGGCTGCGCCGGATCGCTCGCGGCCAGCACGAGCGGCGGAGCGTCCTCGAGGTCGCGCTGCGCGCGCAGGCGCTCGACCGCGCCGGGCAGCGCGAACTGCGCGCCGCCGAGACCCTCGATGAAGTAGCCGCGCCGGCAGACGCCGAGCGTCTCGAGTCCGGCGAGCGAGTCGTAGAGCGCCGCGAACCCGCCCGCGACGCCCTCGGCGAGGACCAGTTCGCGGGTCAGGATGCCGTAGCGCTCGAGCAGCAGCTCAGCCAGCGTGCGCCGGCGCGCGACCGGGTCCGCGAGCGGCTCGAACAGCGGCGCGACGAGCGTCCAGCGACCCTGCACACCGGCGCGGGTCTGCGCGCGCGAGGCGCGCACGGCCGGCGCGAAGCGCCGGCCGGAGGAGCGCAGGTTGGCCCGCTGCGGTGCCGAGCGTGCCAGGGCGAGTCGCGGCGCGCGCAGCGGAGCCCACGCGTCGTTGGTGATCTCGCCCGCCCAGACGAGGTCCCAGAGCGCCTCCTGCAGCGCCTCGACCGGCGCGTCGATCTCGGCCGCCAGGTCGCCGAAGAAGCAGGGCGCGGCGCGCAGGCGCTCGCGGATCAGTTCGTGCTCGCGCTCGGCCGGCGCCTCGAGCTTCGCCGCCGCGGCGGGCGGCCCGATCGCCGGCGCATCGTCGCGGAAGTAGAGCGCTACGCGGCCCGAGCGGCGCGCGATCGCTCCCGCGCCGACCCACACGACCTCGCCGGCCGCGCAGAGCTGGTCGAGCCAGCTCGTCGAGTAGGCGCCGACGCGCCGCGGCAAAACAGCGCGCTCCCACAGCTCCGCCGGCAGCGCCAGCCCCTGCAGCGGGACGAGGATCTCGCGCAGGCGCTCGACCCCCGCGCCGGCCGCCGCGTGACGGTCGACGCCCTGCCAGGACGGCAGGAAGACCGCCAGCGAGCGGCGCTCGGCCGGCTCGATCTCGCGTCGCAGCACCGCCAGCGAAGCGCGCCGCAGGCGGCGCAGGACGTCCGGGTCGCACCACTCGCGCTCGCCGGGGCGCGCACGCGGGTCGGCGGTCGGTCGCAGCTCGCCGCGGAACAGCAGCCCGGCCGCCTCGAGCTCCCGCAGCGGGCTGCTCATGTCGACGCCGTAGCGCGTGGAGAGCTCGGCGGTCGTGAAGGGGCCGCTGGCGCGCGCGTGACGCGCCGCCAGCTCGCGCAGCGCGTCGGGCACATCCGCGAGGAAGGCGTCCGGGAGCCCCGACGGCGGCATCACGCCGAGCGCGTCGCGGTAGAGGCCGGCGTCCTGCGCCGCGATGTAGCGCTCCTCGCGCGCGACGCGCACGGCCACCGCGCGGCGCTCGCGCACCAACTCGGCGAGCATCGCGTCGGAGTCGAGCGCGTCGAGCACGCGCTCGCGGACCGCCGCCGCGCTCAGGTCGCCGAGCGTGCGCAGCAGGTCGTGAAGCTCGTCGCGCGAGGTCGCCTGGCGCGCCGGCGAGCGGTGCGCGAGGTCCGCTTCGAGCGCCGCGAGCGCGCCGGCGTCGATCAGTTCGCGCAGCTCCTCCTGGCCGAGCAGCTCGCGCAGCAGCTCGCGGTCGAGCGACAGCGCCGCCGCCCGGCGCTCCGCGTTCGGCGCATCCCCCTCGTACATGTAGGTGGCGACGTAGTCGAACAGCAGCGAGGAGGCAAACGGCGAGGCGGTCGGCGTCTCGACCTCGACGAGCGAGATCTCGCGCCGCGCGAGCGAGCGCAGCAGCCATTCGAGCCCGGCGATGTCGAGCACGTCGCGCAGGCATTCGCGGTAGGTCTCGAGGATGATCGGGAAGTCGGGGTAGCGGCGCGCGACCTCGAGCAGCGTCTGCGCCTTCAGCCGCTGCTGCCACAGCGGCGTGCGCCGGCCCGGGTAGGCGCGCGGGATCAGCAGCGCGCGGGCGGCGTTCTCGCGAAAGCGCGCGCCGAACAGCGCCGAGGATCCCAGCTCGCCGACGACCAGCTCCTCGAGCTCCTCCGGCTCCGGCAGCACCAGCTCGGCGCTCGGCGGCTCGTCGGTGTCGGGGAGGTGGACGATGATGCCGTCGTCGGACCAGATCGCATCGGACTCGAGGCCGTGGCGCTCGCGGATCCGCGCCGCGATCGCGAGGCCCCAGGCCGCGTGGATGCGGCCACCGAACGGCGAGAGCACGCACAGCCGCCAATCGCCGATCTCGTCGCGGAAGCGTTCGATCACGATCGTGCGATCCGACGGGATCACGCCGGTCGCCGCCTGCTGCTCGCCGAGGAAGTCGAGCAGGTTGCGCGCCGCCAGCGGATCGAGGTCGTAGTCGCGCTGCAGCACCTCCGCGTCCTGGCCGACCGCCCAGCGCGAGAACGCGCCGATCGCCTCGCCCAGCTCCTTCGGGCGCCCGACCGAGTCGCCGCGCCAGAACGGCACGGCGCCCGGCGCGCCGGGCGCCGGTGTGACGATCACGCGGTCGCGGCCGATCTCCTCGATCCGCCACGCCGTCGCGCCGAGCAGGAAGGTCTGCCCGGGCCGCGCCTCGTAGACCATCTCCTCGTCGAGCTCGCCGACGCGCCGGCCGTCCGGCAGCGTGACCGCGAACAGGCCGCGGTCGGGGATCGTGCCGGCGTTGACGACCGCGAGCTTCTGCGCCCCCTTGCGGGCACGGATCGTGCCGGCGAGCCGGTCCCAGGTGATCCGCGGCGCGCAGCTCGCCGAACTCGCTGGAGGGGTAGCGGCCGTCGAGCATGTCGAGCACGTTCTCGAGCAGCTCGCGCCGCAACTCGGCGTAGGAGTGCGGTGCGCGTGACGAGCGCGAAGAGGTCGTCGACGGACACGCTCTCGGCGCTCGCGGCGATCGCGACGATCTGCTGCGCGAGCACGTCCGAGGCGTTGCGCGGCACGACGGTCGGCTCGATCCGCCCCTCGCGCATCGAGCGCACGACGACCGCGCATTCGAGCAGGTCGGCGCGGAACTTGGGGAAGATGCGGCCCTTGCTGGTGGCGCCGACGCCGTGCCCGGAGCGCCCGATGCGCTGCAGCCCGCGCGCCACCGACTTCGGCGACTCGACCTGGATCACGAGGTCGACGGCGCCCATGTCGATGCCGAGCTCCAGCGAGGAGGTCGCGACCAGGCAGGGCAGCTCGCCCGCCTTCAACAGCTCCTCGATCGTCGTGCGCTCCTCGCGCGCGAGCGAGCCGTGGTGAGCGCGGGCGATCTCCGCCGGGGCGGCCGCCCGGGCGCCGCGGATCGCCCTCCGCGGCGGCCAGCTCGTTCAGGCGCAGCGCGAGGCGCTCCGCCGCCCGGCGGCTGTTGACGAAGACGATCGTCGAGCGGTGCGTGCGCACCAGCTCGAGCAGCTGCGGGTAGATCGCCGGCCAGATCGAGCGCCGCGTGGCCTCGCCGCCCACAACCGGCTCGAGCGGGTCGCGCTGCGCCCCCTGGTCGGGTTCGACCATCGACTCGACCGGCACGCGGATCTCGAGATCCAGCGGCCGCGTCGCGCCGACGTCGACGATCGTCGCCCGGCGCGTCGGGCCGACCATGAAGCGCGCGACCTCCTCGAGCGGTCGCTGCGTCGCGGAGAGCCCGATCCGCTGCAGGCTGCGCGCCGCCGAGCTGCGCCTCCAGCCGCTCGACGCTCAGCGCGAGGTGCGCGCCGCGCTTGGTGCCCGCGACGGCGTGGATCTCGTCGAGGATCACGGCCCGCACGTCGGTGAGGATCTCGCGGGCCTGCGAGGTCAGCATCAGGTACAGCGACTCGGGCGTGGTGATCAGGATGTCCGGGGCGTGGCGCAGCATCGCGGCACGCTCGCGCGCCGGCGTGTCGCCGGTGCGGATCGCCACGCGCACCTGCTCGCCGAGGCCGAGGCCGCGGAGCGGCGCGCGCAGGTTGCGCTCGACGTCGTAGGAGAGCGCCTTCAGCGGGGACACGTAGAGCAGGCGCGTGCGGTGATCGTCGAGCGCCGGGGCGGCGACAAAGCGGTCGAGGCCCCAGAGGAACGCGGCGAGCGTCTTGCCCGAGCCGGTCGGGGCGCTGATCAGGACGTTCTCGCCGGTCGCGATCGCCGGCCACGCCTGCGTCTGCGCCGGGGTCGGCGCTTCGAAGGCGTTGGCGAACCAGTCACGGACGAGTGGGGTGAAGGCGCTGAGCGGCACGCAGTCCCGACGTTAGCGTGCGCGGTGGCCGGGCGGCACGAGGCGTTGCAGCCGCTCAGCCGGCTAGCGCCAGCGCGCGCGCCAGGACGGCGTCGAACATCGCTTCGGTGAGGCGGCCGGTGAAGGTGTTCTGCTGGCTGACATGGAAGCTCGCGAGCAGGATCGGCCCGGGCCCGCCACCGACGCCGCCGCCCGGCTCGCCGTCCAGTTCGCCGCCGTGCGCGAAGCGCGGCCGCGGGCGCAGCGGGCGCGCGCGCAGGCGCAGCGCCGCATCCCAGGCGAAGGCGCCCAGGCAGACGATCACCCGCAGCTGTGGCAGCAGCGCCAGCTCGCGCCGCGCGAACGGCAGGCAGGCGTCGCGTTCCGCGGGCGTCGGACGGTTGGCCGGCGGGACGCAGCGCACGGCGGCAGTGACCCAGGCGTCGTGCAGCAGCAGTCCGTCGTCGCGCGAACGCGACGACGGCTGGTTGGCGAGGCCGGCGCGCCAGAGCGCCGCGAACAGGAAGTCGCCGGAGCGGTCGCCGGTGAAGACGCGGCCGGTGCGGTTGGCGCCGTGGGCGCCCGGCGCGAGCCCGAGGATTGCGACGCGCGCGCCGCCGTCGCCGAAGCCCGCGATCGGGCGCCCCCAGTAGGTTTCGGCGCGGTGCGCGGCACGCTTGTCGCACGCCACCTGTTCACGCCACGACACCAGCCGCGGGCAGCGCCGGCAGGATTCGATCTCGCGGGCGAGCGCCCCTAGCCCTTCGTCGCGTAGGCTCTGCGCCATCTGGTCGCGTGTCTTCATTCTCGGCAGCGCCTGTCTAGCAGTCACGCTCGGCGGCTGCTCGCTGACCCCCACCAGCAGCTCCAACAGCGGCGGCTACACGGGCACGAAGGCGCTCGTCGCCTCGACGCTCAACCTGCTGGCGAGCGACGCGAACTCCGGCAACGGGCTCGACATCTGCGAACACGTGCTGGCAAGCGCGGTGCGCGGCAAGCTGAACAGCTCCGGCAGCTGCCAGAAGAGCATCGACAACCAGTTGAAGACGATCGACGACTTCACGCTGACGGTCGAGTCGATCAAGCTCGCAGGCGCCTCCGCCAGCGCCCGAGTTCAGACGGAGTACAACGGCAGCAAGGTGATCTCGACGGTGACGCTCGCGCACGAGAAGGCCGGCTGGCGGATCAACTCGATCGCGGCGCTCTGAGCGTTCGACGCGCGCGCAGCGCCGGCCCGGGCACTCAGCGCGGAGAATCGTCGAGCGAGAGGCCGTACTGGCGCTCGTAGTAGTCGCGGTAGGCGCCGCTGCGGATCGGCTCCCACCACCAGGCGTTGTCGCGGTACCACTGCACAGTCCGCTCGAGCCCGGTGTCGAAGCGCATCGTCGGCGCCCAGCCGAGCGCGCGGATCTTGTCCGAGCCCAGCGAGTAGCGGCGGTCGTGGCCGGGGCGGTCGCTGACATACTCGATCAGCGACTCGTCGCGGCCGCACAGCTCGAGGATGCGCGCGCACAACGTCGATGTTCGGGCATTCGTCGGGTCCGCCGACGTTGTAGGTCTCACCTGGCGTGCCGTGCTCGAGCACATGGCCGATCGCGGCGGCGAAGTCCTCCACGAACAGCCAGTTGCGGACGTTGCCGCCATCGCCGTAGAGCGGCAGCCGGTCGCCGGCGAGCGCGTTGAGCACCATCAGCGGGATCAGCTTCTCCGGGTACTGGTAGGGCCCGTAGTTGTTCGACCCGCGGGCGATCAGCGTCTCGGTGCCGTAGGTGTGGCGGTAGGAGGAGACAAGCAGGTCGGCGCCGGCCTTGGTCGCGCTGTAGGGCGACGAGGGGTCCAGCGGCGAGGACTCGGTGAACGAGCCCTGCTCGATCGAGCCGTAGACCTCGTCGGTTGAGACCTGGACGAAGCGCACGTCGCGCTCGCGCGCCGCTTCGAGCAGCACGAAGGTCCCGAGCGCATGGGTGCGAACGAACGCGTCGGGCGTGACGATGGAACGATCCACATGCGTTTCGGCGGCGAAGTTGACGATCGCTTCGACGCCGTCCATCGCGGCGGCGACGGCGACGGGATCCTCGATCGCGGCGTGCACGAACGAGAAGCGCGGGTCACGCTCGAGGTCCCGCAGGCTTTCGCGCCGCCCGGCGTAGGTCAGCTTGTCGAGGACGACGATCTCGTCGTCGCCGCCGCTCAGGCGGGCGCGCACGAAGTTGCTGCCGATGAAGCCGGCGCCGCCGCAGACCAGCAGCCTCATCGGCCGAACACCGCCGGCGCGATCGCGCGGTAGGCAGCCAGCCCGTCCTGCCAGGGCGGCAGCGGCTCGATCCCGCGCTCGCTGGCGAGCACGCTCCACGGCGGGCGCGGCGCCAGCATCGCGAGCTTCGCCTGCGTGGTCTCCGTCACGCGCAGCGACAGGCCGGCGGCCTCGAAGATCGCCCTCGCGAACTCGTTGCGCGAGCAGTGGCCGGCGCCCGCCAGATGAAAGATGCCGCCGTCACGGCGCTGCGCGAAGTCGAGCAGGCGCGGCGCGAGGTGGCCGGTGTAGGTCGGGCAGCCCACCTCGTCGGTGACGACCGCCAGCTCCTCGCCGGCGCCGGCCGCAAGCCGCAGCATCGTCGTGACGAAGTTCCCGCCGCCGGGACCGAACAGCCAGGCGGTGCGTACCACCGTGTGCCCGCTCGACGCGGCGAGCACCTCGTGCTCGCCAACGAGCTTGGTCCGCCCGTACGCGCACAGCGCGTTGGTCGGGTCCGATTCGATGTAGGGCCGTGTCGCGGAGCCGTCGAAGACGTAGTCCGTCGACACCTGCACGAGGTGCGCGCCGATCGACGCGGCCGCGCGCGCCAGGTTGCCGGCGCCCGTCCCGTTGACGGCGAGCGCGGCGTCCTCCAGTCCCTCGGCGCCCTCGACGTCGGTCCAGGCGGCGCAGTTGATGATCGCCTGGGGCACAACGCGCGCGACGGTCGTCGCGACGGCTTGCTCGTCGGTCACGTCGAGCTCTCGATGGGAGAGGCCGACGCAGTCGTGTCCGCGCGCCCCCGCGAGCGCGACCAGGTCCTGACCCAGCATCCCGCCCGCGCCGGCGACGAGCAGCACCATCACGGCACCCGCACTTCGGAGCTGTCGCCGAGCATGAAGCGGTAGGCCCGCGGCTGGCGCCCGTCGCGGACGATCCGCACGTTGCGGCCGAGCAGCGAGGACTCGACGCGTCCGTCGAGGCGGCGAACCTCGCAGCCGGCGAGCAGGATCGAGTTCTCGACCTCGGCCGACTCGATCAGGCAGCGATCGCCGATCGCCGTGTAGGGGCCGACGTAGGCGTCGATCAGTCGCGCGCCGGCGCCGATGATCGCCGGTCCGCGCACCGTCGAGCGCTCCAGCCGCGCGCCGGCTGCGATCACCACGCGCCCGTCCAGCTGGGAGTCCTCGAGCACGCCGTCGCAGCGCGAATCCATCACGTCGAGGATCAGCCGGTTGGCCTCCAGCATGTCCGCGAGCTGTCCGGTGTCCTTCCACCAGCCCGAGACGATGTGCGGCTCGACGCGCAGGCCGCCGTCGATCAGCCGCTGGATCGCATCGGTGATCTCGAGCTCGCCGCGGGCGCTCGGAGTGATCTCGCGCGCCGCGTCGTGCACGCTCGCCGTGAACATGTAGACGCCGACCAGCGCCAGGTCGCCGGCCGGCGAGGTGGGCTTCTCCACCAGCCGCACGACGCGGTCGCCGTCGAGCTCCGCGACGCCGTAGTTCTCGGGGTCGGGCACCGGCGTGAGCAGGATCAGCGCGTCGCACTGCCCGGTCTTGAAACGCTCGACGAGATCGACGATCCCGCCCTGCAGCAGGTTGTCGCCGAGGTAGACGACGAACGGCTCGCCGTCGAGGAAGGTCTCGGCGGTCAGCACCGCGTGCGCCAGGCCGGCGGGGGCGTCCTGGACGATGTAGGTGATGCGCACGCCGAAGCGCGAACCGTCGCCCGCCGCCTCGCGGATCTCGTCGCCGGTCTCGGGCGCGATGACGATACCGATGTCATCGATCCCGGCGCTCGCGAGCGCCTCGATGCCGTAGAACAGCACGGGCTTGTTGGCGACCGGCACCAGCTGCTTGGCGCTGGTGTGGGTGATCGGCCGAAGGCGCGTGCCCCGGCCGCCCGAGAGGATCAGGCCCTTCACTGCTCCGCCGCCAGCTTGCGGTGATCCCAGCTCGAGCGACCGTACTCGACGAAGCGGAGCGCGACGCGCTTGGGCGCCTGCTTGGCGATGCTCGCGCGCACCGCCGGCGGCAGCTCCGAGCCCTGGATGTAGCGCTCGTAGAGCGCGAGGCCGAGCGCGGCGACGAAGACCGGGTCGCGCTCGATCTCCGCCTCGGTCGCGAGCATCACGCCGCGCAGCTCCTCGTAGCGCTCGCCCGCCTCGACCGCGAGGGTGGCGCGCGGATCGCGCTCGAGGTTGCGAACCTTCTGCGAGGCGGCGTAGGTCCAGGCCCAGATGTCGCCGTCGCGGACGAGGTACCAGAGCGGCATCACGTGCGGCGCGCCGTCGCGTCCGATCGTCGCGCAGATCAGCGTGCGCTGCTCGTGCAGGAACGCATCGAGCTCCGCGTCGCTCATCCGAATCTCGTCGCGGCGGTTCACGCGATGCGGGCCGCCGCCGCGAGCACCGCGGCGCGGGCGTCAGGCGGTTCGAGCACCGCCGCGTCCCCTGCCTCCTTGAGCACCTCGCGCACCAGCCAGTCCACACCCGCGAAGCTCAGCTCGACGGCGATCGATCCGTCGTCCCAGACACCAACGACCTTGCGCTGCTCGCGCGCCCAGCGCGCGCGCTCCGGTGAGATCCACACGCGAGCGGTCCGCGAGGCGCTGACCTCGCCGGTACGCGGCCAGCCGTCGACGTCGGCCGACGGGTTGACCTCCGGACGCGGCACGAAGCGCTCGCCGGTCAGCTCGGCGCGGCGGACCCGGTCGAGGCGGAAGTGGCGAACGTCGCCCTTCTCGGGGTCGAAGGTCGCGACATACCAGCCCTCGCGGCCGTTGATCAGCGCGTAGGGCTCGACGCGTCGCGCCGAGTACTCGTCCTCGTTCTCCTTGTAGTAGTCGAGCTCGAGCAGCACGTGGCTCTTGATCGCCTTCGAGATCACACGGGTGACGGCGGAGTCGTCGGTGCCGAGGTGGGCGACCTGCAGGCCCTGCTCCATCGGGTCCTCGCCGAGGGCGCGCACGATCTTCGCACGCGCGGAGGTCAGCGAGCCCTGCGGCAGGTGCTCGCCGATCAGGTCGATCGCCGCGACGAGCGCCTTGGCCTCGACCGGGAGCAGGCGCGCCGGGCGGGCGAAGTTGTCGCTGTAGGGCTCGGGGTCGACCTCGATCGTGGCGTCCTGCTCGTCGATCTCGGCGTACAGCACATAGGAGCCGCCGCCGAAGTTGACGACGTTGAGCACGCCGATGTCCTCGCGCAGCTCGCCGTCGCTGATCTGCAGCCGCTCGCAGACGTCGGCGATCGCCAGACGACTGCCCGCGCGCCCCGCCTGGATCAGGATCGAGGCGAGCGTCACCAGTCGCGCGAAGCGCTCGGGGCGGATCGCCGCGTCGGCGCGGCCCGAGGCATGTCCGTTGCCGTTGTGGCCGGCCGCCGCCGGCGTTTGCTGTTCGGGCGCGTGCTCGGTGCCCGCCGGCGGCTTCTCGTGGCGCTTGACCAGCAGCGCCAAGCGCCGGCGCAGCTCGGCCGCAAGCTCCGGCGGCGCGACCACCTGCGCGTTCTCGCCGAGGCCGAGCACCCACGAGATCAGCTGGCGGTCGTTCGCGTAATCGGTGACGAACAACCGGTCGCCGCTGCCATCGATCGGGCGGATCTCGCCGTAGCGCCCGAAGTGGCGTTCCAACAGCCAGGCGACGCGTTCGGCGATGCGGATCTCGGCGGTGGCGGTGATATCGCCGAACTGCCAGGTCGCGAGGTTCGCGTAGGCGCGTGGGTCGAAGTCGGCGGGACGGCGGAAGTCGTGCTCCGCCTTCGTCGCGTAGGCGACCTTGCCGCGGATCCGCGACAGACGGAAGACGCGCAGCGCCTCGCGTTCGTGGGCGTAGCCGAGCAGGTAGAACTGGCCGCCGCGGAACAGCAGGTGGTAGGGGTCGACGGTGCGCAGCCCGAGCTCGCCGCGCTCCATCGTGAAGTACTCGAAGGTGATCGTCTTGTGGCGGAAGATCGCGGTCTCCACCTTCGCCAGCGAATGCGACAGCTCGTGCCCGCCGGCCGAAGCGGTGATGCCGAGTGCCACGCCGCGCTGGTCGGGTGCCGCCAGCGGGCTGGGCCGCCCCCAGGTGATCTGCTGCAGGGCCAGCCGCAGCGGCTCGGCGTAGGCGAACTCGCCGTCGAGCAGCGACAGCGCGGTGGCGAGCGCCGCGAGCTCCGAGTCGGAGAACTCGATCGCCGGGAGATGGAAGTTCTCGGGGCGCAGCGAGTAGTTCTCCTGCTCGGCGACGCCGTCGAGCGGCTTCTCGACCGTCAACGGGATGCGCAGCGACTCGAGCTCCGCGCGATCGGCATAGAAGCGCCGCGCGAAGGCGTCCTCGTTCATCCCGCTGTAGCCCTCGACATCCCGCTTGATGTCGAGCGCGGTGACCGGCCGGCGCTCGGCCATCAGGTACGAGATCAGAGAGAGCTGGCGGATCAGCTTCTCGGTGTCCTTGGCCATCCGCTGACGAACCATAGACGCCGCGTGCGTTGCGGCGGCACGAGGCGGCCCGTATTTGCGCGATCTGCTCCACCCCCGAGCGGCCCGGGCCCGCCGGCTGTCACAACCGCGGGCGAGATCCACAAGTATCAGCCGATGAGCACCGCACGTGAAGGCGCCGCCGACGAAGCTCTGCTCGCGGGCGGTCCAGAGGACTTCGGCGCGTTCTACCTGCGCCACGAGGCGAGCGTGCTCGGCTTCTTCCTGCGCCGCGTCGGCAAGGCCGACCTGGCGGCGGACCTCTGCGCCGAAACCTTCGCACGCGTGCTCGAGAGCCGGCGCTCGTTCGACGCCGGCCGCGGCGAGCCGCGGGCCTGGATGTTCGGGATCGCGCGCCACGTGCTGGCCGAGAGCCTCGAGCGCGGCCGCGTGCTCGACGAAACCCGCCGCCGCCTGGCGTTCGAGCCGCTGGTGATCGACGACGACGACATCGCACGCGTGGCGGAGCTCGCGGACGAGCCGGCCGTCGCGGCGCTCGAGGAGCTGCCGAGCGAGCAGCGCGACGCGGTCGCCGGGAGGGTGATCGACGGACGCGCGTACGAAGAGCTCGCGGCGTCGCTGCGCTGCTCGAACAGCCTGGTGCGCAAGCGCGTCAGCCGCGGCTTGCGGGCGCTGCGCGAACGACTGGAGGGAGCCTCATGACCTATCTGCCGCAGCTGCACCGGATCCTCATCGAAACGGCCGAGCGGCTCGAACCCAACGCCGCCACCAGCCGCGGCCGGCGCGCGAGGATCGCGGCGGCGCTGCGCGGGCTCACGCGCCGGCGGCTGCTGATCGTCGCGGCGTGTGGCGCCGTGCTCGCCGGCTCCGCCGCGACGGCGGTTGCCCTGCTAGCCGGGCGCGAGTCGGCGGCGCCGAGCGGCCGGCTCTCGAGCGGTGCCGGCATCGGGGGCGCCCGACGGTTCGTGGTCGGGCGCTACAACGTCGGCGCCTACCCGGACTTGGTCGGCGGCGCCGCCGGCTGGTGCGTGTGGGTGGGCTACCGCGAGTCGAGCCCGGTTTCGGCGGGGAAGGTAGCGGCGGCGCAGTCCGGCTCCTCGACGGGCGGCGCCGCCGCAGCCTACGGTTGTGCGGACGGGAACCCGATCGTCAGCGGCGTTGCCACGCAGAGCAAGCGCAGTCTCGACGGGGTCACGACGATCACGACGGCGGCGGTCCTGATGACGACGCGCCAGGTCGTGGCGGTGCGTGTCTCGCCGGCATGGACGATCCTCACGCGCGCGGACAGCGCCCTCCCGGACGGCTACCGGCTCGCGCTGGAGATCCAGCAGACCTCGGCGAAAGGCCAACTGCACCGCCCCGACGTCTTCACCCAGCCGGTGGCACTCGACGCCGCCGGCCATGCGATCGCGGTCAGGTCCGCGCTCAACCTGCCGTTCGCGCACGACGCGGTGGTGAACTGGCAGCGACCGGCCTCTCCCGGCGGGCTCAAGGCGCCGCCGCCGGCGGCCTGCGAGATCGACACGAGCGGGGTTCGCGGCGCACAGCCGTTCGGGGGTCAGGTCGTGCAGCACGTGCACGGCTTCCCGGGGCTGCCCGGGATGGCCTACCTGACGTGCGCGACCGTCTACTTCAACTACGACGGCGCGCCGGCGCTCGCGGCCCTGCTGCTGGACGCGCGTCACCCCGGGACGGCGCCGGCGTCGTTCCCCTACTCAACCGCGCTGTCGGCGCAGGTCGAGAACGTCGACCAGCCCGACGGGTCGCTCGCGACGTTCACGGCTCGCCGCGTCGGCCCGGCGGCGTGGCTGGTCGTGCAGGCCTCCGCCCCGCTCGCCGGGCGTCTCGCGATCCTCGACCGCCTGCATGCCTGCGTGAGCCTGACGCGGGCCTGCGCCTGAACGCCTAAGCGGCGTCGCGGCGGGGCTCTTCGAGGCGTTCGTGGGCGGCGAAGTAGGCGCCGCCGCCCAGCGCGCGGTCGAACGACGACCACCGCTCGCCGTCGCGGAGCTCCTTCTCGAGGCGGTCGAAGCTGCCGAGCCGGCCGCCGAGGTTGTCGATCATGTGCACGAGCGTCGCCTCGCGCGTCGCGGGCAGCACCGGGCTGCCGTGCTCATGCGTGCCGTGGTGGGAGAGGATGATGTGCCCGAGCTCCTTCGCGAGCGACGGCGGGAAGCCCGGGATCTCCTCGATCTCGCGGCGCACGCGGTAGTAGCCGAGCGCTATCTCGCCCTGCAACCGCCCGTCGTCGGTCAGCTCGATGCTCGCCGGATCGTGCGTGTAGGCCTCGAGCTTGCCGATGTCGTGCAGCAGCGCGCCCGTAACCGCGACGTCGCGGTCGATGCCGGCGAAGGTTGCGGAAATCGCGCTGACCGCCTGGCCGACCGTGAGGCAGTGCTCGAGCAGCCCGTGTCGGTAGGCCTGGTGGTAGAACTTTGCCGCCGGAGCGTCGCGGTAGGCCGGCCAGCCGGCGGCGCGGGCGCCGATCAGGCGCTCCAGCAGGGCCTGCAGGTGCGGCTGACGGACCGTGGCGACCAGCTCGCGCAGATCAGCCTCCATCTGCTCGGCGCTGCGCTGAGGCCCGTCGAGCAGGTCGTCGAGGTCGTAGCTGCCCGGCTCGGCCGGGGCCAGCGCGCGCAGGTTGACCTGCGGTCCGTAGCGCGGATGCACGACGTAGCGGCCGATCACGCGGACCGGCTCGCCGGCGGTGACCAGCGGCGCGACATCCGGCACGCCCTCCCAAACCATCGCCACGACCTGCCCGGAGCGGTCGCCGAGCGTCAGCCGCAGGAACTCGCCGCCGTCGCGCTTGACGCGCTTGTCGACCTCGCGAACCAGCAGCACCTGGTCGAGATCGGTCCCGTCGCTGACCTCGCGTATGAGCATGCAATCAAGGTAGCCCGACCCGCGGACGGTTCGCCGGCGGGCGCGCGGCCGCGCTTTGCGCGCCCATCTAAGGTACGCAGGGTGAGCGAGAGCGCGGTCGTCAGCGGCGGCACGGGCGGGCTGGGCAGCGCCGTCACGGCCACGCTGCTCGCGGCGGGCTGGCATGTCGTCGTGCCCTACGTCGATGAGCACGAGCTCGAACGGGTGCAGCCGCACCCGCAGCTCGAGCTGATCGCCGCCGACCTGTTCGATCCGGCGGCCGCGGCGGCGGTCGTCTCGGCGGCGGGCGATCGGCTGCGCGCGCTCGTCAACCTGGTCGGCGGCTTCGCCTCGGGCGGGCGCGTGCACGAGACGGACATCGACGAGTTCGAGCGCCAGTTCCGCCTCAACCTTCGCCCGACCTACCTGCTCTGCCAGGCCGCGCTGCCGGCGATGCTGGCGGCGGGCTCCGGCGCAATCGTCTGCGTCTCGACGCGCGCGGCGCTGCGGCCGTTCCCGGGCGCCGCGGGCTACATCTCCTCGAAGGCCGCGGTGCTCGCCTTCGTCGACGCGCTGGCCGTCGAATACACGGCGGACGGCGTGCGGGCGAACGCGATCCTGCCGAGCGTGATCGACACGCCGGGCAACCGCGCCTCGCAGCCCGACGCCGACCACTCGCGCTGGGTGAAGCCGGAGCAGATCGCGGAGGTCATCCGCTTTCTGTGCGCGGAGGAGTCGGCGGCGATCAGCGGCGCGCACATCCCTGTCTACGGGCGGGCGTGAAGGGCCCCGCGCTGACCGTGGACGTCGTCGCGCTCGCCGGCGACCCGCCCGCGAGCGTGCTGCTGATCGAACGCGGAGGCGATCCGTTCGCCGGGTCGTGGGCGCTGCCCGGCGGCTTCGTCGAAGGCGGCGAGCGCGTGCACGCCGCCGCCGCGCGCGAGCTGGCCGAGGAGACGGCGATCGAAGCCGGGGAGCTGGAGCTGCTCGGCGTCTATGACACGCCGGGACGCGACCCGCGCGGGCCGACCGTGTCGGTCGTCTACGTGCTGCGCGCGCGGGCGGAGCTCGAGGCCCGCGGCGGTGACGACGCGGCGCAGGCGCGCTGGTTCGCGCTCGATCAGCTGCCACCGCTGGCCTTCGACCACGCGCTGGTGATCGCCGATGCGCTCAGCTCGCGAGCTGGCGACCGGCGAAGCTGAGCATCTGCGCGAGGTGGCGCTCGATCGGGGCGAAGGCGTGCGCGCCGGGGTAGACGGCGCTCTGCGCCTGCGCGCCGGCTGCGCGCATCGCCGCGGCCCACGGCGCGTCGAGTGACGTGTTGACGACGGTGTCCTGCGCGCCGCCCCAGACGAACGCGTGCAGCGGCAGGCGGCGCAGCAGTGGCCGGTCCGCGGCCAGCTCGCGGGAGAGGTTGGCGAACTGGCCCTCCCAGCTCTCGACGACGGAGTAGCTGCGCAGCTGCTCGAGCGCCACGTTCATCGCGCCGAAGCCGCCCATCGAATAGCCGGCGATCGCGCGCGCCGAGCGGCTGGGGATCGTGCGCAGCACGCGGTCGGTCAGGCGCTGCACCTCGGCGACGTAGCTGTAGAAACGCGGGCCGGTCGTGTCGAGCCAGTTCTGCGGCGAGGGGGCGCCCTGCAACATCACGGCGATCAGCGGTCTGATCTGGCGGCTGGCGATCAGGCGGTCGAGCGTCGGCGCCACGCCGAGGCGCAGGAAGGAGCTGGCCGGCTGGTCCTCGCCGTGGAGCAGGTAGAGCACCGGGTAGCGACGACTCCCGGTCGCCTCATAACCGGGTGGCAGGTAGACCAGGTAGCGGTCGCGCCAGCCGAGCGCGGCGGAGGGATAGGTGACCGAGGCGATCGTGGCGCCTGCCGCATCGGTGGAGATCGTGACCGGTGCCGGCAGCGCCGGGGCGAGCACGGCGAACGCCGGCGTCGCGTGGTCGACCGCGTCGGCCAGAAGTGTGGCGGGCGTGGCGAACGGGCTCGTCAGCGCGATGTCGAGACGCACCGGCGCGAGGGTCGCGGAGATCGCCGATCCGCTCTGCGCGATGCCGCTGCTGACCACGAAGGTGCCGGCGGCGAGCGCGACGAGCAGGGCGAGCCGCGCGAGGCGAAGCGGCCTCGGCAGCGTTCGCGGACGCGGCCGCACCGCGACGCGTGCGGCCGGCAGCTCCATCCGCACCGGCAGCGTCGGCACCCAGGCCGCGGGCCCGAGCTCGACCGCGGGCTTCAATGCGGGCCACGCCCACTCGGGCGAGCCCTCCAGCCAGTTCGATGCGCTTCGCGCAGCCACCGCGCCCATTGAACCCACGTCGGCGCGATCCGCATAGCACTGCACCGCCGCTCGCAACCGGCAAGTTTTCGTGCGCGGCGCGCAGCGGGCGCCGGCCCGGCGGCGCGCGTTTTTACGCGCCCCGGCGCGAATATGATCGGCGACCGTGACCCGCATCCTGGTGCGTCTGCGCCGGCGGCCGGCTGTCGTGCTGATCGGGCTGCAGCTCGCGGCGATCACGGTCGTCGGCGGCGTCACCGTCGCGCGCTTCCACATCTTCGCGGGCGTCGACGAACTGGCGCACGTCTCGTTCGTGCAGCAGTTCGCCGAGCACGGCTCGCTGCCCAGGGAGGGAAGCAGCTACGTGTCGTGGCAGATGGAGGCGATCGAGCAGGACACCTATCCCCGCCGCAGCTCGGTCGACCCGCGCCGGATCGGCCTTGGCGGCTACAGCTACGAGGCGTGGCAGCCGCCGCTCTACTACGTGCTCGCGGCACCCGCATTCCTGATCCCGTCCAACTACCGCGACAAGGTGCTGGCGGTGCGGGCCTTCGATCTGCTGCTGCTGCTCGCCGCGACGGCGATCCTGGCGCTGCTGGCCCGCGCCGTCGCCGCCGAGCGCTGGCAGACCGCCTACGCGGCGGCGCTCTCGGTGATGCTGTGGCCGGGGGTGATCGTGCGCACCATCACCGTCTCCAACGCCGCGCTCGAGCTGCCGCTCGCGCTGCTCTACGTCCTGGCGGTCTGGCACGCGACGCGCCAGCCGAAGGCGAGCCTGCTGCTCGGGGCGGCGGGCCTGCTCGGGCTATGCCTGCTGACCGGGCTGACGCTCGCGTTCCTCGCGCCGCTGCTCGCCGTGCCGATCGTCGCGTTGTGGCGCGAACGCCACGAGCGCGCGGCGCTGCGCGTCGCCGCGCTCGCCGTGGTCCTGCCGGCGGCGCTGCTCAGCCCGTGGCTGATCGCCAACGAGGTTCGCTACGGCGCGCTGACCGCCGGCGGTGTGATGCGGCGGATCTCGCTTTCCTACGTCGACCCGACCGGGCAGAGCTACGGCGTCAGCGCCGCGCTGTCGAGCCTCTGGCACCTCGACCACGCGATGCTGCCGCAGGAGTGGTGGCCGCAGTACGGCAAGACGGGCCTCGACGTGATCGCGCTCGCGGTGCCGGCGCTGCTCCTGGCGGGCGCGCTGGCGCCGGCGCTCAGGCGCCCCGCGCTCCTGCGTTCAAGCGCCGCCGCGCTGCTGCTGTGGCCGGTCGCGCTCGGGGCGCTGATGCTGTTCGTCGGCGAGGTGGTCGAGAACTGGCCGGTGCTCTTCCCCCGCTACATCAACGCCGCGCTGCCGCTCCTGGCGCTCTTCGCGGCCTGGGCCTGGGGAGCCGGCGGGCGCCGCCAGGCCACGCTGCTCGCGGCCACCGCCGCCGTCAGCGTGCTGAGCGCCGGCGTCTGGGTCTTCATGGCGGGCGCCTACTACTTCACCAACGTCGGCGCGTCGCTCGGGATTCACGCGAGCTGACGCCCCGTGCCGGGCGGCGAAGCCGGCCGGCACCCCCTGCGCAGGCGGCCCTGCCGCCGGAGCCCCTTGAAAAGAGCTACTCGGTGGCGATCGCCGCGAGGATGTCGACCCTGGCGGCGCGGCGGGCAGGCCAGGCAGCGGCGGCGAGGCCCGCGAGGCCGGCGAGGACGAACAGGACGATCACCGTCACGACCGGGATGACGAGCACGAAACCCGAGCCCGAGAGGGCGGTTGCGGCGAGGATCACGGCGATCACGACGCCCAGCGCGATGCCGAGCACGCCGCCGATCAGCGCGGTGATGACGGACTCGTAGCGAATCATCTGGCGGATCTGGCGGCGCGAGGTGCCGATCGCGCGGAGCATCCCGAGCTCGCGCGTACGTTCGAAGATCGAGAGGACCAGCGTGTTGACGATGCCGAACAGCGAGACGATCACCGACAGCGCGAGCAGCACGTAGATCAGCGCCAGCAGGCTGTCGACCTGGCTCGCGAGTGAGTTCTTGAACTGCGTCGCGGTCTGTGACTCGGCCTGCGGGAAGCGGGCGGCGAGGACCCGGTTGACCTCCGGCTGCACCTGCGAGTTGGTGGCGCCCGGGCGGTAGCTGACGAAATCGAGCGCGTCGACGCGCTGCGAGAAGGCGGTGCGGGCGAGCGGCAGGGTGATCGTGAGGTCGGCGAGCAGGCGTGCGTTGTCGGTCGCGATGCCGCGCACGATCAGGCGGATCCGCCGCCCCGAGGCGGCGGCCACGGTGAGCGTCTGGCCGACCTTCAGGTGGTGCGCCGTGGCGAAGCTCTTGTTCAGAACCGTGCCGGTCGTCCCGAGCGCGGCGAGCGTCGCGTCGCTGCCGCGGTCCCAGTCGATCCGGTAGACCCGGTCGAAGCTGGCCGGGTCGAGCGCGGTGATCGTCTGGTTGCCCTTCAGGTGGTTGACCCTGCCCTCGGTGAAGGCGATCGGGGTGACCTGCGCGACGCCGGGGATGGCGCGCAGCGCCGCCGGGATCTCGGTCGGGATGCCGGCGTTTCCGGCGGTCGAGGAGTTCTGGATGATCAGGTTGCCGGCGAAGGAGGCATCGATCGCCTGGTTGATCGACGCCTTCGTCCCGGCGGCGAGGATCGAGATGAGCGAAACGAGCGCGAGGCCCACCATCAGCGACGCGGCGGTGACAGCGGTGCGCCCGGGGTGGCGGACCGTGTTGTCGCGCGCGAGCCGGCCGGTGATGCCGCGCCAGGCGAGCGGCCTGGCCAGCAGGTGAGCGAGGGCGACCACCGTGGCGGAGAAGGCTCCCCCGATCCGCCGGCGCGAGGCCGGGACGCGGACCGCGAGGATCAGCGCCAGGAGGATCACGATCGTGGCGATGCCGGCGCCGCTGCTCGCGAGCAGCGCGACGCGCACGACGACGTAGAAGGCGACCACGGCCAGGATGATCCGTCGCCCGCGCGGGCTGCGCTGCGCGCGCTCGAGCGGGACGCCCTCGCGCATCGCCGCGATCGGCGTCACGCGCGCCGCTCGCAGCGCGGGCAGCAGGCCGGCCAGCACCGTCACGCCGGTGCCGGCGAGCAGCGACACCCAGATCGTGCGGAACTCGACGACCGTGCCGCTGTCGGGCAGGTCGGCGCCGAACGCCTTGAACAGCTGGTCCAGCGCCGGGGCAAGGCCGAGACCGGCGAGCAGGCCGACGAGCGCACCGCCGAAGCCGAGCATCGCGCCCTCCGCGACGACCGAACGCACGACCTGGCCGCGCGTCGCGCCGAGCGTGCGCAGCAGGCCGAACTCGCGGGTGCGCTGCGCGACCGTGATCGAGAAGGTGTTGAAGATGATGAAGGCGCCGACGAACAGCGCGACGTAGGCGAAGATCAGCAGGAACGTGCGCAGGAAGCCGAGCTGGCTCTCGAGGTCGGAGGTCTGCTGCGCCGCCTCCTGCACGCCGGTGCGCACGTCGAGCGTGAGCGGAAGCACGGCGCGAATGCGTTTGCGCAGCGTGGCGGGGCTGACGCCGGACTTCGCGCCGACGACGAGATCGTCGTAGGAGTGGGGCTCGCCGGCAAGCAGCTGCGCCTGCGGCAGGGTGACGAGCGCAACACCGGCGCCGCCGAACGACGCCGAGCCGGCGAAGCGCAGGATGCCGGAGATGCGGTAGGTGGCGGCGGCCGTCGCGCCCGCGACGCGCAGGCGCTGACCGACCCTCAGCGACGCGCGCTGCGCGCTGGCCTGATCGATCGCGACCGAGCCGGCGTTCGTCGGCAGCGAGCCGGCGACCGCGGAGAGATCCTCGAAGCGCGCCGGCAGCACCGAGACGGCGAAGCTCGGCGCGGAGGTGTTCAGCCGCCTGCCCTGCGCGTCGAACAGCGTCGCCACGGCGAACACCTCGCCGGCGGCGACAGCGACGCCGGGGACGCGGCGGACACGCTCGAGCGTCGCCTGCCCGATCGTCGCGGTCTGCACCGCCGCGCCCGCGCCGAGCCCCTGGTGCGGTGTGACGACGACCGCGCGATTCTGCTCGCCGGTCGCGAAGATCGCCGCGAACGACCGGTCGATCGTGTCGGTGAGGATGTAGGTGCCCGACATCAGGGCCACGCCGAGCGCGACCGCGATCCCGGTCAGGACCGCGCGCAGCTTGCGCGAGAAGAACCCGCGCACGACGACCGCGGTCATCGGCCCAGCGACTTCATCAGATCGAGCACGCCGCCCGCGTCGAGCGCCTCGCCGTCGCGCACGATCCGCCCGTCGCCGAGCACGACCAGGCGGTCGGCGTGCGAAGCGGCCTGGGCGTCGTGGGTGACCATCACGACGGTCTGGCCGAAGCGGTCGACGGCGAGCCGCAGCAGCTCCAGCACCTCGCCGGAGGCGGCGGAGTCGAGGTTGCCGGTCGGCTCGTCGGCGAACACGACCGCGGGGCGCGAGACGAGCGCGCGCGCGACCGCGACGCGCTGCTGCTGGCCACCGGAGAGCTGCGCCGGGCGGTGATGCAGGCGGTCGCGGATGCCGACGGCGTCGATCAGCTCGTCGAACCAGGCGCTGTCGACGCTGCGGCCGGCGATCGAGAGCGGCAGCAGGATGTTCTCGCGTGCGTCGAGGATCGGCAGCAGGTTGAAGGTCTGGAAGATGAAGCCGACCCGCTCGCGCCGCAGCAACGTGAGCGCGCGATCGTCGAGCGACCCGAGCTCCACGCCGTCGAGCGTGACCGTGCCGCTGGTGGGCCGGTCGAGCCCGGCGAGGATGTGCATCAGCGTGGACTTGCCGGACCCCGACGGCCCCATGATCGCCGCGAAACGGGCCTTCGTGAACTCGACGCTGACGTCACTCAGCGCAGCCACCGCCACCTCGCCCTCGCCGTAGCGCCGCGTCAGCTCGCGGGCGCTGACGATCGCGGCTTCGCTCATGCGGTCGGGCTGAGCGGGTCCGTGCGGGGCAAGCTCTGCTGCGCGCGATCGACCGCCGCGACCACCAGCTTGGGGGTCGCTATGCCAACGAACGCGAAGTCGGAGTCGTCGGTCGCGGCGGTGTCGAAGCTGACCGTGCCGATCAGCAGCACCCGCTCGAACAGCGTCTGGTGGGTCTCGACGTTCTGGACGCGATCGATCGTCGTGTGCTGTTCGGTGCGCGAGAAGATGCCGCGACGGATGTGCAGGCGGCGGTCGGTGATCGTGTAGCGCGTGGAGACACGGCGGATCAGGCCGATCAGCAGGGACATCGCGAGGATCGCGGCGAACACGGCGATCGCGTAACCCCAGTTGCTGGAGACCAGGCGGGCGATCGCGCCGCCGGCCAGAGCGCCGAACAACCCGGCGAGGTGAAAGTCCAGCATCGACCGCCACGAGGGGTGTCCTGAGTAGATCACGGTCTCGGGGGCGGTGGCGCTCATCGGCTGCAAAACCTACTACCGGCGGCGCGGAACGGCGGGCTCGCGGCCGACGACGCGGCACGGCCCGCCACCGCGCCGCCTGTGGGCTGGAGTCCCGTTCGCGAGCGCAGCGATAGGGTCAGGCGATGAGCTTCCAGGCGATCGTGGCGCCGGAGCCGGGTCCTGCCGCGCTGCGCGAGTGCAGCGACGCGGACCTGCCCGAGGGCGACGTCACGGTCGCGGTGTCGCACTCCTCGCTGAACTACAAGGACGGGCTGGTCGTGACCGGGAGCGGGCGTATCGCGCGCAGCTACCCGATGGTCTGCGGGATCGACCTTGCCGGCGTGGTCGAATCGTCAGACTCGCCGGCCTGGCGTACCGGGGACGAGGTGCTGGTCACCGGCTGGGGGTTGTCGGAAACGCACCCCGGCGGCTACACGCAGCGCCAGCGCGTGCGCTCGGAGTGGCTGACACCGCGGCCGGCAAGCTTCACGCTCGCGCAGTGCATGGCGATCGGAACCGCGGGGCTGACAGCGATGCTGTGCGTGCTGGCGCTGGAGCGGGCCGGCGTGGGTGGTGGCGAGAGCGACGGCGAGGAGGTGCTCGTGACCGGCGCCGGCGGGGGCGTCGGCAGCGTCGCCGTCACGCTGCTCGCCGGGCTCGGCCACCGCGTCGCGGCCGCCACCGGGCGCGAGGCGCTGCACGACTATCTGCGCGAGCTGGGAGCCGCGTCGATCGTGGCGCGGGAGGAGCTCGATCAGCCGTCGAAGCCGCTCGAGAGCGCGCGCTGGGCCGGCGCGATCGACACCGTCGGCTCGCAGACGCTGGCGATGGTGCTTGCTCAGACGCGCTATGGCGGCGCGGTCGCGGCCTGCGGTCGCGCCGGCGGCACCGACCTGCCGACGACGGTGGCGCCGTTCATCCTGCGCGGCGTGAGCCTGCTTGGGATCGACTCGGTGATGTGCCCGACGGCTACGCGTGAAATCGCCTGGAGCCGGCTCGAGCGCGACCTGCCGGCGGCGCGCCTCGACGCGATGACGACGGTCGAGCCGCTGTCACGCGTGCCGGAGCTTGCGGCGGAGATCCTCGCCGGGCGGATCCGCGGACGCGTCGTGATCGAAACCGGCGGCTGAGGAGCGGGGCCGGCCGGGCGGGCGCGGGGGTGCGGGCACGCGGCGGCGCGGGTTACGCGGATCGCGCGGCGGCGCCGCCGGGCGGCATGTTCGCGCCCGCGCTCAGGCCCAGGACGGCGGGCGGCCCTCGCGGTCCGCGCGCAGCCCCTCGACCGCGTCGGAGTGCGGGTCGCTGACGTGCTTGATGATCTCGCTGCGCTCGTGCTCGATCGCACTCGGCGTGTCGAGCCCGAGGCTGCCGTTGATCTGACGCTTGATCGTGGCCAGGGCGCTGCGCGACTTGGCGATGAGTGTCGCCGTCAACTCCGTGACGGTGGCGTCGAGCTGCGCGGCCGGAACGCTGCGCAGCGCAAGCCCGAGCGCGGCCGCCTCGGTGCCGGTCAGCATGCGGCCGGAGAAGAGGATCTCGCGTGCGTGCACCACGCCGACTGCCCGCGGCAGCCGGACCGTCGCGCCGCCCCCGGGCACGCGACCGAACATCGATCGCCCGTCGCCGATCATCGCCTCGTCGGCGATCACGATCAGGTCGCAGGCGAGCACCAGGTCGAAGCCGACCTCGGTGGCGGTTCCGTTGACGGCGGCGATCACCGGGACGTCCAGCGCTTCGAGCGAGAGGCCGAGGGCCGCGACGCGCGTGAGAATGTGCTCATAAAACTCGATGTCCGAGTACAGCGTGGCCAGCATGTCCGCATCCATGCCCGAGGAGAAGGCGTCACCCTGGCCGCTGAGGACGAGCGCGCGCACCGTCGCGTCGTGCTGCACCCGGGCGACGACGTCGTTGATGTCGTCGAGGGTCTGCTCGGTTACGGCGTTGCCGGTCTCCGGTAGGCACAGCGTCGCGTAGGCGACCCGGTCCCTGACCGAGTAGTCGAGCGTCGCGTGACTGGGCGGTTCCGCCATACCGGTAACACCTCTTTCGATTCGTGGACGCGACGCGAGCCGACCGGCGTCCGCCGCCATGTTACGACGCCGCTACGATCGTCGCATGCCCCGGGAGCCCGCTGCCGCGACGACGATCCACGAGATCATCGACAGCGCAGCGGCAAACCTCGACCGTGACACCTGGGACTACATCGCCGGCGGTGCCGAGAGCGAGACGACCGTCCGGCGCAACCGCTTCGCGATCGACTCGCTGGCGCTTCGCCCGCGCGTGTTGCGCGACGTGGGAAGCATCGACCCGAGCACGACCCTGCTCGGTCAGCGGCTGCGGATCCCGGTCGTCCTGGCGCCGCTCGGCGGAGCGGAGATCTTCACCGCGGACGGCGCGCTCGCGTCCGCCCGCGCCGGCGAGCGCTTCGGCGTGACGGCGATGATCAGCTCGATCAGCGAGCCCGGGCTCGAGGCGGTCGGCGCCGCGACCGCCGCGGCGAAGGTCGCGCAGATCTACGTTCGCGGCGACGCGGCGTGGGCTGACGAGGCGATCGGCCAGGCGCTGGACGCCGGTTTCGCGGCGATCGCGCTGACCGTCGACTCCGCCTACTATGGCCGTCGTGAGCGCCAGCTGCGGAGCGGCTGGCGCCCCCCGACACACCAGTTCGGCGGCGATCCCGGGATCGTCTGGCAGTCGCGCCTGACCTGGGAACGGCTCGAGCGCATGCACGAGCGCGCCGGCGTGCCGCTGATCGTCAAGGGAATACAGACCGCGCGCGACGCCGAGCTGGCGCTCGAGCGCGGGATCGAGGTGATCTACGTCTCAAACCACGGCGGGCGCCAGCTCGATCACGCCGAGGGGGCGATCGAGACGCTGCGGGAGGTGGTCGACGCCGTCGCGGGACAGGCGGCGGTCGTGGTCGACGGCGGCTTCCTGCGCGGCACCGATGTGCTGAAGGCGGTCGCGCTCGGTGCCGACGCGGTCGGGCTCGGCCGCCTGCAGGCCTACGCGCTCGCCGCCGGCGGCGAGGCGGGGCTGGTGCGTGTGCTGGAGCTGCTCGAGGAGGAGATCGTCAATGCGATGGCGCTGCTCGGCGTGGCGCGGCTGGACCAGCTCGATTCGAGCTTCGTCGCCCGGTCGAGCGCGGTGCCGGCGCGCAGCCCGCTGCTGGCGGCGTTCCCCGAGCTGGGCGGCGACTGGCCGGAGGCGGAGCGCCCCTGAAGATCAGCCGCCGCGCGCCGCCGCGGCGGCCAGCACCTCGACCACCAGTTCCCGCTCCGCCGCCCTGACCCTTTGCCCGAGCGAGTCGACGTCGTCGCCGGGTAGCACCGGCACCTCGACCTGCCCGACGATCGGGCCGCTGTCGTACTCGTCGGTGACGAGGTGAACGCTCGCGCCGCTGCGCGTCTGATGGTCCGCGAGCACCGCGGCGTGCACGCGGTCGCCGTACATCCCCTGTCCGCCGTAGGCGGGCAACAGCGCCGGGTGGGTGTTGTAGACCCGGCCGGCGTATGCGGCGACGACCGCCGGCGCGAGCTTCTTCATGTAGCCGGCGAGCAGCACGTGCGTGGTCCCGGCCTGTGCGAGCGCCTCGAGGATCTCCTGCTCGAGCGCCCCGGGGTCGGGATGGGTCTTCGCCGACAGCTGGCGCCAGGGGATCTCGGCCGCAGCGGCCCGCTCGAGCACCTGGGCACCGGGGTTGTTGCAGATGATCAGCACGACCTCGCCGTCGATGCGCCCGTCCGCGCAGGCGTCGATCACCGCCTGTGCGGTGGTGCCGGCGCCGGAGGCGAAGATGGCAAGCGCAATCCCCACCGCGCCAGCATCGCAGAGCGACCCGAGCGATTTCGGTGCAGGGCGCAGCGGCAGCTGAGCTCGGCCACCGTTGGAAGGGGGCCGTGGCCAACCTGCTTGCGCAAGCAAGCATTCTGGTGTATAGTTGCGCTAGCAAGCTTATCGGCTTGGCGCAACCCCGACTCAGAGGAGCAACGTACACATGAGCACTGCCACCACCACCATCCCGAGCGGCACCTGGGCAGCCGACACCGCTCACTCCACGCTCGGGTTCTCCGTCAAGCACCTCGGCATCGCCACCGTGCGCGGTTCGTTCGGCGAGTTCGAGGGCAAGCTCGAGCTGGGCGACGACCTCTCGACCGCGAAGATCTCCGGCTCGGCAAAGGCCGCATCGATCGACACTGCCGAGCCCCAGCGTGACGCGCACCTGCAGTCGGCGGACTTCTTCGACGCCGAGACCTATCCGGAGCTGACCTTCGAGTCGACCGCCGTCAGGGCAATCGACGACGACACCTTCGAGATCGTCGGCGACCTGACGATGCACGGCGTGACCAAGCCGATCACGCTGAAGGCGGAGATCCAGGGCGCCGAGACGGACCCGTGGGGCAACGAGCGCGTCGGTCTGGAGATCACCGGAGCGCTCAACCGCTCGGAGTGGGGCATGAAGTTCAACCAGGCGCTGGGCAGCGGCAACCTGCTCGTCTCCGACATCGTCAAGCTCGCACTCGACGTCTCGGCAGTCAAGCAGGCGCAGTGACGCTCGACGCTGCGCTGGTGGGATACGGTCCCGCCAGTGCAGCCCGATAGGGAGGCTGACAACCCGATGAGCACCACCATCACAGAGACCGCGGGCCCGCGCAGCAGAGCCCTGCTCGCCGATGCCACGCGGCTCGGCGGCGTGGAGCTGACGGTCACCGATCTCGACCGCGCGCTTGGCTTCTACACGCGCGTGATCGGGTTGTCGGTACGCGAGCGCGACGAGCGCAGCGCCACGCTGCACGCCGCCGGCGAGGACCTCGTGATGCTGCGCGCCGAGCCGGGAGCCCACCCCGCCGGCCGCCACGCCGGGCTCTACCACTATGCGCTGCTCTTCCCGACGCGCGAGGAACTCGCTCGCGTCGCTCGCCGCGTGGCCGAGAGCCGCACGCGCATCGACGGCGCCTCCGACCACGGTACGCACGAGGCGATCTACCTCCCGGACCCGGATGGCAACGGCATCGAGCTCGCGGCCGACCGGCCCCGCGAGCAGTGGCCTGACATGGGCGGCGGCGGCGACCTCTTCGGCGCCGGCCCAGCACCGCTCGACCTCGGCGCGCTGTTCGCCACGATCGGCGACGCCGCGCCGACGGCGCTCGCCGACCCCGGCCTGCGGATGGGTCACATCCACCTGCACGTCGGCGAGCTCGACGCCGCGACGCGCTTCTACCGCGACGGCCTGGGCTTCGAGCTGAAGGCGACGCTGCCGACCGCGGTGTTCGTGTCCGCCGGCGGCTACCACCATCACGTCGCGTTCAACACCTGGCGCGGAGCCGGGGTCGGTCCGGCGCCCGCCGACGCCGTCGGCCTGCGCCACTGGACGCTGATCACGGAGAACGCGGCCGAGCGCGACGCCGTCGCGAGCCGGCTCGCCGCGCAGGGCGTGACGCTCGAGCAGCGCCCCGACGGAACGCTCGCACGCGACCCCTCCGGCAACGCGGTGCTGATCCGCTGAGGCGGGCCTCGGCGCGCGTGCGCCGGCAGCATCGGTCGTGCGTCGATGACCGCGGCGAGCGGGGATCGCGCTGTCATCATCATCCGTGTCGCACGCAGGGCCTGACGACACGCTCCCGGCCACCACAGCCAAAGGAAGATCGATGCAGCCACGTCCGATCTCACGCTCGACCCTGACGCGCAGGGGCATCGGCGTGTTCGCCTGTGCCGCAGCCGCGGCCGCGGCCGTCGCGCTGGTCCCCGCCGCGAGCGCCGCGACACACCAGCAGCTGACCGCGAAGCTGAAGCTACCCGCCGAGCGCACCAGCGCGACCGGGAACTTCTTCACGCTCGAGGCGTACGTCGCACCGACCTCCGCCAAGCCGGTGGCGAACTTCGAGATGAAGGTGTGCACCAGCGCACACACTCCGGCCGACACCGCGATCGAGCCGGCCTTCTTCACGCTGAGCCTGAGCGGGGGCGGCACCGCCGTCGAGTCGGTGGGCCTGGCGAAGAGCCCGCCGATCGTGCTCAAGCCGCTCAAACCGCTGCAGTGCGACGAGGGCTGGCTCGGCTTCAGCGTGCCGAAGGGCAAGACGGCGTTGAAGCTCGAATACGACTACAAGAGCACGATCGCCTGGGCGGTCGGCTGAACCCGCGGGGTGTGGCGCGGGCGGCGCTGCTGAGTACGGCTGGCGTGTGCCGCGGGCGTGACGTCTGAGCCCGCGGCATCTGCCGCGGGCGTGGCGCCACAGTCGTACGATTGCTGCATGGGGCTGAACTCGATCGGGGCGGCTGGGGCGCGGCGGGCATTGGGGCGCGCGGCGCGCGTCGGCGCGGTCGCTGCGAGCGTTCTCGCGCTCGCCGGCGCCGCCGCGTTCGGGGCCTCGGCGACGGCGCCGTTCGATCCGTATTCCGTCACCTTCGTCTCACTCGACGCGGGCTGGGCGCTGGGGACCGCACCTTGCGCGTCCGTCGGGCATTGCCTGGGGCTTCGGGAGACGACCGACGGGGGACGCTCGTGGTTCACGCGGCCGCTGCCGGCGGCGCTCCTCGCCGCGGCCGACCGCAAGCTCGGTGGCCTCCCGGCCGACCTCGCGCAGGGCGCCGGCACCGGCCTGAACGTTCGCTTCGCCAACCGCAGCGACGGCTGGATCTACGGCGGCCTCGCGGTCCCAATGAAATACCCGGGAGGTGAGGGGACGGCGACGAAGCCGACGCTGTGGTCAACGCACAACGGCGGGAAGACCTGGACGCAGCAGCCGCTCAGCGGGCTCGGCGAGCAGGACACGATCTTCGACCTCGAGACGGCGCGCGGCACTGCGTACCTGCTGCAGTCGAGCAAGAGCTACGACGCCCTCACCGTCAAGAGCTCACCGGTCTCCTCGGACAGCTGGCACGTCTCGAACACGGCGGCTCTCGGCAGCCCCGCCGGCGGCGGGGAGCAGCAGGGCTCGTTCGTGCTGGCGGGCGCGAGCGGCTGGCTGGTCGAGGGCAACGACCGCGGCACGACCGGCAGCGCCCAGCTCGAAGGCGGCAGGTGGGTGACCTGGACGCCTCCGTGCGCCGCCGTCGGGCACAGCTTCTCGATCCCCGCAGCCTCCACGCCGACGAACCTCGTGGCGTCCTGCACGATGGGCGGCTTCGCATACGGGCTCTCGAAGTCCGCACCGCCCGGCGCGACGCTCGAGTCGGTCTGGCTCTACTTCTCGAGCGACGGCGGCAGGACGTTCACCTACGGCCCCGAGATCGGCAAGCAGCTCGGCTTCAACGGCGTGCTGGCCTCCCCCGCGCCCGGGGTCATCCTCGCCGACGGCCAGTCCCCGAGCGGTCAGGACGACCTGCTCGCCAGCTTCGACGGGGGCGTCCAGTGGAGCGACGTCTACACGGGCCAGATCGCCTACCTCGGGTTCACGAGCCCCACCCAGGGCGTCGCCATCGTGCGCAACTTCCAGAGCGCGGGCGCCACGATGATCATGACCTTCGACGGCGGCCACCACTGGGCGCCGGTCAGCTTCTGAGCGCCGGCCGCGGGCAGCGTCAGATCGGCTCGCCGGGGAAGCGCAGGTTGAAGCGCCGGAGCAGCTCCGGCACGCTGTCGGGGTTCATCTCCAGCTCGTAGCGGCCGCAGAGCTCACCGAAGATCTGCGGATCGAGCGCCGTGACACCCCCGAGCTCGACAAGCTCGCCGAAGAACCGCTCGAAGCCGGCCGGCGAGATGATCTCGAGCAGCCGGGCGGGCTGATCGCCGTCGTTCCAGAAGGTGTGCCACTGGTTGCGGGGCTTGAAGATCAGATCACCGGGGCCGCCCACGACGACCTCGTCGCCGAGCAGCGCACCGACGCGGCCCTCGAGCACGTAGCTGTACTCGTCCTCGCGCGTGTGGCGGTGCAGCGGCGCGGCCAGCGAGCGGGGCGGCATCGGATGCTCGACCACCGCGAAGCGCTCGCCGGCCTCATCGCCGTCGATCATGAAGCGCACGCCGATCGTGCCGAGGAACCCCGCCCTGCCGTCGGACGGGCCCACGACCTTCGCTGTCGCCGTAGCCATCTGCGCCCACCTTTCACCAGACAGTAGTGTCGCGCAGAATGTAGGGCCCGCCGCCGGCTCTGTCAAGATTCATCGAACAGACATGGCCGACCAAAAGCGCACCTACCGCAAGCAGCGCCGCGCCGAGCTGGAGCGCGACACGCGCAGGCGGCTGACCGAGAGCGCCGTCGAGTTGCACGGGACGCTCGGGCCGTCGCGCACCACGCTCAGCGCGGTCGCCGCCCACGCCGGCGTGCGCCGCTCCACGCTCTACCGCCACTTCCCCGACGAGGCCGCCCTGTTCGCGGCCTGCAGCGCGCACTGGGCTGCCGCCAACCCGCTGCCCGACCCCGCCGATTGGGCGGCGCTGCACGACCCCGACGAGCGCCTTCGCCGGGCCCTGAGCGAGCTCTACGCCTGCTACGAGCGCTCCGAGCGGATGATCGCCAACGTGCTGCGCGACGAGGAGACGATGTCGATCGTCAGGCAGATGCTCGCCGGCTTCCGCGAATACCTCGCCGGCGCGCACGAGATTCTGATCGCGGGCAGACGCACGCGGGGCGCCGCCCGCCGGCGGGTGAGCGCGGCGATCGGCCACGCCCTGGCGTTCCAGACGTGGCGTTCGCTGGTCCGCGAGCAGGGACTCGACGCGGCACAGGCCACCGAGCTGATGTGCCGGCTGGTCGCGGCCGCCGCCGGGGGCGCCGCGAGCGAGCGCTGAGCGCGCGAACGCGCTACGCCGCGTCGGGCTCGCCGGGCTGCCGGCAGACCCCGCACACGCGCTCGCGCCGGCGGAAGCCGAGCGACTCGTAGATGCCGAGCGCGTGGTAGTGAGGGTCGGCGGCGATCACCAGGCGCCGCGCGCCGTGCCGCTCGGCACTCGCGCGCACCGCCTCGACGAGCAGCCGCGAGCAGATCCCGCGTCGGCGGTGAGCCGCCGCGGTTTCGACCGACTGGAAGCGGCCGCGGCCCGCCGTGACGACCAGGCCGCAGCTGCCGAGGACCTCCGGCTCGTTCGAGCTCGACGCGAGCGCGACGTACCAGGCGCCGCGGCCCAGCAGGAAGAGGGCGCGCAGGTCGGCCAGCCGCCGCCGGCTGAACTCCCTGTGCTCCGCCTCGGTGAAGCGCTCATCGCGCGCGGCGACCTGCAGCTCCACGACCTGCTGCCAGAGGGTCTCGTCGGAGCCGTCGGCGGGATCGAGCGCGCGCACCTCGACCTCGCGGCTCGCGCGCGGATGCGCCCGCACACGCTCGGCCGGCGCAACCAGGCCGACGCACTCCTCCAGGCGAAAGCCGCGCTCGACGAACGCCTCGCGCGCGAGCCCGAGCGAGCCGTCGGTTCGGTCCCACGCGAAGGTCCGGTGCTTGACGCCCGGTTCGTCGGCGAACTCATCGGCGAACAGGCGCTCCCACCGCGGTCCATCCCCCTCGCCCGGCGGAGCGTCGAAGAGCAGCAGGTTGCCCCAGTAATGCGTCGGGTTGCTCGGCGAGCGGATCGCGAGATGTCCGTCACGGCGGCTGACCACGCGGTCCAGCGGCAGCACGTCGATGTCGGTCGCCCAGACGAGCGACCTCGGACCCTCGGGTGCACTCGAGCGCGCCGCCACGCGCGCGCAGTCTAGTCAGCCCCCGCCGGCCGAGATCGCCGCCGGTGCGCGCGGGCTGGCGCACGGAGAGCCCACGTTCTGGCAAGGTTGCACCTGTGAGACGCCCAAGGCAATCGGTGCGCTGCGCCGGCGTCGCCGCGATCGCTACCGTCGCGGCGCTCGCCGCCGGCGCCGCGCTTGCCGCCAACTCGGTCGTCAAGCGCCACTCGGAGTCGACGACGATCCCCGCGGGGCAGACCCGCACGCTCACGGTGCCCTACCCGGACGCCCTCGAATACGCAAACGCGCACTACTCCGGCAGCGCGATGGTGCTCGCGCCGAAAGCCGGCGCCAATGGGAGCCCACCGAAGCTCGCCAGGGTCAGGATCCTCGAGGCCCAGTCCGTGCTCGGCGGCTCGGACTACCAGGCGCGCGCGCACAACGGCAACGCCGCGGGCACCGCCGCCGTCCGCTTCAACGTGACCGCCACCACGCGCGAGCCGCTGCCGCACAGCTGAACCGCCGGCCTCGCCGCACGCGAGCGGCGACGCTCAAGCCGTGGGGGGCAGCTCAACCTCGGCGCCACCGCCAGGAGGCGTCGGCCGCGTCGGTTCGCGCACACCGCCCGACGCACCCGGCTCGTCGCCGCCGGCCTCGTGGCGCGCGCGCAGCCGCCGCACGAGCTCAGCGCGCATCGGGCCGACGCCTGGCTCGGTGGCGAGACCCTCGGCCGCGCACTGGAGGCGGTCCTTCAGCTCACGGTCGCTGAGGGAGCTCACGTCCTCCACAGCGGCGGACCGCGTCTACTCGCCCGCCGAGCAGGCGCTCGGTGCGCCGGGTGCGAAGCGCGCGAAGACCTCGGCGAGGGTCGCGACCTCGCGCGCGTCGAGGCGGTCGAAGAAACGCTCGCGGACGGCCTCGAGATGGGTCGACTGGGCCGCCTGCGCGAGCACGAGGCCGGCCGGCGTCAGCTGCGCGTTGACCGCTCGCGCGTCGGCCGGGCAGTTCTGGCGCTCCACCAGCCCGCGCTCCTCGAGCGCGTCGACGATGCGCGAAACGCGGCTCAGGCTGAGTCCCGCCTCGCCCGCGAGCACCGACAGGCGCAGGCGGCGGTCGGACACGCTCGCGAGGCGGGCGAGCAGCTCGAGACCGCTCAGCGTGAGCCCGTGCGCCGCCTCGAGCTCCGCGTCGAGCTCGCGGGTCAGGCGGCGGTGGGTCGCGAGCAGCCCGATCCACGCCGCCGCGTACTCGTGGCTCCATTCGGGGAAGCCGTCGCTGCGCAGGACGATCGGGGTGCCGGGGTCTTTGGCGGTCGTGGCCATTTCGTTGCTCTAGCAAGTATATCGCAACCCGGGGGCGCCCGGGCTGCTTGAACGCGCTGACGATACACCCGGTGGCGGCCTGTGACGGCGTGCCCGCTGCCGCGTAGTTCAACTGTGAGGATGATCTGGCAATGACGGTCATCGCCGCGGTGCCGACCAGCGGTCCGGGGGCCGGCGAGCAGTTCGAGCAGCTGTACCGCTCGAGCGCCGCCGACGTCTACGCCTACGTGGCGTCGCTGCTGCGCGACCGGACCGCCGCCGAGGACGTCACGGCGCTCGCCTTCGAGCGCGCCTTCCGCCGCCGCGCGCTGTTCGACGTGCGCCGCGGCACGCCGCGGTCGTGGCTGTTCGCGATCGCGCGCAACGCCGCGCTCGACGAGCTGCGCAAGCGGCGGCGCACCGGCGCGCTGCTGCACGACATCGCCGACCCCTCGAACGAGCTCGAGGATCTCGATTCCGAGCTCGCCGAGCGGCGCCTGCTCGTGCGCGAAGGGCTCGCGTCGCTCGAGCCGCGCGACCGCGAGGTCATCCTGCTCAAGTTCGTCGGGCGGCTCTCGAACGCCGAGCTCGCCCGCGTCCTGCGCTGCAGCGAGTCCAATGCCGGAACCCGACTGCACCGAGCGATCGAACGTCTACGGGAGGTGTGTGGTGTCACGCGATGAACTGAACGCCAGCGAGCGCGAGGAGCTCGCGGCGCTGGACCGCATCCTCGCCCGCGAGCCGGTCGGCGAGCAGCATCTCGAGCTGGCCGCGCTCGTCGACTCCGTGCGCGCCGGTGCGCCGCGCATGGACCCCGCCTTCGCCGAGCGGCTGGACGCCCGGCTGGCCGCACACGGAAAGCGCCGCGGTGGCGCCCGCGCGCGCCTCGCGCGTCCCCCGCTCCGCCGCCTGGCGCTCGCCGGCAGCGGGCTGGTGGCCGCCGCGGTGGCGTTCACGATCGTGATCTCGAGCGGCGTGCTCGGCGGCGGCACGACCCACCCGCCGGCGCCAGCGAAGGCGACCCCGAAGACGCCGGCCCTGTCGATCCTCCCACGGCGAGCCCCGGGGGCCACCGCCGCCCCCACAGGCACCACCGCCGCCCCGTTCGGGGGCAACAGCGCCGCAGCCGTGCCGAGCACGAACCTCTCGACAGGCCGGAGCCTGTCGGCGCGCCTCGTGCACCGCGACTCGACGCTTACGCTCGCCACCTCGCCGGCGACGATGCAGAGCGTCGCCAACCGGATCGTCGCCGCCACCGAGCAGCGCGGCGGCGTCGTCCAGAGCTCGAACGTCGCGATCCAGGGCCCGGTGAGCCACGCGAGCTTCACCCTGGCGGTGCCGACCGGGCGGCTCGGAGCACTGATCGCGACGCTCTCCACGTTCGCGAGCGTGCGCGCGCTCAACCAGAACACGAACGACATCACGAACAGCTACAACGCGGAACAGGCGCGGCTCGCCGACAACATCGCCACGCGCGCAGCCCTGCTCAAACAGATCGCGACGGCGGCGACCGCCACGCAGCAGGCGAGCCTCCAGAAGCAGCTGAACCGGCTGGAGGCGCGGATCGCGGCGGAGCATCGCGAGCTCGACCGCCTGCTCGGCCAGGGCCGCACCGCGACGCTGCAGGTGAACGTCGTCGCGGGCGCGAGCGCCAAGCACGCGAAGGCGAGCGCAGGCCCGTTCGCGACCGCCTTTCACCGTGGGCTGCACGCGCTCGAGGAGATCCTCGCGATCGCCCTCGTCGTCTTCGCGATCGTGCTGCCGTTCGCGCTGACCGCGCTCGCCCTGTGGTGGGGCGCGACGGCGGTCCGCCAGCGCGCCCGCGAGCGCGCGATGCGAACGGCGTAGAGCCCGCACGCGCAGGTTACGCTGCGCGCATGGTGTCCCCCGACGAGCTCAGACCCGGCCTGTGGCGCTGGAGCGCCCCGCATCCCGAGTGGCACGCCATCAACGATGATGGAGGACCGACGCTCTGGCCGCGCGAGGTCGGCTGCGTGCTCTACACGAGCGCCGCCGCCGCGGTCTTCATCGACCCGCTCGTGCCGGCCGAGGAATCCGCCGAGTTCTGGCGCTGGGCGGACCAGCGCTGCGACGGGCGCGAGGTCAGTGTGCTCGAGACGCTCGCCTACCACCGCCGCAGCGCCGAGCATGTGATCGCCCGCTACAGCGCCCGAACCAGCGCGCCCGAGACCGTCGCGCCCCACCCGCTCGCGGGTCTCGCGGAGACCGTCTACTGGATCCCCGAGCACCGCGCGCTCGTGCCCGGGGACACGCTGCTCAGCGTGCCCGACGGCGAGCTGCGGCTGTGCCCGGAGTCCTGGCTCGAGGACCCGGACTGGGACGATGCGCCAACGCTCGCGGACCTGCGCGCGGCGCTCCTGCCGCTCTGCGACCTCGATGTCGAGCTGGTGCTGGTTTCGCACGGCGAGCCGACGCTGCGCGACGGCGGCGCCGCGCTTCGCCGCGCGCTGCAGGCGCCGTGATCGACTGGCCGCTGGAGCGCGACCTCGAGCGCGCGCACGAGGCCGCGCAACGCACCCGCGAGCGCATCGCGCGCTTCGTGCGCCACACGCCGCTGCTCGAACTGAGCGGCCACCCCCGCCGGCTGCTCAAGCTCGAGACGCTGCAGCACACCGGCTCGTTCAAGATCCGCGGCGCCGCGGCCGCGATCACCGCCGCCCCGCGGCCCCGCCAGATCGTCGCCGCCTCGACCGGCAACCACGGGCTCGCGGTGGCCGCGCTGGCGCACACCCTCAAGCTGCCCTGCCGCGTCTTCGTGCCGGCGGACGCCGCCCCCGCGAAGCTCGCACGGCTGCGCACAAGCGGCGCCGAGCTGATCGAGTGCGACGGCGACCCGCTGCGCGCCGAGCTCGCGGCCCGCGAGGCCGCCGCGCGGACCCCGGGCGCGCTGCTCGTCGCGCCCTACAACGACCCACAGGTGATCCTCGGGCAGGCCACGCTCGGTCTCGAGCTGCTCGAAGATCTCCAGCAGCCGCCCGACACCCTGTTCGTCGCGGTCGGCGGCGGCGGGCTGATCGGCGGCATCGCGCTCGTGGTGCGCGAGCGCTGGCCGCGCACGCGCATCGTCGGCGTGCTGCCCGAGGCCTCGCCGGCGATGGCCGACGCGGTGGCGGCGGGGCACGTCACCTCCTCGCCGCTTGCGCCGACGCTCGCCGACGCGACCGCCGGCAACCTCGAGCAGGGGTCGATCACGGTCGCGATCGCCGCCGCGCTCGTCGATCGCTTCGAGCTGATCGCGGAGGCGGAGATCGCGGCGGCGATGCGCGTCGCGCTGCTCGGGCACCACCTGGCGATCGAGGGCGCCGCGGCGCTCGCGCTCGCCGCCTCCCTGCGCGACCGCGATGACGACGGCGAGCGCCACCTGATCGTGCTGGGCGGCGGCAACGTCGGCGCCGACACGCTGCGGGCGGTCCTGTAGCGAACCCGCGCACTCGCGCGCGAACCCCCGCGCGGCACCTTCACCCATCTCGATCGCACGCCCGCATCCCCGATCGTCGATGATCCCGGGGATGGACTTGGTCGCGGGGCAAGGTGACGTGCGGAGCGCGTGGCTGCAGCGTGTCTGGCAGCGCGTGGGCCGGCGCCGCGACGGGCGCGCGCCACTGTGGATCGAGCTCGCGATCATCGCCTGGCTCTTCTGGCTCTACGACGTGATCAACGACCTGGCACCGCTTCGCCGTGCGCTGGCGCTGCGCAACGCGGTCGGCGTGCTGCACTTCGAACGCTCGCTGGGGCTCGACCCCGAGCTTTCGATCAACCGCTGGCTGGCGGCGCACACGACGCTCGGGCTGATCGCCTCCTACGACTACTTCTTCAGCCACGCGGTCATCACCTTCGCCGTGCTGCTGCTGCTGTGGTGGCGTCTTCCGCGGCGCTACATCCGCCTGCGCACGGTGCTCGTGATCATCAACCTGATCTCCTTCGCCGTCTTCTGGCGCTACCCGCTGGCGCCGCCGCGGTCGTTCCCCGCGCTCGGCTACATCGACGTGATCGCGCGCTCGAACGCGCTCGTGTCCTGGCACAGCGGCGTGCTCGTGCACGACGCCGACCAGTTCGCCGCGATGCCCTCGCTGCACATCGCCTGGGCGCTCTGGTCCGCGGTCGGCGTCTGGTACTTGACGCGCCGCGTGCTGATCCGCGCGCTCGCCGCCGCCTACCCGATCCTGACCTGCTTCGTCGTGCTCGGGACCGGCAACCACTACCTGGTGGACGTCGTGGCCGGCGCCGCGACGGTCGCCCTCGGCTTCGCGGTGCAGCTGGCGTTCACACGGCTGCTGGCGCTGCTGCGCCAGCGCCGCGAGCAACGCGCACCCGCGCACGCAAACGCCCACCCCCACGAGCCGGACCGCGCCCCCGAGCCCGAGCACGCCGTTTGAAGGACGTTCTCAGCGCTGGGCGCGCATGCAGCGCGAGCGTGAAAGCCGTTGCGAGCCCGCTCAGGCGATGTCCGGCCCGACGAAGCGGCTCGCGACGTCGGTGAGGATCTGGCGCATCGCCGCGGCGGCGGCGGTCAGGCGCGTGCCCTCGGGCGTCGCGGCGACCACCTCGCGCACCGGGCTGGACGGCGAGAGCGCGCGGATCGCGATGTCGTCGCGGGCGCCGGAGAGCGCGAGCTTCGGGATCAGGGCGACACCCACGCCGGCGGCGACGAGGCCCTGCACGGTCTGGTAGTCGTCGCTCTCGAACGAAACGATCGGCTCGAACCCGGCGGCGTGGCAGGAGCGCACGACATGGCGCGCGCAGGGACTCGACGCGGAGGTCTGGATCCAGGCCTCGGCGCGCAGGTTCTCGAGCCGCAGCGTGCGCCGGCGCGCGAGCGGGTGATCGGCGGGCAACGCCAAGAACATCGGGTCCTCGAACAGCTCGAGTCGGCTGAGGTCGGGGCCGAGCGACTGGCTGGTGTCGGCGAATTCGAACAGCAGCGCGATGTCGAACTCGCCGGCCGACAGCCGCGGCGCCATCTCCTCCGGCTCACCCTCGGCGAGCGTCAGCTCGACCTCGGGGTGCTGCGCGCGGAAGATCGCGATCGCCAGCGGCATCAGCGTCGCGCCGGCGGTCGGGAAGGACGCCATCCGCAGCTGGCCGCCGCGCAGGCCGGCGATCGCCGCCATCTCGGCCTCGGCCGCGTGCAGCCGCGCGACGATCCCCTCGGCGTAGGTCCGCAGCACCTCGCCGGCCGGCGTGAGCCGCACACCGCGCGGCAGGCGCTCGAGCAGCGTGACCCCCGTCTCGGCCTCGAGCGCGGCGACCTGCTGCGAGACGGCCGACTGCGTGTAGGAGAGCGCCTCGGCCGCCGCCGAGAAGGAGCCGCGGTTCGCGACCTCGATCAGGATTCGGAGACGGTTGACGTTCAGCATTAGGTGAGCTAATAGCTCATATCAAAAACGTTACTTGTGCTGATGGCAGGAGAGTGGCATCCTGGCTCGTAGAAAGACAGTATCCAGCGCCCGGTCCAGACGCAATTCTCCCGGGCAACCACCCTCTTGAGCAAGGAACCACAATGCAAACCCATGTGATCGTCTCCTACGATGGCACCGACAACGACCACGACGCCCTGGCGCTCGGCAAGCTCTTCGGCGACGCCGGCTCGCGCGTCTCGCTCGCCTACGTTCGCCACAGCGAGGAGGCCGACGCCGCCGCCGAGCAGGCCGCCCAGACGCAGGCCGAGGAGCTCCTCGAGCGCGGCGCGCAGTGGCTCGGTCACCCCGAGGTCGGCCGCCACGTCGTGCTGAGCGGCTCGACCGGCGACGGGCTGCGCGTGCTCGCCGAGCGCGAGCAGGCCGACCTGGTCGTGTTCGGCTCCGACTGGCACACCGCGCCCGGGCACGTCCAGCCCGGCCGCTCGGCGATCCGCCTGATGGAGGGCGGACCGGTTTCGATCGCGATCGCGGCCGCAGGCCTGCGTGAGCGCACCGACGCGACGCTGCGCACGATCGCCCTCGCCGGCGGCGAGGTCGACGACGCCGCACGCACGACCGCCGAGGGACTCGCGCACCGCGCCGGCACGGCGCTCGCGCTGCCCTCCCAGGACGGCGTCGACCTGCTGGTCGTCGGCTCGCGCCCGGGCACCCCGGTCGGCCAGGTCAGCGTCACCGCGGCCAACGAGTACGTCGTCGAGACCACGACCTCCAGCGTGCTGATCATCGCCCGCGGCGTCGTCTTCGACGTGGCGCAGTCCGGCCGGACCCAGACCGCCGAGCAGCACGCGCATCAGTCGTAGAGCGATCCCCCGCTCGCAGCAACAGGCCTCTCGCACAAGCCGGCGCTCCGAAAGGGGCGCCGGCTTTGCGTTGCACCAGGCGCCGCGCGCCGGCGGCAGGCCGGCGCCGCCCGCCCCGCCCCGCCCCGCCCCGCCCAGGCATAATCGCTAGCCCGTGAGCACCGAGCGCCAGCCACTCGACCCGCAGGCGCGCGCCTTCCTCGAGCAGGCGCTCGGCGAGCCCCCGATCTACGAGCTGACGCCGGCGCAGGCGCGCGCGCAGACGGTCGCCGCCGCCGCCGCGCTCGGCGCGGGCCCGGCGGTCGCGGAGGTGCGCGGGCTGCGCATCCCGGTGGCGGGCGCCGAGCTGCACGCCCGCCACTACCAGCCGCATGGCGCCCGCGGCACGATCGTCTGGTTTCACGGCGGCGGCTGGGTGCTCGACGGGCTCGAGCCGACCGACGCGATGTGCCGGCTGCTCGCCAACGAGTCGGGCGCGACGGTCGTCAACGTCGACTACCGCGTGGCGCCCGAGCACCGCTTCCCGGTCGCGCTCGACGACTGCTTCGACACGTTGCGCTGGGTCGCGTCGCTCGACGACTCGGCGCCGCTTGTGCTCGGCGGCGACAGCGCCGGCGGCAACCTGGCGGCGGTCTGCGCGGTGCGCGCCCGCGACCACGGCGGACCGCAGCTCGTCGCCCAGCTGCTGATCTACCCGATCACCGACAGCGACCTGACGACGCCCTCCTACGTCGAGTATGCGCAGCCGCAGCTGCCGATGCTCTCCACACCCGAGATGGCGTGGTTCTTCGAGCAGTACGCGCGCGACGCGGCGGACCTCGCGAACCCGGAGCTGGCGCCGCTGCGCACGCCCGACCTCTCCGGCCTGCCGCCGGCGATCGTCGTCGTCGCCGAATACGACCCGCTGCGCGACGACGGCCTGCTCTACGCGCAGCGGCTGCGCGACGCCGGCAACGCCGTGACGCTGCACCACCACGCCGACCAGCCGCACGGCTTCTTCACGCGCGGCAACCTGATCGCGGCCGGCAACGAGGCGGTCACGCGGGTCGCCGCGCAGGCCCGCGAGCTGATCGCGGCGCACCTGTAGCGTTCGCGCCACCCACACAAGGAGGAGCCCCGAGATGGAGACCTGGGATGCGATCCGCGCGCGGCGCAACGTGCGCAGCTACACCGACGAGCCGATCGAGACGGCGCAGCTCGAGCGGATCCTCGAGGCGGCGCGGCGCACGCCCTCGTCGCGCAACTGGCAGCCCTGGGACTTCGTGCTCGTCACCGAGCGCGATCGCCTGCGCGACCTCGCGACGGTCTGGCGGGGCGCCGGGCACGTCGCGACCTCGGCCGCGACGATCGCGCTGATCACCGCCGTCCACGAGAGCGAGCGCGACCAGGCGATCGCCTGGTTCGACCTCGGCCAGGCGACGATGTCGATCATGATCGAGGCCGCCGACCTCGGCATCGGCACGGGACACTCCGCGGTCGGCGACCAGGACCTCGCGCGACGCCTGCTAGGCCTCCCGGCGGACCGCCAGTGCGCGTTCCTGATCGCGCTCGGCCACCCCGCCGACCGCCCGCTCGCGCCGCTGACGAAGATCAACCGCCGCCCCTACGACGAGGTCGTGCACCGCGAGAGCTGGTAGCGCGCCCAGGAGTAGGCTGAAGCGCATGCAGGAGATCTCGACCGGCCTGTGGCACTGGCGGGTCCGTCACCCCAGCATCGAGAAGGACGTCTCCAGCTACCACCTGTCAGCGGAGCGGGTCGCGATCGACGCGCTGATCCCGCCGGAGGGGCTCGCCTGGTTCGAGGCGCACGGCGCGCCGGAGCACGTGCTGCTGACCAACCGCCACCACACCCGCGACGCCTTCGCGCTGCACGAGGCGTTCGGCGCGACAGTGCACTGCATCCGCTGCGGCCTGCACGAGCTGGAGGGCCGCGGGCCGGTCGAGGCGTTCGACTTCGGCGACGAGCTGCCGGGCGGCGCGGTCGCCTACGAGGTCGACGCGATCTGCCCGGACGAGACGGCGCTGCACATCGCCGCGCACGACGCGCTCGCCTGCGCCGACGGCGTCGTGCAGTGGGACGGCCCGCGGCTGACCTTCGTGCCGGACTTCCTGATGGACGAGCCGGAGCGCACGAAGGCCGGCCTGCGCGCCGCCTACCGCCGCCTGCTCTCGCTCGACTTCGACACGCTGCTGATGGCGCACGGCAACCCGATCGTCGGCGGCGGCAAGCAGGCGCTCCGCGAATTCGTCGAGGGGTAGTTCGGGTCGGTGCATGCACCGACCCGCGAGACGGCGCATGCGCCGTCTCGCCGGGGGGTGCATGCACCCCCCGGGAAAAGCCTCAGAAGGGCTCGCCGTAGCGTTCGGCGTAGGCGAAGTCCGAGACCGGGCGGCGGCGCAGCGCGCTCGGCCAGGGGTCCGCGCGGTGCCCGGCGGCGATGAAGGCGGCGAGCGCCAGCTCGGCGGGGATCCCGAGCAGGCGCTTGACCGCGGGTTCGGCCGGGATCAGCAGCGTCGTCAGGGTCGCGCCGAGCCCCTCCGCGCGCAGGGCGAGCAGCACGTTCTGCACGAACGGGTAGATCGAGGCGCCGCCGACGATGCTCGGGCGGTCGAGCTCGCCGTCGGTGATCAGCATGTCCGCGATCCGCACGCAGACGACCAGGTGCAGCGGCACCTCGTGCAGGCGGTCCGCGAACTCGTCGGAGCGGCGCAGCATCCGCACGTGCGCGGCGTCGTGCTCGCCGGGGTTGGCGAGGATCTCGCTCGCGCCGGTGTGGTCGAAGTAGGCGCGCCAGTGCGGCTGGTAGAGGTCGCGGAGCGCGCGGCGGGTCTCGGCGTCGGTGACGGCGATCACGCGCCAGCCCTGGCGGTTGCCGCCGCTCGGCGCGAAGCGCGCCGCCTCGAGCACCCGCTCCAGCACGTCGTGCTCGACCGGGTCGGAGCGGAAGCGCCGCGTCGCGGGCGCCCCGCGCATCACCTCGAAGAGCTCCACGCGCCGACGATAGCGCGCGGGCGCCGCGGTCCGCACGCCAGAAGGCCGGTCGCGGCTGTGGTGGCGCGCGGCCGGCCTTCGTTTCCTCTCCGTGTCAGACGGCGGTCGGCGTCAGCGAGACCCGCTCCTCCTTCGTCTCGTCCGGGAGCGGGATCGTCACCTCCAGCAGACCGTCATGCGTCTGTGCAGTGATCCTCTTGACGTCCACGCCATGCGGTAGGTCCATCGAGCGAGAGAACGACCCGTAGTGGCGCTCGCGACGCACGAAGAGCTTGTCCTCAACAACCTCGTGCTCCTCGTGCTTGCCCGAGACCGTGAGGACGTGGTCCTCGATCTCGATCTTCACCTCGTCGGGCTTCAGCCCCGGAATGTCGGCACGCACGACCATTCGCTTCTGGTCGCGCACCACATCGATCGCCGGCATCCAACCGTGCCTGCGGACGCCGGGAACCTCGTCGAAGACACGGTCAACCCGACGGCGCAGATCACCGAGGTAGGCGTTGGGATCCCAGCGTGTCAGGGTGACTGACGTGGAAACTCGCCTCCTTTCGGTTGAATTTGATGGTGCCTGCCGACGCTAGCGCGACCCTCCCGGAGCGCGCATCGGTCAAACGCTGCAACGGAGTTGCGCGATACCCGCAGCGACGCGCCTCCGTAGTTTGCCGCGCAAGGACGGCGGGGTATTGCGAACGGCGAGCGCGGATGTTGCGGTTAGCGTGCGTTGTCTTTCGGAGAAGGGGCAACGGCCGCGATGGACCCACGAGAACCAACGCCGTTCGAGTTGCTGCGCTGCACGCATTGCGGCGATGTGATCGGCGTCTACGAGCTCCTGATCGTGAGGGTCGGCGACGACGTGCGCGAAACCTCGCGCGCCGCCGACCCGGAGGTGCCCGTGGCGGCGGCCGAGCACTACCACCGCGACTGCTTCACCGCCCTGAAGCGCGCGCGGAAGAGTTAAGCCGCCGTACGGGTCGTACGGGCTGGGCGGCGGCGCGGGGACGGCCCGCCCGCCGCGCAGTTCGAGCACCTCGTCGAAGCGCTCGAGCCCGATCTCGGAGTGCGTGATCACGAGCAGCCCGCGGTCGCCTGCGCCCGCCGCGAGATCCTCCATCACCTGGCGAGCGGTGTCCGCGTCGAGGTGCGCGGTCGGCTCATCGAGGATCAGGAAGCGCGCGTCGGCGGCGAGCGCGCGGGCCAGCGCGATCCGCTGACGCTGCCCGCCGGAGAGCACGCCGCCGTCCTCGCCGACGAGCGTGTCGAGGCCGCCGGGCAGGCCGCGCACCCACTCGGCGGCGCCCGCGCCCTCCAGCGCCCGCCAGATCGGCTCGTCGTCCTGCGCCTGCGGGCAGGCGATGCAGATGTTCTCGCGCAGCGTCGTGTTGAAGAGGTGGGCGTCCTGCGCGGCGAAGACGACGGCGCGGCGGACGTCGTCCTGGGTCAGCGCGCGCACGTCGCTCCCGCCGAGCGTGACGGCGCCCTCGTCCGCGTCGCGGAAGCGGACGAGCAGGTGCGCGAGCGTCGTCTTGCCGGCGCCGCTGCGCCCGAGCAGCGCGACGCGGCAGCCCGGCCGAAGACGCAGGCTCAGGCCGTCGAGCACCCATGGCTCGGCCGGGCCGTAGCGGGCGCGGACGCCTGTGAGCACGAGATCGCCATCTTGCGGCAGCGGCCGCGGGTCGTGCGGGTCCTGGACCGCGGGTTCGCGTTCGCAGAGCTCGTCGAGGCGCTGCGCGGCCTGCGCACAGGCGCGCAGGCGGCGCGCGGCGAGCGGCAGCGGCGCGAGCCCCTCGAAGGCGGCGAGCGCGAGGAAGGCGAGCGAGGCGAGCAGCACACCGGCGAGCGCGCCGCTGTGCACCGCCGGGATCGCGACCGCCATCAGCGCGACGACCGTCAGTCCACCGGCGAGCGATCCGAGGGCGGTCGCGCTGCCCGCGGCGAGCGCGTCGCGGCGGGCGAGCCCGGCGAGGCGCGCGTCGGCGGCGCGGAGCGTCGCGATGCGTTCGGGGGCGCGCCCGGCGAGCGCGAGCTCCGCCGCGCCCTCGATCGTCTCCACCAGCTCGGCGGAGAGCGCGGCGCGCGCCGGCGCCTGGCGGCGGCCCGACGAGGCGGCGAGCGCGGCCGCGAGCGCGGGGACGGCGAGCGAGGCGACCAGCAGGCAGGCAAACACGACGGGCGCCGCGGACGGCAGGATCAGCCAGGCGGTCAGCGCCGCCGCGGCGATCGTCAGCGCGGCGACGACCGGCGGCGCGAGCGCGCGCAGGTAGAGGTCCTGCAGCGTGTCGACGTCGCCGACGAAGCGCGAGAGCAGGTCGCCGCTGCGCGGTCCGCCGAGCTCGCCGGGCACGAGCGGCGCGAGGCGGCGGTAGAAGCCGGCGCGGACGCGGCCGAGCAGCCGCAGCGCCGCGTCGTGGGAGGCGAGCCGTTCGCCGTAGCGCGCCACGGCGCGGGCGATCGCGAACGCGCGCACGGCGACGATCGCGACCGTCAGCGTGAGGATGTCGGGCCGCTGCGCGGCGCGCGAGATCAGGTAGCCCGAGGTCAGCAGCAGGCCGCCGGCGCAGGCGATCGCGGCGAAGCCGAGCACGACCGCGAGCGTCAGGCGCCGGCGCTCGCTCGTGCCGGCGCGGGCCGCGGCGATCAGGCTGGCGGTCGGCGTGCTCATGCAGCCGCCCCGATCAGCGTGGGGGTTGGCGTACGGCCGTCGGCGAGCGCGAGGCTGCGCTGCGCGCGCGCGGCGATCCGCGCGTCGTGCGCGATCAGGAGCGTCGTGCGCGGGCCCGCGGCGAGGCGCTCGATCGCCTCGCCGACCGCCGCGGCGGTGTCCGAGTCGAGGTGCGCGGTCGGCTCGTCGAGGATCACGAGGCGGGCGTCCCTGAGGAACGCGCGCGCGAGCGCGACGCGCTGCGCCTGGCCGGCGGAGAGGCCGCGGCCGCTTTCGCCGACCGGCGTGTCGAGGCCGTTGGGCAGCGTGGCGAGCAGCTCGTCGAGGCCGGCGGCGCCCGCGGCGGCGGCGATCCGGGCGCGCGCGGCGGTCGGGTCGGCGAGCGCGATGTTGTCGGCGATCGTGCCGGCGAAGAGGCGCGTGCGCTGCGGCACCCAGGCGATCTGCGCGCGCCAGGCGTCGGGGTCGATCTCGCGCAGGTCGACGCCGCCGCAGCTGACGCGTCCGGCGGTCGGGTCGGCGAGACGCATCGCGAGCGCGGCGAGCGTGCTCTTGCCCGCGCCGCTCGGGCCGGTGAGCGCGGTGAGCAGGCCCGGCTCGAGCGTCAGGTCGAGGTCGTGCAGCGCGAGCGTGTCGCGGGCGCCGTAGCGCAGCGAAACGGCCTCGAAGCGCAGCGGCTCACGCGCGGGGTTCGGGGTGGCCCGGCGGTGGGGTTGGGCGTGCGTGGCGGCGGCCGCGGCCGTCGCGAGCGCGGGCGGCTCGTCGATCACGGCGAAGATCCGCTCGGCCGCCGCCATCCCGTCGGTCGAGGCGTGGAACTGCTGGCCGACGGCGCGCAGCGGCGCGTACAGCTCGGGCGCGAGCAGCAGCACCGTCAGGCCGGCCTGCAGCGTGAGGTGGCCGCCGTCGAGCTGGATGCCGATCGTCGCCGCGACCAGCGCGGTGCCGATCATCGCGCACAGCTCGAGCACCAGCGCCGAGAGGAAGGCGATCCGCAGCGTCCCCATCGTCTGCGCGCGGTAGTTCTCGCCGACCTCCTCGATCGTCCGCACCTGCGCCTCTTCGCGGCGGTAGGCGCGCAGCGTCTCGAGCCCGCGCACGACGTCGAGGAAGTGTCCGCTCAGCAGCGTCAGCGCCTGCCAGCGCGAGCGCGAGCGCGCCTGCGCGCCCTTGCCGACGAGGATCATGAAGCCGATCAGCAGCGGGATCGTCAGCGCCAGCACGCCGGCGGCGACGAGGTCGAGCGGGAGCACCCAGATCAGCACCGCGACCGGCACCGCGGCGGCCAGCACGAGCGCCGGCAGGTAGCCCGCGAAGTAGTTCTCGAGCGAGTCGACGCCCTGCACCGCCGCGGCGGTCAGCTCGCCGGTGCGCTCGCGTTCGCGCGCGAGCGGCGAGCGCACGAGCAGCTGCTCCGCGAGGCGCCCGCGCAGCTCGCTCATCACGCGCGTCGCACCGATCCGCCCGGAGGTTTCGAAGCCGCCGGCGAGCAGCGCGCGCACCGCTACCACGACGGCCAGCGCGATCAGCGTGGCGCTGAGCGTGGCGAGCGTCGCGTGATGCTGGGCCGCGGCGGCGATGACGTGCGCGAGCAGCGCGGCCTGGGCGACGATCGCGGCCGCCATCGCGACGCCGAGCGTGGCGGCGAGCGCGAGCTGCGCGCGACCGGCGCGGCTCTGTCGCAGGAGCCGGCGGTCGGCGCGGGGCGGGCGGGGCGGCGGGGGATCGGTGTGGCTCGGCGGATCGGCGCGCGGGGGGCGGCCGGCGCGCTCGGCGCGGCGCAGGCGCCGAGCGTGCCCTGCCACCGCCACGACTCAGACCGGAGTCGTCGTGGGCGGCTGCTCGCCCCCGGACTGCGGGCCGCCGGCGCCGCCGAGCTTGCTGGCCAGCACAGCGATCGGCGTTGGCGTGCCCTCGAAGTCCTCGACTCCGAGCCGGTGGCGAAAGACCCAGTAGCTCCAGCTCGTGTAGGCCAGCACGATCGGCACGAAGACGATTGCGACGACGGTCATCACGAGCTGCGAGTAGTGCGACGCGGACGCCCCGGCCAGGGTCAGCGTGAAGGCGTGGCTGGTTGTAGAGGGCAGCGCGGCCGGGAAGAGCTCGGCGAAGAGGCTGACGAAGAGCAGCGCGATCGTGGCGGCGCTGAGCGCGAACGCGCGCCCCTCCTGCCTGCGGTTGAGCGTGACGAGCGTGCCCAGCGAGGCGAGCAGCGCGACGGCTGCGATCACCTGCGGCACCGCCTTGACGCCGCCGTAGGGCTGGTCGAACGCGGTCCAGACGAGGAAGGCGGCGAGCAGCACGGTCGCGACCGGCGCGATCCGCCGCGCCAGGACGCGCGCGCGGTCGACCATCTCGCCCTTCGTGCGGAGCGTCAGGAAGATCGCGCCGTGGGCGGTGAAGAGGGTCAGCGTGACGAGCCCGCCGAGCAGCGCGTAGGGGTGCAGCAGGTCCCACAGCTTGGCGGTCACGTTGTGCTGCGAGTTCATCGCGACGCCGTGGACGATGTCGGCCCAGCCGACGCCCCACAGCAGTGCCGCCATGAAGCTGCCGATCGTCGCCGTCCACTCCCAGGTCGCGCGCCAGCGCGGCGAGTCGTCCTTGCCCCAGAACTCGAACGAGACGCCGCGGATGATCAGCGCGAAGAGGATCAGGAAGAGCGCCAGGTAGAAGCCGGAGAAGAGGCTCGCGTACCAGCCCGGGAAGGCGGCAAAGGTGGCGCCGCCGGCGGTCAGCAGCCAGACCTCGTTGCCGTCCCAAACTGGCCCGATCGTGTGGATGATGACCCGCTTCTCGGCCTGGCCTCGGCCGAGCACGCGCAGCAGGATGCCGACGCCGAAGTCGAAGCCCTCGAGCACGAAGTAGCCGACCCAGAGCACCCCGATCAGCACGAACCACAGCGTCTGGAGGAAGTTCGGGTCGCGCATCTCAGTAGGCCAGCACGAGGTCGGGGCGCGGCGGGCTGCCGGGCGCGAGCGGCGGCTGCGGCGGCGTGGGCTCGTCGGGGCCCTTCCGCGCCTCACGCACGAAGAGCTTCGCGCCGATCGCGATCAGGATGCCGTAGACGACGATGTAGCCGGTCAGGGTGATGATGATCGAGGCCATCGAGACGTCGGGCGAGTTGGCCTGGCTCGTCTTCAAGAGGCCGTAGACGACCCACGGCTGGCGGCCCATCTCGGTGAAGATCCAGCCGGTCCAGTTGGCGAGGATCGGCACGAAGATGCCGACGATCGCGGCGCGCTGGAACCAGCGCGTGCGTTCGAGGCGCCCGGGCCGGCGCATCAGCCACATGCCGAGCAGCGGGAAGAGGATCAGCAGCACGCCGGCGCCCGCCATCAGGCGGAAGCTCCAGTAGGTCACGCCGATGATCGGCGTGTAGTCCCCGGGCCCGTACTTCTTCTGCTCCGCCGCGTTGACCTGGTTGATCCCCTGGACCTTGCCGTTCCAGCTGAGCGTCGCGATCAGCGACAGCAGGTGCGGGATGCGGATGTCGGTGGTCAGCGTCTTCGGGTGATGCTCGAACGGCGCGACCGCAAAGAGCGACATCGGGGCGCCGCTGGTCGTGTTGTAGAGCGCCTCGGCGGCCGCCATCTTCATCGGCTGCTGGGTGTCCATCAGGCGCGCCTGGCCGTCGCCGAAGAGGCCGGTCGCGATCGCGACGCCGAGCGTCAGCGGCAGGATCAGCTTGACCGAGCGCGTGAAGACCTCGTCGCGGCGCCCGCGCAGCAGGCTCCAGGCGCAGATCCCGAGCACGAGCATGCCGGCGGTCGCGTAGGCGCCGAAGATCGTGTGCGGGAAGGCGAGCAGCACGGTCGAGTTGAAGAGCACGCTGAAGATGTTCTTCAGCTGCGCGTGGCCGGTCGCGGCGTTGATCGTGTAGCCGACGGGGTGCTGCATCCACGAGTTCGCGGCGAGGATGAAGTAGGCGGACAGCGCGGTCCCGAACGCGACGAGCCAGGCGCAGGCGAGGTGCACGCGCGGCGACAGCCGCCCCCAGCCGAACAGCCACAGGCCCACGAACGTCGACTCGAGGAAGAACGCCATCAGCCCCTCCATCGCCAGCGGCGCGCCGAAGATGTCGCCGACGTAGCGCGAGTAGAGCGACCAGTTCATGCCGAACTGGAACTCCTGCACGATCCCCGTGACGACCCCGATCGCCATCGAGATCAGGAAGAACTTCGCCCAGAACTTCGTCATCCGCAGGTAGACGTCCTTGCCCGTCCTGTAGAAGAGCGTCTGGCAGAGCGCGACCCACCCCGCGAGCCCGATCGACATCGGCACGAAGATGAAGTGAAAGAGCGTGGTGATGCCGAACTGCGTTCGCGCCCAGTCGAGGGTGTTCACACGGCGCAGGCTATGTTCGGCCCGGGGGTCGCTTCATCCGGGGCCCGGCACAGGGATGCTGCGGAGAACTACGCAGAGGCGCGGGCCGTTGGCTTGCGCGCTTTGCGAGCGCTCGCGCCGTGAGGGCGCGGGGCGCTGTCAGCGCGCCGCGTGCCCACTCTGCGCGGCGGCGGCCTCGGGCTCGAGGTCGGCGAGCGTGAGCGGGTGACGCGGCGGGTGATCGATCACGATCGTCGAGGTGACGCGCAGCTGCGGGTCGACGTGCAGCAGCTCGCCGGACTGGAGCTGGCGCCAGCCCGGGTCCTCGTCCATCGGCTCGCTGGCGATCACGACGGCGGGGCTGTCGGCGAGGTCGCCGGATCGCACGTGGATCGTCCGCGCGTCGCTGCTGTGCTCGAGCGGCGCCGCGGCGCCCGCTGCCCGCTCGAGCAGGTAGAGGCCCTGGGTCTCGGGGTAGCGGAGCGCCCACAGCTCGTCGCGGGTGATCAGGATCACGTTCAGCGCGAACAGCCGAAGCTCCTGCGCGACCCAGCGCGCGGCGGCGGCGAGGCCGGCGGCGACGTCGCCGTCGTGGCGCTCGATCTCCACCGTCGCGAGCGCGAAGAAGCGCTCAGAGTCGGTGTCGCCGGCGACCAGCCCGAGCCGGCTGCCGAGCCGCGCCTCGAGCTTCGGCAGATCCTCGATCACGCCGTTGTGCGCGAAGAGGCGGCCCTCCTGCACGAAGGGGTGCGTGTTGGCCGCCGTCAGCCCGCCGGTCGTGGCGTCGCGGACGTGCGCGACGAACGTCTCGGAGTGGACCTCCCGCGCCTCGCGCGCGAACGCGCGGTCCGCGAACGCGGCGATCGGGCGCTTGTCGATCCGCGGCCTGCCGTCCGCGCCGAAGTAGCCGATCCCGGTGCCGTCAGGGTCGCGGCGGCTCTGGGCGACCAGGCTGTCGGGCGCCTCGAGCAGCCAGAACGTGGCGCGCACGCGCTGCGGTGCCGCTGACATCCCGTAGAGCCGGCAGATCGCCTGACGATAGCGCGGCGGCGGGGATCAGCCGGCGGCGGCTGTGGTGCCCGCAGCGGTCGCGAGCGCGTCGAGCAGGGCCGCCATCTGCTCGAGCGTCGCCCGGTGTTCGGCGACGTCGTATTCGGCGCTCAGCTCGCGCGGGTCGTGGTAGCCGACGAGCACAGCCTCGTTGTCGCGCCAGACCAGGATCCGCAGCGGCAGCTCGATCCCGATCCGGGCGTCGGCCGCCATCAGCGGCGTGCCGGCGCGCGCACTGCCGAAGATCACGACCTCCTCGTCGGCGAGCGTGAGGCCCGCGGCGCGGGCGCCGGCGGCGTGGTCGATCCGCGCGAACACGGTCAGCCCGCGGGCCTCGATCGCGCCGATCAGGGCGGTCACCGTGTCGCTGTGGCCGGACGCGCTGCGCCTGATGTTCATTGCCGTGATTGTGCCTGGTCAGCCGGCGAGGGCGGTTCTCTAGGATCACGGGCAGGCTCGGCGCCGGGGGAGCGGCGGGCGAGGAAGTCAGGGTCAGCTGTTCAGCGAGCGAGGAGGTGTGCTGGTCGTGGATCGCAAGTGGTGGACGCTGATAGCCGTTTCGATCGGGACGTTCATGCTGCTGCTCGACATCACGATCGTGAACGTTGCGCTGCCACGGATCCAGGCCGGGCTGCACTCCAGCTTCACCGACCTGCAGTGGGTGATCGACGCCTACGCGCTGACGCTCGCGGCGCTGCTGCTGACCGCCGGGTCGCTCGCCGACAGGGTGGGCCGGCGGCTGATCTTCGCCATCGGGCTGGTCGTCTTCTCGGCGAGCTCGCTGCTCTGCGGCGTCGCCCAGTCGCCGCTGATGCTGAACATCTCGCGCGGCGTGCAGGGGGTCGGCGGGGCGATGATGTTCGCCACCTCGCTCGCCCTGCTCGGTCATGCCTACCGCGGCCGCGACCGCGGCGTGGCGTTTGCCGTCTGGGGCGCGGTGACCGGCGCCGCCGTGTCGATCGGACCGGTCGTCGGCGGCGGCCTGACGCAGGGGCTCAGCTGGCGCTGGATCTTCCTCGTCAACGTGCCGATCGGCATCGCCGCGCTCGCCCTGACGCTGATGAAGCTCGAGGAGTCACGCGCCCCCCAGAGCGCGCGGCTCGACGTCCCCGGCTTCGTCGTCTTCACCGCGGCGCTCGCGACGCTCGTCTTCGGCCTGATCGAATCGAGCCTCGACGGCTGGGGCAGCGGCACCGTCGAGGGCTGTCTGATCGCCAGCGGCGTGATGATCGTCGTGTTCGTCGTGATCGAGCTGCGCACCGCCGCGCCGATGCTCGACCTGGCGCTGTTTCGGGTGCCGGCGTTCGCCGGCGCCGCGATCGTCGCCTTCGCCGTGTCCGCCTCGATCTTCTCGATGTTCCTCTACCTGACGCTCTACCTCCAGGACGTCCTCGACCTCTCCCCACTGCAGGCCGGTCTGCGCTTCCTCACGCTCTCCGGCGTCATCCTGGTCGCCGCCGCGATCGCCGGGCGCCTGACCACGGTCGTGCCGGTGAGGCTGCTGATGGGCGTGGGGCTGCTGGTCTCCGGCGTCAGCCTGATGCTGATGCGCGGGCTCAGCGTCAGCTCGCACTGGACGCACCTGCTCCCCGGCCTCCTGGTCGGCGGCCTCGGGATCGGCATGATCAACCCGCCGCTCGCCTCGACCGCGATCGCCGTCGTCCCACCCCGCAAGGCCGGCATGGGGTCCGGCATCAACAGCACCTTCCGCCAGGTCGGCATCGCCACCGGCATCGCGGCGCTCGGCTCGATCTTCACCAGCGAGATCCGCAGCCACGTGACCGCGGGTCTGCACGCGGCGCATCTCGGCGGCGCGGCTGCGCTCACGCATGCGATCTCGAACGGGCAGACCGCCGCGGCGATCGGGCATCTGCCTGTTGCGACGCGCGCCGCCGTGGGCGAGGTCGCGCGCGCGAGCTTCATCGCGAGCCTCAACGACCTCTTCCTGATCGCGGCGGTCGCGGCGTTCGTGGGAGCAGTCGGCGCCCTGGTGCTGATCCGCTCACGGGACTTCGTCGCGCAGGGCACGCACGCGAGCGGCGAGGCCGCGGTCGAGCCGGCTGCGGTGTAGGGGCGCGGCGGGCGAGCGCCGGCTTCGGGGAGGCGCGGGGCGCGCGGTTACGATTCGCGGCCATGCGCGTCGCGTTCGCAACCTGCGAGGCCCTGCGCGACGGCTCCCCCGACGACCACGCGGCGGCGGCGCTGCTCGGCGCCGACCACGTCGTCTGGGATGACGCGTCGGTCGACTGGGAGGCCTACGACCGCGTGATCCTGCGATCGACGTGGGATTACACGCTCCGCGTGCACGAGTTCCTCGCGTGGTGCCGTCGCGTGGGCAGCGGGCGACTGCGCAACCCGGTCGAGATCGCCGAGTTCAACGCCGACAAGCGCTACCTGGCGGACCTGGCGTGCCCGACCGTGCCGACGGTGTTCGTGGCGCCGGGCGAGCTGCCGCCGGCGTGGGACCGCGAGCTGGTCGTGAAGCCCAACGTGTCCGCGGGCGCCCGCAACACCGGGCGCTTCGGCGCCGAGTTCGCGGCTGACGCCCGGGCGCTGCTCGAGCGGATCCACGCCAGCGGCAGGACCGCGCTCGTGCAGCCCTATCTGCGCTCGGTAGACGAGCAGGGCGAGACCGCGCTGGTCTTTATCGCCGGGGAGCTCTCGCACGAACTGCACAAGCGCCCGGTGCTCGCCCCTGACGAGGTCGCGCCCACCACCGGAGACCGGCTCGCCGTGGCGAAGGCGATGCTCGAGCCGGACCTCGTCGTGGCCAGAGCGGCACAGGAGGACGAGCGCGCGCTCGCCCGAGCGATCATCGCCGAGATCTCACAGCGTTTCGGGACGCCGCTCTACGCACGCGTCGATCTCGTGCGCGACGACGAGGGCCACCCCGTGCTGCTCGAGCTCGAGCTGATCGAGCCGAGGCTCTATTTCGCGGAGGCCGGCGGCGCGGCGGAGCGCTTCGCGGCGGCGGTGGTGGCGGGCTGAGGGAGGGCTGCCGGTCGTCGCGCAGGCCGCCCGCGAGCACGCGATCCGCGCTCCCGGTCACGCGGCGAACGGGCTGGCTCCGCGGAAGTCGCTCGAAAACGTGTGGACGAGCCGGCCGACGATCGCGCGGTTGGACGTCACGATTCCGAGCTCTCGATTGGCCTGCAGCGAAGTCCACGAGAAGTTCTGCGACCCGACGAACGCCTCGCGGCCGTCGACGACGATCTCCTTCGCGTGGATGTAGAGCGCCGCGCTCTGCGCGTAGGTGCGGACCTGGACTCCGCAGGCCGCGAGCTCGCGGAACGCCTCGTGCCAGCTGTCGTCGTCGGTCATCACGACGCTCACCTTGACGTGGCGGCGCGCGACGTCGCACAGCGCGCTGGTGATTTCGCTGTCGGCCATCTCCTCGTTCTCGACGTCCAGGGTCGAGCGGGCGCTCTCGATCAATGCGATCTGCTCGCTCTCGGCGCCCGGAGACCAGACGAGGTCGCCGCTGCCGGCGGACGGGCTGATCGCGGTGTGGCTCCAATCCGCGCCGAAGACCGCTTCGATCGCGGCGACATCGGCCGGCTGGGTGTCGACCACCGCGAAGTCGCGGCTCGTCGAGTAGTAGCGCGACGTGAGGTTGAGCGTCATCACGATCGAGGTCTGGTCGTCGATCGCGACCGTCTTCTGGTGGGTCAGCGCGAACGACGCGGAACTGGTGCGAACCGCGACGCCGTTGGCGCGCAGGTAGCTCGTCGCGTCGTCGTTCTCGGAGAAGCCGCCGCCGTAGTAGCCGCCGTTGAGGAGCACACGCACGCGCACGCCACGGCGCGCGTCCGCGACTAGCTCCTGCTCGATCGTGGTGTCGTCGAGCTCGTACATCGTCATGTCGACGCTGTGCTTGGCGGTCGCGATGTCGTGATCGATCTCGCCGAGGCCCTGATCGGGCTCGACGATCAGGGAAAGTCCTCCGCCAGCGGCCGAGGATGCGTCGCCGATGGGGCGCGCGCCCCGGGCGACCGCCGCGCCCGCGGGGTTCAGCGCGCTGAGCAGTGCGGCGGCACAGGCGCACACGCAGGCGAGCGTCACCGGATGCCTGGCGTGGGCGAGATGTGATCGGATCGGTTGTGACAACGCCGCTTCACGGTAGCGGCAGCAGGTCGGTTGATCACTCTCGGACCGCGGTATCGTAGGATCTCGACGTGCCGCTGCCCGACGTGCTTCGCAAGCTCCTGACGGCCGCCGGGCCGTCCGGCTACGAGACGGCGCCCGCCGCAGTCTTCACCGAAGCGGGTCGCGCGTTCACCGACGACGTCTCCGTCGACGTCATGGGTTCGGCGGTCGCCCGCGTCGCCGGCACGACCGAGGGCGCGCCGTTCCTCGCGATCGTCGGCCACATCGACGAGATCGGGCTGATCGTCACGCACATCGACGACGACGGCTTCCTGCGCTTCATCGGCGTCGGCGGCTGGGACCCGCAGATCCTCGTCGGCCAGCGCGCCGAGCTGATCACCCAGGACGGGCCGCTGCCGGGCGTGGTGGGGCGTAAGGCGATTCACCTGCTGCGTGAGGAGGACCGCAAGAAGGTGCCGGAGCTGCGCGAACTGCACATCGACATCGGCGCCAAGGACGGCGACGAGGCGCGCACGCTCGTGCGCATCGGCGATGTCGCCGTGCTCACCGGCGAGCCGCTCGAGCTCGCCAACGACCGCTTCATCTCGCGCTCGATGGACAACCGGCTCGGCGCCTTCATCGCGCTGGAGGCGGCAAGGATCGTCGCCGAGGCCGGCGGCGCGCCCGGTGACGTCGCGGCCTGCGGCGTCGTGCAGGAGGAGATCGGGCTCAATGGCGCCCGGGCCTTGGCGTACGGGCTCGCACCCGATGTCGCGATCGTCGTCGACGTCACCCACGAGACCGGCTCCCCCGGCGTCGAGCTCAACGAGATCGGTAAGCACAAGTTCGGCGAGGGACCGGTGATCGGGCGCGGTTCGATCCTGAACCCCGCCGTCTTCGAGCTCCTGCACGAGACCGCGCAGCGCGAGGAGATCCCGTTCACCATCGCCGCCTACGCAGCTCGCAGCGGCACCGACGCCGACTCCATCCACCTGACCCGCGCGGGCATCCCCACCGGGAGCATTTCGATCGCGCTGCGCTACATGCACTCCCCCGTGGAGATGGTCCAGCTCGACGACATCGACGCGTGCGCGCGGTTGATCGCGGCATTCGCACAGGGGTTGAGCGCCGAGACATCGTTCGCGCGCTGAGGCGGCACGGCTAAGCCGTGTGACCCAGCGGGCCGTCGCAGCCTCAAGGTCACCGGCAAGTGCACGCTCCACGCCGAGCCGGTGCTCAGTGCTTCGACTGAACGGCCGTGCCTGCTGCTGGGCGAATCCAGGAACGAGCCGCCAGGCACAGCGCGCGCTCGCAACTCGTCCACAGCGGTAGTGGTGGAAGCCGGTATCACGATGCTCGCTTTCACGGCCCCTGGTCTAGGTGAGGTCGCAGGTCGGCGGCTGTTAGCGTCCACGCGCGTGTCGGCTACCAATGGTCTGCGTGCGGTTGCTGCCACTCGCTACGTTGCGCCACTGCGCGAGGGTGGTTCGCTGCCGGGCCTGCTGGAGGCGGATGACGATGGATTGTACGTCACGAAGTTTCGTGGCGCCGGACAGGGCCGGCTCGCGCTTGTCGCCGAGGTAATTGTCGGCGAGTTGGCCCGGAGGGTCGGGCTGCTCGTGCCAGAACTCGTGACGGTCGAGATCGACCCGGTGTTGGCCGCCGCGGAGCCGGATCCGGAGATCCAGGAGCTGATCGCCGCCAGCGCAGGTTCGAACCTTGGCGTTGACTTCTTGCCGGGAGCGATGTCCTACGCATCGGCGGGACCGTGGCAGCCGGATCGACGGTTAGCCGCCGACATCGTTTGGCTCGATGCGCTGGTGACGAACGTCGATCGCAGCGCTCGTAACCCAAACCTTCTGCTGTGGCACAGCCGACTCTGGTTGATAGATCACGGCGCAGCGCTTTATCTCCATCACGGAGGCCTGATCCCCGCCGAACACGCCCGGCGGCCCTTCACGCAGATCGCAGAGCATGTGCTCTTGAGCCACGCGGGATCAATACTTGAAGCGCATCAGCGACTCGCGCCGCTGGCTGACCGTGCGCTCCTAGAAGAGGTTGTTGCACTGGTCCCAACTGACTGGCTCGTGGGCGTCGCAGCAGAGGAGTACGCCGAGTACCTAGCGCTTCGCATCGAAACCGAGACCTTTGCGCAGGAGGCCGAGCATGCCCGATCCGAAGCGTGACCCGTTCTCATACGCGATCGTGCGCGTCGTCCCACGCGTGGAGCGGGGCGAGCAAATCAACGCGGGCGTAATTCTTTACTGCCGACAGCGCGACTTCCTCGCAGGGGTGGTCGCGCTCGATGATGCGCGCCTGCTAGCGCTGGACGCCGACGCATCCGCACAAGAGGTCCGAGAGCACTTGGATGCGATTGTCAGGGTGGCCAAGGGCGACCCGACTGCAGGCCCGATAGCGGCGATGCCTTCGTCGGAGCGCTTCGGTTGGCTGGTGTCACCGTCAAGCACAATCATCCAAACATCCGAGGTACACACCGGTCTCACCGCAGACCCCCGCAAAACCCTCGAGACCCTGGTCACCGAGCTCGTCAAGCCCGTCGGACGAGCGTGAACCGCGCCGGCGCGCCGCTCCGACGCCACGGCCGTTACGAACACCACACATGTCCACAGCCGAAAGCGCCACTCCCAGGCGGCTGCGGCTGCGGCAAAGCCGTCACGTCGAAGCGGTCCGCGCCGTGACCGCCTCGGACGAGCAACAGCAGGCGGGGGACTGCCGGGCGCGCTGCTGCTTCGAGGGGGGAGCAGTCCTGTGCGGCGAACCAGGTGGCGTGACTGCAGTGCGCGAAACGCAGCCGCGATGTCCTATGGCGAGTTGTCGGAGTGCTGGGGGTGTGGGCGCGGTGGCCGGATAGATTGCCATTGTGCCCGTCTCGGTTGTGACGCTCGAGGAGCGGCCGGATTTGGTCGAGCCGATGTGGACGATGCCAAACACTTGGCCGACGTTCATGCAGAAAGATCCGGTCGCCGCCCTGTTCTATGGTCGGCTTCCCGACACGTTTCCGGAGTATCAGTTGCTCGCCCTCGACGATCAGGGTGCGATCGTCGGCAAGATCCACAGCGTGCCGTTCGCCTGGGGCGGAAGCGATGACGACCTGCCAGTTAGGGGATGGGACGGAATCCTCGAACAGGGCTTCAGAGACCATGAACGCGGTCAGCAGGCCACAGCCGTGTCACTGATCGAGGCGCACGTCAGTCCTGAGCATCGGCGGGGTGGGCTCAGCTCCATATTGCTCGACGCAGCGCGACGCAACGTTCAGCGACTCGGGTTCACGGACCTTTTCGGACCTGTCCGTCCAGCCGAGAAGCACACGGAGCCGCGGACGCCGATGGCTGAATATGTCGCGCGAGTCCGCGGCGATGGCTTGCCCGCGGATTCCTGGCTGCGTGTCCATGTTCGCTTGGGTGCCCGAATCGTCAGCGTCTGCCCGCTGTCAATGGTCATCCCAGGGACACTCGCGCAATGGCGGGAATGGACTGCAATGCCACTGAGCCGCGGTGGCCTCACCGACATTCCGGAGGCGCTCGCTCCAGTGCACGTGTCGATCGAGCACGACCACGTCGTGTACGTCGAACCCAGCGTCTGGATGCATCACCGGCTCACCACACCCCCGAGCGGCTCGAGCCGAACCAGGAGCGACGCAATCAAATAGCAACGGCGCCTGCTTTGGTAGCCATGCGCGCGTCGCACCGTGCATCGGTCGCGCTTCCGGTCGGGACGAAACACGAGCGTCGGCCATACCTTTGGGACCGCTCCCGCTCGCGCCCAAACGCAGCTCTACGTCGCGGTGTCCGAGGCTCCGGGCGCACAGATCTCAAGGCTGCGCTTGCGCGCGTAATCCCACGCCGAGAAGCGATCGGTGTCCGTGGGCGTTTCTGGGATCCAGGGATCGTCGCCGAACGTGACGTACGAGCTGTAGAGCTCGTCGGCCGTCATTCCCGGCTTCGCCATCTGCCGGAGACACGCTTCCACGATCGCCTTGCACTTGGCGAGAGCTTCGGCGTAGGAGCCGAACGTGCCCGCTTCGTAGCGCTCGTCCTCCTGCATGTAGTGGAAGTTGTCGTCGACGAGTACTCGGTAGTGTTGCTGAGCCATCGCCGCTAGCCCTGCGGATAGGTCATCGATTTCTCGGCCACCGCTGTCGCCAGCCGTCGCTCATGGGTGGGTATGCGAAGGCGAGTCAGTGGACCGTTCGGCGACGAGGCGCTCAAGCTCTGTGACGACCTCCGCGAGATCCCCGGTCATCGGGTTGCCAGGCACGATCCGCGTAAACGAGTCGCTCAGGCTCCGGTAGTACCAGAGGACCCCGTCACGGCGGGCAGAGAACCGGCTCCACAATGAATCGCCGACGCTGCGGTAGTCGCGCAGGATTGCTCGCGCGTTGAACAGTTTGTCGGCGAGCGAAACGAGCAGCACCCCCTCTGGCTGTCCGTCGAGGTGCGCGAGATACGCGTCTTTGCGTGTCTTCCAGTCGGGCTTATTCCCAAGCAGCGAGTCGCTGCAGGCACGCACGATCCGGGCGACGTTTTCACCGAACCGCTCGCGAATCGTGGCGAGTTGCGCCTCGCCGCCGCGATCCTCGCCGGCGTCATGCAACAGCGCAGCGATCGCCTCATCCTCGCCACCACCTGCCTCCAAGACGAGCGAGCACACACCAAGTAGATGACCCGCATACGGGACTCCGCTGCCTTTGCGCGTCTGGTCCAGATGCAGGCCGACCGCGTACGAGACCGCATCGACGAACCTGCTCGTCAGCACGGTAGGAACACGCTGGTCAATCCAGTCCGCCATTCAGATCCAGGTGATTGTCTCGGAAACGCCGACGGCGCGACCAGACTGCGAGAAGGGATGCCCGATGCCTCGTCGCTACGCCTTCAGCTTGGGATCGAGGGACGGGGCGCTTACACCAACGCTCGCGGTTGGGCGGTTGCGGTAGCGAGAGTGTGAACGTATCCACGCACAGCAGCGTGCTTGTCTATCGTTCGCACGCTGGCGGCTGCTCGAGGAGGTCCTGGTGACGCGTGTCGCATTGAAGGACGAGTTGCTCGATGCACAGTTGCTGCGGGCCGTCGGGGCGTCGCTTTACGGCGGCGCGGATGTCGGTGAGTGCCTCAGCGCCGCACGACGCGTGCGTGGCACCGAGTTAGACAGTTGGTTCAGCGAGTGGACTGTGGCCGCTCGGCGGGTGGAGGCGCTCGCCGAGCGCGCGTCGGACGCCGGGCAGGTGGAGACATCGCGTCTCGCGTACCTCCGTGCGTCGACCTACTTCCGTACGGCGGGTGTGATGCTGATGGGCGTTCCGCTCGATTCGCGGCTCGTGGAGGCGTACGCCCGCCAGACCGACATGTTCCGGCGCGCGGCTGCGCTGATGGTGCCAGCCGCCGAGATCGTCGAGATCCCGTTCGAGGAGACGACGCTGCCCGGCTATTTCTTCGCCGTGGACGATTCCGGGCGGGCGCGGGCGACCGTCGTTCTTACCGGTGGCTACGACGGCACGGCCGAGGAGCTGTATTTCGCCAACGGTGCCGCGGCTCTGGCGCGCGGCTACAACGTGTTGGCGTTCGATGGTCCCGGCCAGGGGGCCGCCCTGATCGAGCGGGGACTCGTCATGCGCGCCGACTGGGAGAACGTCATCACCCCGGTACTCGACTACGCGCTCGCGCGCCCCGACGTCGACGCCTCTCGTGTTGCGCTGATCGGTTTGAGTCTCGGGGCGCATCTCGCGCCTCGCGCAGCGAGTGCCGAGCATCGCCTCGCCGCCTGCATTGCCGACTGCGGCGCGTACGACCTCTACGGTGCGTTCCTCGAGCGCCTGCCCGGCGCGTTGGCCCGTCCATTTGCGAGCGGCCGGCCGTGGGCGCGCAATGCGGTCGCCAAGCTCTTGCAGCTCCTCGCAGGCAAGCCAACGGCGGGATGGGCAGTGCGCCGCGGGCTCCTCGTCCACGGAGTGGACGAACCGCTCGACTTCGTTGACGCACTGCGCGACTTCACGCTTGCCGAGCGCGCGCCCGACATCACTTGCCCGACGTGGGTCTGTGACGCCGAGGGTGACGACATCAGTGCCTCGGCACCCCAACTTGTCGACGCCATGACCTGCGAGACGACCTACGTTCACTTCACAGGTGCCGAGGGCGCAGACGACCACTGCGAACAGGGCGCCCGTGCTCTATACCACGCGCGCTCATTCGCGTGGCTCGACGAGCTGCTCCGCCACAACTAAATCGCGTCCTCCGATGGGCAAATCGCAGCACTGCCCGCTACCGCAACCGCCCAGCCCTAGGCAGCGTTAGCCGGGTCTGTGCAGGCCGGCGCTGGCGGGGATGACGGGTGCGGCCCGGTGGTGGACCGTGTCGATGATCTCGGCGTTGTCGATGCCTTGGAGGTAGATCGAGGTGATGCCGAGGTTGGCGTGACCGAGTTGGCGTTGGATGACCATGATCGGGACGCCCTCGCGGGCCATCTCCACAGCGTGGGCGTGGCGCAGCTGGTGTGGCGCGAAGCGACGCCTTACAGCCGCTTGGGCAGCGGTGCGCCGTAGCTGTACGCGAACGGCGTCTTGTGTCCATGGGCGACCGCGCGTCGGACCGCAGATGATGCAGAAGAGCGCCCCGACAGGCATCTGTTCACGGACTTGGAGCCATGGGTCGAGTTGTTCCCAGCCCCAGTTGTCCATGCCGACCTCGCGGCGCTTGCCGCCCTTGCCGCGGCGCACCAGGATCGCCCCACGGCCACGGTCAAGGTCGCTCTCGGCGAGCGCGAGCGCTTCGCTGATCCGCAGCCCGGAGCGCCAGAGCACGACGATCAGGCCGCGCAATCGGTCAGCTGCCGGGCCGTCGCCGGCGGTCCGCATGACCCGGATGATCTCCTCGACCGGCGGCGGATCGGCCGGGTAGCGCTGTCCCTTGTTGCGCGGCGGACGACCAGCGTGGTACCCCGGCATGGTGGCCGGTGAGCGGCGTCGACCGATGCGGTCCAGCAAGACAGTTTCCATGGATCCTCCTGACGGTTGTGCGACACGGAAACTGATCGTGCTCGCACTCACGTCGGCGCCGATCCGCGGTCGAAACCGTTCAGCCAGGCGACTTGGCGAAACAAGGAGCGGCTCGTTCGTCGTTGACATTCCTCGCGCAGACAAGTAGCCTTGTCTAGTGCGGATCGCGGATGTCGCTCGAAGGCACGGGATCCCTGACGAAGACATTCTCCATGCGGTACGCAACGAGATGTACAGCGCAACAACCGACGACGATGATCTCGTCATGGTGGTCGGCCCCGCCACAACCGGGAACCTGCTTGAGATCGGGATCTTGGACCGCGACGGTGACGACCCGGTCGTGATCCACGCGATGCACCTCAGGCCAAAGTTCCAGCGCTAGCAACCACATGCCAAAGCACACCGACAAGCAAATCGAGACCGCCGCGGCGCGCTTCGAGCATTGGGCCAAGAACGTCGATCCAGCAACTATCCGCTGGCAAGAGGCTCCGGAGCTCCTCGCCGTCGCTCAGGTCGCGGACAATGTCCGCGCCGACGAGGCCCGCCTTCGCGACGCAGTTACGGCCGCACGGAACGCCGGCCGCTCGTGGAACAGGATCGCCATCGCTCTCGGCGTGTCACGCCAAGCCGCACGCCAACGCTTCGGCGACAAAGCCTCCGCCTAGCCCCGGAGCCCCCTGGTGGGCGGAAGCAAGCGCGGGCAACGACCGTGACGCTCTCGCGGCTCGACCCTTCGACCCGCTGGAGCGCGTCCACATACGGCTAGCGTGCGCGGCGGCGCATGCGGCGCTCGTGCCGGGCGCTCTCGCGGTGTTCGCGTTGGGCGAGCGCCTGCTCGATGCGATCGAGTTGGGGCGCTGGGCCGTACAGCCGCCAGCCGTTGCGGAGGAGCGGGATCAGCGCCACCAGCGCGACCCACACGGGCCAGAACATCCCATGTGCCCCGGTCGCCAGCCAGATCGCGGTACAGATCACGAACGGGATCAGAGCGCCGCCGCCCTGTTGGACAAGGCGGCGTTGAAGATCGCTGCGGCGTCGGGCCAGTTCCGTCCGTTGCTCTGCTGGCGTTACCGGGAGCTGCGGCAAGTCGGCCCGCAGCGCCGCCAGCTCGCTGGTCGTCTGCGCGCTGTAGGCGGCTTGCGCCCGGTTGCTCAGTTCCGCGTCGGTCAGCCGCCCGGCAGCGTAATGCTCGCGGATCTCATGGACGACACGCTCGCGCTCTTGATCAGAGGCACGCAACTCGGAGGGCTCGGGCATAGCTTGCAATGTAGTGCGTTGGCCTAGCAGCTTCGTGCCCGGTCGTCGCGGTCATCAGCTGTTTTCCGAATGCTCCGCGCTCCTACCCTCGCGACAATCCGCGGAAGTCCGCGGGCCAGTGTGATGCCCCGGAGCGTCCGAGCATGCCGTTTGGTATTCCACCGACCCGCCAGTCCGTCTCGCCCTCCCCCCATGGCGAGACCCAGACTCGAACTGGGGACACCACGATTTTCAGTCGTGTGCTCTACCAACTGAGCTATCTCGCCGAACGCGATCTGGCGCTGGCCGGACCGCGGACGGTCCCACAGGACCGGCCCCGATGCTACCGGCTGGCGCGCCGCTCTCGTCTGCCGATCGCCACCTGACGCTCCTCGCACGGCGGGCCTACCACAGCAACCCCCGCCCCCGCCCTGCAAGCATGCGGTCGAATGACCGCTCAGGCCCCACCTGCCGAGGTCAACCGCAGCGATCTCGCCGTCCCGCCTGAGCTGAGCAGGCGCCGACTCCGCTCGCGCCTGCTCGTCGCGGTCCTCGTCCTGGCGGTGGTCGTCGCCGTCATCGTGCTCCTCCCCGGCCTGGGAGGCCTGCGCACACGCCTCTCGCACGCCAACCCCGACTGGCTGCTGGCCGGCGTCGCCCTCAAGCTGCTCTCCGAGCTTGGCTATGTCGCGGCGTTTCGGATGATCTTCTGCCGGCGGATGAGCTGGCTGGTGAGCTGGCAGATCGGGATGGCGGAGCTCGCGGCGAACGCGCTGTTTCCGACCGGCGGCGCCGGCGGGCTGGCGCTCGGGGCTTGGGCGCTGCGGCGTGGCGGGATGCCGGCGCCCGAGATCGCGCGGCGGTCGGTCTCGTTCTTCCTGCTGACGAGCGTCCCGAACGTCGTCGGCGTGATCGTGATCGGCGTGGCGCTCGCGATCCGTGTTCTGCCGGGCGAGCACGACCTGCTGCTGACGGCGCTCCCCGCCGCGGTCGCGGCCGCCGCGATCGTCGCGTCGCTCCAGGCGGGTCGCGTCGCCGGCAAACGCGACGGCCGCGCGACCGCGCAGCCACCCCACACCAGCTCGGCGCGCGTGCGGGCGCTTCGGGCGAGCGTCGCCGCGATCGCCGGTGGCATCAGCGAGTCGCTCGCGCTGCTGCGCGAGGCCAACGCGATCCTGCTCGCCGGGCTGCTCGCCTACCTCGTCTTCGATGTGATGATCCTGTGGGCGACGTTCCGCGCGATCGGGCCCGCGCCGCTGCTTGGCCCGCTGGCGATGGGCTATCTGATCGGCGAGCTGGGTGGGCTGATCCCGGTCCCGGGCGGGATCGGCGGGATCGACGCGGGCCTGGTCGGCGCGCTCGTGCTCTACCACGTGCCGCTGACCGCCGCGGCGGGCGCCGTGCTCGCCTACCGCGCGATCGTGCTGTGGGTCCCGGCGACGGTCGGGGGAGCCGCGTTCATGCTGCTGCGCCGCACGCTGCGCCGGGAGGCCGACGCGGTCGCGGTCTGCGCGCCGCAGACCGAGATGGAGATCATCGGCCTCGGGCGCGCCGTGATCCGCCCGGACGCGCCGGCAGCCGGCTAGTCTTCGCGACCATGGAACCCGAGCGCGCGCGGCAGCTCCTCCAACAGGAGCGGGAGCGAATCGAGGCTCTGCTCGCCGACCTCACCCCGCAGGCCGAGGGTGAGGACGAGCCGGGCGACGAGGGGTCCGAGACGCTCTACCAGGAGGAGTTCGACGCGACCCGCGCCGAGGATCTGCAGGATCAGCTCGCCGCTGTCGAACGCGCCGAGGCGCGCCTCGCCGCGGGCACCTACGGCCTCTCTATCGAAAGCGGCGAGCCGATCCCGGACGAGCGGCTCGAGCGCGTGCCGACGGCCGAGCGAAACGTCGGCGAGTAGACCTCAGGCCGCGGCCGACCAGCCTGCGCGCGGGTCGGGCAGCGGCGTCAGGCGCGCCTCGATCTCGGCGCGGCGGGGTTCGAGCCACGGCGGCAGCACGACCTGGCGGCCGAGCTCGGACTCGGGGACGTCGTGGGCGAAGCCGGGGCCGTCGTCGGCGATCTCGTAGAGCACGCCGCCGGGTTCGCGGAAGTAGATCGAGTGGAAGAAGTGGCGGTCGATTATGGGGGTGCTTCGCACCCCGGAGGCGTTCACGTGCTCGTGCCAGCGCGGATGCTCGGCGACGGTCGTGCCCCAGGCGATGTGGTGGATCGAACCGGCGCCCTGGACGAGGCGGGTGTCGGGCGGCGGGTCCCAGGTGATCGTCGCGCCGCGGCTTGTCCCGCGCAGCTCGAGCGTCGCGCCGTCGCCGACCGCGCCGAGCACGTCGACCAGCAGCTCGCGGCTCGCGTCCGCCCGCAGGCTGTACGCGCGCACGCCGGCGAAGCCGAGCAGCGCGTGCTCGGGCGGGATCTCCGGGTGCACGGCGCGCAGCGGCTCGTCCGGAACGTCCTCGACGCGCAGCTCGTGCTCGAGTCCCTCCGGGTCTGCGAAGCGGACCCAATCAAAATCCCGTTCGAACGCGACGCCACGCTCCGCGAGACGCTCGGCCCAGAACGCCAGCGAGTCGGCCGAGCCGACCCGCGAGATCACGCGGTACGCGCAGCCCGGCCCGACCTGTCCGGGCGCCGCGCCGGGGTACTCGAAGAAGGTCAGATCCGCCCCCGCGCTGCCGTGCTCGTCGGCGTAGAAGAGGTGGTAGACGGTCGGGTCGTCCTGGTTGACGGTCTTCGTGACCAGCCGCAGGCCCAGCACACCGGTGTAGAAGTCGACGTTGCGCGGGGCATCGCCGGTGATCGCGGTGATGTGGTTGAGGCCCTCGAGGCGCATCTTCAACGTGCTCCGGCGTCGATCGCCGAGTCGGCGAGCGCGACCATGTTCGCCCTGCCGCCGAGAACATACTGCACGCTGTAGAGCACGCCGCGCTCGCGCCACTGGAGCGCGGCGGGGCCGCACGAGGCGCCGCAGCGGATCGGCGCGTAGGTGCCGGTGATCGCGTGCGCGAGCGCCACGCGCGTCCCCGCGAGCAGCGTCTGCGGACCGCCCTGGAACTCGGCGAAGAAGCAGGCGGTGCCGTCGTTGCAGGCCGGTGCATAGGCGAGCTGGATGTCGTAGCCGTGGGCGGTGGCGACGCCGGAGGCGTAGAGGTGCGAGGCGGCGACGTCGGCGCGGATGGTCGAGGGAATCAGCACCGCGACCCTGCCGTGCCGGGCGCGCGCGATCTCGGGGGCCAGCTTCGCGGGCAGGTCGACGGTCGTGGCGGTGGCCGCGACGAGCGGCGTGACGAGCGCGAGGGAGGCCAGCAGCGTGGCCGCCGCGACGCGGCGTGCGCTCACGCGGGGGCGGCTTCCTGCAGCGGGAAGTGGCAGGCAGCCTGGTGGCCGGGGCCGAACTGGCGCAGCGGCGGCTCCTGCTCGGCGCAGATCGATGCGGCCCGCGGGCAGCGCGTCCGGAAGCGGCAGCCCGACGGGGGGGTGATCGGGCTCGGCAGCTCGCCGCGGATCGCGATCTCCGTCTTCGCGCTCTCGGCAGCCGGATCGGGCACCGGAATCGTCTTGATCAGCGCGTCGGTGTAGGGGTGCGCCGCGCGGCGGTAGATGTCGTCGCCGGTGCCCAGCTCGACGAGCTTGCCGAGATACATCACACCGATCCGGTCCGCCAGGTACTTGACGACCGCGAGGTCGTGGGAGATCACGATCGAGGCCATGCCGTGCTCTGCCTGGAGGCGCTTCATCAGGTTCAGCACCTGCGAGCGGATCGAGACGTCGAGTGCGCTGACCGGCTCGTCGGCGACGACCACCTTCGGCTCGAGCATCAGCGCGCGGGCCAGGGCGATGCGCTGGCGCTGCCCGCCGGAGAACTCGTGCGGGTAGCGCTCGAGTGCGCTCAGCGGCAGCCCGACCTCGTCGAGCATCCTGCGGATCCGCTGGTCCTGCTCACTTGCGGAACCGATTCCCTGGACGACCAGTGGCTCGCGCAGGCTGGCCTGAACCCGCATCCGCGGGTCAAGCGACGCGTACGGGTCCTGAAACATCATCTGCAGGTCGCGCCGGGCCAACCGCAACACCCGTCCGTGGTTTCGGAACACCTCCTGGCCGGCGAGCATGACCCGGCCGCCGTCGGGCTTCTCGATCCCGACAACGAGCTTGCCGAGCGTCGTCTTGCCGCAGCCCGATTCGCCGACGAGCCCGAGCGCCTCGCCCTCGCCGACTGTCAGCGTCACGTCCGAGACCGCCTTGACGGAGGCGACCTTGCGCTTCAGCACGCCGGCCGTGACCGGGAACTCGCGGACCGCGTTCTCGATCTGCAGCAGCGGCTTGAGCGCCCGAATGTCGAGTTGGGCGGCGCGCTCGGCGACGACACGCATCTGCGAGGTGAGGTTGATCGGCCCGTCGACCGGGTGCCAGCAGGCGAACAGGTGGCTCGGGTCGGCGCCCTGAAGCGGCGGCTCCTGCGCCCGACACTGCTCGCTCGCGCGCGAGCAGCGCGGCGCGAAGCGGCAGCCCTCCGGTGGGTTCGTGAGGTCCGGCGGAAGTCCCGGAATCGACACGAGCGGCTTGGTCGTGTCCTGCTCCAGGCGCGGGATCGAGCCGAGCAGCGACTGCGTGTACGGGTGGCGCATGCCGGTGAACAGCTCGTGGGTCTCGGCCGACTCGACGATCCGCCCGGCGTACATGACGTTGATCCGCGTGGTGCGCCCGGCGACGACGCCCATGTCGTGCGTGATCAGCAGCGTCGCCATGCCGAGGCGGTCGCGGAGGTCGTCGAGCAGCCGCAGGATCTGCGCCTGAATCGTCACGTCAAGCGCGGTCGTCGGCTCGTCGGCGAGCAGCACCTTCGGTTCGCAGGCCAGCGCGATCGCGATCATCACCCGCTGGCGCAGCCCACCCGATAGCTGGTGGGGGAAGTCGCGCAGGCGCTCGCGCGGCTGCGGCAGCCCCACCAGCTCGAGCACCTCGAGCGCCCGGTCGTACGCCTCCTTCTTCGAGGCTCCGCGGTGCAGGCGCACCGGCTCCGCGACCTGCTTGCCAATCGACTTCGTCGGGTTCAGCGAGGACAGCGAGTCCTGGAAGATCATCGCCACCTCGTTGCCGCGCAGGCGCCGCAGATCGGGGTCCGGCAGCCCGACGAGCTCGCGGTCGCCGAGCTTGATCGAACCCTCGATGATGTGGCCGCCGTTGGGTAGAAGGCCCAGGATCGAGAGCCCGAGCATCGACTTGCCGCAGCCCGACTCGCCCACCAGCCCGACCGTCTCGTGGGTGTCGAGGCCGAGACTGACGTTGCCGACCGCCTGCACGGTGGACCGTGACAGCTTGATGTGGGTCGAGAGGTTGTCAACCTCGAGCGCGGCGGGCATCGTCGGGCTCCAGGCTAGCGGCGTCTCAGCCGCACGTCGAAGGCGTCGCGGAGCGCGTCGCCGACCAGGTTGGTCGCGAGCACGAGCACGACAAGACAGCCGCCGACCGGATACACCAGCCACCAGTACCCCTCGGTGACGTAGTTCTGGGCGCCGCCGAGCATGTCGCCCCACGAGGTCGCCGGGAACTGCAGGCCGAAGCCGAGGAAGCCGATGTAGGCGAGGATCAGGATCGAGTCGGCGACCTGGAAGGTGACGTTGACGATCACCACCGACAGCGCGTTCGGGATCAGGTGGCGCAGGACGATCCGCCGCCGCGTCGCACCCATCACCCGTGAGGCCGAGACGAAGTCGCGCGTGCGCAGCGTCAGCACCTCGCCGCGCACCAGGCGAGCCGGGATCAGCCACGAGAACAGGCCGATCAGCAGGCTCAGCCGCACCACCGTGCCGCTGTACTTGGTCGCGAGCACCAGCACGAGGAAGAGCAGCGGGATCGACAGCAGGACGTCGACGATCCGCATCATCACGCCGTCGACGATGCCGCCGGCGAGCCCGGCGATCGCTCCCCACAGGGTGCCGAGCACGGTCGCGATCGCGGCGGCGAAGAAGCCGATCTCGAGCGCCGACTGCCCGCCCATCATGATCCGGCCGAACTCGTCGAAGCCATGCTCGTCCGTCCCCAGCAGGTAGTGGCCGCCAGGCGCCAGGTCGGTGTTGAGCGGGTTGACCAGCGCCTGGTTGGTCGGGTCGATCAGCGGCCCGATGAAGCAGAACAGGATGAAGAAGACGATCACGACGAGCCCGACGACCGCGAGCTTGTTGTCGAAGAACTCGCGCAGCGCGAGATTCCAGCCGCTCGCGATGATCTGGACCTCGCCGCCCTCGGGGGCGCCGATGGGCAGGCCGGCGGCGTCGCCGAGCCCCTCGAGCAGCGGGGCCTCAGGCTCAGTCAAGGCGCACCCGCGGGTCCGCGATGCTGATCGCGACATCGGCGATCAGGTTGCCGAGCACCGTCAGGATGGCGCCGAGGATCACGTAGGCGAGCAGGACGTTGTAGTCGAGGTTGCCGAGCGCGGTGTAGAACAGCAGCCCGAGGCCCGGGTAGTTGAAGAGGTACTCGGTGAGCAGGTTCCCGGCCAGCAGCGTCGGGATCGAGAGGCCGATCAGCGTGATCATCGGCAGGCAGGCGTTGCGCAGCAGGTGGTGGAACAGCACGGCGCGCTGCGACAGGCCCTTGGCGCGTGCGAGGCGGATGTAGTCCTGGGCGAGGTTGTCGAGCGCCGACGAGCGCATGTAGCGGCTGAACGAGGCGACGTTGATCGCGGCAAGCGTGACGATCGGCAGCGTCAGTTGCATGGGGTGGGTGAACGCCTGCCACGCGGTCGTGATCGAGTCCGACACGGTTGGCGGAAAGACCCCCCAGTCGAGCGCCAAGAACTGGATCAGGATCAGGCCGAGGAAGAACGACGGCATCGAGTAGAGCACGAAGTTCAGCGTCGTGAACGTGTAGTCCCCAAACGTGTTGCGCCGGACCGCCTGCATGATCCCGAGCGGGACCGCGATGATCAGCGACAGCAGCAGCGCGGCGAGCGTCAAGTACGCGCTGCGGCCGGCATTCTCCTCGAACAGCGCGCTGACGCTCTGCGAGAGCTTGTACGAGTAGCCGAAGTTCAGGTGCAGCAGGTCGCCGAGGTAGCTGAAGAACTGCACGAGCTCCGGGCGGTCGTAGCCGTGCAGCTTGTTCCACGAGGCGACCGCGGCCGGCTGCGCCTTGGCCCCGAGCACGTCGTAGGCGGGTGAAGGCGCCAGCCAGTGGAGCAGCGCGAAGATGATCGCCGCGACGCCCAGGACCACGATCACCGCAGTCGCCAGCCGCCGGATGATGTAGCCCATCATCCGGGCGGCTCACTGCGATCGACACCGCTCAGCGACATCCGAGCCCACCCCGCCGGCCGCGGTCGCCTTGCGGCCACGGCCGACGGGTGGATTTCATTGCTTCGATCTCTTCGCCCGCTCGCGCCTACTTCACGTACCAGTACTGCGGGAACCACTGCTGCTGGGTCATCGCCGTCCAGCCGTCCGGCGGGCCCGCGACCTTCGTGGTGTTGACCGCCAGCAGGTAGTCGCCGTCCGGCATGAAGAACACCGGCACGTGCGTCTGGAAGTAGGCGGCCTCGATCTTGATCGCCTCCGGGTTGCCGCTGTGCACCGAGTCGTTCATCAGCGTGTTCGCCATCGGGTCGTTGAAGTCCCCGAGGTTGAACCCGCCGCCGGGGTTCCACGTACCTTCGCCCGACGGGTAGTAGTCGGTGAACAGGCCGCCGTAGTTGTTGACGCCCCAGTCGTTCGTGTACTTCGACGCCGCCGGGTTCTGATCGTTGTAGTTGGAGGTGAGGAAGTTGAACGACTTCGACTGCAGGGTGATGTCGATCCCGGCAGCCTGCTTGGCCTCCGAGGCGATCACCTCTGACTCCAGCGCGCCGGTCGTCGCGACGGACTCGGGCACGTTGGCCCAGACGAACGCGATCGGCGTCCCCGCGGGGATCCCGGCGCCGCACTCGTTCGACGCGGTCCCCGGCTTGACGCACGTCGTCTTGCCGTTGGGCACGACCTTCCAGCCGTGAGACTGGAGGACCGAGACCGCCTTGGCCGGGTTATACGGGAAGGCGGGCTTGCCCGCGGACGCCGGGGCGTACGGCGAGAACGGCGCGGTCGGCACCTCGGTGTAGGCCGGTGCCGCAGCGCCCTTGTAGACGCCCTTGATGATCGCCGGCTGGTCGATCAGGTAGCTGATCGCCTGGCGGACGTACACCTGTGCGATGACGTTGTTGAAGTCGTCCGTCTTGTCCTTGAAGTTGATGATCCCAGCGAACCACCCCCAGCCGGGACCGCCGAAGATGTCGATCCCCTGCGACTTCAGCGCCGGCGCCTCGGCCAGCTGCGAGGGGTCGATCCCGACGGCGACGTCGAGGCTGCCGGAGCGCATGGCATCGAGCTCCGACGTGTAGCCGGTGTAGGTCTCGACCTGAACCTCGGACATGATCGGCTTCGGCGAGCCGCCGTAGTTCGGGTTCGGGACGAGCGTGTACGAGCTGTTCGTCGCGCTGAACGAGGTCAGCCTGAACGGCCCGTCAACGTCCTGCCACAGCGGGTTGGTCGCGAACGTCGCCACCGAACCGCCCGCCTTGTTCAGGTAGTCGTAGATCTTCTTGTCGACCGCCGGATTGTTCTCCCAGTTGGTGATGTGCGGCCCGCCGGTCGCGTCGATGTTCCATGCCGTGCTCGGCAGCGGGTAGACGTTGTTGGTGTCCGACAGGTTGTTGTTCTCGAAGAAGCCGGGGTTGTACGGCCCCGTCAGGTGCATGACGACGTCGTACTTACCACTGGTCGAGATGCTCTTCACGTTCTGCGGCATCAGACCGGGCGAGAACTGACCCCAGTTGGCGGGGCTCTCCTTGATCGCCGCCTGCAGGATGTCGAACCAGAAGACGACGTCGTTGGCGTCGACCGGGGCGCCGTTCGCCCACTTGAGCCCGGGCTTGATCGGGATCGTCACGACCGTGTCGCCGTCGCTGAAGATCGGCGTGTTGGCGGCGCTGAGGGCCTCGTCGACCTTCGGCACCGCGCCGCTGGGTCCCGCATAGAGCGGCATGAAGAGCGAGCTCAGCAGGGAGATCGTGCCGGTCGACGTGTTCGCGCCCGGGGCGATCGGGAAGATGTAGGTCGGCGTCTGGCCGGTCAACTGGCCCTGCGTGATCGTTCCGCCCTTCGTCGGGGTCCCGGCCGGCGGCAGGGTCCCGTAGATGGTCGTGCCGAGGCTCGAAGCGCTGCTGTGCGCGAGCACCCCGTTCGTGCTGCCGTTCGCGCCGACCGCCATGATGGCGAGGACCGCTCCCGCGGCCACCGCAGACGCGGCCGCCCGCCGGGCCAGCCGCAGGGTTCCGGGCCGTGCGGCCCGCTTTTCGTCAGTCATGTTGCCTCCTCCTCCACAGAAGTTCTGAACCAGATGGATCCTCACGCTGCCCGGGAGCGGCTTCAAACGCTCGTTCCTTCATGCTCGGGAAGACGATCGGATCTCGCAGCACAATCAGCGCCGGCGAGCGCCTGATTCTGGTGCCCTGGCGTGCCGGCCGCCGTGATGGTGAACCTAATCTCGCGAACTGCTCTCAAACCGCTGACCTTGCCTCCTCAGAGTCATCAGACTATCGCGTATCCGTAGGCGGACGCGCAGGTGCGCGTGCATCCGTAAAACGCCGCAGTTTGCGCCTAAGCGCCGGCGACGCTCGCCGCGGCCGGCGTGAGCGGCGAGCGGCGAGCGCACGCGACGCGCGGAGGCGCCGTTCGGACCCGATTCGATCACACCCGTAGCAGTTCGACGCCGAGCCGTGGATCCTGCTCGAGCCGATCCGCTCGGGTGTCGCGTTCCGCGGTCAGGCGTGCGGCGCGGCGGCGGCCCTGCGCAGGCTGCGCGCCTTGACGCTCAGCCAGATCGTCAGGCCAAAGGCCAGCATCGCCAGCGGAATGTGGATCACCAGCAGGCCGTTGTCGTTGTCGTCGGTGATCGCATGGCCGATCACGGTCTGCACGATCACGAGCACCGCGAGCACGACCGAGCCGATCACGAGCGTACGCGCGGTGTTGCGCAGCGCGACGACGGCGTAGATCGCGGTGATCACCGCCAACGCGATCACGACGATCGCGTTCGCGTTGTGCGCGCTCAACCACCCGCCCGTGTGCGCACGGTCGACGAACTCGCCCGCGAACACGGCCTGCAGCAGGATCGCCACCGTCGTCAGCCCGATCAGCGCCGCGAAGATCGGCCCGGTGCGCGCCAACGGGCCGCCGTCGCGGGAGGAGGGCACGCTCGCGGCCGGCTCGCTCACAGTGGCCTCGACTCTATCCGCACTCGCGCGCGAACGCGGGCGAGAGTCGCCCCGCTACCCCGCACCCCCGCGCGGGGCCGTGCATCGCGCCGTTACGCCCCCGCACCCCCCACCGGCTTGACGAGCGCGGCTGCGATCTGATCGAGGCGGTCGAGCAGCGTCTTGATGCCACCCTCGGTGTGCACGTCGAGGCGGTCGAGCGCGGCCAGCACCCCCGTCTTGATCTGCTCGGCGTCGTCGTAGGTGTGCTGCGAGCGCGCGTCAGAGGCGATGCTCTGCACGTTCTGGCCGACCATGATGATCGACAGCAGGACCAGCTGGATGAAGGTCTGGGCGATCCACGCGACGATCAGAATCAGGCCCGGCTTGGTGAAGAACGCGGGCACGTCGCTGTGGTGGAGCACGCCGGCCTCGATCAGGATCGCCGGCAGGCTGACCAGCGCGATCAGGCAGAAGACGTACGCGCAGGCCATCGTGCCGACGCCGCGCGTGATGAGGACCGCGACCTTGGCGTTGAATCCCTCGGCCCTACCGACCGCCTGCCTGATCGCGCGCAGGTTGAACTTCGCCGCTCCGAAATGCTGCTCGACGCTCATGTGGCTCCTCGCCGTCCGCGGGTAAAGGTGGCTTGCGCGAGCGACAGTAGCGCCCCATCGCGACGCCGCCGCGCGCGGGCGCTCGCCGCGCGCGTCCGTCCCCGTCGCGCATGCGTCTCCAGCTCACGATCCGACCCGCGTTCGGCGTGCGCCGCGGGCGCTGCGCGGCGGATCTGATCGCCGCGGCGGAGCAGGGCAAGCGTCATAATCGGTGAGGAGGGCTTCCACCTCCCCAAGCAACGAAGGGCTCACAATGCGTCGACCAACACCTCATTCCAAGCGTCTCACGAGCGCGGCCGCCGTGGCCTGCGCCGGCCTGCTCGCGGCAGCCGGCACGCTCGCCGTCACAGCCTTCCCGGCGACCGCGGCCGGCACGCCCTCGTGCACGGCCTCCGGTCTCGTCGTGTGGTGGGACACCTCAGGCAGCGGCACCGCCGGCGCCACCTACTACGAGCTACAGATCACCAACGTGTCCGGGCACACCTGCACGCTCACGGGCTATCCGGGCGTTTCCGGAGTCGACCTCAGCGGGCACCAGCTCGGCAGCGCAGCCAGCCGCAACGCGGTCACCAAGACGACCACGGTCACGCTCGCCAGCTACACGACCGCAAACGCGCAGAACACCACAGCGTCTGCCGTGGTGAGGATCACCGACGTGGCCAACTACCCGGCTGCCACCTGCAAGCCGGTGACGGCGGCGGGGCTGCGCATCTATGCGCCAGGCCAGAAGGCCTCGACGGTGATCCGCTTCCCCTTCCGCGCCTGCTCCAAGAGCGGGCCGAACTACCTGAGCGTCGAGACCGTCGAACGGGGCACCGCCTCCTCTGCATCGGCGTGAGCAAGCACCGGTCCGGGGCGCTGCGAGCCCCGGACTGCGACGCCTGATCGGCGGAGCCGGGCCGGCGAACTATCCGCGATCCAGGGCGTCCGCGACGGCCAGCCGCCGCGCGCTCGCGCCGGCGTGGCGTGGAGCCGCCGCGGCGGCCTCGGAGCGCGTCTCCCAGGGTTAACCAAAGCTCTCCTCGCGCCGATGAGGCGGGTGTGATCGATCTCGACCAGGCGCTGCGCGCGCTCGTTGCGCATGAGGGCTCCGACCTGCACCTGAAGGCAGGGTCGGTCCCGGTGGCCCGTGTGAACGGCGAGCTCGTACCGCTGCACGGCGACGAATGGCCGGTGCTCGCGCCCGGCGACACCGAGGAACTGCTGCGCGAGATGCTGGGCAAGGGCCTGCGGCTCGATGAGTTCGAGCAGCGTCACGAGATCGACATCTCGCGCGAGATCGCCGGCGTGGCACGGTTTCGGATCAACGCGCGACGGCAACACGGCGGTGTCGCGCTCGTCGCTCGGGCGATCCCTCACCGTATCCGCACGATCAGCGAGCTCCTGCTGCCGCCGGTCGTGGCGCGGATGGCGGACGAGCAGCGCGGCATCATCCTCGTGACCGGGACGACCGGCTCGGGCAAGTCGACGACGCTCGCGGCGATGATCCACCACATCAATCTCACCCGCGCCGCGAACATCGTCACGATCGAGGACCCGATCGAGTTCATCCATCAGGACCAGCGTTCGATCATCGGTCAGCGCGAGGTCGGCGTCGACACGGTTTCGTTCAAGGACGCGCTGCGTCGCGTCCTGCGCCAGGACCCAGACGTGATTCTGATCGGCGAGATGCGCGACGAGGAGACCGTCCAGACCGCGATGTCAGCGGCCGAGACCGGGCACCTCGTGCTCTCGACGATCCACACCCTCGACGCCGCCGAGACGATCAACCGGATGCTCGAGTTCTTTCCCGCCAACCACCACCAGCAGGTGCGAGCGATGCTCGCCAGCACGCTGCGCGGCGTGATCTCGCAGCGGCTGGTGCGCGCCGCGGACGGCGGTCGCGTCCCCGTCTGCGAGGTCCTGCGCATGACCGGCCGCGTGCACGACAAGATCGTCAGGCCCGACGAGACCGCGGATTTGACGGCCGTCATCACCGAGGGTGGATACGACGGGATGCAGACCTTCGACCAGGCGCTCTACGAGCACGTGGTCGCCGGTCGCGTGACGATCGAGGACGCGATGAACACTGCGACGAGCCCCCACGACTTCCGGCTGCTGCTCGAGGCCGAGGGCCGCCGCGGCACGACGATGGCTGACGTGGTCGAGATGGCGGACACGTCCGACGACGACGTGGCCACCCCGGCACAGGCCGCCTGAGCGTCCGCCGCCTGTCGCAGCGCGCTGAGCGCGGGCGCGCCGGCGTCGCCGACCCTACGCGCGGCGCAGGTTGAGGTCGAACTCCATCGTGGCCATGTCGCTCACGTTGACGAAGCCGCCGACGCTCGGGGCGGTCATGTTGAACTCGCCCCACGGGAACGTGAGCGAGCCGACAGCCTGAATCCGCGAGGGGGAGAAACGCATCTGCAGCGGGATCGTCAACCGCCGGGCGGTGCCGTGAATCGTCACGACCCCGGTCACGGAGACGTCGACAACGCGCCCGCTCAGCGCATTCGCCGGCAGCGTCAGCGGCGCTGAGAGGACGAACGTGGCCTTCGGGTAGGTGGCGCTCTGCAGGCCGATCGTGCGGATGTGCTCGTCGCGCAGTTGCTCGTTGCTCTTCAGCGTCTCGACGTCGATCACGAACGAGGCCGCGGTGGCGCTGAGCCTGCCGTCCGTGTCGGTGAAGGTCGCACCGCCGGTGATCGCCGACGTGCGCCCCACGGCGTCGCTCAGCGCCGGCAGGAAGGCGAGCTTCTCGCGCACCCGATAGCCGGCCTGCGAGCTCGTGCCGATCGTCCAGGCACCGGCGAGCGCGGAGGCCGAGCCGACCGGCGAACTGATCGTCGTGGTGGACAGTGCGAAGGGCTTCGGCGAGGAGGTCGGGAAGATCACGAAGTAGATCACCGCCGCGCCCCCCAGGGCGACCGCGACGACGGCGCCGGTGATGGCCGCGAGCATTCCGCGCTTGGTCTTCGGACGTCTCGGCAGCCAGTTCATCGGTCAATGGGTCCTTGCGCTCGTGTGAGGGGGATCCGGCCCGGGCGGACCGGCCAACGCCGTGGATCGTGACCCATGAGCCTCTCCGCAGGCCAAGCGTTTGCTGAGCGTCGGCTGAGACGAAGCGGCGGCGTCGCTCGCTGCCTGCTGCTTACTCGGGCGGGGGGTTGTCGTGCCCGAGGCGGCGTGCCTCGTTCTCGCTCGACTGGCGCCGGGACCCCTCGTCGGAGGCTTGGCGAGATGCCTCGTTCTCGACCGCCTGCGCCCGAGCCCGCTCGTCCGAGGCCCGACGCGTCGCTTCGTTCTCGGTCGCCTGACGCCGCGCCCGGTCATCCGACGCCCGGCGGCGGGCCTCGTTCTCGATCGCCTGGTCGCGGGCCCTGTCGTCCGACGCCCGGCGGTAGGCCTCGTTGTCGGTCGCCTGGCGCGACTCGCGCTCGGCGCGCTCACCCGCCTCGCCCGCTTCGGCGGCGTCCGCGGGCGAGGGTCGGCGCCGCCTGAAGATGTTCGACATCGCCCAGCCAGTCTAGTGTCGGTACGACGCGTGTTCGCGACCGCCGAGCCGGCTCAGTGCGCCTTTGCGATCACGGCCCGCATCTCGTCGGCGCTGAAGCCGCGCATCGTGGTGGTGCGAATCCCGCCCTGCGCACACACCGCCAGCAGGCCGGCCGCCGCGGTCTCCTCGTCGGCCGCCTCGATGATCCCGACGAGGTCGTGAGCGCCGACCGTCCAGTAGATGTCGCGGAACGTGACGCCCACCTTGGCCAACGCCTCGGCGGCGGCCTCGTAGCGGTCGACGCTCTCCCTGAAGTTCCTGACGCCCTGCTCCGTCCAGTTGATCAAAGTGACGTACGTAGGCATGAGCCCTCCGATCGATGGATGCGGCTGCTGACGCGCCCGACTGTACTGCCTCGCGCGAGCAGCTCACGGGCGCGGCGACGAGCTCGTGGCTGCTCCTCTCAGGCGACCATGCGGGCGCGAGTGCGAACGTGGGCCAGGGCGTGGTCTCCGCAGGCCCAGCCGGCGTAGCAGAGCGCTCCGGCCGTGCCGGTGACGGTCAGCAGCACGCCGCCGGCGGCGGTGGCCGCAAGGCCGTGCGCGCCGAGGATGAGCACCGTGGCCGTCGCGCCGACGCCGGCTCCGAGCGGCAGCGGACTGAGGCTGACGCTGATGATCAGGACGGCGATCGCGTTGAAGACCGACGTGTTGACGCCGACGGCGTGCAGCACCAGCAGGATCCGGACGATCTGCGCGAGCACGCCGAGCACGACCAGCGCGACGAGCCGCTCGCGACCACGAAGCTCACGCAGCGCGGCCAACCCGAGCCACAGTCCGGAGCGGCGCCGGCGAGCGACGCGGCGCAGGCAGCCGAGGGCGCCGAGCATGGCCGCAATCACGAGGATCGGGACCCAGACAGGCAGGTGGAGTGGGCCCACGAGCGTGAACATGAACACCGCGGCGAGCATCGCTTCGACCGCGACGATCGGGACCTCGGCGGCCGCGAGCGTCGGCACGCGCGGGCAGGTGTTCGGCGCCGTGCGACGCAACGCGCCGATGCGCGTCGCGACACCGAGCTGCGCGCTCAGCACGCTCGCCAGAGCGCCGACGCCGGCGGCCCGGAAGACCACGCGCCGCGGCGTGCTTCCCTCCGCGGCCCGCATGCAGAAGTTCCACGCCTCGCTGCGCGTGACGAGCGACGCGACATGGAGCACCGCGGCGAGCGCCAGCAGCCAGATCGGCGCCGTCAACAGCGCCGTGCTGAACTGGCTGCGCCGCCCCGCCAACACGACCACCACGGCCGCGAGCACCGCCAGCGTCACGAACACAGTCGCCATCACCCGGTGGCGTACCGAGATGCGATGCATGATGCCGCGCTTGGCGGGCGTTACGGCGAAACCGCTGGCGGCGGTGGGGATCAGGCGATCCCTTTCGTTGGCCGCGCAGCCAGCCGTTCCGACCGGCGCGCTTCCAGTCTCGGCTCAACAGCGTACACCCGCCGATCCGCAGCGCGGCGCAGCGCCGCGGCCGGTGCGTAGGGACTACGGACCCGCGATCACCCGCTCGCGCCGACCGTCGTCCGCGGGCGCTGCCGCGACGCGGTCACTGCCGCGTGGCATCGCCGTCAGCAGGCGGTGGGGTTCCAGCTGTCGGTGGTCGGGTCGTAACACGCGATCGTCGCGACGACGCCGAACTGCCCCCGTTGCAGCGGCGGCCCTGTCAGCCCGCGCGAGGCCGTGGACAGGCCGTTGAGGTTGAAGGTCTGATTGACACAGGGCGTCTGCCAGCCGCCGAGTGAGAAGCCTGAGGCGTGGACGTTGTCCGAGTTGATGAGGTCGCGATCGATCACAACCGCCGTCCCGATGTCGCCGTCCTTGCACAGGCCGGTGTTGCTGCTGCCGTTGACCTTGACCGTCATCGTGAGGGTGCGCTGCATCGGCGGCGTTCGCCAGGCATGCCATCGCGACGACGCCGTCAGCGGTGTGACCGCGAAGGTCCAGGACTGGATCTCGACCTTGATCCCCGGCGCGCAGGTCTTCACCTGGGGCGTGCCACACGCCGAGTCGACGATCGAGCCGATGACGCCCGGCGCGTTCGGAACGCAGGCGGCCGCCATCGGCCGGCAGCTGACCCCCTCGCCGTGGCCGCTGAAGAGGTTGTTGGCATTTCCGAAATTGAGTCCCATCTTCCACCCGCCCGTGCAGACGCCCGTCCCTGTCCCGGTCCAGGTCACACCATCCGCCGTCGGGTTGCCGGGCAAGCCGGCGGCACCGTGCGCAACGAGCTGGCCGGCCGTCGTGCTCTCGCTGATCGTGCCGACGTACTCGCCCTTGACAACGGCGCCGGTGGCCTTCGGCGGCGGCGTCACGATCAGGTCGATTGTGCTGCCGTGGACCGTGCCGACGAGGCTCGATGTCGTCCCGGTGTAGTTCCCTCGCGCCTCATCCTCCGCGCTCAACACCTCGGTGCCGGTGATCTGCTTCCCGTGCTGCTCGAGGTGAAACGTTGGCGAGTAGCCGTTGGTCTGCGTCACCTGCCAGGTCCCGGTGACGTTGTATGTGACGCAGCTCTGGCTGTTGACGGCGGTCGGGGTGGGGGCGCTCGGCGCCGTGCGGCCGCTGCCCGAGAAGTCGCTCGTGAACGTGCCGTCGTAGGCGCCCCCGGTGCCGTCGGAGGTCTGATCGTAGGTGCCGCTGAACGACAGGTCGTTCGAGGCGACGGTGATGCTGACGGTCCCCTCGTTGGAGCTGATCGCGCTCCGGTACCAGGCCATCAAATGGGTTCCGGCGGCGTCGGTGCAGCCGGCGAAGTAGCCGCTGTCGTTCGACACGCGGAAGTCGCCGGCGTAGTAGGTGGTGGTGGTACCGCAGTCGGCGGTGCCATTGCTGTAGTACGCGGTCGACGCAGCGCCCGCGCTGGCGGTCTGAGCGTTGAGCGTCAGCATGCCCGTGCCGTTGAACGTGCTCCAGTTGCCCGCGAAGGGGTGAACGACCGTGTCGGCCGACAGCACGCTCGCCCCCTGCCACATGAACAGGAGCGCCACGGTGCCAAGGAGTGTCAGCCCCCACCCGAGACGTCTACCCCGCATGCCTCGCTCCCCCTGCCCCCACCTTCCAGAATGCCTGCGGCGCCTACGCGGGCGACCGGCGAACGGGGCAACTGTAGCGCCGAACATCGACCTTGTCCAGATCACCGAACGAGTGGCGGTACGGCCCTGAGCGGCTGCGTGAGGAGGTCATCGCTCACCTCGGGCCGCCCCCGCGCTGGTCGAAGCCGGCCGCCGGTCTCAGCCGCCTCCCAGCATGTTCTCGCACCGCTCACGCGCTGCGAGCCGACACTGAAGTCAGCGATTCCCCACCCAACTCGAACGGAAGGCCCCACAAATGACCACCGCACAGCTGATCGCAGTCAACTTCACACTCGACGCCGCGGTCGCGGGCGTACTCGCCTTGGTGATGCGCACCGCCACCTCGGTTCGCCCGAACGGCTGAGGCATCTTCAAGCGCGCCGATCCGCGCCGGGATACGCTACGTGTCGCATGCGCTCCCGCATCGCCACGTGTGCCGTCCTTGCGCTCTTCGTGCTCAGCGCGGTTTCCGCCTGCGGTGGCTCCTCGGACAACGGTGTCGCCGCCAAGGGGGCGGCGGCGATCGTCAGCGCAGCCGGAGCGGCGATGGACGGTGTGAAGTCGGTCCACATCTCAGGTTCGATCGTGAGCGGAGGTTCGCCGATCACGCTCGACCTCGATCTCGTTGCGGGCAAGGGCGCCAGCGGCACCATGTCGGAGGGCGGGCTGAGCTTCCAGCTCGTGGCCATCGGCAAGGTCGTCTACATCAACGGGAGCCCCGCGTTTTGGCGCCACTTCGGCGGCGCCGCGGCGGCGACACTGTTCAAGGGCAAGTGGCTGAAGGCGCCGGCGAGCACGGGCGATTTCGCGTCGCTTGGCTCACTGACGAACCTGCACCAGATGGTCGGCGCGTTGGTTGTCACCCACGGCAAGCTGGCAAAGGGCGCAAAGACGACGGTCGACGGACAGCAGGTCGTGGCGGTCAGCGACGTCTCCCAGGGCGGCACGCTCTACGTCGCGACGACCGGCAAGCCGTACCCCGTCGAGCTCCTGAAGACCGGCGCGCAGGGCGGCCACGTCACGTTCGATCGCTTCAACGAGTCGGTCTCGTTGACCGCCCCGGCGAACTCGATCGACATCTCACAGCTGAACGGCTGACGAGTCCGGCCGCCGCTCGCGGCTCGCCTGCGAGTAGGTGGTCGATGCGTTTGGTGGTAGGGATTTCCCCCTCCCTTTTCCGACCCCAGACCGCTAGCCGGCGCGTTTCAGGGTGACCTTGTAGGTGCGGTAGATACCGGCCGGTAGCTGCTGGTCTGTTCCGCTCGCGGACGCGGTCGTGGACGAGGTCAGCGGCACCGTCAGCGGCGTCCCGAGGACCGCGTTGTCCACAAGAATCATGAAGAAGGTGATGTGGAAGTGGTTGGCCGCGAAGGTGCCGGTCACGATGCCCGTGAAGCTGCCAGCCCGGCTGTAGGGGACGCGACAAGTGCCGCCGACGGTGTAGTTGCCGCTGGTCGTGCCTTGGACAGTCCCGTTCGCCGCGACCGTGAGGGTACCCGTCCCCACTTCCGTCTCGGGGCAGACCGGGTTGTGCCGGTCCAGGTCGAAGCTGACTGTCCACACGTTGTGACCGGTGGGGAAGTCGGCGGTCAGCGGGATGCTTTCGTTGCCGGCGAAGTCGTGCGCGATCGCGGTCAGGTGAATGACCGCGGGCGGGTTGTCGGGCACGGTGTAGGTCGTGGTCAGGGTCTTGGAGAGCCGTGAGTGGTCGCACGCGGTTGGGTGCTTCCCGTAGTCGGCTGAGTCGATCAGCCCGTCCGGGCCCGTCAGCTGGATGTCCTCGATCCCCTCCTGCGGTCCGTCGTTTGTTGGTTCGCTCGCGGTGATGTGGATCTTGATCGTGTCGCCCGTCTTGACAGTCGTGCCTGCCGTCGGGTTCGACCCGCCACGCAGAAGCGGCGCCGCGCGGTCGTCGGGGAGCGTGTAATGGAACGTCCAGTCCCGAACGGGCGGCGGCTGATTGAGCACGAGCTTGAGCGTGACCTTCGCGCCCGGAAGATCTGAACCACCCGGCAGCGAACATGGATCAACTTGGTCGTGCACGTCTCCAACGCCGTCACCGCTTGAGTCGCTGCCGATCAGGCGCGGACTGCCGCCCATCGTCGCGAACAGGCTGACGCTCGTGTGCTTGACCGCGGAGGGACAGACGACCTCCCCGTATAGGGAGATCGCATCCGCGTTCACCATCCGTGTAACGCCGTCGTCCGCGGTGCAGCCGCTGCTTGAGACCGCGGCGGCGTTCGAAGACGACGCGACCGCCACGCAACCAACCACGGCAAAAACCAGCACGCCGACCAGCGCAACGAACATCCGCCCGCGCAGCCGGGCGGGCAGGCAGCGATCCCTCCGCGAAATTCTCATCCCCCCGATACCCCGCGCGACAGGCTAGCACCACCGCCAGAACGCACTCCCGCCGGACGTCAGACGCCGCGCGTCCCCGCTGCGGCATCGCGTGCGACATCTGGCAGTGACGCGCGAGCGCAGCTGGACCAATCCCCCTACACCCCAATCCCCACATATTTGACCGACAGATACTCCTCGATCCCTTCGGCGCCGCCTTCACGCCCGAACCCGGACTGTTTCACCCCGCCGAACGGCGCGGCGGTATTTGACGGCACACCCTGGTTTAGTCCGACCATGCCGGTGTCGAGCGCTTCGGCGACGCGGAGCGCGCGACCCACGTCCGAGGTGAAGACGTAGCCCATCAGGCCGTACTCGGTGTCGTTGGCCTTGGCGACCGCCTCCTCCTCGGTTTCGAAGGACACGATCGGGGCGACGGGGCCGAAGATCTCCTCGGTCAGCACGCGGCTTTGGTCGGCGACATGAGTGAGGACGGTGGGGCGGTAGAAGTAGCCGGGGCCGTCGAGCGGGCCGCCGCCGGTCAGCACGGTCGCGCCGCGCTCGACCGCGTCGGTGACGAGCTCGTGCACCTTGTCGCGCTGGGTCGCGTCGATCAGCGGGCCGACGTCGGTGTCGGGCTCGACGCCGCGGCCGAGGCGCAGCTGCTCCATGCGGGCGGCGAGACGGCGGGCGAACTCGTCGGCGACCGGCGCGGCGACATACAGGCGGTTCGCGGAGGTGCACGCCTCGCCCATGTTGCGCAGCTTCGCCATCATCGTCTGGTCGACCGCGAGCTCGAGGTCGGCGTCCTCGAAGACCAGCAGCGCGGCGTTGCCGCCGAGCTCCATCGAGACCCGCAGCACCCGGTCCATCGCCCGTCGCGCGAGCAGCCGCCCCACCTCGGTCGAGCCGGTGAACGACAGCTTGCGAAGGCGGGGGTCGTCGAACAGCGGATCGGTTACCGCGCCGGCGTGCGATGTGGTGACGATGTTCAGAACCCCGGCCGGTAGGCCGGCCTCAGAGAAAATCTGTCCCAGTGCGAGCATCGACAACGGCGTCTGCTTCGCCGGTTTGACGACCATCGTGCAGCCCGCGGCGAGTGCCGGGCCGATCTTGCGGGTGCCCATCGCGAGCGGGAAGTTCCAGGGCGTGATCAGCAAGCACGGACCGACCGGCTGGCGCATCGTCAAGAGCCGCGCCTTCCCGTTCGGGCTGACCGAGTAGGAGCCGCGGATCCGCACCGCCTCCTCGCTGAACCAGCGCAGGAAGTCGTTGGCGTACGCCACCTCGCCGCGCGCCTCGACCAGCGACTTGCCCATCTCGAGGCTCATCAGCATCGCCAGCTCGTCGGTCCGCTCGTTGATCAGCTCGAACGCGCGCCGCAGGATCTCGCCGCGTTCGCGCGGCGGATGGGCGCCCCACGCGGCCTGCGCGTCGTGTGCGGCGGCGAGCGCGGCGAGCGCGTCCGCCTCGCCGGCATCGGCGATCTCGCACAGCGCCAGCCCGGTCGCGGGATCCTCGACCTCGAGGCGCGCGCCCGACTGCGCGGGGCGCCAGGCGCCTGCAATAAACAATTCCTTGGGCGCTTCGCCTATCACCTGAGACTCGATCATGGGTTACCTTGGGAATGGTGGGCTGGCGTCATGCCGCAATTGCACTCGCCCTCGTCGCCGTGCTGGCTGGGGCGGCGGGCGCACAGGCTGCGTCCGTGCTCGTGATCGACGGGGCGGGTGACGGACATGGCGTGGGGATGAGTCAAACCGGGGCTGAGGGGCTCGCGCAGCATGGCTACAGCGCACGCGAGATCCTCGCTCACTATTACACGGGGACGACCGTCAGGCACCTCGCAGCGGAGGGCGGCATCAGCGTGCTGCTGCAGTCGGGCCTGCGTAGCGTCGTCTTCTCGGGCGCCACGCGCGCCGGAACCCGGCCCCTGCTCGCCGCGCACACCTACATCGCGACGACCGCGGCGGACGGCGAGATCGCGCTCGAGAGCGAGAGTGGGCGCCTGCTCAGCCACCTCCCGGCGCCGCTGCTGATCAGGAGCGAAATCCCGATCCGCTTCGATGGCGCCGCATCCAGCGGGGTTATCAATGGCCGCTACCGCGGCAGCGTTGACATCGTGGTCGCCGGCTCACGGCTCGAGGTGATCAACCACCTGGGGCTCGAGGCGTATCTGCGCGGGGTCGTGCCGGACGAGTCCCCGTCCTACTGGTCGCCGGCGGAGCTTCAGGCGCAGGCGATCGCCGCTCGCAGCTACGCGATCGCCAGCCCCCCGCAGCAGGCGGACTTCGACCTCTACGCCGACACGCGCTCGCAGGAGTACGGCGGCTACGACGCGGAGGCGCCCGCGACCGACGCCGCGGTCGAGGCGACCAGGGGCGAGGTCGTCACCTACGCCGGCAAACCGGTCGTCGCCTACTACTTCGCGAGCTCCGGCGGCGCGACCGAGAACGTCCAGAACGTCTTCTCCGGCTCGCCGCCCGAGCCCTACCTGACCGCTGTCCTCGACCCCTATGACGCGTCCCGCTTCGGCCCGATCACGCTGACGCTCGGCCAGGCCGACCACCGGCTGCGAGGCCTGCTGCACGGCACCCTCGAGGCGATCGATGTGACCGCGCGGGGCGTCTCCCCGCGCGTCGTCTCGGCGAACCTGGTTGGCAGCGACGGCACGAGCACCGTCAGCGGCGTCACGCTGGCGCGCGCGCTCGACCTGCCGAGCACGTGGGACTGCTTCACCGTCTCCTCCTCGCTCGCCACGGTCGCCTCCGGCTGGGATCGCGCCTGCGCGCGGCCGACGACGCTCGCGCGCGGGTCGTCGCACGCAACCGGGTCGACCGGCACGGCCGACGACGGCGGCGCGGTCGCGCCGAGGAACTACACCGGCCCGACGGGGCCGACCGGCACAACCGGCGCGGGCGCCGCGACGGGAGCGACCGGCACGAGCGCCGGCGGCGCGGTCGGACCGACCGCGTGAGCGGGCCACTGCTCGCGGTCGACGTGCCGTGGCTCCTCTACCGCTCCCACTTCGGCCTGCCCAGCTCGATCCGCGGCGCCGGCGGTGAGCGCGTCGGCGCGCTGCTCGGCACCGTCAACACGATCCTCTCCCTCAGCGAGTGGTGCTCGCCGCGCGCGGTCGCGTGCTGCCTGGGGGCCGAGGAGGCCGAATACCGTGTCGCACTCTACCCGCCCTACCACGCGCACCGCGAGCCGATGCCGGCGGAGCTGCGCGCGCAGTGGGGCCGCGCCCCCGCGCTGCTCGCCGCGCTCGGTTGGACCGTCACCGCACACGACACACTCGAAGCCGACGACCTGATGTGGTCCTACTCGCGCGTCGAGTCGGCCGCCGGCGGGCGCACGCTGATCTGCTCCGGCGACCGCGACCTTTACCAGGCGGTCGACGTTTACACCGAGGTGGTTGAACTGCGCCGTGACGGGCCGCCCGGGACGATCGACGCCGCCGGCGTGCTCGCGCGCGCCGGCGTGCGCCCCGACCAGATCCCCGACCTGATCGCACTGCGCGGCGACCCTTCCGACGGCCTGCCCGGCGCGCGCGGCGTCGGTGCGAAAACGGCGGCGGCGCTGCTCGCCGAGCGCGGCACGCTCGAGGGCGTGCTCGCCGCGGCTTCCACGCTGCGCCCGCGGATCGCTGAGGCGCTTCGTGTGCAGGCTGACGAGCTGCGCGCGTTCCGGGAGATCGCCGTGCTCCGTAACGTCGCGGTGGAGCGCCCACTTGACGGGGCGACCGACCGGGCCACCGGCGCCGCGGCCGCGCGCGAGCTGGGGATGAACGGGCTGGCAAAGCGGTTGGAGGGGACGTAGATCGATGCGCGTGCGACCGTCGCTCCTGCGGTGCCTGGGCGCGAGCGTTCTGCTCGGCGCGCTCGCCCTCGCAGGCAGCCTTTGGGCCGCCTCGCCGCCGGGCTGGACGCTGGCCGGGACGCTGGCGCCCGGGGACGGGCCCACCTTCGCCGGCAACGGCATCTCGGTCGCGCCGGGCGGCGGCGTGATCGCGTGGACCGACTACCCGGACGAAGCGCGCTTCGCGACCTTCTCGAGCTCCAAGCCGCTGCGCCGCGCCGGCTACATCGGCAGGCCGCTGCTGTCGCCGTTCGCGCAGGGGGACCTGCTCGCGCTCGGCGGCGGGCGGGCACTCGTCGTCGGCGCGGAGCCCTCGACGACGACCCGCTTCTCGCTCGCGGCGGAGGAGCTCGGCCCGTCCGCGGCCACCTCGAAGCCCCAGGTGCTCGGCCGGCAGGACAACCGTGAGGCCGACGGCGCCGTGATGGCGGCCGCGGCCAACGGACGCCTCGCGGTGCTCGGCGCCACACCCGACAACGCCGTGCTGAGCGTCGCAGCGCCGCACGGCCGCTTCGGTACGCCCGTCGTGATGTCGCCGGCGGGAACGCTGACCGAGGGCGGCGGCTTCGCGCCCGCGACCGCGCTGGCCGTCGCCGTCGACGACGCCGGCGACGTGCTCGCGGCCTGGGTCCGCAACGGCGAGCTCGAGGCGCGCTGGCGCGACGCCGGTGGCCGGCTCGGGCCGCTCCAGCGGATCACGCCGGTCGACTCGCAGGTCTGGCTGGCGGCGGCGCTCTCCGCGCACGGCACGGCGGCCCTCGTCTGGGAGACCCAGGACGACGCCGACCCGGGGCGCCCGGGCCCCGCCACCTCGAGCACGACGATCGCGGCCGCGAGCGCACCGCTTGACGGCAGCTTCGTGTCGCCGACGCAGCTCGACAGCTTCCCGGCGACCACGGCGCTCAACGGTTCCGCCAACTCCGCGATCTCATCGGCCCCGGTGGTCGGCGTCGTGTTCAGCGGCGAGGACCCGGTCGTGGCGTGGACCGGTCACGCGAACGGCCTCTTCACGATTGACACCGCCGACCTCGACAACATCGGCTCCAGCCAGCAGACGCTCTCGGATCCGACGCAGTCCGCTAGCCTCGGCTCACTCGTGGCGACTGCGAGCGGCGGCGCGATCATCGCCTGGGCGTCGCGGCCACCGATGTCGGGTCAGAGCGAGCTCGAGACTGCGCAGAGCGCCGCCGGCGCGGCGTTTGCGCCGGCGCAGACGCTGCCGGGCGACGACTACGCCTTCACGTACTTCTCGAACCCGGTCGCCGTTGCGGTCGATCCGGTCAGCGGCACGGCGTGGCTCGCGGCGCTCGCGCTCGTGCCGAAGCACCGTGCGAACGTCTACGAGCTGTATCTCTACCGCGAGCCGGCGCCGTAGCGGGCAAGACCAACCAGGCGGAGCCGGCAGGCGGAGCCCCTTAAAGCACCTTCGACAGGAACGCCCTGGTGCGCTCGTGCTGCGGGTTCGAGAGCACCTCGCGCGGGTCGCCCGACTCGACGATCACGCCGCCGTCCATGAAGACGAGCTTGTCGGCGACCTCGCGGGCGAAGCCCATCTCGTGCGTCACGACGACCATCGTCATACCGTCGCGGGCGAGATCGCGCATCACGTCGAGCACGTCGCCGACCAGCTCGGGGTCGAGCGCCGAGGTCGGCTCGTCGAACAGCATCAGCTTCGGCTTCATCGCCAGCGCGCGAGCGATCGCGACGCGCTGCTGCTGGCCGCCGGAGAGCTGCGAGGGGTAGGCGGCGAGCTTGTCGGAGAGGCCGACGCGGTTCAGCAGCGCGGTCGCTTCGGCGGTCGCCTGGGCCTTGGGCACGTTGAGAACCAGGCGCGGCGCCTCGATCACGTTCTCCAACGCCGTCTTGTGCGGGAACAGGTTGAAGCGCTGGAAGACCATGCCGATCTCGGCGCGGCGGGTTGCCACCTCCCCGTCGGGCAGCTCGTGCAGCTTGCCGTTGTGCTCGCGGTAGCCGACCAGCACGCCATCGACGTAGAGCCGCCCGCGGTTGATGCGCTCCAGGTGGTTGATCGTTCGCAGGAAGGTCGACTTGCCGGATCCCGACGGGCCGATGATGCACATCACCTCGCCGCGACCAACCTCTAGCGTGATTCCGCACAGCACCTCGAGGCGCCCGAAACGCTTGTGGACGCCCTCCGCCTTGACCATCGGCTCGGCCATCAGGCGTGCGGCCTCGCGACGTCGGCGAGCGACGTCGTCGCGAGCGGGTCGTGGCGGGTCGAGAACACCCCGCGGCGCACGCGCTGCCACGGCGTGGGTGGCAGCTCGCGCGAGCTGCCGCGAGCGAAGTGGCGCTCCAGGTAGTACTGGCCAACGTAGAGCACCGAGGTGATCGCGAGGTACCAGATCGAGATCACGATCAGCAGCGGGATCGTCTGGAAGTTGTTGGAGTAGATGTTGACCGCCGCCGTCGTCAGCTCGGTGAATGAGACGACCAGCGCGAGCGACGTCGTCTTCAGCATCGAGATCGTCTCGTTGCCCGTCGGCGGGAGGATCACCCGCATCGCCTGGGGCAGGACGATGCGGCGCATCGTCTGCAGACGTGTCATGCCGAGCGAGAGCGCCGCCTCGGTCTGGCCCTCGTCGACGGAGATGATGCCCGCGCGGACGACCTCCGACATGTACGCCCCCTCGTTGAGGCCGAGGCCGAGCACGACAGTAAGGAACCCCGTGATCAGCGTGTTCGAGTTGAGGTGGATGAACGAGGGCCCGAACGGGATCCCGAGCGAGATCGTCCGGTACAGCGCGCCGATGAAGCTCCAGAACAGGAGCTGGACGAGCACCGGCGTGCCGCGGAAGAACAGGACGTAGAGCCAGCTGCCGCCGTTGACGAGCGGGTTCGGCGACAGGCGCATGATCGCGAGCACGACGCCCAGCACGACCCCGAGCGCCTGGGCGGCCAGCGTCAACTCGATCGTGATCACGACCCCGTGCGTGATCCGGTGATCGAAGAGGTAATGGCCGACGAGCCCCCACTCGAAGTTGGGGTTGGTCGCCATCGAGTGGATGATCGAAACGGCGATCACCGCGACGATCACCGCGGCGATCCAGCGCCCGACGTGGCGAACCGGGACTGCCTGTATGTCCTCCGCCGCAGGTGGCTCTGCCGCGATCAGATCGCCTGGCGGCAGAGCCATCGGTTCCTGCTTCCTAGCTCAGGAGAGCGCCCCGTTGAGCGCCGGGTGGTTGTCGGCGCCCGACTTCACGCCCCACTTGTTGAGGATCGAGGCGTACTTGCCGTCCGCGATCAGGTCCTTCAGCGCCAGCAGGATCGCCTGGTCGAGGGTGCCGTCGGCCTTGGGCACGGCGATGCCGTAGGGCGCGACGCCGTAGCTCTGGCCGACCAGCTTGAACTTGCCGTTCGACTGCTTGACCTGGTAGGCGGCGACCGGCGAGTCGGCCATGCTGACCTGCGCGCGGCCGCTGGAGATCGCGAGGTTCGCTCCGTTCTGCGTCGGGTACGCAAGCACCGTCAGCTTCTTGGAACCGCACTTCTTCGCCTGGCCGTCGGCGTCCATCTGCTCCGTCGTGCCGGTCTCGACAGACACGGTCAGGCCGCACAGGCTCGCGAGTCCGGTGACCTTCGGACCCCCGGTGGCGTCCTCGAAGAACGACGTGCCAGCCTCGAAGTAGTCGACGAAGTTGACGACCTTCTCGCGCACCTTGGTGTCGGTGAAGGACGACATGCCGACGTCGTACTTGCCCGACGAGAGGTCCGGAATGATCGCGTCGAAGGTCACGTTGACTACGCTCACCTTCAGCCCGAGCAGCGGGAAAATCGCCTTCGCGAGGTCGGCGTCCATGCCGATCACCGTCTTGCCGTCGGACGCGATGAACTCGTTCGGCGCATAGCTGGCGTCGGCGGCGACGAGCACGGTGCCCTTCGCCTTGATGTTCGCCGGGACCAGTGCCGCAGCGGCCTTGTCGACCCCGCCGGTGACCGCGGCCGATGTGGTGCTCGCGAAGACGGCTCCGGCTCCGAGCGCGGCGACCAGGACGGTGCGAGCGAAGGCTGAGCGAAAGACGTTGGCGTGCAAGACGAACCCTCCCAGGCTGTAGGGGTGACCGAAGCGCGGGTAGCGTACTCCTATGCGGTTGGGCGCGCGCCGGCAGGCGGGCGTCAGTCCGGCTCGGCGACGACCCGCACCGTGCGCAGCAGGCGGTCGCTGGCGCCGCGGACGCTTCCCCCGAGCTCGAGCGTGCGCTGGATGTAGTCGAGCGTCTCGGCCGTGAGCCGCTCGCCGGGCAGCACGTTGGGGATGCCTGGCGGGTAGGTCGCGAGCGACTCCGCGGCGACGCGGCCGACCGCCTGCGCGGCGGGCACGCTCTCCTGGTGACCGAGGAAGGCCTCGCGCGGGGTCATCACCAGCTCACCCCACGGTGGCGCCGGTGCAAAGCTGGCCGCCTTGCCGCCCTCGTCGAGCCCCGCGTGCTCTGACGCGATGCGGAGCGCCGCGACAAAACGGTCGGCGAGCAGCTTTGACGGCTCGCCCATGCCGAACACCCCGACGACGACGTTCTCGCCCGCGAGCTCGAGGTGGATGTCGCCGATCTCGCGCAGCATCGTCGCCAGCTGGTGGCCGTCGACCGCCAGGCCGCGCACGTCGACGGCGAGGCGCAGCGGGTCGTACGCGAAGACGCCGGCGCGGCCGATGAAGCGCTCGTCGAGCACGTCGAGACCGGGGATCGCCCGGATCTGCTCGCGTGCGGCGCCCGCGACGCGGGCACTTTCGGCGATCAGCTCGCGCCCGCGCGTCGCAGCAAGGCGCCGCTGCGCATCGAGCGAGGCGAACAACAGCGAGCTCGGGCTCGTCGACTCGGTCAGCGTGACGGTGCGATCGACGACGTCCGCGTCCATCCGTGAACCCTTGCCGAGATGCAGCATCGCCGACTGGCCGAGGCTGCCGACGATCTTGTGCGTGCTCGAGATGACGAGGTCGGCGCCGGCCGCGAGCGCGTGTTCGGGCAGATCCTCGTGGAACGCCATGTGGGCACCCCACGCCTCGTCGACGATCAGCGGCACGCCGTGGCCGTGGGCGACCTCCACCAGCCCGCGCACGTCGGCGGCGGAGCCGAAGTAGGTCGGCGAGACGATCCAGGCGCCGACCGCCCGCGGCGTCTCGCTGAGCGCACGGTCGAGCGTCTCGGTGGTGATGACGTGGGCGATGCCGAGCTCCGGGTCGATCTCGGGCGCGACGAAGGTCGGGCGCAGGCCGGAGAGCACGAGCGCGTCGATCGTGCTCGAGTGGCCGTTGCGCTGCAGCACCACCTCGTCGCCGTAATGGGCGAGCGCGATCCCGGCGGCGAGGTTGCCCTGCGAGGCGCCGCTGACCAGAAACCAGGCCCGCGCCGCACCCCACGCCTCGGCGGCCAGGCGCTGCGCCTCTTCGAACGGGGTCGGCGAGGGCCCGATGTCGATCCCCCAGGTGAGCGCCGGAATGTCGTGCGCCAGCGCAGCCAGCCCGATCACTTCGACGAGGTCGGGGTCGGCGCCAGCTCCCCCCTTGTGCCCCGGGATGTGCAGCCGCGCCGTGTTGCGGGCCGCGTAGGCGCGGATCGCGTCGAGGTACGGCGTGTCGCGCTGGGTCGGCTCGTGCTCGGCTATGGCCACAGTCCTACCACGGCGGCGCCGGCGGCGCTCATGGCGTGAACTTGACGGTGATCACGTCGCCGTCGCGCATCACGTAGTCGCGCCCCTCGAGCCGCAGCACGCCGCGGTCGCGGGCACCGGCGTAGCCGCCGGCTTCGATCAGCTCCGCCCAGTCGACGACCTCGGCGCGGACGAAGCCGCGCTGGATGTCGGAGTGGATCTCGCCCGCGGCGTGCCAGGCCGTCAGCCCGCGCCGCAGATGCCAGGACTGCGCCGGCTTGGCCTCGCCGACCGTGAAGAATGCGATCAGCTCGAGCAGCGCGAAGGCGCCGCGGACGACGCGCTGCAGGCCGGCCTCGCCGACCCCCATCTCGGTGCGCATGCCGGCCGCCTCCTCCGCCTCGAGCTCGGCGAGCTCGGACTCCAGGCGCGCCGAGACCGCGACGGCGCCCGCGCCCTGCTGCGCCGCGTAGGCGGCGATCTCGTCGGGAACCTCGTCGGAGGAGCCCTCGCTGATATTGGCTACGAACAGCACCGGCTTGGCGGTGATCAGGCCGAGCGAGCGGGGGCCGTCGCCCGCCTCGGCCGGCGCCGGGATGGTGCGGGCGGGGCGTCCCGCGCCGAGCTCCAACACAACCCGTTCGAGCCAGGCGAGCTCGGCGATCGCCTCGCGGTCGCCGCCGCGGGCGATGCGGGTCACGCGGCCGACGCGCCGCTCGGCCTGCTCGAGGTCGGCGAGCATGAGCTCGGTCTCGATCGTCTCGATGTCCGCGAGCGGGTCGACGCGGCCCTCGGGGTGCACGACGTTGGCGTCGTCGTGGGCGCGCACGACGTGGACGATCGCGTCGGTCTCGCGGATGTTGGCGAGAAAGCGGTTGCCCAGCCCCTCGCCCCTGTGGGCGCCGGCGACGAGGCCCGCGATGTCGTGGAAGTAGATCGTGTCGTGGACAACCTCGCTCGCGTGCAGCAGCTCGGCGAGCCGCTCGAGCCGCTCGTCGGCGACGGCGACCACGGCGACGTTCGGCTCGATCGTCGTGAACGGATAGTTGGCGGCCTGCGCGCCGGCGCGCGTCAACGCGTTGAAGAGCGAGGACTTGCCGGCATTTGGCATGCCGACGATGCCGATCCTCATGGGGCGGCTGGGGGGCGGAGCGGCTGCGGCGCTGCGAGCGCCCCGATCACGCTGCCGAGCAGCACGCCGGCGAGCACGTCGGAGGGGTAGGTGCCCAGAAGGCCTCCTCGCCGAGATTCGCCGCAACGCCCGCCATCCTGATGCAGACTGGAAGGCGCTCGTCTCCACCGAACCGATCGATCCGGTCAGCGTCCTGGCCCGCTTGCGCAACGCCCTTGAGCAAGCCGAAGCCTTCGTCGCCCGCATGCCCACTGAAAAAGCCGGCTTGCTGTTCCTGGAGAGCGGCCTTGTGGTCCAGCCTGACCCGGACCAACTAGACCGATACCATACTCATGCCGGTCAGAGGCGCGGCCACTGGCCGGCCAGCGCCGAGATTACCTCCGCAATGCTTGAGCAATACAACAAGAGCCCGCGCAGGTAACGCAACCCGATCGTAGGCGACCGGCAATTAAGGAGTATTCCATGCCCATCGACATGCGCGGCGTCTGTCCCCTGCTGCAGGTCTTCGACATGCCCACTTCGGTCCGCTTCTATCGCGACATCCTCGGCTTCGAGCTCGTCTCCCACGCCCCGCTCCGCGCCCCCGACGAGTTCGGCTGGTGCCTGCTCAGGCATGGCGACGGCACCGAGATCATGCTCAACACCGCATACGACTACGGCGAACGGCCCACTGCCCCCGACCCCGCCCGCGTCGCTGCCCACGGCGACACCTGCCTCTACATCGGCTGCCCCGGCGTCGACGCCGCCTACCAGTTCCTGACCGAAAAAGGCCTCACCCTGAAGCCGCCCCACACGGCCCACTACGGCATGAAGCAGCTCTACCTCAAGGACCCCGACGGCTTCGGCATCTGCTTCCAGTGGCGTGCCTGAACGCAGGCAAGACAGCAGGGTGCCCCATCCATTTCACAGTCTCATCGTGAAATGGGTGGGAAACCACGAACCCAATGCCGGGAGCCCCCATCCTTACGCGTTCTCTGCGAAGGGTGGGAACCCTCGAACCTCCTGCGAGCGACCAGCGAGCGTCCGCCCCACCGCAGGTGGCGACAACCCCCAGCCCCATCCTGTATCGTGAGGCTGGAATCTCGTCTATTTATGCTGCTTTCTTTCTGCGCTTCCGCACTCCCCATCCTCGCCGAACCACAGCACTTCTCCGTCGCTGAAAAAATCCTGTTTGCCGCCATGGTGATCGCTTCGGGCTACGGTTTCTGGCATCGTTTCGGCCTCGTCCTCAACAAAATCCTCCATTCCAAAAAAGACGCGAATTTCAAACTCTTCCCAATCGGACGCCGCGTCTGGGATTTCTTCTGGGAGGTGCTCTGCCAGGCCAAGGTCATCCGCGAGCGCCCGCTGCCGGGCCTGGCCCACGCCGCCGTCTTCTGGGCCTTCCTGGCCTTCGCCCTGGTCACGCTCAACCACTGCGCCACGGGTCTGGGGCTAGGCTTCCTCTCCCCTGGCGGCGCGATTGGCCGCTGGTACTTCTACTTCGCCGCCGCCTTCGCGCTGTTCTGCGCCGTGGGCATCGCCGGCTTGTTCGTCCGCCGCTTTCTCATCCGTCCCAAATGGCTCGGCGCAAAGCTCTCCTGGGAATCCGGCTTCATCGCCTTCTTGATCTTCGCGCTGATGGCCACGTATCTGGCCGCGTTCTTCGTCGCAGACACCGATCCCTCCGCGCGCATTCTCTGGTGGCTGCACACGCTGGCGCTGCTTACGTTTCTGCCGCTCATTCCGCACACCAAGCACCTGCACCTGGTGCTGAGCCCGGCCACCATTTTTCTCTCCCGCGGCAGCTTTGCCCAGATTCCCCCGCTAGCCGGCGATGAAGACTTCGGCCTGGTCGCCGGCACCGACCTGACCCAGTTGGTCAGCCTCCAGGCCTACTCCTGCGTGGAGTGCGGCCGCTGCACCGAGCACTGCCCCGCCGCCAACACCGGCAAGCTGCTCAACCCCAAAGAAATCATCCTCGGCGTCCGCGCCTACTTGAACGACCTCGGCCCCTCATCCGATCAGCCCTTGCTCGGCAAGTACAACTCCCAGGAAGCCGTCTTCCAGTGCACCACCTGCGGCGCATGCGAGTTCCAGTGCCCGGTGGGCATTGAGCACGTGCCCATCATCGTCGGCCTGCGCCGCGGCGCCGTCAATACCGGCGAATGGGACAACGATTACGGCGCCAAGCTCTTCCTGGCGCTCGAGCGCGGCTCGAACGCTCTCGGCCTCAGCCCCGCCGAGCGCGACAAGTTCATTCAAAAGCAAGAACTGCCCATCTTCGACGGCAGCCAGGAGTATTGCCTCTGGCTCGGCTGCATGGGCGGCTACGACCCCAAAGGCCGCGACATCATCGCCGACTTCGCTCGCGTGATGAACTACCTGGGCACCAGCTACGGCGTCCTGCGCAAGGAGAAATGCACCGGCGACCCCGTCCGCCGCCTGGGCAACGATCTGGTCTTCCAGCAACTCGCCGAAGCCAATCTCGAAACCCTGGCGCAGAACAAAGTCAAAAAAATCGTCAGCATTTGCCCACATTGCGTCCGCACCATCCAGGAAGACTGGAAAGAGTACGGCACCCCGCCGGAGATCGAGCACCACAGCGAGTTCCTCGCCCGCTTCGCCGACAAACTGCCAACCCGGCAATCGTCGGAGGGAGCAGGGGGTTTCAACCCCCTGACAAGCGCCCCTGAAAAGGACGGGGCTTTAGCCCCCGCAAAGCTTGAAGGGTACGGGCTTCAGCCCGTACATTCCAGCCTCCCAAAAAGCCAGCGGGGCTTTAGCCCCCGCAAAGCTTGAAGGGTACGGGCTTCAGCCCGTACATTCCACCTCCCAAAAAGCCAGCGGGGCTTTAGCCCCCGCAAAGATTGAAGGGTACGGGCTTCAGCCCGTACATCCCACCTCCCAAAAAGCCGGCGGGGCTTTAGCCCCTGCAAGGCTTGAAGGGTACGGGCTTCAGCCCGTACATTCCACCTCCCAAAAAGCCAGCGGGGCTTTAGCCCCCGCAGCTCCGGAAAAAATCGTCTTCCACGACCCCTGCTACCTGGGCCGCTATCGCAATGTCTACGACGAACCGCGCAAGCTCGTCCAGATCGCCGGCACCCTCGTCGAAGCCCCACGCAACCACGAACGCAGCTTCTGCTGCGGCGCCGGCGGCGGCCTCGCCTTCCTGGGCGAAGAGACCGGCCAGCGCGTCAGCCACAACCGCGCCGAGGAGCTGGTAGCCACCGGCGCAACCACCGTCGCCACCGCCTGCCCCTTCTGCAACACCATGTTCCGCGACGCCCTCGCCACCGGCGAAGCCCCACCCCAACTGCTCGACATCGCGCAACTAGCCGCGCGCAATCTGCCAGCATCCAACCAAACGGCAAATTAGGATGAAACAGAGTCCAGAAAAATGAAGATCATCGTAGCCATCAAACAAGTTCCCGACCGCGATGCGCAACTCCGCATCGACGCCGCAGCCAAATGGATTGAAGAATCCGACCTCCAGTTCGCCCTCAACGAGTCCGACGCCTACGCCCTGGAAGAAGCGCTTCAACTCAAGGAAAAGTCCGGCGGCGAAGTCATCGTGCTCACCGCCGGACCCGAGCGCACCGGGCAGACCATTCGCGAAGCTCTCGCCAAGGGAGCCGACCGCGCCATCAGCATTGCCTGCGACGACCTCGGCTCCCGCGAGGCGCTCGGCGTAGCCCGCCTGCTGGCTGCGGCCATCAAGCAGGAAAACCCCGACCTCGTGCTCACCGGCCTGCAATCGGAAGACCTGGGCCTGGGCCAAACCGGCGTCATCCTCGCCGAGCTGCTTGACCTGCCCCACGCCTCGCTCATCCTGCACGTAGAGCTCGACGGGGGCGACGGACCGCAAGCTAAAATCAAGGTCAAGCGCGAGCTGGAAGAAGGCTGGTTCCAGCAGATCGAGATGCCCACCCCCGCCGTGCTCACCATCCAGTCCGGCGGCAACAAGCTGCGCTACGCCACGCTGATGGGCATCAAGCGCGCCAAGCTGAAAGAAGTCCGCCAGCTGGCCGCAACCGATCTCGGCGCAGACGCAGCGCCAGTCGTAGTCCTCGACCGCGTAGCGCTGCCGCAGAAGCAGAAATCCACCCAGATCCTGCCCGGCACCGCCAAGGAAGCTGCCGCCGCGCTGGTTGAAAAGCTGAAGTTCGAGGTGCGCGTGCTATGAGCAAAATTCTCGTTGTCCTGGAAGCGGGCCGCGCCCGCATCTCGTCTGAAGCTCTCGCAGCGGCTCAGGTCCTCGCCGGCCTCACCGGCTTCCCGGTTGAAGCCGCTCTCGTCGGCAACGCTGCGGCATTTGCGGAAGCAACCAGCCAGCCCATCACGTCCGCTCACGCCATCGAGCACCCGCTGCTGGCCCACTACACCTCCGACGGCTACGTGCTGGCCTTCGAGCAGCTCATCCGCAAGCTCGATCCCGCCTACATCGTCTTCCCCCACACCTACCAGTCGCGCGACTACGTGCCCCGCCTGGCCACCCGCTTCGGCCAGGTCCTCATCAGCGACATCACCGGCATCGAATCTGGTCCCACGTTCGTCCGCCAGCTCTTCCAAGGCAAGATGACCGGCTCCTACAGCCATCCGGGCAGCGGCCCCTGCTTTCTCTCCGTGCAAGCCGGAGCCTTCCGCGCCGCAGCTCCCTCCCAGACCGCGGAGAGCGCGCCGGCGGCCTTGAAGAGTGCGGGCTTCAGCCCGTACATGAGTTCGGAAAATGATGCCGGGGCTTCAGCCCCTGAGGGAAATCCTCCTGCACCGGCCCAAACTTTCACCCCAACCATCGACCCCACCCAGATCCGCACCACCCCCGGCGCGCCCTTCCGCGGCAGCTCCCAGACAGTCGACCTCGGCTCCGCGCAGCTCATCGTCAGCGTCGGTCGCGGCATCAAGGAAGCCGACAATCTTCCTCTGGTCCAGGATCTCGCCGCCGCTCTCGGCGCAGAGCTGGCCGCCTCGCGCCCCATCTGCGACGCGGGCTGGCTGCCCATGGAGCGCCAGGTCGGCTCGAGCGGCCAAACGGTCGCGCCCAAGCTCTATCTCGCCGTCGGCATCAGTGGCGCCATCCAGCACCTGGTCGGCATGAAAGGCTCGCAGTGCATCGTCGCCATCAACAAAGACCCCGACGCCCCCATCTTTGAAGTAGCCGACTACGGCATCGTCGGCGATCTGTTTGAAGTGGTGCCCGCGCTCACGGAGGCGATCAAGGCAGCGAAAATCTAGATCGAACTTATGACGGGAGCGCCAAGTTGCCGCTAATCGCCGACAACGTTATCGTGTTTCTGTTTTGGGTGATCGTGCGCGCGTTCTTTCGCGCGCGGAGCCAGAACTGGAGCAAGACCGAAGCGGTCATCAAAACAGTCGTCGCGTCGGAACATACCCTATATCCGTACGCCGAAATTGGCTATGCGTATAAAGTCAACCTCGAAAGGTACAGCGGGAAATACAAGAAGGGCTTCTGGTACCCGGACTCTGCCCATCGTTTCGCGCGCAGGTTTACTCCGTCAGAACACCTGACAATCCGCGCTGATCCCGGCAATCCGGAGAGATCCTATCTTTTTGAGGAAGATCAATCCTGGTGGAAAGGCTGGGCTTAGGTCAAGCGAATGCCACTGCTCATTTGCGCCCGCCGAGCCCCAGGCTTTATGGTTCCTAGTTCACGCCACACGCCTCATCGCGGGGTTTCATCATGTTTTTTCCGGAAAGCTACCTGGGCGCTCTCGCGCTCATGATTCTCACCATGCTCTGCTGGGGGTCATGGGCCAACACGCTCAAGCTCTGCCCCGGCTACCGATTCCAGCTCTTCTACTGGGATTACGCCATCGGCCTCGCCGGCGGAGCCCTCTTCTGGGGGTTCACCGCAGGAAGTCACGGCCACGCCGGCACTCCCTTTCTCGACGACATCATCCAGGCCCCGTTTGCCTCCATTCTCTTTGCAGCCCTGGGCGGCGTCATCTTCAACATCGCCAATTTGATCATCGTGGCCGCCATCGATGTAGCCGGCCTCGCCGTCGCCTTCCCGGTCGGCATTGGCCTGGCATTGATCGTCGGCGCAATCTCCAGCTACCTGGTCCGCCCCGCCGGCAATCCCCTGCTGCTCTTCGGCGGAGTCGCCCTGGTCACAGTGGCCATCCTCTTCGACGCCAAAGCCTACCGCCAGCGCGAGAGCAAGGCAAAGGCAACCACCACCCGCGGCATCGTGCTCTCGCTCCTTGGCGGCCTGCTCATGGGAACCTTCTATCCGCTGGTGGCAGCGGCTCTGCGCGGCGCGCCCGGCGTTGCTCCCGTCGGCCCCTACGCTGTGTCCATGTTCTTCGCTCTGGGCGTGCTGCTCTCCACCATCCCCGCCAACCTTCTGCTGATGGCCAAGCCGCTGGACGGTAAGCCTCCCGTCAAGCTCTCCGGCTACTGGCCGGCCCCGCTAAGCTGGCATATCGCCGGCCTGCTCGGCGGAGCCATCTGGGCCACCGGTGCCATCGCCAACTTCGTCGCTTCCGGTGCGCATTTAGTCGGCCCGGCCGTTTCCTACTCCATTGGCCAGGGAGCGACCATGGTCTCGGCCTGCTGGGGCGTCTTCGTCTGGCGCGAGTTTGCCGGCGCGCCCGCCTCGGCCCGCCGCTCGCTGCTGTTCATGTTTTTGTTCTTTGCTCTCGGACTCATCGCCGTAGCGCTGGCGCCACTTTATTGAGAACATCCTGATAAGCCTGGCTTGAAGGGTCCAGGCTTCAGCCCGTACAAAAGCAGTGCAAAGGAAGCGGGGCTTCAGCCCCCGAGGGAATGCGGAGCCGGGGTTAGCCGCTCCCGGCAGCGATTGCTCAAAGGAGAAAGTCACCCCTTGACCAGCAACCATAAGCCCATCGTCGTCGTCGGCAGCATCAACATGGACCTGGTCGCGCAGGTGCGCACTATCCCCATCCCCGGCCAGACCCTCACAGGCACCGGCTTCGTCACGACGCCCGGCGGCAAGGGCGCCAATCAGGCCGTGGCCGCCGCCCGTCTCGGCTATTCCGTCAAGATGGTGGGCAAGGTCGGCGTGGATGTCTTTGGCGTGGCGATGATTGCCAACCTCAAAGATGCCGGCGTGGATACAGAAGGCGTCGCACGCGTGAAAGGACCGAGCGGCGTGGCGCCGATTCTTGTGGCGGAAAACGGCGAGAACAGCATTGTGGTAGTTCCCGGTGCCAACGGCCTGGTCGATGCAGCCTACGTTGATAAGAAGGCCAGCCTCATCCGCTCCGCCGGCATGGTTCTCTGCCAGCTGGAGCTGCCCCTTGCAACCGTCAGCCACGTTCTCACTCTTTGCGCCGATGCCGGTGTGCCCGTCATCCTCGACCCCGCTCCCGCCGCTGCCTTGCCGGATGCCGTCTTTCCCCAGACCGCCTGGTTCACGCCCAACGAAACCGAAGCCGCCTTTTACCTGGCCGAGAATTTCTCGGTCGAGAACAGTGCGAAGCACCTGTTGGCGAAGGGGCTCAAGGGCGTGGTCTTGAAGCGCGGCGGCGAGGGTTGCTACGTCGCCCAGGCCGGCGGCAAAGCCGGCTGGGTGCCCGCCTTCAAGGTGGACGCCATCGACACGGTTGCCGCCGGCGACTGCTTCAACGGAGCCTTTGCGGTTGGATTGCTTGAGGGTCTTGACCCCTGGGCCGCCGCGCGCTTTGCCTCAGCCGCCGCAGCCATCTGCGTGACCAGACGCGGCGCGCAGGCCTCCATGCCCTCGCGCGCTGAAGTGGAAGCGTTTCTGGCCAAACACAACTGATTCTTTCTCTGAACTCCGAGCCTTTGGCCCGGAGCTATATTGAAACTGGAGCACGGACAACATGTTTCGCACCTTCAGCCTCGCATGCCTCACCGCCCTCACCCTCGCCACCCCTTCATTTCTTTCCGCGCAGGACACCGCGTACGAGCCCCGCGGCCAGCAGATCCCCCCGCCCGACTGCATGAACCTGCACAACGCCTGGGAGGGCGCTGCCGCTTCCGGCTGCCCCGCCAACACGCACCAGCGTTGGCTGGCCGACATCACCCACTGGCGCGCCGAGCGCCGCATTCGCATCGCCTACGACCCGTCCCGCTATGCCTGGCCCGCCCTGCAATGGACCCAGTCCAGCTTCATGCAGCCGCAGATGATGGTCCACGACCGCTATTTCTTCGACCCGGCCACGGGATACACCGTCAACCGCTATCTCGATGACCTGGACAAGCGCTATGGCGGCATTGACGCCGTGCTCATCTGGGCCACCTATCCCAACATGGGCGTCGACGACCGCAACCAGCTGCAGATGGTCGAGTCCATGCCCGGCGGCGTGGACGGCGTGCGCCAGATGGTCACCGACTTCCACCACCGTGGCGTCCACGTGCTGTTTCCCATGATGATGTGGGACCAGGGCACCCGCGCCCCTGACCAGCCCTGGCCCGAGGCCCTGGCATCGCTGATGAAGGAGATCGGCGCCGACGGCATGAACGGAGACACGCAGGACGGCGTCCCGCTCGGCTTTTCACTCGCAGCAGAAAGGCCCGGCCACCCCCTCGCCTTTGAGCCCGAAGAGAGCCCCAGCGACGAAGCCCTGGCCTGGAACGTGATGAACTGGGGCCAATACAGCTTTCCCTTCATCCCCATGGTTGACCGGTACAAGTGGCTGGAGACCCGCCACATGGTGAACATCAGCGACCGCTGGAACCCGGACAAGACCGACGACCTGCAATATGCCTTCTTCAACGGCATCGGCTGGGAGAGCTGGGAGAACGTCTGGGGCATCTGGATCGGCATCACGCCGCGCGACGGCGAAGCCACCCGCCGCGTAGCCACGCTCGAGCGCGGAGTCGCCCCATTCCTGGTCTCGCCCGACTGGGAGCCGCTCTACCCCATGCGCGCCTACGGCGTGTACGCGAGCCGCTGGCCGCTCGGCGATCAGGCTGTGTGGACCATCGTCAACCGCAACCCCTACCAGGTCTCAGGCCGCCAGATGGACGTGCCTCTCACCCCCGGCATGCGCTACTTCGACCTCTACCACGGCACAGAGTTGAAACCTGAAACCGACGGCAAAACCGCCCTGCTCGCGTTTGACCTGGAACCAGGCGGCTACGGCGCCGTTCTGGCCACGCCCGGCGAGCCCAGCGAGGCAATCAAGTCTCTGATGCAGCGTATGGCCACGCTTACCGCCAAGCCGCTGGCCGATTTCTCCACCGAGCACCCCGTCCTGAAGCAGTCCCTGGTCGAAATTGCGCCCACCGCGCCGGTTGCGGAAGCTCCCGCCGGCATGATCAAAATTCCCGGCGGATCGTTTGATTTTCGCGTGCAGGGCATCGAGATCGAGGGCGGCGCTTCCAACCTCGTCGACGTGCAGTATCCGTGGGAGCCCACCCCGCGCCGCTTCCATGATCATGCAATGGAGATCAAGCCCTTCTTCATCGACAAATTCCCCGTGACAAACGTCCAGTTCAAGCAGTTCCTTGACGCGACGCACTACGCGCCGATGGACGCCACCAACTTCCTTCGCGACTGGCCCAAAAACGGAAGCGGCGCCGGAACGTTCCCCGCAGGCTGGGACAATCGCCCGGTCACCTGGGTCTCCCTGGAAGACGCCCGCGCCTACGCAAAATGGGCCGGCAAGCGCCTGCCCCACGAGTGGGAGTGGCAACTGGCCGCGCAAGGCACTGACAACCGCGTCTTTCCCTGGGGCAACGCCTGGCTCCCGGCCAACGTGCCCACGCCAGACACCGGCCGCACCATGCATGGACCCGACCCGGTCGACGCGCACCCGGCCGGCGCAAGCTCCTACGGCGTCATGGACCTGGTCGGCAATGTCTGGCAGTGGACCGATGAATACTCCGACGAGCACACCCGCGCCGGCATCGTCCGCGGCGGCAGCTACTACCAGCCGCAGGGCTCCATCTGGTATTTCCCGCAGGCCTATCGCAACAGCGAGCACGGCAAGCTGCTGCTCATGGCTCCCAGCTACGACCGCTCCGGCGGCGTTGGCTTTCGCTGCGTGGTAGACGCGCAACCCTGACCGGACCCGCCCACGCACCTCGCCAACTCGCTAACTGCTGACTCATCGGATGCTAACTCGCTACAAGCCTCACCCCACCTCGTTCTCCAGCACCCCGATCGCCTCAATCGTAATCCGGATTTTGTCCCCGCTGGCCAGCGTAAACGTCGCCTCAGGCACAATCCCCGTCCCGGTCATGAGAAAACACCCATAAGGAAACACGTTGTCGCGGTAGAGATACTCGACCAGCGTCCGCGGATCGCGCTTCAACTCGCTCAGCGCCACGCTTCCGGAAAAAGCCACGTCTCCCGCCCGCTCAATTTCAATGGCAATTTCTGTCGTTGCCCCCAGCGGCTCCTGGCTCACAAGAATCCCCGGCCCCAGCGCGCAACTGCCGCTGTACACCTTCGCCTGCGGCAGGTAGAGCGGGTTCTCGCCCTCGATGTCCCGCGAGCTCATGTCGTTGCCGATGGTGTAGCCGCTGATGCGCCCGCCGGGGCTCACCAGCAGCGTCAGCTCCGGCTCCGGCACACTCCACGTCGCATCCGCGCGAATCCTGACCTTCCCGCCCGTGCCCACCGTGCGGCTGGCGGTCGACTTGAAGAACAGCTCCGGCCGCTCCGCCGAGTAGACGCGGTCGTAAAAGCTGCCTCCGCCGGCGTCACGCGACTCCTCCATCCGCGCCCCGCGGCTGCGGTAGTAGGTCACGCCCGCCGCCCACACCTCCTGGCGGCCAATCGGCGCCAACAGGTCCGCCGCATGGAAACCGGCAGTCGACTCCCGCCCTTCCATCCGTGACTCCTGAATCAGGGACTCGAGCGCCCCGTGCAAGTCTTCCTGCGCCAGCAAGTCATCCCAGTCTGCCCCATCCAACCGAAAATACCGCCACTCCCGCTCCACCACGCACCCTGTCCTGGTCCGGAATAGCCGCACGTTTGCCCTCCTGCTTCCGGTTTCCATGGTACACACGCAAAGGACTGGCGGATTTAAAGCCGAACCAGAGTAGGTGTACCCAGGAAGCACGCCCCAAAGTGGCTTTTCATCAGGAAAAAGCCACCGTGAACCCCCTCGCAAGGGCACGGTTACTCTGGTTCCGCTCCAAGAGCTTGTCGAAAGAGTCCCGGGTGTCCCGGTTCTTGAAGGGTACGGGCTTTAGCCCGTACGTTGAGCACTGCATTTTCAGCAGCTGGCTTTAGCCCCCGAGGGAGTGCGATGCAGAATCGAACGGCGGCAATCTCTTTTTCAACAAGCTCCTGGAGATACCCCGGCCAGCCCGGCCAGCCTTTGACAAACACGCCCCATTCGCGCCATTCTATAGCGAACAAAAGGCGAATAAAGGTCCGCCATGCCCTCTGCCTCCGCTCTCCGCCTCCAGATCGAGTCCTCCCTCGAACGCCGCTTCCCCGCCGCGCTCTCACCCCCGCCGCGCTCTGTGCATGAAACCGCCTCGACCGGCATTCCCCAGATCGACAGCCTGCTCAACGGAGGCCTGCCCATCGGCGCGATCAGCGAGATCACCGGCCCGGTCTCCTCCGGCCGCACCAGCCTGGCCCTCGCCTTCCTGGCCGCGCGCACCCGCGAAGACCGCGTCTGCGCCTGGGTCGACGCCAACGATAGCTTCGACTCGGAGTCTGCCGCCGCCAACGGCGTAGCGCTGCGCCAACTTCTCTGGGTCCGCTGCCAACCTGCGGCCGCCAAACCCAGGGCGCGCGCCGATTTTGCCAATCCCAGTTTTGCAAAGCCCCGTTTTGCAAATTTAGACCAGGCCCTCCGCGCCACCGATCTGCTCCTCCAGGCCGGCGGCTTTTCCGCCCTGGTGCTCGACCTGGGCTCGACCACCCCGGAGCAGAGCGCGCGCATTCCCCTGGCTACCTGGTTTCGCTTCCGCCAGGCCGCCGGACGCACCCGCTGCTCGCTGCTCATCCTCGCCCCGGAGCCGCTTGCCCAATCGAGCGCGGCCGTGGTGCTGGCCTGCAGCCTGCAACGCACCCAGGCGCGCAGCCACACCGTGCTCGACGGCTGCTCCTATCAAGTCCGCACCGGTCGTACAGTCGGCCGCACCGCCGCTCAGCCTTCCCTCCTCTCCGCCCAGCGCAAGCCGCCGGCCTCGGTCTGGTCCGCAGCCGCCGCGGCGCAAAGGGAGGCCAGCGCATGAGCCCGGAGCTTTATGCCAGCATCTATGCCGCCGAGTTCCCTGCCCAGGCCCTGTTGCGCCTCAACCCGGAGCTGGCCGCGCAACCCGTCGCCGTGCTCGACGGCCGGCCGCCCCTCCAAACCGTCTGCTCCCTCAACCGCACCGCGCGCCTGGCCGGTGCATCCCTGGGCATGACCCGCCTGGAAGCCGAAAGCATGAGCGGTCTGCGCCTCATCGCCCGCTCCACAGAAACTGAGGCCGCCGCCCGCGCTGTTCTGTTCGAAGCCGCCGCCCAGTTCTCGCCGCGCCTTGAGGACGCAAGCCAGCCCACGGCCTGCTCCTGCGTGCTGGACATTGCCGGCACCGGGCGCCTGTTTGGCCCGCCGGAAACGCTGGCTCGCAACCTGCGCGCCGCCCTGGCCACAGCCGGCTTCCACGCTTCCATCGCCATCAGCGCCAGCTTCCACGCCGCACGCCTCAAGGCCGCCGCCGCGCGCGGCATCACCGTGATTCCGCCCGGCCAGGAGTCAGCCGCGCTGGGCAAGCTTTCTCTCAATGCCCTGCAACTTCCGGAAAACCCCGCGGAAACTTTGACGATCTGGGGTATTCGCACCCTAGCCGAGTTGGCCGCACTGCCCGAAGCCGACCTGGTGGCCCGGCTCGGTCCGCAGGCGGTGGACTGGCGCAAGCTGGCCCTTGGCGCGCTGCCCCACATCTTCCTGCCCATCGAGGACGCATTCGCGCTCCAGGAGTTTTGCGCCTTCGAGACCCCCCTGGAACAGATCGACTCGCTGCTGTTCATCGCCGCGCGCATGATCGATTGCCTGGCCACGCGCGCCTCCGCGCACGCGCTCTGCCTGGCATCGCTCACCGTCCAAATGCAGTTGGACGGCGGCCAATCCTATCAGCGCACCCTCCGCCCCGCGCTCGCCACCATCGACCGCAAATTCCTGCTCAAGCTGCTGCAACTGGAGGTCGCCGCGCACCCGCCGCAGGCCGCCGTGCTTGCGCTCACCCTCAGCGCGCAGGCCGGCCAATCCAGCAACGTGCAGCTCGGCCTGTTCGCTCCGCAAACGCCCGAGCCCACGCGCCTCGACGTCACCATCGCCCGCCTCAAGGCCATCGCCGGCGAAGACCGCGTGGGCACGCCGGTGCTCGAAGACACGCATCGCCCGGGCAGCTTCCGCATGGAAAGTTTTTCCCTCGCCAGCCAAACCGGCTCCTATCCACCCGGCGCAAACAAACCGGCCGATGAAGCCCCATCCGGCCCGCGCATGGCCCTGCGCCGCATCCGTCCGCCCACCCCGGTGCGCGTCACTCTCAACGCATGCCAACCCATCTCTTTTCGCGATCGCGAACAGAGCTACAAGGTCGTCGCCGCCTACGGCCCCTGGCGCAGCAATGGTTGCTGGTGGTCAACCGACCCCTGGAACACAGAAGAATGGGACGTGCTGGCCGAGTTAACCGGCGGCGATTCCCTTGCCTGCCTGTTAGTCCGCGATTGCGCCCGCAACCAATGGCAGTTGGAAGCTTTCTACGACTAACTCGATGTTAATAGCTGTAACTTAAACCCGGGTGCCCCATCCTTGCCGCGTTCTTGTTTTTGCGGCAAGGGTGGGAGACCTCGAACCTTGACCAGCCACGTTTGCAAGGGCACGGCTTTACAGGCTGCGGAAAAACTCGACCATCGCCGATTTCGAGGGGCTTTGTAACAGGGCATGACTTTAGTCATGCCGATAAAGCCATTGAAATCAGCGTCGGGCTTTAGCCCCTGCAAAAACCAAGGCCTCACTCCCCCGCCCAAGGTCTTTTTTCGCAACCTGTTTATAGCTGTTCTCCAATTGCTGTACACCGAAAGCACGATGATAAGTGGCTTTTTCCTTAAGAAAAAGCCACCTTGCACGGAACTAAATAGAGCACATGAATTGGAGAACTGCTCTAGCCGTGCCGTGGAGTATCTAAAAATGAGAGAGCGGTTTTTAACCGCCGAGGGAGCGCATATTGCCCCATGAACCTTCCCGCAGGGGTTAAAACCCCTGATAATTCCTGCTCTTTGCGGCACGGCTAAAGCCGTGCCCTTTCAAAGCTCTCACCCCTTGAACCAAGGCATGACCATGCACCAGCAGCACAATTACATCGAGCTTCACGCCGCCAGCGCCTTCAGCTTTCTGGCTGCCGGCTCGCAGCCGGAAGCGCTCATCGAGCGCGCGGCTGAGATCGGTATGCCCGCCCTCGCGCTGGCCGACCGCAACGGCCTCTACGGCGCGGCGCGCTTCCACACCCAGGCAGAGAAGACCGGCGTCCGCGCCCACATTGGCGCGGAGATCGCGGTCAGTTCTTTCGGCAGCCGTCTCACCCCGCCCTCATGGCTTCCGCATCAATTTCCAACCGAGCCGCCGCGCCTGCTGCTCCTCGCAGCCTCGCAAACCGGCTACCAGAACTTATGCCAGCTCATCACCCGTTTCAAGATGCGCGAAGCCACCAAGGCCGAGGGCGCGGCAACCCTCGACGACCTGGAAGAGTTCTCCGCCGGACTCATCTGTCTTACCGGCGGCGAGGAAGGCCCACTCGCTTCTGCACTCGCAAGCAAGGATAACTCTGAAGCCGGCAAGTTACTTGACCGTCTAACTTCGACTTATGGCCCAAGTAACCTTTATGTCGAGTTACAACGCCACGGCCGCCGCGAGCAGGAATCACGCAACCAATCCCTGCTCGCTCTAGCATCGGAGCGTAACTTACCCGTGGTCGCCACCAACGGCGTGCTCTACGCCAGCGAGCAGGACCGCGAGATCCTCGATGTGCTCACCTGCATCCGCCACCACACCACGCTCGACAAGGCCGGCCGTCTGCTTGCGTCCAACAACGCCCGGCAACTCTGCTGCCTGCAAAGCCTCTTTGCCGACATCCCGGAAGCCATCGCCAATACTCGCATCATCAGTGACCGGCTCGAATTCACGCTCGATCATCTGGGCTACGAATTTCCCCGCTATCCCGTGCCGGACGGCGAAACCATGGACAGCTTTCTCGCCCGCCGCGTCGCCGAGGGCGTGCAGAAGCGCTACGGCTCACCGGCCAAACAGAATCTCCTGGCCAAGGCCCGCGCCCAGGTGGAGCACGAGCTCAAGCTCATTGCCAAGCTCGGCTTCGCCGGCTACTTCCTCATCGTGTGGGAGCTGGTCCGCTACTGCCAGCAGCACGGCATCCTGGCCCAGGGCCGCGGCTCGGCAGCCAACTCCGCCGTCTGCTATGCCCTCGAAATCACGGCTGTCGATCCGGTGGGCATGGAGCTGCTGTTCGAGCGTTTCTTGAACGAGAACCGCGGCGAGTGGCCGGACATCGACATCGATCTGCCCTCCGGCGACCAGCGCGAGCAGGTGATTCAGCACGTCTACCAGCGCTACGGCCAGCTGGGCGCGGCCATGACCGCCAACGTGATCAGCTATCGCGGCCGGTCCGCGGCGCGCGAGGTGGGCAAGGCCCTCGGCTTCGACGAAGAGCAGCTCACCCGGCTCTCCAGCCTGGTGGGCCACTGGGAGTGGCGCGGCGCCAACGACACCATGGCGCGCAACTTTGAGCAGGCCGGCCTGGATGCGCGCCATCCGCGCATCGCCCGCTATCTTGACCTGTGCCAGCGCATGCAGAACCTGCCTCGCCATCTGGGCCAGCACTCCGGCGGCATGGTCATCTGCGCCGGCATGTTGAACCGCGTCGTGCCCCTCGAGCGCGCCTCCATGCCCGGCCGCACCGTCATCCAGTGGGACAAGGAAGACTGCGCCGACATGGGCCTCATCAAGGTCGATTTGCTGGGCCTGGGCATGATGGCCGTGCTTCAGGATTCGATCGAATTGATTCCCCGCCACTACAAACACGAGATCGACCTGGCCACGCTGCCGGAAGACCCGCTGGTCTACGAAACCCTGTGCAAGGCCGACACCGTGGGCATGTTCCAGGTGGAGAGCCGCGCGCAGATGGCTTCCATCCCGCACAACGCGCCGGTTCGCTTCTACGATCTTGTGGTCCAGGTGGCCATCATCCGCCCCGGCCCCATCGTGGGCAAAATGATGCACCCATACATGCGCCGCCGCCAGGGCAAGGAAGAAGTCACTTACCCGCATCCCTCGCTGGAGCCGGTGCTGAAGCGCACGCTGGGCGTGCCGCTGTTTCAGGAGCAGCTCTTGCGCATGGCCATGACCGTGGCCAGCTTCACCGGCGCAGAAGCCGAGGAGCTGCGCCGCGCCGTGGGCATGAGGCGCTCGATGCAGCGCATGAAGGATCTGGAAGGCCGCCTGCGCGAGGGCATGACCGTGAACGGCATCGGCCCGGAGGCGCAGGACAACATCGTGCAGGGCATCTCGTCCTTCGCCATGTATGGATTCCCGGAGTCGCACGCCGCCAGCTTCGCGCTCATCGCCTACGCTTCCGCGTATCTCAAGGTCCACTATCTCGCGGCCTTCACCTGCGGCCTGCTCAACAACCAGCCCATGGGCTTTTACTCGCCTGCCGTGCTCATCAAGGATGCGCAGCGCCACGGCCTGCGCGTGCGCCCCATCGATGTGCAGCGCTCCGGTTGGCTGTGCACACTGGAAAACATGAAGGGTACGGGCTTTAGCCCGTATGTCAAGCCGGCAATAGAATCCGGGGCTTTAGCCCCAGAAGGATTTCAAACCACCCTCTCGCTGCGCATCGGCCTCAACTACGTGAAAGGCCTGCGCCAATCCTCCGCCGAAGCCGTTCTCGCCACGCGCACAGCCAACGGCCCGTTCACGTCTGTCGATGATCTTGCCGCCCGTGTTCCCGCGCTCAACCGCAAGGAACTGGTCGCGCTGGCGCGGGTGGGCGCGCTCAATGCGCTGGGAAATGTCGAGCATCGCCGCGATGCGCTGTGGCAGGTGGAGCAGGCCGGCCGCCCTGTCGGTCCACTGCTGCGCGCCGCCGCGCCAGCCGCCACCGCAGCCAACCCCTTGGCGCAAATGTCGGTCGATGAGCGCCTGGCCGCCGACTACGCCGGAACCGGCATCACCACCGGTCCACATCCCATGGCCTGGCACCGCGCCCGCCTGCGCAGCCAGGGCATTCTGGCTGCCACGGAGCTGGATGCGTGCGCCGGCAATCGCCCCGTGCGCATCGCCGGCTGCGTCATCGCGCGCCAGCGTCCCGGCACCGCCAAGGGATTTGTCTTTCTCTCGCTCGAAGACGAAACCGGCATCGCCAACGTGATCCTCACGCCCGACGTGTTTGAGCAGAATCGCCTGGTGGTGACGCGCACCCGTTTCCTCGAAATCGAGGGACAGCTGCAGAAACAGGATGGCGTGGTCCACGTGAAAGCGCAGCGCATCACGCCGCTGGCGATCACCAGCGCAGAGGTTCGCTCGCACGATTTTCACTAGTGCTGTGACTGCATGATTTGGTAATGACCGGAATGTAGCGCCGGCCTCCTGGCCGGCTGTAGCGCGGACGTCCTCGTCCGCGCTTGTCCATGATGAATTACCAATTCATGCGGTCTAACCACTAGACGTCCTGAGTCTAAAGTTCGCCACACAAAACTGGCTGTCATTCTGAGCGAGCCGGGGCCCCCGGCGACAGGCCTTCGTCGCAGGGGTGGGAAACGGGGCCCCAGATGCTTTCCAGTCTGGGGTGGTGAGTCGAAGGATCTGTGGCAGCACTTCGGATTTATGTCAGGAACTTCAGGGACACCACACTAGGCGTCAATGTGGTCTCTCAGCAGTTCATTGCATTGGTCCCGGCCTGCGACCGAACGCCTACCACCACTCCATCAACCGTCCTGAGGCAACCTTGGCGCTGCTCGCCGGCTTGGGCGTGCGCAGCAGCAGCACCGGGCAGGCCACCAGCTTCATGACCTTCTCGGCAATCGATCCAAACACCAGCGGATGCCAACCCGTAAGGCCATGGGTCGAGATCACCACCAAATCTACCTTCTCATGCTCTGCCGCTTCCAGAATCGAGCTGGCCACGTCGTCGCCCACTTCCACGCTTGAGGTGACCTTGACGCCCCTGGCCACCAGGTCAGCGCTGGCCGCGGCAAAGTGCCGCTCGGCCTCGGCTCTGGCGCCGTCAAGAAACTTGCTCTCCGGGATGAAGTCCGGAAACGTGGTGGCCGGGAACATGGGAATTACGTGCACCAGATGAATGGCCGCGCCAAAATGCAGCGCAAGGTCGGCAGCCGACTCCAGGGCTGCATGCGATGAAGGGCTGAAGTCGATCGGCACCAGAATCTTGGTAGGGATGGGGCTTACCGCGTTTACATCGGACATGAATCTCTCCTTGCCGGCCGCAGCTGCGGAAACGGCTTGTCTTTTCGCCCCTAATCATACCAAGGCAGTGTTCTGCCCCTCCTGTGACCGACAGCACGTTGTTTAGCAATTCATCAAAAATTTGCGCCGCCGCTTCAGTGGGTGCTCCCGCAACCGGCGGAGCAATCCAGCAACGCGCGGGTCAGTGCCGCTCCGCCAGGTAAAGCACCACTGCTCCCACCAGCGCCACCGCGGCAAACACCGGCAGCAGCACCAGCAGCGCGCCGCCCGAGCTGAGCGACAGGGAGGCATTGGAGCTGGTCACGTGCAGGCGCGCCAGCTCGAGCTGCGGCAGCCAGTCCAGCCAGCGCACTCCGTGCCGCGCCTGCTCGATCACCGCCGCGCCCGCTACCAGCAGCATCACGGTCAGCGCAAACAGATAGGCGCCCAGGATCGGCCGGCCCACGCGCTCCAGAGCCGCATTGCGCCGCCTCAGCTGCGCCCGCCACCAGATGGCTCCAGCAGCCGGCAGCCGAGCTTCAATTACCGCTGTGGCTCGCGAGCGCTGAAAGGCCTCCGTGACGGCCACCAGCTCCGCACAACTGCGGCAACTGTCCAGATGCGCGCGAAGCTCAGCAGGACAGGCATGGGGCCAGTGCCCGCGCGTGAGCAATTCCCTCACTTCGGCCTGCCGTTTGCAGCTTCCCATGCTCATGGCTGGCTCCTCCAGTTCCCTGCCGGCCCGGCCTGATCCAGCTCGGTCCTCACTTCGGGTCTCACCGGCCTGCTTGCCTGGTCAGCGAGAATCTGCGCAATTCTGCGCCGCGCGCGAAAGAGCAAAAGCCGGATGCTTGCGCTCCCCAACCCGGTGATCTGTGCAATCTCGCGATGAGTATAGCCCTCGGCGTGCGCCAGCCACAGCAGTTGCCGGTCGCGCGGCCGCAACTCGGCCAGCGCCGGTCCCAGCACGGCCTGCGAATCAGCCTGCGCCGAGCGATCGGCCGCCGCAAGCGCTTCTTCGGGCATCTCCTCAATCGACGCGGAGACCGGCCGGCGCCAGTAGTCGCGCATCAGGTTGGTGGCGATGCGGAACAGGTACCGCCGCGCCGCCACTTCGCCCTCGGCGAGCGAGAACTCCTGGCGGCCCATGCACAGGAAGCGCACAAAGCTCTCCTGCATCAGGTCGTCGGCGAGCGCAGGGTCCTGACTGACGCGTGCCAGGTAGGCCCATAGCCCGCGCGCCGAGCGCTCATAGAAGGCAGCGAATGCGTCGCTATCCATGACCGTCTCCGCCGGCTGCTCGCGCGCGGCGATCCCTGCCGCCAGCCCGGCTCTTGCGCCCAGACCGCCGAAAGGACCGCGGATTGCAAATTCCCAACGCATCATGACGAGCTCTCCCCGCGGGTACGATTCCCGTCCAGCTCACTTCGCATCCCTGCCGTCAAAGCGCGAAGCGAGTTCGTTTCCGGCAGTGCGGCTCTCGGGCATCAGCCCCAGCTTGCCGGCCAGCAGCCACGTCATCCCTGCCGAGATGATAAATCCAAGTCCCGGCATCAGCATGATGGTGCCGAGCACCAGCATGGGATCGTGCATCTCTTCACGCACATGGCGCAGCATGAAGAAGCCGATCCCCAGCAACACCAGCACAATGCCGATTTGCAATGGCGTCAGCACGCGGGCCACGGCATTGGGAACCCGCTGCTGCGTCTCGAAGCCGACGGGAATTGGTGCGGCCTCAAGGAAGCGCTTGCCGGCTTCGGTCTCCATGTAGGCCGCCAGCTCCTGGTTGGAGCTGAACTTGTCGATCAGCCGCCCGTGCACCTCGCTTTGCAGCTTGAAGATGCGGCCCCAGCGGCGGTTCTCCAGAAACTGGCCGAACCAGCCAGACCAGCGCACCCAGAAAGCAGGCAAAGGCCAGCAGCGCGGCAATAGGGCCGATCACATCGTTTGCGACCAGCCGTCGCTGCCGCGGATGCATCTCCGGCCAGACTGCGCGCTCCAGCGCTTCGTCGGGACTGCCGTCGTCCGGGTGCACATGGGTGAAGAGGTAAAAGTCCGGATTGCGCGCAACCTCAGGATGCGCGTCCAGGAACTGCGCCAGCTGCGGATTGTTGCGGCTGACGTAATCCTGGTTGGCCAGCAGCGAGGGGTCGTGCGACACCACCGTGGTGAGCGTGGGGCTCAGCCGCAGACAGCTGGATCAGCTCCTTCTGCGTCTCTGCCAGATCGCGGTCACTCACCGGGACCGCGGCGGGCAGTGCAGCCGCGACCGGGCGTGCAGGGGCCGCCGCATGCGTGGGCACAGCAGGCGCTTGCGCGGAGACCAGCGCGCCTGAAACCAGGGCGAGCAAGGTGATGGAACGAAAGATCCGGGGTAGAGGGCAGTTTGAGCTGATCATGGCGGAGATTCCTCTTTTGGAAGCGAGCCGTCAGGCCGCTCTGCTTACACAACGAAGCAACCCCTGTCATGGTTAACAATCACAGCAAGCAAGAGCGAAAAAAAGTACACTGAAAAGATGCGGACCGAAGCATCGGCCAGCGCCGCTTCGTCCCGCGGAGAGCATATGAAAGTCCAGTTTTCTTTTGGCAAAAGCGGTATCGCGGTCGCGGTTCCCGACGGCTATAACACCCAGCTCATCATGAGCCACACGGCCAGCGCCCTTGAGGACCAGCAGGCGGCCATCGCCGCGGCGCTCGACGCACCCATCGGTTGCGCGCCGCTGGTTGAGCTGGCGCGCGGCAAGAAGACCGCCGCCATCAGCGTCTGCGACATTACCCGCCCCGCGCCCAACCGCGTTATCCTGCCGCCCATTCTCGACGCGCCTGCACCAGGCCGGCATTCCCGTCGAGGGCGTAACCATCCTCATTGCCACCGGCCTGCATCGCGGCGCGACGACGGACGAAATCAATATCATCGTCGGCCCGGAGATCGCCGCAAAATACCGCATCGTCAGCCACGACGCCAAGGCCTTCGCTGACCATCGCTCCCTGGGCACAACCAGGCCGTGGCACGCCGGTTTACATCGACGAGCGCTTCATGGCTGCCGATCTGCACATCACGCTGGGCTTCATTGAACAGCACCTGATGCTCGGCTTCAGCGGCGGGCGCAAGCTCATCGCTCCCGGCCTGGCCGCGCAGGAGACCATCAAGGTCATCCACTCGCCGCGCTTCATGCGCGAGCCGATGGCCACCGAGGGCTCCATCGCCGGCAATCCCCTGCACGCCGAGCTGCTCGAAATCGCCCGCATGGCCCGCCACGACTTCATGCTCGACGTGACCCTCACCCAGGATCGCCAAATCTCCGGCGTCTTTGCCGGCGACCCGGTCAAGGCCCACGCGGCTGGCGTCGCGTTTGTCGAGAAGACCTGTCTTGAACGGCTCGACGAGCCGGTCGATGCCGTCATCACCAGCGCCGCCGGCTACCCGCTCGACCTGACCTTCTACCAGATTGTGAAAGGCATCACCGCCGCCCAGCACATGGTCAAGCCCGGCGGCCGCATTCTGATTGTCGCCCAGTGCGCCGAAGGCGTGGGTTCGCCCGAGTTCGCGCGCAAACTCTCTCAATTGAAAAGCTTCGAAAGTTTCCTTGAAGAGATTTGCTCAGCTCCGGTGGAAGTGGATCAGTGGCAGTTGGAAAAGCTGGCGCTGGTGGGCGAAAAGTTCGATCTCTACTTCTTCACCCCCGGCGTAACCCGCGGCCAGCTCGGCTTCCTGGGCGAAAGCGCGTTACCACCCTGGAAGAAGCCGTCGCCGCAACTCTGGCCGGCCTGCCCGCCGACGCCCGCGTAGCCATGGTCCCCGAAGGCCCCTACACCTTCGCCCGCGCCGAGGATGCGCTGGTAGTGGGGTAGCGAGTCAGAAGGTCAGTGAGTCAGCTGGGTGCCCCATCCATTTCACAGTCTCATCGTGAAATGGGTGGGAGACCACCACCCTCCTGCGAGCGAGCAGCGAGCGTCTGCCCCACCGCAGGTGGCTGCCCCACCGCAGGTGGCATGCCCCACCGCAGGTGGCTGCCCCACCGCAGGTGGCTAGCCCACCAGTTCCAGCGCGCGAATCTCTTCCTTGCGCACCGTAAGCCGCTCCACCAGGTCGGTCTTCACCTCGTAACCCCGCCCCGGCGAATCCGGAATCGCAATCTCGCCCGCCGAGGAGACCGTGATCTCCGGCTCGACAATATCCTCGTGCCAGTAGCGCGCGGAAGCCGACACGTCGCCCGGCAAGGTGAAGTTCTCCAGCGTCGAGAGCGCAATATTATGCGCGCGGCCAATCCCCGACTCCAGCATGCCCCCGCACCACACCGGAATGCCCCGCTCCTGCGCCGCGTTGTGCACGGCAATGGCCTCGGAGAAGCCGCCCACGCGCCCCAGCTTGATGTTGATGATCTTGCAGCACTCCATCTCGATGGCCGCCAGCGCGTCGCGGCGATTGCGAATCGACTCGTCCAGGCAGATGGGCGTCTCCAACCGCTTCTGCAGCATCGAGTGGTAATAAAAATCGTCGTGCCACAGCGGCTGCTCGATCATCAGCAGGTCGAAGGCGTCGAACGCCACCAGGTGGTCGGCGTCGCGCAACCGGTAGGCCGAGTTGGCGTCGCAGCTCAGCATAATGCCCGGCCAGCGGCTGCGCACCTTCTCGAAGACATCCACATCCCAGCCCGGCTTGCACTTCAGCTTGATGCGCTGATAGCCGGCCGCAATCTCCCGCTCGACGATGGACATCAGTTCCGGAATCGAAGCCTGAATGCCCAGCGAAACGCCGCAGGCGAATCTCATCGCGCACCCCGCCCAGCAGCCGCGCAAGCGAGATGCCCTCACGCTGCGCCTCGATGTCCCAGATGGCGTTTTCGAGCGTGGCCTTGGCCATGCGATTGCCGCGCACCAGCTTGAAGATCTTCTGGCACTCGCCGCCGTGCTCGGGCGCGGAGGCAGCCAGCATGGGCCCCAGCTCGTTGACGATCACCTGCCAGCAGCTGTCGGTTGACTCGGCAGAGAAATGCGGATGCTCGCCGGCCGTGCACTCGCCCCAGCCCGTCAGGCCCTCGGAGCGCACCTCGGCCAGCACAATGCGGCGGTTGCGGGTTACGCCAAAGCTGGTTTCAAACGGCCGCACCAACGGCAGGTGCAGTTCACGCAGGATAATGGCATCAATCTTCATAAATTTGCGTTCCTATAAATTTGCGTTCCCACAAATTTGCGTTCCCTGAAGAAATCAATCCAATTTCAATCAGCGTCCAGTTTCAGAAGTTCGCAGCAACTCCATAGCTGTCATCCTGAGCGAAAAGGGCCCCAAGCGTACCTCACCTTGGGGGTGGTGAGTCGAAGGATCTGCCTTTCACACCATTTCGGTGACTGGACTCCCGGAGCTCAGTTGCAATGCGGTGAGATGCCCCAATTGATAAATCCCGTTGCCTTCCGCGTCGCGCAGAAATCCCAGCACCGCCAGGCCCTGAGAAAATGCCTTCTGAAACCGGCCGCGATTCTCAAGCTGCACGGCCAGCGCCCGCTCCCGCCCCACCTCGCCGGCCTTCCACTCATAGATTGCAGCCGGCACCAGAATCTGTTCCTCGACCCGGAAATCCGGCGTGCATCCACTCTCGATAATTCCCCGCACGTGCCCCGAATCGATCTCCCATTCCGCCACCAGACGGTCCGTCGGAAGCCCACCCTGCAGACGAGATGAGGATACACCATAGAAATCGACCATGTAGCGGCGCATCACCGCGCCCAGCTTGCCTATGTTCAAGAAAGCGTTCTTGATCTCCAGCGGATCGAAGGTCCATTCGATGTGGCGAATGCCGCGCTCCAGCGCCTCTTTGCGCTGTGCAAGCTTCAACTGGACGCCCAGCCCGCGATTGCGGTAGCCCTCCTTCACCGCCATCATATGCGAGTGCAGATAAGGCCGCGGGCCGTCCGCGCCGGCTCTGATTCCCGGCAGCGCCGACACAAAGCCCACCAGCGACTCCGGCCCTCCCTCGGCCCCTGCGCCGGGCAGCGCCGTATCGAAAGCGCCGATCACTTGGCCGCCCACCTTCTGCCACACCAGAAACGCCTTGCGCGGAATCACATCGGTCGGGTCGTAGCCCCACGTCGCCACCTGCAATTCAACGCAGGCCTCCAGCTCGTCGTGCCCCTTGCAACTTCGAATCAGAATCATGCGCGCACCCTCGGCGTTTGCGTTCCGCAATGAATCCACGCCGTGAAGGGTACGGGCTTCAGCCCGCACATCAAGCCCGCAAAATGACCCCGGGCTTTAGCCCCCGAGGGACGCTCGTCCGTGAGCAACCTCACAACCTCTCCTCAGCAGCCAGCTTCTTCTTCGCCCCCGCCCACAGCTCCTCAAGCTCCGCCGCAGACAACTCCTCGAGCGGCCTCTCTGCGGCCGCCTCCATGGCCGCGAAGCGCTCGCGGAACCGCCGGTTGCACCCCCGCAAAGCCATCTCCGCATCCACGCCCAGGTGCCGCCCCAGGTTCACCGCGGTGAACAACAGGTCGCCCAGCTCTGCCTCGACAAACGGCTCGCGCGCCGGATCGTCCGAAGCCGCCTCCGCCTCCAGTTCCGCCGTCTCCTCTGCCAGCTTGGGCAGCAGATCCCGCCAGTGAGGCCAATCGAACCCTGCCTTCTGCGCCTTCGCGCCAAGCTTGGTCGCCTCCGCCAACGCCGGCAGCGCTCGCTGCACCGAATCCAGACGCGATGCCGGGAGCCCTTGCGCCGCAGCCGCGCCTGCTGCATGCATTGCTTTTTCAGCTGCTTTGATTTCTTCCCAGTTGCGCAGCACCGCGGCCGAAGAACCCTCGACATCCGCATTCACGTCAGCCCGGTTGCCCGCGGCCCGCGAGGCCTCCTCGCCAAACACATGCGGATGCCGCCGAATCAGCTTTCCGTTCAAGTGCGTCAGAACATCGGCAATGGTGAAATGCCCCTCGTTGGCTGCCATCTCCGCATAGAACAAGACTTGCAGCAGCAGATCGCCCAGCTCCTCGGCCAGATGGGGAAAATCGCGCCGCTCAATCGCGTCGAAGACCTCGTAGGTCTCCTCCAGCGTGTATTTTCGAATGGAATCGAAGCTTTGCTCGCGGTCCCACGGGCAGCCGCCAGGCGCACGCAGCCGCGCCATGATGCCCACCGACTGCGCAAACAACGCCGACGCCCCCGCCGGGTCGGTTGCGACCGGTTGTGCAGCAACTTGTGCGAGGGGTATTTTGCGTGGTGCGTCCATGCTCTTCCAGTTTAACCCGCAACCAACCCTCGCATGAATCTGGGTGCCCCAGGTCTCGATCTTGAGACCTGGGAAAGCATTGGGGCGCACCCGTGGCCCCGTGCCCCACCCATTCCACAGTCTCATCGTGGAATGGGTGGGAGAGCACAGAAGCTCATGCGAGCGAACAGCGAGTGTCCGCCGCACCGCAGGCGCCCGCAGGGGACAGGTGCCGTATACTCGACCTCGCGCATGATCCGCATTCTGGCAACCCTCTTCGCCGCCCTGCTGGGCCTGGCCTTCGGCAGCTTTCTGAACGTGTGCCTCAGCCGCTGGCCGGAAGGCGAGAGCGTGGTCAGCCCGCGCTCCCACTGCCGCGACTGCGACCACACGCTGGCGTGGTGGGAGAATCTTCCGCTGGTTAGTTGGATGGCGCTGCGGGGGCGCTGCCGGAAATGCGGAGCGAGAATCAGTTGGCGCTATCCGCTGGTGGAACTGATAGTGGGACTGCTGTGGGCTTCAGTGGTATGTGCATTCCCTCACGGCTACCGACGCCTTTGAACCCGCTGAATGGCTCTGGCTCCTGTTGGTGGAGACCACGGCCGCAGATGGTGCTGGCTTGGCTACTGGTAGCTCTTGCCGTGCTCGATGCCGAGAACTTCTGGCTGCCCAACTTCCTTACAATTCCGGGCACACTTCTCGGTTCGCGCGTGGTGACGGTGGTGCATGAGGAATTTGCCTACATTTCGATACCGCGCCATCGCCGCTCCGCGCGCTTCTTTCCGAGCTGATCGCAATCGCCGTCTGCTGCCGGCCTCATCCTCCTCATCCGCTGGCTCTACAAACTCATCCGCCATCGCGAAGGCATGGGCCTCGGCGACGCCAAGCTCATGGCCCTGCTCGCCGCCTGGCTCGGCCTGCCCGGCGCTCTGCTCTCCTTCGCCCTTGCCGCCATCCTCGGCTCCATCACAGCGCTCGCCTTGCTCGCCGTTCCCGCCGCCCGCCGCGGGTCCGAAACATGGGCCGCCACCAAGCTCCCCTTCGGCACCTTCCTCTGCATCGGCGGCATCCTCAGCGCCCTCTGGGGCCAGCCGATCATCACCGCCTATCTGCGCTGGGCCGGATTTTAAGCTAGGGCCTGTTAACACTACCAGGGCGGATGGCGTTGCGAGCGAAAATCGGTTCAAGCGAGGCGGAATCCGACGGCTGTGGCCATTCCGGTACAGGCGGAACTCGTGCTAAAACTTGGTTGCTCCCGTCGCCACCGCCCTGTAGTAACAGGCCCAGCGTCCTGTCTCCAAAGTCCGTAGCATGAATGGACCTGTCATCCTGAGCGAACCGGGGTCCCCGGCGACAGGTCTTCGTCGCAGGGGTGGGGACGGGGCCCCAAACGCCTTTCAGTTCGGGGGTGGTGAGTCGAAGAATCTGCGTCTGTCCTCCGAAACTTCTGCCACTAACTTCGGGCACACCACACCAGCCATTTGCGTACAATTTCCCCTCCGCGGCGCACAATGGTTCTGGGAGTCGTTCCAAGGCAAACCACCCCAAAGCGCTGTTCCCAACGCCTTCTCCAGCCAGGGAAAAATGCAGTGAAACGAGCAAAAAACCGGATTTCATCCTAATCTACTGATTCTAAACATGTTACGCCAATAATGAAGAATGTAAGCCCCTGATATTAAATAACTTACGAAAATCTCCACATTTCAATAGATCGCGAAACAAACCACTTACGCCCGCCTCACTTCGCCGGCCCGGCCGTCGAAGACCCCTTCGCATTGGCGATCTCCGGCTCCTTCAGCGCCTTGATTGCATCTTTCCCGTGCCGGCTGTCAGGGTCGTACAAGGCCACTTTCTGGTAGTAGCCGCGCGCGTCGGCAAGGTTACCCAGGTGGCGCGCGCTCTCGGCCAGGCCCCAGTACACCTCCGGCTCATCCGGCGCCAGCACCAGCGCCGATTCAAACCGCGACAGCGCCGCCTTCCAGTTCTTTCTGTCCAGCTCGTAATTGCCCACTTCGATGTCTTCCGCTGAGGTCTCCTGGTGCTCCGGCGCTTCCACCTCAAGCTTGCGGTGCTTGCCTTGCGGCTTGGTGTCGTCGCCAGGCACGGGCAGCAGCTTGTCCATGCCGGTAAGGCTGGAGCTCGAGTCCCGGAACCCGAGTCGGCGGAGGGAGCCGGATCGTCCGGGCTCCGCACCGGGTCAACGTCGTCGCCAGGCAGCCGGAAATGCTCGCTGGCAGCGGCGTTGTCGTCGCCGCTGCTGGTTCCCGGCGGCAGAGCCGGCGTGCCCGTGGACGGCATCACCGGGACATTGGCCGTGTCCTCGGGGAAGGGGTTGGACTCCGCCGGCTTGGCCGGAGCCGGAGCTGGTTGTTGGTTAGGGTTCGCCGGCGCAGCCTGCGCGTGGCTCCGCCGCTGCCACGGTCACGCAGCCCGCCAAAACCACCGCAATCCAAAAGCCCCGTTTCATTTCCATCCCCTACGCATGTGCCGGCCGCATGCAAGCGGCCTCTTTTAATGGTACGATGCGTTGCATACGGCAAAATTCTGCACCCTCAAAAATTCCGCATCCCCAAGACTCTGCACGCCAAGGAAAGCATCGCATACCCGCATGGCTCTCATCATCCGCTCCTCCGCCATCCACGCCGCCGGCTGCTATACCACCACGCCCATCGCCAAGGGCCGCCGCGTAGCCGAGTACACCGGCCCCAAGCTCAGCAAAGACCAGGCCGACAAAGCCTATGAAGACTCGCCCATCACCTATTTATTTGGACTGGGCAAAGGCGAGATCGTCATCGACGGGCACTCCATGGCCATGTTCATCAACCACAGCTGCGACGCCAACTGCGAGACCAGCGAGGTGCGCGGCCGCGTCTGGATCAAGTCCATCCGCCCCATCGCGGCCGGCGAAGAGATCACCTACGATTACTGCCTCTACGATGGCGGTGACGACGAAGCCATCTGCAACTGCGGCGCCAGGAAATGCCGCGGGACCATGTATTCGAAAGAAGAGATCCGCAAGCGCAAACGCGCCCAAGCGAAGGCCGCAAAGGCCGCTCCCAAAAAGCGCAGGCGATAGGGACCGCTGCGCTGAATCGCACCTTCAGTTGCTTTGCGGAACAGGCACCAGCGCCAGTCGCGTTCCTGTCTCCAGACGAAGCTTCTTTTCCGGAGTGGAGATGAGGGTTGCGCCTTGGGGGCCTTTGTCCACCCCGAGCGCGATGTGGTGCAGTCCATTCACCTCTCCGAACTTGGCCAGGGGAAAGATCTCGTCGCCGGCGCCTGGCGATGGAAGAGACGAAACATTGGGGCCTGTGCGGCCATACGCGCCAGGTCCAATGCCCTGAGGCATGGAATTGGCCAGGTCCATCTGGCTCTTGCCATTTTCCGTTGGGCTATACAGGGCAATGAGGATGAGCGAGACCTTGTCCTTGTTCTGGCAGACGGCGCTGAAAGAGACGGCGGCCTCGTTGGTGCGGCTGGAAGCAGACCAGGGAGTGAACGCGACCACCCGCCCAACCAGAGACGCGCCGGAACCCACGCCGCATGTCCCGTAAACCCATCCCTGACCCACCACGGCAGAGACCCTGTCGCCCACCTTGAGCTTCTCTAGATCGAGGTGCGCCGGAAGCTTGGCCCACATCTCAGGAAGTGCGGGTTTGGCCGGCTGGGGAGCGGTTTGTGCTAGGGTTGCGGCGGAAAGCGCGAGGACGAAAAATAAGAACAGCAAAGAGGAGAGTCGGCGTACCAGGATAAACACGAAGTTTCCTTTCAACCAACGGGCACGAGGGTCTGAAGGCCCGGCACGAGTGTAACAAATCCGCAGGCTGTGGAGTGGGGCCGGAACGATACAATCAGCTTGACCCCTGCCGCGGAGATTCAGACGGCGGGTGAGGAGCGGCAACAGCGATGGGTTACCAGGTTCTGGCCAGAAAATATCGACCGCAGCGTTTTGCCGACGTGGCCGGCCAGGAGCACGTGACCCGCACGCTGATGAATGCGCTCGCGCAGAACCGCATTGCGCATGGCTACATTTTTTCCGGCCATCGCGGCATCGGCAAAACCACCATCGCCCGCATCGTGGCCCAGGCGCTCAACTGCCGGACGGAGATTGGAACCGAAGCCCGACCCACGCCCGAGCCCTGCGGCGTGTGCGACAGTTGCATCGAGATCCGCCAGGGCAACGCCGTCGATGTGATCGAGATCGACGCGGCCACCAACCGCGGCATCGACGAGATTCGCGAGCTGCGCGAGGCCGCCCGCTACGCGCCCTCCCGCGACCGCTACAAGATTTACATCCTGGACGAGGCCCACCAGATCACCGAGGCGGCCTTCAACGCCCTGCTCAAAACGCTGGAAGAACCGCCGGCCCACGTCATCTTCATGATGGCGACCACCGAGCCTGAGAATATTCCCCAGACCATCCGCTCCCGCTGCCAGCACTTCAGCTTTCACGCCGTCAAGTTCGACGACATTCTGGCCCAGCTGCGCATGATCGCCACGGCCGAGCAGGTGGAAGCCGAAGACACGGCGCTCGCTCTGCTGGCCGAGGCCGGCGACGGCTCCATGCGCGATGCGTTGTCGATCATGGACCAGGCCATCGCCTCGGCCCCGGTCGAGAGTGGGCGGCCAGTGCTCGCGGTGCGCAGATTCGCGAGCTGATGGGCTCGGTGCCCAACGCCATCTTCGAGCGCCTGCTGGAGGCGGTAGCCGCCGGCCAGAGCGCCGAGCTGATGCAGCAGTTGAACCTCCTGGTCAACGCCGGGCACAGCCCCTCGTCGCTGGCCCGGCAGATGGTCCGCTACCTGCGCAATGCGCTCATGGCCAAGCTGGGCGGCGAGCAGACCGAGCTGCTGCAAATCAGCGGCGACGAACGTGCCCGCGCCGCCCGCACTGCGCTTCTCTTCACCGAAGAAGAGCTCACCCGCAACCTGCAAATCGTGCTGCGCACCTTCGACGATCTGAACTACCGCCAGGAGCAGCGCTTCCACCTGGAACTCGGCCTGCTCAAGCTGATCCATGCCCAGCGCCTGCTGCCGCTGGAAGAGCTGCTGAGCGGCGCAGCTGCCGGGGTAGGCGCTCGCACTGCGCCCCGGCGGCAGCGCCACGCACGGCCGCACCGCCAACGCGTCCAGCAACGCCGCCGGCCGCTGCGACCCTCTCGCCTTTCGCGTCGAGTGGCGGCAGCTGGAGCGCGACGCCTGCCACGCCTCCGAAGCCGGCCACGAAGATGGAATCGGCTCCACGGCCGGAAGCCGCAACCGCGGCGGTCGCGACAATGGAGCGCCCGGCTCGGCACCATGATCGCCACCGAACCGGCGCCGCAGCGTTATCTTCCGCCAGCGCGCCCTTCCCTGCCGCCGCCAACACGTCCGCATCCTCGGCTCGGCAACGCTGACTGAGGGCGCACTGGCCATGGCCCCGGAGCCCGCTGCGCGGCCATTCGCCGCGCCGCCTGACCGCGCCCAGTCTGGAAGCTGTCCGTCACGCCATCGGCTGCGGCGCTGGTCGACGCTGGCCACGTCTCCGCCGCGCAGCTGCTTGGCTCGGGCAACTGGATTCTGGAAGCCACCAGCCTCCGCATCGAAATCCCCGGCATGGGCAAAAAGATGCTCGCCCTCACCATCAACGCCGCCGCAGAGAAGATCATTCGCCAGGAGTTGCAAAGGCTGGGCGCGCCCACGCGTTTTGTAGTCGTCCCCGGCGAGGGAACAGCCCAGGCGCATCTGAGCGAAGCGCCGCCGCCGGTGGGCAGCGTACATGAAACCGCACTGGCCAACCCGCTCGTCCAGCGCGCCAAGGAAATCTTCAACGCCGAGGTCCGCAGCGTCGTCGATCTACGTCTGAAATAGCCCCACGAGCACAGCGGGAAATAGCTTGTGCGGAGGGAGCAGAACTACCGGGAATTGGCTCTTGCGGAGGGAGCAGGGGGTTTTAACCCCCTGAGAAGTGAGCCGGAAAGGTCAGGCTTTCAGGCCCGGACCGGCGCGTTGCATCTCAATGTTTCGAAAGTGAACGGTCCAATCGCCCGCCAAGATAGCCCATCGATGCGGGCCTTGTAACAAGGGCACGGCTTTAGCCGGGCCGCAGGCCAGGCAAAATCAACAAGGGCTTTAGCCCCTGAGGTACGATCTCAGGCGCTCCTTGGAAGGGAAACCATGATCAACCCATTAAAGATTCCCGAGATGCTGGCCCAAGCCAACCAGATGCAGGAAGAGGTCCAGCGCAAGCTGGGCGAGACAGTGGTTGAGGGCTCAAGCGGCGGCGGCGCAGTCACCGCGACCATGAACGGCAAGAAGCAGTTGCTCAAGATTCGTATCGATCCGGCCGCGGTGGTAAGCCTGGGCGGCAGCCAGCCGGATGTGGAGATGCTGGAAGACCTGATCGTAGCCGCCGTCAACGACGCCGGCCACCATGCCGACGACGCCATCAAGACCAGCGTGCAGGGCATGCTGGGCGGGCTCAAGATTCCCGGACTCACCTAAGCTGCATCGCGGAGCAGTCGCCCTCAAATGTACGAGGGAGCTGCTTTGAAGGGTACGGGCTTCAGCCCGTACGATGAATCGATCGTAAAAAGTCTCGGGGCTTTAGCCCCCGCAGTGAAGTGCCCACCCCCGGAGGCAAACCCTGTTGACCCGCTACGCCGAACCCATGGCCCGGCTGATTGAAGAGCTGAAAAAGCTGCCCGGCGTGGGCACCAAGAGCGCCCAGCGCTTCGCCTTCCACATTCTGCGCTCCACCGACGACGATGCCGCCGCCCTCGCCGAAGCCGTGCGCGGCCTCAAGGCTGCGCTGCGCCTCTGTTCCATCTGCAACAACGTCACCGACGTCGATCCCTGCGCCTACTGCGCGAGCCCCACACGCAACCAGCGGCTGGTCTGCGTGGTCGAGGAGCCCACCAGCATCGCCGCCGTCGAGCGCGGCAAGGGCCAGCAGGGCGGCTACCAGGGCGTGTATCACGTGCTGCACGGAACCCTCTCACCCCTGCACGGCGTAGGCCCCGACCAGCTGCGCACCGGCACTCTGATCGCGCGCGTGGAACGCGGCGAAGTGGACGAAGTCATCCTCGCCACCAGCCCCACGCTCGAAGGCGAAGCCACGGCAAACTGGCTCGCCGCCGCGTTGCGCCGTCCGTCGGTCAAGATTACCCGCATCGCAACCGGCGTCCCCGCCGGCAGCGACATCGAGTACGCCGACGAGGTGACCATGGCGCGGGCGATGGAAGGGCGGCGGGAACTTTAGCTTGTCAATGGGCGGTTCGGACTACCCGCGCAGCTTGTTCAGCAGGTCCTGCGGGTGTACGGGCTTGGCCAGGATTTCGAACTCGTAGCCCTCGCCGCGGGCTTTCTCGAGCAGATCGGCCGTCGCGGCCTGACCGGAAAACAGCAGAATCTTAATCGAGGGCAGCAGCGCGCGCATGCGGATGGCCGCGTCGATTCCGTTCAAATCGGCCATGATCACGTCGGAGATGAGCATGTCCGGGGCAAAACTCTCGGCCAGCTCCAGCGCTTTTTCGCCGGAATAGACGGCGCGCGCCTCAAAGCCGCTCTGGTTCAAAATCATGGAAAGCGTGTCGGCGATCACCCGTTCGTCGTCGGCAACCAGAACCTTGTGTTTCGCAGAATTCTCAGGCATAGTCTCCTGGACGCGCATGGGGAAGATGGATCGTGCCGCGTTGTCTGGCCGGCGAGCTTTCGCAGCCAATCTCAGCTGGAAGCTCTTGCTGCCTGACAAGACGCTTTCTTCGATGATACGCTCGGTTTGACTGCCCAATGTGCCTGCTGGTTAGGTTCCCATTTTCCGCCGGGCTCCCATTCATCTGGCAGCAACCGGCAAAACCTATACTTCGATCCAGACCCGTTTCACGCCTGCATTCCCCGGAAACTTCCGCTCGGATGCGCCTTTTCCTTGAGAAAAGGCATCTTAAGCAGAACCCCATGGAGCGCGTGAAGCGGGAAACCAACCCCAACCGGCCGTCACTTTTCCTCTGGACGGACCTGAACCGGAGAACCTTGCATGCAGGAAACCGGCATCCTCAACGAGACCTCGGCCGCACCCGCGGAAGCCATCATCCGCGCCGAAAAGATCGAGAAATACTACGCGCAGCCCAGCCAGAATCGCATTCAGGTCATCTCTGCCACCAACCTGGCCATCGTTCCGGGCGAGATTCTGGCCTTGCTCGGTCCCTCCGGCTCGGGAAAATCCACCATGCTGCGCATGCTTACCGGCCTCTCCACGCCTTCGGCCGGCCAGGTTTTCTGGCATGAAAAGCCCATCTCCGGCGCGGAGATCAATGTCTCCATCGTCTTTCAGAGCTTTGCCCTCTTCCCCTGGCTCACCGTGCTTGAAAACGTGGAAGCCCCGCTCCAGGCTCGCGGCGTGGACGCCGGCGAGCGCCGCACCCGGTCCATGAAGATGCTGGACACGGTCGGCCTGGACGGATTCGAGGCCGCCTACCCCAAGGAGCTCTCCGGCGGCATGCGCCAGCGCGTCGGCTTTGCCCGCGCCCTCGTCGTTGAGCCCGAAGTCCTGTTCATGGACGAGCCCTTCTCTGCCCTCGACGTGCTCACCGCCGAGAACCTGCGCTCGGAGCTGCTGGAACTCTGGGCCAACAAGGCCATGCCCACCAAGGCCATCTTCCTCGTCACGCACAACATTGAGGAAGCAGTGCTGCTCGCCGACCGCATCATCGTGCTGGGCCGCAACCCCGGCCACATCCGCACCGACTTCAAAGTCCAACTGGCCCAGCCCCGCGACCGCAAGTCCGAGCCTTTTACCCAGCTGGTCGACTACATCTACAAAGTCCTCACCCGCCCTGAGGTCGCGCCCGGCAGAAGCGCCCGACCAGACCACCGGCACGAGTGCCGCGCGACCAGCGCCAGATGCACTACCAGATGCTGCCCCACGCCCGGCCCGGCGGCATGGCCGGACTGCTCGAACTGCTCCTCGACAAAGGCGGCCGCGACGACATCTACCGCCTGGCCGACGACCTGGCCTTTGAGATCGACGACCTGCTGCCCATCGTCGATGCCGCCCAGCTGCTCGGCTTCCTCAAGATCGAAGAAGGCGACGCGGCCATCACCGAGAGCGGCACGGAGTTTGCCAACTCCGAGATTCTCCGCCAGAAAGAGGTCTTTCGCGACGCCGCCGTGGCCAACGTGCTGCTCTTGCGCCAGATTCGCCGCGCCCTCGAGTCCAAGAGCGACCACACCGTGCCCGAGGAGTTCTTTCTCGACATGCTCGACGAGCAGTTCAGCGAGGAGGAGTGCCTGCGCCAGATGGAAACCGCCGTGGCCTGGGGCCGTTACGCCGAGCTGTTCGACTTCGACGCCGGCCGCCGCCGCTTCATCCTGCCCGATGCGCAGGAAGAAGAGGCAGCCGCAGCCACCGAGGGGGGCGAGTGAATCTTCCCCACCCCCTTGCCCGGTCCCTGGTCACCGCCCGCACCTGGCCCTTCGTCATCGACGTGGGCGTGGCTGCCTGCGGCCTGGCCATCTTCTTTTCGATCATCAGCACCGGCACCTATTGGCTCTCGAAGCCCGTGCCGGTGGTGCCCATCTCGCACTCCATCGGCGCGCTGCCGGTCTATGCCGTCTACTCGCTCACGCGGATGGGCATCGCGTACCTGCTCAGCCTGGCCTTCGCCATCAGCTACGGCTACACCGCCGCCTACAGCCCGCGCCTCGAAGCCTGGATGATCGCCGTGCTCGACATTCTGCAATCCATCCCCGTGCTCAGCTTCCTGCCTCCGGTGGTGCTGGCCATGGTCGCGCTCATTCCTGGACACCAATTAGGCATCGAATTAGGCGTTATTCTGCTTATCTTCACAGGCCAAGTCTGGAACCTGGCCTTCAGCTTCTATTCGTCGCTCAAAAGCATCCCCAAAGAGATGCTGGAAGCCTCGCGCATCTACCGCTACTCCGCCTGGCAGCGTTTCTGGCAGTTTGAAATGCCCTACGCCGCCATCGGCCTGGTGTGGAACTCGATCGTCTCTGTGGCCAACGGCTGGTTCGCCCTGATGGCCTGCGAGATGTTCACCATGGGCACGCGCAACTTCCAGCTCCCCGGCCTGGGCAGCTACCTGCAAACCGCCGCCGACTCGGGCGATGTGCGCACCCTGCTGGCGGGCTTCGCGGTGGTGATTCTGATCGTCATCGCCACCGATCAGCTGGTCTGGCGTCCGCTCATCGCCTGGAGCGACAAGTTCAAGTTCGAGCAGGTCGAGTCGTCCGACCGCTCCGCCTCGCCCATCCTCGAGCTGCTGCGCCGGTCCACTCTGCTTAGTTCCCTGCCTGGAAAGGTCTGGACGCGGATCGAGGAACCCATCTACAAACGCATGTCCCGCACCAGCGAGTGCCGCGTCGTGCGCCCACTCGATGAGGACCGCGCCCGCGGCAAGGGCTCCGCCGGGCTGTGGACGCTGGCCATCGCCGCACTCTGCGTGGTCGGCTGGGGCGCAACCCAGGCCGCGCTCATGCT
>CAWHDS010000009.1:0-6780 GCA_963828135.1 uncultured Solirubrobacterales bacterium
AGGCGGGCGCCGCGTGAGCCGAGCACCGCGCCGGCGTGGCGAATCAGCTGGTGCGCGGCCGCCGGCGCGAAAAAGCATGGCGCGGCCCGGCGCCCCCACGTCGCAGCGGCCCAAGCTCGCCGCGCAGCTGGCCGATCAGCCGCCGCGGGCGTCGCCGGCTCACGCCAACCATAGACCTCGCGCAGGCCGCGCCACTCATCGAACGCGCGCTGGAACTGCTCGCGGGTCGAAGGTACTCGTGGGAATGAAGGACGACGGCGCGCGGCTCATAGACCTTGGCGTATCCGGCGCGCAGCATGTCGAGCGCCAGAGCGCGGTCCTCGGCGTAGGCGATCTCGCGGAACGGAACCCGTTCCCAGGCGGCGCGCGCAACGGCGGCGTTGGCGTCGGTGAAGAATCCGCGGCGTCCCATCAGGGTCTGCGCCGGCAGCTCGCGCTCGCCCTCCTCGAGCCGCTCGATCCCGGGAGTCAGCGAGCCGAACCAGCGCTCGAGCTCGCGGCGCACGGCGGGCGACGCACCCGGCCGCGCCGCGTAACCCCCATAAACGAGCCCCACGTCAGCCGCTTGCTCGAACCCGCCGAGCAGGCTCGCCAGCCAGTCCTGATCTGTGGGCTCCGCATCCTGGGTGAGCAGCGCGACGTGCGTGCCGCGTGCTTCGCGCCCACGAGCAGGTTGCGCGTGGCTGCCGTGCCCGAACTCCTCGCGGGTGATCTCGATCACGCGTGCACCGTGCTCGCGCGCCCGCTGCGCGGGAGCCGTCGACCGAACCGGAGTCACAAACGAGGACTCGACCTCGCTCGATCGACGCGCTGTGTGCGCCGAGCGCCTGAAGCGCGCGCGCGAACAGCTCACCGCCGTTCAAGACTGGAATCGCGACCGTCACGATCACGCGTAGTAGCGAGCGATGACCTGCAGTTGACTGAACACGTCGTGCGCCAGCGCGAGCATCACGATCAGGGCCCCGACCACCAAGCCCCACCGCCGACCCGGCAGGCGGGCGGCGAGAGCCACGATCGCGGCGTACACGCAGAGCGCTGAAAGCAGGTAGCGCGGCTGCTCAAAGGCGCCGGCATTTGTCACAAGCGAACGGTAGGACTGGACGCCGATCTCGACGCACAGGCCCACGACCATTGCGACAATGACCACCAGCTGGTCGGCGTGACGCCAGGTGCGTTCACGCTCGCGCACCAGCTCGGCGACTGCGGCGAGCACGAGAGCGATGGCGATCGGTGCGGCGACCAGGTAGACCCAGTAGGGAAATGGCGTGTCGAGCCAGCCGAAGCGGCCGATCAGACCGAGGAACCATTCGTGCCAGAACTGGACGGTAGTGAACTGGTTAGGAACAAGCCCCGGAAGGGTCGGCAGGAAGAGCTGCCAGATGTGGTCGAGCTCACCGCGCAAGCCCGCCGGAACGCCCGGTACGAGATCGTGCCGCCTCCCGGCCCGAGCGTCCCGGAGGTGACAACGCGGTTGGCGAGGGTGAGGTAGAGCAGGGCCGGGATCGCCCCCAAAGCCGCGGCGATGGCGGCGCCGCGAAGCGCGAGGAGGCGCCCCGTGCGCCGGGCCCGCCAAATCCCGCAGAGCACGGCGAGCGCCGCCCCCGGCGCCAGCCCGAGCAGCGTGAACTTTGCGAGCAGCCCGACCCCCAGCGCCGCGCCAAGCGCCACGCCGGTCCGTTCGTTCAGGCCACGGCGAAGCATCCGCGCGACGGCGAAGAACAGTGCGGCGGCGAAGGTGTACAGCAGGGCGTCGTTGTTGACGCCCCCCGAGATAAACGCGAAGAGCGGCTGCAGAGCCACGGCGATCGCGCCGACCGGCCAGACCCAGCGCGTACCGGGCAGCAGCTCGCGCAGGAACATGAATGCGAAGAAGACCGTGAAACCGGCGAAGATCGCTGAGAGCACGCGCATCAGCGCGAGCCGGTTGAGAACACCGTGCGACGGCGAGATCGCGTAGGGGATCGTCTCGAGGACGTAGTAGAGCGGCGGGTTGGACGCAGCGCTAAGCGCGTCGCCGGACCCATATGCGCTGAGCTTCTCGTGCTCGACGACCTGCAGTTGGCGCTGCTCGACTTCGGTCAGCGGCGCCGGGTTCGCCGCGTCGCCGGGAATCTCGAAAGCATGGATCACCGCCAGAATGGCGTCTTCGCGCGGCGAGAGCCCCGTGTACACCGACTGTTCGTGGGGCAGCGCGCCGGCCTCCGCGAGCTGCTGTACGTAGGCGTAATGTGCGTTCTCGTCCGGCACCTCGAAGGGCGGGACGATGATCCCCCAGGCCAGCGCGTTCAGCATGCCGATCAACGCGCACCAGTAGGCGGCACGCGGCGGGCGGGCGAGTGTCCGGCGCGCCGACGCGACGGCGCGCCTCGCGAGCTTGGCTGAGCTGCGGGGCGGTCGCGCCGCCCGCGGCGGGTCGCCGCCGCGTTCCTCCCGCAGCAGTACGCGGACCAGCAGCCCGACGAGCGCAAGCATCAGCACCAGCGGTGCAATCCAGCCCATCCAGCCGACATACGTCCCCTTGCCGAGCGTCATGCGGTGTGCGAGGATCGCGAGCATCGCGAACCAGGACGGGTGGTCGGGAAGCAGGTAATCGATCCGCACCTCGCTCCCGACGTAGCTGCCGTCGATGTAGTCGTTGAGCCCAAAGTTGGCAGGCGGCGTCACGCCCGCGATCGCCACCGGCCAGCGGCCGGCGTCGGTGATGCAGACGGTCGCGTCGGCGTGCGTGCGCGCGACTCGAGAAACGGCCAGCGAGACCACCCCCTGCTTCCAGCCCTCGGCGATCCGCGCGGATGAAATGAGCCGCGGCTGGGCGCCACCCCGCCCGGACCCAAGCGCGGTGATGGCGATCGCCAGCCGCGGTCCCGGCTTGCCGTAGGTGCCGATCGTCATCCGCAACGCGGCGGTCCCGCCAGGGACGATCTCGTTTGCCTGACAGATTTCTTGCCCGGAGGCCAGCACGCTCACAAACGTGTTGTTCGGAACCCGATCGGTTGAGGTGATCTGCGCGTGCGACTCGCTGCCGACGACGACGAGAGCAACGACCATGCCAAGCAGCGCGAACCCAACCGCGGCGCGTGTCGGCGTCACCGCGCGGCGTCGCGGTCGGTCCACCGCAGCCCGAGAATGCTGAGCAGGAACGACGAGAAGAAGATCTGCAGGCCCACGATCAGGAGCTCAAACGCAACGATCGCGAGATTGTTCTGGCCGAGTTTGCCGAAGCCGTGCTCGATCCACTGGATGACGATCACCAGCGCCGTGACGAAACCCGCGACTATGATCGTGCCGCCGAGCGCGAGGCCGTGCTCGAGCCGGAAGCGTGCGCGCATCGCGTCGAACCAGGCGTCCTTCTCGCCCATGAAGTAGGTGCCGTAGGCGTGCGCACACAGGCCGAGGGCGAGCACCTGGGTGCCGATGATCGTGAACAGCGCGCCGCCGATCAGGGCGTGGATGTTCCAGTTGCGTCCGAGGATGTCGAGGTTGGCGAGCACCGTGATCGAGATCAGCGTGCCGAGGGCCGCCAGCACTGCGCCGGGCAGGATGAACAGGTAGGTGGGACTGTGCACGAGCAGGAAGCGCAGATGCCGCCAGCCGTCGCGGAAGCTGGAGAGCTTCGACTCGCCGCCGCGCGGGTGGTACGCGATGTCGACCTCCGCGATCGCGAGGTGCTGCTTGGAAGCGCGGATCACCATCTCGGATGCGAACTCCATGCCGGTCGTGCGCAGGTCGAGCGTGTCCAGCACGTCGCGGCGCAGGGCGCGCATGCCACAGTGGGCGTCGCGCACGCCGGTGCGGAAGAACAGGTTGAGCAGGCCGGTCAGCAACGGGTTGCCGATGTAGCGGTGCAGCCACGGCATCGCGCCCGGCTTGATGTTGTCCATGCGGTTGCCCATCACGAGCTGGGCGCCGGCGTTGAGGCTCGCGACGAACTTCGGGATCTCACCGAAGTCGTAGGTGAGGTCGGCGTCGACCATCACGATGTAGTCCCCGCGCGCGGCGGCGAAACCGGCGAGGTAGGCGCTGCCGTAACCGCGACGGGGCTCCTCAACCACCCGCGCGCCGGCGGCGGCGGCCAGCTCGGCGCTGCGGTCCTCGGAGCCGTTGTCGACGACGATCACCTCGCCGGCCAGCCCGCCGCGCTGGAGCGCCGCCAGCGCATCGGTGACGCAGCGCTCGATGTTCCCGGCCTCGTTGAGACACGGAATCACCACCGACACGAGCGGCGTGACCTCGTGATCTGACGGCGCCGGTATCTGCTCGAGTGTGCTCACTTGATGTGTCGTGACGCCCGGCGCGCGAGACTCGTTACGCAGCGCACAGCCAATCGAGTCTAGATCAAGTCTGGGATGCTGGTACACACGTGCGGATTTGCGTGCTCTACGACTGCCTGTTCCCGAACACCGTTGGCGGCGGCGAGCGCTGGTATCGCAACCTGGCGGAGCGACTGGCTGCCGAGGGTCACGAGGTGACCTACGCCACGATGCGCCAGTGGCCTCGCGGCGAGCGCCCCGACGTTGGCGGCGTGCGCGTCGTCGCGATCGGGCCGCGCATGGGGCTGTACACCGAGAGCGGCCGCCGGCGCATCGCGCAAGCGCTCTGCTTCGGGTGCGCCGCCCTGTGGCACCTCGTGCGTCACGGCCGCCGCTACGACATCGTTCACACGTCGTCGTTCCCGTACTTCTCCCTGCTCGCCGCGGCGCTGGCTCGCCCGTTGGGCGGCTATGCCCTGATCGTCGACTGGCTCGAGGTTTGGTCGAACGAATACTGGCGCAGCTACCTCGGCCGAGCGGGCTGGATCGGGATCGCCGTGCAGCATCGCTGCGCCCGCCTGCACCAGACGGCGTTCTGCCTGTCCGAGCTCCACGCGGCCAGGCTTCGCCGGGAGGGCGTTCGCGGCGAGGTGACGGTGCTTCGGGGTCTGCTGACCGGCGAGGTCCAGGCGCAGGAGCCGCTGGCCGGCGAACCGCTGGTGGTCTTCGCCGGGCGCCTGATCCGCGAGAAGAACGCGCTGAATGTCGTCGCCGCGGTGGATCTGGCCGCCGATCGCATTCCCGGTCTCGCGGGCGTGATCTTCGGCGACGGGCCCGAGCGGGAAGCCGTGCTGGCGGCGATCGGATCGCTCGAACAACCCGACCGCGTCAGCGCGCCGGGCTTCGTCGACTCCTCGCGGGTCCGCGAAACGATCCGCCGGGCATGCTGCCTGCTGCTGCCGTCACGCCGCGAGGGTTATGGCCTCGTCGTCGTCGAAGCCTCAGCCGTCGGCACACCGTCGATCCTCGTGCGCGGCCCCGACAATGCGGCCGTCGAGCTCGTCGACGAAGGGGTCAACGGTCTGGTCGTGCGCAGCGCGGAGCCGGCGGTGCTGGCCGACGCGATCGTGGCTGTCGTCGCCGCCGGGCCCGCGCTTCGCGCGAGCACGAGTGAGTGGTTTGCGCGCAACGCCGACCGGCTGTCGATCGAACGCTCGCTGGAGCAGGTTCTCGCGAGCTACGAGTCGGCGAGCGCGCGGGCGTAGCAGGCGAGCGTGAGCGACGCGGAGCGCTCCCAGGTGAACTCGCCGGCACGCCGCAGGCCGGCCGCGCGCAAACGCTCGATCGCCGCTCCGCCCGCCAGCAGCGCAGCGATCGCATCGGCGATCGCTCGCGGGTCAGCGGGATCGAAGAGCAGCGCGGCGTCTCCCGCGACCTCCGGCAGCGAAGCGGCGGTCGAGCACGCGACCACGACGCCGCGCGCCATCGCCTCGAGCACCGGCAGGCCGAAGCCTTCGTAGAGCGAGGGAAACACGAATCCGGCCGAGATCCGCCACAGGCCCTCGAGCTCATCCGCCTCAAGCCACCCCGGCCAGCGCACATCCTCGGCAATGCCGAGCGTCTGGGCGCGGTCGCGCAGCTCGCGCTCGTATGCCGTCGGATAGCCGCCGAGGACCAGGATCGGCCGCCTTTCAAGCAGCGCGCAGGCCTCGAGCAGCGCGGCGAGGTTCTTGTGCGGACGCTTGGCTGAGAGCGCGAGCAGCACCCGGCGATCGCCGAGCGCGAAGCGCTCACGCAGCTCGGCCTCGCCGAGCGGCGCGACGCGCTGGAGCGCGCCGATTCCCAGCGGCACGACGTCGATTCGCGCTTCCGGCGTACCGAGCAGCTCGACGAGGTCGCGCTTGGTCGAGCTGGAGTCGGTGATGATGCGGTCGGAGCGGCGCACGGCGAGCGGCACGAGGATCCGCATGCCGAGCGCGCGCAGACCGGCGTGAGCGTCGGGGAAGCGGCGGTAGATCAGGTCGTGGACGGTCACGACGCGCTTGAAGGGTCCCCAGGCCGGCCCGGTCGAAGCGAGCGAGTGGACCAGGTCGACGCCTGCGCGTCTCGCAGGCGCGGCAGCAGCTGCTGCTCGCCGCGGACCCAACCGATGCGGTTGGCGACGCTCACGGGCAGCTCGATTTTCGGGATCAGCTCGCCCCACGGCCCGGGACCAGCGTCGCGGTTGACGAAAGCCGTGAAGCGCGTGCCGGCCGGCGCGAGCCTGACCAGCTCCGGGATCGTCTCGCGTGCGGCCACCTCCATCCCGCCGGTCTCGCCCGGAACGAGGAAGATCAGGTTGAGGCCCACGTGCATGCTCGTCACGCGCCCGCGAGCGCGCGCTCGTAGGCGGCGTAGGTCCCCCGCGCGGCGCGCTCCCAGGTGAACTGCGCGGCATGGCGGCGTCCGCGCTCCGCGCGCTCGGCGTCGGCGAGCGCAAGGCGGACGCGCTGCGCCGCATCCGGGGCGAGTGGGGGTCGAAGAACACCGG
>CAWHDS010000010.1:0-18938 GCA_963828135.1 uncultured Solirubrobacterales bacterium
CAGCGAGCTGGTCCTCGGCGGCGGGGCGCTGCCACGCCTCACGATCGACCAGTCGCACAACGTCGAGGAGAAGGTGGAGGCTATGATCCTCAGCGTCGTCACCCTCCAGGAGGCCTACGCGCGGGCGCTCCTGATCGACCGTGAAGCGCTGGCGCAGGCGCAGGGCGCCGGTGACGTGCTCGGCGGATACGAGCTGCTGCAGCGCGCCTACCAGACCGATGTGCGCCCCCTGTGTGCGCGCGTGCGCGAGCAGCTGGGGGCCGCGGCCGACCCGGTCGCCGCCTTCCGCGCGTCCGGCTACGTCGCGCGCATGGCGGAGCGGCGGGGCGGCGTCCGCGTGTAGAGGGGCGGTGGTGATCGCGCTGGCGGGGCGGTCTGCGCCGTGCCCGCGCGCGGTTCAGCTGCCGAACTGGCTCGGGCCGGCGGGTGCCTGCGCCTGTCCGGCATCGTCGGGACGCACGACGCGGACGGTCGTGCCGGCGCGGCCGAGCGCCGCCGCCTGGTCGGCGCTGATGTCGGTGGCCAGCGCGATCGAGATCTGCGACAGCGGCGCGATCGCGATCAGCCCGCGCTCGGTGAGCTTCGAACCGTCGATCAGCAGGACCGACTCGCGTGCGTGGGCGATCATCGAGCGCTTCACGTCGGCCTCGAGCGAGTCGGCGTCGGTCAGCGTGTCGCCGTCGACGACGCCCTTGACGGAGAGAAACAGCCGGTCGGCGTAGTGTTCGTTGACCGTGCGCGTCGCGCCCGCGCCGACGAACGACCGGGTCAGCGTCCGCAGCGTGCCGCCCACGCCGATCAGCTCGATGTTCGGCCCGGCGTCGCTGGCGAGCAGGGTCATGATCGGCAGGCTGTTGGTCAGCACGGTCGCGGCGACGCCGCTGGCGATGATCTCGCGGGCGACGAAGTAGGTGGTTGTCGAGGAGTCAAGGAAGACCGTGTCGTGCGGGTTGAGCAGCTCGACGGCGGCTCGCGCCAGCATGCGCTTGGGCGCCGTGGCGACATTCAGGCGCCGGTCGAAGGAGTCCTCGTGTCCGGCGGCGTTCGGCAGCACGGCGCCGCCGTGGGTGCGGCGGGCGAGCCCCCGGCGCTCCAGCTCGCCGAGGTCGCGACGGGCCGTCATCGCCGACACGCCGAAGCGCGTCTCGACCTGCGAGACGGTCACCGCGCCGGTGGCCAGCAGCAAATCCGCGATCGAACGCCTGCGATCCTCCGGGATCGCACCCAGCTCGGCCGCCTCCGGGATGGACTGGGGCGTACCTTGCTCGATCGTCGGCTGGGTCATCGGGGCGGCTTTCGCGGAGCGCGGTTAGGGCGAGCTTGCGATCAGGTTAGCGGACGTTTGAGAACCGATCTGCGCGCACAGTGTAGTCCGCTGCGGTCGAACAGTGTCGCCCGCAGCCACGGCGGTGCGTCAGAGGCCCGCCGGTACTGGCCCATCCCGGCCCAGCGGCGTGTATTCGCAAAAGTTCGCGCCGTTCGGATATGATCGCCCGGCGTGTCTGCTCACTGCACTCCACCACAAATGAGCGGTCGAATTTTCAGGGGGACACCTTCCTGGGAGAGGTCTCGGCGCGGCATCGAGGTGGAGCTGTTCGTTGATGAGGAGATGGAGCTGTCGGGCGGTGGGGAGGTCCCGATGGCAGGTCTGTGCTGCAGTGGTCGGCGTGCCGCAGGGAGCGGCGCCGCCGGGCACCGGAGGAGCACGGGCCGGGGCGTGGCGGGGGTCTCTGGATCTCGGCCTCGGCCGGTGTTCTGTCCTCATCCAGTCGGCTGTCGCCGGCGTGCGCGGATGCGCACGCGTCGCGACGCGCTGGCGTGTTCGTGGCGCGTTGGGGCGCCAGGCTCGCGCCATGAGGTCGAGGTCGTCTCACCATGAGCACAGTGAGCGCGAACGGTCGCCGTCCCCACGTCAGGGTCCCCAACTCAGCATGTCGTTGCAGCCAACCGGTCGCCGAAGGCTCGCGGCGTCCGAGCGACCTGCGCTGAGTTCAGCCAGGGAATCGATCAATCCTTCGAAAGGATCAGATGTCATGACGTCTCGCTTGAGCAAGCGCACACTGATTTTGGCCGTAGCGGCCCTGTGCGTCGTCGGAGTCGTTGGCGGGGTGGCGTATGCGGCCTCGCTCAAGAAGGGCCTGAAGGTCTACGTGATCCCGAAGAACCTCGGGAACTCCTACTTCACGACGGCTGACAGCGTGAAGACGGGTGGCGCGCTGGCAGCGCTCGGGACCCTCGGCGAAACCGGGACGGAGACCAGCGGCTCGGCCGCCACGGCCGCCTCGCAGCTGCCGGCAATCCAGGCCGCGATCGCCAAGGGCGCGAACATCCTGATCGTGTCGGCAACCGACCCGACCGCGCTGTGCCCGACCCTGAAGGCAGCGATGGCAAAGGGCATCACCGTCGTCACCTACGACTCCGACGCCCCGACCTGCCGCACCCTGTTCATCAACCAGGCCTCCACCGCGAACATCGGTGAGAGCGAGGTCGACGCGGTGGCCAAGGAGATCGGTCCCGCCGGCGGTCAGGTTGCGATCGTTTCGGCAGCCGCCTCGGCAACCAACCAGAACGCCTGGATCGCCTTCATGCATACGGAGCTGAAGAAGTATCCGAAGGTCAAGCTCGTTGCCACCGTGTACGGCAACGACGATCCGACGACGGCAACCCAGGTCACGCAGGGGCTGCTGCAGAAGTACCCGAACCTCAAGGGCATCATTTCGCCGACCACAGTGGGCATCCTCGCGGCCGCACAGGTCGTGGACGCTGCGCACGACATCGGCAAGGTGTTCGTGACCGGTCTGGGCACGCCGCTGGAGATGAAGAAGTACATCCTCAACGGCACCTCGCCTGAGGTCATCCTCTGGAACCCGGCGAACCTCGGCTACCTCGCGGCGTATGCGGCGGTCAACCTGGCGTCGAAGACGATCACCAACGCCACCGGCCAGTCGTTCGTTGCCGGCAAGCTCGGCAAGTACACCGTCGGAGCGAATCACACGATCCTGCTCGGGCCGACGACTGTCTTCACCAAGGCAAACGTCGGGCAGTTCAGCTTCTAACCAAGCAACCAGTACGGGCCACGGGTCGCCGGCGCTGCGCCGGCGACCCGCCGGTCCCGCAAGGCGGCGGCGGCCGGACGCGGTGCGCCGACACGCTCGCCGCAGGTCCATCTGACGCGCCGCACAGCCAACGATAGGACTGCGAGCCTCGTGCGAGAAGTCAGCGAGCAGGGACAACCGAACGGCGACGGCGACGAGGAATCGGACAGCGCCGCGTCAGGGCCGAACTCCGACACCGCCGCGGACGCAGGTGCGGCGGCAGTCCAGCCGTCGGCAGCCGGCGGCGGCAGCAGCCCAATTCTCAGCGTACGCGACCTCAGCAAGGCGTTCGGCGCGGTTCACGCCCTGCAGAGCGTCTCAATCGACCTCTACGGCGGCGAGGTGCACGGCGTCGTCGGCGAGAATGGAGCCGGCAAGTCGACGCTCGTCAAGATCTTCGGCGGCGTTCACCCGCCAGACAGCGGGACGCTGCTCGACGCCGACGGGCAGCCGCTCGTCCTGACCGGTCCGGCCGCCGCGCGCGACGCCGGCATCGCGATCATCTTCCAGGAGCCCACGCTCTTCCCCGACATCTCGGTCGCGGAAAACGTCTTCATCGCGCGCCAGCCGCTGCATCGCGGCCGGCGCATCGACCACCGCTCGATGCGGCGCCAGACGCAAGCGCTGTTCGAGCGCCTGGGCGTGCCGCTCGACCCCGACCGCGTGGCGCGTGGCCTGTCGATCGCCGAGCAGCAGATCGTCGAGATCGGCAAGGCGCTCTCGTTCGACGCCAGGGTCGTGGTGATGGACGAGCCGACGGCGGCGCTCTCAGCGACCGAGGTCGCCCGGCTCTTCGGCGTCGTCGAAAGCCTGCGCGACCACGGTGTCGCCGTCGTCTTCATCTCGCACCGGCTCGAGGAGGTCTTCGCGATCTGCCAGCGCGTGACCGTGCTGCGCGACGGACGTCTCGTGCTGTCGCAGCCGGTCAAGGGGCTCACGGCCGGCGACCTGGTGCGGGCGATGGTCGGACGCGACATCGCCGCGCGGGCACACGAGCATCACGAGGCGGGCGCGGCGGTCCTGCGCGTGAAGGATCTCTCGCGCGCCGGAATCTTCAAGGACATCTCGTTCGAGGTGCACGCGGGCGAGATCGTGGCGCTCGCCGGCCTGGTCGGCGCCGGTCGCAGCGAGGTTGCCCGCGCGGCGTTCGGCATCGATCACTACGACAGCGGCAGCGTGTTCGTCGGCGAGCACAGGCTGCACCGGGGCGTGCCGATCGACGCGATGCGCGCGGGTGTCGCGATGGTGCCCGAGGACCGCCGCCAGCAGGGGCTCGTGATGGACATGTCGATCGCCGACAACGTCGCGCTCGCGTCGCTGCCAGCGCTGACCCGGCACGGTCTGCTGGTGTCCTCGAGCGTGCGTAAGTTCGCGGCCGATTGGGCCGCGCGGCTGCAGGTAAAATACAACCGCATCAGCAACCCGGCGACCTCGCTCTCGGGCGGAAACCAGCAGAAGGTCGTGCTCGCGAAGTGGCTAAGCCGCGAGCCGGCGGTGATCATCGTCGACGAGCCCACGCGCGGCATCGACATCGCGACCAAGGCCGAGGTCCACCGCCTGCTGGTGGAGCTCTCGCGCAGCGGCGTCGCAGTGCTGATGATCTCCTCCGAGCTGCCCGAGGTGCTGGCGGTCGCCGACCGGATCCTCGTCATGCGCGAGGGCCGTCTGGTCGCCGAGCTCGCCCACGCCGACGCCTCGGAGGAGGCGATCATGGCCGCGGCGACCGGTCAGGCGGGCGCCGGCGTGCCGACCGCGATGGAGGTGAGCCCCGCATGAGCACGGCCGAGCCGCCGCCGCCGGCGCCGCCGCCGGAGGAGGTGGACGCCACCAGCGCACGCCAGCTCGTGGATTTCGTGCTGCGCGCGCGCACGTTCGGGATCATCGCCGTGCTGGGCGTGCTCGTGCTGGTCTCCGCGCTGATCCAGTCGCGTTTCGTCGGCGGCGGCGAGATCCGCTTCATCCTCAGCCAGACCGCGCTCTACGCGCTCGTCGCGGTCGGCGAGGCGATGGTCATCCTGACCCGCAACGTCGATCTGTCGGTCGGCTCGGTCGTCGGGCTCTCGGCGTACGTCTCGGCGAACGAGTTCGGGGCGCACCCGGGGATCTCGATCGTCGTCGTGTTCCTCGTCGGGCTGGGCGTCGGTCTGGCCTGCGGCGTCGTGACCGGCGCGATCACGGCGATCGGCCGCGTGCCGAGCCTGGTCGTCACGCTGGCGATGCTCTACATCATCCGCGGCATCGACACGATCATCGTCGGCTCCGGCGTGGTTCTCGCCAGCACCGAGCCGAACTCGTTCCTGAACCTACCCACCGACACGGTGCTCGGCATCCCCGACATCGCGCTGGCGGTCGCCGTCGTCGTCGCGATCGCCGCCTACTACCTGAACTCGTTCCGCTCCGGGCGTGACCTCTACGCGATCGGCTCCGACCCTGATGCGGCGCGCCGCGCGGGGATCCCGATCGCCAAGCGTGTCTTCACCGCCTTCGTCATCAGCGGCGCGCTGTCGGGTGTCGCCGGCGTGGTCTGGGCGGCCCAGTACGCGACGATCGAGTCGACCGCCGCGACGGGTCTCGAGCTGCAGGTGATCGCCGCGGTGGTGGTCGGTGGCGTCGCGATCTTCGGCGGCAGCGGCAGCGTCGTTGGCGCGGCGCTCGGCGCCCTGCTGCTGCAGACGATCAACTCCGCGCTCAACGTGATCGGTATCTCGTCGATCTGGACCGAGGCGATCTCCGGCCTGCTGCTGATCCTCGCGATCACGCTCGACCGCGGCATCCAGCTGCGTCTCGCCGCCGCGCTGCGCAAACGGAGGGTTCGCCTTGGCGCCTGAGCCCCCCGACATGGCGCTGCCGCCGCCGGCGGACGCGTCGGAAGCCTCACAGCCGGTGTTCGCCGGCTCGGTCGCCGGCGAACCGCCGAGCGCGGCGCCGCCGGAACCCGGCTGGGCCGGCTCCCTCTCGGTCCTGCGCGCGCGCTTCGGGCGGTTTGCGAGCTGGGAGGCGGCGCTCGCCGTCGCGTTGGTGCTCGTCTTCCTGCTCGGGGTCGAGTCCTCCAGCTACTTCCTGGGGAGCTACAACCTCTTCACCCTCTGCACCAACATCGGTGACCTGGCGCTGATGGCGCTGCCGATGACGCTGATCATCATGGTCGGCGAGATCGACCTCTCGGTCGCCTCGACGCTCGCGCTGTCCGGGGAGACACTCGGCTACCTGTGGTTGCACCACTGGCCGATGGCAGCGATCTTCGTCGTCGTGATCGCGATGGGCGTGGTGCTCGGCGCGATCAACGGGTTCCTCGTGACCAAGGTGGGGCTGCCGTCGCTGGCGGTCACGATCGGGACGTTGACCCTCTACCGGGGGCTCGCCAACGTCGTGCTCGGCCCGCTGACGGTCGCAAACTTCCCCTCGTTCTACACCAACGCCGGCGTCGTCAACGTCCCGGGGATCCCCTTCCTCTCCTGGTCGGTGCTGTTCTTCATCGTCGGAGCAATCATCTTCGGCATCGTCCTGCACCGCACGCCTTTCGGGCGTTCGCTGTACGCGATCGGGCTCAACAAGGAGGCTGCGCTGCACGCCGGGATCCGCGTGCAGCGGGTCAAGATGGGGCTGTTCGTGCTCTCCGGCGTGATCTGCGCGCTGGTCGGGATGCTCTACACATTCGAGCTGTCCTCGGCGGGGGAGAGCATCGGCATCGGCTTCGAGCTGAAGGTGATCACGATCGTGCTGCTCGGCGGCGTGTCGATCTTCGGTGGCCGCGGCACGATCATCGGCGTCGCGCTCGCGGCGTTCGTCTACGCCGGCCTGCACAGCGTGCTGTTGCTCAGCAACTCCTTCAACGACAACGACTTCCAGGTCGTGTCGGGGGCGCTTCTGATCCTCAGCGTGCTGGTGCCGAACCTGCCGTCGTTCGTGCAGCGCGGGCGGGACACTCGGTGAACAGCACGTAGGCGCGGCCGTGGAGACGGCACCAGCGCAGGATCCGCAGCGATGCCGGGCCGTACTCCCACGCGACGACGCAGTCCGGGTCGTGGCTCGCGAGCGCATGCTCGAGGCCGCGCGGCCATAGGATCGGCGTGCGGCCGGGACGGCGGTGCTGCCAGGAGCGCAGGTGGCGGGCCGGATAGTCGTGCTCCGTCACGGCCCAGTCGGGTCCGGCATCCCAGCTGGGCTGGCGCTGCGACTGGTAGATGACGCACAGCGCCAGACGCTGCGCGAGCCCGCGGAACAGCGGTTCGCGATAAGGCGCGGGCGCGGGCGGGACGATCGCGCAGCGCACGGCACCGCGGCTCTCGCCCTCAAGGCCGTCCGTCATCGGCTCGGCTCGCAGAACGGCCCTCAGCCGATCCGTGAGCCCGGCTCGGCGCCCCGGTCGGGGCGCAGCAGCACGACGCCGCGTTCGCGGTCGAGCGCCCCGAGCACGAGCACCTCCGACATGAACGGGCCGATCTGGCGCGGCGGGAAGTTCACGACCGCCACGACCAGCGTGTCGAGCAGCTCCTCGCGGTGGTAGTGGGTGATCTGCGCCGACGACCGCCTGGTGCCGATCTCCGGGCCGAAATCGACGGTCAGCTTCCACGCGGGGCGCCGCGCCTCGGGAAAATCATCGACGGCGACCACGCGCCCCACGCGCATGTCGACCGCCTCGAACTGTGTGAGGTCGATCAACTGCCGGCGGGCGTGGTGCCCGTCTGCGACGTGGTGGTGGTGGTCGTGGGCGTGGTCGACGTCGTCGTCGGGGTCGTGGCGGTGGTCGTCGGCGTGGTGGTGGTCGGCGTGGTGGTGGTCGGCGTGGTGGTCGTCGGCGTGGTCGAGGTGGTGGCCGGCGTCGTCGCCGTGGTCGTCGCCGGGGTTGTGGCGGTGGTCGTGGTCGCCGCGACCGTGGGTGTGGTCGCCGTCACCGTGGATGGGTTGGTCACCGTGGACGGCACGGGCGATGTCGCCGGCGCCGGCGATGCGGCCGTCGTGGTCGCCGTCGTGTCGGTGACGATCGGTGTCGTGGTCGTGGGCGGCTCGAGCACCGTCGGGTCGGTCTGGGTGACGCTGCGGCCGGGCGGCGGCGAGGCGGGGGCCGTGGCGGTCGGCGCGGGGGCCGTGGTGACCGGCATCCTGGTGACCGGCCTCGCGGGCACCAGAAGCTCGAGCTTGTGCTGCCGCGCCGGGCGCGTGGAGCTCACGGCCGGCTTGGCCGCTGCGTGCCTGGCCGGGGCCGGCGCCGGCGCGCTGGGCGCCGAGGACGAGGCCGGCTCGGGGAACGAGGTGACCGGCGCCTCGACGGCGGCGGCCTGGACCGCGACGGCGACGACCGGGGCCGCGTGGTCCACGGACCGGTGTGAGCTGTGGCCGACCTCGACGGCGCCCGCGGTGACCAGCGCGGCCGCCGCGATCCCCGCGGCGGTCTTCACGGCGATCGCGCTGAGGCCGGCGGAGATGAAGCCGCTCGATCCGGCCGCGGCGGTCGTGCCGGCTACGACGCCGCCCGCCGTGCCTGCGGTGCCGGCGCCGATCGCTCCCGCACCGGCGCCGGCCGCCCCTGACCCCGCGGCGGTCGAGCCGGCGCCCGCGGAATGACCCAGGTGAACGAGCAGCAGCTTCTTGAGCACGACCATCGGACCGATCGGCATCAGCGCGGCGAGCGCCTTGTTGGTCTCCGTCAGCTGCTCGCGGAAGATCGAGCAGCGCTTGCAGCCGCGCAGATGACGGCGCACGAGCGGGTCGGGGCGGCGGCGCAGCCCCTCGGCCACTTCGGCCAGCCGGGTGCGCACCTCCTCGCAGGTGAGCAGGCGGGCCTCGGCGGCCTCGGCAAGCGACAGCCGCGCGCGGACGAGCAGCGACTTCACGCTCGGCACCGTCGTCTCCATCACCTCCGCGATCTGCTCGTAGGACAGCGCGTCCATCTCGCGCAGGACGAGCGCCGTGCGCTGGGTCTCCGGCAGATCCTGGATGTCGGCAACGAGCAGCCGGAACTCCTCGCGCTCGTGGACCTTGTCGGCCGCGCTCGCGCCGTGCTCGGCGAGATGGAGGTCCATCGAGTCGACGCCGATCGCCTGCACCCGGCGCATGTGATTGAGGCTGCGGTTGCGGGCGATGCGGTATAGCCAGGGCCGCACGTTGATCTGCCGGTCATCGGCGAGCATCGCGTTGAACGCGGCGGTCATCACCTCCTGCATCACGTCCTCCGCGTCCTCCCGCGAGCCCAGCAGATGCCGGCAGAAGGCGAGCAGCCGCGTCTCGTACCGTGAAACGAGGACCTCGAATGCGGCACCATTGCCGCGTCTGAGCATCGCGACCAGGCGCTCGTCGGACTGAAGGCGGAGGAGGGGCGTGCGACCGTGCAGCCCGATCCCGCCAGAATATTTCAGCGCTGAAACTTCCATCCAGCTCCTAGCCGCGAGAGCCTCTCATGGCTGCTGGACACCGTAGCAGCGCGAAAGTTTCGGTCTTTCTCCCCGAATTCACTGGGAAAAGGTGATACCCGGGGAGGGACTCGAACCCTCATGCCGCGAGGCAGTCGCTCTTAAGGCGACCGTGTCTGACCAATTCCACCACCCGGGCGACAGCTGCGAACGCTATCGGCCCGGGCTGGATGCGCCAAGCGAGCCTCCGGCTCAGTGAACGGCCGGCTCCGCCTGCCGGGTATCGCCGGCCAGCGGCAATCGCGGTGCGAGCGCCTCCAGCAGGCCGCGCGCGAGTGTCCGGTCGCCGCTGACCTGCAGCGCGCTGTCATCCGGCTCCGGGCCGAGCGCATCCGTCCAGGCCTCGCGAGTGCCCTGGATGCGGGCGTGCGCCTCCTGATCCAGCGAGCCCTCGGAGATCGTCGCGCCGTCCGGCCCGAACGTCACCAGATAGCCGGCCCCGTCGCGACTGCCGCCGTCCCCGTCCCCGTCGCCCCCCACGCGGTCGGCCACGATCAGCGCCACCCGCCCGTGCAGGTCGATCTCCCCGGTCTGCGCCAGGCCGGGGATGAGCCGGAACACCGCGCCGATGTCGACCCGCTCCGACGGCCTCGGCATGCTCCACGCCCAGGCCTGGCCCCAGCGGGCGAGCTGTCCGAGCACGCAGGCCAGATGGCGGGCCCGCTCCGTGAGCTCGTAATCGACGCGCGGCGGCACCTCCCGGTAGCGCTTGCGGGTGAGTATCTCGTCGGCGACCATCCGGTTCAGACGGGAGCGCAGCTGCTCGGTGGAGATTCCGGGCAGGACGCGTTGCAGCTCGACGAAGCGGCGCGGGCCCGAGATCAGATCCCGCACGATCAGCAGCGTCCACTTATCGCCGATGATGTCCAGCGCTCGCGCGTCCGGAGACCACTGGTTGTACGGATGGCGCTTTGGCGGGGGCGTTGACATTGAGATATTCCCCGGCGATCCTCAATTAATCGCCCATGCAGCGCGCAACAATAACGGAATTCTCGACCTTTACTCAGCGTTTTTGTCGATCTTGAAGGTTTGCGCCCGGGCGCCCCGCACCACGAGGTGCCGGGCCGGCGCCGTCGACGGGTGCCGCTGACAGACTGTCGCCGATGCCCCATCCAGGCCGCGGCCTGCGCCGGTTCTGGCGTATCGCGATCAGCGCGAATATCACCGGCCTGTCCTCGATGCTGGCTTACAACATGCTGCTCGGCGTCGTTCCGGTCGCGCTGCTGGGGCTGTTCATCGCCGGCCAGGTGCTCTCCAGCCACGCGGTCGCCGGCAGCGTCCTGACCGATCTGCAGGAGGTGTTCCCCGGTACCGCGAGCCAGACGCTGGACTCGCTGCTGGACGAGGTCCGCACGTCCACCACGAGCACTGGCGTCCTCGCTCTCGTGGCTAGCCTCTGGCTGGGCTCCTCCTTCTGGGGCGCGCTGGACACCGCCTTCGCCCGGATCTACGGCGGCTCATCGCGTTCGTGGTTTGAGCAGAAGCGCTTCGCGCTGTCGATGCTGGTCGTCGTGCTCGTGTTCATGGTCGCGACCGTCGCCGTGCCGACCCTGCAGAGCATCCTGCACGCCGGGGTCGACGCCCTGCCCTTCGATCTGGCGCGGATCACCGTCCTGGTCTATGTCGTGTCGCTCGTGGTCGGCCTCGCGGCGCTGTTCGGCTGCCTGACGGTCATCTACGCCCGCGTGCCGAACCTGGACGTGCCCTGGCGGGCCGTGTGGCCCGGTGCCTTCGGCGCGACGATCGCGATCGGGATCGTCGACTACGCGTTCCCCGTCTACCTGACGAACATCTCGACGATCGCCCGCTTCGGGACGACGATCGTGTTCGTCCTGATCATGCTCGGCTGGTTCTACGTGCTGGCGCTGATCATCCTCGCCGGCGCGATCGTCAACGCGCTCCGACTCGGCAGCGCCCGCGGCTGACCGGCGCCGGCGGTCTCGCCGGAGTGCGCCGCGCCGGGGCGAGCGCGCCGCCCGGCGCGAGACGCTGTTACCGTCCGCCGGCGATGAGCGGCGACACCGAGACGGGCACGCGACTGCACGGCGGGCGCCTCGTCGCCCGGGCGCTGCGCGGATATGGCGTGACGCGGCTGTTCACGCTCTCGGGCGGCCATCTGTTCTCCATCTATGACGGCTGTCGCAGCGAGGGGATCGAACTGATCGACGTCCGCCACGAGCAGACCGCGGCGTTCGCCGCGGAGGGCTGGGCGAAGGTGACCCGAGAGCCCGGCGTATGCGCGCTGACGGCCGGTCCGGGCGTGACCAACGGGATGAGCGCGATGGCGTCGGCGAGCCAGAACAACTCGCCGATCCTCGTTCTCGGTGGCCGCGCGCCCGCGTTTCGCTGGGTCAGGGGTCACTGCAGGAGATCGACCATCTCCCGTTCGTCGCGCCGCTGGTCAAGCTGGCCGCGACCGCCGGTAGCGCAGCCGACATCCCCGGCACCATCGACGATGCGATGCTCGCCGCGGTCACCCCGCACACGGGTCCCGCGTTCGTCGACTTTCCGCTGGACGAGGTGTTCAGCGAGGCGCAGGCGCCCGCCGCCGCCCGGCCCGCTGCCGCAGCCATGGTCGGGGCCGGGCGCCGACGAGAGCGACATCGGCCGCGCGGCGGCGCTGCTGTCGAGCGCCCGCAGGCCCGTGATCATGGCCGGGACCGGCCTCTACTGGGGCCGCGGCGAGGATGCGTTACGCGAGCTTGCGGAGCGCCTCTCGATCCCGGTGTTCCTCAACGGGCTCGGGCGCGGCTGCCTGGCGGCCGACCACGAGATGGCGTTCTCGCGAGCGCGCAGCGACGCTCTCTCCCGCGCCGACGTGGCGCTCGTGATCGGCGTGCCGCTCGATTTCCGCCTCGGCTTCGGCGCGGCCTTCGCTCCGGACGCCCAGATCATCGCGATCGATGTCGCGCCGCCGCGCGCGGCGCCACCGCGCCCCGTCGCGGCGTCGCTGTACGGCGCGCTCCCGGCGACCCTGACCGGCCTGCTGGAAGGCGGCCGCCGGTGGTGACGGGGAAGCAGCGCGCGGAGTGGGTCGCGTCGCTGCGCGCGATCGAGACCCGCAGGCGCGGCGACGAGGCGGCCGATCTCGCCGACGACCGCGCGCCGCTGCACCCGATGCGGATCTATGGCGAGCTGGCGACGATGCTGGACCGCGACGCGATCGTCGTCTGCGACGGCGGCGACTTCGTCTCGTTCGCCGGCCGGGTCGTCGACTCCTACCGTCCCGGCTGCTGGCTGGATCCCGGGCCCTACGGCTGCCTCGGATCCGGTCCGGGCTACGCGCTGGCCGCCAAGCTCGCCCATCCTGACCGCCAGGTCGTGCTGCTGCTCGGGGACGGCGCCTTCGGCTTTGCCGGCATGGACCTCGACACGCTCGCACGCCACGGGGTGGCGGTCGTCGGCGTGATCGGCAACAACGGCATCTGGGCGCTGGAGAAGCATCCGATGGAGTCCCTGTACGGATACTCGGTCGTCGCCGACCTGCGCCCGGAGACGCGCTATGACGAGGTCGTCGAATTCGCTTGGGCTGCCATGGCGATTGGTCCGGACTCCTGCACAGCTGCCGGCGCTGAGCGGGCGTTCGGCGCCCGGCGCCAGCCGGCGCTCGTCAACGTCCTCACGGACCCGCGTCGCCTACCCGCGCCGCGCGAACCTCGCCTAGGCCCGCTGCCGCGGTCCGCCTGCTGGCCGTGCGCCCACGGCACGGCCCGTGAGACGAGTGAGAGCCGCCCCTTGGGGACGGACCGCTCCCGTTCTGCTTGGCCCTGATCGGGACGGGCAGGGGTACGCGCGGAAAGGGCCAATGTGCGTCAGCTCGGACGGCGGGAGGTGCCGCAGTAGCGGCTTCGCCCGAGCCATGTCACGGGTCTCGGGGGAGCTCTCCCGGCTTCCGCTCCGAAAACTAGTCGGGATGTACAGCTCCGGGGATTAAGTCAGCAGCCCGAGCGCGGCGCCGCGGAGGATGTCGTGCTCGGAGATCTCGATCCGCCGCAGCCCGAAGAGCGACAGGACCTCCCGGAAGATGAGCACGCCGGCGACGATCGTCGGAGCCCGGTCCGGGTGCAGCCCCGGCACCTCCCGGCGGGCCGCCAGGTCCAGGGCAGCAAGCTCGGCGAGGATCCGCTCGCATCCTTCGCCGTCAAGCAGATATCCATCAACTTGCGCGGGATCGTAAGGCTCCAGCCGCTGCGCGATCGCGGCAAGCGACGTGGCGGTGCCGGCGACGGCGACCCCGTGGCCGACCCCCCGCCGCCGATCCTCGGGCACGGCCGCCGAGAGGATCGCGCGGGCATCGGCGGCCAGCGCGGCCAGCTCCGGTGCCGGGGCGGATCGTGGTGCAGGTGGCGCTCGGTCTGGCGCACGACCCCCGCCTGGGTGGAGACGTGGAACGCAACGTCGCGTCCGTGCCCGATCACCAGCTCGGTCGAGCCGCCGCCGATGTCGAGTACGAGCGTCGGCGTCAGGTCGGCGGGATCGCGCTCGCTCGTCGCTCCCAGGAACGTCAGGCGCGCCTCCTGGTCGCCCGTCAGCACGTGGGGCTCCAGCCCGTACCGGCTGCGCACCGCGGCGGCGAACTCGTCGCCGTTGACGGAGTCGCGGACCGCGCTGGTCAGCACCGCGATCGCCCGCTCGCAGCCATGGGCATCGATCTGCGCGCGGTAGCCGTCCAGCGTCGCGAACACGCGCGCCATCGCGTCCTCGCGCAGCCGGCGGCCGGCGTCGACGCCGGCGCCGAGGCGGGTCACGTTGCTGGCTCGCGCGAGCTCGGCGTCGACGCGGCCGTCCCGGAGGGGCGATCAGCAGGCGGGTCGAGTTGGACCCGATGTCCACGACCGCGACGTTCACACGGGCACCGGATGCGGCAACGGCTCGCCCGCCAGGCCGGCGGACAGGTTCATCACGGCGACCTGGGCCATGAGCGCGCGTCGCGTGGGTCGCCGACCCGATGTGCGGGACGAGCACGAGGTTGGGCGCGCTCAGCAGCGGGTCGCCGGCGGCCGGCGGCTCTGGATCGGTCACGTCCAGTGCGGCGCCGGCGATCGTTCCGGCGCGCAGCGCCTCGATCAGCGCCGCCTGGTCGACGATCGGGCCGCGGGCGGTGTTGATCAGAAACGCGGTCGGCTTCATCCGCGCGATCGCCCGCGCGTCGATCAGATGGCGGGTCTCAGGCGTCAGCGGACAGTGCACGGACACGAAGTCCGAGCGCTGCAGCAGCTGCTGCAGCTGCTCGGGCTCACCGCGCCCGGCCGACAGGACGGTCATCGAGAACCCGGCGGCGCGCTTGGCCACGGCAGCGCCGATCCGGCCGCGACCGATGATCCCGAGCGTGGCGCCGTGCACGTCATAGCCGAGGAAGGCGTCCGGTTGGAAAGTCGTCCACGCGCCGGCCGCGATCGCGGCCGCCGCGCTCGGCAGGCCCCGCGCGGCGCTCAGCAGCAGCGCGAAGGCCAGGTCGGCCGTCGCCTCGGTCAGGACGTCCGGCGTGTGGCCGACCGGGATCGCGCGCTCCGTCGCCGCGTCGACGTCGACGTTGTCGTAGCCCACCGCGTAATTTGAGATCACGCGCAGATCCGGCGAGCCGTCGATCAGATCGCGATCGACGCGGTCGCTGAGCAGGGAGAGCAGGCCGTCGGCCCGCGCCGCGCGGCGGCGCAGCTCCTCATAGCTGGGTGGCGCCCGGTCGGGCCAGACGTCGACGTCGTGGCGCTCGCGCAGGCGATCCAGCGCCGGGCCGGGCAGCATCCTGGTGACAAAGCAGCGGGCCACGATCCGCGCATTGTCATCGATTCCGTCCGCGGGCGGGCTCGCCTGCGGCCGATCGCCTGCACGGCCACGCAATCCGAAGCCGTGGTCCCCGTTCGCGGCGCGTCGGCCTGGTGCGATCGTCCTGGCGCGGGCTCAGGCCGGCTCGATCACCACGTCCGCCCCGGCCGGCTGCGAGGCGCCGGCCGGCCGGGCCGCCCGGCGCGGGATCGCGATGCCCGTCAGCACGACCCCGACCAGCGCCAGCGCGGAGGAGACCAGGAACGCGAGCCGGAAGCCGTCCGTCAGCGCTGCCCGTGCGCTGACGCCGGCGATGCCCAGCTCGGTGTGGTGTGCGCGGTCGCGATCGCCGCGAGGATCGCCAGCCCGAGCGCACCGCCGAACAGCCGGGAGGTGTTGACCAGCGCCGACGCGAGCCCGGCCTCGGCCGCAGCCACGCCGGATACGGCGGAGATCGTGGCCGGGACGAACGAGAGGCCGACACCGGTCGCCGCCAGCAGCGCGGGCCCGAGCACGTCGCTGACGTAACCGCCGTCAGGCGAAATCTGGCTGAACCACAGCAGCCCGAGCGTGGATGAGATCAGGCCGGCGACGAGCAGCGGCTTGGGACCGATCCGACCCACGACCCGCGAGGCCACCGTGGAGCCCGCGACGATGCACAGGCCATCGGCAGGAACGCCAGGCCGGCGCGGATCGCCGAGTAGCCGAGGACCTGCTGCAGGTAGAGCGAGAGGAAGAACCACATGCCGAAGGAGGTCGCGCCGACGAGCAGCACGACCATGTTCGAAGCGCTCAGCTGACGCGAGCGGTAGATCCGCAGCGGCATCAGCGGCGCCCTGGCGAACGCCCCTCGATCAGCACGAACAGCGCCAGCACGGCGATGCCGGCGGCGATCAGCCCGAGCGTCTGCGCCGACCCCAGCCCGTCTGGTCGGTGCGCACGATTCCGAGCACCAGCAGCGACAGGCCGACGGTCGCCGTCAGCGCGCCGGAGACGTCGAACGCGACGGCGCGCTGGACGTTGCGTCCCTCGACCACGGGCGCTGGGAGGCGATCGCGGCGATCAACCCGATCGGGACGTTGATGAAGAGGATCCAGCGCCAGCCGAGCGCCGTCGTCAGCACGCCGCCGAGCAGCACGCCGGCGGCGCCGCCGGCGCCGCCCATCGCGCCCCAGATCCCGACCGCGCGGTTGCGAGCCGGGCCCTCGGCGAAGTCGTGGTCAGGATCGACAGCGAGGCGGGCGCGACGACGGCCCCGCCGAGACCCTGCACCGCCCGCGCGGCGATCAACATCGTCTGGCTGTCGGCGCAAGCCGCCGGCGAGCGATGCCAGCGCCGAACAGCGGCAGCCCGGCCACGAACACCCGCCGGCGCCCGAGCAGATCCGCGGCTCGGCCGCCGAGCAGCAGGAAGCCCGCGAACGTGACCGTGTAGGCGTTGACGACCCACTGCAGGTCGACCTCGGAGAAGTGCAGCGCAGTGGCGGATCGAGGGCAGCGCGACGTTGACGACCGATACGTCGAGGATGACCATGAACTGGGCAAGGCAGGAGAGGATCAGGGTCGCCCGCAGAGAAGGCGGGAGTTGGAAGCGGTGTCTTGGCTCATGGCGTCCTTCGTTCGATGACTGTCGTACATCCTTAGAAGGTCGCCGTGGGCGGCTCGGAGGTCTGCGTCGCGCGGCCCGCGAGGGCACGTTCGGCGAGCTCCTCGGCGATCGCCGCTGCCGAGGTCGCGGCCGGTGAAGGGGCGTTCGGACCAGACGACGCCGCCGCCGGTGCCCAGCCGGAAGTCGTCGACGAGGGCTCCATCGCGGTCCAGCGCCTGGGCGCGGATCCCGGCGGGCGCACGGACCGCGTCGTCAGGGGAGAGCTCGGGATGTAGCGCTGCAGCTGGCGACGAAGGCCCGCTTGGACAGTGAGCGCAGCAGCTCGCCCGCGCCCGCGCGCCAATGGCGGCGCATCATCCTGGCCGTTCCCGGCCAGCTCAGTTTAAGCGTCGTACAGATTCGCGGCCGTTGACGGCCAGGCGCCGGTCGTAGCGCTCCCGCGAGAGCGACAGCGCCGCGTTGGGCCCCAGCCAGACCTCGCCGCCGATCCGCGGTGTGAAGTGGAAACCGCCGAGGAAGGGCAGCGCCGGGTCGGGCACCGGATAGATGAGGCCGCGCACGAGGCCGGTGCGCCCGGGGACGAGCTGCCAGTACTCGCCCGGCGAAACGGGACGATGCGGGGCTCGTCGCGGCTCGCCGGATGCGCGCGCCAGGCGGTCTGCGCCGAGACCGGCGCAGACGACGACGCGGTCGGCCGCCTCGCTGGCCCCACCAGCCAGCGCCACGGTCAGATGCCCGCCTTCGCGGCGCACGGCCGAGACCGGTGGCGCCGTCCGGACCTCGCCGCCGTCGGCGATCAGATCGGCGGCGTACGCTTCCGCCACCGCCGCGAAGTCGACGATCGCCGTCTCGGGCGAATGCAGGCCCGCGAGCGCCCGCAGCCGCGGCTCCGCTGCCGTGAGCTCGGCGCCCTCGAGCCAGCGCAGGCCCGGCACGCCGTTGGCCTGCGCGCGCTGTGCAAGAGCCGCAGCGGCGCAAGCTCGTGGGGCTCGGTCGCGGCCACGAGCTTGCCGCACTCCTCATACGGGAGCCCGCGCTGGGTGCAGTAGTCGCGCAGCAGCCCGATCCCCCGCCGGCACAGCCTCGCCTTCAGCGAGCCGGCGCATAATACAGGCCGGCGTGCGCGACGCCGCTGTTGTGGCCGGTCTGATGGCGCGCGACGCGGTCCTCCTTCTCCAGCACGAGCACCTCGGCGTCGTTGCGCGACCGTGCAGCCGCCACCGCGTGGCCAGGCCAAGGATCCCGCCGCCGACCACCACGATGCGCACCCGGTCAGATTAGCCTGGGCGTTTCGACGAAACATCCGGTCGCTCAAGCGCCCAGGCTCAGGCGTGGCGCGCCGGTCGTGGGCGCCGGAGGGTTACAGTGGCGCCGTGAGCGTGCACGTCAGAGCGCAGACGCGGCGGTTTGCACCCGGCGCGTCGTGCTGCCGCGGATCGCGCTCGGCTGCGGCAGCTTCGGCGGCCTGGGCTCGCAGCTCCACCTCGTGGGTCAGGGGATGGGTGACGATCAGGCGATGGCGCTGATCGACGCGGCCTGGGAGCTGGGGATCACCCACTTCGACACCGCCGACGCGTATGGCGCCGGCGCCAGCGAGCGGGCGATCGGCGGCTCGGATCGAGAGCCGCGGCGTCCGTCCCACGCTGACCACCAAGACGTTTCACCCGATGCGCCCGGGCCGACAGCGGCCTGGCGCCTGAGCGGATCGCCCGCCAGCTGCCGACCAGCCTGGAGCGCCTCGGCGTCGACCGGGTGGAGCTCTACCTCGCCCACGACTTCGATCCCGCGGTGGCGCCGGCCGACAGCCTCGGCGCGCTGGCGCAACTGCGCGACGCCGGTGCAATCGGCGACTACGGCGTCAGCAACTACGACGCCGGGCAGTTGCACGATGCGCTCGCGCGGGGTCCTCGGCCGCGATCCAGAACGACTACTCGCTGCTGCACCGCGGCGACGAGGCCGGCGTGCTGCCGCAGTGTGAGGCGCACGGCGTCGCCTACATCGTCTACAGCCCGCTGTGCGGAGGCTGGTTGACGGGCAAGTACCGCCGCGGCGATCCCTT
>CAWHDS010000011.1:0-86452 GCA_963828135.1 uncultured Solirubrobacterales bacterium
AGGACCAAGCGCGCCAGGCCAACCGGAACGGACGCCTGCAAACACGTGCCAAAGCGAGCGTCGCTGGAGTGCTCCTTCTCGCGCAACTCGACAGCCTCGCCAGCGAGCGAAGGTCGGCTTGCGTGGCGAAGGCTGTTGCGTGTGCGCTCTGGGTCAGCTAGCGTCGGCCAGCGGCAGTACAACCACGGACTTGAGGAGAGTGTGATGCGCGAGTTTCGCTTTCGAGGTGGCCGCCCCAGCGGCGGCGCGCCGCGTGAACGCTTGTCGTACGCCAACGTCGCCTCGACGCTTGCGCTGGTGATCGCGCTGGGCGGCGGCACCGCGTGGGCCGCCCACACCTACCTGATCACCTCGACGAGCCAGATCAAGCCAAGCGTCCTCAAGAAGCTACAAGGCAAGAACGGCACGAACGGCAAGAACGGCACGAACGGCAAGAACGGCACGAACGGCAAGAACGGCACGAACGGCAAGAACGGGACGAATGGGACGAACGGCGCGACCGGCGCGGCCGGCGCGAACTTGACGAGCCAGACGCCGCTGCCGTCGGGACAGTCGGAGTCGGGCTTCTACGCAGCCGCCGGCGGCGATTCGACCAGCGGCTACATCGGAGATGGGATCACCTACGCGCAGCCGCTTGCAACGCCGATCGCCAACGCGAACGTCATCTGGAACCAAACTGGGGCGACCTCGCCTGACTGTCCCGGAATCGGACAAGCCGACCGCGGCTATCTGTGCCTCTACGACAACGAGGAGGTCGGGCTGTCCGCCTTTATCGTCTACTCCACGGGAGGCCCGCCGCCGCCCGGCTCGAACACAGTCTTCAGCACGCCTTCGTGGGGCGCCGTCCTGTACTGGAGGGTCAGCGCGACTCCCAACTTCGTGAGCGGCGAGTACACGGTTACCGCTCCCTAGCACACCCGGGAGCCAACCCACGGTCAAGGTCCCGGCCCACTCTTCGCGCACCCCTTGTGGGCTCGTAGCGTGCCGGTTTCGCGTGAAAGGAGGCGCGCGCCCCGGGCCGGCGTCGTCGGCGTCGTGGCTCTCGCTATCGCCCTCAGTGAGCGGTAGTCGCCGATCAACGCCGCTGGTTGTCCGCAGGGGGAGCGTCGTCCCTGGTGGACGACGCATTTGCGGCGATTCGGGAGCGAGCGTCGCTCAACCCGACGGAGCAGAACGCGGGCAGGCACGAGGACAGTGGTTGCGCCAAGGCGCCGACCACGGTAAAGTGTCCCCGGGAAGGAACGAATTATGACTGAGCTACTCACGCGTCGCGAAACCGCCGAACTCGGCGAGGTCACCCTCACCGCAGTGAATAAGGCCGTCGAGCAGCGGCTCGTCAAGGCGCACCGCCACAAGCACGAAACGCTGCTAGAAGCCGACGACGTCGCGTTCTTCGCGCTCCTCAACGAACTCCCGCTCCCCCTGCCGGTAGCGCTCAAGCGACAAGTTCACGCTTGGCTCGTCACGAGCGCCGCAAACCTGTCGATTGAGCAGCTGGAGCTCTCCGACGCGATAACCATCTCGGTGACGCCGCGAGTGCGCAAGGCGCGCAAACGCGCCACCGAGTACGCGCGACTGCGCGACCGCTATCTCGAGAAGAACCCCGCGGTGATGGGCGGCGAGCCGGTGATCACCGGGACACGCATGCCGATCCGCACGCTCGCCTACCTGCTTGAGTCCGGCGAGACCCCCGAGGTGATCCGCGAGGACCACCCCAACGTCCCGAAAGAGGCGTACGCGTTCGCGCGGCTGTGGGCGCGAGCGCACCCCAGACGAGGTCGGCCGGCGGCACCCTGGCGCGATGACGCCGACTCCGCACGGCCGAGCGCCACGCGACGATGAAGCTCTGGATCGACGAGGACCTTACACCCAGGCTCGTCGACCCCGCCCACGCTCACGGATACGAAGCAACCAGCAACCGCGACCGAGGGCTGCTCGGCGCGACCGACGCAGCGCTGTACGAGATCGTTGTCGATGGCGACTACGTGTTCGTCACCAATAACGAGCAGGACTTCCGCCGGCTCTGCCGTGGGCACGACCTCCATCCCGGACTGATCGTGCTGGCAGAACGGATTCGCGTCGAACAGGTCGCGATGTTCGAGCGCGTGCTCGACTACATCGAGCAGCACGCCGCGCGTGCCGGGGAGGCGCCCGGCAGCTGGATGGTCAACCGCGTCGTCGAAGTCGACGACACAACCGAAGGCTGCAGCGACCACCCACTCCCCTAGCCGGGCCACCGACAGCTCGGCGCGAGGACGACGGGAGCGCCGGCGGCCAGTCGTCCTCATCTGCTCGCGACCGCAGCTCGGTCGACCTGAGCGAGCGCCCCGCTCGTGAACGCCGCGCCGAGCAGCGCGGCATCCTCGGTGCGGCTCTTGGTGTGTAGGTAGCGCATCGTGGTCTTGACGTCGGCGTGGCCCATCCACGCCTGGACCTGGACGAGGCTTGCGCCGCCGTCGACGGCGAGCGAGCCGAAGGTGTGTCGCAGGTCGTGGAAGCGCAGGCGCCGCAGGCCGGCGGCGTCGCGTGCCTTGCAGTAGCGCGCGCTGAGCGCGTCGCCGTCGAGCTTGCGCTCGGGCAGTGCGCCTGGAAACACGAGCTCGTCTTCGCTGGCTCCGTCCGGGCGCCATGCGGCGAGCACCTCGGCGATCTGCGGGGCGAGCGGGACTGTGCGGCCCTCGCCATCCTTTACACGTGCGTCCTGGCCGGCGCTGACGTTCTCGACGATGTGCATCAGCGAGCGGGCGAAGTCGATGTGCCGCCAGCGCAGCGACACGAGCTCACCCCGGCGCAGCCCCGCAAACGCGGCAACGCGGTAGAGGAGTGCGTCGCGCGGGCTGGCTGCGGCGCGGGTCAGCGCCTCGACCTCCTCGACGCTGTAGAAGTCCGGGCGCTCGGAGGTCAGCTCGCGGTGCTTGCGGATACCGTCGGCGACGTTTCGGATCAGACGGTAGTCCTCGCCCGCCCAGTTGAGGATCGCCCGAAGCTCCGCGAGCAGCTTGTTTGCGTTGCGGTCGGAGAGCCGGCCACCGCTGCGCCGTGGATCGTGCAGGCCGCGCCACCAGTGCCTCACCTCATCGCGGCTGAGCTCGCGAATCGGCCGGGCGCCGAATGCCGGGATCAGGTGGGCTCGCAGCGTCGAGCGGCGGTCGCGCACGGTGGCCGGCTTCCAGCCGGCGACGAGCCGGCCGTGTTCGTGCCAGGCCCAGGCGACGTCGCTGAAGGTCGCTGCGCGGCGGTCGGGGATGCCGGCGACGCGGTCGGACGAGGCGTTGACGAGCTCGGTCTCGTGCTCGTCGATCAGCGCTCGCATCCGGCTCGCTGCGGCGTTCGGGACGAAGAGGCCCTCCGGGCACACACCCCGGCGCTTGCGCCAACTCGACCCGTGGCGCTCTGCCCACGCCGGGCCGATCTTGCGCATCACCTGCGTCCTGGTGCTGTCGCGCCACTTCGCGAAATAGACGGGCCCGGACTGCTGCTCGCGCACGATGAGAACGCCGTCGATAACGCTCTGATTCTGCATTTGTGCAGAAATGTTAGCTCGTCTACCAGCGCGTCTACCACCCCTACCTGATTCAACCCCCCTCAGACGCCCTATAGACGTTGATGTTTTTCAGTAGCCGCGGGAAATTGACGTGAAAATGACTGCTTGCCATGCAGAAGGTCGAGGGTTCGAGTCCCTTCATCCGCTTCCAACGTCCCGCAAGTGGGGCGCCCGCGCCTACACCTCCAGGGAGACGCACTCGGTACGCTCTCCGAGGCGCGAACCATCCAGATTCGAGCGGGCGAGATCCCGCTCGCCGGCGGGCCGGTGTCCGAACGCCCTACCCTGCTACGCGATGCCCAAACTCGATCAGTCGTTCTCGACCTCGTAATCCCAGATTGCCGTGACGTGTCGATCGTCAGGGGCCCACTGCATCGTCCCCTGACCGACCAGCTGATAGGCGCGCACCCTGAACGTGACCGCCTGACCCGGGTGAAGGATCGACGGTGGAGAGGGCTCGCCAGGCACGAGCCGCGGAACCTGGAAGGAGCCGAGGTGATTCACGGCGTGGAAGTCGGTGAGCGAGACCGGTACGTCGGCCGTGGCGCTTTTCATCGTGACGGTCCACGTGCACGTGGTCGCCGGCGCCTGGTAGGGCAGGCCTTCGCCCGGAACGATGGGACCACTGACGGTGATCGAGACGTCGAAGGCGCGGGTCTTGACGTTGACGGTGAGGCCCTCGACAGTGAAGGCCGGCCTTGCCATCGTGCCGGTGATGCTGCGGTCCACCTTCGGGTCGAGAGTGTTCTTCGGCAGGAACGCCGGATATTTCGAAACGCCGCCACATCCCGTGAGCGCGGTGGCGATGAGCGCAAGTGCGGCGAGGACGCGAAGTGGGCCGTGCTCGAGAGCCCGGCCCACTTCGCGTCTGACCGCCCGCTGGGCGGACTGCATAGGCCTTACCGGCGCCCCCGTCGCCGCCGCGCGAAGAAGAACGGATGCAGGGGCCTGTAGGACTCTGCGGTGAACACGTCGGCACCGAAGTCGGCCAGTCCAGCCTGTGCGGCGTAGCCGATGTGGCCCTCACCGTCAAGACCCCCGCAGACCGAGCCCGCGACAAGCACCGTGTTGTTGCAGCGTTGGCCGGTCAGGAGCAGGTCCTCGAGCGTGCGCAGCGTGCTGTAGTGGTTGTAGAAGGTGCTCGACACGGTGCCTGGTTTGATCAGCGGGCTGATCAACACGGTGCCGGTGTCGCCGCCGCCGGGGGTGAAGTCGGTGGCGTCGTAGAGCGGATCGGCGGTGACGCAGGCGGTGCTCGTCGCTGCCTCGCTGCCGGTCGGGCAACTGGTGGTGCCGACGGTCGACGTTCCACCCTCGGCGCTGAGCGTGACGTTTCCGTCGTAGCCTTTTGGCAACGTCACGGGCTGTCCGCTGTCGTTCAACAGCTGGAACGTCCCGATCCAGGGCTTGGCATAGTTGTTGGATGCGGTGGTCGTGCTGGCGTTGGCCGACAGTGCGTAAGGCCCGGTGTCGCTGACCGCCCCGACGAAGGTGTCCGGCGGGATCGCGTTGCCGTTGGCGTCGGTGCCCGAGACCAGGCGGCCGGTGTCGTCGGCGTTGATCTTGGGGTCAGTGACAAGGGTCGAGCCGGGAGCCACCAGGGCGGGCTCGCTCGCCGCGCCGGGCGACCCCGACAGATTGGGGCTCTCGCCGGGCAGGCCCGTCGGGCGGTCGATGAACCCGGAGGCTCCGGGGCCCGGCTGTAGCTGGTCACCGGAGCCGTCGGTGACCTCGGGGTCGTTCGGACCTGTCGGCTCCGTTGGCACGTCGACGCCGTTGATGTTCTCTCCGGCAGCGTCGGCGAGCGCGCCGTAGGCGCCGTACAGCGAGTCGGCACCCGGATACTGGGTCCCGGTCGCACCGTAGGTCGGCTGGTCTGCCGCGCCCGAGTAGGTCGACGAGTCACCCGGGGCTGGCTCGTTGTTGAAGCTGTTGCCGACCGTGAACGGCGGGTTGGCCTCGTCGAAGGTGACGTCGATCAGGCCGCCGTCCTTGAACGCCGCCGACTGCTCGATCAAGGGGATGTAGTAGCGCAGGAACAGGTCGGACGCGTACAGCCCCCCGGTGTAGTTGGTCGGCGTCGTGGCCTCCGGATCGTAGGCCGCCAGACCGGCCGGCGTGTAGTCGGGCGTGCCGTTCGCCTTGAACGCCCCCGAAAGGTTGTTGCCCTGGCAGGTCGCGTCGTGCGCATCGCTGCAGTTGTTCGGCGTGATCCAGCTGAACGCCGGGACCTCGTTCGCCGGCAGGCTCAGGTCATGCACGAGCCCGTAGGCCGGGTCGTCGAGGTTGGTGACGTGGTTGCCGTCGCAGTTGGTGTCGCTCGCCCCGCTGGTGGGTGCGCCCGGCCCGTCGTATTCCGGGGTGGTCGGCTCGTTCAACGCCGGCTGGGACGGGTAGCTGACACCACTTTGACTACCGGCCGACTCGCCACTGAGCGAGGTGAACCAGCCGAACGGGAAGTGCTTGGCGACGTACTGGTCGGCGGGGTCGCCGTTGCCGCCGGCATTCGCCGGCTGCGCGCCGGTGAAGGTCGTCACGTCGCCGCTCGGCGCGACCAGGTTCGTCGGGTTGGTAACCGGGTCCGCACTCGACGTGCCCGGATAGCCGCATGCCCCGTCGTCGCGGCCCGGAACGGTGTCGCTGACCCCGGGCGTGGTGCCCGTGACGTAATGAGCCGCTCCGACCGGCTGAGCGCCTCCGAGGTCCTGGGCGTAGCCCTTCCACGAGACTCCGGCCGCGTCGAGCTGGTTGAACAGCGTCGGCACGTTGGTCGGGTACACGCAACCGTTGCTGCCGAGGGCAGCGTCGACGCCGCCGTGCACGAGGAGTTGGCCGTAGTTGCCGTTGGACGAACCACTCGTGGTCGGCGTCGCGGTGAACGTCCCGCTCCCATCCGCCGTCTTGTCGCTGTCGGTGCCCGCGCCGACGGTTCCGGTGGTGATGATCCCGGAGTTGCTGTTGGTCATGTTCGCTGTCGTGGAGCAGTCGTCCTGAGTTGCGTATGACGGCGATTGACCGGCCACGAGCGAGATGTAGTTGTCCATACTGAAGTGACCGGTGCCGTAATAATGGTTGAGCAGCGCACCCTGCTGGGGCAGGGTCTGCCACAAATAACTGTTCTGGTTGAGCCCGCTGAACGTCTCGTCGTAGGACTTGTTCTCGAGGATGATCAGCCAGACGTGCTTGACGCCTCCCACCGGGGTACCAGTCGCGGTTATGACGCACTGGGGCAGGCCAAAGCTAGTTGTCGGAACTTCAAGAGTGCTGCCCGCCGGGCACGACTGCGGGCTGCCCGCCGCGGAACCCGACGCAATACCCATAAACACCGCGATGCCGCCCACAGCGCACGCCACCAGAGCGGCGACCGCCGGCCTCCCGTGGGCACGACGACGCTTTCCTGACTGTGGGATTCGCACACGGGGGCTCTTCATGGCAGTCTCCTTAACAGGCGCGAGGGCGGGCGCGGCTCTTACGTCTGTAAGTCCTAACAGCGACACGGCCGAGGACGTGTTACCAGTGAGTGACGCTGAAGTGACGGACTTGTTATGTCGTCCAAGTCGAGGAAAAGCGAGACCTACCGCACGCCGATCAGCCGTCGCCAGCGCGCCGCCGCTGCGAGTCCGTCGCCACGGCGCGAGCCGGTCGCATGGACCGGGCTCGCGCCACGAACCGGCGACCGCATCCGTGGGTGGGTGACACGCGCCGTCCCGGAATCGAAGGACCGCCGCGGTCCCCGGGGTGGTGTTCGCGAACACGAGTGTCCACGCCGGCCGAGCGCAGCGAGTGTCGATCCGGTGACCAGCGCGTGAAGTTCGCGAGAACGTTGCGCCGCGCCGCGCCGCGCCGCGCCGCGCGGCCGACGTTGCCGGCTCGGCTCCTCGTTGCAGGCTTCGACCCCCCGGCGACGGCGATCAGCCGGGCCGCGGCCCGAGCAGCGAGAGGTCGGCCGGGCTCAGTCGGTCGCTCGCGGTCGCGCGCTGGTGCCAGTAGGGGTAGATCATCCGGGGCGCGCTCACCTCGTCCAGACGCCGGCGCTGATCGGCGCTCAACTCGAGCTGGGCGGCCGCGAGATTGTCAGCCAGCTGCTCGTCGGTGCGTGCGCCGACGATCACCGAGCTGACGGCCGGGCGGCCCAGCAGCCAGGCCAGCGCAACTTGCGACGCGGACACGCCGTGCTCCTGCGCGATCGCCACGATCACCTCGACCGTGTTGTGGAGCTTGTCCTGGTCGTAGACCGGTGGCTCGCCCCACTCGGTCAGCTGACGCGCACCCGCCGGCGGATCCACGCCGCGCCGATATTTGCCGCTCAGCAGTCCGCCGGCGAGCGGGCTCCAGACAAGCACCCCGAGGCCCTGGTCGAGCGCCGCCGGGATCAGTTCGTACTCGACCGAGCGCTCCTGCAGCGAGTAGTAGATCTGCTCGGAGACATAGGGATGAAGCCCCAGCGCGTGCTGCACGCCGAGCGCCTTCAGCAGGTGCCAGCCGGAGTGGTTGGACGCGCCGATGTAGCGGACCTTGCCCGAGCGGACGAGGTCGTCGAGCGCTCGCGCGGTCTCCTCGAGCGGCGTCTGGCCGTCCCACGAGTGCACCTGGAAGAGGTCGATGTGATCCACACGCAACCTGCGCAGGCTCGCCTCGCAGGCCTCGATCAGATGGTGGCGCGAGAGGCCGGCGTCGTTGGCGCCGGCGCCCATCGGAAAGCGCGCCTTGCTGGCGATCAGCAGGCGGTCGCGGCGGTCGGCGAGCGCGTCGCCGAGGATCTCCTCGGCCAGCCCGTCTGAGTACACGTCGGCCGTGTCGATCAGGTTGACGCCCGCGTCGAGGACCATGTCGAGCTGGCGAGCCGCGGCGGCGGTGCCGGTGTCGCCGACCATCGCGAATTTGCCGCGACCACCGAATGTCATCGTCCCGAGCGACAGCGCCGAGACGCGCAAGCCGCTGGCTCCGAGTTGGCGATACTCCACGACGCTCCTCCTTTGGGCTGTGTACGCGGGCAGGTTCCCGGCTCTGCGCCGGGGCGCCGCGCAACCCCGACGATAACGACCGTGGCAGAAACGGCTCGGCTCGGCGGCCGCGCGTCGCGGTGCGCGCCCTCACCGTCGTCCCCCACGGCCTCACGCGAGCCGCCCGCTCCGCGAGCCGCCCGCACCCTCCGCACGCCACGCGAGCCGCCCGCGCCCTCCGCCGGCACCCGCCGGGCCGACGGCTTGCCGGCGCCCCTCCGCAAACCAACCGCGCGCGCATTGACCGGCAGAAGCACGCATTTCTCGAGCATTTGCGCGCGCAGTCCGTAGTTTGCCGCAGGCGAATGCGGGTACGTAATGCGGATGCGCATTACCGGCGATCCATCGAAACTGCGCCGATGACGCCGGGAAGCTCGCGATGATCAGCTTGCCCGCCCCCAGACCCAGCCGCACGACGAGCGGCCGCGTCTCCTCGCTGCGTCTGCTTCGCGACGCCGGCGGCCACGATCGGCTGCGGGTCGCGGTGATCGCGCCGCCATGGATCGCCGTGCCCCCGCCCGGCTACGGCGGAATCGAGTCGGTCGTGGATTTGCTTTGCGAGGCACTGGTCACGCGAGGCCACGAGGTCACACTTTTCGCCGCACCCGGATCGTGCTCGACGGCGACGGTGCGAAGCCCGCTTGACGCCAGCCACCCGGACGAGATCGGCTCGGCGTTGCACGAGTCCGACCACATCGCCTGGGCCTGGGGCGAGATCGACTGGGCCGCCGACCGGGGCCGGGCGTTCGACATCGTGCACGACCACTCGGGCTTCACGGCCCTGGCGATGGCCGACCGTGTCGCCGCTCCGGTCGTGCACACGTTGCACGGACCGTTCGCCGCCGACACCGAGCCGTTCTACCTCCGCCACGGGCACAAGGCCGAACTGGTGGCGATCAGCCGGTCACAGGCGGCGAGCGCGCCCGCGGGCGTGCAGGTCGGTGCGGTCGTGCCGAACCCGATCGCCGTCGATCGCTGGCCGCTGAGGCGGCGGAAGAAGCGCTACCTCCTGTGGATCGGGCGGATGGATCCGATCAAGGGGGCGCACCGCGCGATCGAAGCCGCCCGCCTCGCGGACCGAGAGCTGGTGCTCGCCGGGCCCGTGCAGCCCGGCCAGGAGAACTTTTTCCGCGAGCAGGTCGAGCCACACGTCGACGGCCGTCGCGTGCGCTACGTTGGCGAGGTCGGGATGGCCGCGAAGCAGAGCCTGTTCGCGAACGCGGCCGCGTTGTTGATGCCGATTCGCTGGCGCGAACCGTTCGGGATGGTGATGGTCGAGGCACTCGCCTGCGGCACGCCGGTGATCGCCTTCCCGGAGGGCGCGGCGACCGAGATCGTGATCCACGGCCGCAACGGCATGCTCGTCGCCGACGAGCGCGAGATGGCGCGGGCGATCAGGCACGTCGGCTCGATTGATCCAGATCTCTGCCGTGCCACGGCTGCCGAGCGCTACGACATGCGGATCTCGGCCGCCGGCTACGAACGTGTCTTTCGCAGTGTGCTGGCAAGCCGCCGCGCCGCGGCGCAGGTCGAAACGGCGTTTTCCTAGCTGACGCCGCCGGTCCGGCGCTCGCCGCCGTCCGCTGTGGCCGACGTCAGTAGCACCGGCACGCCGGCGGCGGTGAGCAGCTCGCTGACCACGGCAGCCCGGCCTTCGGTCAGCTCGCGGCTCCATCCCAGCGCAAGGAGGTCGGCCTGACTTTCCTTCAGCGCCTCTTCGATCCCGGCCGCCGGGAGGCCAACCCGCAGCTCGAGCCGCGCGCCCAGGGCGCTCGGCGCGTTGCGGGCGATGAAGGCGTCGCTCCAGGTCCTCGCCTCGTGGGCGACCTGGTCGCCGAACGCGGGCAGGTTCGCGACGTCCAGCACATGGACCAGCACGACCTCGACCTCCGCCTCAGCGGCCATCTCGACGGTTCCCCGCAGCGCGACCGCGCTCGCGCGCGTGCCGTCGAGCGGGACCAGCACTCGCGCGATTCTGCCGCTCGGCGCGTACCCGACGGGCACCACGACGATCGGCTTCGACACCGACGTGATGAGCTGCCGTGTGGTGGTGGACAGCCGGTGGCCGGCGTCCGGTGCTCCGCAGGCCGCGAGGACCAGCGCCACCACATCCTCGCGCTCGGCGGCTGCGCTGAGCGCGCCGCAGGGGTCGCCCGGCAGCGTGGCCAGGGTCAGCCCGGCGGCTGCCGCAGCGGCCGCAGCGGCGGTGGCCGGCCCGTCCTCGCGCACGTTGACCAGCTCGACCTCCGCTGCGAACAGCCGCCCGACCGCGGTCGCGGCGGCGACCACGCCGGGGGCGGCCGCGTCGTCGCCCAGCGCTGCGACGATCACTCTCATCGCGACCCTCCGGGAGTTGCGAACGTCGTTTCGCCTACACCGATCTCGGTGCTCCCGCGGCCCGCGAAGTTCACCCGTGTGGGCCGGTCGCTGCGTACCCGGGTCTCCCCCGGGGTGACCGTGATCGTGAGCATGGCGCCCCTGAAGATCACCGGCAATTCCAGCACGTCCCACGATTCGGGCACGTGCGGGTCGAGCAGCAGATCGCCGCCGCTCGGTCGCACCCCGCCGAAGCCCATCACGATCGCCTGCCACAGACTCGCCATCGCGGCGATGTGGACGCCGCCCGCGGTCGAGTCGGAGATGTCGTCCAGATCAATGCGTGCGGTGAGCGCCAGCGCCTCGAGCGCCTGCGTCATGTTGCCGTCGCGCGCGAACAGCGCGGCATGGACTCCGGGCGAAAGTGAGCTGCCGTGGGCGGTCCGCGGCTCGTAGTAGGCCAGGTTGGCAGACAGCGACCCGGCCGCGAGCTCCTCCGGGACGAGATGGTGGAGCATCAGCACGTCGGCCTGCTTGACCACCTGCGCCTGCTCGACCCGCTCGCGCCCAAGCAGCAGGTCGGCGGCGATCGGGCGGCGCGGAGCGAGCTGGGCGATGACGACCGGCTCGAGGTCGAAGAAGCCGGCGAACTCCTCGTAAAGGCCGCCGGTCGACAGGCCGTCGACGAGCGCGTCGGCAGCCGCCAGCCAGTTCGCCCGTTCGGCGCTCTCCACGTCGGCGTCGGTTGTGTCGTGGAACGCGCGGCGGAGGTTCCAGCGAGCCATCACGTTCGTGTATGCGTTGTCGTCGACCATCTCGTGGTATTCGTCGGGGCCGATCACGCCGCGGATGTGCGCGCGTCCGTCGTCGTCCCACTCCAGGCGTGACGCCCAGTAGCGCGCCGTCTCGACGAGCAGTCGCCGACCCGGCCCGCTGCTGAACTCCTCGTCCCCGGACCAGTCGACGTAGCAGGCGCAGCCCCAGGCGACATCGGCGACGATGTGCTCCTCGCGCTCGCCGGTCAGGATCTCCATCTCGTGTCCGGATCGGTCGCGGGCGACCTTGGGCGTGACGTCGAAGCCGGTGGCGGCGGACTCCCAGGCGAAGCGGGCGCCGGCCCGCCCACGCCCGCGCGCCGCCTCGAGCGACACCGCGAGGCGGCGTACGCGGTACTCGAGCGCCGCCCGCGCCGCCGCCGGGTGTGTCGCGGCGAGGAACGGAAGCACGAACACGTCGGCGTCCCAGAAGACGTGACCGCGGTAGCCCGGCCCCGTGAGCCCGCGGGCGCCAATCGCAGCTTCGCCGCTGTCAGCCGCCGACCCGATCAGGTGGTAGAGGGCGAGACGGACGGCGAGCTGTAGTCCCGGGTCGCCCTCGATCCGCACGTCGGCGCGATCCCAGCGCGCCGCCCAGGCACAGCGATGCTCGATCAGCAGCGCTTCGCGACCGGCGGCAGCCGCGGAAGCGAGCAGCGGGGCGGCTCCGGCGGTCTCGTCCGGAGACTGCGCGGCGGTCCGGGCATAGGCCACGATGCGCTCCAGCAAGGCGGTTTCGCCGCGTCGCTCGACGGTCTGTGTCGCCGCCACCTCAAGCGCTCCGTCCGGCAGCTCCACCCGCATCAGCGTCCGCTCGGGGTCGAGCGAAACCTCGGCTCCGGCGTCGGCCGGAACGACCAGCGACGAGCTGCGCTCAAGCGGCTGCCGGCGCCCGAGCGCTCGCAGCACGGCGGTCCCGGGCCGTGCCAGCGAGGAGAACTGGAGCACCTCGGCCTCGCCGGGAAAGCTCTGCCAAAGCAGGCCGGCGTGAAGGTCGAGCACGCGGGTCGGCGGACCGGTGTCGCGGGTCCGCAGGGACAGCCTGTTCCACAGCGGCGCGGGCTGCAGGGCCGACTCCTCGCCCTCGCCACGATAGACGCCGGCGAGCAGGACGGCCGGTGACGAGGCTCCGTTCGGCGCGACGAGGCTGCCGCGCGTTCCCATGCGCCCGTCGACGAGGGAGAGCACCGACTCGCGCGCCTGTTCGTGGGCGGCATCGTTGCCGTCGACCGTGAGCGTCCAGAGCGCGTCCCTGCCGACCGACGGCAGCGCACCGACCCGTCGCAGCGCGACCTGGCGCTCGAGCAGCCGTGCGAACTCGGCCGGCCCCCCACCCCGCAATGTCACCCGCGGCGGCACGCCGCCGGGCTCGACCCCCACGGACACCGCCGCCGCCCGCGCGCCGGCCCCAACCAGCAGCATCGAGTCGCTGCCCGCCAAGCCGCCCAGTGGCCCAAGCTCATCGCCGATGATCAGCACCTGCTCGGGTGCGACTCCGCGGCTCCAGAGGTGCTCGAACCACCAGCGGGCCGAATCGGTCTTGTCGGTCAGGCCGATCTCGATGTGCTTCGCGTCGCTGGTCACCCGCGCGTCGGACAGCCCAGCGTCGGCGGCCGCCTGCTCGGCGAGCGCGACGGCGGCGTCCAGGCCTCGGATGTGGTGTTCCGCCAGCCGCGCTTCGACAGCCGCGAGCAGCTCGTCGATCCGTGCCTTCGGCGGGTCGGCCCAGGCGGGTTCCGGGATTAGGTCGATCTTGCGCCGGTTCAGCCGCTGCGAGACGATGCGAGCGTCGAGGCCCTGTTGCGCGAGCCGCTCGACCGTCAGCGTGGCGGCGGCGTCGAGTGCCGCATCCTCCTGTGGTGATGCACTCCGGCGCTCGACGAGCACCACTCCCTGACGATCGACGCGGAACACCTCCGAGCCGCGGTTCACGAGCATGTGCAGCTCACCCGGGCCGTCAGGCCGCACCGCGAGCTGCTCATCGACGTTCTCCACATGCGTACCGGTCACGATTGCCAGGTCGAGCCCCAGCCCGCAGGCGTCGGCGACGAGCGCCCGCAGGTGCGAGGCGTCGGCCGAGCGGTCGGGGACGGCGGTGCCGTCCCAGTCGAAGATCAGCGCCTCGTAGCGGGGACCATCGACGGCGGCAGCGGGGAACGTCATCGCTCGTTGGGGGTGGCGAGCGCGTCCTGCTCGACGGGGAGCGCCGATCCGCTCACGCCGACATCGTCACCCGGACGTCACCGTGCTGCTCGAGCAGCGAGAAGCCGGTGGCCCCCGACGCGCTGTAGCTGAACGCGAGGCTGACGGTGGCGTTGCCGACGCGAATGTTGCGAAGCTCGACGTTGCCGAGCCAATCCGGGAGCCGCGGCCGGTCGACGGTCAGGCGGTTCTCGGGCGCGTGGGCGGAGATCCCCAGCAGCGCCTGGACGAGCATGAAGGGAGCCGCGGCCGCCCACGCCTGCGGGATGCATGCGACCGGATAGGCGACGATCGACCTCGATTCGCTGCGTCCAAAGCCGCAGAAGAGCTCAGGTAGACGGGAGTCGCGAGCCGCTGAGGCCACGTCGAACAGGCTGGCGGCGATCCGGCTCGTCGCGGCGTCGAAGCCGTAGCGCTTGAGCCCCGCCGCGGCGATCGCGTTGTCGTGTGGCCAGATCGAGCCGTTGTGGTAGCTCATCGGGTTGTACGCCGGCGAACTGCTCGACAGGGTCCGGATCCCCCAGCCGGAGAACATGTCCGCGGCCATCAGCCGCTCCGCGACCGCGCGCGCCTTCTCGTCGTCGACGATGCCGCAGTACAGGCAGTGCGCCGGGTTGGAGGTGACGGCGGCCACCTGGTTCTTCGCGCCGTCGAGCGCGAGCGCGAAGAAGCCCTCCTCGGCCATCCAGAAGGCCTCGTTGAACGCCACGCGCAGCGCGGCGGCCTCGCTGCGCAGCGCGGCGGCCCGCGTGCGCTCGCCGAGCGCGTCGTAGACGTCCGCGATTCGCAGCTTCGCCTCGTACACGTAGCCCTGAACCTCCACCAGCGCGATCGGGCCCTGCGCGAGTGACCCGTCCGCGTGCATGATCGCGTCGTCGGAGTCCTTCCAGCCCTGGTTGCGCAGCCCCGCCGGCGAGCGGCGCTCGTACTCGACGAACCCGTCCTTGTCGCGGTCCCCCCACTCGTCGATCCAATTCAGCGCGGCATCCAGTGCCGGCTCCAGCCGCCTCATCGTGTCCACGTCGAGCGTCCAGCGGTAGTAGCCGCCGGCGACCATCAGGAACAGCGGCGTCGCGTCGACGGTTCCGTAGTAGGGGGTGTGAGGGATCTGCCCCGTCCGCGCGAGCTCCCCGGTGCGCAGCTCGTGCAGGATCTTGCCCGGCTCGGCGTCGCGCCATGCCTCGTCGGCATCCGCCTGAAGGCCCGCGAGCGCGAGCAGCGTCCCGCGCGCCAGGTCCGGGTTGATCATCAGGGTCTCGCAGGCGCTGAGCAGCGAGTCGCGCCCGAACGGGGCGACATACCAGGGGATTCCGGCGGCCGGCAGCTCGCTGGCGCCGACCGGCATCATCAGCGCGTGCAGGTCGCGCACCGAGGCGTCTATCAGCGCGTCGAACAGCTCGTTGTCGCTGGTGACGCGCGCGCACGCCGCGACCCACGCGTCGTCGTCCGCCGCGAGTTGCTCGGCGCTCGCCTCCAGCGTCCGCGGCGCGGCGCTCTCCAGGCCGGCGCCAAGCGCCAGCACGGTGAGCCGCAGCTCGAACGCCGCGCCCGCGGCGAGCGTCACGTCCCAGGCGACGCGCGCGCGGTCCCCGTCGATCTCCACGCTGCTCGGAGGCGGGTGCAGCTCGACGAGCGTCTCCCGGCGCCGTCCGTCCACCGCGACGCAACCGAAGCGCAGCTGGTCGCCCGCGCAGGCAATCGGGACGAGACGTTCGCCGGTCCGCCGTGCCACCCCCCTGACCTCGAACACGTCGGCAAAATCGGCCTCCAGCGACACCGCGACCTCTGTCATGACGGCACCGGCATGGAAGCTGCGGACGACGACGCCGTAGTAGAGGCAGTCTGCGACGAGGATCGTCTGGCGAAGGTTGAGGGTGTCCTGCGGCACCGGCGACGCGCCGTCCGGCAGCACCGGGTTGGTGGCGTTGATCAGCGCGTGATGCCCGGACTCCATCGCCGACGAGAGCAGCACGGGCGCCATACCGCCGATCGTCAGCCGCAGCTCCGAAAGATGCCTGGTGTCCGCGGCGTAGAACCCCTCTCCCGAGGCCAGGGCGGGACGGATGCTGCCGTCCGGCCGCGTGCACACGAACTGGCCCCCGGACTTGAGCGCGAGGAGCTCTCCGCGTGCCTGGGCCGGCACGCTCGGCGCGCCCTCCGTGTCCCGCTGCCGATCCGGCGCGCGATCACGAACGGCCGGCGCTCGCTCGCCTTGATCAGGGTAGGAGGTCATCGGGGGCACGACCCATGCTACGCCGTGCCGGTCGCCGCGACGGCCGGCGGCTCTCCGCTGCACCGCGAACCGGAAGAGCCGGCGACCCGCCGCGACCCCGGATCAGGAGGAGCTCTGGTGGTAAACCTCGAAGGTCGTCTCCGCCGGCGGTGCCGTGAAGCCGCCCTCGATCCCGGCGCTCATCCTCGGCCTCAGCTCATCGTCGCGGAAGCGCTCCCAGCTCTCCTTTGAATCGTGCACCGCCACGATCGTCCAGCCGTCGGCGGACGGGCCGGCGATGTGAAGGATCTGACCGGCAGGCAGGCTGCCATCGCTTGGATGAACGGCCGCCACCGATGCGTCGTACTGCTCCTGCGTACCGCCCGCAAACTTGTGCACGACGCCGTATGCCATCTCGTTCGTCTCCTCTTTCGTGGGTCGACCACCCGCGCCTGGCGGGTGAGCGGACGATCCTCGCACACGCGGGCGAACGCGGCCCGCCGGCCGCTTCTACAGCGGATCGCCGCCGGCCGGATCGGCGCCGGTCCACGGGCCGGTCAGCCAGCGCGCCCCGGACGCCCACAGCTCGTCGAGGTAGGGGCCCAGGTACTGCGCCGCGACCTTGGCCTCGGGGGCGTGGGTCGCCGTGTCGCTGGTCCGCGACTCGCGAGCGAACCCGCCCTCGATTCGGGCGCTGAAGTGAAGTCGCGGCTGCTCGCGGCCGAGCAGCAGGAAACCGTGCACGACCCCGTCGAATTCCGGCAGCGTCACACTCGCGCCCGCCGCGGCGGCGATTGCGGCCGCCACGATGTCGGCCTGCTGGGCGGCGATTGCGCCGTACTTGACCGGGAAGTCGGTGGCGTCGCCGACGGCGAACACGCGCGCCATGCCGACCAGCTCGCCGAGCTCCGTCACCGGCAGGAAGCCGTCGGCGTCTGCCGGCAGCCCGTCGATCCCGGGCCCCCGCAGGCGCGGCAGCGCCACCACGCGGTCGAACCGCAGGCTCTGCCCGCCTGGGCCCACGACCAGCTCGCCCGCGGACTCCGCGACCTCGGCGCCGACGATGATCGCGATGCCCGCCCGCTGCAGGATCTCGGTCAGCGCAGCGCTCACCGCGTCACCGAACACCGCGAGCGGCCCCGTTTCCGCCGTGATGATCGTCAGCTCGACGTCGATCTCGCCCTCGCGGGCGTGCTCGCGGAGAAGCAGCGCGAGCTCGTACGCCGGCAGTGGCCAGGTCGGGCTTGGCGCCACGAAGGCGACGCTGCGCACACTGCCACCGTCGACCTCCTCGATCAACCCGCGCAGGCTGCTGTGGGTCCGCGGGATGTCCACGGTGACGGCGTTCGCAAGCACCTCGCCGGCCCTCGCGCCAACGGCGATCACCAGCGCGTCGTAGGGCAGCACGTGCTGCGCGGCTGTGCGCAGCACGCCCCGGTCGCCATCGACGGCGATGACGCTGTCCTGCACGAAGTCCATGTCCAGCTCGCTGGCGAACCGCGCCAGCGGCAGCTTACGGGGTGCGCGGCGGACGAACGGCTCGAGCACCGCCATCGGCTGGTAGCTGAACTCGGCGCGGGGCGCCACGAGCGTCAGCTTGACGCGGCCGCGGGCCAGTTTGTGCAGTGCCAGGGCGCACTCCAGCGCCCCCACCCCGCCGCCCGCAATGACGACTTCGAGCGGTTTCGCGGCCGCCTCGTCAGCGTCGCGGGATCGGCGCCCTAGCATGCCGCCACGCTAGCGCCGCCGCGAGCACACGGCGAGCGTAGCGCCCCGCGCACCGACGCGGAAAACTACGGATGGGCCACCGGTCAAGGGGACAGCACAGGCGCCAGCGCGCTCGCTGTCGCACCGCCTGGCTGCCGAGCTCGTTCGCGCAGGGCGCGCCAGCCGCGTTCGGAGGCGACGGGGCGCGCCGCGCATACGGGCGCCGGCTGCCGCTGCACTGCGCGCGGAATCGCTCACCAGGCGCCCTCGAACGTCGTCGTGCGCGCGATGCCGGTCGGTTGCGCGTCACCCTGCGCGCTGCCCATCTCGCGCACCAGCACGCACGGCAGCTCGACCGCGCGCGAGCGCAGGAACTCGCCGAGGCTCTTCGCCTGCGCATCCGGACGCGTCGTGGCGGCGACGCCTTCGCCGAGGAGCCCCCGCACCACGAAGTTCAGCGCACGAAGGTTCGCCAGCTCGAAGCGTTCGATCGCAAGCTCGGCGGTCTCTGGCAGCAGCGTGTGCAGCCGCTCGACCGTGAGGAACCAGCACATCCAGTCGAACGCCGCGTCGGAGCGGGCCCAGACGCCGATGTTCGCGTTCGCCCCCTTGTCGCCGGAGCGCGCACCGAGCAGGCTCCCGAGCGGGCCATGCGACGTCGGCTCGGTGCTCCAGTCGCGGACGGCGGCGCGACGCTCGGGCGCCGGCGCGGCGGCGACCTCCGGCCACCCGTCGGGTGGCGGCCCGCAGGCAAGCTCGATCGGCTCGCTGTCGCCCAGCAGGACACGCTGCGTGACCAGCGACGCTGGGATCAGCGTCGGCCACATCACGCCGTACTCGGTTGCCTGCGGGCTGACGATGTCGTTGTAGTTGCCGGGGTAAATGGCGAGCCCGATGCCGTTGACGGCGGCGGCGAAGCGCCGCCCGACCGCCTCCCCATCGCGGTCCTTGACGGTGATCGTCAGCCGTGCGACGGCCTCCGCGTTGGTCGGCGCATCGAGATGGTCGCTGCGGACGAGGCGGACGTCGGTGGACGCGAACCGCTCCCTGCCTCCGAGGGCGGCGAACACGGAGTCCACCGCGAAGCGCGCCTTCGCCTCGACGTCGAGCCCCGCGATCATGCAGGTGTAGCTGTTGCGGAAGCCGCCGTGATAGGTGACGCAGACCTTGAGCGTGTCTGGCGGCGGCGAGCCGCGTGCGCCGGTGAGGCTCACGCGGTCCTCGCCCTCGTCGCGGACCGTGACGGTGTCGAAGTGCGCCGTCACATCGGGATTGCGGTACGCCGGATGATCGATCTCGTAGAGCAGCTGGGCGGTGACCGTTCCGCCAGACACCGCCCCGGGGGTGCCTGGATGCTTGGTGATCACCGACGAGCCGTCGGGATGGATCTCGGCCAGCGGATATCCAGGCAGCACGGGATCGGCGATCTCGGTGAAGAACGAGTAGTTGCCGCCGGTCGCCTGTGCGCCGCATTCGAGCACGTGCCCGGCGATCACCGCACCCGCCAGCGCGTCCCAGTCGTCGCGGCGCCAGTCGAACGCCCAGGCGGCGGGGCCGACAACCACCGAGGCGTCGGTCACGCGCGGGCAGATCACGATGTCGGCGCCGCCACGCAGCGCCTCGACGATACCCCAGGCACCGAGGTAGACGTTCGCGGTGATCGGTTCGACATCGATGTCGGCGAGGCGCTCGCCGCTGTCCATGTTGCGTAGATCCAAACCCTCCTCGAGCCAGCCGTCGAGCCGGTCGCGGACGTCGTCGCCCTCGATGTGCGCGATCCTGGGGTGCACGCCGAGCCGTTCGGAGAGCGCCTGCAGTTCCTCCGCCAGGCCGGCGGGATTGAGCCCGCCGGCGTTGGCGACCACCTTGACGCCGCGGTCGAGGCAGTCGCCGAGCACCTCCTCCATCTGCGCCAGGAAGGTCCGCGCGTAACCTTCTCCGGGCCTGCGCTGGCGGGTCTTCCAGAGGATCAGCATCGTCAGCTCGGCGAGATAGTCGCCCGTCAGCACGTCGACCGCCCCGCCGTCGAGCATTTCGCGTGCGGCGCTCGAGCGATCGCCGTAGTAGCCGGAGCAGTTCGCCACCCGAAGTGGAGCAACCCGCGTCACGCCGGGCGTCCCCCGGCTTCGCCCGCGAGCCGGCTGCTGGGGATCTCGACGGTCGCGGTGGCGGTTACGCAGACCTCGCCGTCCGAGCCACGCGCCTCGGTCACGTCGAGCGTGACCTGCGCGCGGTCGCCGGCGAGCTCGATGGCGCTGACCATGCCGGCGACGTTCAGCGTCTCCCCGGCGACCGCGAAGCGGCGCACGCGCAGGGCGAGCGAGAGCAGACGTCCGTCTTCGCCCGCCCAGTCGGTGCAGTAGCGCACCAGCAGCGCGCCGTGGAGGTGGCTCTGCACGAGCACGTCGGGATAGCCCTCAGCCACCGCGTAATCCTTGTCGTAGTGGATCCGGTGCGTGTTCCAGGTCGCCGCGCTGTAGCGGAAGACCTGTACCTTCGAGGTCGCATGAGCCACCGGCGCCAGCGTCGCCCCGACGGCCACGGGCGGTCCTTCGCGGTCGCCATCGCTCATCGCAGCAGCACCGTTCGGACCGACTCCAAGAGGACCACGCCGGTACCGTCGCGGTAGTGGTCGCTGTAGCGCAGGACGAGCATCGGCCCCTCACCGCCGCTGCGCTCGCCGATGTCCGACAGCACGGTTGAGCGGGTCACGACCGCGCCGGCGACGACCGGCTGCGTGAACGTCATCTCCTCGCCCCCACCCATCACCCGCACGCCCTTGGCCGGTACGCCCGGCAGGTGCTTCTCGGCCTCGGTGCCGTCATCGCGCAGCCGATCGTAGGGCTCACCCGGGCCCCAGTTGATCACCGCCGCAAGCAGGTTCGGGGGCGCCACGACGTCGGCGTAGCCGCGCGCGCGCGCATAGGCCGCGTCGCTGTAGAGCGGGTTGGTCTCGCCGACCGCGGCGGCGTAGCGTCCGATCAGCTCGGCCGAGATCTCGCCGAGCACCTCGACGTGCTCGACCCCCACCTGCGCCCGCAGGCCTTCGATCAGCGCGTCGTCAATCGCCATCCGCGTGCTCCTGCTCTCCCCAGGCCGTCTCGCTAGCGCTCGCGCTCGCGCCGCCAGCACCACTGCCGCCGTTGCCTTCGGCGCTCAACGCGTCCAGCACCGCGTCGGTGTGTTCGCCGAGGCTGGGCACGGCCCCGGCCGGCCGCGGGGGATGGTTGGCCAGGCGGACCGCCGAGCCCAGCGTGTAGGTCGGCTCCTGGTCGGTGCCGCCGCTGCGCTGGATCATCGGCGCCGGCCGCGTCAGTTCCTCGGCGACGAGCTCGGCGACGCTCCGCACCGGCGAGGCCGGCACACCGGCGAGCTGCAGCGCGGAGGAGACCTCCTCGTTGGTGTGGCGGCTGGTCCAGGCGGTGACCGCGGCGTCGATCTCCTCGACGCGGGACACGCGATCCGAGGAGGAGGCGAGGTTCGGGTCGTCGCGGAGGTCCTCACGCTCGATCAGCTCGGCGACGCTGCGCCAGTGCGGCTCGCTGATCGCAAGGATCGCCACCCAGCCGTCGGAGGTCCGGTACACGTTGTACGGCGATTCGCGCATGCCGCCGTGGCGGTTGCCGGTGCGTTCGGGGGCGTGTCCCGGGTCGGTCAGCCAGCCAGCGATGTTCGACGCCAGCGCCGGGATGACGGCGTCCTGCAGAGCCACGCTCACCTGTTGTCCGCAGCCGGTTTGCTGGCGTTCGATCAGCGCCGCGAGCACGCCGAGCGCGAGATGGGTGCCGCCGAGGAAGTCCGCGAGCGAGGGTCCGCAGCGCATCGGCGGGCCGTCGGGGAACCCGTTGACGGACATCGCCGCGGAGCTCGCCTGCACCGTCAGGTCCATACCGCGCAACTCTCGTCTGGGGGTGTCGTCTCCGTAGGCCTTCAGCGAGGCGTAGATGATGCGCGGGTTCGCGGCGCTGACGGCGGCGTAATCGACGCCGAGCACGGCTGTAGTGCCCGGTGCGAAGTTCTCGACTACCACGTCGGCGCCGCGCGCCAGCGCGAGGAACCCCTCGCGACCCTCCGCCGACTTGAGGTCGAGCGTCACGGACTCCTTGCCGCCGTTCAGCAACTGGAAGGCGAACGGATCCGCTGTCGCCGTTGCGCCGACGCCCGAGCGTAGCGGCTCGCCCCTGGCCGGCGCCTCTATCTTCAGCACCCGCGCGCCGAGGTGAACCAGCAGCAGGCCGCAGTAGGGGCCACCGTAGACCTGCCCGAGGTCGAGCACCGTGATCCCCTCGAGCGGCCGCGTCTGTCGATCGGTTGCTGATCCGCTCATGCCAGGTAGCTGCTCGCGACGTCGGCGTATCTGACCTCGTCGGTGGTGCCCTCAAGCACGATCTGCCCGCGACTGAGCACGTAGGCGTAGTCGGCCAGCTCGAGCGCACGGCTGACGTACTGCTCGACCAGCAGCACGCTCACCCCCTCGTTGGCGATCGCGACGAGGATCTCGAAGATCTGGTCGACCAGTTTCGGCGCGAGGCCCATCGAGACCTCATCCACCAGCACGATCGAGGGCTCACAGAGAAAGGCGCGCGCGAGCGCGAGCATCTGCTGCTCGCCGCCCGACAGCGTCCCGGCGGTCTGGCCCAGACGGTCGCCGAGGATCGGGAAGATCTCGGTGACGTGATCGAGGCCCGCCGGGCGCAGCCAAGCGGGCCGGAACAGCTCCAGGTTGTCGCGCACCGAGAGCGACCGGAAGATCCCTCGCCCCTCCGGGATCAGGCAGACGCCATGCCGGCTGCGTTGCTGCGGCGAGAGTCCGGTGACGTCGCCGTCGCGTACGAGCACGTTCCCGCCGCTCGCCCGCAGCGTGCCGGACACGACGCGCATCACCGTGGTCTTGCCGGCGCCGTTGGGTCCGAGCAGCGTGACGATCGAGCGCTCGCGAACGGTCATGTTGATGGCGCGCAGCACCTCGGCGTCGCCGTAGCCGGCGACGAGGTCGCGCAGCTCGAGCACCGCGGTCTCGGCGCTCACGGCAGCCTCGGCGGTGACGGCGCTCATGACTGCAGCACCGCGTCGCCCAGGTAGGCGGACTGGACCGTTTGCGAGTCGCGCGCCGACCGCGGCGTGCCCTGGTGGATGACGCGCCCGAAGTCGAGCACGTAAAGCTCGTCGCAGACGCTCATCGTCAGCGACAGGTCGTGCTCGATCAGCAGGATGCCGATGCCGCGCTCCGCCACGACACGCCGCAGCAGCTGACCGAAGACCTCCGTCTCGGCCGCGTCGAGGCCCGAAGAGGGCTCGTCGAGCAGGAGGATGCGAAACGATCCGGCGAGGCATCGGGCAAGTTCGACCAGGCGTCGCTGGCCGGTTGACAGGGTGCTGACGATGCGCGGCGCCAGCTCCTCGATCCCGCACGCGGCGAGCGCGTCGGCGCTGCGGGTGTCGACGGCTCGGCGCTCCGCAGCGCGACGGATCAAGTGGCGCACCACGCTCGCGCCGACGATCCCGGCCTCGGCACCGATGCGAACGTTCTCCGCCACGCTCAGCGTTTCGCCGAGCTGAACGTGCTGAAAGCTCCGGCCGAGCCCGAGGCGCGCGCGCACGGAGGGGCGCCGGCGCGCCAGGCTGCGTCCGTCGAGCACCACCCGGCCGCCGGCCGGCGCGACGAGGCCCGAGCAGGCGTTGAACAGCGTCGTCTTGCCGGCGCCGTTCGGACCGATCACGCCCGTGATGCGCCCGGTCGTCGCGACGACACTGACCGCGTTGACGGCGACAAGGCCGCCGAAGCGCACCGTCACCTCCTCGGCGCGCAGCGTCGCCGCGGGCACCGGACTGCGGAGTCCGGGCTGCTCGGCCGCCGGCCGCCGTCGCCACCGCGACGCCGCGACCCGCATGCGCTCGATCCGCGCCGCGAGCGCCGGCGGCGTCTTGGGCGCGATCCCGAGCGAGAAGAGGATCGCACCGAGGCCGAACAGCAGCTGCAGCACGTCCGTCGCGGTCTGCGAGGTCAGGTACGCCGGGATCAGCCCCACGAGCAGCGCCGCGACGAGCGCGTACCAGGGTTCGCCGCCCGCAACGATTGCGACCACCACCATCAGCGTCAGCGACATGTTCGGGTCGTAGTTGGAGCCGGTGACGCTGCCGAGCGCGCATCCCGCCAGCGCGCCCGCGATCGCAGCGATGAAGGCGGAGATGCAGAACACGAGGATCCGTGTGACGGTGACGTTGACGCCGAACGCCTCGAGCGCCAGCGGCGACGAGCCGAGCATCCGCAACAGACCGCCCAGGCGGCCGTGGACGAGCCAGATCACGAGCCCCGACGTCGCCACCGCCAGCGCGAGCAGCAGGAAGTAGAAGCCGCGGTCGCCGGAGAGTCCCAGCCAGCTCGGCCGTGGCATCGCGAGGCCGAGGTCGGCGACGCCGAAGCCCACCGACGACTGGTAGAACATCGCCTGCACGAGCAGGCCGAAGCCGAACGTCGCGAGCGCCAGATAGAGCCCCGAGAGGCGCACCGCCGGGATCGCCAGCAGCGCCCCGATCGGCACGACGACGACACCGGAGAGCACGAGCGCCGCCACCCACGGCACGCCCGCGCCGGCGAGCTTCGAGAACGCGACCGCGCCGATTGCGGCGAACGTCACCTGGCAGAGCGAGACCTGGCGTGACGCGCGCACCAGCAGCCCCAGCGAGAGGAACAGGATGACGTCGCAGAGCACGGTCATCCACGCGGTCAGGTAGCTCGGGAACAGCCACGGGACGGCGATCAGCACGCCGAGCACGACCAGCGCGCCCGGGGCCTGGATCTGCGCCGGCAGGCGGCGGGCACCGTAGCCCTCATGCAGACGCCGCGCGGCGCTCTCGAGCCCGCCCCGCTGGCGCACCAGCAGCAGCGCGACGAACAGGATGATGAACGGCAGCGCGGTGGGGATGCCGCTGAGGATCGACCGCGACGTGAAGTACTTGGTTGCGACACTCGACGCGACGCCGATGATCACGCCGCCCAGCCAGGTCATCGGCAGGCTGCGGAAGCGCCCGATCGCCGCCGCGCCGAACGCCTGGACCACCAGCAGCGTCAGCGCGCTCGCCTCCAGCCCGACGTCGGGGGCCAGCAGGATTCCCGAGAGCGTCGCGAAGAAGCAGCCGATCACCCAGGCGGCGCGGCGGACGCTGACCGGGCTGGTGCCAGCGATTGCGAGCAGGTCGGGGTCGTCGACGACGGCCCGCATCGCCTTGCCGAGCCGTGTCGCATGCAGCATCCAGTAGAGCCCGGCGGTCAGCGCGATCGAGACCCCGACGACGATGAACTCGTCGACGGTGACGAACGCGCCGCCGACCTTCACCGCGGTCTGGGGCAGGAAGTTCGGGTAGAACGCGCCGTTCGACCCATACCACTGGGTGCAGAGCGCCTCGATCACCAGTAGCACCCCAACCGTCCCGGCGACCTGCATGATCAGGCTCGCGCGCGAGAGCACGCGGGCGTAGCGCTCGAACGAGATCCCCAGTGCCGGCCCGAGGATGATCACCGAGATGATCGCGGCGATCGGCCACGAGACGCTTCCCGCGATGTGCAGCGCGTAGAAGACGTAGGCCGAGAGCGTCGCCAGCGCACCGTGGGCGAAGTTGAAGATGCCGGAGGTGCGATAGCTGAGCACCAGGCCGACCGCGGCCAGCCCGTAGACCGAGCCGGACACGACGCCGATGATGATGAACGGAAGGAGATCTGACACGTCAGCTCCTGATCACGATCGGCGTCGTGCCGGCAGGTCTCATGCGTGCTTTGACTACGTTGCTAACCGGCCGCGGGGCAGTACAGCTTCAGGCCCTGGGGCTCGATGATCGTCCCGTGGTAGATGCTCATGATGTAGATGCAGCTGATCGAGTTCGGCTTGCCCTTGTTGAACGTCAGCGGCGGTGTCAGACCGCCGAGCGTGTCCTTCTTGAGTTTGTAGAGCCCGCCCACCAGCTGCTTGCTGGTCGGGTGGTTGCCGAGCTTGGCCGCCTGCGCTGCGGCGGCGAACAGCTGCCCGGAAGCCCACGTGTCGGCGTCGTCCTGGGTGAAGGTGTCCGGGTTCAGGACCGACGGCTCGTACTTGGCAAGCGCCGCATGGAACGTCTTCGCGGCGGCGTTGCCGGTTGCGGTGAACGGGAACGCGTCGGCGCCGAAGACAGCATCGGCGGTTCCGATCGAGCTCGCGAGCGACGGTGTCAGCACGACGTCGTTCAGCAGAAGCGTCGCGTTGTACCCCTGTGACTCGCAGTTCTGGGCGATCTTCGGGATCACGGGCGCCGGCCCGATGATCTCGAGGTCCTGCACACCCGCCGACTGCGCCGCCAAACACTGCGGCACGTAGCTCGGCGCGCTGCTGGAGAACAGCGTGTTGTACGCGAGGCTGCCGCCGATCGCCGTGTAGGCGGACGCATAGACCGGCTCCAGCGCCGAGCACACCGGCGCCTCCTCGCAGCCGAGGTAGCCACCGACCGTCTGGTGAAGCACGTTCTTGGCGTACAGCAGCAGGTCGGGCACCGAGTTGTTGGCGGTTGCGCCAACGGGGAAATAGTCGGGGTTGCTGGCGAAGTCCGGCAGCGGCGTCGATCCGCCGATCACGGGCACGCCGGTCGACTGGATGTAGCTCGCCCAGTCGGCGTCGTCGCCACTGCTCATCCCGACGATCGCGAGAACGTGATCGGTCTGCACGAGTGCCTTGACGTCGTTGACCGAGGTCGATGCGACGCCCCCGTCATCCATCGTGATGACCTTGATGTGATGGCCGTCGACGCCCCCGTGGGCGTTCTCCCAGTCCGCCCAGGCCTGCAGCGTCTGGCCGGCCCCGAGGAAGTTGCCCGAGTTGATCCCGCTGTAGGTGCCGATGTTTCCGATCACCCAGGTCGACTTCGACGCCGCCGCGTTGGTCCGCGTCGCGGCGCCGGAGACGGCGGCTGCGCCGCCGAGAACTGCCACTGCGATGAGCGCCGCGCACAGCATCCTCGTACGCGGCAATCCTGTGATTGCGTGCCTCATAGGTCCCTCCCGGCCTCCCGGTTAGATGTTTCGTAGCTCTCGTGACCCTCAAACCTGCATACGTATATCCGGTTCACTGCACTTGTATGCGGATGCTACCGGACACCCACGCCACTCGCAACAGGCTGCTGCTGGGGGGTTGTTCGGGTGGGTGCATGCACCCACCCGCGGGTCGGCGCATGCGCCGACCACGAAAGACATCTTGGTGCTCGTCGCTGATGCGCGCGCCGCTACCCGCCGGCGCGGCGGCGCCTACGCGGGAACTTCCAGGCGTCCACGGCCTCGCGCAGACGCTCCCCGACCTCGGGCAGGCGGTCAGCCACCTCTGCTCCGCCGACCGCGCAGATCGCCGCGAGGAAGCTGCCGTCGGGATCGATCAGCGGCGCCGCGACGGAGTAGCGACCCGGCACCGTGGAGGCGTAGTTGAACGCCAGCTGCTTCGCGCGGATCTCGCCGAGCTCGTCGAGGAAGGCCGCCACGACCGCGGGCTGCGCCTGCTCCGCCCGCCGCAGGAACTCGTTGCGCTCGCCGGACGGCATGTAGGCGAGGATGATCTTCCCCGTGGCCGTCGTCAGCAGCGGCCGCCGCGGGTGCGTCGCGGACACAAAATCCATCAGCACGTCCTCCCCGGCCTGGTCGACGAAGACCTGGTCGTCGCCGAGGCGCGCACCGACGAACAGCGTCATGCCGACCCGCTCCTGCGCGCGCTCCAGCTCCTCGTGCTTGACCTGGCGCAGCGGCAGCGCGGCCGTGTGCAGCGATAGCACGAACGCGCCCGGACCAAGCTGGAAGCGCCGGTCGCGCTCGACCAGGTAGCCGGTCGCCAGCAGCCCGTTGGTCAGCTCCTGGATCGAGGACTTCGGCGCCTGCAGGCGCGCCGCGAGCTCGGCCAGCGAAACGCCGCTGCTCGCCCGCGACGCCACCTCCATGATCGCGACCGTGCGGTCGACCGTCCGATGATGGCGGGCCGGCATCAACCCTCCTTGGGCTCGAGCGCCGCCGGGGCGCCGGTCTTCTCGAACACCATCCGGAAGTGATCGAGCAGCTCACGCTCGAAGCAGACCTTGTTCGCGCTCACGCCCGAGGTGAACGCGTAGCGGAACCCGGGGCTCCGCAGCCAGCGCGGCAGCAGGCGCAGCTTCAGCAGGTTCTTGCGCAGGCTCGGCTCGCCGATCCGCCTGCTCCACTGCGTGATCGTCTCGATGTAGTCGAGCCGCCCGCTCGAGTGCTCGACGAGGCGGAAGTGCGGCTGCGCGCAGGCAACGACCTGCTCGAGTCCGTAAGGCAAGAACGAGCCCGGGAACTGGCAGCCCAGCAGGAACAGGATGAACGCGTCGGAGTCGCGCGGCGCGTCCTCGCCGACCTCCTCCAGCGGGATCATGTTGCGGCCGAACACCATCGTCTGCAGGTAGAAGCGCCCGCCGTCCGGCAGCACGCTGGCGGCGTTTGCGAACAGCTCGCGGTAGATCTCCTCCTGGCGACCGCCGCGGTACTCGTCCGGCGAGCAGAAATGCTCGAAGGCGCCGAGACTCGCCACGGCATCGAAGGCCCCGAAGGTGTCGCGATCGACGCTCCGTGCGTCGCGCAGGTGGACGTCGAGACCGTGGCCGCGGCAGGACGCGACCTGCGCGGAGGACAGCGCGACCCCCACCCCCTCGGCGCCGCGCCCGCGGGCGAAGTTCAGCAGCGCGCCCCAGCCGCAGCCGAGGTCGAGCAGCCGGCGGCCCGGCCCGATGCCGATCTGCTCGGCGATGTAGTCGTGCTTGCGCGCCTGTGCCTGCTCGAGCGTGAGCGAGAAGTCGCCGTCGTAGAGCGCGCCGCTGAAGTCGGCCAGCTCGCCCATGCTGAGGCGGAAGATCCGGTCGATCGACGTGTAGGTGAACTCGATGTCGTCGCGGCTGGCCATGAGCGATCGGGCGCGGCGACGAGCGCCGCACGACGCGCGTCACCGCAATCCTCGACGCGCAGAATACGGATCGCCAACGCTCTGGGATTGGTCGCTCGCGCGACGCGCTGCGCGCGGCCGCGAGAGCGAGGGGTAGGCTGTGCCGGCTTGGGGACGCCGCCACCGATCCACAGCCGCGCGGCCGCCGAGGCGCTCGACCGCGCCGACCCGCTCGGCGGCTTCCGCGACGAGTTCCTGATCGCCGACGACGGGATCGTCTACTTCGATGGCAACTCGCTGGGGCGCCCGCCGGCGCGCGTCGCCGACGCGCTTGCGCGGGTCGTGGCGGCGGGCTGGAGCGAGCGGCTGATCCGCTCGTGGACCGAGGGCTGGATGGACGTCCCGCTCGAGCTGGGAGACCGCATCGGCGCGCTGCTCGGCGCGGCGGCCGGCCAGGTGGCGGTCGCGGACTCGACCACCGTCTGCTTCTACAAGGCGGTCTGCGCGGCGCTCGACGCCCGTCCGGGCCGCAACGAGATCGTCACCGACCCCGGCAACTTCCCGACCGACCGCTACGTGCTCGAGAGTCTCGCCGCCGAGCGCGGCCTGCGCCTGCGCTGGCTGGCGCCCGCCGATCCTACGCTCGGCCCCAGCGCGGAGGAGGTGGCGGGACTGGTCGGCGAGCAGACCGCGCTCGTGACCTTCACGCACGTGGACTACCGCTCGGCGGCGATCCTCGACATGGCGGCGATCACGGCCGTGGCGCACGACGCCGGCGCGCTGACCGTCTGGGATCTCTCGCACAGCGTGGGCGCGGTGGCGGTGGAGCTCGACGACGCGGGCGCGGACCTGGCGGTCGGCTGCACCTACAAGTACCTCTGCGGCGGGCCCGGCTCGCCCGCCTTCATCTACGTGCGTGGCGAGCTCGCGCGCACGCTGCGACAACCCGTCTGGGGCTGGCTGGGACGGCGCGACCCGTTTCGCATGGACCCCGGCTACGAACCCGCGGAGGGGATCCGCGGGTTCCTCTCCGGAACGCCTCCGATCCTCGCGCTGCACGCGCTCGAACCAGGGATCGAGCTGGTCACGCGCGCGGGGATCGCGCCGATCCGCGCGAAGGGCATCGCACTGACGCAGCTGGCGATCGCGCTCGCCGACGCCTGGCTGGCCGAGCACGGTGTCGGCGTCGCATCGCCCCGCGACGGGGCGCGGCGCGGCGCCCATGTCGCGCTGGCGCACGTCGAGGCCGAGGCGCTCTGCGAGGCGCTGGCGGCCCGCGGCGTGCTCGCCGACTTCCGCGCGCCCGACGTCATCCGCGTGGGGCTTTCGCCGCTGACCACCCGCTTCACCGAGGTCTGGGACGGCCTGGACGTACTGCGCGACCTGCTCGGTGCCGCTGGCGCGGACGCTCGTTGAGCCGCGCTCAGCGGCCCGCGCCGTCGGCGAGCGCGCTGACCCAGGTGTAGGAATACGGCCAGGCCGGCGTCGAGGTCTCGACGATCGTCAGCGCATAGCTCGCCTCGGCGGGCAGCGCCGCGGCGCCCATCGTCAGCGTCGGGGCGCTCGCGAAGGCGAAGATCGTGTGCCGGTGCCCCCAGCAGCCGGGCGCCGTGCGGCTGGTGCAGTCGAGGTTGCCGCTGCCGTAGCCGTCGTCGTACATCCACTCGTAGTAGGCGACCTCGGCGTTGGGCGGCCCGCCCGCCCAGTTGGAGGAGAAGCCGATCAGCTGCTGTCCCGCCAGTCCGGCCACGACCGGCCAGGGGTTCGGATCCTCACGCACCTGCGCTCCCTGCTTGGCGATCGCGTCGAGCGCGAGGCTGAGGCCGCGGATCGGCTTCAGCGCATAGGCGATCCGGTCGAGGTTCGCGAGGATCAGCAGCTGGCGTGCCGGAGCCAGCGTGACGAAGTTCGCGGGCAGCCGGTAGGAGCCGAGCCCGAGCCTGGCGCGGGCGGCGTCGAGGCGGCCGATCGCGGCGTCCTCGCAGACGGCTCCGGCGGGCGCGCCCGAACACGCCGCGGGCAGGGGCCCGAGCGGGATGTCGGCGCTCGGGTTGGGCGGCGCCGCCGCGGCGCCCGCGGCCGTGGCGAGCAGACCGGCGAGCGCGGCGCCGAGCACCAGCGTCCGCGAGCGCCGCGCGGCGCGCGGCATGCGCGCGCTGCCGGGGTCTCGTCGCCTGGGGCCGGGCCCACCCACGCCGGTGCCGCGCCGGCGCTCAGCGCAGCGGCGCGCCGTGCAGGCCGCCGCTCGGACGTTCGCGTTGATCCCACCAGGCGTTCAGCACGGCGAGACCGCCGCCGGTGATCCCCTCGGCAAAGGCGGCCGTGTCGTTCACGCGTGGCAGTGGGCCGTCTGGAACCGCCACGTCCAGGAACTCGCACAGCGGCTCCCAACCGTCAGCCGGCTCCCAGACGAGCAGCCGCTCGGGCGCCACGTCCGCCTTCACCTGCTCGGTCCAGCGCTCCATGCTCGCGGCGAGGCCGGCGTCGCTCTCGTGGTCCTCGGCGAGACAGCCGGAGCCGGGCGCGAAGAGCGTGCCGAACATCGTCCTGATGTAGCGATCCCAGTCGGGGTCGACAGCCCGGCGGGCCTCGCAGACGTGGTGCATCACCGAGGGGCCGAAGTACACCGGCCAGACGGTGTCGCGCATGCTCTTCACCCAGCCCTCCGGTGAGCGGACGCTGAGCACGACCTTGGCATCGGGATAGAAGTCGGCCAGCTCGCGGTAGTAGCGAGCTGATGGAAAGTCACACGACGACTGCGCGCCTTTGAAGATCGCCTCCCAGTCGGGGTCGCCCTCCGCGACGCGCTCCCACAGCGGAATCTGCCCCCCCATGTCGGCGAGCACGTCGCGCATGTGGTAGCAGGGCGCGAAGCCGAGCTGCTCGAACGCGATCAGCGTCGTCGTCGTGGCGGTTCGCGGCAGGCCTGCGCCGATCACTTGCATTGAGTGCCTCGCTCGAGTCCAGGGTGCCCAGCCTTTCTACCACGTTCGCCGAGCACGACCGCGGCACGCCTAGACTCCGCCCGCATGGCGTCCGCACGGATCAAGCGGTTGACGCTCGTGGCCGCGATCCTCGGTTCGGCGATCACGATGCTCGACGGCACGATCGTGAGCGTTGCGCTGCCGACGATCCAGCGCAGTCTCGGCGGGGGTCTCGCCGGACAGCAATGGATCTCGAGCGCCTACCTGCTGACACTCGGATCGCTGATCCTGGTCGGCGGCTCGCTCGGCGACATCTTTGGCGAGCGCCGCGTGTTCGCACTGGGCGTCGCCGGCTTCGGACTCTCGTCGGTGCTCTGCGCGCTATCGCCGACAATCGGCCTGCTGACGGCCGCGCGGGCGCTGCAGGGAGCGGCAGGGGCGCTGCTCGTGCCAGGCTCGCTGGCCGTGATCGCGGCGACCTTCGCGGACGAGGAACGCGGCGCCGCGATCGGCACCTGGACCGCGTTCGGGGCGGTCGCAAGCGTCGTTGGGCCGCTCGCCGGCGGGGAACTGCTGGCGCTCGCGTCATGGCGCTGGCTGTTCGTGATCAACGTGCCGGTGGTCGTCACGTGCCTGGTGTTGATCCTGATCGCGATCCCGCGTGCGCAGCCCTCGCAGCTGCCACGGCGCCGCGTCGACCTGCCTGCGGCGGTGCTGTGCGCTGCCGGCCTGGCCGGCGTCGTGTTCGGGTTGATCGAGGCGCCGAGACTCGGATGGTCCAGCACGCCGATCGTCGTCGCGACCGTTGGGGGAGCGCTGCTGTTCGCCGCCTTCCTGGCGCGCGAGAGGCTGGCACGCGACCCGATGCTGCCGCTGGCGATCTTCCGGCGAACCAACTTCGCGGCAGCCAACATCGAGACATTCGCCGTCTATGCGGCGCTCGCGGTCTTCTTCTTCTTCCTCGTCCTCTTCCTCCAGCAGGTGGCCGGCTATTCGCCGCTGCGCAGCGGCCTGACGATGCTGCCCGTGACCGTCGTGATGTTCTGCCTGGCGCGCTACGCCGGCCGGCTCTCGGCTCGCTTCGGGCCGCGCCTGTTCATGAGTGCCGGTCCGCTGCTCGCGGCTGCCGGGCTGCTGCTCGCGCTGCGCATCGGTGCGAAGCCCGGCTACTTCTCGGATCTGCTGCCGGCGGTGCTCGTGTTCGCACTCGGCCTGGCGCTGACGGTCGCGCCGCTGACCACGACGGTGCTGGCAGGCGTCGAAAGCACGGGCGCAGGCATCGCGTCGGCCGTTAACAACGCCGTCGCGCGCGTGGCCGGCCTGCTCGGCACCGCGGGCGTCGGCGCGATCGCGGCCGCACGTTTCGGCGTCGTGCTGCACGAGCGCCTTCATGGGGTCGCACTCGGAGGTGCCGAGCGCAGGGCCGTCGCCGCCGCTGAACATCTCGTGCTCGGGCACCCGTCGGTCGCAGGGCTGCCCCCCGCGGCGGGCGGCGCCATCGTCCGCGCTGCCGACTCGGCGTCGCTGTCGAGCTTTCACCTCGCGATCGCGATCGCCGCGGCGTTGCTGGCGCTCGGAGCGGCGGTCGGGCTGGCGGGGATCCGCAATCCGGCAGCGTCAGGACGTTAGCGGCACCTACGGCACCAGGACGGCACTGTCGGGCGTGTGCAGGTAGCCCGGCTTGCTGCCCGGCCTGCCGGTGTGCCCGTACTGCCAGATGATCGTGTTGGTCTGGGGGTCGATCACCACGATCCGGTCGTTGCCCGAGTCGCAGACCAGCACGTCGCCGTCCGGCAGGACCTCGGCCAGCGACGGTCGATTCAGCTCGCCGGAGCCCGTCGTGGCCGAATAGCTCCAGATCTCCTTGCCGGCCGTGCTGAACTCCTCGACCGCGCCGGGGTGGCTGTGGCTTGTCGCGATCAGCTTGCCGGGCGCGTACTCGTTCGCGTCGTCGGGCGCGCTCAGGCCGGGCACGCGCAGGGCCTTCACGAGCGTGTCCGTGCTGCTCAGCACGTCGACCCACGCCGGGTCGAGCTCGGTCACGACGATCCCGCCGCCAGTCGCCGGGAAGACCGCGTCGGGGTAGGCCAGCGACTTCGGCGGGTCGTGCACGCACGACCCCGGTGTGCCGAGCGTCGCCGACGGGTGGACCGACGGCGGTGAGATGAAGAGGATGCGGCAGTTCGACTTGTCGGCGATCACCAGCTTGCCATCGCTCTGCTCCTGCGCGGTCTGCGGATCGTGGAGGCGGTCGTCCGCGCTGCCGGGGTGGCCGCTGTGCCCGTAGCGGTAGAAGGCGGTCCTGTCGGCAACCGCGAGCTGCAGGACGACGAAGGCGCCGGGCTGGGTCACCGTGATCGATCGCGCCGTTGGGCTCAGGAACGCGTCGCTCGGCCCGGTGAGGCGCACCGTCCAAACGACGCGGCCCTGCGGTGAGATCGAGATCACGCGGTCGTTGTTGCGGTCGGCGACGAGGATGTTGCCCGGCAGCGCCGACGGAGAGGAGCCCGCGAGGAGGTGGCCCACTCCCTTCCCGGTTGCCGCGAGGGGGTTGCTGCTCGGTGCGGGCGGCGTCGGCGTGCCCGATCCGCCGCCCACGACGAGGACGACGATCACGATCACCACGACGATGCCGAGGACGAGGAACAGCAGCCGCTGGCGGCCCGCCCGGCGGCGCAGGGCGCGCTCCTGCGCTCGGCGCTTCGCGAGCTCCGCGGTGGAATGGACCTCCTCCCCCAGATCTCCGAGCAGATCGCCGGTCGGTGGCGCCGTCGGATCGCGCGGGAACTCGTCTTCGAACAGCTCCCCCGTTGGGTGATCGAGACGGTCGTCAGAAAACTCGCCCGTCGGGTGATCCGCTGGCGCCTCCGCGTCCGCCGGCGCCTCGAACAGCCTGCTCGGCTCCTCCTCCTCCGGTGGCTCGCGGTAGCGCTCGCCGGGTTCGTCGGGCGGTTCGCGATGGCTCGCGTACGGCTCCTGCGGCGGCTCGTCATGGACGTACGGCTCCTGCGGCGGCTCGCGGTCGTGGACGTACGGGTCCTGCGGCGGCTCGCGGTTGTGGGCGTACGGCTGCTGCGGCGGCTCGTCATGAACGTACGGGTCCTGCGGCGGCTCGCGGTCGTGGACGTACGGGTCCTGCAGCGGCTCGCGGTCGTGGACGTACGGGTCCTGCAGCGGCTCGCGGTCGTGGACGTACGGGTCCTGCGGCGGCTCGCGGTCGTGGACGTAGGGGTCCTGCGGCGGCTCCTCGGGCGGCTCGCGATAGCGGTCACCCGGCTCGTACCGCGGCTCGTCGTACGGCTCGCCCGGCGACTCCTCGGGCGGCTCCCCGTACGGGTCGCCCGGCTCCTCTGGCGGCTCCGTCGTCAACCGATCCCCCACTCCAGAGATTCGTGGCACATGGCACCAAACAGTGTTACGGATCCCGCGCCGCGTGGGGGAAAGAATCGTTGCAGCCAACCGCCGCTCCGCGCGGCGAACGGCCCCCGACCGGGTGCCCCCGCGAGTCGGCTCGACATCGGCGAGGGACGCTTGCAAGACTGGCGGCAGCGCGGCCCCGTTGCGCGACGCCGCCCGGCCACCTCCGGTGGTGAATCGAGACGCCGATCGAGCAGGAGTCAGGATGGACGACAGCGAGGTGCAGGACCACATCGAGGCACTCGTCGCCGAGGAGCGCCAGCTTTACGACGCCGCCGGGCGCGCCGGCGGCCACACGATCGACGAGCGGGCTCGCCTCGAGCAGATCCGCGTCTCGCTCGACCGTTACTGGGACCTGCTGCGCCAGCGCCGAGCGCAGGAGGAGTTCGGGCTCGACCCCGACGAGGTCAGCATGCGCTCCGCGGACACGGTCGAGCGTTTCAAGCAGTAGCGCAAGTCCCGACCCGCCCGGCCCCTTCGGGCGCTCAGTTCTTGCGTTTCTTGCGTCCGACCTCGACCGGCGCCTGCCGCTGAGAGAGACCGGTGCGGCGGCGCATCCTCTCGGCCGTCGACACGGCGACAGCCACGCCGAGGACGATCCCGACGACCCAGACGCCCGAGATCAACCCGACCGCCAGCGCGACGGCGATTCCACCACAGATCCCCAGGAAGTTGGAGCGGTCACCGAAATCCATCGCGCAAGTGTACGCACGGTGGCGCTTCGCAGGTTCCTTCACATCGCCCTTCATTCATGCGAACATATGTTCGTATGATCGCATGTGTCCTGATTCCCCGCTTCGAGCTCGCGGTCGCCGCGGGTGGGCTCGAGCCGCTGGCCGGCCGCGCGGTCGCGATCGCTCCCGAGGTTGGCTCCGGGCCGATCGGCGAGGTTTCCGGTGCCGCCCAGGCCTTCGGCGTGCGCAGCGGGATGGCGCTCGGCGAGGCGCTCGCGCGCTGTCCAACGCTCGAGTTGCTCGGCGCGGACCCGATCGCCGTCGCCACCGCCTGGGAGCGCACGCTGAGGACGCTGGAAGCAATCGGAGCCGGCGTCGAGCCGACGCGCCCGGGTCTCGCCTGCTTCTCGCTCGACGGCCTGCGTGGCCTGCATGGGGGCAGCGACGAGCTCGTACTGGTGGCGGCGCGGCGCGCGCTGGACCGCCCCGCCCGCCTGGCCGCCGCACCAACCCGCTTCTGTGCCCTGGCAGGCGCGCTCGCGACCCGCCCGCGGCGCACGCTGATCGTCCGTGAGGGCGCCCGTGAGCATCTGGCGCCGCTGCCGGTGGCGCTGCTGCGCTCGCGCGAACGCACCGCCCCGCTGGTGGAGTCCCTCGAACGGCTCGGGATCGCGACGCTGGGCGAGCTCGCGGGGTTCCCGCGCGCCTCGCTCGCCGACCGTTTCGGCGCGGCGGGGATCGAGGCGCACCGACTTGCCTGCGGCGAGGACGATCCGCCTCGTCCGCGACGCACCGAAACCCCACTGCGGGAGTCGCTCGAACTCCCCGAGGCGACCGGCGGGCCGGCTCTCGAGCGCGCGCTCGTACTGCTGATCGACCGTCTGCTGGCGCGCCCGGAGCGTCGCGGGCGCACGCTGCGGGCGGCGACGCTCGCCGCCCGCCTGGTCGATGGCGGCAGCTGGAGCAGCGGCGTCACCTTCCGCGAGGCACTCGCCCAGCCGGAGCGGATGCGGCTGGCACTCCTCCCGCGCCTGCAGTCGCTGCCCTCCCCGGCGAACGTGCTGACCCTCGCCGCCGAGCGCTTCGGCCCACCTGCCGGCGAGCAGCGTGCGCTGCTCGATCAGGCAGGTCAGGATCGCCGTGCGCGACTTCGCGAGGCGCTTCAGCAGATGCGCAGCGCCGCCGGAGGCGACGCCGCCCTGCGCGTCCATTGCCTCGAGCTCGACTCGCGTGTTCCCGAGCGACGCGTGATGCTCACCCCGTTCGAGTCGTGAGCGCCCCGCGCCGCCTCGCCCTGCCGCGCGCCGCGCGGGTGCGGGCCGCCCCCGGCGGGCAGCCGCTGGCGGTCGACGGACAGGCGGTGGCGCACGTGCGCGAGTCCTGGCTGGTCGAGGATCGCTGGTGGACGCAGCAGCCACTGCGCCGCCGCTACTGGGAGCTCGTCGAGCGAGTCGGGACGCGACCTCGTCGTCTTCCACGACCTCGCCGACGGCCGTTGGTTTCGCCAGCGATGAGCGCCGAAGGCGCCGTCGGGGCCGCCCGGAGGGCGGCCAACTCCTATGTCGAGCTGCACTGCCATTCGGCCTACTCCTTCCTCGACGGCGCCTCGCTGCCGGAGGAGCTCGCCGCCACCGCGCTCGAGCTGGGCCACCAGGCGCTCGCGCTGACCGACCACAATGGCGTCCACGGCTCGATGGAGTTCGCGCACGCCGCCCGCGGGATCGGGTTGCGCCCGATCCACGGCGCCGAGCTGAGTCTCGCCGACGGCCGCCATCTCACGCTGCTGGTCGCCGCCGAGCGTGGCTGGCGCAACCTCTGCCGCCTGCTGACGCTCGCTCACGCCCACACCCGCGAACGTCCGCGTGAGCCGACGGCGCCGGCCGTCTCGCTCGAGGCGATCTGCGCGCACGCCGAGGGACTGGTCTGCCTGACCGGCTGCGCGGAGCACGGCGTGCACGACGAGGCCGGCGTGCGGCGACTGCGCGAGGCCTTCGGCCCCGAGCGTTTGCGCGTCGAGCTGCAGCGCCCGTTCCTCGCCGGTGATCGCGCCCGCAACGGCGCGCTCGCCGCGCTCGCCGTGCGGCTGGACCTGCGCTGCGTGGCGAGCGGCAACGTCCACGCCCACGCCGCCGCGCGCGTCCCGCTCCAGGACGCCTTCGTGGCGCTCCGCCACCACCTCACGCTGGAGTCGAGCGAACCGCTGCGACGCCCCAACAGCTCGCATGTGCTCGCCTCCCCGGCGTCGATGGCAGCCCGCTTCAGCGAGCATCCACAGGCGGTTTGGGAGAGCCGCGCGCTCGCCGAGCAGTTGGATTTCGACCTCACCGGCGATCTCGGCTACCGCTATCCGGGCGTCGAGGACCGGAGCGCCCAGCGACGCCTCGCGGAACTGTGCGGCGAACGTCTGCTCGAGCGCTACGCGGGCATCGCGCTGCGCGAGGCCCGCGCCCGCCTCGAAGCGGAGCTGGCGGTGATCGAGACGCTTTCGCTGGCCGGCTTCTTCCTGCTGCACTACGAGATCCTCGAACTCGTCGCGCGAGGTCGCGGCCGAGGTTCGCGGCGCCGACTCGGCACGCGCGCTGCTGCCGCCGGGTCGTGGACGCGGCTCCTCTGTCTCTTCGATCGTCTGCTACCTGACCGGCCTGTCACACATCGACCCGCTCGCCGGCGGACTCGCGATGGGTCGCTTCCTGAACCCCGAGCTGACGTCGCTGCCGGACATTGACATCGACTTCCCGCGCGATGTCCGAGAGGTCCTGATCCGCCGTGTCCACGAGCGCTACGGCCATGACCGTGCGGCGCTCGTCGCGACCTTTCCGAGCTTTCGTGCGCGTGGCGCGATCCGCGAGCTGGGCAAGGCGCTGGGGCTGCCGCCGGGCGAGATCGAACGCGTCGCGCGCGGCGCGGACGGCTTCGGACAGCACGGTCGACCGCGACCTTGCGAGCGCGTTGGGGACACGCGCGCACGGCGATCGCTGGGTCTGGCTGGCACGCCTCGCGCAGGAGGCGCTGGGCCTGCCGCGCCACATCTCCCAGCATCCGGGAGGGATGATCGTCGCAACCCGGCCGCTGATCGACTGCTGCCCGGTGCTGCCCGCCGCGATGGAGGGCCGCCAGCTCGTGCAGTGGGACAAGGATTCCTGCGCCGACGCCGGGTTTCTGAAGATCGACCTGCTTGGGCTGGGGATGCTCTCGGCGGTCGAACGCGCCGTCGAGTCGATCGCCCGCACGCGCGGCGAGCGGATCGACCTCTCGCGCATCCCGTTCGACGATCCCGCGACCTTCGCCGCGATCGCAGCTGCCGAGACGACCGGCGTCTTCCAGATCGAGAGCCGCGCGCAGATGCAGGCGCTGCGGCGCACCCGCCCCGAGAACCTCGCGGAGCTGGCGGTGCAGGTCGCGATCATCCGCCCGGGACCGATCCAGGGTGGGGCGGTGAACCCCTACATCGAGCGCCGCCAGCGCCTGCGCGAGGACCCCTCCTACGAACCTCCCTGCCTGCACCCGTCGCTGGCCGGCGTGCTGCGCGAGACGCTCGGCACGATCATCTTCCAGGACCAGGTGCTCGAGGTCGCGCAGGCCTTCGCCGGCTTCGGTCCCGGCGAGGCCGATGGGCTGCGCCGCGCGATGAGCCGCAAGCGCGCGAGCGTCGCGATCGAGCGCTACCACCGCCGCTTCGTCGAGGGCGCCGCCGTCCACGTCGGCGCGTCCGGGGAGCTCGCGCAGCGGGTCTGGGAGATGGTCGCGGGTTTTGCCGGCTTCGGTTTCCCCAAGGCCCACAGTGCCGCCTTTGGCCTGCTCGCCTACCAGTCAACCTGGTTGCGCGTCCACTACGGCCCCGAGTTCCTGTGTGCGCTGCTCAACGAGCAGCCGATGGGCTTCTACCCACCCGACAGCCTCGCCCATGAGGCCGCGCGGCGCGCGATCGAGCTGCGCGCCGTCGACGTTAACGCTTCGCTCGCGGAATGCTCGGTGGCGGCCGACGGGGCCGTGCGGATCGGACTCGGCTACGTCCGCGGAGTCCATGCCGAGGAGGTCGCGGCGCTTGTGTGCGCGCGCGAGGAGGGGGGACCGTTTGCCAGCGTCGCCGAACTGGCCGCACGCGTTCCCGCGGCGCGCCCCTCGCTCGAGCAGCTCGCCTGGTCAGGAGCCTGCGACGCGCTGGCCGGGGAGCGTCGCCGTGCGCTGTGGGACCTGGGCGTCGCGACCCCGGGCCGCCGCGTCCCCGGCGGCACCCAGCTCGCACTCGCGCTCGACGCCGGAGTGCTTCCGCAGCTGCGCGAGCTCGGACGCTGGGAGACGCTGCTCGCCGACTATGCAACCAGCGGGATCACATTGAGCGACCACGCGCTGGCGATCCTGCGTCCGCGCCTGAACGGCGTCGCGACCAGCGCCCAGCTGTCAGAGATCCGCCACGGCACACAGGTCACGGTCGCCGGGCTGGTGGTCGCCCGCCAGCGCCCGGAAACGGCCGCCGGAGTCGTCTTCATGCTGCTGGAGGACGAATACGGCCCGGTCAACCTGATCGTCCCCCCCGCCCTCTACGAGCGCCGTCGCCACCTGGTTCGCGCTGAGCCGCTGATCCTCGCCCATGGCCGCCTCGAGCGACCGCCGGCCGGCGGCGGCACGATCAACGTGCTCGTGCGCGACCTGCGCACGCTCGACGACGAGCTCACCGCGATCGTGGCGGCGCCTATTGCCCACCTGCCCGCACGCGAGGACCACCCCCCAGCGCAGCCGGAGCGCCGGGTCGCGGCAGCCGGCTTTCGCGCGGTTGCCCCGCCGGTCCAGAGCTTCGGCGGCGGACGCCGGCGTTAGCGCGCCGCCGGCGCCGAGGCATCACCACAGCCGGGTGCGCGATGACCCTTGCGCGTGGCCGCGTTCAGGCCGGGCGGCGCGCACGGTCCGACACCAGCAGCAGCAACGCGAGCAGCACGAGGTTCATCACGACCGAGGATCCGCCGTAGGCGACGAACGGGAGCGTCACGCCGGTCAGCGGGATCACCGCCGTCACGCCGCCGACGATGACGAACACCTGCATCGCGACGATGAACGCCAGGCCGGTCGCCAGCAGCTTGGAGAAGGAGTCGCGGGCGAGCGTCGCGACCTTCAGGCCGCGCGCGACGAACAGCAGGTAGGTGACGAGCAGCCCTATCGCGCCGACCAGCCCCACCTCGTTGACGATCACGGCGTAGATCGAATCGCTCTCCGCGACCGGCAGCAGAGGGGTCGTGCCGACGTTGATGATCGACTGGTCGAAGCCGACGCCGAACAGCCCTCCGTCGGCCTGCGCGAACAAGCCGTTGGCGAGCTGGTAGCTGCCGCCCCGCTCGGCGTAGAGCTTGGCGTTGAACGGGTGCTCCCATGCCGTGACGCGCTGCTGGATGTGCCCGACGTGTGTGCCGAGGTAGTAGGCGCCGAGCGCGAACAGCACGAGGCCGAGGAACGGGAACGAGAACCGTCCGGTCGCGACATAGAGCAGCGCGAGGAACGCGCCGTAGAACATCAGCGAGGTCCCGATCTCGCGGGTCACGAGCAGCATCGCCATCGCCGAGCCCCACACCAGCAGCAGCGGCCCGAACTGCTTCATCGGCGGCAACGTCAGCCAGAGGATCCGCCGTCCTGCCGTCACCAGCACCTGGCGGTTGTCGCGCAGGTAGGAGGCCAGGAAGATGACGATCGCGATCTTGCCGAACTCCGAAGGCTGGAAGCTGAGGCTGCCGACGTGGACCGCCAGGTAGACGCCGTTCTTCTCGCCACCGATCACCGGCAGGCGCGGCAGCAGCAGGCTGCCCACACCGGCGATCGCGATCAGGTAGCGGTAGTTCTCGAGCCGCAGGTAGCGCCCGTCGCGCAGGAAGATGATCGTGGCCGCGAACAACACGAGGCCGACAACGAGCCATTGCGCCTGGTCGCGTGCGAGCGTTGGACTGATCCTGTAGATCTCCACGATCCCGACGCTCGCGAGGGCTGCGGCGAGCGGGAACAGGTACGGGTCGGCGTAGGGAAGCGCGCGGCGGATCACCACGTGACCGGCGAGGCAGAGCGCGAGGAAGGCGCCACCGTAGGTCAGCGAGACGGTCGAGAGCGTGTTGTCGGACTGGATGAAGATCGCCGTGAACCCGGCGGTCACCAGCAACGCCGCCGGCACCAGACCGATCAGCTCTCGGTTGCGAGCACTCAGCACCGGCGAAGGTTAATGCCTGGACTGGCCGGCCGGCGAGGGGGCCGCGTGTTTCAGCGCGCGCCGTCGAGCGCCGCGTTGACGAGTGCGTCGGCCTGCGCGTTCTGCTCCCGCGGGACCGAGCGGATCGACCAGTGCTCGAACGCACGCAGTGCGGCGAGCGCCGCCGCGTGGAGCGGGCGCATGTCGGGATGCTTGACCTTGTAGAGGCCGTTCAGCTGCCTCGCGACAAGCTCGGAGTCGTTGATCAGCTCGACCTCGGTGGCTCCCAGCTCGCTTGCCCGACGCAGGCCGAGCAGCAGGCCCCGGTACTCGGCGACGTTGTTCGTGGCGACCCCCAGCAGCTCGGTGTCCTGCGCGAGCAGCTCACCGTCCGCGGTGGCGATCACGGCCGCACCGGCGGCCGGCCCAGGGTTGCCCCGCGAGCCGCCGTCGACGTGGACGACGACCTTCACGCTGCGGTGATCAGCGATCCTTCGCCGTACAGCGGGGCGAAGTCCCCCCCGGCGCGGCGGCGGCGGCGGTCGCGAAGCTCGCGCTGCTGACGCGCGTCAGCTTCGGCGTCGGCGGCGGCGTCGGCGTCGGCTCGCCGCGCGCGGCGCTCGCCCTCGCGGCGGTCGACGATCACCTTCACGTCGGGCTGATCGGCGTAGTGCGCCGACAGCCGCGCGAAGAGCTGATCCTCGAGTTCGCGTGGGACGACTGAGTAAATCATGCTCTGCAGCTTACACTGCGAGCGCGAGCCTGCCGTCGGGATCGGCGGCCGCGTTGGCCTCCGCGAGGTCCCCCTCCAGCTCTGTCAGCTCGTAACCCTGCCCCCGCCGGTGCACGATGTCGCCCTCCAGGTCGGCCTCGAAGCGGTACCAGCACAGCTCCCAGGCGACCAGGATCTCGACCAGCAGCTCCGAATCCCCGGGTCCGACGTGCACGTACGGCGCGCCGAGCGAGCGGATCACACCGAACAGCGTCTTGCGATGCTCGCTCGCGTTGAACAGCGCGACCGCCCGGGCAAGCTGCCCGCGCTGGTCCGCGGGCACGGCACGGACGTGGCGCTCGGGCGCGGCGGCCTCGACACGCTCCGCCGAAGCCGCGCCGTGGTCGTCATCCAGGCGCGCGCGCAGCCGCCCGACGAGTGAACGTGCGCGCACGGTCCGCGTCCGCGCCGAATCGGTGATCGAGGCACCCTCGCGGACCCAGCCCTCGCCGAGCGCGCGCACCGTGCACAGCTCGCAGACGGCGTAGCGCTCGGCCCCGCCGCGGAACGTCGTCGCGTGCTCGCCACGCAGCAGCGAGCGCCCGCAGACGGCGCAGGTGACCGGCTGCTGGCTGGTTTGGAGCTGGCGCGTCGCCATCGCGCCCACCTTAGCGCAGCGAGGTGGCAGCGTTTGCCGCGTCCGCGGTCACGCCCGCACGGGCTCCTCGGCGGCGGCACCCAGCACCTTTGACACGAGGTGGCCGGGAACCTCCTCGTAGCGCAGGAACTCCATCGTGTAGTCGCCCTGGCCGCCGGTGATCGAGCGCAGATCAGGGGCGTAGGAGAGCAGCTCGGCCATCGGCAGCTCCGCCTTGATCTCGGTGACCGCTCCGTTGGGCTCCATGCCCTGTGGGCGCCCGCGGCGAGAGTTCAGGTCTCCGATCACGTCGCCGACGGTGTCCTCGGGAACGGAGATGGTGACCAGCATGATCGGCTCCAGGAGGACCGGGTTGGCCTGCTCGAGCGCCTGCTTCATCGCCTGCGAGCCCGCCAGCTTGAAGGCCAGCTCGGAGGAGTCGACGGTATGGAAGGAGCCGTCGAAGAGGGTCACGCGGACGTCCTTCACCGGGTAACCGGCGAGCACGCCGTGGTCCATTGCCTCGCGGACACCCTTCTCGACGGCCGGGATGAACGAGCCGGGGATCGCCCCGCCCTTGATCCGGTCGACGAACTCGAAGCCGGCGCCCGGCTCGAGCGGCTCGATCTCGATGTGGCAGTCGCCGAACTGCCCGCGCCCACCGGACTGCTTCTTGTGGCGCCCGTGCGCCTTGGCCCCGGAGCGGATCGTCTCCTGGTAGGGCACGCGCGGTGGCTTCAGGGTGACCTCGGCGCCGAAGCGCGAACGCAGACGGTCCACGATCACCTCGACGTGGATCTGCGAGAGCCCGGCGACGATCTGCTGGCCGGTCTGGGCGTCGCGGTGCAGGTCGATCGTCGGGTCCTCCTCCTGCAGACGGCGCAGCGAGGTGAAGACCTTGTCCTCGTCCCCCTTGGTCTTTGGCTCGATCGCGAACGCCATCACCGGCGCTGGCAGCCGCTCCGTCGGCATCCGGATCGGCTCGTCGCGCGCCGCCAGCCAGTCACCGGCACGTGTGTCCTTCAGCTTCGCGACACCGCCGATGTCGCCAGGCCCGAAGGAGTCGGCGGTTGTCGTGCCCTTGCCCGCGAAGACGATCAGCTGGCCGATTCGCTCCTTCGAGTGTGAGCGTGTGTTGGCGAGCTGGGTGTCGTGCGTCAGTGTGCCCTGGTAGACGCGCAGCAGGTTGATGCGACCCGCGAACGGGTCGGCGCGGGTCTTGAACACATAGGCGAAAAGCTCGCGATCGGCGAGCGGCTCGAGCGTGACCTCCTCGGTCTCGAAGGCCCCGTGCTCGACGGGCGAGGGGAGATCCTCGACGATCGCCTCGAGCAGCCGGTTCGTCCCGAGGTTGCGCGTCGCCACGCCGCAGACGACGGGAAAGATCGAGCCGTGGTTGGTGCCGCGCTTGAGCGCCTCGACGATCTCCTCGTGCGAGATGTCGGCTCCCTCGAGGTAGCGCTCCATCAGCTCATCGGACACCTCTGCGACCTCGTCCAGCAGCTTCTCGCGGTACTCCTGGGCCCGCGCGCTCTCCTCTTCCGGGATCTCGATCTCGGTCGAATTCGCCCGGCCGGGGCCGTCGTAGCGGTAGGCGCGCATGTCGACGAGATCGATCACCCCGTTGCACGACTGCTCGCTGCCGATCGGGATCTCGGTGGCCACGACATGCGGGCCGAACGCGGACTTCAGCGATTCGAGCGTGCGGTAGAAGTCGGCGCGCTCGCGGTCGAGCATGTTGACGAAGAGCATCCGGGCGATGTCGCGCTCGGCGGCGACCTTCCACAGCCTGCGTGTCGTCACCTCCGCACCCATCACGGCGTTGATCACGAAGATCGCGGACTCGCAGACGCGCAGCGCGCCCAGCGCGTCCGCGATGAAGCTCGGCTCCCCCGGCGTGTCCAGCAGATTGATCTTCCGGCCCGACCACTCGAAGGAGCTGAGCGTCATCGAGATCGACATCTGGCGCGCCTGCTCGTCGGCCTCGGTGTCGGAGGCGGTCGTGCCGTCGCTGACCGAGCCCAGCCGCGTGAGCACACCGGCCTCGAACAGCAGCGACTCATGGAGCGACGTTTTGCCAGTGCCGCGATGGCCGACGAGGGCCACATTGCGAATCGCTTCCGCGCTGTATGCCATGCGATCTCTCCTCTCCTTCGGGGCGGTCAACATAGCGCGAACGCGCCCCGGCGGAGTGGCGGCTCAGCGACTTGCCGTGAGGTGCGAGCGCAGTCCGAGCACGGCCTTGGTGTGCAGCTGCGAGACGCGCGACTCGGTGACGCGCAGAACCTCGCCGATCTCGCGCAGGGTGAGGTTCTCGTAGTAGTAGAGCGCGATCACCAGCTTCTCGCGTTCGGGCAGCCGCTCCAGCGCTTCGGCGATCCGGTCGCGAAGCTCGTTCTGCTCGACGATGCGTTCGGGATTGGGCGCGTTCGCGTCGCTCAGCGTGTCGAGCAGCGACATGCTGTCGCCGCTGGAATCGGACGGGCTCCACAGCTCGTCGAGCGCCCTGATCGAAGAGTTCGCGATCTGCAGCAGCGCGGCGCGAAACTCCTCGACGCTCATCTCCAGCTCGCCGGCGAGCTCCTCATCGGTCGGTACGCGCTGCAGCTTCGCCTCGAGCTTGAGATTGGCACGCTCGATCTGACGCGCCCGGGCACGCACCGAGCGAGGCACCCAGTCGAGTGCGCGAAGCTCATCGAGGATCGCGCCCTTGATCCGCGTGATCGCGTAGGTCTCGAAGCGAATCTCGCGGCTGAGATCGAACCGCTCGATGGCGGCGATCAGGCCACCCAGGCCGTAGGAGATCAGGTCAGCCTCGTCGACGTGCGCGGGAAGCCCCGCGCCCATCCGGCCCGCGACATATTTGACCAACGGCGAATAGGCCACGACCAACCGGTCGCGCGCCTTCTGATCGTTCGAGGTCTTGTAGCGCCGCCACAGATCACGGAGCTCGACCGCTTTTACGTTCGTCTGCACAGAACTCCCGGGATCCGGCTGACCGAGCCAGCTACGCTCGCGGATGACTGCTCGCGTAGGCGCGCCTCAGCCGCGCAGACTCTACTTGAGTGTAGACCTGTGTCGTCGAAATGCTCGAATGGCCAAGCAGCTCCTGGATCGCGCGCAGATCGGCGCCGCCGTTGAGCAGGTGGGTGGCGAACGAGTGCCGGAGCGCGTGCGGATGGATCGCGCCGCCCAGCCCGGCGCGCGTTGACCAGATCCGCAGGCGCCGGCGCACATCCGAGGTCGAGAGCGGGCGCCCCGACTTCGACAGGAGCAACGCACGCTCGTCGTCGTGCGCGAGCGCCGGCCGGCCCCGCTCGAGGTAGCGCGTCAGTGCGCGCAGCGCCGGCTCGCCGACCGGAACGAACCGCGTCTTCGACCCCTTCCCCTCGATCCGCAGCTGCTCGGCGTCGAAGTCCACGGAGCCCGTGGTGAGGGTCACGAGCTCCTCTGCACGCAGGCCGCAGGCGTAAGCCAGCTCCAGCATCGCGCGGTCACGAAGTTCCAGTGGCGTCGTCTGCGGGATCCGGTCGAGCAGCTGGGCGAGCTCCTGCGGTCGCAGCACATGCGGAAGCGAACGCGGACGTTTTGGCAGCGTCAACAGCTCCGCCGGATTGGACGCGACGAGACCGTGTTCGCGGAGCATCCTGTAGAACGAGCGCAGGGAGGCCACGCTGCGCGCGAGCGAGGCGGGGCTGAGGCCCTCCTGCGAACGCTGTGCCGCGTAGCGGCGCAGGACACGCGCATCGACCGCGGCGGGCTCGAGGCCGCGCGCTGCGCACCACTGCGCAAAGTGTGCGAGGTCGCCGCCGTACGCGCGCCGTGTCTTTTCGGCCGCCGCCCGAAGGCGCAGATCGGCGTCGAACTCGCGCAGCGCCTCGGGCCAGCGCTCCGCCGGCGCGGAGCACGCATCTGTCGCGGCCATCGTCAAGATTGTCCCTTCTTCGCCACCGTCACCGCGCAACCTTCCCTGCCGCGCGATCCCGCGGGCGTTCCGCAGCGAGCACGTCGCCCGGCCCGGGCGGGTGCGGATGCGACCGCGGGCGTGCCTCAGATCGTGATTGCGCCGTGCGAGGCGCTCGAAACCACCCGCGCGTATTTCTTCAGCGCGCCCGTCAGGTCCGGGTTGGGCGGCGGCTCGTAGGCCGCGATACGAGCGGCGATCTCCTCGTCGCTGAGCGCCACATCGAGGCGGCGCGCGTCGACGTCGAACGTGACCTCGTCGCCGTCGGCGACGGCGGCGATCGGGCCGCCGCGCACCGCCTCGGGCGCGACATGGCCGGCCATCAGGCCGTGCGTCGCACCGGAGAAGCGCCCGTCGGTCAGCAGCGCCACGTGCTCGCCGAGCCCGGCGCCGCTCAGCGCGGCCGTCACGGCCAGCATCTCCCGCATGCCGGGGCCGCCCGCGGGGCCCTCGTTGCGAATCACGACGACGTCGCCGGCCACGATCGCGCCCCGTGTCGCGGCGGCCATTGCGGCCTCCTCGCCCTCGAACACCCGCGCCGGACCGCGATGGTGGCGCCGTTCGTGGCCAGCGAGCTTGACGACGCAGCCCTCGGGCGCCAGGTTGCCGCGCAGGATCGCCAGGCCGCCGGTCGCCTTGATCGGATTGGCGAGCGGACGAATGACCTCCTGCCCCGGCGTCTCGCGGGCGCCTGCGGCGATCTCGCCGATCGTCTGGCCGGTCACCGTCGGCGCATCCTCGTGCAGGAGACCAGCCTGCGCCAGACGCTGGGCCAGCAGCGCCACGCCGCCGGCGCGATAGAGGTCGACTGCGACGAAGCGCCCGCCCGGCTTGAGGTCGCAGAGCAGCGGCGTGCGCTCGCTGATCGTGTCGAAGTCGTCGATCTCGAGTTCGACTCCAGCCTCGCGAGCGAGCGCCAGCAGGTGCAGCACGCCGTTGGTGGAGCCGCCGCTGGAGGCGATCGCGGTGATCGCGTTCTCGATGCTCGCGCGCGTGATCAGCGCGCTCGGGCGCAGGCCTCGGCGCAGCACCTCGACGACGAGCGCACCCGACGCGCGCGCCACCGCCGGCTTGGTCGGCTCCTGCGCGGGCATCAGCGAGTCGCCGATCGGCGAGATGCCGAGCATCTCGTAGGCCATCGCCATCGTGTTGGCGGTGAACTGGCCGCCGCAGGCGCCGGCACCGGGCGAGGCGACGCTCTCGAGCTCAGCGAGCTCCGCATCGCTCATGCTGCCGGCGGCGTGCGCGCCAACGGCTTCGAACACGTCCTGAATCGTGACGTCGTGACCCTGGAAGCGGCCCGGCGGTATCGACCCGCCGTAGAGCATCAGGGCGGGCACGTCGAGGCGCGCCAGCGCCATGACCGTTCCCGGGATCGTCTTGTCACACCCCGATAGCGCGATCATCGCGTCGAAGTAGTGGCCCCGGCCGACCAGTTCGATCGAGTCCGCGATCACCTCGCGCGAGACCAGGGACGTCTTCATCCCGGCCGTGCCCATCGTGATCCCGTCGGAGATCGCGATCGTGTTCAGCTCCATCGGCGTGCCGCCCGCCGCGCGAATCCCATCCTTCACCTGGGCCGCCAGCGCGCGCAGGTGAAAGTTGCACGGCATCGTCTCGATCCAGGTGGAGGCCACACCCACGATCGGCTTGGCGAGCGCCTCGTCGTCGTAGCCGATGCCCTTCAGATAGGCGCGTGCGGCGGCGCGCTCCGGCCCGTCGGTGAGCTGGCGACTGCGGTGCTTGAGATCGAATCCGGTCGCCGAGCTCACGTCGCGCGAACACTACCGGCGTCGCGGCGGCGCTGGCGCTCATGCTCCCAGCGCGACAGCGCGGCGATGTCGGAGCGCACCGCGTCCGGGTCGAGCTGGCGGCCCGCGAGATGGAGGTTCGCGTTCTCGATCAAGCGCCGCTCGTCGGCGGTCAGCGCCATCCACTTCGCCAGCACATCGTCGGATGGTGGCAGCCTGACGCTGCCATAGGGACGCTCGCTGTCGGGGAAGTCGACGCAGTATTCGCTGAGCAGCCGAGAGCTGCGCGGAACGTAGGCGACGATCGGCTTGTGGGGGTAGATCAGGTAGGCGTATGGCGCGACGCCGTGGCCCGCACCGCTGCCGGATCCATCGCTGCCCCAGACGCGCAGGAAGCCGAGATCGCGGTACATCTCCCAGTCCTCCTCGTCGACGCATGAGCGCAGCAGCTCGCGTGCTCGGTTTTCAGCGCGCCGTTCGCGCCCCGGGTCGTAGGCCGCGACGTCCTCATCCCAGCCGGAGGCCATCCGCACACGCCGGTGGGCGAGCGCGGGTTTAAGTGATGAGGCGGCAACCTCCCAGGCGAGCACGACCGCCACGACCGCGCAAACGCCGAGTGCGATCAGCATCGGTCCGGCTCAGCGGCCGCCGGCGGCACGCGGGAAGAAGATCACGCGCTCGGCGTCGCGGGGAACCTCGTCGAAGTCGCGCACGAGCTCGGCCTGGCGGCGGCCGTCGGGAGCGACCACGGGAACGGCCGCCCACATACCCTGGTCGAGCTGCGCACGGAAGGCCTCGATCAGTGCGAGCTCCTCCTCGGCGACCTCCACGTCACCCTCGGCGATGAGCACCTCGCCATGCCCGGGTTTCATCCGGAGCAGCCGCATCGCGCGATTATCGCAAACACCGCAACCACCGCGGACCCGGCATCGTCGAGAGCGCCGTCAGGAGGCCACGGCGCGACCGCTTCGCGGCCGGCCGGCGCCGGAACGTCCGCTCAGCAGCGTCGCCACGCCGCTGAGGCTGCGCAGGCCGGCGACCGACACGGCGCCGGCGGCACGCGCGTCGCGCAGGTCCCCGTCTGCCACGACCAATCCCGCGAGGCCGGCCGCGCCGGCCGCCTCGGCGACCGCCGCCACAGACGGGCCCGGCCGCAGGTCGCCGCCCAGACCCAGCTCTGCGAACAGGCCGATCCGCGCGAGACGGCTCGCATCCAACTGCTCCTGCACGGCGAGAACGCAGCACGCGAGCACGAGGTCGAATGTTGCCCCGCCCCTGGGCGCCGCCCCGGTGGCCAGGTTCGCCGTCAAGCGCTTGCGCGGGAAGCCAAAGCCGCTGTTGAGCACCGCGGCCTGAACTCGCTCGCGCGCGTCACGCGCGGCGCCGGCGCCGAGTCCGATCACGCAAAAGTTGGGCAGGCCGCCACGAGCGTCGAGTTCAACCTCGACGTGTTCGGCAACCCCGCGGTTGACCGCGAAGCCGTGAGCGCGGACGAGCATGCCGACATCACAGCAGGCGACGGCGTAGGAACTCCTCGATCGGCGTCCCCTCCTCGACGCTCGCGTCCTTCGTCGCGATTTCGTCTCACTTCTTCATATAAGGAGGGTTTCCGTGCGGTTAGCGTCACGGGGTGAGCGAAAATGCCCGCCAGATACTCGGCCGGCTCGGTGAGCGGCTCGCGCTCGAGCACTACGAGCGGCTCGGCTTCCGGCTGCTCGAGCGCAACTTTCGCACCCGCAGCGGCGAGATCGACCTGATCGTCAGCGACGGCGCGACCACCGTGTTCGCCGAGGTCAAGACGCGTCACACCGGCGGCTTCGACCCGCTGCTCGCGATCACGGCGGTGAAGCGCCGGCGGATGCGCTCGCTGGCTGCGGCATGGCTCGCCAGCCACCCGGTGCGCCCGTACACGCCGGCGCTTCGCATCGACGCCGTGGCCATCGTCGTGGATGCGCGCGGCACGCTGGTGTCGCTCGAGCAGGTCGAGGACGTGGCCTGAGGGGAACTTCGCCGCCGGCGCGCGGCCCGTGCTCCGGCGCTACGGGTCCGGCTCGACGGCGATGCCGAACGCCGACGCCAGCGCGCCGGTCGAGCCGACGAGATCCTCCCAGGGCATCGTCAGGCCCCGCAGCGACTCGACGCCGACGACGCCCTCGAGCGACGAGCCGCGCATGACGCAGTCGGTGAGGCGCGCGCCGCGGAAGTCGGCGCCCTCGAGCTCGCAGGAGAGGAACTCGACCGCGGTGAGGGTCGCCTCGAGGAACGACGCCTCGCGCAGGATCACGCGCTCGAACACGACGCGCCGAAGTTGCGCGTGGGCGAACGAGGCGTAGGCCAGGGTGGTGCCCTGCACCTGCACGTCTGCGAGCTTGCCCTCGCTGAGCGAGAAGCCGACGAGCCTCGAGTCGCGGAGTTCGGTGCGCCGGATCGACCCCTCGCCGGCGTCGATATTGGAGAGGTCGCAGCCGCGCAGGATGACGTCGCGCAGGACCAGGCCGGGGAGCTTCCCGGCCGCGATTGCCACGCCGTGCAGCTCCGACTCCTCGACGTGCAGCCGCGTCAGCGCGAGCGCTTCGCCGGCGCCGGCGCGGACCAGCGCGCCGGAGAGGTTCAGCGCGCCGCGTTCGTCCCCCTCCGGCGCCGCCATCGCGGCCAGCTCCGGCGGCAGCTCGGGCGGCCTGGGCGCCTCGCGTCGGCTCACGGGCAAACCCTAGTCTGGGCGTCAGGCGTCGCGCACTACAACGCCAGCTGCTCGTACGCGCTCGACTGGAACGACAGCCGGTGCAGCGGCGAGACGCCGTGACGCGCTATCGCGGCGCGGTGCTCGGGCGTCGAGTAGCCGACGTGGGTCGCGAACTGCCAGCCGGGATGGCGCTCGTCGGCGCGGCACATGAAGCGGTCCCGGGTGACCTTGGCGACGATCGACGCCGCGGCGATCGCCGCGCTGGTCGCATCGCCGTTGATGATCGCTCGCTGCTCGAAGCCGAACTGGGGAACGGCGAAGCCGTCGATCAGGCACAGCGTGCCCGGCGTTGCGACTCAGTTGAGAGCGTCACGGAGCGCCTGCAGATTCATCACGTGCAGACCACGGCTGTCGATGCTGCGCACCGACCGCGACACGACGACGACCCGCCTCGCGCATGCGAGCACGCGCGGGTAAAGCTCCTCTCGCGCGGCATGGTCGTGCTGCTTGGAGTCGTTCAGCGCGCTGAGTGAGCGCAGCTCGCGGGTCGTCAGCGAGTCGTAGTCGAAGAGCACGGCGGCGGCGACGAGCGGCCCAGCCAGGCAGCCGCGCCCCGCCTCGTCGGCTCCGGCCACCAGCCGCACCCCGAGCGCGCGGTCGAAAGCGAACAGGCGGTGGCCGCTGGTCCGCCGCCGCGCGGACCGGCGTGCCCTCGCACTCGAGGACCGCGACCCGGCCCGACGGGTCGTGGCGCCGCTCACGCCGGCCGAGCCGCCAGGCTCATCGACGGACACCCCCGCGATATCGGAGGGGACCGGGCGGCCGGCGGGTGAAGCGGAGCGCTCCGGTGATCCAGCGTCGCGGGGCGGGTCCCCAGAACCGGCTGTCGTCGGAGAAGTCACGGCTGGCGCTCATCATGAAGCAGCAACCGGCCGGAACCGTGACCGCTGCGGCGCGGCGCCAGCCGCCGCGCCGGCGGGCCCGCGCCTAGAGGAATCCAATCCGGTCGGGGGGCCAGTAGGTGAAGAAGGCCTCGCCGATGATCCAGCTGCGCGGGACGGGCCCCCAGAAGCGGCTGTCGTCGGAACCGTCACGGTTGTCACCCATCATGAAGTAGTAACCGCGGGGAATCGTGATCGGTGTCGGATAGTTGCAATCCGCGTTGGTCGGGGTGCAACCTGTGAAGCTCGCAAACTTCTCCTTCTGGCGCCTGCCGTTGAGGTAGACGTGCCCGTCGACGATCTTGAGCCTGTCGCCGGGACCGGCGACGACACGCTTGATGTAGTTCTGGGTCGACGCCTGCGCCGTTGGCCGATCGCAAGGTTGTCCGGGCTTCTCGTGGGTGTCGCCGCAGATCTGGTCGGCGGCGCCGGCCGGCGGGTGGAAGACGACGATGTCGCCGACCGACGGTGCGAAGAAGTCGTTGCCGATGCGGTCTACCAGCACGCGCTGGCCGATCGCGAGCGTCGGCTCCATCGATCCGCTCGGAATCCGGTAGGGCTTGACGACGAAGGCCTGCAGACCAAACGCGAGCGCCAGCGCAATCAGGACGATCAGGACGAACTCGACGACCTGACTGCCGCGCGCGAGTCGCCGAAGGCTCACGCCGGATCGTCGGGCACGTCGGCCACCGGATCCGCCGGATCGCCGCCTTCGCTTGGCTCCGCGGCGCTGATGGAGTCCTCCGAGCTGGCCTGCGGCTCCTCTGCCGCGTCGCCAGCCGCGACGTCGCCGTCATCCGCGGCGGCGCTCGCCTGGCCGGCGTCCGACTGCCGGATCTCGTCGTCGCCCGGCTCCTCGATCGCAGACGCCTCCGCCACCGGCTGCTCGGCGGCTGCCGCTTCGGCGTCCGTCTGCTCGGCGTCGGTCGCCGCGGTGTCCGTCGTCTCGGCCGCCGACCCCGTCTCCGGCGCCTCGTCCTCTGAAACCTCCGCAGCGAGTTCGACCGGCGGTTCGGCGTCGCCTGGGCGGGTATGGACCAGGCCGGGCTCGATCGCCTCCTCGGGTCCGACGTAGCCGCGCTCGCGCACGCGCGCGGCCTTGCCGACGCGGTCGCGGAGGTAGTAGAGCTTGGCGCGGCGCACATCGCCGCGAGCGGCGACCTCGATCCGCTCGATCTTCGGTGAATGCAGTGGGAATGTCCGCTCGACGCCGACGCCGAAGGACTGCTTGCGCACGGTGAAGGTTTCGCGCACGCCCTGCCCCTGGCGCTTGATCGCGACGCCCTCGAACACCTGCGTGCGCCGGCGTGTGCCCTCGATCACGATGAAATGCACGCGCAGTCGGTCACCGGCCCGGAACTCGGGGACCCGGCGCAGCTGGGCGCGCTCGATGGTGTCGATGACGGTGCTCATGGCAAAGAGAAGGCGCGCACAGCGAGCACGCCGGCGCGCCCGCGAATCCTAGCGCGCTCGCTGCACGGTCGCGCTCAGCGCGGCGCCGATCGATCGCTCAGGCGCGCTCGCGCGCGCGGTCGAGGCGCCAACGGCGGATTTCTTCGTGGTGGCCCGAGAGCAGCACGTCGGGCACGCGCCAGCCGCGAAACTCGGCGGGTCGCGTGTATTGCGGATACTCCGGCAGCCCCTCGAGTGCCTCACTGAAGGACTCCTCGACCGCCGAGTCGGGGTGACCGAGCGCGCCGGGAAGCTTGCGCAGCACCGCGTCGGCGCAGACCATCGCGGCGAGCTCGCCGCCGGCCAGCACGTAGCGCCCGACCGATACGACGTCGCTGGCGAAGTGCTCGACGATCCGTTCGTCGAAGCCCTCGTAGCGCCCGCAGAGAAAGGTCAGCGCGCCCTCCGCAGCGAGCTCCTCCGCCAGCGCGTCGTCGAGCAGGCGACCTGCCGGACTGAGTGCGATGACGCGGCGGCGACCACGCAGCGCTGTCGCGTCGCAGCCATAGTGGCCGCTCAGCGCGGCGTCCATCACATCGACACGCAGGACCATGCCGGCACCGCCGCCGAAGGGCGCATCGTCCACCTGCCCGCCGCCCAGCGGCGTGTGGTCGCGGCGGGTTGATCAGCGTCAACGTGCTGCCTGCGGCGAGCGCGTTCGCGACGTGACGCTGGCTGCGAAACCAGTCGAACCAGTCCGGGAAGAGCGTGACGATGTCGAGCTTCACGGCGTCTCCCCGAGGAACCGGAGGTCGACGTCGATCCGCCGCGCGGCAACGTCGACGCTGCGGATCGCGTCGCGAACCAGCGGCACCAGCAGGTCTGCCCCGCCCCGAGCGCGCTCCACCTCGAGGCACTCGCACGACGGCAGCGCGAGCAGCCGGCGCACGACGCCCAGCTCGTGTTCGCCGTCGTAGACGCGCGCCCCCTCGAGCTCCTCGGCCCACCACTCGTCGGGCCCGAGCGGGCCTCGCGCCGGCGGCGACACGCGCAGCTCCTGACCGCGCAGCGCCTCGTGCGCCGTCGCGGTCCTCGCACCCCGCGAGGCGAACGATCGGTCGCGCGTCGGTGCCGGCGCGCCGTACGATCGCGCGCTCCACGCCGCCGACGGTGACGGTTGCGCCGAGCGCGAGCAGCGTCGCGTCCGGCGCGCCGACGTAGAAGCTGCCGTCGAGGCCGTGGGGGCGCCCGACGATCCCGGCGACCGTCAGGACGTTCGAGCTGCCGGCGGGGTCCACCTGGCCGCGGCCGCCGGCGCTAGTCGACGATGTCGACGACCACACGCTGCCCGTCGCTCGCCGCCATCGCGCCGATCACCGTGCGCAGCGCCGCGGCGGTGCGACCACCGCGCCCGATCACCTTGCCATAGTCGTCGGGCCCGACCGCCAGCTCGAGCACGATCGTGCCGTCGCGCTCCTCGAAGCGCTCGACCTCGACCTGCTCGGGGTCGTCGACCAGGCCCTCGGCCAGATACTCGAGCAACTCGGTCGGATCCATCGCGCGCTGAGCCGCTCAGCTGGCGATGCCGTGCGATGCGCAGGAGCTTGCGCACCGTCTGCGACGGCTGCGCGCCGCGTGCCAGCCAGTCACGCACGCGCTCCTCGTCGAGCGTGATCGTCGACGGGTTGGTCTGCGGGTTGTAGTGCCCGACGGTCTCGATCACGCGCCCGTCGCGCTTCGAGCGCTGGTCGGCGACGACGACGCGCCAGCACCGGATCCTTGCGTCCGCCGACGCGGGTCAGCCTGAGTCGTACAGCCACGATGTCCCTTCAATCAATGGAAAGCGGTCCATCACCTTAGCTGACCGGCCCGCCCGGACGGCTGCCGAAGCGCGTCGCCGGCCGCGCCGCTCCGCCACGGCTCACCGCTGCTGGCGCATCAGCGCGCCGAGATCCGGCGTCCGGCCTCGCCCCACCTGGCGCATCAGCTTGCGCACCGTCGCGAACTGCTTGACGATCTGGTTGACGGCCTGGACGTTGGTTCCCGAGCCGCGCGCGATGCGCAGGCGCCGCGAACCCTTGATCAGGTCGGGATGACGACGCTCCTCCGGCGTCATCGAGAGGATGATCGCCTCGACCCGGTCGAACTCGCGCTCGTCGACGTGCATCCCGCGCAGCTGCGCCCCGACGCCCGGGCATCATGCCCAGAAGCCCCTGCAGCGGGCCCCATCTTCGCGCATCGTGCGCAGCTGGCCGAGGAAATCCTCGAGGTCGAACTCGCCCGCCTTCAGCCGCCGCTCGAGCTGTTTGGCGTCGCGTTCGTCGACCTCGCGTCCGGCCTTCTCGATCAGCGTCAACACGTCGCCCATGCCGAGGATCCGCTGGGCCATGCGGTCGGGATGGAAGCGCTCGAACTGGTCGAGCTTCTCGCCGGTCGAGGCGAACAGGATCGGCTTGCCGGTGACGGCGCGCACCGACAGCGCCGCGCCGCCGCGGGCGTCGCCGTCGAGCTTCGTCAGCACCACGCCGTCGAAGGCGACGGCCTGCGCAAACTGCTCGGCCACGTTGACGGCGTCCTGGCCGGTCATCGCGTCGACCACGAGCAGGACCTGGTGCGGCGAGGTGGCGTCGCGTGATCGCCACGAGCTCGGCCATCAGCTCGACGTCGACGTGCAGGCGTCCGGCCGTGTCGACGATCAGCACATCCTTGCCGTCGGTGCGGGCACGCTCGAGCGCCCAGCTTGCGATCTCGACCGCCGGGCGGCCGGCGCCCTGCTGGTAGACCGTGGCGCCGGCCTGCTCGCCGACGAGTGCCGAGCTGCTCGACCGCGGCCGGCCGGTGGACGTCGCAGGCCGCCAGCGCGACGGAGCTGTGATGCTCGACCCGCAGCATGCGCGCGAGCTTCGCCGCCGCGGTCGTCTTGCCGGATCCCTGCAGCCCGGCCATCAGGATCACCGTCGGGGGACGCGAGGCGAAGCTCACGCCGGCGCTCTCGCCGCCCATCATCGCGGTCAGCTCCTCGGCCACGATTGCCACGACCTGCTGGCCGGGGTTGAGCCGGCCAATCACATCGGCGCCGAGGCAGCGTTCGCGGACCGCGTCGGTGAACTGCTTGACGACCTTGAAGTTGACGTCCGCTTCGAGCAGGGCAAGGCGGATCTCGCGCAGCGAACGGGTGACGTCCTCCTCGCTGAGAACGCCGCGGCCGCGGAGCCCCGACAGGGTCGCCTGAAGCTTCTCGGAAAGCGAATCGAACACGACTCAGACCTCGGCCGCCGCCGTCAGCTCGCGCCCAGGCACGGCCGCGCCGCCGACCCTCGGGAGACGGGCCCCCGCCGCGGCGGGGAGGAAACGACTGTCACTTCTCCTCGGGCTTTGCGGCTGGCAGCCGCGCGGCTCAGCGAGTCGCCAATCCCCGCGAAGGCCTGGGTGAACTCGGACGGGATCACGAACACCTTGTTCGCCTCGCCCTGAGCCAGCTGCGGCAGCATCTGCAGGTACTGGTAGCTGAGCAGCTGCTGGTCGGGCTTGCCGGCATGGATCGCGGCGAACACGGTGGCGATCGCCTTCGCCTCGCCCTCGGCGCGCAGGATCGCGGCCTGCCGCGCGCCTTCGGCCGTGAGCACGGCCGCCTGCTGCTCACCCTCGGCGGTCAGGATCGCTGCCTGCTTGGTTCCCTCCGCGGTGAGGATCGCGGCGCGCCGGTCACGCTCGGCGCGCATCTGCTTCTCCATCGCGGCCTTGATGTCGGCCGGCGGGTCGACCGACTTGATCTCGACACGGTTGATCCGGATGCCCCACTTGCCGGTGGCCTCGTCGAGCACCGCCCGCAACTCGGTGTTGACGCCCTCGCGGCTGGTCAGCGTCTGCTCGAGCGTCAGCCCGCCGATCACGTTGCGCAGCGTCGTCACGGTGAGCTGCTCGATCGCCTGCAGCGGGCTCGCGATCTCATAGGTGGCGGCGCGAGCGTCGTTGATCGTGAAATAGAGGACCGTCTCGATGTTCACGACGACGTTGTCCTGGGTGATCACGGGCTGCGGAGAGAAGTTCACGACCTGCTCGCGCAGGTCGATCAGCGGCCGCACGCGGTCGATGAACGGCGTCACGAAGGTGAGCCCCGGCTCCAGCGTGCGGTGGTAGCGGCCGAGCCGCTCGAGCACCGCGGCGCGTGCCTGCGGGATCACACGAATCGTCTTTGCGGCGAGCGCGAGCGCGACGACCACGACAACTGCTACGACGATCAATCCGACCACGTGGGACTCCTCGCTAAGGCATGACGAGCGCCGTGGCGCCCCTGATCTCGACCACTTCGACGTGTTCCCCGCGGGGATCACCTGCTCCTCGTCGTAAGCCCTCGCGGTCCAAACCTCGCCCCCGATCTTCACCGTGCCGACACCCTCGTTGTTCGCGATTCGCTCGAGCACGAGCGCCGGCTGGCCGATCAGCGCAGCGGCACCGGTGCGGATCGCCGGCACCCCCTTGCGGTGGCGGACCGCGATCGGGCGCAGCAGCAGCAAGAACAGCATCGCCGCGGCAAGGAACGCCACAGCCGCAACCAGGCCGCCGGCGCCGAGCGCGGCGAGTACCGCGGCGATCGCTCCCCCGACCGCGAACGGCGCGAGGTAGAACGAGTTCGTGTGCAGCTCGCCGAGGGTGAAAGCAGCGGCCACGATCGTCCACAGCACCCATGAGCCCATGCATCGATTATGGCGCGTCCGCACCCTCGGCGTGGGAAGCGAGGCGCCCGACCGGCCGCAGGTCGCGTGAGCACGCGCCCGAACCGCCGCCGGTGGTCGCGAAACGCCCGGCCCGTTTCACTCCAGGCCGACCAGCGCCCTCGCGAACTCGTCGGCGTCAAACGGGCGCAGATCGTCGAGCTGCTCGCCGACGCCGATCAGCTTGACCGGGATTCCCAGCTCACGCGCGATCGCGATCGCCACGCCGCCCTTTGCGCTGCCGTCGAGCTTGGTCAGCACGATGCCGTCGACCGCCACGGCGCGCGCGAACAGCTCGGCCTGGCGCACGCCGTTGTGGCCCGTCGTCGCGTCGATCGCAAGCAGCGTCTCGTGCGGTGCGCCGTCGAGTTGGCGCGCGACCACGCGGCGCACCTTCTCGAGCTCTCCCATCAGCGGCTCCTGGTTGTGCAGCCGCCCGGCGGTATCGATCAAGACGACGTCGTGTCCGCCGGCGCGTGCCGCCGCCAGCGCCTCGAAGGCGACCGCGCCCGGGTCGCCGCGCGGCTCACCGGTGACGATCTCGCAGCCGGCGCGGCCGGCCCACTGCTCGAGCTGCTCGGTCGCGGCCGCACGGTAGGTGTCTGCGGCGGCGAGCAGCACCGAGAGGCCGAAGTGCTCGCGCAGCTGCCAGGCGAGCTTGCCGAGCGTCGTCGTCTTGCCGGTGCCGTTGACGCCGACCATCAGCACGACGGTCGGCAGCGGGCGCAGGTCGAGCGTGCCGTCGACGCCGGGATCCCCGCCACGCGCGCTGCGCGCAAGGATCACGGCGAGGCGCTCGCGCAGGGCGTCGCCGTCGAGGCGCTCGCGGCGCGCGAGCGCCGACAGCTCATCGACGACGGCGGTGGTGCTCGCGACGCCCACGTCGGCGGCGATCAGCGCCTCCTCGAGCGCCTCCCAGTCACCATCCGCCAGCGTCTGCGCGAAGCTCGCGCCGAGCGCTTCGCGCGTCGCCCGCAGACTCGCCCGCAGCCGGCGAACGAACCCGCGCCGCTGCGCCGTCGTCTGTTCGCCGTCCCGCTCGGATGCCGGCGCGGCGTCGCGCAGCAGGAGCAGATCGGACCACTCTCGTGCCATCAGGCGGCGTCGGCGTCAACCTCGGCGAGACCCTCACGCCCGAGCCGTCGCGACACCACCTTGGACGTGCCGTCGCCGCCCATCGAAACGCCATAGAGCCAGTCGGCGGCCTCCATGGTCCGCTTCTGGTGGGTGACGACGATGAACTGGGCGCGCGAGCTGTGCCGGCGCAGCAGCGTGAGGAAGCGGTCGATGTTGAGATCGTCGAGCGCCGCCTCGACCTCGTCGAGGATGTAGAACGGGCACGGTCGAGCGAGGAAGACGGCGAACAGGAAGGCGATCGCCGTCATCGACTTCTCGCCGCCGGACAGCAGCGACAGGCCCTTCATCGACTTGCCGGCGGGCGTGACCTCGATCTCGACGCCGAGCAGCTCGTCCGGTCCGAGCCCTTCGGCCGCGGCCTCCTCGGCCTGCGCCTCCAGCTCGGCGGCGTCCTCCGCGCCGGGCGCCGGCAGCGACTCGCCGCCGAGCACGGCGCGCGGACCGGCCTGCTCGCGCACCAGTCGCAGGCGCCCGCGCCCACCCGGGAAGACGTCGGCGACCAGCGCCTCGAAGTTGTCGGCGGCCGCGGCGAAGGTCTGCTGGAAGCTCTCCGCGATCTCGCGGTCGGTGTTGCGAATCAACGCGCGCAGCTCGCGCAGCGCGCTCTCCAGGTCGCCTCGCTGGGTCTCGAGCTCCTCGACGCGCTCGAGCGCCTCGCGGTACTCCTCCGCCGCGAGCGGGTTGACCGGACCGAGCGCCTCGCGGCGGCGCGCCAGGCGCTCGACGCGATCGCGCAGCGCAGCCAGCTCGCCCTCCGGCAGCTCCTGCTCGGCGGCCGTCGCCTCCAGGCCGAGCCGCTCCGCCAGGACGCCGAGCTCGCCCTCCGCTTCCGCGGCCTGATCGCGGGCCTGCTGCGCCCCGACCTCTGCGCTTGTCACGGCGTCCGCCAGCTCACGCAGCCGGGTCTGCAGCCCGCTCTCCTCGCCGGCGCACTCGCGCAGGGTCCCCGCGAGCGCCTCACCGGCCGCGCTGTCGGCGCGCAGCTCCTCGTCGAAGGCGACGAGAACCCCCTCCAGTGCGGCGCCGAGCGCCTCCAGCGCGGCGCCGAGACGCACCGTCGCCGGCCGCAGCTCGGCATCCTCGCGTGCCTGCGCTTCGAGCACTGCGAGGCGGTGCTCGCGGGCGCTGCGCTCGCGTTCGATGCGCTCCACGGCGCGGCGCTCCGCTGCGCGCTCGCCCTCGAGCTGCGCGCGAAGCACCGCCGTCTCGCCCCGATCGGGGGCGGCGCGGCGCTGCTCGATCAGCCAGGCGGCCCGGCGCTCCGCCTCGAGCGCCTCGGCGTGCTCGCGATCGGCGGCGCGCGCCCGCGCATCCGCGGCCTCGCGCTCGTCGAGCGCGCGAGTCAGCTCCGTGGCGGCACCCTGGGCGGCCGTCAGCGCCGCCTGCTCGTTCTGCGCGGCGCGCTCGGCCTCGACGAGCAGCGATTCGCGTCGGTTGCGCTGCTCCAGCGCGCGTTCACGACCGCCGCTCGGCGCCTGGCGCAGCTCGCCATGCGCGGCGCTCCAGACGCGTCCCGTGCGGGTCACGGCGACGCCGGCGAAGTCGTCAGGCAGGGCGGCCAGGTCGTCAACGACCCAGGTGTCTGCGAGCAGTCGCGCAGCCAGCGCGAGCACCGCCTCCTCGCCGCTCAGCAACTCGACCAGCGCACGCGCGCCGCGAACCGGCGGCCGCCCTGGGGCGGGGGGCGCCGAGCCGCGTTCCAGCACGAGCGCGCGCGCACCCTCCTCGCCGGCGCGATCCACCACCGCCTGCGCCCGCGAGCGATCGGCGACGACAGCTGCCGTGAGCGAGCCGCCGAGCGTCGCCGCCAGCGCCAGCTCGTAGCCGGCGGCCACGCCGAGCGCGCCCTCCAGCGCGTCGGCGGGCGCACCCGCGGCCGCGTGGCTGCGCAGGAACTGGTTGACGCCGGCGAGCTCCGCACCGATCCCCGCCGCCTCGCGGCGGGCCTCCTCGGCGGCGCGCTCCGCCTCGCGCAGAGCCTCGCGGGCCGCCGCCACGGACGCCTCGGCGACGCCGCTCTCGCGTGCGCGAAGGTCGCGCTCGCGCGCCAGCGCGTCGATCACGGCCGCAGCCGCCCCCCGCTGCGCCTCGAGCTCCTCCAGCTCGCCGGCGAGCTCCTGCTCGCGGCGGCGGTCCAGCAGCAGGAGCTCCGCGTCGAGCTGCTCGATCCGGGAGCTGCCGGCACCCTCCTCCGCGCCCGTGCGGGCGCGCAGCTCCTCGAGCTCCGCCGCACGCCGCTGACCCCGCGCCTCGAGCGTCGCCGCCAGCGCACGCGCCTGCTCGAGTCGCATCGCGATCCGGTCGCGGGCGGACCGCGTCGCGAAGGCGCGGCCGGCGATCGCGTCGTGGCGCTCGCTGCGCTGCGCCAGCGCGTGCTCGGCCTGCTCGCGCCGCGCGGACACCTCCTCGATCTCACGCTCCAGCGCCGCGCGCGTCGCGCGCACGCCGGCGACCGCGGCCTCGGTCTGCGCGAGGCGCTCGCGCCTGACCCGCAGCTCCTCGCGGGTGATCGCCCAGCGCGCCTGCAGCGCCTGGCGCTCCAGCCGCTCGTGCAGCTCGGCCGCCTCCGCCTGGCGCTTGAGTGGGCGCAGCCGCCCGCGCGCCTCGCGCTCCACGTCGAGCGCGCGGTCGAGGTTCTCCTCGGTGCGCTCGAGCTTGAGCTGGGCGCGGCGGCGGCGCTTGCGGTGCTTGCCCAGGCCGGCCGCCTCCTCGATCAGGAGGCGGCGGTCGCGCGGCTTGGAGGTCACGATCGCCTCGACGCGGCCCTGCGAGATCACCGAATGAGCCTCCTTGCCGAGACCCGTGTCGGAGAGCAGCTCGAGCACGTCTACGAGGCGGCAGTGCGCCCCGTTCAAGCGGTACTCCCCCTCGCCGGCGCGGTTGTAGCGGCGCAGGATCGAGACCTCGCTGGCCCCGTCGGCGACCGTCGCGTCGGTGTTGTCGAGCACCAGCTCCACCTCCGCCTCGCTGCGCGCCTGGATGCCGCGCCCACCGGCGAAGATCACGTCCTGCATCGAGTGCCCGCGGACGGCGAGCGGCGACTGCTCGCCCAGCGCCCACAGCACCGCGTCGGTGATGTTCGACTTGCCCGACCCGTTGGGACCGACGATCACGCTGACCCCCTCGCCGAACTCCAGCCGCGTGCGGTCGGGGAAGGACTTGAAGCCCCTGATCGTGATCGACTTCAGATGCACGGCGCTCTCACTCCGCCGCCGGCGCCGCCGACGGAGGCGACGCGGACAGTTCGTCGAGCGCCCGCCGCGCGGCGTCCTGCTCGGCGAGCTTCTTGCTGCGTCCGGAGCCCCGCGCCACCACGGTCGTGCCGACCATCGCCACGACCGCGAAGGTCCGGTCGTGGGGCGGCCCCGATTGCTCGGTGACCTCGTAGAGCACCGTCTCGCCGCCCTGCGCGAGCCGCTCCTGCAACGCCGACTTGAAGTCGACGGGGCGCTCCAGCGCCTCCTCGATCTGTTCGGCGAAGGCCTCCGCGACCGCCGCCGACGTTCGTTCGAAGCCGGCGCTCAGATAGCAGGCGCCGATCACGGCCTCGATCACCGATGCCAGCACCCGTTCGGTCTCGACCACCGCGGTCGCCGCCGCCGGCGTCCCGGGCGGGGCAGCCGCGCGCAGCAGATCCGCCACCCCGAGCTGTTCCGCCACCGCGCGGCAGGCCGGTCCCGAGACCGCCTGGGCGCGGATCTTCGTCAGCCGCCCGGCGCCGAACTGCTCGGCCTCGAGCCGCGGGTAGAGGTGCGCGGTGACCGACAGCGCGAGCACGCTGTCGCCGAGGAAGGCGAGCCGGGCGTAGGAGTCGCTGCGCCGCGCCGTCCACGACGCATGCGTGAAAACCTGCCGGTAGAGGTCGTCCGGCAGCTCCTCGAGCAGTTCGCGTAGACGCTTCAGCGGTCAGCGGCGTGTGAGAGGACGAAGTCGATGGCCGACTCGACGGTCAGGAGCGTCGCCGCCTGCTCGTCGGAGATCTTGACGCCGTAGGTGTCGTCGAGCTCCTGCACGAGCGTGTAGAGGTCGAGCGAGTCCGCCGAGAGATCCTCGCGAAAGCGCGTCGCCGGCGTGATCGTCGCCGGATCGAGCTCGAGCTCGTCGGCGAGATGCGCCCGGATCATGTCAAGCACCTGTTCGCGGGTCATGGATCTCCGTTCAGCACCGTATCGTCCGACACGGACAGGAGGTCGTGGCGGCGCAGCGCCCCGGCGGCCTCGAGTGCCCGGTGCGTGCGCCCGACGAGATCCTCCTCGGCGCCGCGCCGCGCGCGCAGGATCGCCCGCGCGATGCCGTGGCGGGTGAAGCTCCCGTGCGCGAGAACGCCGAGCTGGCGCAGGCCGAGCAGGTAGGCGCCGCCCTGGCGTTCGGGATCGATCTCCTCGCGGAACGACCGCAGGCCGCTCTGCAGCAGCATCCCGCCGACGCGTCCGCGTCCGGAGCGCAGCGCGACGTCGCGAATCGCCCCGAGCGTGGCCTGCGAGACGCCCTCGATCAGCTTCAGCGCGACGTTGCCGGTGAAGCCGTCGGTGACGACGACGTCGGCGACGCCCTGCGTCAGCCCGCTGCCCTCGACGTTGCCGATGAACACCAGCGCGTCGCTGCCGGCGCACTGCGCGAGCAGCCGCGCGTGCGTCTCCAGCACGAGCTGGCTGCCGCGCTCCGCCTCCGAGCCGTTCGAGAGCAGACCGACGCGCGGGCGCGCGACCCCCAGCATCGCGCTGGCGTAGGCGGCGCCCATGAACGCGAACTGGACGAGGATCTCGGGTCGCACGTCGGCATTGGCGCCCACGTCGAGCAGGGTCACCGGACGGCCCGGAACCGGCAGCGTCAGCGCCAGCGCCGGCCGGTGCACACCAGGCGCGCGCCTGATCTGCAGCTGACCGGCGACCAGCGCGGCGCCGGTCGAGCCGTTGCAGACGAGGGCCTGCGCGCGACCCTCCGCGACGGCGCGGGCGGCTGCGACGATCGACGCCTCAGGCGTGCCGCGCACCGCCCGGACCGGGTCGGGGTCCTTCGCGATCGAGACCGGCGCGTCGACGATCTCGATCCCGCCGCCCGCCTCGCCGAGCTCGGCCGCGGGACCGAACAGCAGGATCTCGACGCCCTGCTGCGCGGCGATCCTGGCTCCCGCCGCGACCTCACCCGGCCCGAGATCGGCGCCGTTGGCGTCGACCGCGACGACCGTCATGCCAGGCGCTCCGCTCCTACCTAGTGGGTCGTCCAGGAACGTTTGGCCTGAAACCCAGCCTGTGGCGAGGTCCCGGGGTCGGCTGGCGAGGACGCAGGGAGCAGGCAAGGCTGGTTGCCTTGCCGCGACGGAGGATGCTGCCAGACGGCATCCGGGAGCCGCCAGTTCGGGTCGAACGTTCCTGGACGACCCACTAGTGTTCGTGCTCGTGGTCGTGTTCCGCCGGCGCCAGCACCTCGCGCCCGGCGTAGGTGCCGCAGACCGGGCACACGCGATGGGGCCGCCGCGGGCTGTGGCAGCGCGGGCAGGCGTTCAGCGTCGGCGCGACGATCTTGTGCTGGGAGCGCCGTTTGGCGGTCCGGCTGTGCGATTGCTTCTGCTTGGGAGCCTGCATAGGCGCGCAAGCCTACCAGCCGGCAGGCCTCAGAACGGGTCGGCGCAGCGCTTGCGCTCCTGGCGCTCCTCGGTGACGACCACGAGATCCCACGCCAGCCCAACCCTGGCGAGGCAGTTGATGACGAGGCCGGAGAGGTCGAGCTGGCGGCGGCCGAGCCCGTGCACCGCCGAGCGCGGGAAGGCGTGGTGGTTGTTGTGCCAGGACTCCCCGAAGGACAGCGGCGCGAGCCACGCGAGGTTGGTCGAGTGGTCGGTGGTCTCGAAGTCGCGGCGGCCGAAGTAGTGGCAGAGCGAGTTGATCGAAAAGGTGACGTGATGGAGCACGAGCACGCGCACCGCACCGCCCCACAAGAGCCCGGTCAGCGCGCCGTCGATGGTCCCGCCGCTGAGCGCCCAGCCGAGGCCGAACGGGATCGCGAGACCCGCCAGCACCCAGAGGAAGAAAGTGCGGTCCACGAAGCGGACGACCGGGTCGGCGAGCAGGTCCGGGGCGTAGCGCGCCTCGTTCGCCATGCCGCCGCCGAAGACCCAGCCGAGGTGGGCGTGCCAGAGGCCGCGCAGCGAGCCCGCCAGGCCGCCCGCGAAGTTGACGTGCGGGCTGTGCGGGTCGCCCTCCTCGTCGGAGTAGGTGTGATGCTTGCGGTGGTTGGCGACCCATTCGATCGGCGGCCCCTCGATCGCCATGCACCCGAGGATCACGAACAGCGCGCGGATCGCCGGCGTCGTCTCGAACGCCCTGTGCGTCAGCAGCCGGTGGAAGCCGATCGTGATTCCCAGCCCGGTCGGCACGTAGCAGAGCGCGAAAACGACCACGTCGTAGAGGTGGAGCACGCCGCCCCAGGCCAGCGGCACGACGATCGCGAGCGCGACCACCGGCGCCAGCGTGACGATCGCGGTCGCGACCCGGTCGGCCCGATCGTGGCTGCTCGGCGGCTGAAACTCACCGGGGGGCGCCGGGCGCACGGCCGGCGGCCGGCGGATGGTTATGGGTCGAGGTTCGGTGACTGCCAACGGTGTTCCACGCGTGCCACCAACCCCACACGGCAGGCCTGTGGATCCGGCGGACTCCTGTGCGAAGCGCAAACGCCGGTTGGCGCGGACGCAAGACGCACAGCAATCATCACACACTCGGCGGCGGTGGTGCGGGGGTATGCGGGACTAATACCGACGAGCTGTTCGTGGTGGGTGCATGCACCCACCCGCGGAACGGCGCATGCGCCGTTCCGAAAAGCATCATTAGGAAAGGTCGAATTCCCGCAATTTCGCCCAGCGCGGATCGGGCTCGCGCTCGTGGTGGTGATCGGGGCCGGCGGTCGCGAGCGGCACGGCGCAGACGGGACACAGCCCCGGGCAGTCCGGCCGGCACAGCACCTGGTCGGGGGCGGCTAGCGCCACCGCGTCGTGCACCCAGGAGCGCAAATCGAGCAGCTCGCCCTGCACGTAGGGGCTGTCCAGCTCCTCACCGCCGCCGGGGAGCTCGACCTCGCGCGCGTCGACCGCCAGACGCGGCTGCGCGTCGACGAGGCAGCGCATGCAAGGCCCCTCCAGCGTCGCCTCCAGGCGCAGCCGCAACGCGTACCCGCCGCCGGTGGTGCGCGAAACATCGACCGTCACCGGCACGAGCTCCGGCAGCACGCGGTAGGAGGTGCCGGCCAGCTCGAGCGGCTCCTGCTCCACGTCGAGCTGGAGCCGGCGTCCCTCACCCGAGCCCAGGCGCAGGCCCCCGAGATCGAACAGGTCGGTCCTGGGGGTCATCGTCGCGCGCGCCGCTCCCGCCTGTTCACCGTGCGCGCAGCTCCCGCTTCAGGACCTTGCCGGTCGCGTTGCGGGGGAGCACGTCGACGAACACGACGTCGCGGGGAACCTTGAAGCGGGCCAGGTTGTCGCGCACGTGGTCGCGCACGTCGTCCTCGCTCAGCTCCGCGCCCGCGGCCGGCACGACGAACGCCCGCAGTCGCTGGCCGAAATGATCGTCGGGCACCCCGATCACCGCCACGTCATCGACGCCGGGGTGCTCGGCGAGCACGTCCTCGACCTCGCGTGGGAAGACGTTCTCACCGCCGGAGACGATCATGTCGTCGTCGCGGCCGGACACGAACAGGCGGCCCTGGGTGTCGAAGTAGCCGACGTCGCCGGTCGCGATCAGGCCGCCGATCATCGCCTTGCCATCGCCCGAGGTGTAGCCGTCCATCACCATCTCATTGCGGGCGAAGATCCGCCCGGTCTCGCCGGGCGCCGTGACCGGCGCATCGTGCTCGTCGAACAGGCGGACCTGCGTGCCAAATGGCGGCGTGCCCGCGGTCCCAGGGGCGTCGCGAAGCTGCTTCGGCGAAGCGATCGTCGCCCACGCGACCTCGGTCGTGCCGTAGAGGTTGTAGAGAACGTCACCGAAGGTGTCCATCACGTGCAGCGCCAGTTCGCCCGGCAGCGCCGAGCCGCTGACGGCGATCACGCGCAGCGAGCTGTGGTCGTAGCGGCCGATCACCTCCGGTCCGAGCTCGAGGATCCGCGTCAGCATCACCGGCACGACGACGAGCGCGCTGGGCCGCCAGGTCGCGATCGCCGCGAGCGTCGCCTCGGGCTCGAAGCGGCGCTGCAGCACGAGTGTCGAGGAGAGCGGCAGGGCCATCGTGAAATGCCCGTAGCCCCAGGAGTGAAACAGCGGCGCCGCGATCAGCGTCGTCTCGCGCGCGCGCAGCGGGATGCGCGAGAAGAATCGCGCCGCCGGGTCGAGGCTGCGGGGCTGGTGGCGCGAGGCGCCCCTCGGCGTGCCGGTCGTGCCGGAGGTCAGGATCACCACGCGGCCGCGGTCGCGCGGCGGTGCGAGGCGCGCCGTCGAGTTGGCGGCGATCAGGTCGTCCATCGTCGGGTGAGGCAGCTGCGGCGAGTCCTGCCAGGCGATCACGCTCGTGCGCCCGGCCGCCGCGGGAGCGCACAGCTCGCTGAACTCCTCGTCGTAGATCAGCACGCGCGGCTGCTCGTTCTCGCAGACCTCGGCGATCTGGCGTCCGGCGAAGGAGGTGTTCAACAGCAGCAGCGTCGCACCCAGCTTGCCCGACGCGATCGAGGCCTCGATGAAGCCGCGGTGGTCGCGGCAGAAGATCGCGATCGAGTCGCCCTCGCGCACGCCAAGTCCGCGCAGCCCGCGCGCGAGCGCGTTGGTCTGCGCTTCGAGCTCGGCGAAGGTGATCGTGCCGCGGTCGTCGTGGATCGCCGCACGTTTGGGTGTGCGCACCGCCGAGACGGCGTAGCCCGACGCCGGGGTCGGCCCCCAGCGCAGCAGCGTCGCCCCGACCCGCAGGATCCGGTCGGGTCGCTCGGGGCGCAGCACGCCGACCCGCGTCAGCGTGAGGCCGGTGTGCAGCGAGCCGGCGATCCGTTCGAAGTTCACGACCCTATCCAAGCAGGTCCGCGAGCCGCCGGGCACAGCACACGCCGTCGGCCGGCTGGAACGTTCCGCGAAGGACCGCTAAGCGGCCGCGGACTCGTCGCGCCCGGCGAGGCGGTCACGACCGCGCTGCACGGCGGCGATGAACTTCGAGAGGTTGATCTCCAGCGTGTTGAGAATCTCGTCGGCGTAGTCCTCCGCTCCGAGACGGATCTCGCGCTCGCGCGCCTGGGCCTCCTCGACGATGTCCTCGGCGGCCCGCTCAGCCGCCTTGGTGACCTCCTCGTTGGAGATCAGGTGCTCCTGGCGCTCGCGCGCCTCCTTGACGATCCGCTCGGCCTCGCGCTTGGCCTCGGCCAGCATCTCCTGGCGTTCCTTGACGATCCAGCGCGCCTGCTTGATCTCCTCGGGGATCGTGGCACGCATCTGATCGAGCAGATCGTAGATCTCCTCCTTGTCGACGCGCACCTGATCGGTCAGCGGGACCTGCTTGGCGTTGTGCACCAAGTCGTCAAGCTTGTCGATGAGAACGAGAACGTCCATGGCTACAGGGTAACGCGCGCCCCAAACGGCGCGTTGTCGTCACGACTTTCGCGTTCGCCCCAGCTCTTCCTGCAACCGCCTGGCCACATCGGGGTGCACGAGACCCTCGATCCTCCCGCCGAACGTCGCGAGCTCCTTGACGCCGCTGGAGGAGACGAAACTGAACTCGGGGCTCGCCATGATGTAGACCGATTCGATCTCCGGCGCCTGGCGACGGTTGAGCTGGTTCATCTCGAGCTCATACTCGAAGTCGGAGATCGCCCGCAGCCCCTTGACGATCGCCACGGCGCCGACGCGCCGGGCGAACTCGACGACCAGCGTGTCGAAGGGCTCGGCGCGGACGCCGTCCAGATGAGCGGTCGCGGCGGCGATGAACTCCAGGCGCTCGGGCAGCTCGAACAGGCTTGTCGCCGATTTGCGCAGCGAGTGGGCGACGACCGCCACGACGACCTCGTCGAATAGCGCCCTTGCACGTGTGATGACGTCGACGTGTCCGTTCGTGATCGGGTCGTAGGAGCCGGGGCAGACGGCTATGCGGTGGGCGTGGCTGTCGGTCAAGGCGCTGTGGTTTCGTGGATTCGGATCATCGTGTCGCCGTAACGTCGCTCGCGCAGCAGCGTCAGCTCGGGCAGCTCCAGCGGGGCACGGCGGTCGCACTCGCTGACCACGCGCGCACCGGCGCGCAGCACGCCCGGCAGCTCGCGCGACAGCGCGCCCGCCAGCGCCGGCGCCATCGCGTATGGGGGGTCGAGGAAGACCAGATCGTATTTGTCATCCGCGCGCAGTGCCGCCAGCGCGTCGCCGCCGAGCACGCGGGCACGCCCGGTCAACTGCAGCGAATCGAGGTTGGCCCGCAGCGCCACCAGCGCGCGAGGCGCCCGCTCGACGAAGGTCGCGTGCGCGGCGCCGCGCGAAAGGGCTTCGATCCCTAGAGCCCCCGAGCCGGCGAACAGGTCGAGCACGATCGCGCCGTCCACTTCGCCCAGCATCGAGAACAACGCTTCGCGAACCCGCTCGGCGGTCGGCCGCGTCGCGAGTCCGCGCGGGCTCTGCAGCCGGCGCCCGCCGAGCTCGCCCGCGATCACGCGCATGCCGGCGGCCACGCCAACGGACGCGTTCGGCGCACGCTCACCTCATGCTGCGATCGGGTGCGCGGCGATCTCCCCATAGAGCTCGCGCGAGGCGGTCGGCCAGCAGCGCGTGCTCCGGCTGCTCGAGGCTCGGGTCGGCGGCGATCAGCCCCTCCGCGCATGCGCGCGCTGCGATCAGCAGCGCCTCGTCCTCGGGCATCTGCGCGAGCGCGAACTGCCCGACGCCCGACTGCTTCGTGCCGACCAGCTCACCCTCCTTGCGCAGCCGCAGGTCGATCTCCGCCAGCTCGAAGCCGTCATCGTGGCGCTCGAGTGCGGCGAGCCTCGGCGACCCCTTCGGCCCACACAGCAGGCAGAGCGAGTCGTGCTCGCCGCGGCCCACGCGCCCGCGCAGTTGGTGCAGCTGCGAGATGCCGAAGCGCTCGGCGTTCTCGATCAGCATCACCGTCGCGTTTGGCACGTCGATGCCGACCTCGATCACCGTCGTGGCCACCAGCACGTCGGCGTCGCCGGCGGCGAACGCCGCCATCGCCGCCTGCTTCTCGCGGTGCCCGAGCTGTCCGTGCAGCAGCACCAGGCGGAACTCGCGCAGCTCGCCGGCGCGCAGCCGCTCGAACTCCTCGGTCGCCGCGCGCGCCTGCGCCGCCGCGTCGACGCCCTCCTCCAGCTCGCCAGCCTCGACCAGTGGGCAGACGACGAAGGCCTGTCGGCCGGCGCGTACCTCCTCGGCGATCCGCTCATAGGCGCGTTTTCGCTCGCGCTCCCCGGAAACCACGTGCGTCGCCGTGGCGCGGCGCCCGAGCGGGCGCTCGCGCAGGCGCGTCTGGTCGAGATCGCCGTATTCGCAGAGCGCCAGCGTGCGCGGAATCGGCGTCGCGGTCATGTGCAGCACGTGCGGCGCGCGGCCGTCCGGGGCCTTGCCGTGCAGCGCCGTGCGCTGGCGCACGCCGAAGCGGTGCTGTTCATCGACGACCGCGACGGCCAGCGCGTGAAAGCGCACCGGGTCCTCGATCAGCGCGTGCGTGCCGACGACCAGGGAGCATTCGCCGCTCGCCAGGCGCGAGAGGATCTCCGCGCGCCGCGCCGCGGGCGTCGAGCCGGTCAGCAGCGCGAGCGTGACCGACTGCTCGCCCAGCAGGCGCTGGATCGTCGCGAAGTGCTGCTCGGCGAGCGTCTCGGTCGGCGCCATCAGCGCGGCCTGGAAGCCGTGCTCGACGGCTCGCAGCATCGCGAACAGCGCCACCACCGTCTTGCCGCTGCCGACCTCACCCATCAGCAGCCGCTGCGTCGGACGCTCGCCCGCGAGCTCGTCGCGCAGCGTCGCGATTGCCGCGAGTTGGTCGGCGGTCAGCGGGAACGGCAGCTCGTGACCCAGCCAGCGCGCGGTCAGGCTCGGCTCGCCGCCCAGGGCGAGCGCGGCCGCGCCGGAGTCCTCGCGGGCGCGCCGCGCGAGCAGCGCGAGCTGCACGAGCAGCAGTTCCTCGAAGGCGAGCCGCACGCGCCCGCGCTCGACCTCCTCGGGACTCGCGCCGAAGTGCATCGCCTCAAGCGCCGCGCCCCGCTCGGCGAGCGCCTGGCTGGCGCGCAGGCGTCCCGGGAGCGGCTCGACGACCTCGCGCAGGGCCGCCCTGTGAGCCGCGACCAGCGAGAGGATCTGCGTGCTCGACAGCCCCTCGCTCGCCGCATAGTGCGACACCTCCTCGGTGCCGGCGGCCGCCTCGTCGGTGGTCGCGTGGCTGGCGACGCGAAAACGCCCCCTCCCCTCGTACTTGCCGTGGAGCACCAGCCGCGTGCCCGGCTCGTAGCGCTTGGCAAGCCACGGCTGGTTGAAGAAGGTCGCCTGCATCGGGCCGGTCGCGTCGGCCACGGTCGCCTCGACCAGCGGCCGCATCCCTCGCCGGCGCACCGGCCGTGACGCGATCGTGCGCACCTCGACCAGCACCGTCGCCGTCTCGCCGGGCGCGAGCGCCGCGACCGTGCGTGCCTCGCGCCGCGCCCGCGGGACGTGCTCGAGCAGCTCGCCGACCGTGTTCAGTCCGAGCGCAGCGGCGCCCTCGGCGGCCTTTGGCGGGAGATCGAGCGGGAGCTGCAGGGTGGACGGGCGCGGCGTGCGGACCGGCGCCGCGAGCAGGGCGGCGCGTGGCGGCGCGGCCATTGCGGCAAACCCGCGCGGGGCCGGGAACACCCTGGTTCGAGACGACCTCATCGCGCAATGATGATCGTCGACGCGGTCGCTACTCGGCCGAGAGCAACCACCAATAACTGGGCTGCCCGCCGTGGCGGTGCTCCAGCTCGACGGCCTCCGGCGCGAGCGCGGCGATCCGCTCGGCGCTGAGCGGCGCGCCGGCGCCGGCAATGCAGGTGATCAGCTCGCTGCCGTCGCCGAGGCTCGCCAGCACGTGCGCGAGCGTCGCCTCCGGCTCGCCCCACGCCACCAGCGACTCGCCGACGAAGCCCACCGCCTCGCCGACAGCGAACCGCCCGTCCACGTCATCGCGCGCCGCCGGTGCCACCGAGCCGCTGCGCACGCGCGCCAGCGCCGACGCGATCGCCGCCGCGTTCTCGGCCGCCCCCAGCGCCGGCGACAGCGCGACCAGCGCGGCGAGCGCGGTCTGCTGGCTGCGTGACGGCACGACGACGACCTGCTTCTCCGACAGCTCGGCGGCGCGCTCGGCGGCCATGATCACGTTCGCGCTGTTCGGGAGCACGACGACCTCCTCGGCGGCGACGGCGTGGATCCCGGCGAGCAGCTCGTAGGTCGACGGGTTGAGCGTCGGGCCGCCGTCCAGCACGTGCGCGCCGAGGCTCTGGAAGAGGTTCCCGATCCCGGTGCTGGCGACCACCGCTAGCACGCCGCAGCGCGCTCCCTCCGCGAGCTGGCGCGCCCGCGCCGCGACCTGCGCGTGCATGTCCGCGACGTCGAGGTGCGAGACCTCGCCGGCGCCGGCGAGCACCGCGATCGCCTGCTCGGGCTGATCGGTGTGGACGTGGATCTTCAGCGTGCGCGCGTCGCCCACGACCAGCACCGAGTCGCCGAGCGCCTCGAGCGCCTCGGTGAAACGGGTCGGCTCGAGCCCCGAGCCGGTGACGGCGAAGTTGGTGCAGTAGCGGTAGGTGGACGAGAGGTGCTGAGGGTGGGTCACGCGCGCCGGCGCGTGGTGCTCGAGCGCCGGGGGCTCGTCGCCGCGCAGGGCGGCCACGATCCCGGCGAAGATCACGACCAGCGCGTAGCCGCCGGCATCGACGACGCCCGCGTCGCGCAGCACCGCGAGCAGGTCGGGGGTGCGCATCACCGAGGCCTCGCCGGCGGCCACGGCGCGCTCCAGCAGACCGGCGATCGCGTCGTCCTGCTCGGTGGAGGTGACCTCCGGGCCCAGGCGCGTGTCCGGCATGTGCGCCAGCTCGACCATCACGCGATGCGCCATCTCGCGCACGACGGTGAGGATCGTGCCCTCGGCCGGCTCGCGCACCGACGCGTAGGCGCGGTCGGCGGCGCGCGCGAGCGCGGCGCCGATCAGCGTCGGGTCGATCAGCTCGCCGGGCCTGCTGAACAGCTCCTCGGCGGCGCCGTGGATCAGCTGCGAGAGGATCACGCCGCTGTTGCCGCGCGCACCGAGCAGCGCCGCCCGCGCGACGTTCTCGACTATCTCGTCACGTCCGATCTCGTCGATCGTGCGTTCGCCGCCCGCGGCGAGGCGGTCGAGCTCCGCGAGCACCGCCCGCATCGTCAGCACCATGTTGTCGCCGGTGTCGCCGTCGGCGACCGGGAACACGTTGAGGTCGTTGACCTCCTCGCGGCGCGACTCCAGATGCGCGAGCGCCCCGGCGACCAGGGCGCGAAAGCGGATCAGGTTAGGGTCAGGCACGACCCTCGCCGGCTATCTGGCCTTCGTGACCTTGCCGGCCTTGAGGCACCGCGTGCAGACGTACACGCGCCGGGGCGCGCCGCCCACGACGATGCGCACCTTCTGCAGGTTGGGGTTGAAGCGCCGGCGTGTCGCGACCATCGAGTGGCTGCGGTTGTTGCCGAACGCCGGCCCCTTCGCACATGAATGACAGACCTTGGCCATATCGCCGAGCAGTCTAGCCGCTGGCGAGCGCCGCGCGGATCTCGGCGAGCGCGAGCGCCGCGCGCGCGGCGTGAGCGCCGCTGTCTCGGCGATCACCGCCGGAGCGCGCCAATGCCTGCTCGTAGGTGTCGACCGTGAGCACTCCGAACGTGCACGGCACGCCCGTCTTCAGCCCGACGTCCTGGATCCCGCGGGCGGCGGCGGCGCAGACGTGGTCGTAATGGTCGGTCTCACCACGGATCACCGCACCGAGACAGACCACGCCGTCGAAGCGCCCGCTGGCCGCCGCGTACTGCGCGGCCGCGGGCAGCTCGAACGCGCCGGGCACCTCGATCGTCTCGACCGCGCAGCCGTGTTCCTCGAGCACCGCCCGCGCACCCGCCTGCAGGCGCACCGCCAGATCCTCATAGAAGCGCGCGACCACCAGCGCGTAGGTGGCCATCAGCGCTCGCCGGGCAGCTTTGACTGCGGTGCGCGCTCGCGCAGGCGCAGCTCGGCGTCGAGGTCGAGCCCCTGATGGTGGAGCGTGTGACCGAGCTTCTCGCGCTTCGCGCGCAGGTAGGCCACGTTCTCGGGGTTCGGCGGCTCCTCGATCGGGATCTGGTCGGTGACCGAGAGGCCGTAGCCCTCGAGCGCGCGGATCTTCTTCGGGTTGTTGGTGAGGATGCGAATCGACGTCAACCCCAGATCGACGAGGATCTGCGCGCCGATCCCGAAGTCGCGCAGGTCGGCCGGCAGCCCAAGGCGCTCGTTGGCCTCGACGGTGTCGAGTCCCTCCTCCTGGAGCTTGTAGGCGCGCAGCTTGTTCAGCAGGCCGATCCCGCGCCCCTCCTGGGCGAGGTAGAGCAGCACACCCTCGCCCTCCTTCTCGATCCGGTTCAGCGCCGACGCCAGCTGGCCGCCGCAGTCGCAGCGCTCGGAGTGAAAGACATCACCCGTCAGGCACTCCGAGTGAACCCGGACGAGCACGTCCTGCTTGCCGGCGATATCGCCCTTGACCAGCGCGAGATGGTGCTTGTCATCGACGAACGAGCGGTAGCCGACCGCCTCGAAAACCCCGAACGCGGTCGGCAGACGGGTCGAGACGACGCGTTCGACGAGGCGGTCCCGACGGCGCCGGTAGACGATCAGGTCCTTGATCGTGACCATCTTCAGCTTGTGCCGCGCGCAGTACTCGACGAGGTCCGGAACGCGCGCCATCGTGCCGTCGTCGTTCATCACCTCGCAGATCACGCCCGCCGGCGTGAGCCCGGCGAGGCGCGCCAGGTCGATGCTCGCCTCGGTGTGCCCGGTGCGTTCGAGGACGCCGCCGGACTTCGCCTTCAGCGGGTTCACGTGGCCCGGCTGCACGAGGTCGCCGGGACCGCTGCGCGAATCGATCGCGACCTGGATCGTGTGCGCCCGGTCGTGGGCGGATACGCCGGTCGTGACGCCCTCACGCGCCTCGATCGTGACCGTGAACGGGGTCTGCATACGCGACTCGTTCTTTGGCGTCATCAGATCCAGCCCGAGCTCGGTGCAGCGTTCCGGCGTCAGCGCGAGGCAGATGAACCCGCGCGCCTGCTTGGTCATGAAGTTGATCGCCTCGGGCGTGACGAACTGTGCCGCCATCACGACGTCACCCTCGTTCTCGCGGTCCTCGTCGTCGCAGACGACGACCATCTTGCCGCGGCGGATCTCCTCGATCGCCTGCTCGATCGTCGAGAACGGGCTCTTGGGCTTGGGCTGCTTTGCGCTCACCGGCTAACCAGCCGCTCCAGATGCTTCGCCATGATGTCGACCTCGACGTTCAGCCGTGCTCCGACGGCAGCCTCGCCGAGCGTCGTCGACTCGCGGGTGGCTGGGATCAGCGCGACGGTCACCGTTGAGGAGTCGACCGCCGCGACGGTCAGGCTGACGCCGTCGAGCGCGATCGATCCCTTCTCGACGACGTAGCGTGAGAGCTGCTCGTCGATCGCGACCTCGATCTCGCCCGAGTCGTGGCGCGCGCGAACCTCGCCCACACCGTCGACATGGCCGAGCACGACGTGACCGCCGAGCCGGTCACTCAGGCGCAGCGGCAACTCGAGGTTGACGCGCGAGCCGCCGGCGAGCTCGCCCAGCGTCGTGCGCCGTAGCGTCTCAGCGACGACGTCGGCGCGAAAGTGCCCGTCGGCGATCTCCCGCGCGGTCAGGCAGGCGCCGCTCACGGCGATCGAGTCGCCGGGCTCGAGCTCGCCCGCGATCGCCGAGGCGATCTCAATCACCGCCCCCCGTTGGTCGCGTTCCACACCGACGACCTCGCCGACAGCCTCGACCAGCCCGGTGAACATCACCACTCCCGCAGCCGTGCGGAGATCAGCAGATCCTCGCCGACGCGCTGGCAGTCAAGCGTCAGCGCGCTGATCGCCTCGGCGATGCGCTCGACCCCCTCGCCCTCGAGCGGATCGCGCGCGCTGCGGCCGCCCAGCAGCATCGGCGCGAGGAACAGCCGAACCTCGTCGATCTCGCCGGCGTCGAGGAACGCTCCGGCGAGGTGCGGCCCGCCCTCGAGCAGGATCGAGGCGATCCCCTGCGAGCCGAGCTGATCGAGCGCCGCGCGGACGCGCGCCGGTTCGTTCTCACCGGTCGCCACGATCACCTCCGCCCCGGCCGCCTCGAGCGCGTCGGTGTCCGAGCGCGCGGCGGCACGCGAGACGACGACGATCAGCGGCACATCGCCGGTCACGCAGACCAGCTGCGAGGACAGTGGCAGCCGCGCCAGCGAGTCGAACACCACACGCCGGGGCTGGCGGTGGACGTTCTCGACGCGCGCGGTCAGCTGCGGGTCATCAGTCAGCGCCGTGCCGATCCCGATCGCGACCGCGTCCACCGACGCCCGCCAATGGTGCGCAAGCTCGCGGCTGTCGACCCCGGAGATCCACTTCGAGTCGCCGTCGCGCGTGGCGACCTTGCCGTCGAGCGTCATCGCCGACTTGAACAGGATCCATGGCCGCCCGGTGCGGGCGTGCTTGCGGAAGGCCTGGTTGAGCAGCCGCGCCGAATGGGCGAGCTCGCCGTCGGCTAGCACGACCTCGACGCCCTCGTCGCGCAGGATGCCGAGCCCGCGGCCAGACGCTTTCTCCGTGGGGTCGTCGCTGCCGACGACCACGCGCCTGATGCCGGCGGCCAGGATCGCATCGGTGCAGGGAGGCGTTGCCCCGTGGTGGCAGCACGGCTCGAGCGAGACATAAAGCGTGGCGGCTGTCAGATCGGCTTCGCGGCAGGCGCTGATCGCGTTGACCTCGGCGTGCGGGCCACCCAGTTCGTCGTGCCAGCCCTCGCCGAGCACGCTGCCGTCGACCGCGATCACAGCCCCCACCACCGGGTTGGGGTTCGCGCGACCGACACCGTTGCGAGCGAGCTCGATCGCGCGCGCCAGATGCGCCCGGTCGGTCTCTGTGCAGGTTTGCATCGCAACTGAAGCATACGGCGCGCCCGCGCGCCGCCTCGGTCGCAGTCAGCGTGAGAACGGCTTTCAGCGGCGATGCTTGGCCCGGTGCTTGCCGGCGGCTCGCCGGCGGCTCGCGCACGCTCCGCCGTGCAACCGCCAGATCGTCACAACCGGGCCGGGGCGCGTGTAGGCGAGCGGGTAGTAGTCGAACGACCAGTCGAAGTTGAACGCGACGGCCGGCGACCCCTTGCCGTAGGGCGAGGCTACGAATGCTCGGGTGCCCTGCGCGGCGAGATCGTCGTAGTAGGCGATCGCCTTGGGAACAGCGGCTGGATCGGTGAGCGCGCGGCCCTGCTCGGTCGAGCCGGTCACGACCACGCAGTAGTCGTCGCGCTCGTAGAGGCTCACGAGCGCCGGGGAGAGCGTTGCCTCGTAGTTCTCGAGCTTCACCTTCCTGCCGGCCAGCACGTAGAGCACGCCGTGCGGACCACGGTGGGTGACGAGATCGGTGAAGGCGAGCCAGCGCGATGTCCAGTTGTCGGGAGGCTCGCCACCATTCGACACGATCGGCTCGACGACGATCCGGGTGCCGGCCCGGACATGCGCCAGCAGCCACACCCGCGCGAGACTGCGTGTGTCGGCACGCGAGTTGACGATGCCCGAATGGACGCTGTACACGAGACCCTGGCCGCAGAGCGCAGCCGCGCCCAGCGCGACGAGCGCCGCACATAGGCGCGATCGTCCGCGCGCCGCCAGCTCCGCGCCCGCGACGGCCGCGTTGGCGCCGAACAGGCAGACGATCGGCACGATCGGCATCACCCAGCGGCCGAAGTAGCGTCCCTGCAGCCCCATGAAGACGAGGAAGCCGATCACCGCCGGCACGAACGCAACGAAGGTCCACCACTCGCGGCGTACCAGCAGCGCGAGGGCACCGGCAACGGCCGCCACTGCGGGCACCCAGCCGACGCCCCAGACGATCGACCACAGGTAATAGAAGATCCCGCTGCCGTGGGTCAGGCCGAGCTTGCCGTTCTGCTGGCTCTCGCTCGACTGGTGCGCCAGCTGGTTGATGAAGGCGTGGAAGTCCAGCACCGAGTACGGGTTTGCGAGCACGAACGCGGCGAGCGCGATCAGCCCGGTGCAGGCCAGCCAGCGCAGGGCGAACCAACGGCGAGCCGGTTCGCGCGTACGTGAGAGCGCGAGCACGACCAGTGGCAGCACGACGATGCCGCCCGTGTACTTGGTCGCGGCGGCCAGCCCGAGCCCGATCCCGGCGATCGTGTAGTCGCGCCGGCGCCCGCGCGCGGCGATGCCGGCGCTGCCCCACAGCGACAGGCACACCGGCGCGAGCACCACCGCGTCGTTGAGCGCCAGCTTCCCGTAGAACACCGGCAGGAACGCGACCGCCATCACCGCGCTCGCCAAAAGGCCGGTGCGACGATCGAAGAGGCGCGTGCCGACGAGGTACAGGAGCCACACCGCGAGCGTGCCAAGGACGGCCGAGGTGACCCGCGCAAGCAGCCAGATGTCGGTCGAGTTGGCCGAGCGGTAGACCTCGCGGGCGCCGCTGCCGAACCACAGCCGCAGCAGCCCGGCGAGCAGGTAGGTGAAGGCGGGCGGGTTGATGAAGTAGCCCGGATTGAGGTTGCCGCCGAGCATTCCGATCGCGTACGGCACGAACTCCTGGGCCTCGTCCGTGTTGTAGGCCCATGGCAGACCGCTGCGATCCCCCCACAGGCGCAGCGCGAGCGCGAGCGCGGCCACGGCCGTGACCGCGGCGCCATAACGGAGATCCCAGCGGCGCGGAATGTCCGTGACCTGGGTGCGCAGGCGGCGCGGCGCCGTGGTCACCGCGGCACGCAGGCGGTGCGGCGCCGTGGTCACCGCGGCACGCAGGCGGCGCGGCGCCGTGGTCACCGCGGTGCGCAGGCGGCGCGGCGCCGTGGTCACCGCGGTGCGCAGGCGGGCGGCGCCGTGGTCAGCGGCAGGCAGGCGACGCGCGCCGCCAGCCGCGCGCGCAGGCGTCGCGGAGCGGCGGTGAGCGCGGTGCGCAGGCGGTGCGGTGCCGTGGTCACCGCGGTGCGCAGGCGGCGGGGAGCGGCGGCCAGGAGCGCGCCCAGGCGGCGGCGAACGCCGCTCAACAGCGTGCGTACGCGGCGTAGTAGCCGGTGTGCGCGATCAGCTGGAAGCCGGGTAGCGGCACCTGATCCAGCGGGCTGTCGTTCGGACTGGTCAGCGCGTAGCGGATCACCGCGAGTCCGAGCGGGTACAGCGCGACCCCGTGCTGCTCTGCGTCATACAGCGCGGGCTGCCCCTTGTCGAGCAGGTAGCGTGCGTCACCGCGGTCGATCACGCCGGCCCGACCCAGGTTGAGGATCAGGCGGATGTCCGGCACGAGCTTGTGATCGGGGACCGAGACCGGTCCGCACGCCAGATCCCGCCGAACCTGCGGCCTGTCGAGGATCGCGACCAGCGAGGTCTGGCCGCTGTCGCGGAACCCGAGCTCGGTCTCGATCTTGTTCAGGCTGAGCGTGCTCGCCGCGAGATAGACGCCGATTCCCATCAGCACCACCGCTCCGGTTGCCCACAGCTTGCGCAGCACGCCGTGCTCGAGCATCGTCCAGCCAGTCAGCGCGAACGCGCAGAACACCAGGATCATCACCGCCGGCATCAGCAGGTAGCGGTCGATCACCGACAGGCCCGCCCCGGCGATCACCACGAAGGTGCCGATTCCGGCGAGCAGCACCACGAACGGTGCGGCCATCCGGCGGGGCACGAACCAGGCGGAGAGCACGACGCCGGCGATCGCCCCGGCCACCACGGCCGACTTGGCCAGCAGGATCAGGTAGTGCGAGAGCGTCCCGGGCAGCTGTGCCAGCGGCACGGTGCGGCCGAGCGCGACCGCCGTGTTCTGGGTGCTGGTCAGCGAGTGCAGCGGCTGGCCCGTCACGATCCAGTCAAGCAAAACCCAGGCAACGGGAGCGGCGGCGACGATCGCGGCCCAGCGGATGCGCTGCGGCCAGCCTGCCTTCGGCGCGCACCACAGCCAGTAGAGCCCGGCGAGCAGCCATGCGTCGGGCCGGATCAGCTCCGCGCCCAGCAGCACGACGAAGACGAGCGTCCCGCGACGCGGCCGCTCGATCTCGAACGCGGCCGCCCACACGATCGCCGCGCAGTAGGTGAGATCGACATACCCCCGCGCCGCCAGGAACATGAAGTTGAAGCGAGTGAGCAGCAGCGCGACGGCCGTCGCGGCGACGATCGGCGAGAACGCCGAACGCGACAGGCGGTAGACGCCCCACGCGAGGAGCAAGAACGACGCGATCGCGCAGAGCACGGCGAGGCGCAACTCGGCGTTGCCGAAGATCGACATCACCACACCCCAGAGGACCGCAAGCGGATGCTCGGTCGGGGCCTCGTATGCCGTGAACGAGGGAAGCTGGCCGTGGACGATCTCGCGGCCCCAGAGCAGGTAGTACTGGGTGTCGTAGATCGGGTAGGTGGGGATCAGCAAAAAGCCGATCAGCGCCGCCACGCACATGCCGCCGAAAGCCAGCTTCGCCCACGTCGAAGCGGGCCACGCGAGCATCCTTGCGAGCCAGGCCGGCCTCCCGCTCCCGGCTCGGCCGGCGGTGGTTGCGCCCGCGGGAGCGCTCACAACGTCTCGCGCGCCGTCGGGGCCCGCGCGACCGTCGCAGGCGCGGCGCTCGCCAGCTGCACACGCGCTGTATTCGGGCAGCATCTGGGCATCGAAAGGAGAGGATCCCGCAGAGGCCGGGGCCGCCGGCGAACTTGGCGGCCCTCCGGTTTCTCTGGGATACTGGGCGGCCAGTTTACGGCACCGTCGTGGACGGAACGCGCGGACGGCACCGCACACGATGAAGCTGATCATCCAGATCCCCTGCAAGGACGAAGCCGAGCAACTGCCGGCGACGCTCGGCGACCTTCCGCGCGAGCTGCCCGGCTTCGACTCGATCGAGTGGCTGGTGATCGACGACGGATCGACCGACCAGACGATCGAGGTGGCGCGCGCGCACGGCGTCGAGCACATCGTTCGCCTGACCAACAACAAGGGGCTCGCCAGTGCCTTCCAGGCAGGCATGGACGCGGCGCTGAAGCTCGGCGCGGACGTGATCGTCAACACCGACGCGGACAACCAGTACCAGGGCGCCGACATCGCGAAGCTCGTCGCGCCGATCATTGCCGGCAGCGCCGACATGGTGATCGGCGACCGCGACGTGCCATCGATCGAGCACTTCTCGCCGCTCAAGAAGCGCCTCCAGCGACTCGGTTCGCGCGTCGTCCGCGCGGCCTCGTCGACTGACGTGCCGGACACCACGTCAGGCTTCCGCGCGTACAACCGCGAGGCCGCGCTGCAGATCCTGATCGTCTCGCGTTTCACCTACACGCTCGAGTCGATCATCCAGTCGGGCAAGCAGCTGATCGCAATCGATCACGTCCCGATCCGCACCAACGCGGTGACGCGGGAGTCGCGTCTGTTCCCCTCGATGTGGTCCTACGTCCGCCGCAGCGCGGTCTCGATCTTCCGCATCTACGCACAGTACGAGCCGTTGCGCGTGTTCCTCAGCGTCGCGGCGGTGCTGCTGGTCGCCGCATTCGGGGTCTGGGTGCGCTTCGTGGTCGCCTACATTCAGGGGAACGGCTCCGGCCATGTCCAGTCGCTGATCCTCGGGGCGGTGTTGTTCAACGCCGGCGTCGTCGTCGCCGCGCTCGGCGTGATCGGCGATCTGCTCAGCGCCCAGCGCATGATGATCCAGCGCACGCACGAACGGGTGCGGCGGATCGAACTGCAGCTCGGCGTCAAGCCGTCCCACTACGAGTCGCTGAGCGACGGGCCGCCGGCGCGACCGGCACCGGAGCCTGCCGAGCCGCCGGGCGCAGCTTCCCGCCCGCCCGAAGCGCAGGCGCCACCCGGTGTGGGTAGCGCGGTCGAGGCGGATTCGTGACCGCGGTCACCCGTGCCGCCGACGGCACCGTCACCGGCAACACCTACGACAAGTACAACGCGCGCAACCCGGTTGCACGCGCGCTGATGCGCGGCTTCGAGCGCAACCTCGACGATCTCTTCTTCTCGACGCAGCCCGCGTCGGTGCTCGACGTCGGCTGCGGCGAGGGGGTGCTCACTCAGCGCTGGGCAAGAGCGTTGGAGCCGGCGCGCGTCGTCGGCATCGACCTCGAGGATCCACTGCTCGCCGCCGAGTGGGCGCGGCGTCCGGCACCGAACCTGACCTATATCGCACAACGCGCCGAGCGGCTCCCGTTCGGCGAGCGCGAGTTCGACCTCGCGTGCGCGATCGAGGTGCTCGAGCATGTCCCGGACCCCGAGCACACGCTCGCGGAGATGGCGCGCTGCGCCGCCCGCCACGTGCTGGTCTCGGTGCCGCGCGAGCCGCTCTGGCGCGCCGTGAACATGGTGCGCGGCGCCTACTGGCCCCAGCTCGGCAACACGCCGGGCCACGTCAACCACTTCTCCAAGTCGGCGATTGTGTCGCTGTGCGCCCGCCACGGCGAGGTGATCGAGACGCGCTCGCCGGTCCCCTGGACGATGGTGCTTGTCCGAGTCTGAGCAGTCGCCCGTACCAGCCCGCCGCGGGGGGCGCCCCGACCAGGGATACGCGCGGGGCGCGCGCATGCTCTCGATCGGGATCGCCTCGACCGGCGTCCTGACGCTGGCGTACTTCGCCGTCGCGGGCCATCTGCTCGACCACCACGGCGTTTCATCGCCGCAGTACTCGCATCTCGACGTCCTGTGGTCGGTGATGTTCGTGATCATCAGTGTGATCTACCGGCCGATCGAGCAGCTGCTCTCGCGCACGATCGCCGATCACCGTGCCCGCGGCATAGCGGGTCTGCCGATGCGGATCCCGATAACCATCCAGGGCTGCTTCGCGCTGGCCTTCCTGGCGGTCGCACTGCCGTTGCACCACGAGCTCGCCGATCACGTGTTCGACTCGACGACGCTCTACTGGATCTTCGTCGTCGGCATCGTCGCCTACGCCGCCAGCTACTTCGCGCGCGGCTGGCTGGCCGGCCACAAGTACTTCGCGCTGTACGGCGCGCTGGTGTTCATGGAGTCGGTCTCGCGGATGGCGTTCGCGGTCGCGGCGGCCGTGGGCATCACGCACGGGCAGTCGGCGATCGCGGTCGGCATCGCCGCCGCGCCGTTCGTCTCGCTGGTGGTGGTGCCGGCCGCGTTCGCGAGCCGCGCAGCGCGCGAGGACCGTGCCGCGCCGGCGAGCGACGCGGCGCTCGAGGGACCGGCGGCGGAGGGCATCGAGGAGGCCGTCAGCGACCTCTCGATCCGCCGCGGGACCGGCTTCGCGATCTCGGTCTCCGGGATCCAGCTGGCGGAGCAAACGCTGCTGAACGCCGCCGTGCTGACGATCGCGGCGACCAGCCCGGCGAACTCGGCGCTGCCGGGCGTCGTCTTCAACGTGATGCTGATCACACGCGCGCCGCTGCAGCTCTTCCAGGCGATCCAGACCTCACTGTTGCCCCATCTGGCCGGGCTCGAGGTGACCCAGGGACGCGCGGCGTTCGCGCGGGCGATCCGCTTGACGGTGCTGGCAATCGCTGCCTTCGCGGCCGCCGTGGCGATCGGCCTGCTGGCGATCGGGCCCTTCGTGCTGCACCACGTCTTCCACAACACGGCCGACTACAACCGCTTCGGCCTGTCGCTGATCGCGGTCGGCATGGGCCTGCACCTCTCGGCCGGCGCGCTCAACCAGGCGGCGCTGGCCCGGGGCCAGGCGACGCAGGCGGCGGCGCTGTGGCTGGCGGCGGCGGCGATCTTCGTCGGCTGGATGCTGAGCGGCGTGATCGGCAACCAGATCGTGCGCACGGAGGTCGGCTACGCCGGCGCCGCCGGGCTGCTCGCGCTCGCGCTGACCGCGCTCTACCGCCGCGGGTCGCCCACCGCATCGGCGAGCGCCGCGTAGGCGGCCGCCGGGTCGGGCGAGCCGAAGACGGCGCTGCCCGCAACGAATACGCGGGCTCCGGCCGCCAGGCAGCGTGGACCGGTGTCGACCTCGATGCCCCCGTCGACCTCGATCGCGAAGGCTTCGCCGAGCAGCGCCCGCACACGCTCGATCCGATCGATCGAGGCCTCGATGAAACGCTGGCCGCCCCAGCCGGGGTTGACCGTCATGCACAGGGCGAGATCGAGCAGCTCGGCGACCTCGCCGAAGATCGCAACCGGCGTCGCCGGACACAGCGCGAGCCCCGCCGCCAGCCCGGCCTCGCGGACCTGCGAAAGCGCGTAGTGAACGTGCGGCGTGGCCTCGGCGTGGATCGTGATCAGGTCGGCGCCGGCCCGCGCAAACTCCTCGATCTGGCGCTCCGGGCGCTCGATCATCAGGTGAACCTCGAGTCGCGCCCCGGCCGCGCCGACCCGCTCGCGCAGGCCCGCCACGACCAGCGGCCCCATCGTGATCGGGGGCACGAAATGACCGTCCATGACGTCGACGTGGATCACCCTGGCGCCTGCGTCGAGCACCTCCTGGACCTCCGCACCGAGCCGGTCGAAGTCGGCCGAGAGGATCGACGGCGCGACGCGCGGAACATCCGTCAGCTGCGGGGTCATGTCGCTGGCAGCATGCCGCCGCCGCCGGTCATATCTCTCGCAGCATGCTGCCGCCGCATACGTTGCACATGACGATCGCCGTGCTGGCCATCCTCACGATCGTCGAATGCTCGCCACAGTTCGGGCAGACCGAGACCAGCTCGAAGCGATGCAGGCAGTAGACGCAGCGGTAGCGCCCCGGCAGGTTGGTCGGGCGAAGCCACGGCTCGCCGCAGTTCGGGCAGGCGGTGCCGAGCTGGGCCGACTCGGTCATCGCCCGCCGACTCGCTCAGCCGCCGCCGCGCGCCATCGCGGCGATGAAGAAGCCGTCGCTTCCCTGCACGTTCGGGCGCGCCAGGAGCTGGTTGGCGGCGTCCGGGTGAGCCCACGCCGGGTGGCGCAGCTGGAGGTTGGTCCGTGCGAACTCGGGGTGGGCATCGAGGAAAGCTCCGATCTGGTGCTCGTTCTCGGCCGGCGAGATCGTGCACGTCGAGTAGACGAGCGTAGCTCCCGGCGCACACGCGGCGGCTGCCGCGGACAATAGCCGGGCCTGCGCCCCGGCGAGCGTCGCGACGGCATCCGGCGACGTACGCCAGCGCAGATCAGGGCGCGACCCCAGCGTCCCGAGCCCCGAGCACGGCGCGTCCAGCAGCACGCGCGCGAAGCGCTCGCCGCCGCGACGCGGCGCGCTCGCGTCACCGACCTCGACGCTCACGTTCGCCGCGCCCATCCGCGCAGCCGTGCGCTGCAGCGCGAGCGCGCGCCCGCCGTGGCGCTCGACGGCGACGACCTCGCCGCGGGCCCCCATCAGCGCCGCCAGGTGCGTCGTCTTGCCGCCCGGGGCGGCGCACATGTCGAGCACCCGCTCGCCGGCCTGCGCGTCGACGCAGTGCGCCACCATCATCGATGCGCGCGACTGCGGCATCAGCGCGCCGGCGCGCCAGAGCGCCGAGCCGTGCGCGTCGA